>NZ_JAVCWB010000008.1:0-2014676 GCF_032656385.1 Nocardia canadensis
GCTCTTCCGATCTGGCAAGCTGTTCATGGTGTCTGCGCGGACGGCCGGGAAATGGGCCGACCGCTACCGCGTCGAAGGCCCGACCGGGATGGTCGACCGCAGCTCACGACCAACCACACAACCGAACAAAACACCACCACACCTGGTGCGACGCATCGTGGCATTGCGTTGGCGGCACCGGTTGGGTCCGATCTAGATCGCGGGCCGACTCGCGATGCCGGCCTCGACCGTGCACGCAGTACTGGTTCGCTGCCGAATCAACCGTTTGTCGCGCATCGACCGTGTCACCGGTGAACCGCTGCGCCGCTACGAACATGCCCACCCCGGCTCGATGATCCACGTCGATGTCACCAAGTTCGCCAACATCCCCGACGCCGGCGGGCACCGTTACCTGCACCGCGCCCAGAGCAAGCGAACCGGGGAACGCGGCGCCGCTTACCGGCCCGTCATCGGCACGGCTTACGTCCATACCGTCATCGATGATCACTCCCGCCTGGCCTACGCCGAGATCTGCACCGACGAGAAGGCGGTCACCGCGATCGGGGTACTGCAACGCGCGGTCACCTGGTACGCCGAGCGGGGTGTCACCGTCGAGAAAGTATTGTCCGACAACGGATCAGCCTATAAATCACATGCCTGGCGTGATGCCTGCACCGAGCTCGGGATCAGGCATAAACGGACCCGTCCCTACCGGCCGCAGACCAACGGCAAGATCGAGCGATTCCACCGCACTCTGGGAGAGGGCTGGGCTTATGCCCGGCTCTACGATTCGACCGAACAACGCAACACAGCACTACCGGGCTGGTTGCACTTCTACAATCACCATCGAGCCCACTCCGCGATCGGAGGTCGGCCACCGGTCACCCGACTGACCAACCTCCCTGGACATCACAACTAGGCGACTGGCGGTGACCTTTGTCTCGGGTTCCGCGATGGGAATGGGCCGTCGATCCCGGCGCTGTCGCAGGTCGGCGTACAGATTACATGCTCGCAACCCGTGTCGGTGATAGTTTTATCGATCCGCCGTCCTAGTGGCCTCGGCCGTCCAGGCAAGGGGATTTACTGCGTCGAATTACATCCCGCCGCGGAACCCGGGACAAAGTCACTGCGGCCGGTGGATCGTGGAGCAGACTTGCGCCCGCTCCCCCGGTACCGGCGCCTGGCCATCCGGTGGGCGCGCCGCATCGACATCCATTACGGATTCCTGAATCTCGATGCCGCACTGATCTGATGGCGACGGCACAGCAACCGCACCGACAGAAGCTATTAGCCTGCGCCAGAAGGTCATCCGGACACGAACCCGAGAATGAGCGGCCCCCGACAGCACGTACAGCCCTCCCCACTCCCCCTTGAACACCAACCTCGGGCTGTGTGGTGAGGGCTGGCTATTCCCGGCGGCTTCACTGGGAGTTGCGGTTCGCTAACCACCACAATCATCCGTCACATAGGTCCGCTGCGAAACTCCCTGCATCGCAACGTGTCTCGGTGACACATGCAGATTCACGCTAGGAGCTATGAGGACCGGTACCCGAACTCGAATGCCGCCGAAGCTCCGTACGATACCAGCGGTGGCCCACCGCAGATACTGCGCGCGGCATGTTTGGCGGTGCGCGCGAACGTTGCTGTTGAGCATCTTCACCGACGGCGGACTTACTTCGCAATCAGCACCGCGTCGGCACGTACACAGGCTGGTGAGCCGGATCGCCCACCGCAGTCGGGACTGCGCAACTGGCCAAGCACTTCGCCAAATCAGGTATTGCGTAATGGCCACGTCATCACCATCTCGTACCCAAGTGTCTGTGTGGCATGCTCGACCCCACTCTGCAAGTCGACAAATGTAATGAGCGTAGTTTTCTGTGGACTGATGTCGACAAGCGTCCGGGCGACTTCGGCGGAAAGCCCAGTGAAAATAACCTCCGCACCCAAAAGCGCACATGCTTTTACTGCTGTGATCAGATGGGCAGCAACGTCGAGATCGATCGACGGCAGTCCGGTGATATCGACGACGGCGGCCTGCGCCCTCGAATTGCGGATATGCGCCATCAGCTGATTGGTCAAATTAAGAGCCCGGCGATCGTCCAATTCTCCTACGATCGGGACTACCAGAAGCCCTGGGATCAACTGCAGTACCGGAGTCGGGAGTTCGCTCACCGCCCTCTGCTGCTCGCGATTCGAGTGCTCGCGTTTGGCGAGGTAGATGTCGGCGGCGAGGCCGATATCGAGGAACACCAGCCTTTGTAGCGCCAGCAGCGTCGCCAACGCACGCTCGGGATCGGAAGATGAGCTGGATTCACAGATCCGGCTCGCAGCAGAGCAAAGAAACCGATTGTACGCGCCGAGAAGCCATGTCGGCTTCACGCCGAGTCGCTCGTGACGCGCGGCCATACGCATACGCTCGATGAGATAGTCAGCATCGACGGTTCCCGCCGTCAAACCGGAAAGGTGATCGCTTCGAAGATGTTCGGCCTGTTCCTCAGTGTCGCGCTCAGAAAGAAGTGCGGCAGTGTCCCGGTGTTCGTTTAGGTAGGCGCGGAGTTCGTCGGCGATCTCAGCCATACCGGCTGTCGCGACTCCGCTAAACTGCCGCAGCAATGCCTCGTCTTCATCGGTGAATTCCATTAATCGTTTCCGAGCAGCGACCATGTCATCGGTGGTCACGAGGCCACCGAAGCTTGGCGTTTCCGGGATTTCCGGACCGTGCGTGCCCATTAGAGTCATAACAGCCGCATCCTGTGCGTAGTGTTTTGGCGGATCGTGTCAGACAGCGCATACTCGTGAGCGAAGCCCGTAGGTCACCGTCCCACAGCAGCCTGCACCCCAGAGTGCGCTGGCGGCATAGCGGTCCCGACCCAAGTCGTCCTCATCGCCTGATCGCGCCGGCCACAGTACGTGATCGCCGCTTAGGCCGTTGGTGGCACGTCTGAAGAGGTGGCACGCTGTGAGGCCAGGAAGAAGTGGTCGATGTTGACGACGAGAAAGAGCGCAGTAGCGGTTGTAACCATGTGGCCATGGTCGTCTTCGATGGTGGCCCGAAGGTTCAGTTTGCGACCCTGGCGGGAATGAAGATGGGCGCGGGCGATATACGGGGTGTCGAGTAGAACCGGGGAGAGGTAGTCGATGGAGAGGTGGCGGGTGACGGCGGGTTCTCCCACGGTGTAGAGGAGGAACCCGAACAGGTCGTCGAGGACGGTGGCGACTGCGCCGCCATGGGCGATCGCTGGGGCGCCAACGTGGCGGGAGTCAAACGTGTGACGGGCGTAGACACCTTCCGCGTCACGTCGGACGCTCAACTGGTGGCCGTGCGGATTGGCTGGCCCACAACCGAGGCAATGATCATGATGGGGCGGCAAGTCTTGGCATTCCGGCGGAACCACAGGGAAGAGGGGCGTACTCTCCTCGGCCTCGGACGATACGGATCTTGTGGTATCGGATGTGCGGCTCATGGGTGCTTTCTGCATATGTGTGTCACTGGGTGGTGGCGATAAGGATGTCGCAGTGGGCTCTGCGTGCGAGCTCGGTCGGTGTATCGGACAGCAGCCGGGCCAGCGGAGTCGACCGGCACAAGTCGGCGGTGATGATGAGGTCCGGCGCCGCAGTGGCGGCAAGGCGCAATAGGGCACGCAAAGTGGGTTCGGACAAGATGCGGGTGTCGATGTCGATGGCGCCGTGCGCTAGGGCGTGCTGGCAGGCCGTGCGCAATATCGCTTCGACCGGGTTGGTGCCGCGCAGCCGGTAGGCCTCGGGTCCCAGCCGGTCGAGGTCAACTCCGAGTGTGCGTTCGTCGATGTGGTGGCGGACGCCGACGATAACCAGTCGGGCGTGGGTGGCGTGGGCCAATTCGGCGGCGCGGTCGACCACGCGGTAGGAGCGATCGGATCCATCGGTATCCACAAGGATCGTGCGATAGGCCGTCATGCCGGGCGTCCTTCGCGGGTAGGGGACGTGCGAGAGGCAGGAGCCATCGTGCACGAGGGTTGTGCGCGGCATCGGCGAGTGGTGGGCCCGGGTGCAAGCACAGCCAGCACGATCGCGCCTGCGGCGGTAATAGCAGCCAACACCAGCGCGGCCTCGCCGCTGCCGTGCACGAACGCTGCCTTGGCGTACTCGGCTAGCGGCTGGGCCGCTGGTCCGCCCTTTTCGGCGACCTGCAGGGCGGCGGCCAGGGAATCGGCAACTGGTTCGCGAGCGGACTCGGGCAGGCGGGGTAGGGCGGGCTGGATACGCTGAGTATAGCCAGCGGCCAGCACGCTGCCGGCCACGGCGATCCCGATCGCGGCGCCGATCTCGCGGGCGGCATCATTCACCGCAGCGGCGACTCCGTGTTTGGCCTCGGGGGTGTCGGCGACGATGGCGTAAGTCGCCGGGGCGGTACACAATCCCAGGCCCGCGCTCATGATCAGCAGCGGCCACAGTAGGTCGAGGTAGTTCGCGGCGAGGTCCAACCGGCTCACCAGCACCAGCCCGGCAGCGATGGTGAGGAGGCCAGTCACGGTCATCACCCGCAATCCCACCATGCTCGAGAGCCAAGGCGCGATTACGGAAATCATGGCCAGCGGCGCCACCATCGGCGCCAGCGCCAGGGCCGACGCCAGCGGACCGTATCCGAGAATCAGCTGTAGGTACTGGACCAACAGTAGAAACACCCCAAAGGTGACCAGGAACTGAATGGTCACGGACAGGGAGCCAGCACCGAAGCCTCGGCGTCCGAACAACCGCACGTTTAACAGTGGTGCCGAGATCCGTAGCTCCACGGCCACGAACGCCACCGCCGCCACGACTCCGACACCGGCGGTGACAGCGACGAGCGGGTCGGCCCAGCCGCGTGCGGGAACCTCGATCGCGGCGAACACGATCGCCGCGATCGCGACAGCCACCGTCGCCGCGCCAATTCCGTCCACCGGCGGATGCTCGGGTTGGCGAGACTCCGCGATCGTGCAAGCCAACCCGGCCAGCACAATCCCCGCCACGGTCAGCCCGACAAATACCGATTGCCACGACCACCGCTCAAGCAACATCCCGGCACCGAGAATCCCCAGAACAGCTCCGGATCCGGCGACGCCCGCCCATACCCCCACCGCTCGGCCGCGATGAGCTAGAGCGAAGCCTGCGGTCAGAATCGACAGGGTCGATGGCATCACTAACGCTGCGCCAGCACCGGCGAGTGCGCGTGCCGCGATGAGCCACACCGGGTCGGTCAGCACCAGCGGCAACGCCGAGGCGGCCGCGAACACCGCCAGTCCCGCCACCAGCACCGCGCGGCGCCCATAGCGGTCACCGATGGCTCCGGCGGGCAACACCAGACACGCCAGCACCAGTGTGTAGCCGTCAACGATCCAGGTGAGCTGGGCTTGGGTCGCCCCGGTCGCGACTGCAATCTGAGGCAACGCCGAGTACAACGCCGCCATGGCCGCGACGACCAGCGCCACCCCCAGGCACGATACTGCCAGCACCCAGTATTGGGCCCTGGTCCACCGGGCGATCTCGACAGCGCCCGTCCGGGAAGTGTTCACCGCTGCACCTCCCGCCGTTGTAGATCGATAGTCTCTGTGTGAGACTATTAGTATCATAGTGGGTCGGCGAGCGAGATGACGTCCACGCACGATCAAATTGAGCGATACGAATCGAGGAAAGGGCGGCCATGACAGAGCCGGACTCTGCCGCGGCCGATCCGCGCACCGTAGCCGACGAGCAGGTCGATCCTCGGCTGGCGCGGTCCCGCAACCGGTTGCTCGACGCGGCCAGTCATCTGCTGTCCACCGGCGGGGTCGAAGCGGTCACAGTCGATGCCGTCACCCGCGTGTCGAAGGTCGCGCGCGCCACTCTCTATCGACACTTCGGAAGCACCACCCAACTGCTCGCGGCAACTTTCGAACGGTTGCTTCCCCATGTCGACACACCGACCGGCGACGGGCCCGTGCGCGATCAACTCATCGCGCTACTCACTACTCAGGCGGACCTCGTAGAACAAGCCCCAGTGCAGATGACCACGCTGGCCTGGCTGGCTATGGGAACGATCGGTGACGACCACACCGACCCGGCAGCGGTCACCTCGCTGCGTGCCCGCGTCATCGAGCAATATCGCCAACCGTTCGACCGGATCCTCACCGGCCCCGACGCGCGGGCGATGCTCGGCGAGTTCGACACCACCTTCGCCATCATCGAACTCCTCGGCCCGATCGTGTTCGCGCGCCTCACCGGACTACGCACCATCGATCATGACGACTGCGCCCAACTGGTCGACAACTTTCTCGCTACCCGCCCAAGGGTCGCGGTCGGAAACGGGACCGACCGTCGATCAGTGCCAGTGACCGAATACCCGCCCGTGGATAACGGGTGAGCCGCTTCGAAGCAGGCCGACAAGATCAAGTACCCAGCTCACCGGCGATCCCCTCCACCTAGCGGGTAAGACTGTCGGTTCGGCACCGATCGTCGCCTTCTCGTCAACTCCGGCCCTGGATGCGGGGCACGATCGATTCGTGCTGCAGTCCTGCATCGCAATGTAACTGGCTCAGTTAGGGCTGGCTAACCGAGTTGATGCGCTTCACGATTGAGAGACTCGACTCCGTCCATCTCATGCCCAGCCGTCACCGGCAGGATCCTGGTGGCAACGCGCTGAGATCATTCAGACCGGTGCCGACTCACTACTCGCCGTGTTAGGTGTTAGCTACGCCGCTGATAGCCGTTGGCTGCAGCAACGAGTTCGGCAAAGTTCTGCACGGTTTCGGCAAAGTCGCGAGGTTTTTTTGTCATATGCCGCAGCGGGTTCCTGCCTGGGGCCAGCCCCAACCGATCTGCACCAGATCGCGCAGACTCCATCCACCAGCGACGGGACGGGTGGTGCTATTCGTGTCGAAATTCGCTGGGAGAGCGACCGGTCCATCGCTTGAAGGCGTGCGAGAAGTTCGCGAGGTCGCTATATCCGAGATCGGCAGCTATCTCACTCACCGACATCGATCGGTCGAGTAGCCGCAGCATCGCACGGTCACGCAGAAATGATTCGCGCAACTCGCGAAAGGTGGTCCCCTCCTCGGATAGGCGCCGCTTGAGTGTGCTAGTCGATATCGACAGCTCGTGTGCGACCCAGTCTTTACTCCGCTTTCCAGGATCTTCCTCCAGCAGCCGTCGTACCTTCTCCGAGAAAGACATGGTTTTACTTCGCTGGTCGAGGGTTCGTTGCAGATCCACGATGGCAAGTCGATAGGCGACCGGATCGGAGAACCTGCATACCTCGTTGAGAGTGTCTGCCGGGACACTAAGGAATGACGTCGGAGCGTCGAAGAACAACCGCCCAGCTAGGGCATCCTCATTATCGGCTAGAAAGTTCGGCGCTGACCAGCTCAGATGGAGTGTCACGGTCGGCATATCGCCGGCCAGCATGTCGAGCAGGCGCAGGAGTGCCGACCCGCTATACGCGACGACCAGGCAGTTCAGCGCCGAATCGCCTGTGTGCGCGGCGAGCCCGACGGTGAGTCCCTCGTCACTTGGGTGGAACTGCGGACTGAGAGCCGTCGAGATCAAAGGCAGATAGGTGAGCAGCTCCACGATCTCAGCTACCGAGCCTGCGCTGACCAGCGGAAAACTCAATGGGCCGAAGGACGTCAACTGAGCTTGTTCGGCGAACGCGAAGCCGAGCGAAGTTGCCTGGTCGACATCGAGTGCAGGGTAGACCTCGCGAAACCACCGTATCGGGGCCTGGATATTGCGTTGGATCAACGTCGTCTCGTCAATTCCTTCGCGAGCCATGATGTCGCGAAGCCGAGCGGCGGCGTCCGGGTCGAGCGCTTGGCTCTCGAGCAGTTGCACGAACATGAGCGGAGGCACGCCCTCGTCGTTGAGGTTCACCATGGTCTCTCTGAGCCGAATTCACAAACTTCTGACTCTGCCGAACATAGCCTCCGAACCCGTGTTCGACAACACTTGGACCAAGTCACATTGAGGACAACGCATCGAGGAGTTGGCTATGGCAGTTGTCACCTTTGTCTCCCACGACGGCGAGAAGCACGAGGCGCCGATCGAGGAAGACCAGTCGCTGATGCAGGTCGCGACCAACAACGCTGTGCCCGGCGTCGACGGGGACTGCGGAGGCGAAGCTGCCTGCGGCACCTGCCATGTGGTTGTCGATCCGCAGTGGATCGAGCAGGTCGGGCGTTCCGGCGCCGATGAGGAGGAGATGCTCGCGATGAACCCCGAGCGCCAGCCGACCTCCCGGCTGTCGTGCCAGATGATGGCATCGACGGCTTGGGATGGCTTGATCGTCCACCTACCCGAGTTCCAGATGTAACGGCGAGAAACGGATACGACGCGATGAAGATTCCCGGAGCAATCACCGCCAAGGTTCAGTCGACCATCCCGATGGATCTACAGATCCAGGGTGCACACCTATATGACAAGACTCGCCGATGGATGACCGGAACGAACGGGGAGAAGCTCTTCGTCGAGAGGCCCATCCCGCCAGTCGAAGAAGTCGCGCTCGCCGACATCGACCTCAGCAACCCTTTCCTGTACCGCCAGGGACGCTGGCAGTCCTACTTCGCGCGCCTGCGAAACGAGGCCCCAGTCCACTATCAGCCAGACAGTCCGTTCGGTCCGTTCTGGTCCGTCACGCGGCATGCTGACATCGTGGCCGTCGACAAGAACCACGAACTCTTCTCCGCTGAGCCGTTCATCGTTATCGGGGCTCCGCCCCGTTTCCTCGATATCGAGATGTTCATCGCGATGGACCCGCCACGACACGACGCACAGCGGGCCGCTGTTCAAGGCGTGGTCGCGCCGAAGAACCTGCGCGAGATGGAGGGCCTGATTCGATCGCGCGTCCAAGAGGTGCTCGACGATCTACCCGTAGATAAGCCGTTCGACTGGGTGCAGAACGTCTCGATCGAACTGACCGCGCGGATGCTTGCGACCCTGCTGGATTTCCCGTACGAGCAACGTCACAAGCTCGTCTACTGGTCGGACCTCGCAACCTCGCTGGAGCAGGCCAACGGTGGGCCATCGGACAACGATGAGGTGTTCCCCGGCATGCGCGACATGGCGAGAGGTCTCAGCGCTCTCTGGCACGACAAAGCGGCCCGGACAGCCGCTGGGGAGCAGCCCGGATTCGATCTGATCACGATGTTGCAAAGCAATGAAAATACCAAGGACCTGATCGACCGCCCGATGGAGTTCTTGGGCAACCTCGTATTGCTGATCGTCGGAGGGAACGACACGACCCGGAACTCGATGAGCGGCGGCGTTCTTGCGCTCAACCGCTTCCCTGAACAGTTCGCGAAGCTGAAAGCGAACCCCGACCTGATCCCCAACATGTGCTCGGAGATCATCCGATGGCAAACTCCGCTTGCCTACATGCGCCGTGTCGCCAGAGCTGACACCGTTCTTAACGGGCAGTTCATCCGCAAGGGCGACAAGGTAGTGATGTGGTACGCCTCGGGAAACCGCGACGAGCGAGTATTCGAACGCTCCGACGATTTCATCATCGACCGGTCAAACGCCCGCAACCACATAGCCTTCGGCTTCGGTGTTCACCGCTGTATGGGCAACCGGCTCGCCGAGCTGCAGCTGCGGATCCTCTGGGAGGAGCTACTTCCTCGCTTCGAAAATATCGAGGTTGTCGAGGAGCCCGAGTACGTGCAGTCCAACTTTGTGCGGGGCATCAGCAAGATGATGGTCCGTCTCACCCCGAAAACCAGCATATGACCACGCGGCGGGCCGTCATCGTCGGGGGCAGCCACGCCGGGGTCCAACTCGCCAGCAGTCTGCGCCAAGAAGGATGGACCGACGAGATCACCATCATTGGAGAAGAGGCGGTATTACCATACCACCGCCCTCCGCTGTCGAAGGCATACCTGGCAGGGAAGCAAACCCTCGACGAGCTCGCGATTCGCAGCGCCGAGTTCTATAACAAGCAGGAAATCCAACTCGTGGATGCAACGGTGGAGGCGATCGACCGTTCGGCTGGCCTGCTCTCACTGAGCACCGGCGACGAAGTGCCCTACGACAATCTCGCACTGTGCACGGGCGCTCGCCCCCGTCGACTCCCCGTGCCCGGTGTCGACCTGGCCGGGGTCTATTACCTACGCTCCGCGGCGGACGTCGAGATGATCCGAGAGGAAAGCAGCCCGGGGCGCCGGGTCGTGATCATCGGCGGCGGATATATCGGACTGGAGACGGCCGCCTCGCTGCGTGCGCTGGGTCTGCAGGTCACTGTGCTCGAGGCTACCGAACGCGTCCTCGAACGGGTCACCGCCCCCGAGGTATCCGCGTTCTTCGACCGAATTCACCGACAGGAGGGCGTGAACATCCGAACAGGCGCGCTAGTCGAGGCCCTATCCGGAGACGTCAGGATCCGAGAGGTATTCCTGTCCAGCGGCGAATCAATTCCTGCCGACCTCGTCATTGTCGGCATCGGCGTGGAGCCGAATACCGAACTCGCCGCCGGCGCGGGTCTGCTGGTCGACAACGGGATCGTGATCGACGGCCAGAGTCGGACCAGCGACCACAACATCATGGCCGCTGGGGACTGCGCCAGTCACGACATGGCCCGTTACGGCCGTCGCATACGCCTGGAATCTGTACCCAGCGCGGGCGAGCAGGCCAAGGTCGCTGCCGCGACCATCTGCGGGAAGTCAAAGAACATAGCTGCGCTTCCATGGTTCTGGTCGGATCAATACGATCTCAAGCTCCAGATCGCCGGTCTGAACACCGGCTACGACGAAGTCGTACTCAGCGGAGATCCTACCCGGGGCCGCGAATTCACATGCTTCTACCTCCGTGCTGGCGAGCTGATTGCCGCCGACTGCATCAATCGCCCCCGTGACTTCATCTTCAGCAAGCGGGCCATCACCCAGCAGCTTCGCATAAGCCGGGCAGAACTGGTGCTCGCTGGCTCGCCCTGAGTGACCGACTCTCGGGCGACTCGCACGACGACTGCGTGCGAACAGCATTCAGAAAGGAATGTCAGTGACGTACGCCATCCATCTGCCGCTGGCGAAGAGTCGGGAGCGACTCTCGTCAGTCCTCCTGGCGCCACTGCCGAGCCGGGTCGATGCGGCCCTCCTGCGGGCCAGTGATCAGTGGCCTGTCCGTGAGCTGGCAATGCCCCCCGCAGGGTCGGGCCTCAAGCCGATCCGAGGGACCGCTGGTCTGCCTGTGCTCGGTCACACCCTGGACTACATCCGTTTCGGATCCAGCTTCACCCGGGCCAGGTACCAGCGATTCGGGCCCGTCTCATGGATGGGCGCCTTCGGCACCAAGATTGTGATGGTGGCCGGTCCAGATGCCATACAGGAGGCGCTGACCGTCAAGGCGAAATCGTTCTCACAGGACGGGTGGGCGTATCTCATCGACGCCTTTTTTCACCGGGGTCTGATGCTGATGAGCTTCGACGAGCACAGGATGCATCGACGAATCATGCAGGAGGCGTTCACCCGCGACCGCCTGACCGCCTATGTGGACCAGCTCGGGCCGCCGCTCGAGACCGGTATTCCCGCGTGGCCAGCGGGCCAGTCCACACGCATCTATCCACTGCTGAAGGGCCTGACCCTTGACGTAGCGACGAAGGTCTTCATGGCGGATCGGGGTGGCAGTGAGGACACTGACGCCATCAACGACGCCTTCGTGGCGGCCGTGCGTGCGGCCAGCTCGATCATCCGTTTCCCGCTGCCGGGGACTCGGTGGCGGGCCGGAGTCCGTGGGCGTGCGCTCCTGGAGGACTACTTCACCTTCCACCTGCCGGCGGCGCGGAGCGCCCAGGGAGAGGACCTTTTTGCGGCGCTGTGCCATGCCCGCACGGCCGACGGTCAAGCTTTCACCGATGAGGACGTCGTCAACCACATGATCTTCTTGATGATGGCGGCACACGACACCTCGACCATCACCAGCACCGCTGCCGTCTACTTCCTCGCCAAGCATCCAGCTTGGCAGGAACGGGCTCGGGCCGAGTCCGACCAACTGGGCGGACGTCGCCCAACTATCGACGACCTGGACGCGCTGAAGACTCTCGACCTGGTGATCAAGGAGACGCTACGGCTGGTGGCGCCCGTGCCGATCATGATGCGTAAGACCATCGAGGATGTCGAAATCGCCGGACACCAAATCCCCGCAAACACACTGGTAGCCGTGGCTCCGGCGGTGAACCACTTCGACGAATCGTACTGGACCGATCCCGACACTTTTGACCCTGACCGCTTCACCGAGCCGCGGCATGAGGACCGGAATCATCGCCTCGGGTGGATCCCCTTCGGAGGAGGCGTGCACAAGTGCATCGGCCTGCATTTCGGCACTCTCGAGGTGAAGGCGATCCTGCATCACATGCTGCGAACCTACACCTGGACGGTCCCTGACCAGTATGAAGCCAGGTGGGACAACACCTCGCTCCCAATTCCCGTCGACGGATTGCCGATAGACCTGGAGCACAGATGAAAACGGACCGGATGACATTCTTGGGAGCGACCGACTTCCTCGACATCGAGCACGAGTTAGTCCGGGAGTTCACCGCCACTGTGATCGGCGACGCGAGCACCGGCCGAGAGAAGGCGAAGCGTCTCTTCGCCGCCGTTCGCGACCGGGTCTGGTATGACCCCTACACGGTGTCTGACGACCCTGCCCACTATCGCGCGAGCTTCGTCCTCGAGTCCGGGCGCGCCTATTGCGTCCCGAAGGCGGTGCTCTTGACCGCGGTGTGCCGTGCGGCGGGGATCCCTGCGGTGCTTGGCTTCGCTGACGTCCGCAATCACTTGCAGACAGACGCGTTGCGAGCGCTCATGGGTGGCACAGACCTGTTCGTCTATCACGGTTACAGCCTCCTCAATATCGACGGCCGGTGGTTGAAGGCGACGCCCGCGTTCAACACCGAGTTGTGTGCGCGTTTCGGTGTGCCGCCGGTGGATTTCGACGGCGATCGCGATGCACTACTGCACGCCTTTTCTGCCGACGGAGCCGAGCATATGGAGTACGTCCGCGAGCGGGGCGTCTACGACGACTTGCCGTTGAACGCGATCCTGGCCGAACTTCGCCGCACCTATGGGCCTCTTATCTTCAAGCGGCCCCAGGTGATCGCTGACGCTTTCACCGATACACGCGCCCACCGCACCCATCCCGACGGGATCGCCCGCGATCCCCATTCACCTACGGAGGTCCGATGAGCGCGACGATCCCAGCGGGCGTCTTGGACGTGCGCAACCCCGCCGACGGTCGGCTCATCGCAACCGTCGCTGTCGACGACCGCGAGACAGTAAGTCTCGTCGCTGCTGATCTTCGAGACGCTCAGGTCGGGTGGGCCGAAGCCGGCCCACGCCAACGCGCCAAATGGCTGCATCGCTGGCGGGACTGGATCCTTGATCACACCGACGAGCTCACCAACTTGTTGCAAGCCGAGACAGGCAAGGTGCGTCCCGACGCCCTGGTGGAGACGACAGCATCGTGCGAGTTCATCAGCTACTACGCCGACCATGCCGCGCAGTTTCTCGCCGGCGAGCAGGTCAGGTCCTCGAGCCTGCTGACCTTGTCGAAACGACTCACTACGACCTATCACCCCTTCCCGGTCGTCGGCATGATCATGCCGTGGAACTTCCCGATCACCCTCTTCCTCATGGACGCAGCGCCCGCGCTGGCAGCCGGCTGCGCGGTCCTGGCGAAGTCCTCGGAGGAGACGCCGCTGACGTGCGCGCGGATCATCGAGGGCTGGCACGAGATCGGCGCCCCCGCGGTTCTGGCGCACGTTGTAGGTGATGGCGATTCGGGCGCAGCCGTGGTCGATGCCGCTGACTTTGTACAGTTCACCGGCTCGACCGCCACCGGGCGTGCGGTCGCGATCCGCTGTGCCGAGCATTTGAAGCCGATGAGTCTGGAGCTTGGCGGCAAAGATCCGGCGATCGTGCTGGAGGACGCCGACCTTGCTCGTGCGGTGGAGGGAATCGCGTGGGGCGCTCTGTTCAACGCGGGACAGGTATGCATCTCTGTCGAGCGGGTGTATGTGGTATCTGAGGTTTACGACGAGTTCGTGGCGCGGCTGACCCAACGTGTGCGGTCCCTCGCCCATGGTGCGGCCGGTCGCGACGTGGGCGCAATGGTCACCGCGAGGCAGGTCGATATTGCCGATCGCCACGTCAGCGAGGCAGTGGTGGCAGGTGCGCAGGTTCTGGCTGGCGGAACTCGGAGTGCGGTCGGAAACTACTACGCTCCGACGGTCCTGGTCGGTGTCGACCACACGATGGCCTGCATGACCGAGGAGACCTTCGGTCCCACGATTCCGGTGATGCAGGTCGCGGATGAGAACGAGGCCATCCGCCTGGCCAACGACTCGGCGTACGGCTTGTCTGCGACGGTGTGGACCCGAGACCATGCTCGTGCTCAGCGCATCGCATTACAGCTAAACGCGGGAGCTGTCAACATAAATGATGTCTTCAGCAACCTGTTCGCCACCACACTGCCGCACAGTGGATGGAAGGCCTCGGGCATCGGTGCTCGGCTCGGCGGAGCTCACGGGCTACGCAAGTACTGCCGGGTACAGGCAGTGACAGAGCCACGGATCCCTGTCCTGTCGCGAGAACTCACCTGGTACCCGTACACCCCGCGGCGCGCGGCCATGGCCGGAAGAGTGTTGCGCGCGGCGGCCGGTCGCGGCCTATGGCAGCGCCTCGGCCTCAACAAGGAGAACAGCAAGTGACGACACACCGTGCCCGCACCGCCGCAAAGACCGTAGCTATCACCGGCGGGGCCCGCGGCATCGGCTACCAGACCGCGAAGGAGCTGATTCGACGAGGCCACCGCGTCGCCATCGGCGATGTCGATGAGAAGCGCGCTCAGGAGGCCGCCACCGAACTCGGCGTGAATATCGTTACCCACCTCGACGTAACCGACCCCACTTCGTTTCGGCAATTTCTCGAGCTGGTCGAGGAAGAGCTCGGCCCCCTCGACGTGCTGATCAACAATGCGGGCATCATGCCCACTGGTCACGTACACGAGGAAGACGACACGGTGACCCGGAGGCAGGTCGAGATCAACGTCCTGGGAGTCGTCTTTGGGACCAAACTAGCCCTTCAGCGAATGCTGCCGCGGCGCGCTGGGCACATCATCAACACCGCGTCGCTGGCCGGCGAGCTCGCTGTGCCTGGACTGGCGACGTATTGCGGTACCAAATTCGCGGTCATCGGATTCACCGAGGCGGCACGGCACGAGTACCGCACGTCAGGCGTCGAGCTGTCCACCGTTAGGCCCACATTCACCAACACCGAGCTCGTCGCGGGAACCGCTGGTGCCAAGGGACTGCGCAATGCCGAGCCCGAGGAGATCGCGCGTGCGACAGCCGATCTTATCGAGCGCCCGCGTCCATTCGTACGCGTCACTCGCCTGGCCGGCGTATTGGTCGCGGCGATGAAGTTCGTCCCTGGCTGGCTGACCGCCAGGCTCGGATCCGCGCTGGGCACGGACTCGGTATTTCTCGACGGCGTCGACACAGCGGCCCGCCAGGCCTACCTGGACAGAATCCGGAGCCACTGACCCGGTCTTCGATCCCCGTTGGCCCCCTCATTCACCCGAAAGGATTCACATGCCCCGCAGGACCCTGGTCGATGACTACCCGCACAAGATGGGGGGACACAGCGGTTCTGGCGCTATGCGGGATCTTCTGCATTGGCATGGACTGGGGTGGGATGGGCCGCCCGACGAAGGTCTGGTGTTCGCTCTCGGCGGCGCACTGGGGTTATCGTACCTCCGGTCAAGCGACCTCGTTCCACCGCTGTACCTGGTAGGACGAGGCGCCGACTTCGAAATTGATCTGCCCCGCCGACTCGGCGCGCAAGTCCAGGTTCTCACGACCGATGATCCCCGAGAGGGTGGTCATGGGTTCTCGACGAGCTCGAAGCAGGCAGACCCAGCCTGGTATGGGGAGATATCGGTGAGTTGCCGTACCTCCGCGTCCAGTTCCAGATGAGTCGCCACGACATCGTCGTGATCGGTCACGACGAGGCCGAGGGGATCGCCTTTGTCGTAGACAATGACCGCGCCGAGGTGCAGAAAGTCCCGCTCGATGCACTGGCTCGGGCGCGGTCCTCGAAGTCTTTCCCGCAACCGACGCGCCACTGTACATACCGCATCAGCTGGCCGAGTGCGCTGCCGGACGTGGCGGAAGTAGCGGCGGAGGCATTTCGACAGTCCGCAGCCGGAATGCGCCGCCCATCGCAACCCGGGATCGTCGATCTCAGGGCAGCGGCATCCGGTGCGGAGGGCTTGGCCGCGGCGGTGCAGCTGGCGGCCGACATTCAGACCTGGGCCGATCTTCCGGTGGACGACCTCGAGACTCTCCTGTTCAGCCTGAGCGCTTTCATTGAGAAGGCAGGTACTGGCGGCGGGCTGTTCCGCCGATTGCTAGCCGATGGCTGCGCAGATGTCGCTCGTCTGACCGGGGACTCCGCCACCGCTCAACTCGCCGTAGCGGCCAGCCGTTGTGCGCAGGCGTGGACCGCCACTGCGCGTGCCGGTATCCGCCGCGACGTTGATATACGAGTTCGCCTGGCCGGGGTGGCCTCGGCCGCTAGCCAACTACCAGAGCTGGAGACGGACCTGGTCGCGTCCCTGGAGGCTGCTTCCAGTTCGCTGACGGCTGGGATCGCTGACAGCAGCCCCATGTCGCCGGCCAGCGGCGAATCAACCCCCAGATCGCCTACGTTCGAAGACACTCTTGAATGAGGAAATGCTATGCAGAGCACGATGATGAACGTCCCGTTGACGACCGCGGCGATTCTGCGCCACGGCTCGAGTGTGCACGGCTCGGCGACCGTGCGGACTTTGCAACTTGACGGAAGCGTGAAGGTTGCTACGTTCTCCGAAATCGGACGGAGGTCCGCTCAGTTGGCCAACGCATTGCGGGCTTGCGGGATCACAGGCGATGAGCGCGTCGCGACCCTCATGTGGAACAACCAGGAGCACGTGGAGGCCTACTGCGCAGTGCCCTCGATGGGAGCGGTGCTGCATACCCTGAATCTACGGCTCGCCTCCGATCAGCTTGTTTACATCGGTAACCACGCTCAGGACCAAGTCGTGATTGTCGATGGAAGCCTAGTACCCATGATGGCCTCAGTGTTGCTGCAGCTCACTAGCGTGCATACCATCGTTGTCACCGGAGATGTGGACCTTACCCCGCTGCACCGTGAGGGACTGACAGTCGTTGATTACGAGGAGTTCATCTCCGCCCAGCCCGAGACGTTCGACTGGCCAGACCTCGACGAGCAGTCTGCGGCCGCGGCCTGTTACACCTCTGGCACCACCGGCGACCCCAAAGGTGTCGCCTATAGCCACCGGTCGACTTACCTCCACTCGATGGCGGCCTGCGCCGCCGACGGACTGAGCGTGAGCAGCGATGACCGAATCCTCCCCATCGTCCCGATGTTCCACGCGAACGCCTGGGGGCTGGTCTACGCCGCACTCATGGCGGGTGCCGACTTGCTCATGCCTGACCGGTTCCTACAAGCCGAGCCGCTCGTGCGGCTGATCGACGTCCACAAGGCAACCATCGCCGGGGCAGTCCCGACCATCTGGAACGACGTCTTGGACTTCCTGGATTCCCACCCCAGCTACGACATCTCGTCTCTAGGCCTGGTCGCTTGCGGTGGCTCAGCTGTACCCGTTCATCTGATGAAGGCCTTCGAAGAGAGGTACAACGTACAGGTTGTACAGGCGTGGGGAATGACCGAGACCTCGCCACTAGCGGCTGTCGCGCGGCCGCCGGCGTCGCTCGACGCCCAGGAGCGGTGGCGTCTGCGAGCGACCCAAGGTCGTCCGGTTGCAGGAGTCGAGCTGAGGATCGTCGACGACGGAGGCAATGAGCTCCCGCACGACGGCGAAGCCGTCGGTGAGTTGCAAGTGCGCGGACCTTGGATTACCGGCTCGTACATCGGCGAAGAGGATGGCGGGGATAAGTTCCAGGACGGCTGGTTGCGCACCGGCGATGTCGGCCGGATCGACGAACGCAGCTTTGTCACGCTGACCGACCGCACCAAGGACGTGATCAAGTCCGGCGGGGAGTGGATCTCCTCGGTCGAGCTCGAACTTCTGCTCGCCGGTCACCCCGACGTGCTCGAGGCATCAGTAATCGGGGTCCCGGATGAGAAGTGGCAGGAACGCCCCCTCGCTGTGATCGTCGTACGCGACGGGCGGCAAGTAACACCTGCCCAACTGCGTGACTTCCTCGACGGCAAGGTCGCCACGTGGTGGCTGCCTGAGCGCTGGAGCTTCACCGCAGAGGTGCCCAAGACCTCGGTCGGCAAGTTCGATAAGAAGCGGTTGCGCACCCTGCATGCGAACGGCGAGCTGACCGTCGTCGAGATTTAGGAATTATCTCCATGCCTGGTCCTGAGTAGGACGGAACAGGACATTGATACCCATAGTGCGAAGCTTTCGCGACACCGGCGACATTACCGTGCACGTCGACATCGGCGAAAGGCTGCAAATGAAGATGGGAGTCACCTCCCAGTGCACGGCACGTTTCGCGCCGGTGGTGGTGGAATGGGGCCACCGGCTGCGCACCCCCTCTGGCGTGCGCGATATGTATTTGCATAGTGGTCACGCTCGAGATCGGTGTTGGGTGCGGCTTCATCGACAGGAAGGCTGACCATGAGCAATCTATCGGACACGGGCGGCAGGTCGTCCGATCCTGACTTGGAGGAATGGGTGCGTTCGTTCCGACTTTTGGAACCTCGATCGACTGAGTTGCCTCCCCACCATCCCAACTGTCTCGGTTGTGGACCGGCCAACCCGCATGGGCATTTTCTGACGGCCCAGCGCTGCGCAGGCGGCGTGGTCGCTCACCACCGATTCGATCGACGTCATGTAGGAGCGCCCGGAATAGTGCACGGGGGCGCTGTGGCGACAGTAGTCGACGACCTATTCGGTTTCCTGCTATACACCGTCGGCGAACTCGCCGTGACGCGCCATCTCGACCTCGACTATCTTGCTCCGGTTCAGCTCGACACTCCCTACGCCCTACACGCCGAACTACGGTCTCGAGATGGCCGGAAATTACATCTCGGGGCCAGAATCGAGGATGCAGGGGGACATTTGGTTGTCACGGCCACAGCACTGTTCATTGTGGTCGATGTCAAACATTTCTTGCAGTCGCCGGTGAGTGCAAGGAGACAGGCATGACTGTACCGAGCGAGCGAGCACTGCTCCTGGATGCCTTGCTAACCGATCACGGCTCGGCCGGACCTTACGAGGCGTTCCGGCGGCTGCGCCAGACGCAACCAGTGTTGGTTACACGATCGGGCGTGCTGGTATTGAGCCGCTACGACGATTGCGCGGCGGCGCTCCGCGACCGCAGCCTCGGCAAGGCCGACGAGTCGCTGGGCTTCGGCTTGTCCGACATTCCTGAAGAGCTGCACCATCAGGCCATGCACCGGTTCCGACGCACCATGCTGTTCCGCAACCCTCCTGACCACCACCGGCTGCGTCGGTTGGTCGCCGACGTGTTCACCCCGAGGCACATCGACGAGTTGCGCGGCCGCATCGTCACACAGGTCAATCACTTGCTCAATGTCATGGAAGCACGGGTCTCCGTCGACATCATCAACGATCTGGCGCTCCCGCTGCCCGTGAATGTGATTGGAGATCTACTCGGGGTGCCCTTTACTGATAGAGCGGTAGCAGCACTGATAGAGCGGTAGCAGCCCCACTGGTGCGGGCCCTGCTGGCCTCGCTCGAACCCGGTGCCGATATCGCAGCCTTGACAGCAGCCTGCGACGCCGAAGACCAACTTGCCGCATATTTCGCTGACCTGTTGGCGGTCAAACGCGCCCGCCCTACCGATGACCTACTGAGCCGGCTCGCCGTCGCGAATGGCGACGACATCCTAGACGACGACGAATGCGTCGGCACCGCGATTCTTTTGTTTGCGGCAGGGTTCGAGACCACCACGAACCTGATCGGCAACGGCGTCGCCGCGCTGCTCGCCCACCCTGACCAAATGCGCGAACTTCGTGCCAGGCCAGAGTTGGCGAGCAACGCAGTCGAAGAACTATTGCGCTATGAGTCCCCCGTCCAGACCAACGGGCGTACGGTGCTCCAGCCGACGCGACTGGCGGGAGTTGATTTACATCCCGGTCAGGTCGTACTGATCCTGCTTGGGGGCAGCCAACAGAGACCCGGATCGGTTCGACGACCCCGACAGTCTCGACATCACCCGAACCGGGGTCCCGCCATTGTCGTTCGGGGCCGGCATCCATTTCTGCCTCGGCGCACCGCTTGCACGGCTCGAAGGGGCAATATTGTTCCCGCTCCTGGCGTCCCGATTTCCCGATCTTCGGCTGGTCGAGCAGCCCCGCTGGCGCACCGGGCTGTCTTTTCGCGGACTTTCGACCTTGAAGGTGGTCACCGCATAAGTCGTTGGTTCATCGGACAGAGTTGATCCGGCAAACAACAAGGCCCCTGGCGGCTTTGCCGATGAGCGCCTCCTAACGGCTGTCCATAATTCGTTCGACTAGCAGTGAGTATTGTTCTGGGGGTAGCCACTCGGCGGCTTATTCGATGATGGAGTTGATCTCCGGGCTGTGGCCACGCATGTTCGCTCGCCCGACCACACGGCTTCCGCACGAGGGCACCGACCGGTCGTTGCGGGGCCGACATCGGGAGTTGTGTTTCGAGGGCCGGGTGTTGCTGGTGGCCAGGTACTGCGGACGCATCTGACGATGCGTCAACCCGCGGCGGTATTCGGAATGGAAGCCGGCCAAAGCCCGGTGATCGACGACCTGGTATTACGTTGGCGCTGCGACCCCGGTCCGATCCCGCATGGTGTGGCGCTTACGGTGGTCAGCATCTGGTCCGACCTGCGACCGCACATTGCCGCACCGAGTAGGAACCACTGGTACTCGACCCACCATCTGGTCGCCAGCGACGCCCGATAACGAAGTCGTCGTCGTGATCGGACGTCCGTTGCACCGCAGGCCTGGACGGAATCCGGCCCGACGCCTGCCGCACCGCTATGGTCATCGCCGACGGCGGCTACCAGGGAACGGCCTCTTCATCCCGCACCGCCAGGCGCCCGGTGTCGGACTGCCGAAATGGAACAGGCCCACAACAAGTTCCACCGCTAGGTTTACGAGAAATCCCTGAGTAAACCACTCTTTGCCACGTACCGCAAACTGGCGATCGCGTGGGCAGTCGCGGACTACTTCCGCGGGCCGCTCACTTCCATCGATGCCAGGTTCAATTCCGGCCGAATCAGGGATCTGGCACTATTTCGTAATTCGACTGTGTGGGTTGCTCAGCCGCTCAGAAGGATTCGCCGAAGGTGGCGTCGCCTCTCACACAGCTCCTTGATGATCGCGGCAAACGAACGTGACCAGCGGGTGCGTCGAATCCGGGCTGGCGGTAGAGTCATGTCGAAGCGCCACTGGCCATTTGGGTCTATGCGAGCAGGTTCGGTCATAATTGGGGGCCCGATGATGTGAGCGGCATCGAGGAAGGCCTGATAGGCGCGGACGAGGTTCGGCTGACTTCGATAGCCGCAGGCGGTGATCGCGTCAAACAGCAGGGCGGCGTCGGGTGCATCCCTTATTCCACCGCTGAGGAGATAGGGCTTGAACTCGTAGATGATTCCTGGACCTCGGCGAAACGCTGCTGGCATCGGATCGCGACCCTGTCTTGGCGCAGACCTGGCTCGACCGGACCACGATGCAAGCCTGCGGAGACCTCGGCGATATCGGGTAGTTGCGGGGGCGTCATCGAGGCAGCCCGCCGCGGCGGTCAGGCAGTGTCGGCGGTGCGATAGCGTGTTCGAGGGCGTCACCGACGTTCTCCCAGATGTGCCACCGATCAGCGACCTGGAATCCTACTGGCTCCCCGCTGGCCACACCTCCGGAGTAGGGCTGTCACCCAATCCTGCAGGAGCCCCGAACGGCTCAGGCTCCAACCGGCTAGACCAGGAACGGGGCGCACTCTCGGGCCGGACACCACGACAACCGGGCAGTCACTCAGATCGGGCATGTGCCATTAGCCGACCACCCGAGCACGTCGGCGACGAGAGTTCATCACCAAAGTTCGCTCCCGACTGGCTGTTCTGCTGACGCCCTGAAGCGGTCCGCAAGTGTGAACGGATCCGGAAAGTGCGTTCGGCTTACCGTTGCGCCGGTTCAATGGTAGGCATTGACTCCAACCGCTTCCTCCGCGCACCACGCGTAAGCCGGAGGCGTCGCAGACGATTTCGACGGCCCCGGCGAACGCAACTGACTTTGTGGCCTTCGTCGACTGTGCGTCCAGGAGAGAGCGGGATGAGTATCAGCGCGCCTGCGAGGCTGATCACGGCCAGCGCGAACGCGGAGTGTTCCACTCCATCCCAGAAGGCGGCTTTCGCATACTCGGCGAGGGGCTCTCCCGCAGCCCCCGCGCGCTCAGCGACTTCGAGTGCACCAGCCAGCGAACTCCGCACCGGGTCGCGAGCAGGCTCAGGAAGGCGGGGTAACACCTCCGCGATCTTCGACGTGTAGTTCGCCGACAGGATGCTGCCGGCGACGGCGACACCGACTGCGGCGCCGATCTCTCGAGTTGCGTCGTTGACCGCAGCTGATACCCCGTGTTTCTCCAAGGGCGTGTCGAGCATGATCGCGTTGGTGGCGGGAGCGGCCGACATGCCCAGGCCAGCGCTCATGATCAGCAGCGGCCAGAGCGCATCGAGGTAAGACGAACCGGTGTCGAGGCGCTGGAGGGCCAACAAGCCGACTGCGATGGTAAGTAGCCCGGTCGTGGTCGTCACCCGGAGCCCCAGCCACGCGGCGATCATCGGTGAGACGAGAGACATCACGATGAGGGGAGCAACCATCGGGGCAAGCGCCAAGGCCGAGTGCAGGGGCGTGAACCCCAAGATGAGCTGGAAATGCTGCACCAGCAGGAACATCACACCGAAAGTCACGAGGAATTGAATGGTTATCGACAACGCACCGCTCGAGAAACCTCGGCGGCGGAACAGCCGTACATCAAGCAAGGGGTGCTCGACACGGAGTTCAGTGACGATGAAGGCCACGACACTCATTGCGCCGGTCGCTCCCATGGCGAAGACCCAGCCATCGGTCCAACCACGCGTCGGAGCCTCCATGACCGCGAATACCGTCGTCCCGATCGCCAGTACCACCAAGAACATGCCGCGAACCTCCAGCCGCGGGCATTCGGTGTCTTGTGAATCAGGGACGGTGAGACCAAGCACCAACAGCAGCAGTGCGACGACGGTCAGGCCGACGAAAATCGAGTGCCATGACCAACGTGTGAGGAGCAGACCGGATCCGACCATACCGATTACTCCGCCGGAACCGGCGACACCTGCCCACACCCCGACCGCGTACTCCCGTTTGTCCACCGGTAAGTTTGCGGTCAGCAGCGAGAGAGTCGCAGGCATGACAAAGGCGGCTCCGGCTCCCGCTACAGCCCTGGAGAGCATGAGCCATATCGGGGCGTCGACCAGCACGGGCACCAGAGAAGCGACCGCGAATACGGCCAAGCCTGCCGTCAGAACACGTCGACGGCCATATCTGTCGCCGATCGCTCCCCCTGGCAACACGAGGCAAGCAAGCACCAGCGTATAGCCGTCGACTATCCAGGTAAGCGCGTTTTGATCCGCGCCCGTGTCCAAGGCTATAGCGGGGAGCGCGGTATAGAGCGCTGCCATAGCCGCGACAACGAGAGCCACTGCGCCGCAGGTGACAATCATGGTCCAGGCTGCGGATCTTCGGGCGTCGAGCAGGTGTCCATAGCGGATCATGTCGGTTCCGGTTCCATTCGCAAGCGGCTGGTTGTCGCCGTCCGTCTTCGCGGTCCGTAGTTCAACTCGGCGTCGCCTCGACTTCGTCTAGTGATGACGGCGTGGGGTATGGCGGGCGACCGCGGCCTTGAATCCGATAGCGACCCCAGAAGTCTCGATCACCGATGGTTCCGGCAGCTTCGCCGGCAGAAGTCCGGACCACTACCGAACGTCGACGACCCTGCAGAAACTCGTCGAGAATGTCACTCTGTCCAACCCGCCCGTACCAGCAGAAGCGGCCATCGATGGGTTGGAAGAAGCCGCGCAGCTCGACCTGTACCTCGACTTCCGTGCTTGCCATGATCACCGTCGCGGACCCGATGTAGTCGGAGTCATCGTGCGGACTATGAGAATTCACTGTGGCTTCCTTCGCGTGATCGCCAGCCGACGCCTGCAACGGGATCCACCACACCAGCACTGCCGGTGTGGTGGGCCGACGTCGGAATCCGAGGGCGTTGACCGCTTGACAATCCGGTCTGCCGCAGTCAAAGTTACCTCATACCCCGAGTATCCGCTACCCATCGTTCGGGTAACTTTGGGCGGGAGTCCAAGCATTCCGACGGGGTGGCACACCGTGCCAGATACGCCGATGCCGTGCCATCGGCCGAGTCGAGAGATGGACAAATGACATCAAGCGAAGTACGAAGCCACAGCGCCGGGCCGATAGCCGTTACCACTGACGGCATGGCCCGCGTGAGTGGACGCCGACGCACCGATCTTCAACGATCGGCCGGGCGACTGCTCAAGACCTCTGCCGAGAAGTCCTATGACGCCGAGGTTGACATCGACTGGGATAGTCCATGGTGGCCGGATAAGGCATGGCTGCCCGAACACCGGGTGTCGCTCTTCGGCACCGAGATCTGGGACCGGCTCTCGGACGCACAGAAAGTTGAGCTGGGCAAGCATGAACTCGTGAGCATTCTCAGCTTCGGAATCTACGCTGAGAATCTGCTGAGCATGGCGTTGCTACGGCAGAACACCACAGGGGACCTCGTCGACAACAAGTCGCTGTACGCACTCGCCGAAGTTGGCGACGAGAGCCGCCACTCCATGATGTTCGCGCGCTTGATTGCCAAAACGGGCATCCCGCCCTACAAGCTCCCGCGCGGGTTCCTTTCGATGGCGAAGATCCTGCACTTCATCCCGCTGGGGCCGTCCATTCAGGGTGCGACGCTGTTGATCGAGGAGATCCTCGATAGGGCCCAGCGCGAGGCGATGAATGACGAGCGTCTACAGCCACAGGTCCGGCAGTTGATGAAGATCCATGTACTCGAGGAGGCACGCCACATCACGTTCGCGCGAACCGAACTTGTCGATGGCATGCGCGTACGGGGGCGAGTCTCGAGAGCATGGCATCGCGGCGTGCTCGCGGTCGTCGCAAACTTGGCTTATCCGATCTTGATTAACCCGAAGCTGTATCGTGTCGTCGGCGTGCATCCACTACGTGGGTTCTTGGCGTGCCAGTCCGGTCCACACTACCGGGAGAATTTGCAGTTCATGTCCGAGCCGATGATCCGGTTCTTTGACGAGGCCGGCATGATCGAAGGGCGCATCACAATGTTCCTGTGGCGTCTGTCCAGGAGCCTCCCCGAGGATATCGCCCAGCGGTGAGCAGCCCAGTCCGGCGAAAACACAAGCGCACGGACGTGGCGAGGAATTTCGCACGACACATGAATTTGCGGCTAGCACTGGGCGAGCCGCACCGGCCAGAGGAAACCGATGAGCAAAAGTCGATCTGCCAAGTATGCACAAAAGTCCAATGGCTCGGGAGGTGACGGAGCGCGAATCACAGTCCACCGGGCGCAAGTCCTCATCGTCGGAAGCGGATTTTCGGGAATGGGGATGGCAATACAGTTGCTGAGAGCGGGAATAGATGATTTCCTAATTATCGAGAAAGAGACCGAGATCGGCGGAACATGGCGCGACAACACGTATCCGGGCTGCGCATGTGACGTTCCTTCGCATATGTACTCGTACTCCTTCGAACCCAAACCGGACTGGAGTCGGCTCTGGGCAGGGCAGGGCGAGATCCAGAACTATCTCACCGGGCTAGCACGCAAGTACGATCTGTATCGGTACACTCATTTTGGTCGGACACTGCAATCCGGACATTGGGATCCCGATGATTCCGCCTGGCATCTGGTCACATCCGACGGCCACGAGTACATCGCCCAGTTCCTAGTCTCAGGAGTCGGAGCGCTACACATACCGAGCATCCCTACAATTGACGGGCAGAAGAACTTCAACGGCACGGTCTTTCATTCGGCGCAGTGGGATCATGATTGCTCATTGGCGGGCAAGAAGGTCGCCGTGATCGGCACCGGAGCCAGTGCGATTCAGTTCATTCCCGAGATTGCCAAGGAAGCCGCTGAACTGCACGTATACCAGCGGACGCCAGCATGGGTACTACCAAGGAAGAATGTCAAGATTCCGGAATCTATCCGGGCGGCATTCACCAGGATGCCGATTCTTGCGAAGGCAGTGCGGGCGGCTGTCTACTGGTCAGCAGAATCGTTGTCAATGGGCCTCAATGGCCACCTCAACCTCATGCGCCCACTTGAGAGCATTGCCAAGTGGAACATCGCACAGGGAATCGATGATCCCGTGTTGCGCGGTAAACTCACGCCTAGCTATCGCATCGGATGTAAGCGGATTCTCGGCTCGAGTGACTACTATCCAGCACTGAATCGACCAACCACAACCGTCATCACCGAAGGTATCTCTGAGATAACCGAGGACGCGATCGTGTCACGGAACGGCGAGAAGCGTCCAGCGGATGTGATCATCTACGCGACCGGATTCCATGTGACCGACGGGTTTGAAAGCCTTCGCCTCAAGGGCTCGTCCGGCAGGGAACTCGCAACGGTTTGGTCGGACGAAGGGATCCAGACGCACCTCGGCATCACCACCGCCGGATTCCCCAATCTCTTCTTCCTACTCGGCCCCAACACGGGGCTGGGCCATAACTCCGTAGTCTTTATGATTGAATGCCAGATCAGATACATTATCTCGGCGATCGATCTTGTCAACAAACGTGGCGCAGCTGCGCTAGAAGTACGCGAGCCGGTCCAGCGGAAATTCAACTCCGAAATTCAGGCCAAGCTGGTCAAGGGAGTCTGGAGTAGCGGCGGGTGTACAAGTTGGTACCTCGACGCACAGGGTGTCAACCGAACTGTTTGGCCGGGCTTCACATGGCAATACTGGCGGCGCACTCGCAAACTGGCGCCGGCGGATTTCGGATTTATCGGCGACTTGGCCGGTACACAATACACCGCCGACCTCTCGAAGGCGCTCGAAAAGGGGAACCTTCCGAAATGAAATACTTCAGAGACCGGGTGGTCTCGGTAACGGGGGGCGGTTCGGGCATCGGCCGCGCCGTCGCAATTCGGCTCGCTGGCGACGGCGCCCGGCTCGCGATCGCTGATATCGACGCGGAACGCGCACAGGAGACCGCCGCTGTTTGCAGTTCGCTTGGTGCAGAATGCCGACCCTATGAGCTCGATGTAGCCAATCGTCACGCATTCCAGGATTACCGGAACCGCGTCCTGGCGGAATTCGGATCGATCAGCATGGTCGTCAATAACGCGGGCGTTGCGCTAGGCGCCGATGTAGTGGACATGGAATGGATCGACTTCGAATGGTTGATGGGCATCAATTTCTGGGGTGTGGTTAACGGAACAAAACTATTTCTTCCGGATCTGATTGATTCAGGTGACGGCCACGTTGTCAATGTTTCGAGCGTTTTCGGGCTGATGGCCATACCCAGCCAGAGCGCGTACAACGCGTCCAAATTCGCTGTCCGAGGTTTCACCGAAGCGCTGCGTCAAGAGATGCGAATTAACCGCTTGCCCGTAGGTGTAACCTGCGTTCATCCCGGTGGCGTCCGGACCAATATCGTGCGGGATGCTCGGGGCGTCGGCACAATGGGCGATCAAAAGAAGATTGTTGCCGGATTCGATCGGATTGCTCTCACGACACCCGAAGGCGCTGCGGATTCAATCATTAAGGGCGTGCGTCGCAATAAGCCGCGCGTTCTCATCGGGCCTGACGCCCTCGGCTTCGATTTTATTACGCGGGCGGTAGGGCCACGGTACCAGGACCTCAACGCGCCTCTGGCCCGCCTCGGATTCGCGATAGGTCGCCGATACGGTCTGGTGAATTACAACATTTGATGCCGGACCGCCGGGCCATACGGACGTCCTAGAGTGACTGTCCAGCATCGAGGGAGATGGAATGTTCTCGAAGAAAAATATGCCATGTGAGCTCACTGTGTCCCGCGTGGTGCAGGAGACGCAGGATGCCGTCTCGATATGGTTTGACGTCCCGGAGCATCAATGGGCAACATTCTCGTACACTCCGGGACAGTTCCTTACGTTGCGCATTCCTGGGAGTGGCGAGAGGGAACCTGCAGCCCGTTGCTACTCGCTGTCGAGTTCTCCGCACACCGAGGACGAGCTGGCCGTAACAGTAAAACGCACAGCGGGTGGGTATGGATCCAACTGGCTGTGCGACAATATCACCACTGGCACTATCGTGTCCGTGCTACCGCCTAGCGGACACTTCACGCCGCAGGATCTGAATTCGGATATGGTACTGCTAGCAGCTGGCAGCGGCATCACGCCAATCATCTCAATTATCAAGTCAGCTCTGCTCGAGGGTGATGGCCATCTTGTGCTTTTCTATGCGAACCAGGACGCAGAGAGCGTAATTTTTGGCGAAGACCTTCGCTATATGGCGAAACAGTTTCCGGAACGGCTCATTCTCATAGAGTGGCTGGAGAGCGAGCGAGGACTCCCGGACCGAGAAACTCTCTCAGAACTCTGCAGCGCATATAAGAATCGAATGTACTTCGTGTGCGGTCCAGCGGCTTTCATGGACCTAGTGGGCGACGTAGCGCATCATGTCGGCATCCCGCATGGCAATCTCCATCGAGAAATTTTCCAATCTCTTCGTTCCGATCCGTTCGACACCGAAATTGGCGTCAAGCAGTCGATGACCACGGAGCAGGCACGTCTCGTGGTCTACCTGGATGGTGACCGTGCCGAGCTTCAATGGCCCAAGGATCTTACGCTCGTCGAAGTCCTGCTGAACGAGGGCTTTTCGCCGCCGTACTCGTGCCGCGAAGGCGGATGCGGCGCGTGCGTATGCAAGGTCATAGATGGTGACATACAGATGAGAGTGAACGACGTACTCGACGAGGACGACATCGAGGAGGGCGACCGCCTGGCTTGCCAGTCTCTACCGATCACCGATACCGTCATTGTGACATTCGGCTAACCGTCCACAACCAGCGGTGGCATCGCCAGAATCCAGGCGTTAACGGGCTGCCGACCTCGTGTACTTGTCCATCCGTGTAGCCCGTAGCGTAGGATCGGCATCGTGGCAGGCGCGCGACGGAAAATGTTGGAGGTCGGTAGCTCGGTGGTTCGGCGAGTTGACGCACGATCAAGCCGTTGGGAAGAGCATCGGGCCGTAGTGCGCGCGGAGCTGGTCGATGCCGCGTACCAAGCCTTCGCTAAATATGGCCCCGAGGCCAGCATGGACGATATCGCCCGGGAAGCAGGCGCAACAAAACCTAAGCTGTATCGCCACTTCAACGACAAACAGGGCCTCCGTGCCGCTGTGGTGGAGCGGGCGAAGGACCTCATGTGGACCAACATTCTCGATGCGGTCGACTTCGGATCCGAGCCGATCGGTAAAGTGATGAATCAGCTCGTCGAGCAATATACGCAATTGGTCGACGAGCACCGCAACGTTTTCAAATATCTCGTGCGGAGTCATTTTAGCGAGAGCTCATCAGAATCCGATCAGGCCCTGGAGGATGCACGCGAGCTCGCCGGTTTCATTGCTGGCCATTTCGCCGCCGTGTTGGAGAACGTTGGCGCGGACAGCACCGGCATAGATTTGGTCGTGCAGTCAATCATAGGGGCCAGCCTCTCCGCAACCGATTGGTGGATTGACTCGCAAGCCGACCCATCCGCGATGTCCCGCTCGGCCTTCCGGGATCATCTCAGCGCTATCATTTGGGGAATTATCGATGCGTCGTCACGAGCCCGGGGAATCCGAATCGATCCGACTGCGACGCTGCACACCGAGAATATTGGACTGCTCTAGGCGGATTTCGCAAGACAACGAAGTCTGATCAAAGGCCTACATTCCAGGCGTACCATCTCGGTCGCTTTGCCTTTACTTGCCAGGCCCAGCACGGCCGACGAGCAGGTTCAGGACCGCGCTGGGGTGCGGGGTCTGCTGCAGATTAGAAGGGATTTCGGGCTATAGCTACTGTAATTGCTGATGAGGGTTCTGGAAGGAAGCTGCGCTGCAATGTATCCAGCCCCATTGCTCACGTCATACCACCTCGCGTTGGCAATCATTCTATCATTTCCTTGATATTCAATTGCTTCAGTGCCAGTGGCTGATGCACCGGTGCTACATGTGAGTGCGATACGCATCCCACCGGGCCGGGCACCGGCAAGGACGCCATCGGTCCCGCTCTGCAACCAGTCACCACCGGTGCACTCGGAGTCCGAGGTCTCGAACCGGCGCGCTTGCTCGGCGGGTCGGTCGGAAATCCTAGGCTTGGCGAAGGCCGGAGTGAGATGTGGTGGGTGGTCTCACCGAGCGGCGTGCCAAGGTTATTCGGGTCGTCGATAATCGGCTCAGGGCCGTAGGGACGATCGGCTCGTTGGGAAGGCGCGGCAGTCTGGCGCAGTGACCGGGATAGACCGGGACGGTGGGCGTCATGTCAAATCCCCGTGGCCCCCAGCGCAGCCAGGGCTGCGCGCAGGCGGGTGGTGGCATCCTCGGCGACCGGATCGAGTGCGGGCTGACCGGTGACTGCGACCATGAACTGAGGGTTCATCGCTTCGACGATGATGGTGTCGGTGTCGGTGTCGGTGTCGGTGTCGGTCCGGTCGCGACGGACCACGACATTGCAGGGCAGCAGCAGCCCGATCTGGCGGTTGATCTCGACCGCTCGGTGGGCCAGGGGTGGGTTGCAGGCGCCGAGGATGCGGTAGTCCTCCATGTCGTGGCCGAGGGTGGCTTGCATGTCGATCTCGGTGAGGATGCCGAATCCTTGCTCGGCCAACGCGTCTCGGGTGCGTTCGAGCGCGTCGTCGAAGGTGGTGTGCAGCGTGGTCGACAGGGCCAGGTCCATTCGTGTGCTCCGATCCGAGGAGAGCGGTCAGGCGGTAGGGGTTGGGCAGGTCGTGTCGGTCAGACCGAATCGGCGCATCACCAGGGTGGCCGGGCACCAGCCCGCCGCGCTGTAGAGCAGCAAGTTCGCCCCGACCAGGGCGGCCAGGATCAGCCACCACGGAGACAGGGTCACACTCAGCAATACGCTGAGCAGGACCAGCGTCCCGGCCAGGGCCGGGACGAGGCGGGTGATGGTCCATCCGTGCGGTCGCGGTGGCAATGCCATCGGCGGGAGTCCTTCCAGTGTGCGTACCCGACCCCGCGCTGTGTGGGGTCAGGCTAGGGCGAGAAAGAGCTTTTCCAGTTCGTCGATGCTCATGGGCGCGGCCTCACCGTCGGGGGTTTCGGTGAGGCATTCGCGCAGGCCGGTGGCGACGATCTTGAATCCGGCGCGGTCGAGCGCTTTGGAGACCGCGGCGAGTTGGGTGACCACGTCCTTGCAGTCGCGCCCGTCCTCGATCATGGCGATCACCCCGGTGAGTTGGCCCTGGGCGCGGCGCAGTCTGTTGAGGACTTGCGTCATCGCCTCGTCGTTGGCGTTCATCGATGTTTCCCTTCTCGGATCCTCCCCAATATACCCCGTGGGGTATTGAGCGGGGGATCCGAGGAAGTGGGTTGGCCGGTGGTTCAGTGGTGAGCGAAGCTGATGGTGGGAAGCACCCGGGTCAGCCACGCCGGGCTCCACCAGGCAGCGTGCCCGGTCAGGCGCAGGATCACCGGCAGCAGCACCAGCCGCACCAGCAGTGCGTCGAGCAGGACCGCGACACCCAGGATGATGCCCATCTCCTTCGGGGGCAGCGGGTCGGCCAGGGCGAAGGTGAAGAACACCGCCACCATCACCGCCGCGGCGGCGAAGATGACCCGCCCCGAATGCGCGAGCCCGTCCAGGTTCGCGGCGTGCGGGTCGCCAGAGCGTTCGTAGTGTTCCTTGGCGGTGGCCAGCAAGAACACCGTGTAGTCCATCGCGATGGCGAAGATCATCGCGAAGAAGAACACCGGCCCCCACCCGTCCAGGAACCCCTGCGGGGTGAAGCCCAGCAGCTCGGCGCCGTGCCCGTCCTGGAAGATCAGCTTGGCCACCCCGAACGCGGCCGCGGTCGAGAGCAAGCTGACCAGGGTTCCCAAGGCCGCGATCAGCGGGGCCTGCAACGCGATCAGCAACAACACGAACCCGAGCACCAAGATGATGGCCACCACGATCGGCAGGTAGTCGTCGAGGGCTTATTTCAGGTCGAGGTTTTCCGCCGCCGCGCCACCGACCACCGCGTCGGCGGGCAGGTCGGCGCGCAACCGGTCCAGGATTTCGGCCATCTGTGGTGCCGAGGGATCGACTGCGGGCATGGCCTGCATCATCACCACATCAGCGCCGTCGGCGGCGGGCTGGGGCGGGGTGAGCATGACGATGCCGTCGCTGGCGCGCGCGATGGTCTCGCTGGCCGCCGCGTCGGCGGTCGGGCTGATGATCGAGAGCATGCCCGGAGCGCCGGACCCCATCTGCTCGGCGATCAGTTCATAGCCCTGGCGCACCGGCGCGTCGGTGGGCACGACCGCGATCGAGGGCATCGCGGTCTTGAGCCCGAACACCGGCGCGGCCAGCCCGATCAGGATGGCCAGTGCCACCGCGGCGAACGGCCACGGATGCTTGTGCAGGATCTGGGCCCAGCGCGCGAACACCGGCGAGCGGTGCTGCTGGCGGCGCGTGTAGGGCAGCGCGGCGGCGTTGATCTTGGTGCCTAGCGCGCCGAGGACGGCGGGCAGCAGGGTCAGGGTCGCGGCGAGGACGAACACCACCGCGAGCATGATCCTGACCGCCATGGTCCGCACGGCGGGAGCGGGCACGATCAGCACCGCCGACAAGCTCACCAGCACCGTCAGCCCTGAGAGCAGGACGGCTTTGCCTGCGGTGTCCATGGTTTCGGCGACCGCGGCGCGGGGATCGCCGGTGCGGGCCAGCGCGTCGCGGAAGCGCGCGACCAGGAACAGCGCGTAGTCGATGCCCAGGGCCAGGGCGAACATCATGGCGAAGTTCATCGCCCACACCGAGATCGGAGTGATCTGGTTCAGCAGCACCAACCCACCCGCGGAGGCCACCAAGCCCGCGAGGGTCAGCAACAGCGGCAGCCCGGCCGCGACCAGCGATCCGAACGCCAGCACCATGATCGCCAGGGTGACCGGCCACGACAGCATCTCGGCCTGGATCATCGCGTCGTGGTTGGCGACATTGAAATCGCTCCACAACGCCGACGCCCCGGTCGGATACACCTCGATGCCGTCTTTGGACAGCGCGGTCAACGAGTCTTTGTGCTCGTCGACGGCTTTGACCATGTCATCGGTGGAGGCATTGGCGCCCGCGATCACGATGCCGGTGTGTCTGTCAGGGCTGATCGTGAACCCCGGTTGCGGGGCGATCACCTGCCCGATCCGCTCGTCCCCGGCGAAGACCGCCGTGGCCTGCTCGACCACCCGTGCCATCGCCGGGGCACCGATGGTGGCGGTGTCGGAATGGATCACCACCTGCACCGCGGCCGAGGAGTTACCACCGAAGTGCTGCTGGGCGAGTTCACGGGCGCGGACCGATTCCGAGCCGTTGGCTTGCCACCCGGCCCCGGCCAGGGAGGTGAACACACTCGGCGCGGCGGCGCCCAGTGCGATCAGCACCAGCAGCCATATCCCGATCACTGCCCGGGTGCGCCCGGCCATGAACGCGCCCCACCGGCCCAGCAGTCCTGGCCCGGAGGTCGTGCCGGGTGGTTTCGCCGAGGCGGTATCGAGCTTCGTTTCGGTCATCGGGAGGGTCTTCGCCGCAGCCACCGCAACCGGCGGGCCCGAGGCGTTCGCGCGACTCTACGACACCGCCGGAAACCGGCTGCACACGCACGGCAACGACCTCGGGCCCACCGCGCTCGCCGAATCACTGTCCGACGCCGACATGGACCCGGCACTGGCCCAGTACCTGGACGACCCCGGTCTCGACAGCGCCGTCACCCGCTCACACCAGGCCAGCCAGAATGCCCTCGGAGGCACCGGCGGCAGTCCGATCATCGTCATCGACGGCCACGGTTTCCAGGGACCCGTCCTGACCGAAACCCCTGCCGCCGAGCAGGGCCCGGTCCTGCTCGAGGCGATGGTCACCGCAGCCACCACCCCGGGGTTCGCCGCCCTGCACCGCCCCTACCAAGGTCCCCCGAAAATCGAGACCACCACCGAGGCGGGCCGCTGATGTGCTCCCCCGTGCGATGCCAGACCTGCGCCAAGACCACCTGGTCGGGGTGCTGCGCCCACATCGACCGTGTCCGGGCCGGAGTCGAACCCGAACAGTGGTGCCCTGGCCACCCGCGCGTGCAGGCGGGCACACCGTGGTGGCGTCCCCGAAGAAAATGAGGACATCGGCGTCAGTGCGACGTCACCGGCTGCCATTGTTGTTGTCGCCGTAGTACATGGCGTTGAGCGCGCCCGGTCGCGAGGTACCACTGGCCGGCCAGGACCGCGGCGAGCGCGAGTTCGACAACGTCACCGCCGTAATACATGATCTGGGCGCCGAGCTGCACATCGCCGACAGCGAACGATGTTCCCGCCGGTCCGGAGGCATACAAGGTCTTGGCCAGATCGCATGCCCCGCGGCAGCCGCGACCAGCGTCGCCGCCCGCAGCAGCAGCGAGTACCGGTGCCGTACCGGCTCGAGCTGGGTCACCGCCGCGGAAAACAGCACCCCCGAGGCGAAGACGTGTACGAACACCACCGCATGCAGGCCCATCCGGTCATGCACGGCCGCGAACATGCCGGTGCGGTAGAGCAGCCATAATCCGCCGATATCGAGCACCGCCGCCACCGGCGGGAACATCAGCACCGCGACGACCCTAGACCGCACGATCCCGAGCAACCTGGCCCTGGCCGGTTTGCCCAACGCGCGGAGCGCGAGCGTGATCGGGCGAGCCAGCACCAGCGCCAGCGGCGCCACCATTCCCACCACCATGTGCGTGGCGAACGGTTCGCCCGGCAGCGGCGCGAGCGCCGCAACGATCAGCAGCACACCGCAGCTCAGAGCCGCGGCTGCCGGCCACCACGACCAGTGGTCACCGCGGGCCCGTAGCCGCCACACTGCCGCCAGATATGCACCGACGGCGGCGAGTACGAGCACAACGACGATCCCGGTCAGATACTCACCCGATACGTCGGGACTGTGATGTTCGTGCACGGCCCGGCCGCTATCGTGGCGCCGCCGCACCGCGGCGACGTGCTACACCCAACAGCAGTACGCCCACCACGAGCAGCAGCACGGCGATGACATTCCACGCCCAGTCGTAGGGTACGATGTCGACCTCATAGCGGATCTGGTGCAACCGCATCAGCTTGTGCTGAACGGTGCCGTCATAGAGCTCGAACCCGCCTAGTTGTGATGTCCAGGGAGGTTGGTCAGTCGGGTGACCGGTGGCCGACCTCCGATCGCGGAGTGGGCTCGATGGTGATTGTAGAAGTGCAACCAGCCCGGTAGTGCTGTGTTGCGTTGTTCGGTCGAATCGTAGAGCCGGGCATAAGCCCAGCCCTCTCCCAGAGTGCGGTGGAATCGCTCGATCTTGCCGTTGGTCTGCGGCCGGTAGGGACGGGTCCGTTTATGCCTGATCCCGAGCTCGGTGCAGGCATCACGCCAGGCATGTGATTTATAGGCTGATCCGTTGTCGGACAATACTTTCTCGACGGTGACACCCCGCTCGGCGTACCAGGTGACCGCGCGTTGCAGTACCCCGATCGCGGTGACCGCCTTCTCGTCGGTGCAGATCTCGGCGTAGGCCAGGCGGGAGTGATCATCGATGACGGTATGGACGTAAGCCGTGCCGATGACGGGCCGGTAAGCGGCGCCGCGTTCCCCGGTTCGCTTGCTCTGGGCGCGGTGCAGGTAACGGTGCCCGCCGGCGTCGGGGATGTTGGCGAACTTGGTGACATCGACGTGGATCATCGAGCCGGGGTGGGCATGTTCGTAGCGGCGCAGCGGTTCACCGGTGACACGGTCGATGCGCGACAAACGGTTGATTCGGCAGCGAACCAGTACTGCGTGCACGGTCGAGGCCGGCATCGCGAGTCGGCCCGCGATCTAGATCGGACCCAACCGGTGCCGCCAACGCAATGCCACGATGCGTCGCACCAGGTGTGGTGGTGTTTTGTTCGGTTGTGTGGTTGGTCGTGAGCTGCGGTCGACCATCCCGGTCGGGCCTTCGACGCGGTAGCGGTCGGCCCATTTCCCGGCCGTCCGCGCAGACACCATGAACAGCTTGCCTGCTGCTGTGTATGTCCAGCCGCGGTCGACGATCAGTTGGGCCAGGCGTAGTCGTGCTCGTGGAGTCAGGGCTGCGTTAGCGTGGGACACGAAGGCCTCCGGGTTGTGGTGAAGCGGTTCCTAGACAGCTCCACTTCACTACCGGGGGCCTTCGCCTGTCACATCGACTTACCCGCGGGGAGCGGGACAACCTCCCTGGACATCACACCTAGTCCGAGGAAGATCCCAGCGGCCCGACCCCACCAATATCGGCGAACGGTGATCGATGGAACGCCGCATCGACATCCACTATCGATTCCTGAATGTCGGTGCCGCAGTATCAGACCGCGACGACTCAGCAACTGAACCTGACCGCAGCTCCTAGGGCACAGCGTGGTAGTCGGATAGGGCGAACTGAGTCATTTGGCTACGGAATTGTCGAGCCAAGCCCGGGAAAGCCGCGGGATTAAAACCATCTTCCCCGACAGGCCAAGTAACGCATCCAGAGTTCCAAGTCGTGCGAGCCAAGTGCCGTTGAACAACCGCGTTGAATCGGTCCTGCGCTGACTTTCGTACATCAATATATCGGAGCCCCCATCGCTCCAGCGTCCGCACCGACTCTACGATGTAATCTATCTGCGCCTCCAGATAGGCTAGGGCTGTGCAGAAATACGGACCGGAGTTCGGTCCGAAAGTGAAATGTAGGTTGGGATACCCAGAAAGATGTATGCTCTTGTACGCGTAAACTCCTTCGACCCATTCTTCCTGGAGGAGACGTGCGCCACAACCACGAACCGGGAATGGTACTCCAGCCTCGCCGGGTGCATCGAAAACGATCGTATCGAAGCGGCGCTCGACGCCATCAACCGTGAGGATTCCGTGCTCCGTAAGCCGAATGATCGGGAAGGTGAGGAGTCTGCAGTTGTCCCGATCTAGAGCCGGTAAGAAATCATTTGAGATGAGCAATCGCGGACGGCACGCCCGGTTGTCCGGTGCGAGCTGCCGTCGCGCCCATCTATCTTTGACCTGAAGCCTCAACTGGATTTTAGATACCTGTTCCAGCGCGGTGGTGAGACCTGTTGTTCGAACCAAACCGTATCCGATAGACTCGTACGCCCAGAAGTGGGCACTCCGGGCTAGATCCTCGGCCAGCGGTAGTTTCTCGAATAGCGAACGTCTCCACCCTGCCGTCCCGTACTGCGGGTGGGGAAGAACCCATCGCGGTGCACTCTGAAATACGGTGACGTGGCGGGCTCGGTCCACCAACTCCGGGATCATCTGGACTGCATTGGTGCCGGTACCGACGACTGCCACCGTCAGTCCGGTGACATCCATACCGGCGTCCCATCGGGTACCGTCTATCTTGTGGCCACGAAAGTCGTCGGCGCCCACGATCTCGCGCCTGCTTGCGTTCGAGAACGGCACAGTCGCCACCACGACCGAGCGGGCAGTGATGCTCTCCTCCTCGCCACTGCTGGTCGAGACACGCACATGCCAGGTCCCTCGAGCCTCGTCGAAGTCGAGTCCGTTTACGTTGTACCCGTAGCGAATCCGTCCATCGAGACCATGCCGGGTGATCACGCCGCGCATGTAGGCACGGACGTCTACGCCCGGCGTATACCTATGGCTCCAGGCGGGATCCCGTGTGAACCAGAACGACCGCAGTACTGACGGACGACCGCAGGATGCGTCCGGATGAACGCTGTCGCGCCACTCACCGCCGGGCTCAGGTGCGCGCTCGAGAACCACGACGTCCTCGATCCCCGCGCACCGTAATCGGATCGCGGTGCCGATTCCCGAGAACCCGGCACCTATGATCACGACTCGTGTGGGACCGGGAATTGTTTGCCCGGGGTCATCGTCTGTCGGCCGCCCCTCGTCGATCATGCTGCGGCCACCGGTTGGTAAGTGAGCTCGTTGATCCAGGAAGGAGTCGAACCGAGCCATTGTTTAGGGTAGTGCTCAGTGATCGTCAACAGGGCATTGCCGAGTAGTCGATGATAAGGGTGCGACTGGTCCATGACCATTTCACCGTAGTACTTGACGAGTTGGTAGATCGGATTGCGGCGGGTGGCGACGCTCCGGTCACCGATAATGCCGAACTTCCGAATCGCGTCGAAGAGCATCTGTTCGTCGAGTCCCATCGCGATGATGCTGTCGTGCATACGGGTCAGCAGGGGCAACCCGGTGAGGATGCCGATGAGTAGGGATGGGCGCAGCGCGGCGCCGGCGGCTTCGATCAGCAGTCGGTGTATCGGCCCCGCTCCAATCATGTCCAGCACATGGAAATCCACAGCTAGGTGACGGGACTCATCGGCATTGATCCGCTGAAAGACCTTGTGGCACAGGGGATCCTGGATCTCCTCAAGTAGGAACTTCAACAGTGCTCCGTCGAGTGCCACCTCGAGCATCGGAATCGCTGAGCCTAGTACGGACAGCGGCAGATCATCTGCGTAGCTGTCCAGCCATTCTATGGCTAGTCGGATATTGATATTCGGTTCTGGGATCTCGTCGTCATCGAGCATTCCCCAACGGCGCATGAGGGCCAGCTCGGCGTTTGCGTGCTTTTGTTCCTCGGCCTGGAAGTAGCGGTAGATCTCAGCTAGCGTACTGTCCTTGGTTTGACGGCCGAGCGCGACGAAGGCGCGCGAGCCGACCTGCTCGATCCAGACCAGATCGGACATGAATTGCTTGACCTGCGGGAGCTGCTCGGCCGTTATCGTGTCCGCGCCGGGCTCCCCCCAGTCGAAGTCGCCGAGTGCCCATTGGCGTTGTTTTATGATTTCCAAGGTGTGCGGCAAATCGATTGACATCGCTCTACTCCTTCGCAAATATGGACACAAAATCTTGGCCTGGTGTCCGGAGGCCGTGCATTTCGCAGCGGTAGCCGCTCACGTGTGGCATTGTCGGACAAAACTCTTGGAACTCGTTCCAGTAGACGAAAACGCTCGTCGCTGGCGCATGCTGGCCGTGAGTAATCCGGCGCCGGGCGAAGGCCGCGGCGCAGCGGGGTCTCCTGAAATCGCGGGCCCGTGCGCGCCATTTGCGTCCGTTAGCGAGGTCGAGGCCGGCGAGGGGGGAGGTGTCAGGCGATCGCAGCTGCGATTAGGCGTACGTCCTGGCCATGAATCGACGGGCAGAGGCCCCGCCTCGGGTACTCCGCGATGGCGATTTGAAAGCCCTCTAATCGCGTGGCGGACCACCGACAGGCCCGCCATCCATGGTCGTGCGCACCAGGAGAGCGACACCGTCGGGGCGTTCGGCGCACGACCGAGGGCACCGGGAAAGGCAGATCGTGCGGAGAGCTCAGACGTCAGTCTGCTGTGGGCGGGCAGTGAACAAGCCGCGAGCGTAGCGGCGTGAACGCAGGGGAGTGTAGGTCCGCAATGCTTGACACCGGGAGCGTGAACTGCGCCACCAAGTGAGCAAGCAGCCCCGAAACGCGTGCGCACAAGCGAGACCGCCGACGCCCACACCGCACTTCGGACACCGCTTCCAATGATGACTATTGCAAGGCCAGAGCACTCCCTCTCCGATAGGGCCAGTCCCGAGGCGACGACATCCGACGATGAGGACCCGCGCGTGTTGGTCCTCATCCATTCGTTCGTCGTCAGCCCGGACTTGCACCGGGGCGCCCCGTTGCGTACCACAGGAACGATGGTACTCACCTAGTATGATCGTTTCAATGCCCACGTCAGGGGTTTGAAAGTATGGCGTACGGAGGTTCATTGGGTGCATACTCAACGGTCGACCAACGACCCCTGCCCACATGACACCCGGCGACGTTGCCCGGCTCGAAGGATCCGATCACGACGATGAACTACACCAGGTTGCTTCTGAAGGCCATCGCGGTGATCCGGACGCCGTCGCCGTCTGGGACCTCGGAACGTATCCTCGACGCCGGGCTAAGGCAATTCGAAGTTGTCGGGATCAGCCGCACACGGATCGAAGACATCGCTCGTCGCGCACGGCTGGCACGTGTGACGCTGTACCGACACTTCCCGAGCAAGGGGCGCATTGTCGAGGCGGTGATTCTGCGAGAACTCGCCAGGTTCCTCGTTGAGTTGGAAGCAGAGGTGTCAAATCATCAGGATCTCGAGGAGAAGATCGTCGAAGGATTCGTTTTCACGCTGAAGGCAGTACGGGGGCACGCCCTGCTCAACAGGCTGTTGGAGACCGAGCCGGAGTCACTACTGCCGTTTCTCACGATCGAGGCAGGGGGTCTTGTCGCGACCGCGTCGAACTTTCTGGCCGACCAACTCGCGCAAGAAGTTGATGCTGCCCGCACGGATGTCGAACTTCACGTGGTTTCCGAGCTGACTGTCCGCGTGATCCTGTCGTTCGTGCTGACCCCATCGACCCGCATATCCCTCGATACCCCTGAGGGTGCGCGCCGATTCGCGCGCCGCCACCTCCTGCCTCAGCTGCGTGACGACTCAGTTGGCGGTAGCGCGACATAATGTCAGATCTGTATCGCTGCCCGGCCGCAGAGATGCGCACCGGTAGAGGACAGAGGGGGATGCGCTCCTCGACGAAGTAGCGGCATACTTGTTGTGGTGACGACGAAATCTGCACGTCGCGGCGCGCGATTCTCGGCCCTGGGTAGCACCCGGGATGCCCTACTTGATGCCGCAGAGTTCTGCTTCGAAGAGGTCGGATTCTCGGCGACGACGATGGAGGACATCGCTCGGCAGGCCGGCGTCTCTCGGGCCACGGTGTACCGGCACTTCGCGAACCGTGAATCGGTGGTCTCGGGCGTCGTCCTGCGGACGGCCGGCCGCTACCTCGACGGGATTGGCGGGCCACTCGCCGGACAGCCTGATCTCGCATCTGCCGTGCTGGTCTTCGTAGAGACCACTGTTCACGCCGCCAGCCGAGAGAAGTCGATTTCCGCTCTGTTCGTCAGCGATGATCGCCTCGCTGGAATCGGTCTGACAGAGTCCACATCGGTCGCCCTCTTCGAACTCGTCACCGAGTTCCTGCGACCGGTATTCACCCGTCACCGCGATGACCTGCAGCCGGGGATCTCAGTGGACGACGCCGCGGAGTGGATCCTGCGGACGATCCTCAGCCTGCTCACCGTGCGCGGTCCGAGACGACGCAGCCCTGCTGGCCTCCGTGCGTACCTTTGCCGCTGCCTCCTGCCTGCCATCGTCGTACCAGCGTCTACCGAATTGGATCGGCACCGCTGTCACGACGACGTGCAGATCGGCAATGCAGGTGACACAAATCTGCAGTAGTGTCACCTTGGGCAGTAGTGTCACCTTGGGGCAGGTCAACGCAGAGACGGAGGAGGCTCCGATGGAATTCCCGCAGTTCGACCCCCGAGTTGCTGGGCAGGTGCTCGGCGCAGCAACGGATGTGGGCGGCATCTCGGCTTATCTCGGATTTCGTCATGCCGAACTGAGCGCCGGTCGGTTGATCGCCGAGATGGAGGTGCGAGACGAGCTCCTTACCCCCTTCCGTACATTGCATGGTGGCTGCCTGTCAGCCATGGTCGACCATTGCCTGGGTGTTGTCTTTTATCCGGTGATCCCGACCGGCTGCTGGGTCGCGACAACCGAGTTCAAGATCAATCTTCTGCGGCCGGTCACGGCTGGCGTATGCATCGCCACGGCAGATGTCATTGCCCTGACCAGGCGATCGGGCGTCGCACGCATCGACATCACCAACGACGGCAGGCCAGTGTGCGCCGCTCAGGGAACGGTTACGATCGTCAGCGACGGGGGCGGCAGCTCGTGACGGATGGCATTATCGAGATGCAGGTACTGGCGCGTGACGGAATCACGCTGGCGGCCGACTACTATCCCCATGGTTCCAACCAGCAGGTTGTGATCCTGCTGCATGGAGGTGGGCAGAGTCGTCACGCCTGGACCACCTCAGCGCTCCGCCTGCGCGATCGCGGCTACACAGTAGTTGCATACGATGCACGTGGGCACGGCGACAGTGACTGGGCCCCCGACGGACGATACGACGTCGAGCACCTTGTCGATGACCTGCTCATAATGCGAGAACGATTCTGCACCGAGGACGCGCCCGCGGTCGTCGGAGCATCATTGGGCGGGATGACCGTTCTTGCCGCGCACCTGCTTGCGCCCCCCGAGTTGTGGGGAGCGGTGGTGCTGGTCGACGTGACCCCACGGATGGAGTTCGATGGCGCTCGACGCATCGTCTCGTTTATGTCCGCGCATCCTGACGGATTCGCGAACCTCGAAAACGCTGCCGACGTCATCGCGGCATACAACCCGCACCGCGAACGACCGGTGCGGCTTGAGGGCCTTTACAAGGTACTGCGGCAACGAGCCGACGGTCGATGGGTGTGGCGATGGGATCCCGCCTTCATCACGAGTCGTTTTCAGGCGTTGCAACAGGACGCGTCTGCCGGTGCCGAGCAATTCGACACACTTGTAGAATTGCTCGTCGCGGGTGCGGGTAGAGTCGTCGCGCCGACCCTGCTCGTGCGCGGTGCCCTGTCCGATCTGGTATCGCAGGAGACCGTTGCAGAATTCCTGGAAATTGTGCCGCACGCGGAGACGACCGATGTCTCCGGAACTGGCCATATGGTGGCAGGAGATGACAATGACGCATTCACGCAGGTTGTCACCGACTTCCTCGGACGCACCCTATAGGCCCGATCGCTTCCGGCGGTTGGATGCTGGTCATGGCGCCTTGCACGACACCATTGCCAAGGGAACGCCTGCTGACGGGCTGTTCTCTGATTGCAAGAAGGCACATCGCGACTTGCAAAGGCCAGGCGGCTGAAGGGTGAGAGGCCCATCAGCCGCATATGACGCCGGCCAGAGATAGCGGGAGAGGCGCGGACTTGAGGTCGCTAGCGATGGCCAACTGGCGATAGTGCGCGGCCTGGGCAGCATTGCATGTGCTCTCCGTTCGTCCTGCTTGTGCTGGCACCAGCCTTGCCCCTTTGAGCCAGTTCGGGCAGTTTGGAGACCAATCTCAACCGTGTCACAGAATGACGCCGGGCCGTCGGCAAACCGTCACGGGTTGAGGACCGCCTTGGGCTGTCTAGGAATTCTGTCCGCTGAGTTGTGAGTTTCCAACCGTTCGATGGACGGATCTCCGCTCATGCCGATGATGTACTCCCCACAATTCCGTGAAAGCGCTGTCGCTCTGGTCGTCGATAAAGGACGCAGGGTCGCCGATGTCGCCCGTGATCTGGAGTCACCGAGCCACGCTGTAGCGGTGGAACACCAGGCCCGCGGTGAGGCCCCCGGGACATCCATGGACGAATCGGCGCAACTGAGGGATGCGCTGAACAGGATCAAGCAACTCGAGGAGGAGCTGCGAGCGACTCGGGGTTGGCCGCGAAGGTTTTCGACGACCCACGCTCGGCTCAAAAGGCGGTCCCCGGCTGTCTCGACCTTGACCGGGCAAGGAATCAGCATCCGCACCACCAGCCGTGTGCTCGGCGTGTCCGAGCGCGGCTACCGCCATCACCGCAACCGATCACCCAGCCAACGCCGACTGCGCCACGAGATGCTCGCCGAAACGATCCGGGCTATCCATCTGGCCTCCCGTGGCCGCTACGGCGTGCACCGCATGCACGCCGAGCTCACTATCGGCATGGGTATCGAGGTTGGCTCTGGACAGGTGCGCTCGATCATGAAACATCTTGGATCCAGGAGTCGTCGCAACGGCCGGACTATGAAGCGTCCATCAAAGCAGCCAAACGTTGGGCTGGTGTGTCGCAGTCGAGAATTTTTCTGTGGACGGCCGGTGAGTTCCTCGGCGACCTCGGTTCTGCCGCAGAGTACCATTGGTGTCTTTCGTTGCTGCCGCGCTGCCACAGTGCGCCGGGATCGGCGAAGAAGACGCGAATGTCGGTGGCCATGGGAAAGGGATCGGTGCTCGGCTGTCTCGGCATCCTGGTCCCAAGTCGCGGTGCGGTGGGGGGTCGCGGGTAGTTCGGTGACGGCGGCGATGAGGCTGTCGCGGACGACTTCGGCGGTCCGTTCGGCGCCGAGGTGTCCGAGGACGAGATAGCGCTTCAGAGTTTCTGGATCGAGGAGCCAGGAACCGGGCCGCTGCCGCGGGAGTTTCGCCTGACGTCGGCTATCGGTGGGTTCATCGGGCTGGAGGCTCGACGCCGCGTCCGACGCCACGGGTGTATATGCGGAGCAAGACGCGATGTTCGATACCTCGAGCTCTTCCGCAACCGGCAGCGGCGGCATAGCGGCATCGGAATGCTGACCTCGATGGAGTACGAGAACGCAACCATCGTGGCATGAGGTCCACGGCTCCGTGAAACCAGGGTAAGACCAGACCTAGAAGACCGGCCGAGACAGATTCCATCATGGCTGGCGGAAGCACTCGCGCCCGCATGAAGTTAACTGTAGTTTTGCTCATGCCATCTCGGTCACCTTGCGCGAGTGATGATGGGCCAGGTCTTCCCCGGACCGTTCTCCCGGCAGATTCTGCTGTGTATGCATGGAGACTGCTCGAAAATGGAGTTACGGGAAGGCTTCGAGACGGTCATGCGGCGATGAAGGGGCATATCGCGGTCGGCGAGACCGCGCTGATGGGTCTGGCGTGTCGGCGAGCTTGCATCCGGTGGAGGTCGCGAGCGACTCGAAATCCATCGCCAAGCGGCGATCGTCGGATCGGATCGCAAGTTAGCGGATCGATTGCTGTTACGCATCCGTTGGAGTCTGATGGTCTATTGACAGGGTGTGACCCAGGACGCATACTCGTACCTTGAGTATCTAGTACTTGCCGTAGCACACATGGAGGTGGCGTGGTCGTGATGGCGCACTTGGCCGCAACTCAGCAAGGCACAGCTTTCCGGCCAACACCAGCCGAGTGCGTCGGGTGCAAGATCGGCCGAACCGATGCGTTCTTTGCGCCCGCCGCCATCTCGGACAACGATGCGAGAGACGAGATGGGAATCTGCCGTGGTGCCTGCGCGTAGCGAGTTGTCGGCGTCGGCCCGAGTAATTCGTGAGAATTTATCCGGAACAGTGGTCTCTGGCCTCCGAACGTTTGGTCGGACTACGCGGATGGCGTATTCAGCCGCGATGGGTGCCGCGAGTGACATTGCCGGATTGAAGTTTCAATGGCGTGAGGCGCTGTATCAATCCTGGTACTTGATTACGGTTACCGCAATTCCGGCAATTCTAATGGCCGTGCCATTCGGGGTTATCGTCTCGGTTCAGGTCGGGAACCTGATCCATCAGATCGGCGCAGATTCGCTTCTCGGTGCAGCCGGCGGTTTGGGGGTAATAAAACAGGGCGCCCCCATGGCGACAGGATTGTTGCTGGGCGCGGCTGGCGCGGCCGCGATCGCGGCCGACTTGGGCGCCCGCAACATCCGTGAAGAGATCGACGCCATGCGAACGATGGGCATAAGTCCTATGCATCGCCTCGTGATTCCCCGGATGGTGGCGATGATTCTCGTTGCACCGATGCTCAATGTCTTGATCATCTTCGTAGGGGTCGTGGCGGGATATGCAGTCGCGGTCGGTCCTCAGGGGGTGACGCCCGGCAGCTATTGGGGAACCTTCGGATCCTTCACCGTAATGGCGGATATCGGCGTGTCGATTGTCAAGTCTGTGCTGTTCGGCTTCATCGTCGTGATGATCGCGTGCCAGCGGGGTCTTGAGGCCAAAGGTGGTCCACGTGGAGTAGCGGATGGCGTGAACGCGGCAGTTGTTCTCTCCGTCGTCTCTGTCGCTGTCGTGAATCTATTGGTCACTCAGTTGGTCTCAATGTTCCTTCCAACAAGGCTGGCATAGATGTCGGAGATGAAGTACACTCCCCCGCGGCTAGTGAAGGCCCGGCGAACTGCGGCGTCACTCGGGCACCGTGTCGTTCCGGTGGAGCCTCTAGGTTTCGTCCTCAATTTCATCTGGCAGGCATTGTCGGCGATACCGTTCACGCTCAAACGATATCGAGCGGAGACAATGCGCGCGATCACGGATATGACGTGGGGGCAAGGCTCGATCATCGTGGGCGGTGGAACGGTCCCGATGCTGGTGGTGCTGGGACTGGTCATCGGCGGCTCGGTCGGCGTCGAGTCATTCGCGACTCTAGACCTCATCAGTATGGGGCCGGTGTCAGGCATTGTCTCAGCCTTCGCCAACACCCGAGAGCTAGCGCCGATCGCGGCAGGAGTCGGATTCGCCGCACAAGCTGGGTGTCGTATAACCGCCCAAATCGGATCGATGCGGATCTCAGAGGAGATCGACGCCATCGAATCGCTTGGATTGCGATCGATTCCTTTCGTTGTAACGACCAGGATTGTTGCCGGCGCGGTGGCGATCGTTCCGACTTTTCTTATCGCGCTAATCCTCAGCTACGCGGCGTGCCGGACTGTGATCGTCCAGCTGCACGGCCAGGCCGCAGGTGTCTACGATCACTACTTCTATCAATTCATCAGCGGGTGGGATATCACTGCTGCTGTGATCAAAGTTCTGGTATTCGGGACGGCTGTCATCTTGATTCACAGTTATCAAGGGTTCTTCGCGACAGGCGGGCCGGAAGGCGTCGGAATTGCGTCCGGCCGTGCCGTCCGGGCAAGTTTTGTGGCGATCATCGGTCTAGACATGGTATTGACCATCCTCCTGTGGGGTGTCAACTCCGCGATCGAATTCACAGGGTGAGCGCCGATGTCTCGATATGAAATGCCGGGAGTATCGGCAACAAAGCGATCGTCGATTATTGTCGGTATGGTCGCCGTGCTGACGGCACTGTCAGTAGCGGCCGCTTGGACAGTTGGCAATGCGGCCCGCGGCGACAACCGAATGCTCGTGGTGTTGCGCACCGAGAAAATCGGAGACGGCGTCGGCGTGGGAACGCCGGTGCAGTTCGACGGTGTCGGCATCGGTGCCGTCACTGCCATCGGCTCAGGTGATGGGGCGAAACAGGTGACTTTGATGCTTGATCGAACAAACTCGAGCGGGCTCACCGACAGCCTTCTCGTAGACTACTCGCCGTCTAATCTCTTCGGTATCAGCGAGGTTGCGCTGAAACCGGGCGTTGGGGGCACACCCCTGCGAGACGGCGTTGTTATCGACCTGACGGGTCCTCGATCTGACAGGCAGCGAGATGCGACCATGGGTGTACTGATTCGGACAGTCGCGGAGACCACGGGAAGCCTCCTTACCCCGGAACTCACCGACGTGCTGGTGCGGGTTGCTACAGCGGCCCGCCAATTCACGCCACTGATGGAGGCGATTGTGGTATCCGGTCGGAACGTCGCTGAGACACGCTCTGTGCCGGTCTCGGCATTGCTGGAACAGTACGGCTCGATGCTTGTCGGCAGCGCATCGATGATCGACGGCACGGTAGGCCTGATATATCGACTCACCACCATCGAGATTCTGAATAACCAACGCGAACTATTCGACGCCACAGTCAGTGTTGTAGGCCAACGCTTCTTCCCCGCCCTCGCGGGAACGCTATTCACGGCGCAGGCGCATCTGTCAGAATACGCGGCAATGCTCACGCCGATTCTTGCAAGTGGCAGTCGAATGGTTTCGACGCCTGGTGTTTCGAGCATGCAGCTCTCCGAGATACTGTCGCGGCTGGATCGGTCGTTCACGTCGACGCCTAGTGGCCCGGTACTGAGTATCAAACTGATTCTCGATCTAGTTCCCGCGATTGCGGCGTCATCGCCGGAAACGTTGGTTCCGACACCGTATTTCGGGGGTGGTCGATGAACAGGCATGGCAGCCTATTGGTGGTAGTCGCGAAGCTCGCGGTTTCTGTAGTCGTGATCGCAGTGCTGCTCGCAGCAATCGCGCAGACTGTACAACGCCCGGTCTCAGGAGGGACTAAGCAGTTCTCATCGGAGTTCGTCGATGCGAACGGTCTCAAGTCCGGAGACGATGTTCGGATGAACGGTGTCCGCATAGGTAAAGTGCTTTCGATCTCACTTGAGGATGGTCGCGCAATCGTCACGTTCATGGTCGAACGCGATCGGCATTTATACGAGAACACCGTCCTAGCTATACGATATCAGAGTCTGGTGGGCCAGCGTTACGTCGACGTTCAACAATCATCGCCAGTCACTGCGGAGTTGGCGGCAGGCAGTAGGATCGGGGCTTCCAGAACCATCCCGTCATTCGACATCACAGCTCTATTCAACGGGCTGGAACCGGTTCTGAGCGAGTTGTCACCAGCAGCAGTAAATAAGTTCGCTACTAATATGATCGCCGCTATAGAAGGAGACGGCTCGGGTATCGGTTCGGTTCTCGACTCTATCCAGACCTTGTCCAGCTATACGATGGACCGACAGGCAGTGATTACCGCGTTGGTGGCTAATCTGAAAAAGATATCTGACCATCTCGGCGGTCGATCCTCACATCTGGTGCAGCTTGTTTCGGAGCTGTCGGTGGTTGTCTCCACGCTACGTAGCAAGGTGGATGGAATCGTCGAATTCGCTCTTATGGCTCCAGACGTGATCGCGCCGCTGAACAGCCTCCTCGACGCGATTGGGTTGACTCCTGGTAGCAATCCGGACGCCGATACACTGCTGCGGACGATATTTCCAGATCCTCAACAGGCAGTCGAAGTACTCCGAAAACTGCCAGCGATGCTCCAGACCCTGAATAGTTGGATCCCGTCCGATAGTCCTGTCGTGAACCGAAACTGTTCGAACGGGAACGTCGACAGCCCGGATCCTTTCCAGGTGATGATCACGGGACAAAGGATATCGATATGCAAAGGATGATAGCCAAACTAGTCAGCATTATCGGGAGATTCGCTGGCTGGGCGCCAACGGCTGCCTCATCACGTGACTCGCGGGAATTGCGATGGGGCGCCCTCGGAGCATTCCTGATGGGTGTCGCGTTGCTAGCGAGCGTTTTGGTGTACGTGGTGCCATTCGGCAAGTCGACGTACTGGGCCGAGATGTCGGAACTCGGGTCCATAAAGGTCGGCGATGACGTCCGTATCGCCGGTGTTCCGGTCGGCGCCGTGAAATCGATTGAGCTGCGTCGAAAGGACGTCCGCGTGAGCTTTACGATTGACGATGATATTTTCATAGGCGATCAGACAAGTCTCGACGTCCGAATGTTGACTCTGATCGGTGGGCACTATCTCGCCTTGACATCAGCAGGGACTTCATCGCTTCGCGCCCCGATACCTTCTGACAGGGTGCATCTCCCGTACAGCCTCGGTCGGACCTTTCAGGACGCAGCACAGCCGATCGCGGATATTGAGGGCGATACCTTACGGCAGAACTTGACTAACATGAACCGCGCGATCGTTTCCGGGCCGGCAGGGATCCAGCGAGCAGTCGATGCGTTCACATCGCTCGTCGAAATTCTCGACCGTCAGAGTCGGGACGTGTCGGAAACGCTTGCGATGGCCGACGAGTACATCAGTGCAATCAATAACTCGAAGGCGATCCTCGGGGAACTGATCGCAAGTGTCAACCTTATGGAGACGGTGGGGCTCGGCAAAAAGGCTGAGATTTTCGAGGCAGTCCGGTTGATGGAACAGCTTCTGTCTCGGATCGCAGCACTCGAGCCGGTGTACCGGTCAAGGCTGGATTCCATCGCCCGAAGTCTGGCCGAGGTCATACCCGAACTGAACCGTCTAGGCGAAGGTATGGGGCAGATCATCACAAGCACTCGGGACTTGATGTCGAGACTGCAGCCCGTCGCTTCCTCAGAAGATGGCATCGTTATTGACCAGTCTGCATCGGTTGTCGTTGCGCAGTCGTTTTGTATTCCCGTCCCTGGAAAGGACTGCTAAGGATGAATAGGATTCTGGCCTCCCGCGGCCTCATATCCCTCCTCGGCGTCGGGGCTATATGCACGATATTGGTTGCTGGGTATTTCGCGGTACTCAATCCTCCGAAGACGATGCGGCACTACTGCGCAACCATGCCGGACGCAATTGGACTGTACACCGGAAACCACGTCACCATTCGTGGCGTCAGAGTTGGCACGGTGACGCACATCGAACCTCGTGGCGAAGCGGTGCAGGTTGATTTCGAGGTGGACGCCAACCATACGCCGCGTGGTGAGGTATCGGCCACTACCCTTTCAGACACCATCGTTGCTGATCGCTCCTTGGCTATTCTCGACAACAGTGAATCCGATGCTGAATGGGATCCCCGAAAGTGCATTTCCCGTACTTTGACTCCGAAAAGCATGACACAGACACTCGATGCGTTGGGTGCCCTCGCAGCAGAAATCGACAATGGGAGTGATCCGGCACAGCGCGGGCAGCTATCCGAGGAAATCGCCGCACTCGACAGCTCGTTGTCCGGCACAGGTCCGAAAATGAATGAAATAATCCGTACACTCGACCGGGCGCTCGGCTCGTCCAACGCTGCCGCCGGACACCTCGGAGCCCTCATAGATTCGCTGCACAGCTTGATGAATAGTGTCGCGCGTGGATGGGGAGATATCGAATCCATGATCACCCGTCTGGCGCCGGGGCTGGCGGTGATCGACCACGGAATCTTCGCGCGAACAGTCTCGATCATCGACTCATTGCGAATTATCGTGCCATGGCTGAACGAAATCACCACTATGTTTGGTGACCAAATCCTCCAAGGTCTCGATGCGACAGTTCCCCTCGCGCGCCTCGCCAGCGCGAATATCGGTACAATGAGGGACATTGTCGACATGGCGCCCCCGCTGCTGCAAGCCTTCGGGGACGTAACCGACGCGCACAGCGGTCGACCCGTTCTGACGTATGCAACCCCTAGGGTGGCCATGCCCCAAGCTGATGCTGACCGAATATGTGCCGCGATCGGCCTGGTCGCACAGGGCCGTTGCGATACTGCTGAGGACGGTTTGACGAATGTTTCTCTGATTCCCTTGGTGCTCGGAATGGCGGGTGCGCGATGATGAATCTGCGAGTAGACGCGGTGGCCATTTCTTCCCGGACCCGCCGGACGCAATTCGTGACCGCGGCCGCTGTGGCACTTGTATGCCTTGTCCCCGGCTGCGGATTCGATCCAGCTTCGATTCCTGTCCCTGGGACTGGGATATCGGGGGCCCGCTATAGTATCCGAATCGAGTTCGCCAATACGCTAAACCTGCCGTCACAAGCACGAGTGACGGTCGACGGTCTGCGTGCCGGAATTGTCCGCGACGTTGCGGTGATCGATGCCGGGAAAGATAACGACGGGTATGTCGTGGTCGACGTGGAAATAATCGAATCGGTGCGGTTGCCTGTTGGAACTACGGCTGAGCTCCGCCAGCCGACCATTCTGGGTGACGTCTCCATAGCGTTGATCACCCCGGAGGCCGGCGGAGGTGGCCTCATCGCGCCGGGCTCCACAATCGATCGAGGACAAACTAAGCCGTTGCTTCAGGTTGAGGACACCATGAACGTCTTGGCGACCTTTGTCCAAGGGGGTGGAATACAGCAGGCTCAGGAGATCATCAACCGCGTGAACTCGGTGCTTCCGGCGGATACACGGGAGACTGCCTCGATCTCGGAAGTGCTGGGTGCCGATATCGAAGACTTGGCACAGCACCTGGATGCTATCGACGGCTTACTGGGTGGACTGCGGGCCAGTACCGATGCTGTCCTGAGCCGAACACCCGAATTGGAGTATCTGCTGACAGATTCTGGAGTGGATCAGGCGGCTGCGTCGATGACGTCGATGATCGGTTTGATCACACTGTATGATGGATTCACGCTACTGACAGATTCCCTCCGATGGATCGGTCCGCTGGCGCAGTCAGGCGACGCGGCTGCCCGTGCTTTTATACCACTCCTTTTCACGTCCCGTCCGTTGGACCTCTCAGCCCCGTCGAACTTGAACAAGATCATTGCGCTTTTGCGCGAAAAGGTCATTCCATTCGTGGAGCACGGACCGAAGGTTAATGTTGCCGGCCTTGAGACTGCCGAAGGCTCTCCCGGATCCGAAGCCGACCGGATCGCTGGAATTCTATCGGCATTGCGGATGATCGGAGCAGTGCGATGAAACTGAGTTCGGGACTATCCCTCGTTGCTATCATGTCGGTTTTGATTCTGGGCGTCGGTTATCTCACATTCGGTGTATTGCGAATAGATGTCTTCAGTGACTCGATCAACGTGACGTTGCGTGTTCCCCAGGCGGGAAGTCTGCTAGTGGGTTCACCGATACTCCTACGTGGTGTGAGGGTGGGAGAGATCGCGTCGATAGAGAAGGCTGAACGCGGTGTCGAAATGCAACTAGCCCTCGAGTCGAGATACCGAATTCCGGCAACAGGGACCGCGACAGTCGAAGACCTATCAGGTCTCGGTGAGCCTTATATCGAGTTCGTGCCGAAGAACGGCGCCGGTCCCTACCTAACCGATGGCCAGCGCCTCGACGCGGTGCAAGTAATACTGCCCCGTTCGATTCCAGACGTGGCGCAGACTGTTACGGGTCTGCTTGAACAACTGAATCCGCAGGCGATCAGCAACATCGTCAAGACGTTGGATCAAGCGCTGACGGGAACAGACACCGTTATGCCGAGGCTGGCAGCCTCGACGACACTGTTGTCGGAGACGATTCTGAGTAGGTCGCCCGCCATCCGCAGCATCCTCGTCGATCTACAGACGATGGGCGCGGACATGGCTTGGGCCGGGCCCGGGATGGCAGCCGCTGGTCCCTTGTGGGACGAGGCAGGAATGTGGGGTGCTCTCATCGCCGATTCCATCGCCCGGCTGGCCCGTATCGGCACCATGCCGGACGACTACTTGCAAGGCAACGGCGTCGTGCCTTTCCTCGGCGAGGTCACGGAATATCTCAGCCGCATTGGACCCGACTTGCAAGAATTGGCACCAGCCGTGCAACCGCTGGCGGACAGCGCGGCGATGTCCATGCCACAGATAGACATAAGCGATTTGATAGCACGTGCTCTCAGCGCGACTGGAGACAGTGCATTGAATGTGCGTATCGGCATCAAATAGGACCGAAACACGCTACCCGAGGAGATATTCATGCCCGTAGAAACCGCTGACAACATCGACGGCAGAGCGGAGACCGTATCTAGTAAGTTGGGTACGCCGGCAGAGTCGGTCGTAGCGAACAGGAACCGGTTTGGTCCGGGAAGAACGCTGTCGGTGGACTTGCGCTCGATCATTGTCGGAGCGATAGTGGTAACACTTGTCGTTGGGATGTCTGTTAGCTTTCTGTTGTGGCTCTCTACGAGGAATGAGCTGCGAGAAGCTGACTCCATTGCGTCCGCGGAAAAGAGGGCTGAAGAAGTAGCCTCCGAGTACGCTGTTGGCGCGTCCAATATTGATTATCAGAACTTCGATGGATGGGTACGTAATCTGAAATCGAATACTTCCCCCGCCCTAGCGAACAAGTTCGACCTCACTGCTCCGCAGCTCAAAGACATTGTACTTCCACTTAAGTGGACTTCGAACGCGACCCCAATCGCCGCGAGAGTGAAATCAGAAGACGCTGGTGTTTATGTTGTGAACGTCTTCTTGAGTGTGACATCGACCAGTGCGCAGACCCCGGAGGGCGCGCAAACAACTGTCACCTACACGGTGACGCTAGACAAGAACACGGATTGGAAGATCACGGATGTCGGCGGTGTTGACATGGCCCTTCCGGTCAAGTAGCCAGCGACACTGTCAGTAGTAGGGAACTGAAATTATGACCTCGAGATCTACGATCTTTGTGGCTCCCCGAAAATACATGCTTGAGCGGGACTCTGGGCCTGCTTTGCATATCGCCGAGTGGGGATCGACGAGCCCGAGAGTGACAATCATCCTGGCACACGGGCTGGCGCTTTCTCATGGGAGTTGGGAAGACGTCGCACAACTCGTCGTCACGGCGGATCCCACCGTGCGTGTACTCGCCTATGACCATCGAGGACACGGGCAGTCGCAATCTGCTCCAGCGAGCCTGGAGCTTCTCGCCGACGATCTCGCTGCAGTCATCTCCGCATATGCACCCGTCGGCCCGATCGTGCTCGGCGGTCATTCCATGGGCGGAATGACATTGATGGCGCTGGCCGAACGCGACAGCATGGTGCTCGAAGCGCGAGTCGTCGGTGTCGCGTTCGTGGCGACTGGAGCCGGAGATATCCTCGGACGACTGATGCGCCGCGGGTTCTGGTCATGGTTGGTATCGCTGGCGTTGACTGTGGCACCGCTTCTCGTGATCCCTTCCCGGCCGCTGCTCATCGTGCGACAGCTGACACGTGCCGTCTTGTTCGGGTACCGCCCATTCCGCCACGACCTGAACCGAGCGGTAGGGCAGCTGGCGAGCAGCAATCCTCGCAGCGTCGCACAGCTGGCTCGTTCGATCCTGTCCCATGATCGGTACTCGGCACTGGATCGATTCGACTGTCGTGTCGTCGTATTCGCAGGTTCGCGCGATCTGTTGACTCCCGTTTATCACGCTCGTGCGATACACCGTCGCGTACCAAAGAGCGGCCTGGTCATCTTCCCGAACTCCGGGCACTTTCTACCCTATGAACGCCGCGGTGAGATTGCGGCCCACCTACTGGGATTGACAATGCCAATGGCGTACTCGGACAGCGACGTTGCATAGCGGCATCGGAGGCTCGAGTTCGTCGTAGGCCCAGGCGGTGTCGCCGGACAGCTCTTAGGTCTTGTCCTCATGCCCCTCGGTGGTGACCACAACGGCGATGGCTTCGGTCAGATCCCGGCGCGACGCCGAGGCGACCACACCGTCGCCGGTGCTCGACAGCGGCACACCGGTCTCGCGAACGGTGGGGATGTCGCGGCCGTAGTTCTCGCTGTACCGGCCGTTGCGCAGGATCGTGTACGACACCCCGCTGGCACGCACGCGTCTTCGGTGGGCAGGTGCATGGCCGCGGTCGACAGCGCGGTGTCGTCGGCGTTGAGGCCGCTGGTGTAGATGATCCGCGCGGCACCGGCTTTCGCGACGGCAGCGATCTCCTCGGTGTGCTGGCGGTCGCGGTTGGCCAGGTCGGTGCCCGAGACCAGCACGAACATATTCACCGGCGTAATGGTGGTGGGGTCATCGTAGTCGATGACCGCGGTGTGCACCCCTCGGGCGGCGTGGTCAATGATCTTGGCCAGGTCGCGGGCACCGGCGATCACCTCGGCGGGGTCGGTGCTGCGGTCGAGGACGGCTTCGACGGCTGCTCGGCCGAGGTGACCGGAGGTAACGGTGATGACGATGGACACAGGTCTCCGTTCAGGTTTCGACGGTGGTCAGTTGCTGATGGCGCCTGCGCGATGCAGGTAGCGGCTCTCGCCGATCTGATCGGCGGTGAAGGCGGCGATGCCGGCGCGGGTGATCGCGAAGCCGAGCTTGTCGGTGCCGAAGAACCTGACCGGATATGGCCCTTCGGTGCACAGTCCTTGGGGGCGATGAACCGCACGATCGTCCAATCCAGCCCCGAGGACATGATCTGGTTCGACATGCCGGTGATCTCCTCGTAGGCGCGGGGCATGAACGTGCGCGGCATGAACTCGATCAACCGGGTGATCAAGGTCGGGGACCCCTGCGGGTCCAGTACCGCAGGAGTGGCGTGGCCGACGAAGCGGCCCACACCGTGACGCTTCATCGCCGCCAGGATGTGGCTGGTGCCCTCGATCAGCGGGGTCCCGGTTGGCTTTGCGGTCCATGCTCGGGCCCAACGCGCTGATCACTGCATCGGCACAACATACTGCGTCCTCGATCGCGCCGCATTGGAAACCTCGCCGACCACGACTTTCACTTGCTCACCCCAGCGAGAGGGGATCTTGGCGGGTTGTGGGCGTAAGCGGTCACGGTGTGCCCGGCCGCGAGCAGCCGGTCCACCATCAGCGAACCGGTGGCCCGAAAACGGTGACATTCATACGAGTCCTCCTTCGGGAATCGGGGTGGTCAGGAGGCGTAGGGGCCGAAACGTCCCCAAGTGACGAACACCGCGGCTGCCAGCAGGGCCAGGTTGAACACGATCGCGGCGGGCTCCTTCCAGCGCGCGTGGGCCACCATTGCCAGCGTCATGATCACCGCGAGGCCGACTGCGGCGCTGAGACGTCGATGCCTTCAGCTTCTACCGTCGCAATGCTCCGTTCGTTTTCTCGACACCACCGCCGAGCGGCTACGGTTCGATGCACCTCACGAGCTCGGGCACCTATGTATTCACTGCACTCATGCTGTGCGCACGGGCGCGAGGCGGAAGCTGCGGCGAATCAGTTCGCCAGCGCGCTGCTCATGCCTCGCAATGATGTTCTGGCGGTGGGTCTGCGAAACCCGAGCGTGGCGCAGATCATCCGTGCGAAGGCTCGATGGAACGTCTCCGCGACAGCGCTGGCGAACCGGCTGCATGCGCTGGGTTTGATGACTGACTGGACATATCGCGCAGCGTTGGTGGAGTTGAGCAAGCGTGGATTCCGCTCCGCGGAGCCAGGCTCGGCGCTTGTACATGAATCGTCACAGGTGCTGGATAGAGTGCTCGCCGGGCTGCGTGGGCAAGGGATGACGGTGCGCGACATTGCCAAGGAGTTCGGTCTCACTCCCCAAGGGGTGACCGAGTACCTGTTCGGACTGACGATGACCCAGCACGAGGGAAACGGGTCGCGGACGGTCGCGGATGGATCGCCTCGCCCGCGCCTCACTGTCGTGCGAGATTACGTATCTGCTGGGTACACCGTGAGAACCTTCGTGCTGAGGGCCGTGCGCACAGCGGAATCTCTCCGATTTCTCGGCGTGCGCACGGGGCGGGTGTAGATGCGCACGGCCAGCTGCACTGTGTGCGCGGCTGAACGGGGCGTGCGCACGGTCTCGATCCTGGGTGTCAGCGTGCGCACGCGCCCACAGCGGCGGCGTACAGAAGCAGTCGAAGTGGAACGGGTGAACCAATCGTGCGAGACATGGCTGTCGCTCCGGTTCTCGACGTCGGCGCGCCGAGTCTGGCCAGCGCCGTCCTCGTCGAGCCTTCAGCTGGCGCTGATCTGTCGGTGGCCATGGCTATCGTTGTGCAAGCTCACCGACTAGGAGGTACAACGTGACTTCTGCCGACCTGAATACCTGGGCCAACAACTTCTCTGCACTTCGCGACATGCTCGACAACTACGAGAGCGAAGCGGCAAGGATCAACCCCAACTCTCCGAACCAAGGCACGAGCCAGCTCGTTGCCTTCCAGTATGGCACCTGCCTCTCCATGCTGGATCTCGCTCCGTGGCAGCAGAAGCCCGCCTGGCTCGACGCCGTGGAGTTCGGGCCGACCGCAGGCAACGAGCATAAGCTGCTCGCCTCCCGCTACGTACTCGAAGCGACTTTGAATCACGTCGACAACGTGCCGCTTGAGCAAGCGCGCACCGCTTTGCGTAACTCGGCTGACCGGCTCGAACAATTCGCTACTCGGTGGGCTGAGGGAGGGGTCGATTCCGCTGAGCTCGACGCGATTGCCACCGAGCGCCGCGCCCTCGCCAGTCGCGCCAAGAAAGCGGCTGCGGCCGTTAGCCAGCAGTAGTCCCACGGGGCAGGCCCGGGCGAGAGCGTCAAATCGCGTGGGCCCCGACCCCTGCGGGAAGAACGTCTACGCCTGACTGGTTGTACGCCGCGCCCTGGGTGTCGTCGTCGCAAGAACGCGACGGATCGGACCGTACCGGGCACGATGTCCCGCGTAGGGACTGATGCTTCGCTCGCGAAGAGCAACCGAAGGCGCCCTCCAAGGGAGCCTTCGGCGTATTCAGGACTGTCCTTGACAGGCTCGGGAAGAGCACTGAGCTCGCTAGATGATCTGGGACCCGATGGCCAGCACCCTGTCCGCAAGTTCCTGGCCTGCCACGTCGGCAACCTGCACACCGAACGGGACCAGTGCTGCCTTCAACCAGTTGAGCCCGCGCTTGATCCCCTTCTCGGTCAACGTGTCGACATCTTCGAGAAGTTCCGCGCGGTCGACGTCATCGATGCCGGGGGCGTATTCGATGTCATTGCGCAGCTGGCTGATCGCCGTCAGGACGTCGTCGAGAGACGCCCCCTGTGTAATGGTGGCGTTCATGGTGTGCCCCTGCCCGCCGACAGCCTGGTTGCCGACGGTCATCGCCCCGTAGTTGTCGGCCGAGATGTTGGTGACCGGCGCGATGGGTGCAGAACCCCCATCGATCAGGTACGGATGGCGCGCGGCGGCCCGACCGTTGGGAGTGATTTCCACGTGGTAGAACTCTCCGTCTGCTCGTTCGGAGCCCTTACAAAGACCAATCTCAACCAGATAGTGTGTTGCTTCGCGGATCTCGCCGGCAGACAACGGCCCGCTGAAGTCGTCGGCAACATCTGAACCAGGGTTCGCAAGCCGTTCGAGAACGCGGCGCAGCGCGAGCTCGTGGCGGTACGTATCACGGGCGATGCGAGCCTGGACGCGTCCTTCGGTTGGCAGGTAGAAGTCGAAGCTGCCTTCGGGGTCGCCGCCAATGGACAGATTGTTGTGGATAGCGCCCTGCGAGACCAGTTCGTCGAACACAGCCCGCGAGTCCTCTGACGGTACGACCTCGATAGGCGCGGTCGATCTGGCTTGGCCCGCGAAGACCGAGGACACCGTGGATATCCGAATCGACTCCCCCACAATGAAGTTGCTAACCGTCGGCACCGCAGGCAAGGCCCGCTCGGGTCACTGCTGTGGGAAGTTTGGCAGGATTGCGCTCGCCTGCGTAGTCGAAGTCCTCACCACCCGAGACGGCGGTCGTTGCCGATGTCATGCCGAGAATATTCGCCGAGAACCCCGACATGTGACGAGGACTTTAGCGCATCTGGCCCCTTGCACACCTGGTCGCTGGACCATACGCCCAGCGCTGCCGACGGTGGCCATCAGGAAACGAGCGTTCCGTTCGTCCTCGGTGAGCGTTGCCAGGTCCCACGCGACCTCAGTGTTGCTGGCGGTAGGCGATCCATTCGCCGACGTGGGTTCCACGCAGCATCACCTCACGCTACTGGGTCGTCTGCGGGACCGGCTGGGGGGATGGTGATCCCACTATCTCACCACTAGGTCATGTCTCCCAGTAGCTTGAGCCATTCGACTGTCAAGGCCATGACGATCCCGGCCCGGTAGGTGCAGGCCAGCTTGTCGTAGCGGGTCGCGACCCCACGCCAGTGTTTGGCCTTGTTGAACGCCCGCTCGACCACGTTGCGGCCCTTGTAGGCATCGAAATCGAACTGGGGCGGGCGTCCGCCTGCGCGTCCGCGGCGTTTCCGGTTGGCGACCTGATCAGACCGTTGCGGGATAACCGCAGTGATCCGCCTGCCTCGCAACAGCTCTCGATTCGCCGCCGAGGAATACGCCTTGTCAGCGAGCACCCGATCGGGGTTGCGGCGCGGCGAGCCACCGGCCAGCCGCGGTACCCCGATCGCATCGAGAACTGCTGGCATCATCGGCGAATCTCCGGCTTGGCCTGCGGTGATCAACACCGCCAGACCACGACCCTTGCCGTCGGTGGCCAGATGGGCTTTGGTAGTCAACCCACCGCGAGACCGGCCTATCCCGTGATCAGCCGGCTCATAACTCACCGTCCGGGCCGGGCACCGCGCCGACACCTCGGCGGGTATTGGCACCGTGCTGATGCACCCGCACGATCGTCGAGTCGACCGAGACCACCCAGTCGAGATTCCCGGTCGCATCTGCCAACGCGGTCAACGCGACCAGCACCCGATCCCAGGTCCCGTCCTCGGCATAACGGCGGTGACGCTTCCATACCGTCTGCCACGGACCGAACACCTCGGGCAGGTCTCGCCACGGCAACCCGGTCCGCAACCGGTACAGCATCCCCTCCACGACCAGGCGATAGTTGGAGAAGTTGCGACCAACCCGACCATCCGACTTCGGTAGCAGCAGCTCGAGCAGTTCCCACTGGTTATCCGTCAGAACCTGATGCCGATCACCGACAGCCGCCGCCACATCGAACATGATGCCCGACCCGATCACCTACCAGGCGAAAACCGGGGAACACGATTGGGAGACATGACCTAATTCGGCTGGAGACGCCGTTGTGGAGAGTTGTCCAGCGTTTCCGATCGTTGTCGTGGCGAAGCGTGTTTGCCCAGGTGGGGGTGCTGTTCTGGTAGTCGACAGTTATCCAGCGTTGGCCATAGTTGCCTGTGCTGCGCGCTCGGAGAAGGTCAGGGGTTCGATTCCCTTAGCTCCACGTATGCGCAGGTCAGCCTATGTTTTTAGGCTGACCTGCGTTTGTTTTTGTCACCATTAACTCCCCACTAATTCTGTTGGCGGGCTTCCATGGGTTCGAGTTCGGGCGATCTTCTCGGGTTCCTGCTGCTGATGTACTGGCAACTATCGGGCAGTGTCGTTCGGTAGTTGTCCGGTGATCGCGTGGTTGAGTACATCGGCGGCGGCCTTGTGTGGGCGTCCGCGTGCCATGTAGTGGCGTTGGGTCATCGCGGGGTCGACGTGGCCGAGGACATCGGCAGTGACACGGGCCGACAGGCCGGCGTCGTCGAGGATGGTGGCCACGGCGTGGCGGAAACTGTGTGGGGTGATGTCCTCGGCGAACCCCAGGGCTTCACGGACACGCTGCCAGCCGTGTCCGACGTTTTGCGGGTCACGCAATGTCCCCACGGCCGAGGGGAACACCAGATCCAGGACCTCGATTCCGGGGTCCGGAGGAGAAGCCGGTCGCCGGTTCGCCACCGCGGCTTTGCGGCGTTTGAGCATTTCCACCGCGAACTCGGGCAGTGCGATGGTGCCGGTCCGGTTCTTCGGGTCATCTTTCCTGGTCACACGGACCAGTCCTTTGCCCGCGACGCGGACGAGTTTTCCGGTGGGACGCAGGGTCGCTGCGTCGAGGTCGATGTCGGTCCACAACAGTGCGAGCATCTGGGAGCGGCGCAGGCCGGTGGCGGCGTAGAGGGTGATTATGTCGGCGAGGTCGGCGCTTTCGCAGTAGGCGGCGACGGTGGGTGGGGTGTATGCCTTGACGGGTGTGCCGCGTTCTCGTTCGGCTTTGGCGAGTTGTCGCGGGCACAGGATCTGGGAGGTCCGGACGGCGGAGAGGATGTAGCGCAGTTCGTCGGTGGTGAGGTCGCCGGCGCCGCCGGTGCGGCCCTTGGCTTCGATGTTTTTCGGCATCTGGACTTCGCGGACGGGGTTGATCTCGAGGGGGCTGGTGCGGACTGCGTAGCGGAACATGCCCGAGAGCACGATGCGCCCGGTGCGCATGTTCGAAGGCCCCCTGGCTTTTCCGACGTCGGTGAGGAAGGTTTCGACCGCGGAAGTGGTGACTTCGAACAGGCGCCGGTCACCGAAGGCGGTGTTGAACATTTTGGCGACTTCGTCGTAGCGGGCGATGGTGGATTCGGTGCGGTCTTGTGCGATGAGGCTTGCCCGGTACCGGACCCACAGGTCGCGCACGGTCATGGATGTGGACAGTTCGCCGCTGAGGCCGACGGTGATGACGGCAGCAGCGGCCATGACGGCGTCGAGTGCTCGTTGGCCGGTGCGGTCGGGGATCGGGCGGTTGCGGGAGTCGAGTTTGGTAGGGGAGACACGGATGAGGTCGCGTCGTTTTCCGGAGGAGTCACGGACCCGGACACGCGCTTTCCAGTACCCGGGAGCGAGTTCGGTGAGCATCGGTTTGCCCGGGACACCAAGGGGCCGAGGTGGTCTCCCGCGTGTCATCGGTGCGCTGGCGTGGTTGGGGGTGGGGTCGGCTGTTTACGGTGGGGTGTGGCACGTGAATTCCTCTCCAAATCTGTGGATTTCGCGACGAGGCTGGCGGTGCTCGGCGCTCCGGTGCGGCGTTGATTCGCGAAGAGTCGATACGCGAATGTAGCCATCGATGGGGGCATTCGACGCTGGTAGCCGCGCCGGTGCGCGTGGTCGGCCTCCCCGGGAAGACATGGCGGGCCGAGGCGTTCAACGTGACTGATGTGGATGTGGCTTTGGAAACATGTGACGATGCCGGTCAGGCCATTAGCTGCCGGAGTTGTTCGACGACAAGAGATAACCATGTCCGCGACCGGATGGATGCCGACATGTGCCGCATCGAGGTCGCGGATCGTTATCCCGACAGCCACGACGGCACGGTTGCCCGCAACCGTGGCGAACAGGACGCCGACGGCGTCTGCAACAGCCAAGCTGCCCGGAGCAGGTCGACCATCGTCGACGACTCGATGCGTAAACTCCCCTGCCCGCGCAGCAGTAGCCGACTGTGCAGAAACCTCAGACACTTGCCGTGCGTGAATCCTCGGCGGTTCGGTCCCTCGTCGGGTCTTCACCCCCCCGACAACGTCGGTTCCCGCGGCGCCAGTAGCGGGATTGGTCTGGGCTGGTTCCTGATCTCTTCGGAAACGATCGTTCACCGAACACCGTGGCGGCGACCGACAGCCGACCTCGGACTCGCAGGATTGAGTGTTCGAGAACCCGTTCGGCGACATCGGCCCGAACGAACTCGGACTCCGGCCCCTACATGAGCACGGGATTGTCCGGGTCGATGCCGGCTTCCTCGAGGACCCTGCGGGTGGAGATGATCCGGTGGAGCTCGCCGGTGGGCAGCGGCTGCCAGATCTGGTCGACGTGGCCGCGGTCGACATCGTCGCACAGTTGTTGACACTCGGCTCCGAGACTGGTGTGGTCGCAGCGTGCGTGCTGGTCGACGTAGAGCCGACTAGTGCCGTTGGGTCCGTAGACGAGGATCGCACAGGCCAGACTGAACTCCCGGTAGGGCTCAGGGAGCAGATCTAGGAAGCTGACAGGAACTTCGGTCCAGGGCAACACTGTGCCGATTAAAGGTGGGAGTGGAGGCAAGGCGGCCCCGCGCTCCGGTGGGGCGAACTCGACCACGAGGCGCCCGCCGTCCTTGCCTGGTACGAGTTCCCAAGCGAATGGCTCGGTCGGAGCGAAACCCGGAATCTGGAGTGGGATCCGACTCGCCTCGCGCGCGTGTAGCGCGGGGACCAGCAGCGGGGGAATGTTGATCGGGAGATGGATGAGTGCGATCTTGCCGCCCGACGCCTGATCGAGCACGCCTGCCACCGTGAGACCGTCCAGCGAATCTGTAGCGGTGCCGAACGCGGCAATCACCGCAGTAGCCTGCCCCGGTGGAGCTGCGGGAATCTTGACGACCGAGGATGACAGCGAGCCGTCGGGTGTTTGCCGCAGTTCGGACTCTGGGAACCAAAGACATAGGGCCGCACGCCAATTGCCCACGATCGGAACCTGAGGGATCTCCCACCGGTCCGTGGTGTACTGGTCGCCCGGCCTCATCGCGGCACGGGCCTTCTCGATGTGGCCGAGCTGAGCGTAGTTGCTGCTGTGGAGGCTGAACTTGAACTCTCCGGCGCGCGCTCGAGGCGTCATATACAGCTCGTCGGTGACCTTTTTGCCGCTGCCGGTCCACACCCGCCACTCCGCCGATCGGCGACCGTCCGGCGCGACGACCACGAACCGCACGGTGTTCTGCGGCCGCTCAAGTTTAGTCATGCCGACACCAACGAACCTCGAGCCGGAGTCGTTCCGCAGCCAATCTGTGGCCGCCGCACTGGGGCACACGCAGAGTCGATTGCGCGCCGAGACGTAGGTGGAGCCTTGGCTGTACCTCTGTGTGCGTCAGGCCGACACGTGGTCATTAGGGTTCGGGCCGCTTGAGCACTTCGAACACCCGCATTACACCCTGGCCGCATGAGCGAACCGGTATTGCGCGAGCCTCCGCTGTTTGTAGTCGAGCACGCCCAGCAGCTGCTGATGCACCTGGACACGCTGCGGTATGGATCCACCGCGACTCGTTGCTCAAGCTGACGTCGTCGTCGCGGCCGAACACGTGTGATCAGCGCCTCTGGTGGTGGGGGCGTGCGAATACGTCCGACTCAACGTGGGAAGTTCCCTATCCGGCGAGGTATCGCCATCGCTCGCTGCGGAGGACCGTAGGATCGATGCCAACGGGTTCCGGCAGAAGGGAGGGCTATGGCTGGCCTAGGAGAACACATCACCGCGATGGTCCGCAACCACGCTGCCGGCGACGATGCTGCGTTTTATTCCGTCGCATTGCAGATCGCTGCGCGCGAGGCACGGCAGGGACACCACGTCCTTGCCACCAACATCAAGCAAGCTGTCGACGCGTCGCGTGAACGAGCGCCGCTGGCGAACGTCACAGCGCTTCCTCGAGCTCGTGGCGAGTTGGCGGAACTAGTCGAGGTATCGCATCCTCAAGTACACCTACGTGAGCTGGTGGCACCATCGGAACGAACTGCTCAGATCAAGCAGTTGCTTGCTGAGCAGCGTCAGCGAAAGAACCTACTTGAGCATGGGTTCGCACCATCGCATCGCTTGCTTCTAGTGGGCCCGCCGGGAACAGGAAAGACGATGACCGCATCGGTGATCGCCACCGAGCTGTCTCTTCCGATGTACACCGTTCGTCTCGACGGCTTGCTCAGCAAGTTCATGGGCGAGACCGCTGCGAAGCTACGCACCGTGTTCGACGCCGTCGCTGTAGAACGCGGCGTCTACCTCTTCGACGAGTTCGATGCGCTCGGCGCGGACCGCTCAGGGAACGACGTCGGTGAAGCCCGCCGGATACTAAACTCCTTCCTTGTATTCCTCGAGAAATCTAGCCCTGAGTCGATCGTGATCGCGGCAACGAACCACCGATCCATCCTCGACAAAGCACTGTTTCGACGTTTCGACGCGGTCCTGGACTACACACTGCCGGACTCTCGGCAGGCTATTGCGGTGATGCGCGCCCGCCTCGGCTCACTGGTCGAGAGGGCAAGCCTGAACAAACTTGGCGAGTACACAGATGGTCTCAGTCATGCAGATCTGGTAAAGGCTGCAGAATCGGCGGCCAAAGCGGTTCTCATGCGAGGCGAGGCGATGGTGGAGCGCGACGATCTCATCGCAGCACTCAATGCGCGGCGATCGGCCACCATTGGCTGACCGGGACCAGCCACTCGAGCATCTCTACGTCCAAGGACACGCGACAGCTGAGCGCTTCGACCGCTACTCCGGACACGGCGGTGGTGGCGGATTCAAGCGCCGACCGGTCGATCGCGGTGCTCACGGAGCTGCGCGAAAACAGGAACTAACCGATGCGTTCGATGAACTCGATGGCGAACGTGAGGACTTCGAGCTTTCCTACGATGAACTCGCGTCACAAGGAACGATCATCGTCCTCGAGGGTGAAGGCGCGTCCTACCCGCTGAAGCTCGAGTCTTTGAACCGAATGACTGGTCACCAGAAGACTCCCAAACAGCCTCGCTGGCTATTGCTTTCGGTAAGACCAGCAACACTGGATGCTCCCGAGCGGGCGACGGTTTGGGTGTCGGACGCGCATCGCGCCGCGTTTATGAAACTGTTCGAGGACTACCTCAACGGCGAACCTACCAGGACTGGGCAACCACCGAACCAAGACCTCGTCGCCAACATCTCGCGAATCCGCAAAGCGATTCTCGCCGATCTGTGGACCTCTGAGGGCGAACCACCGTTGAAAGGCCAGCATTGGTGGGAGCTTTGGCTCGACACCTCGAGTGGCGACATCGAAACTATCAACGGGTTCGTGAACGCTTACAACCTTCGGATGCTGCCTCGGTCGATCCAGTTACGCGACCGCTTCGTGGTGTGGGTAGAGGCTAGCTGGAGCCAACTCGAACCGCTGCCGTTTACGCTCGTTCCACTAGCGGAAATTCGCAAGCCCGAGTTCATCGAAGCAATCGAGGACCTACCCGTAGATGAGCAGGACGAATACGTTCATGACCTGGTCGAACGCCTAAGTACGGCCGACGGAAGCGCTCCGGCGGTGTGTCACCTGGACACCGGTGTGTTGCGTAGCCATGTGCTGATCGAAGCGTCGCTCGCATCGGAGGACCTGCACACCATCATCGGCCTGTCGGGAGCGGACATGGATCCGCGGGGGCATGGCACCTCGATGGCCGGCCTCGCGCTTTTCGGTGATCGGTTGGACGCGGCACTGCAGAGCAGCGACCCTGTTCAGCTTCGGCACCGCCTGGAGTCTGTGCGAATGAAACCGGGCCCAGACGAGGCGCAAATCGATCCGTTGGACTACGGAAGCGCCACGGTCCAAGCAGTCGCTCTCCCGGAAGTCACCGCTGGGAGGAGGCGTGTGTTCGCCCTCACACTGAGTACCAAGCCCGACAACCCCGGAGACCCGACGCTCTGGTCCGCGGCCGTCGATGCTCTCGCGGTCGGCACTGACACTGCACGAGACGGTGATCGTTTCCGCCTCATCTCGGAGCCGGATCCCGACCTTGCGCGTCTCATAGTCGTCGCTGCTGGCAACGTCGACTCCTATGCCAAGGAACATGATGTCAACTCCGACCTTGCTGCGATCGAGGATCCCGCGCAGGCATGGAACGCGTTGACGGTTGGTGCGTTCACCAACCTGACCGAAGCACCGCAACATCCTCAGTACGCAGGTTGGACGCCACTGGCGGAGGCTGGGGGGCTGTCACCCCATAGTCGAACGTCGATGTTGTTTCGACACCGTAGCGCACCCATCAAGCCTGACATCTGTATGGAGGGCGGCAACGTCCTGACCGACGGCGCCCAGATGTTCGAACCCAAACTCCCGGTTCTGTCCCTACCGTCCACCGGGACCACCAGCAACGTCGCTCTGGCCTCGGCGAACGCCACCAGCGCCGCAACGGCCCAAGCGGCGCGTCTCGCTGCTCTCGCGATGGAGCGCTACCCCGACTACTGGCCGGAGTCCATCAGAGGCCTCCTTACTCATGAGGCCGACTGGACGCCGACGATGGTTCGTAGGGTACAGGCCGATAGGCTCAAAAACACCCGCCTCGAACAACTACGGCGCTACGGCTGGGGGGTCCCGACAGAGGACTCGGTTCTCAACTCATCGCGGCGGGCGGTCACGCTGGTCACCCAGGACCAGTTCGTGCCATTCGATGGCACCAGCTACGCGATGCGGCGTTTTCGGCTACACACACTCCCGTGGCCGACTGAGGCCCTCGAAGAACTCGGGTCTGCGCCGGTCCGGCTCCGGATCACGCTGTCGTACTTCATCGAGCCGTCAGCATCGCGACGCGGATGGCGGCAGCGATACGCCTACCCGTCCCACACGCTTCGGTTCGACATGCAAGGAGAGCTGGAGACTCGTCAGCAGTTCGTCGATCGGATCAACCGCGATGCCCAATCCCAGGAAGATGGTAGGGCCGGCGCAGGAACAACCTCCGATAGGTGGTTCCTCGGGGAACGTCAGCGCCATCTCGGGTCGCTGCACCAAGATGAGTGGCACGGCACAGGAAGTCAGCTCGCGCGATGCAATTCAGTGGCCGTCTACCCTGCCGGCGGATGGTGGAAGAACAACAAGCGGAGCGACCGTATTGACATGCCAGTCCGCTACTCGCTGATCCTGTCCCTCAGGACGCCCGAACAAAGAATCGACTTGTACACGCCAATTGCGACCCAACTGCATGTTCCCATCGAGACCGAGATCGTCGTGGAGTGAGATCCCGTCCAGAACCCATCGAGAGGCATCGTTGCGGGCGTGATCTTGGCCCTCTCCGGCCTAGAGACCTTTCGCCCGTTGACTGCTTATGTCGTGCGGCATGGGGCTGAGGTGATTTCGCGGCAGGCCTGAGTCGAGGATCTCGATGTCGAAGCAGGCGCGGGGCAGTGCGTCCTGGCGCGCATCCGGGCGCCGGTATCCCGGACGATGCCAGTGTCGGGAACGGTTCAGCACCCCGGATATCGGCCCGTGTCAGTCTCGCCTCGGAGGTGTTCGCAGCTTTCCTGCCCGTCAACAACGAAATTGGTACCTACTCGGGCCAGATGACCTGCCCGAGCAGGTGGTCCGGGGCGATCACGACGACGGCCTTTTCTGCGAGATGCTTCGCAGTGTTTGTGCGGCGGCCGCGGAGGTATGAGCGCACCGCTTCAACTGGATCGGTATCGATTGGGCAGTCGAGGTCCTTGCCGAGGAAGTCGACGCGGCGTCCGGACTTCCCGATGTCTTCAGGGTGGCGTCCGAGCTCGGACAGCCCGAAATCTCCGGTCTTTCTCCGTCGTGGCGGGTACTTCTGCTCAGGATGCTTGGCGTAGAAGGTGAACACGTCGAGGTCCTTCACGCCGTTCTCGCCGTCGATCCAGTGCAGTGCGCCACCTTGGCACAGTGCGGTCAGGAGTACTCGATCTCGGAATACGCGCAGGTGGGGATAATGCCGCATCAGTTCGACGTGGTCCTCGTGCGCCAGCTCGGCCAGGCGGCGGAGGTGAGCTTCGGTCAGTGGTTCGTAGGAGCGCTCACTGACATCGTCGTAGGTCATGCCGCGACTGTAGGACGATCGCCGCAGGATGAATGGGTTCTCCGGCGCGGCGGGTGGAGGGCGGGGATCCCACTAAGTCACCACTAATTCGGCTGGACACGCCGTTGTCGATAGTTGTACAGAGTTGTCGATGGTTGTCGTAGAGGAGCCTGTTTACCCAGGTAGAGATGCTGATCTGGTAGTCGAGAGTTGTCCAGCGTTGCTCATAGTTGCCGGTTCTGCACGCTCCGAGAAGGTCGAGGGTTCGGGTCCGGCTCGCGTTGATCGCTGAGTGGGCCCCTGATGCCCAAGCCGCGAGTGTCTTTTTCGGGTGAACTTCGGGCGGGCTGCCAGTTCGGCTTGGTCCGGCGCTGGGACGGTGATTCGGCACACTGGTTCCGGTCGGCCCGCACCCTCGGGAGTTGTCGTGTCTCGATCACCACGCCTTGCATCGAGTATCGGCCGGGTGCGAGGTAGCTTCCGCGGGCACACAAGGGTTGGTGGCTGAGCAGCTCTCCGTCTAGGTGATGTGGAGTCCTTGTGCGCGAGCGCAGTCGAACCCTCGGAGGTGCGAATCTGACACGGAGGCCACAAATCTGGGCGCAGGAGGGGACTCGCATACAGATTCCGGATCAAAGCCTCGGAAATGTGTGATCGATTGCGATCGAATACATATCGCGAAGCTGGTGCGCACCAATCATATACGAGCTGCTGCTTCCGTACTGCGGCATCCAGCCGCGGCTTCCTGGCATCGCTGGTCGCAGGTTCGCGCCCTCGGCGGGACACGCAGAACATGGGCAACCAGAAAAGCCTGGTCATTGCTAGTTCGCATCCGATCTGACCCTAGTGGTTCTGCGGTATGGACCATTTCCTGGTACCTGCTTCGACGTGCCCACGACGGGGCGCGTCGGACATGGGACCCGGACAAGCAGCGACGTCATGCTGGCCGTCAAGTGATCGACGCCGACTACTTGTCGCAGGTGAGTGTCGACGGTGGTGTGTACCCAGGGGGTACTGACCAAAAGGCCAACCTGCTCCAACGCCGAAAACTGCTGGTCCTTGGCTGATCATGGTTCAGTGAACACTGATGGCCGGAGCTGAGAGTGACCCGTCTCGGCTGGACTACAGACGTAACCCGCCGAACATCGGGGGTCTGGCAGGGCTGATAGCCGGTTTCGTCAGGTCTCGGCGGCTGCGGCGGAAGGCGTCGGCGACTTCGGTCGGGATGCGGCCGCGAGTGGAGATTGCATGTCCGTTGTCCTTCACCCAGGACCGGATGGCTGCGACATCGGCGCGTCGGCTGCCAGCGTTCCGGGGCTGGGCGTTCCGGCTACGGGCGCCTTCCCGGCTCGCCGTGCGTGGGGTGTCCACTGTTCGAGGAAGCCGCGCAGTGCGCGGGCGTCGCCTCGGACAGATCGATCTCGTAGGCGATGCTGCCGAGCGAAGGCGACAGTTTCGGCGGGCGAGGTGCCATCGAAGTCGTCCGCGTTCGCCAGAGGGCAGATCATGTTGTCGCGGCCCGGTGCGCTGCCCGCCGCACTAGCCACCACGGCTGAGACCGCCGAGAAGATAGCCGCCGATGTGCGCACTGTGGGTGAGGTCGAAACGTTCGGGATGCTTCACCTGCAAGGTTCGATCGTCGCCGCGACATTGGGCGACGACCCCGAACCCCACCTGAGCGAAGCGGCCGAGCAAGCATCGCGGCTCGCGGGTGCTCGGTCCAGCACGTCGGTGGCGCGAAACGAGTCATTCGGCCCGGCGAATAATGTGACGCTGTGGCGGATGTCCGCGGCGATAGAGCGACGGGAGCCGGGCCAGGTGCTGGCTCTTGCGCCTACGTTGTCGCCAGCCGATCTGCCCAATGACGGCCGACGTGCTCAGTACTTCGTGGAGACTGGCCGCGCGTATGCGATGAAGAAGGACTACCGGGCCTCGTTGTATGCGTTGCTACGCGCCGAACACGCCGCTCCACAGCATGTGCGAACCATGGCCCCCGTTCGGGAGTTGGTCGGGCACATGATGCGGTCGGCACGGCGAGATCTCACCACCGGCGATCTCGGTAGCTTGGCACAGCGAGTCGGAGTTGTCCCGGGCTGACCGCCGCCTACTGTTCTGTGTGGCGGGCCAGCCCGGTTGCCTTTCGTTAGGGGTGCGGGATCGTGAACGGGTCGTCCTCCATGGCATCGATCGTCGATTCCGGCAGGCACGGGGAGAATCCGGTGAGGCTGAGCGAGCCGTCACCCTTGCCGGCGTCTTGGAGTTGGAGACCGAAACCGTCCGGGATCTTCGCTTTCGCCACATCCGAGACGTCGTTGGTCTCTGTCGCCCAGCCCTTGTTCTGCCAGATGGCGGGGATCCGCTCGAAATACTCGGCTGTCGAGCCAGCCGGGAGACCGGTGATCCAGTACCCGATGCTGAGGTAGCGAGGGCCGCTCGACTGAACGTTGCCCTCCCAACACGGGTTGGGAAGAGGCCGACGGTGCTTCGTGGTCGCGAGATCTGGGTTGTCGGGCTTCTTCGACAATGCTGCGCCAGCCGGGAGTTCGGCGAGTACTTCCGACATGTACGCGCGGATCTTGAACTGTGCATCTACCGCAGTAAGTGACTCGTGCACGTGTGGCCCTTCTGATGGCGATCCGCAACCTGCTGCAGCGAGCAGCAGGACAAACGCGATCGGGATCAATCGCTGGTATTTGCTCACTCGTAAGTCACCTTGCCTGGGTTGCCCGCAATGATGTGGCCCATGTTGACAAGAGATGTGCTTCCCGGCTCCCAGTATTCGCTGTGAGAATCGCCGCTGTACTCCACGACCGGCGTTCTTGTGCCGGGATCGGAGGTGAACACCTGCCCGCCGAATTCGATCTCGGTCGGGTCTTCGCCATGTCGGTCGACTCCGGGAATCCACCCGGGCAGGTTCTCGTAGAGCGGAGTCGGGTCGTTCTCCGCTCGGGTGGAGAATACATGCTGGTACTGCTGCCCGTCGGGGACACCAGTCAGGCTGAGATCGCGCGCAGAATCCACACCTGCGCCAGGACTGGCTACCAACACGACGGTATCGGCATCGAGCGTGCGTCCCTCGGCTGCCGACAATCCGACGACGGTCGTGCCGTAGCTGTGTCCGAGCACAGTGTTGCGGGATGGTTCACCTTCATGGGTTACCCGCAAGCCATCCTGGAACGCGTTCAACGCCGGAGCACCCGCCTGCGCGTAGTCACGCTGCGTCGCATCGCTGACCACCGCAGGCGGCGCGTCATAACCCATCCATGCGACAGTGACCGGCTTTGAAGCGCCAGCGTATTCAGCTTGCGCGGTCATTTGATCTACCCGAACCATGTCGCCTTCGAGCTTCGAGGGTTGCGAACCGGTACCTGGGACGTAGGTCGTCACATGAGATGCCGTATCGGGATTGCCGTCCGCGACGATCGCTTGGACCCGCTGACCTGACTTGTCATCCATTCCCAGCAGCATCCTCGGCTCACCGGAAGGAGACGCGGAGTCGGCAACCTTAGCCGTGGTGGTCAGATCGTCGAGATGGCGCGACTCCTCCATCTTCGCCAGCCACGTCTGATAGTCCGCGACGCTGTCCTCGGGCAGGGTCTGCGCATCGCCCATCCCGGTCGGTGCGACCGACAGGTCCCACTCGGGATGCTCAGCCTTCAGCCGGTCGGCTTCGGCGCGTGCGGTTTGGGCGGCGGTGAGTTGTTCATCGAGGGTGAGCCGGTTGTAGTGGTCGCGGTCGGTGGCCGGCATCCCGTCTCGGTTGCCCAGGTAGCGGTCCTGGTTCCAGAGGGCGTCTTTGTCCTCGTCGGACAGTGTGGTCCACAGATCGTGGAACTCCTGTGTGTCCTCGGGAAGTTTCGACTTGCCGTCGAGAATGTCTTGCACCTGTTGGCTACGTTCGCCGAGACTCACTTCAATCGTCTGGGCGACAGGTTTGATGGCGCCGACGTTCTCGAACGCTTTCTCGATGGCGACCGTCGTGTCCTCGATCGCCTGCCCCAGACTGAGCAGGGCAGCTTTGATCGGTGGCTCGTACACGTTCTTCGCGGTCGCGTCAAGCGCGGCTTGTGCGGCGGTGATGTCCTCGGCGTTCGCGTCGGGTAGTGACAGCCGAGCGTCGGGAGCGGTGACGGTGCCGTCCTGGGCGACGGTGAATTTTTCCTTCTCGGCCAGATCAATCGCCGCGGTCGCGGTGTTCTTGGCGGTGGTGATGGTTGTCTGGCCGTCGGTCCCCGCAGTGACTGCGCTGTTGAGCGCGGTAGTGATCTTACGTCCCTCGGTGACCGTGGTAGTTGTCGTTTCACGGGCACGATCACCCGCGTTCCCGACCCAATAGCTGGTCGATCCCGCGTAATCACGTTGTGCCAGATCAAGATTCGCGACGATCCGGTCGTGCAGGGAACGCCACTCGGCGACCTGAGCAGACAGGGCCCCCGGCTGGATTGCGTATGCCTGGTTTTTCGTCGCTGGAGCGGTCACGAGCCGGTCTTCCAAGTGGTCACGTTGTCGATCTGTAGCTTGGTGGCGTGGTCGGTGTGATGGAAGGCATCGACACACTTGACCGTGTTGTCACCGATTGCCTGCAGCGCATCACTCAAAGCGCTATTCGCCGAGGCAGTTTCGGAGGACTTGGTCGCACAGACGTCCGCCAGCCGGAAGTCGGCGAACCCGAATCGGACCGCGTTGGCCGCTGATCCAAAGGTACTCGGTGCCACAGTGCCGTAAGCGACGTCGGCCGCGTAGCCACGCATTCCTTGTGCGAGAACAAGCGCGTCGTCAGCGTTGATATTGAGCGAATCTGCAAGGCCGCTGCCCATGATCTATCTCCCCCAGCTGTTCCGGTGCGTGAACTCGCCTTCAGCCCGCGCTGGCCATCCTGGTTCCGACTGCGGTGGGTGCTCATCGCCGGATCGGTGGGAAGTGTTGTGCGGCAGTGGCTGCACTTGAAATGGTGTGTTCATTGCATCGACCGTATGCGCGACGGCCCCTGCAACCCGGGGGTCGGACCTGAACTCCGCCAGCGCGGCGTGTGCGTTCGTCCGTGCGGTGCGCAACGCGTGGGCGGCGAGCTCAGTGATCAGTTTGCTGAGTCCCGCACCACCGAGCACCAGGAGTTTGTCGTCGATATTGACGCTGATCTCACCATCGGCGCTGGCGTGGACCTGAATGAGTCCGTCGGCGGCAGTCGCTGTTGAGCGTACCGAGGTCAGTGCCGACACCAAAGTTGCTGTCTTCTGCGGAAGTGGATCCAGGGAGTTCATTATGTTCCTTGTCTGCTTCCGCTATTTCGGGATGAGAGGTTCGATCGCGCCGACAACCTCGTCGACATGGTCGCAGGCGTCCCAATCGGTGAATTCGGGAAAGCTTGATGCCTTGATCTGAACGACACCATCAGGACCCGGCAGTACAACCGTGCACGAGAATGCTGCGCGATCGCGAAAGAGTATGCCAGCGCGTCCGTTAGCGGTGAATTCCTCTTCCTTTTCGCGTTCGCGTATCTGTTGCATGCTCACATTGGCCGAGTCGATGAACAGGTTCCCCGTCGATCGAATCTGGCCGCGAACATCTTCCCTGCGGTCGAATTGGCACCCTATGAACGCGTAGTCGTAGTTGATGGCATCGGATCGCTTGCGAGTTGTCGGCTCGAAGCCAATTCCCGACAATGTCGAGTCGGGTACTTCCACGCAGGGGTCCCAGCCAACAGGGCTCTTCGTCCCTGCGCCTTGTCGGGGCGGGTCGCCGACCGGTGCGGCGATCGCGCGGGTTGTCGTAGGGGGGGTGTTCGATTGACTGCTGGGCGCATCTGTGGCTTGCGGTGTGCATGAGACCGGCACCAGGGCCACTGTCATTGCAGCAAGAACCAGGTATCGGCGTCGTGCGGTCACTGCTGCTCCTCAGCTGCTTGTGCTGCAAACCTGATGCGGCGAGCACTCAGGTCATCGGCATCTTCGATCAGGCCTGCAGCTCGCAGGAACCCTTCCTGGATTTGCATCGCCCCTTGGATCAGTTGAGTGATCGCGTCCCGGGCGGAGTGCGCTTTGTTTCGGAACCCCTGCTGAAGTTCGATGCCAGACGGAAGTGTGCCGAATCCGCTCACCTCCTCACCGCGCGACATCTGGGTGAGGGATTGTCGCAGCCCCTCGACATAGTCGCTGATCTGGTTGACCGCTGTTCGGGCCGCATCGGGTTCGAAACTGAATTCACCGGCACTTGCGCGTTGCGTGAAAGCAGTGATGTCCGCCTGCCCGTAGTTGATCTCCTCAGCCACCGAGACTCCTTTCGTTGGACGAGGCGGGTTCTCGGACGTGTGCGAGCAGTTCGCGAGGAAGCGTCGTCGGCGACACCGGAACAACCCGAGTGTCATGGTCGTCAACGGTGATCAAGTATCGTCCGCTCATCGGTCGGCCCGCGGCGACATCGATGAAGCTCGCATAGCGAGGGGGATGGGGGTGGGCAGTGTCGAGGCCGCGGAGAATGGCGAAGTGCCCTTCACCGGAACGGCGTTGGCGGACCAGGTTTCTGATCTGTTCCTCGACCGGTGCTTGCCCATCCGGCATCAACCCCCACCGGGACGGTGGTTCTTCGCCACGGACCCTGGGAGTAAAACCGAGCATTGCTTCTGCGGCACCCGCCGGAGTCGGTGGGAGAACGGTACACAGCTGCGAAGGAACGTTGGCTCGCCGAATCAGCGTGATCATGATCGGCGTCGATGGCTCGGACGCCGTTGCGTACTGGTGTGCCACGACACCGATAGCTCCTAACGCGGCACCGTGGGCACGGATTTCAAGTCCACCGGCGAGCTGTCCTGTGCAACGCAGCTGGGTGTCAGCGCCCGCCAGAACCGCAAACGCGGCGGACAGGCTTTGGTCGTGGCCGTGCGGGTATCGCGCGGGCATCGTGTCGGTGATGAAGCGCTGTTGTTCGCTGCGTGTCGAGAACGTCTCTCGGATCACGATCGGGCTGGGGTAGTCGAACGCGTCAAGGCTGGTTTCCCGCTGCCACAGCGCTGCGAACTCGTCCGGAGTCAGCGTCCACGTCACGGGTGCGGTCACCGGGGATCACCCGCTGGTGTACTCGTCTGTGCAGTCCCGGAAAGGCCATGCTGGGCGAGGAGGCTGGCGATTTCGGCGGACAGCGCCGGTGGCTCGGGTTGTGGTGCTTCGGCTTCGCTAGGCGGGGGAGCTGTGGGCCGAGCCGGGACATCCGGTTGAACGTAGGAGTCGGCAGCATTTGCAGGGACGGCCGGAGCGGACGGCACCGGGGCGGGGGCGAACTCGGGTTCGTGCCGTACCGCAGGAGTCGAGAACACGCGTGGAGGAACTGGGCTCGGGGCAGGCTGCGACGGTCCGGCAACCGGACGTGCGGATTCCGCGTCGGCGCCGAACACCGCAGGTGGAGCTTCTGTCCCGGCCAGCCAGTCGGGATGAACACCCCGCAGGTAGTCGGGTGCTCGATGTTCCGCCTCGTCGTCACCAGCCTTACCGCGGCCGCCGGCACCGCCGGAGCCCATCGGCCCCATTCCGGTCGGCGAACCAGCGACGCGAGCCGATCCTGACTGTCCGCCCAGGGCAGAGCGGGGCGCGACCGGCGTGGTGTTCGGAGCCGGAACGGCCTTGCCCGGCACAGCGGGTGCCTGCCTGCCCAGGACTGGTGAGCCCGAGCCGCCCAGCGAACCTGCGGAGTTGGGCGCACCCGGACTCGGGCTGGCGGACGACTGACCGCCAGGTTGCGCGAGCTGCGTACTCGGCGCGGCGGCGGTACTCGCTGCCGTCGTCGACCCGGCGTCATCTGTTGACGATGTTCCGTCGTCGGCCGTATTTCCTGTAGCGCCGGACGAGTCATCGGCGTCGGTGTACTCCGGGGTCGTACTTGCTGGTTCCTCGGATGTCGGCGCTACCGATTCCGGCACGCCCGACTCCGCCGGGCTGCCTTGATCGGGGGTGTTCGATCCGGGATCGCCTGGAGATGCCTGATCTGTGACCGGGCCGCCGTTCTCGCCGAATCGAGGCGCCTCACCAAAGGCCGGTACGGTGTCTCCCGTGGTAGGAAACGACGGGGCATACAGCGTGTTCATTGTCGCTCGTGCGGCATTTTCCGCTGCGGTCTGCGCGTCCTGATCCGCAGTCACCGTCGCAGGATTGAGTAGGCCGGGGATGATCATCGACGTCGGATCATCCGGGTTCGGCGCCGCAACCGCCGAGGATGTTGTCGGCGGCGGCACTGCGAGCCGAGTGGCCTCGGCCGCCCACGCGGCTGCGTCGAGCCGATCCGACACCGTGGAGAAGACATCCGCCGCTTGTCTTGTCGCCCCGCCCAGCGCGCCAACGGCGGTACGTGCGGCATCGCCGCTCTGACCTTTCCACGCCCCGTCATTCATCAACCCGAGAAGCGAGGTCTGCAATGACATCGACAGATCCGACAATCGCGTACATTCCGCCGACCACAGGGTATGGGCCGTATGCAGACCTTCGACGTTCATCGCCTGGGCGTGCTGGTAGATCTCGGCGTGAGAAAAGGAGCCGAAGTTCTCCTCGCTGGTGACAAAGTTGGCGTCGGTACCAGCGTTCTTGGCCAGCAACGCCTGGTCGGTGGCACTCGCACGAGATTGCGCTGCCGAGACCTTCTGTTGAGCGGCGACAGCGGCTACAGCCGCCGCATTGCCGCCGAGCTGTATTAGAGGAGCCGGAACTCCACCGAGCGAGGATGGAGTTCCTAGACCGTCCACCGTCATCGAGTCCCCCTCTGAACGTCAACAAACCATCGCGGCGCCTCCCCGCAATCCGCCGACGCATGCTATCACCTACCACAGACCGCGTGGCACCGACGTAGCTGGGTCAGTTCCAGGTCGCACACAACGCACGGTTGGGGCTGGAGCGCTCACGACTGCGCCGATCGCTAGCCTAGGAATCAGCAAGGATGACATACGAGCTGCCGCAACCCTAGGGGGCTCGCCACCCAATGCCGCGGTCTCGCGCCCCGCAATGTGCCGTGAACCGCTCACCCCGCCGAGTCGTGTCCCGTCTACACTCCCCTTGCTCGGAACTGCGAAAATCCGCGAAATGCGCTGGCCGCGAACCCGAATGTCGGAGTGGTCTGGCCATCAGCCACCGAGCCAATGTCGAGCACCGCCACTCCTTGAGCCGGTTGAGCTCGGTTCGATCACTCCCTTCCCTGGAAGCGCTGTCCGGTGCGCTTTCGCAGCACGACGAAGTTGCCGACCTTGGCGGAGTTCGGGCTCGCCCACGAGCTCCGAAGTCGACGTCACGATCGCTCACTGCTCGGCCACCGGCAGTGCCCGCACTGCCGACGATCGCCGCCGACACTGCAGAAGGTGAAGCTAGTCAACGCCGTAACTGACTGTCTACTAACATCTTTCGAAATCCCACTACTGCCGTACAACCCTCGCGATTCACCTGGTTGACTGCCCGAATCACGCATACAGTTCGTGTAGAGCCGGGGAGGGTATCCAGTGATCAGTGTTCTCATCGCAGCCGTGGGCATCTTCGGCACGGCAATCGGAGCCGCGCTGACTGCGGCCATAGCAGCGAAGTCGGACGGACGACGTCAAGCAGCGTTGGAACGCCAGCACGCTCGCGAGCAACAGGCGCACGCAGACGGGCAACTACGCGAGTTGCGGTCCGAGCATTTGCGATGGCGTCGCGAACGACGCCAAACCGCATACCTTGATCTACTTGAGGCTCTGAGCAGCGCAGATCGGGCCAACCAGCGATACTTCCGGGTTCTACGATCCGAGCCAGAACCAGTCGCCGTTGACGAAGCACGATTGGCTGAGATCCGCGAACTGTTCAAGGGCGCAGAACAGGCACACTACAAGGTCATCCTGGAAGGGCCTCACAGCGTCGCCCAGGCCACCCATGCACTCCTCAACGAACTCGGGGACCTGGTCTGTGCCGTGGAAGATTTCGTACAAGCGCATGCAACTACGGGTGATGTCACCGAATTCCGCCGCAAAGTCGACACAGCCGGTACGAACTTCATGTCCTCTCATCGCGCCTTCCTCGATGTTGCCCGCAATGCACTCGACGAGATCCTGGACGTGCCCTGAGCCCTGACAGCCTGCTGGCCAGACGAACAAATCCGAGGGGATGACATGTGAGGAACAGGTAGACGGGCTCGTTGGGGCGCGGCGTGTGCACTGTGTTCAGTCCAGGTTATGGATGAGAAGGGGTTGTTGGTAGGCAGTCCCGGCGAGTGGGCGGTGTTATGTGGGCGATGCGAGGACATGTGCCGCCGTTCCGGGCACAACTACCACCAGATCGATATACCGCCGCCGGCGGTCCGGATTGACAAACCGCCAAGCAACGCACACCACCGGATTTGGTTGCGCCTCTATGGCATCCGCGACCACTGCCATTCATGTAACGACGAGATCACCTTCGCAGCTGCCGTCTTCCCGGTCACCCCAGCTCGCAGCTTCAATCTCCTCGTCTTGTCCACGACCGACCCTGCATGCAGATTGGTCAAGCATCTCCTCGAACGTGCGCGAGTAGCAACAGAGCTTGTCGACGCTCTGCATCTTTCCCGAGATCCGGCCGGTCCTGACCTATTTCGAACCAGGACGCAACGGTGAGCTCGCCGGGCATATCGCGGCAGCCCAGAACTCCGGTGTCCCGGGCGGTCTCGGCGGCCAACCCCTGCACAAGGGCACCAAGGAGCTCGAAACCGAGAACCGCGACATCACCTGCAAGGACAATCCGCGGGTGCCCAGCCCGCGTCCCCAAGGCCGTGACTGTGACGAGTACCCGTTCGCGTCCAGCCGCGAAGGCGGCACCGAGCCCGCCGGGTCAGCCAGTGAGCTGTTCTTACCGGAGTTCATTCCTATCGCCGATCGTGACGGGGCCACCCTGTTCGTCGACACGCGCGGCGGAGATCTGTCGGGCTGCGTGAGCCCTTTCAGTGCCGAGGGCGCTGGTGAGGGCTGGATGTGGACATCGGTCACCGCGATGTTCGCAGCCCTGGCCGACAGCCTGGAAGAGGGCACGATCCTGCTGGGCGTACACCCTGTCGTCCGCGACAACTCATTGGTGTGGGAGAGGTAGCCTCCGCGCCACCCACAGCTGGGTAGAGGGGCAGGCTACTGCGCTCAACGCAGCCCGAGTCAGTTCTCATCGGGGGCTGCTGCAGGGGTAGGTGACAACCGAGATGGCTTGCCGAGGGGCAGGTCTGAGAGGATGTCGCAGTGCCCAAGCCGTATCCGAAAGTGTTCCGCGACGACGTCGTGCGGGTCGCCCGGAACCGAGACGACGGAGTGACGTTGGATCAGATCGCGGCCGATTTCGGGGTCCATCCGATGACGTTGTCGAAATGGATGCGCCAAGCCGAGATCGATGACGGGAACAAGCCCGGGACCACTCGCAGTGAGTCGGCCGAGCTGCGGGATGCTCGCCGCCGGATCCGGTTGCTCGAGCAGGAGAACGAGGTCCTGCGGCGCGCCGCGGCGTATCTGTCGCAGGCTCAGATCCCGGGAAAAGGCTCTACTCGCTCGTGAAAGAGGTTGCCGCCGAGGGGATCCCTGTGGCGGTGACGTGCCGGGTGCTGCAGCTCGCTCGCCAGCCCTACTACCGATGGCTGGCCGATCCGGTGACCACCGGCGAACTCACCGAAGCCCTCCGGGCCAACGCGTTGTTCGACGCGCACCACGACGACCCGGAATTCGGCTACCGGTTTCTCGCCGACGAAGCCCACGAAGCAGGTGAATCGATGAGCGAGCGGACCGCCTGGAGAATCTGTTCGAACAATCGGTGGTGGAGCGCGTTCGGCAAGCCGCGGCGCGGCAAGAACGGCAAACCGGGGCCGCCCGTCCATGACGATCTGGTACAGCACAACTTCCGCAGCGACGCACCAAATCAGCTGTGGCTCAGTGACATCACCGAACACCGGACCAGTGAAGGCAAGCTGTATTTGTGCGCGGTCAAAGACGTCTTCTCCAACCGGATCATCGGGTACTCGATCGATTCGCGGATGAAGTCTCGACTGGCGGTGACCGCGGTGAACAGTGCTGTTGCCCGGCGCGGTGACGTGTCCGGTTGCGTGATCCACACCGACCGCGGATCTCAATTTCCTCGCGCAGATTCGTCCACGCGCTCAACCGTCATCGCATGGTCGGATCGATGGGCCGTGTCGGCGCGGCCGGCGACGACGCCGCCATGGAAAGTCTCTTCAGCCTGCTTCAACGCAACGTCTTGGACCGACAGCGATGGGAGACCCGCGAGCAGCTCCGGATCGCGATCGTCACCTGGATCGAACGCACCTACCACCGGCGGCGGCGACAGGCCAGGCTCGGCCGGTTGACCCCAATCGAATTCGAAACCATCATGTCCCCAGCAGCCCGACAGGCTGCTTAACCGCTGTCACCCGATCCTGCAGCAGCCCCATCAGAACCTGTCTGCGCTTGTGAATCCTCAGGCTCCGCACTCTGTGACATCTACAAGGGGCGGTAGCGATGGCTAAAGAAGATCTCACCTTCTGCAGGATAGATGAACCGCCCCAAGAACGGCGGTCGAAGACCCCCCTCGGCCCGTTCGAGTCTGATGGAATCTCTGCCAACATAGAAGGGTGGGAGGGAAATCGGGAACCCGGGTGTTGGGCGCTGTGTGCGAAAAATGTGGCGCTCAGAATGTAGTCGGAGTCGCGATGGTGTGCGAAGAATCCAGGGTCAGCAGGCTTGCTTTTGGGAACCATGGTCCCGATTTGAGAGGACCTAATGCTCTATGTGCCTGATGGGGTTCGTGGTGGGATCGGGGCCCGCGAAACGCTGCATGCATATTCTGAAAAGGGGCCCTCAGATGACTTCTTCCATATCATTTGGTCCACCTCGTTGTGAAAGCGAGGTCGCCATCGATTCCCTGTTGCCGACGGTGCGGCGACTGCGGCACATCGCCAGAGCCCGATACCGCTGCGGTGTCGCCCGCCGGGCCTCTCGAGGTGTTGGTGACGCTATCTGCTGCGGGGCAACCTCGGACACCCGAGATGCCTCGGGTAGCGCCGAGACATTGTGGTTCATCGATGTGAGTTTCGGGCGTGAGCGATGACGGCACAAGTCGATCTCTACGTCATCGCCCGGCTGGACGTCGGAGATGTTGCTGTCGATGTCTACTTCTGCGAGGTCTTCGTTCACTCTGCCAACGGCTCCTTCGGCGGCCGAACCAGCGCAAGCTGGTCGAGGACCCTGCAACCGGCGCAAGATGTGTCGGCCGACCTGGACGGACTCGACCGGACGATGTCGGCTGCCGGGTACCGGCGTACTACCGGTTGGCGCGAGCGTGTCACCGCCAGTGGGGCGATGCGCTACTTCGCCGACGCGACAACCCGACTCGGGGCCACCGTCACCGGCCCCGTCGCTGCGGGCGGCCACATTCAAGCCCTCGAAATCAATCTGTAGCAATTCCTCGAATCCAGGGTGCGAGGGGGACTGTACGGACAGTTGACAGCGCTCATCGTGTCGGAGGCTCGTGGTTTGCTGGTGGTCGCTGACCGGAATGGCGAGAGGAACCGGATACACCTATGGCGCGCGTCGAGTGGACCCTGTTGTCTGGTGAACAGGTCGAAACGGTTGCTTCGATGCTGCTTTGCAGCGAGGTTCCCACAGCGCAGAGGCTTCGCCCTGGGCAAGGCGACGGCGGCATCGACATGTTCGTTCCAGGCCCTGAGGGAGTCCTGCGGTCTCGCACCGTCTACCAGGTGAAGAACTTCGCGACGAATCTGACGAACGGACAGAAGCGGCAGATCAAGCGATCGTTTACCCGAGTTCTTCGGACCAGCGAAGCCGAGGGGTGGTCGATCGACGAGTGGCATCTGGTTTGCCCGCTGCTGCCTACGCCCGCCAACCTGGCATGGTTCGCAGAGTTCACCGCGGATGCCGGCTTCCCGTGCCGCTGGATGGATCTGGACCGACTCAATCTGCTTGCCAGCTCGTATCCGAACGTAGTCGATTGGTATCTGCATGACGGCAGGCAGCGGCTGTCAGACGCCGTCGATTCGCTCGCGGCGATCTTGGCTGGTCGGCAGAATCGCCAGCCCGGTGCACCGCTGACGCCTTTCGATGTGCGATCGGATCTGGTGGGGATCTATCAAGCGATCAACGCGCACGATCCGCACTACCGGTATGCCGTTGAGGTCAGCCACCGGGCGCCATCGCACGAGTCTGCTGGCGATCGCGGGCTGACGGCGGTGTCGGCGGTGATGGTCGACGGTGATGTCTGGGTGATCACCAAGATCTACGCGCGAACGTGGGCCGCTCTCGAAGAGCGCCCGATCCCGATAAACCTCCGGCTGACAGCTCCAGCGGACCAGCCCGGATTGTGCGAGGACCTACAGCGGTTCATCGACTACGGGGCACCGTTGACGATGCCGCGCGGAGCCGCGAGCGGATCTTTCGATCTCCCCGCCGGGCTTGGCGGAGAGTTCCGAAATGGTGCCGTACGCATCGTGCCGATCACGATCGATGAGGCCGCTGTCACCACCGACCGAGGTCTCATGCTCTCGCTGCTGGATGCCGACACCGACAGCGTGCTGGCCGAGTTGAAGGTTCAGCGCACTGAACGCTCAGAAGGAGTCGTTGGCGTCCGCACGGTGTGGCGCGACTCCTCTGGGCTTGTTTTGGTGGAGACCGCGGGGCGGCGGGCCGACGACGGTGACGGTCTCAGCGTTGGAGTCGACATCGCGATGGCCAGCGAGATAGCTGGCCGACCTCCCGAAGACATCGTCGATGCGCTGCGATTCATCTCCGCCCTGCACCACCCCAATCGCGTCGCACTCTCGAATGTCTATGGGCCGCGCGCCTTCGACACCACAACCACGATGACCGGCGACCCCGATCCCGAACTGCAAGCGATGGCCAGATCCGCGGCGGCCCTGGTCACCGTCCAAGAGCACGTACATCGACGCCTATTGATGCCTGCCCAGCTCACCCGCGAGCAAGCGAGAGACCTTATCCAGGCTGCCAACCTGCTGAGCGGGCAACTCGTTCATTGCACTTGGGACCAACTCCCGATCGCCCTCGACGAGCCGTCCACCTTCGCCGTCGACGACGAGTTCGACTTCTGCCTGATCCGCGGTGTCGAGATCGAACTCGACACCGAGACCATCACCGTCGGCCGATCCGCATGCTTCATGCGCGGCCGGATCGTCGAAGCCGACGACGACCACATCAAGGTCACACCGACCCATCCACGCGCGGTTCTCGCACGGTACGTGGGGGAAGATTCCGACGGACACGTCCGCTACCGGAGTATCCAGACCGATCAACCGATAGAGGCAGCCGCTCTTGGGCAGCCTGCGATGATCCGCTAGTTCAGGTCGCGTATCGACTGCGGCCTGACCGGTTTCGAACCGAAGCCGGGACCAGACACACGACAATCGGAAGGAACTTTCATGGCCTGGAATTCCGCAGGCGACACCGTGTTCGGGCCGATCGCCGAGATTCTGCTCGACAGCGAACCATCGCCCGAATTCATCACCCCTATCCTGACCGCCGTCATTCGCGAACTCTTCCGAAACGACTGGGGCTATGACGGTGCGCTCAGCTCCCTCGCCGAGTTCGCGAAGTACCCCGCGGTCGTCGCTGCCTTCAGAGCCAATGACGTCCCCGATCCAGAAGACCCTGAGTACGCGGTCATCGTCGCCGACCTCGAACGTGCTGCAACACCGACAGAAGTAGAGGGCTGAGGGTTGTCGGCTTCCGATCGATCTCGAAGTGGAAGTCCCTCTTCGGGAATTCGACCACTCCAGGGGCCTACCGTTCGCGAGCTGTCGGACGATCCACGCCCGCATCCGTTTCCTGAATTCGGCATGCGTCGATGTGTACATGCTGCACGCATGGTGCGCCCTCCATCAGGCATAGCCGGGGTGGGCGTCGTCGGTTCGCCAGCACTCGTAAACCCGTTGCCGTTCAACACGATTCCTGCTGCGATAGGGGTGACTCTGAGGATAGGCATATTGCGCGGTGGGGTTTAGGCTACGCCATGCATAACCGTTTAGTGCCCGGGGTGAGCTCAGTCGACCCAGTACGTACGTCCGTTCCTGCATCGCGACAGCGCAGGCGGCAAGGGGATACACGCGACGACGAACGCATCTAGGCAGTGTTTTGAAAGTAGTTGAGGGCGACCGATCGACTGTCCTCAACCTTCTGCCAGCCACTGATTGATCGCGGCGATGTGGACCGAGGCCAGGTATCGAACAGACAGCTTGTCATACCTAGTGGCGACTGCTCGGTGCTGTTTTAGCTGGTTGATACCGCGTTCGACCGCGTTGCGGTCGCGGTAGACCTCATGGTCGAAACCAGGCGGGCGGCCACCGGCCGCACCGAGGCGACGCCGGTTCGCGACCTGGTCGGCGGGCATGGCAATGGTGGCCTTGATGCCACGGCTGCGCAGGTGTTCCCGGTTCGCGCGCGAGAAATCGGCTTTGTCGCCGAGCACCCTGTCAGGCCGTGTCCGAGGCCGTCCGGGACCGATCCGTGGCACCGAGATCGCCGCGAGCACGGCCGCGAACTGGGGATTGTCACCGGCCTGGCCTGGTGTGATCAGCATCGACAGCACCCGGCAGCCCTGTTCGCGGGCCAGGTGCAGCTTCGTCGACCACCCGCCTCGGGAACGGCCCAGCCCGTGGTCGGCCGCGTCGATTTCGCCGGGACCGGCCGGCGGCTGCCGTTGGGTGTGGCTGTCGCGGCGGGCGCCGGCGGCGTGGTGATGTGCCCGCAGGATCGTGGAGTCGACGCTGACCTGCCAAATAATCCGGCCCGCAGCGTCAGCGAAGGCTTGCAGCAGTTTCAGGATCACCTGCCAGCGTCCAGCGCGCTGCCAACGCCGGAACACGCCGTACACGGTCTGCCAGGGCCCATACTCGGCTGGCACGTCGCGCCACGGGCATCCGACCCTGGTCCGCCAGCGGATCCCGTCGATCAGCTGGGCGTCGGGTCCGTTTCGGTGGTCGTCCTGGCTTGATGCCGCGGGGCAGCAACGGTTCCAGCCGAGCCCACTGTGCATCGGTCAGGTCCTTGCGCCGCGCTGCCGCTACGCTGGCCACGAGGTCTCCGGTGGTTCAGTTGTATCTTGGTCGATACAACCAATTGCCGGAGACCTCGCGTATTTGCCAACGTGGACAACGTCTTTGATCACTTTAGAAACACTGCCTAGGTGCCGAACTCGTGATGCAGCTGCGGCAGGAACTGCGACAGGTGATGCATCTCCTGGCCGCAATGCAGCAGCAACTCACGTGCGAGGTCAGTGCCGACCCTCAGGTCCGCCGGATCGACGACCGCTCCTCGTCGGATCGCGCGGCCCGCCTGGGCGGAGTCGAGAGTGTGCAGGTCGTAGATGTTGAGGTAGAAGCGGCTGCGCATCTCGCACCCACCGTCGATCGGGCGAACCTGGTGGGCAAGCCACCCCAGATCGACCGGCGCCACCGCACTGCCGACCTGTCCCAGGATCACCGTCTGCCCGGCCGGGACCGCGAACCCGTGGATGAGTGGATCTTTGAAAGCGATGGCGAGCTGCTGCAGTTTCGGGCCGACATACTCATCGACATACGAGATGTTGCCAATGTACTTGTCCCGGTCCGAGATCGGCTGGGCCGAGCGGTCCGAGGCCAGGCTCGCAAACAGGTGCGCATCGGGATGCCACAGCTTGTAGCGCGCTGACTCGATCGAATGCCACCCGAACCACCAATCCCACATCGCCGCGGTGGCTCCCGGCATCGGCGTATGTACCGCAACCCATACAACTCCAGTTGTGGACTGCCCGTATCCCGTTTCCACTGCAGAGTAGCCATCGGCAGCCAGATCGTTTGTCAGCACAGAGAACTCCGGAATCCGATCCGGCGCTGTCGGCGGCCCGGCGTAGGCCGCCGACACCGACTCCAGAGGCGGATCAGTGCGTGCTGCCATGAATCGCGCATACGGTTGCGCGGCGTCCTCGGCGGAATACCCGTGATAGCGCACGTTGGACCCGTCATCGGAGGGAGCTGCCGCGGCCGGTGGCACGGCCAGCGCCGCTCCCGCTGCGGCAGCGAGCGAGAAGAAGCTGCGTCGCCTGATTTTCCTATCTCTCAACATCTGTTGAGAGTAGCCGGTGTTCCGGTGGAATCGGGCGGTTGGCTACATTCTGTGATGTGGCACCACAGCGCACGCCGCGGCGTGACTCCGAGCAACGGCGCAGGCAGATTGCCCAGGCTGCCTTGCAGGTACTGGGCGATGCTGGAGTTCGCGGGCTCACCCATCGCGCTGTCGACAGCGCAGCCGGCCTCACATCAGGGTCGGTCAACTACCATGCGCCGACCCGCCAGCGACTGCTCGAACTCGCCCTCGACGAACTCTTCGCCCAAGACATGGCGGTCGCACAGCAATACTTCCTCACAGGACAGACCTGGTCGGCCACCGACCTGACCGCGGCGTTCGTGGACTTCATCGCCGCAATGACCGCACCTACAGCTCGATTCCGCGTCATCGCACGCCATTACCTGCTCAGTGAGAGCCATTTCAACCGGGAATTGCGTGACCGATTCGAGCAGCAACGGGGAGCGTTCATCGAGTTGGTCCGATCCCGATTCGCCGCAGCGGGTCGCCCTGCCACCGTGGCGGCCGCCGAACACTACGTCATCCTCGTCGACGGTCTCATCCACCGGCAAGTCCACTTCGCGCGATCAGCCCTGGACCAGGCCGCCATCCGCTCCGTCATCGACATGGCCACCACAACCGCCCGCCAACATCGCTGACCAGGCCTCGGCTGAGTCTCCGCGGCGCGCCTCCGTGCAGTGGCGCGCCGAGCGCCGGGCGAGCTGGCGATTTCGATGCCCGCCACGCGGCATCGCCACATCTCGGGTGTTGGCTGCAATATCCCCGCACGGGACACGACTTCGAGTATCACTGAAGCCGACTTCGGAAACCGACACTTACGCCTCTCGGCGCGCGGCGCCTAGCGACGCGGCGCGGTCTCAGCGACTGGTGTTCGGAAAACGACCGTTTACCGGATACCCGCCGCTGGCCGGTCGCGGCGCGCGTCGTCGATGGCGCAGCGAGTCGCCGAGATGAGTCGCTGCGCCATACCGACTAAGCTCGCTCTCTTCGCTCTCGGGCGGAGTCCCAGGAGCGGTGAGCTATGAGCGACCACATCCAGATGTAACCCCCTGGCTACCACCGGTGTATCGACACCGTGTTCGCCTCGCCACTTGCCTGCCGGGAGCTGCTGCAACGTCTGTCGGAGATGACCGAGCACGACATCAACGCGCGATGGTCGGCGTGGAAAGGGCAGGAGCCCCCGCCCCACGGCCCTCGAGTCGGCGAACAGATTCCGATCGAGGTGCAGCTGGCGATGCTGCAAGCCGATTGCGACTCCTACCGCCAAATCGTCAATATTCAAGTTCGCGAGCTCGCCGCGGTAGTAGAGGTGCACCCGATGCAGCTGAGCTACGTCGAACTCATCGCCAGCGTGCGCAGGTCATTGAAGATCAGCGAAACCGGATCCTCGACCTGGAGGCTGACCGGCCGGGCAGCCGTTAGAGCTTTTGTCAGTCGTGCGGCTGCGCGGACTCGCGTTCGGTGAGGAAGGCGTCAAGCAGTTCGATCAGAACGGAGAGGACGCGTTCCTGCTGATCCGCACTGAGTGGCGTCGTGGCGTCCCAAGTCGCGCAGCGCGATCTGCTTGATCTGCGCCGACCAGACCAAGTTCGAGCCGACCCCGCGGTGGTGCTCCATCAGCCATTCGCGCCACCCGTCCAGGCACCGTCGGCCATTTCGGTGCGACGCCTTGTCGTAGCTGGCTCTGCTCGCCAATTCCGGTGTCACCCTGGTCGCGAATTCGGAAACCAGGCCGGCCGGTCGCGACCGATCTCTGATCGCGAATTTGAGCATCGCTCTGTCGGGGCGTTCGAGTGGTTCCTTTCCCGATGAGCATCGAGCCGCCGGACTACCATGTACGAAGTGACCTCCGTTTTGCTGCAGCGTGCCCTGACCGACCCCGGGTATGCGGGGCTCAGGTCGCTGCCAGAGCGCCAGTTGGCCAGGCAGCCTTCCGAGATCCTGAAATCCTTCGCGATCTGTGTCAACGGCGCCTGGCCCTTGCGGGCGACGGCGACGACGTCACGACGGAACTCTTCGGGGTAAGCCTTCGGCGCGGTGGTGCATCCTCTCATAGGGAAGACCGGACAGTCCCCTCAGGTCAAGAGTCAACCGAAGCCGGGGCAGTCCCCGTGATCCTGAAAGACGGGTTAGAATACCCATGCGGCGAGGCTATGAAAACCGGAACGTGGAGTCGTATGCTTCGGCTGTCGCTCAATAGATACTGTGCGCACACCAGTCTGCTTTCAGCACGGAGAGATTCGCACAACTTCGAACATGCCGAGGACCGGAAGTTCGATGATCTGTGTCGTTCCTTCGTTCCGGATATCCAGGTCATGGCCCGCGACAAGCGCAGTGGCCCGGCGGGACTCGTCGATGCCGTGGAGCACGAGTCGGCCGCCGGCGACCAGGACGTGCGGTCCGAAAGAGCGGCGTTGTGCTCCGGTTTGGTTGACCAGATGGATCACGTAGCCCTGTTCATCGCGGCCGAGGATCAGCTCGACACGGTCGGTGATTTCCGCGCTTAGCGTCACCTCGGCGAGTGGTTCGAGGACTCTCAGCAGGTGATCGCGTACCTCTGTTTTGCCGAATTCGCGATAGGTGCGGCCGATGGTCCAGGTGATCATGGTGGACACGCCTGCGCCGTACCGTAACGAGGCGACCGCCGGGTCACCGCTCGCGATGTGCCCGTAACTCACTTCCGGTGGACCCCATGGAGCTTGGGTGAGCAGAGTACCTGCTCGCTCGGCGGACGGTTTCCAGACGTAATGGGCATTGTTGCCGAATATCGGAACGACCGAGCCGTCGTAGCGGAATTCGTCAAGGTGATGCTGATTGTCGAGCGTGGCATAGGTGGACCACACGTCGTTGTCCGATAGTTCGGGACCGGAGCGCCGTAATGCCGGGCTGGATGCGAGCTCCACGGTTCCGTCCTCGGTGACCGCGCTGTCTCCGGTGGTGAGCAGGTGACCGCCGCGTGCGACGAACTCGTCGAGTGCATTGGCCGTGGCCCAGCCGACGGCTCCAACTGCGGGCAGGATGACGAGTCGGTAGCGATCCAGGCTGCCTGCAGTAGCCATGTCGGTCAGCTCGTCGTGGGGCAGAACGTCGAAGGGGAGATGGCGCTGCTGCAGCGCCACGTACACGCCACGGAATTCCTCGAGACTCTGCAGATAGGCGGCGTAACCGGACCGGCCGAGCCCCGGGCGTACCAGGCCGATCGTCGCGGCCGGCCGCAGCCGCGCGTAGAGGTCGTGATTGTCGCGGTGGAACCGGGTGACGTGTTGCGCGAGTGAGGAACTCGTCATGGGCAAGCGTCCTGGTGCGCCGAGGATGTAGGTGGAAGGATTTCCGCCGCGAGCGATCGCCTGGATGAGGTATTGCGCCAGATGTTCGGGCTGTTCGGCTCCCATCCGGTACTTCGAGTCGATATGGGCGGCCGCGTTCAGGACCAATGGCACCTCTGGCCGGGCGGAGACGTGGGCGCTCACGGCCTCCGCCGTCGCGTGCGGCCAGAAGTCCTTGCCCGGCATGTGCAGAAAAGCGTTGTTGCCCTCGTGGTAGACGATCGGGGCGCCCTTCCGTAGCACGAGGCCGAGGTCGCGGTCGCGGGGTGCGACATGGTCGGAGTACTTCTTTGCGAGTGCCGCGATCGTGGAGTTCGCGTAGTGGCGCCAGAGAGAGAAGTCGGCCGACCGCTGGTCCTCGGGGAGGGGACGGCCGCCACTGAATTGGGCGAATCGCGCTGTGCACGCTCTGCAGTGGCAGATTCCATGCACCACTTCGCTGTAGTCGCGCTCGTTGAAGTTGAACCAGTTGAAGAAGAACCCGTCGACGGGGTAGCGGTCAAGGATCTCGTCGAGGATCTCGACAGCGTGTTCCTGATAAAACGCACCTGACAGACACGTGCTGTACAGCCCGTTGTAGATCTGGGACGCACCGGTGCGAGAAACGAACAGCCAGTCGGGATGCTCGGCGGCGACCCGAGCCGGGACCTTCGACAGGTCCAGACGAGCGATCACCCGCAGTCCGCGTCGCTTCGCCGCCGTCACCGCGTCGTCGAGGAAGTCACCCGACGGACGATCGGCGAGAAAAGGATTGCGGGTGTGATATGGCAGGTCGGTCGGGTAGAACGCGGAAATCCCACCCGCGTTGACCAGCCAGGTGTCGGCACCGTGCCGCTCGATCACATCCAGAGCTGCCTCCACGTCCATCGTGGCATCGACTTCCTGAAGATTCGTCTGGAAGACGGTGAACGGCTCCTGCCATCGGCTGTGGGCGGTGTCAACGGACATGCGGTCAGTCAAGCATCGATCGGCCGTGGTGCGACAGCACGGCGGCAACCCCTGGCAACCGATTGACCGTGGGAAATCGACTGTGCGACGGTGAGCGTTGTGCCGGGCCGAGTGCCGCGCAACCCTGGAGCGAACTCGCGCCGCCGGGTCGTGCCGGTGTCCCCTGAATACTCGCGAGGAGCTGGAACCATGTCCTACGACCAACGACCGCGGGAAATCCGCCAGGTGCTGGCAACGGTTCTCTTCGAGCCGCACGAGATCGATCAATTGCGCGAGGCGTTCGCTCCGGCGGAGTTTTTGCACGTCCACCCTGCCGATGCGGCAGGGATCGCGCACGCCTTGGAGCACGCCGACGTCGCTGTGACCGCGGGCGACCTGGACGAACGGTTCATCGCCGCACCCGAGCTGGCATGGGTGCACTGTGGTCACGCCGGACTCACCCGATCGGCGGTGCCCGAGGTCTTCGAGCGCGGTCTGCTCGTCACCGGGTCCGCGGGCCGCTCCGCACCCGCGCTTGCCCAGCACGGCTTCTACTTCGCGCTCGCACTGACCTTCGACGCGCGGCGGATGTTCGAGCAACAGGACGCCCATATCTGGAACGGCATCGAGGGCTATGGGAACCGTTTCGCGCTGTGGGGCAAGACATTGGGGATAGTCGGGTTCGGTCATACTGCGAAGGAGATGGCCCGCCTAGGCAAAGCCTTCGGGATGCGTGTGCTCGTCTACCGGCGCGGTGCTGTGGAGCCGTCATCGGACGTAGACCTCATGCTATCGGCCGACGAAGGCGACTCTGTCGACCACCTGCTCGACGAAGCCGACGTCGTCATGCTGGCGGCCCCGCTCACCGATGCCACCCACCATATGATCTCCGCGGCGCAGTTCGCGAAGATGAAGAACACCGCGTATCTGATAAATATGGCGCGCGGTGCGCTGATCGATCAGGATGCGCTCATCGATGCACTGCAAAGCGGAAAGATCGCGGGCGCGGGGCTCGATGTCACCGATCCTGAACCGCTGCCCAGGGATTCGGCACTCTGGGACGCGCCGAATGTCGTCATTACTCCTCACACGACGCCGCGGCTGCCGGATCGAACCCAACGCACGATCGACATCATTGTCGAGAACATCCGCCGCTATCGCACCGGTGAACCCCTGCTGAACACGTTGACCGAACGCGACGTCTACACGCGCGATCAGCGGGTCTGAGCTCGTGTTAAGGAGCCCTCGGGTTGTGAAGCCGTACCGCAGTCGAAAGGTGTGCGGAAGCCGATGCCAGGTCATTCTGTTGCCGACAGCGCCGTGATCGAACGCGCGAACACGCCGGGAGGCGCGGTCGGAACCGTCGCGCTGGTGAACTCGCTCGGGACCACCCTGTCGATGTGGGACGAGGTCACCGCGGAACTGGTGCGCGAGTCGTTCGATGTCGTCCGTTTCGATCAGCGCGGGCACGGGAGTGCCGCCCGGACGGGAGGAGCCGCGACAATCGACGACTTGGTCGACGACTTCATAGCGGTCCTGGACCGGCTCGGCCTCGAGCGGGTGCACGTCGTAGGCGTGTCGATCGGGGGAATGGTCGCCATACGTGCCGCGAGTCGCAAGTCTGCCCGGATCCGCTCACTCGCCGTACTGTGCAGCGCGGCCGTATACGACGCGCACGGCTGGAACGAGCGCGCCGCAGCGGTCCGGAAGCACGGTCTGGAGCGGATGGTTCCGCTGGTCATGGATCGCTGGTTCACCCGCGAGTTCCAGCACCGTCGACCCGGGATTGTCCGGGAGTACGCGCGGATGCTCCGGGCTGTCCCTGCGGAAGGATATGCGGCCGGATGCGATGTCCTTGCCACTGCGGACGTCCGCGATGATCTCCCGATGGTTACCGTGCCGACCCTGGTCGTCGGTGGCGCAGAGGATCCGGCGACGCCGCCGCGCGAACAGCTTCGTATTGCCCGGTCCATCCCGCACGCCCGCTTCGAGATCCTGCCCGGCGTCGCACATCTCGCACCCGTCGCAGCGCCCGGCGAGATCGCGAAGCTGGTGGCGGAGAACGCCATGGACCAGCGGCAGTGGCGATCGGGTTCGCGAGCAACAGAGAGGTCGGGACATTGACGAAGATCGGTTTCCTCGGGTTGGGGATCATGGGCGGGCCGATGGCGGCGAACCTGGTCGAGGCCGGGTTCGAGGTCACTGGCTACAATCGCACACCCGCCAAGGTCGATAGGCTGGTCGCAATGGGCGGCAAGGGCGCCGACAGTGTCGCCGAGGCGGTCCGCGACGCCGACGTCGTGGTGACCATGCTGCCGGACTCGCCGGACGTGCGAGAGATCGTTCTCGGGGTCGACGGTGTGCTCGCCCATGCCGCCCCCGATATTCTGCTCATCGATTGCAGCACCATCCGGCCCGATGTCTCCCGTGAGATCGCTACGCGGACGAGAGCCTTGGACGCACCGGTGTCCGGCGGGGAGCAGGGTGCGATCGACGGCACGCTGTCGATCATGGTCGGTGGCGTGGCCGAGGACTTCGCCGCCGCCGAACCGATCCTGTACGCGATGGGCGGCACTGTCGTCCACGTCGGTGGGGCGGGCGCCGGGCAGACGGTGAAGGCGGCTAATCAGTTGATCGTCGCGGGCACCATCGAGCTGGTTGCCGAAGCCCTGGTCTTCCTCGAGGCCCACGAGGTCGACACGGCGGCCGCGATCCAGGTGTTGGCGGGGGGACTCGCGGGCAACAAGATTCTGGACCGTAAGGCCCAGGCGATGGTCGATCGCGCCTTCACTCCCGGATTCCGGGTCGAGTTGCACCATAAAGACCTCGGCATTGTGCAAGCCGCGGCGCGCGAGGCGGGGGTGACGATTCCGCTCGGCGCGGTTGTCGCTCAGCTCATGGGCGCACTCGTTGCCCAAGGAGATGGCGGGCTCGACCACGGTGCGCTGATCAAGCTGGTCGCGCGTCTGTCCGGACGCGAGTGACAGACGCATCGAGGGCGCGCGATCTCCGCCGGATCGTCCTCGCTCCGGACAAGTTCAAAGGCTCGCTCACAGCGGCGCAGGTCGCGGCGGCGCTTGCTCGTGGCATCGAACGCACCGCGCCGGACTCCGACATTCGGCAACTGCCGGTGGCCGACGGCGGTGAGGGTACGGTGGAGGCCTTCCTCGCTGCCGGGTGGCGCCGGGTGCCGTTGCGGGCGCCTGGCCCGACCGGGGTCCCGGTCGACACCGCGTACGCGGTATCGGGCAACGCGGCCGTCATCGAGCTCGCCGATGTCGTCGGATTGGCGAAAATTCCTGGAGCACAACGTGACCCTTTGCATGCTGGGACCGAAGGGCTGGGTGTGGTCATTGCGCACGCCCTCGATCGCGGTGCCCGCGACCTCGTAGTCGGTCTCGGCGGCAGCGCGGCCACCGACGGTGGCGCCGGAATGCTCCGTGGGCTCGGGCTCCGTATCCTCGACGCGATGGGTAACGAATTGCCTCGCGGGGGAGCGGCACTCGTCGACGCCAGGAGCATCGACCGCGCAAACATGCACCCGGGGCTCGCCCATGCCCGCATGACGCTCGCCAGTGACGTGGACAATCCGCTTCTCGGGCCGTCCGGCGCCGTGGAGACCTATGGACCGCAGAAGGGCGCAGGGCCATGCGAACGGTCTGTTCTCACAGCTGCGTTGGAGAATTGGGCCGGCCTGCTCCAACCTCGGCATTCCCCCGTCTACGCGGACCAGCCCGGTGCCGGTGCCGCCGGAGGCGCGGGATTCGGCGCGATCGCGGTGCTCGGCGCGACGTCCCGACCTGGCATCGACCTGGTGCTCGAGGTGATCGAATTCCCCACACGAATCGCCGACGCAGACATGGTGGTCACGGGGGAAGGGTCCCTCGATGCCCAGAGCCTGCACGGCAAGGCCCCGCTCGGGGTCCGTTCCGCCGCCGCGGCGGCGGAGGTGCCGGTCACAGTGGTCGCCGGGCGCATCCTGCTCGACGACTACCAACTGCGCGCTGCGGGTTTCGGCGCCGCGTACGCCTTGTCCGATCTCGAGCCCGATACCACCCGCTCTATGACCCATGCCGCCGACCTGCTGGAATCGATCGGTGCACGCATCGGCACCGTCGCGTCGGCAGAGCTCGGACGATAAGAGCCCCGCCGCCGCACCTGATGCGGGTGGACTCGGCTAGTCGTATCGCACGGTGACCGACGGGGTATCGGGGACCGCCTGGCACGTCAGGACGTAGCCCTCGGTGACCTCCTCCTCGGTCAGAGCTTCGTTGACGGCCATGGTCGCCGTGCCCTCGGTCAGCCGGGCCATGCAGGTCGCGCAGCTGCCCTGCTCGCAGGAGTACGGCGGGTTGAGCTTCGCCCGGCGAGCCGCCTGCAAAAGCGTCTCGCCCGCCCGATGAGGAACGGTGGCCTTCTTCCTCCCGACGAAAATAGTCACGATTCCCGGTGTTCCGGGCGAGGCCATCGAAGCCAGCGCCTCGACAGACGCGGCGGGCTCAGCGGACGCGGGCGGCGCGGTGACGAGAGGAGACGGTGCGCCGAAACGCTCACTGAACACCGAACTCGTCGAGGGAAGCGCGCGTTCGACCATTTCCATGAAGGCTTCCGGTCCACACACGTAGGAATCAGCGTGCGCGTCGCCGCCCACGAACGTGGTGATCGCGGCGGGAGTGAGCAGTCCACCCTCGTTGTCGAGGTGACGTACCACCTCGAGCCGCCCCGGATGCCGCGCCGAAAGTTCGGACAGCGTCGCTTCGAAGATCATCGACGAGTGATCTCGGTCGGCGCAGAGCAGTCGGACGCGCCGCTCTGTGGTCGCCAGCGCGGTCTTGGTCAGCGACAGAATTGGGGTAATGCCGCTGCCACCGCTGAAACCGAGCAATGGCGCGTCGGTCTCGCGGAGGCAGAACTTTCCCGACGCCCGCGAGATCTCGACCACGTCGCCTTCAGTGACGTTGTCGTGCAGCCAGTTCGAGACGACACCGCCGGAGACCCGCTTGACCGTGGTCATCAGCTCGTTGTCGACCTCCGGCGCGCTCGACATCGAATAGGAACGGTATATGTCCTTTCCGCCCACCCGGACCCGGAAAGCGCAGAATTGGCCCGCCCGGTAGGCGACAGGTTCGTCGTGCGGCGACAGCACGAAGGTGCGAGCGTCCGCGCTCTCCTTGATGATCCGGGTCACGGTCGCCGGCTGAAACATGGGTCGCGCCATGGTGCCCTCTCCTCCGCTGTCTGTGGTCTGCAATAGAGCTCAGTGCACCGTCGGCACGGTGATGACCGTGGCGATCCGGTGCAGCTGCTCGGGGTTCGAGTCGCCGAGATGGTCGATGGCCGGGATGAGGACCGCTTCGGCGTGTGCGCGTTCCGTCTGGGCAATGAGCCGTTCCATCGGGTTGTCGGTTCGTGCGCTGAAGGTGATGATCTTGGCGAGGTTGTAGCCGAGGCGTCCTGCCATGCTGCGCATCTGGATCTCGTCCCAGGCCTGCCGGACGCCGGAGACATCTGTGCGGATGTACCCGATCGCGGTCGGACGCAACGTCATCATCGGCTCCTGGCCGGGCTAGTGGAGTTGCGCCAGTCGCGGCGCGTGGCCGACGGTCCGGATATGGGTGCCGGCCGCGCGGGTGAGTTCGGTGGTGCTGCCGAGCAACCCGTCCAGCACTAGAGTGCGCCGGATGTGTCGATGCAGATCGTGTTCCGCGGTGAAGCCGACGCCGCCGAGCACCTGCTGACAGTTCCTGGCGGCGGTTCGCGCCGCCTGTCCGGCGCTCGCCTTGGCCAACAGCGCGCCGAGTTCGTCGTCGGCGACGCCGAGAGTTGCCTCGGCGCCCTCGATGGCCACCAGGGTTTCGGCGAGGCGATGGCGGACCGCTTGGAACGCGGCGATCGGCCGACCGAACTGCGTGCGGTCAAGGGCGTGTCGACGCGCCAGCGCGAGCATGGCACGACTGGACCCCACCAGCCACCACGCCAGTGCGCGTCGAGCGGCGGCCAGCGGGATCTCGGCTCCAGCCGGGCCGCCGTGCAGCGGGAGTTCGTCGTCTACCGTTGAGCCTGGGCGATCATCGCGTTCCCAGACCACCCACGCTCCGCCCGTGAACGGCAGCGCGATCGTGCCGCCCAGTGGCAGGCCCACGGACTGGGCGATGACGTCGTTGAGCAGCGGGGCGTGACTTCCCGTTTCGCCGAGTAGCCGGAACACCAGCGGTATCGCGATATCCGGCATGTCGGTGAGCATCTCGTGCCAGCCGAGATCGGTGAGCGCCCGGTCGAGCTCGCCGCCGGTAGCGGCTGCCATGGTCTTGCGCAGGCTCTGCTCGAGCAGTTCGAGCTCATCGCCCGCGGTGTCGATATCGGCCATGGCGTCAGTCCTTTCCGAGGTCGAGCAGGCGGCGCGCGATGATGTTGCGCTGGATCTCGGCGGTGCCGCCGTAGATCGTCGCGGCGCGCGAATACAGGTACTCGGTGCGCCATTCGTGATCGGTCAGTTCCAGAACGCCGGGTAGCAGATCGCGTGCGGTGTCGAACAGTCGCTGTTCGGCGGTCGCGAGCAGCACCTTGTCGATGGAGGTCTCCGCGCCCAGTGCCGCGCCGTCGGCCAGGCGTTGCTGGGTGGTGTGGGATCGGCAGCGCGCCGCGTGCAGCGCCAGATACGCCTCGCCGAGCGCGGTGTCGTCGCCGATCGTTGTCCGCGCCAGCACCCGGTCCAAACGGGTGAACAGGTAGGCGATCCGGTGCCAAAAGCAGGTGGACCGTTCGTGTGGCAGCAGATCCATGGCCACGCGCCAGCCGTCGCCCGGCCTGCCGAGCATGCGCTCGCCGGGGACCACCACGTCGTCGAAATAGACCTCGGCGAACTCGTCGACACCGTGCATGGTGCGCAGCGGCCGGACGGTTATGCCCGGGGTGTCCATGTCGACGAAGAAGGCGGTGATGCCGTCATGGCCGGGAGCGGTGCGGGTGAGCAGGACACATCGGGAGGCGAACTGCGCCAAGCTCGTCCACACCTTCTGGCCTTTGACCACCCAGTCGTCGCCACGGGCGACGGCCTTGGTGCTCAACGAAGCGAGGTCGCTGCCGGAGCCGGGCTCGGAGAAGCCCTGGCACCATTGCTCGCGTCCGGACAGCAGCAGCGGCACCATCCGCGCGGCCAGCTCGGGGCGCGCGTAGGAGATCATCGTCGGAGCCAGCACCTCGATCATCGAATAGATGCCGGGCTCGGCGAGATCGCGGGTCGCGACCTCCTCACCGAGGATGGCGCGCAGGACGGCAGGCCCGCCGAGGCCGCCCGTCTCGGCGGGCCAGCCATAGCGCATCCAGCCCGCGTCGTAGAGTGCGCGACGGACTCGGGCCAGTTGCGATACCTGCCCCTCCAGGCCGAGGCCGGGTTCAGGGGACAGGTCGTTCGTGTCGAGCCACTCGCGCAGGCCCGTTCGAAACTCGGTGACGTTCATCGGTGTCGCACCACTCAGGCCCGCGACTGCTCGAACGCGTGCGGGATGCCGGAGTCGTGCGCGCCACTGCGGCGGATGAAGGTCATCCGGCGGGTCTTGATCCGCCACCCGTCCTCGGTGCGCACCAGGGTGTCGGTGTAGTACCCGATGCGCATGTCATGAGTGCTGTGGTCGATGAAGCACAGCGGCTGGGTGCCCTCGGCGGTGTCGCCGTCGATCTCGAGAACCGGTGTGCCGGTGAGGAACAGGCCCTTCGGCGCGGCCGCGACGAGTTCGGGAAAGAGATCGAGAGTGTAGGTGTCGCCGAACGCGCTGTAGGAGCCGTCGGGGGTGAACACCGACAGCATGCCCTCGGTGTCGCCCTTGGTGATGGTGACCGCGTAGCGGGCGAGCACCTGCTGGATCTCCAGGAGATCCTCAATTCTGGACATAGACCTTTCCGCCTTTCATGACGAAGCGCACATTCTGGGTAACGGTGATGTCGCGCAACGGATCTCCTGGTACGCCGATGATGTCGGCGAGCAGTCCTTCCGCCAGCCGGCCGCGGTCGTCGGCGTCGATGAGTTCGGCCGCGTTGACGGTCGCCGCGCGCAGGGCGTCCAGCGGGGTTATCCCGCGCTGGACCAGCGCGACGATCTCGTCGGCATTGCGGCCGTGCGGAATGGCCGGTGCGTCGGTTCCGACGGCGATGCGAACGCCTGCCTCGTAGGCCGCGAGGACCGAGGTGCGCGCCTTCGGGAACATCTCGGCGGCTTTGGCCTGCAACGCGGGCGCGGCCTTGGAGACGTCCATGGCATCGGCGAGCCGGGTGGTCGGCACCAGCCAGGTGCCCGCCGCGACCATGAGCTTGATGGTCTCGTCGTCGATCAGGAAACCGTGTTCGATGCAATCGATCCCGGCATCGACAGCGTGCCTGACCGCCTCGGCGCCGTGGGTGTGCGCGGCCACCTTCAGGCCGCGCCGATGCGCCTCGTCGACGATGGCGCGCAACTCCTCGTCCGAATAGTGCTGTGCGCCAGGGGAACCCGTGAGCGACATGACCCCGCCGGACACGCAGATCTTGATCACCTGAGCGCCGTGCTTGATCTGGTAGCGCACCGCCTTGCGGACCTCGTCCACGCCGTTGGCGATGCCTTCCTCGAGGGTCAGCTTCAGCACGTCGGGCGCGAAGGCGGAGAACATCGTCGGGTCGAGATGCCCGCCCGTGGGGGTGATGGCGTGGCCTGCGGGAACGATCCGCGGCCCGTCGATCCAGCCCGCGTCGATCGCCTTGCCCAGCGCGACATCGAGCAGGTAGCCACCGGTTTTCACGAACAGGCCGAGATTGCGCACGGTGGTGAAGCCGGCACGCAGTGTGCGGCGGGAGTTGCCCACCGCCCGCAGCACGCGCAGCGGCGGATCGTCGGTGACGCTCGAGCTCAGGCCGGTCTCGCCGCGCCCGCCCATGAGGAGGTTGACCTCCATGTCCATCAGGCCGGGCAGCAGGATCAGATCGCCGAGGTCGAGCACCTCGCCAACGGGTTCGCCCCCGATACCGACGATTCTGTCGTTCTCGATCCGCACGATGCCGGGCCGGATGATTTCACCGGTGACGACATCGAGCAGGCCTGCGGCGCGCAAGGTGCGCGCGGGCGGGGTTCCCTTCGGTGGTGTCATTGCGACTCCGATTTCTCGACGATGCGAGGAGAATCATATTCTCCCAGGTAGGATATGAGGTTTCCATATGGGCGCGGCGACGTCAACGAGCTGCGCGCTCGGGCGGCTATCCGGGTCGGGCGGCGGCAAAACTGCGCAGCTCGCGCGCGATATCCGGCCCGGTCGGGGTGTACACGATTTCCCGGAACCCGGCCGCCGCCATGCGCCCCAATTGCCGTTGCACTCGTGCCGCGTCGCCGACCATCGTCTTGACGTCGATGTGGTCGAGCAGCGGCCGGTCCCGATCGGTCAGGTGGGTGACGTGACCCTCGAAGACCGAGAGGTGGCGTTCGTTCGCCGGGCCGAGTGCCGCGAGTTCGGTGCGCCACCGCCTGCCGCCCGGCAACGCGTCGACGGCGGCAGTGCCGCCGGTGGCGAAGGCATTGTGCCAGTCGACGACTCGCCACGGGCCGATTGCCTCGAGCACCCGCGCCGAGTTCGGCTCCTCGCCGGAGTCGAGCACGGTGCCGGACACGATCATCGCGCTGGGCAGCGTGGGATGAACCGGTCCGATGATGCCGTCGGCGATCTGGTCGGCCAGCTCGGCTCCGCGCGGGCCGAAGGCGCTGAGCCAGAGCGGAACGTCGATCGGCCGGTTCAGGGCGAGCCCGTCCGCGTGCAGCATGCGGACCGGTGCGTCGCCGATCGTGACCGGCTCACCGGCCAGCAGTGCGCGCACGGCCCGCACCTGGTCGCCGAGTGCGCGCAGGGTCAGCGGTCGCTGCCCGACGGACACGCGGGCGGTGAACCCGGTGCCGAAGCAGGCGCGGAACCGGCCGGGAGCGAGCCTGGCGATGGTGGCGATCGCGGTGGCCATCGCCATCACTGATCGCTGCTCCGGCACGAGAACCGCTGTGCTCAAACCGATTCGGGTAGTGCGCTGAGCGGCCAGCGCCAGGTGAACGAACGGGTCCTCCCACAGCGGCGCCGAATCGAAGATCCAGACCCGGTCGTAGCCGAGTTCCTCGGCAAGAACGGTCAGGTCGGCGAAATCGGGCCCGGGCGGCAGCCCACAGGACAGTTCGAGCTCGGTCATGAACCGGGCTTCGACCGCTGTCCCGGCATCTCGAAGCCGGCGAGCAGCACGGCCTGGCAGTCGGCCGCCGCCTGGCGCAGCGGTTTGGCCTGTGCGTACTCCTCGGAGTCGTACCATGCGTGGGCCGCCTCGACGGATTCGAATTCGACGAGCACGGTACGAGTTCCGTGCCAATCGCCTTCGAGGGTGGTCGGCGCGGTGTCGACGGCCAGGATTCGCGCACCTGCCGCGATCATGGTCGGTGCGGCTCTGCGCTCGTAGGCGGCGATGCCGGCTTCATCTTTGATCGCCTCGGTGACGATGACGTAACCCTTGGGCACTGTGGCTCCTCGAGGTCGAAGTGATATCGGTCAGTACTCTGGATCGCTGACACGGGTGATCACCGCGTCCGCGCCGTCCACTACTTCGGGCTGATGCCAGATCTCCACGCACATCGCCACCAAGATCAGCGAATGCACCAGATGCAGCAGCTGTCGCGCATCCTCTGGCAGATCGTCGAGTGGGAACTTGTCGCAGTAGGCGAGCGCGTCCACGATGAGTGGGAAACCGGCGTCATAGAACTCCTGCATGGCGGTCATGTCGCTGGCCATGCGCTGGTCCCACCGCTGCGATTCGGTTTCCAGGCACCAGGTTCGGGCGAAGGGTTCCAGAGTGCTGAACGGCTCGGGCAACTGGGCCTGCGTGGTCCGGGTCATCTGACTACGCCCCCGTCTTCGTTCCGCTCGTAGTCGCCGACCCGGTCGGCCACCACCTTGTGGAAGTGCCGGACCAGTAGTTCCTGGTCGTTGAGCGGGAAATTGTGGCCGACGGCCCTGGTTTCGAGCCCCTGCTGGGTTCCGGTCAGGGTGCCCGCGTCCTGGAGCGCGAATTCCTTGAACATCACCACGGCGCATTCCTGCGCGGCACGGTCGCTCGCGGTGCGAGCCGGGGGGAAGTACAACCTGCCCTCGAACCGATGGGTGTTGTGCGAGGTCGGCCAGTAGGTATAGGTGAGATACCAGCCGCTGGCCCACACCAAGATCTCCATATTCGGAAAGATCTGGTAGTTGTCCATGCCCCACTTATCGACCTCGCCCGGGTTTACCGGAAGGTCCTGCCCCAGGTCTGGCTCGTTCCACGGGCCGAAGAGTCCACTGCGCGTGGCGATTTCGATCGGGTACTGGAACTCCGCCGGCCAGGTCCGGCGGGGTGCGCCATTGGTGGTCACCATGCGGTGCGGCCCGGCGACCTGATAGTACGGCGCCTCGAAACCCTTGATCTTGGGTCGGGCAGCGGGGGTCGCCTCCTGCGAGTGCAGCACCGGGACGTGGTAGTACTCCTGAAAAGCGTCCAGGAAGACCTTCCAATTGCAGTCGACGTCCGCACGGAAGTCGTAGTGGTCGGTCATCCGCTCGAAGGGATAGCCCTCCAGTGGAGTGATCATCGGGCCTAGATAATCCCGCAATGATTGCTCTGGTTCGTCGGCCAGGTTGACGAAGACGAACCCGGCCCACACCTCACAGTGCACGGGCATCAGGCCGTAGTCGCCCTTGTCGAAGCCGAAGAATTCGTCCTCCTGCTGGACGAAGGCGAGCGAACCGTCGAGGTCGTAGCGCCACGCATGATATTTGCAGGTGAACTGGCGGCAGGTGCCGGCGGTCTCGTCCCGTGGGAAGTCGTTCCACACCAGTTTGTTGCCGCGGTGGCGGCACACATTGTGGAAAGCGCGCACGCGGCCTTCCCGGTCACGGACGACGATGATCGAGGTGCGCGCGACCTCGAGTTCCCTGGTGAAGTAGCTGCCGGTACGGGCGAGATCTTCGACACGGCCCACATTCAGCCACGTGCGCCGGAAGATCGCCTCCTGTTCGGCGCTGTAGAACTCGGGGGAGACGCAGTCGTCGTAGGAGATCCCCGTCGTGCCGAGTTCTGGATAGTGCTCGGTCCAGCTGCCGGCCGCGGGTTTGGGAAAGTGTGGCATCGCTCGGTGCTCCGTTGGTTCGCTGAGGGACGAGATCGACGAAGACGGGGGAGCGGCGTGTGGGCAGCTCCCCCGTAGCAGCTGTCAGACGACAGGCTCCCGGATCAGCTCGGCCCAGGCCGCGCCGCTGTCGGGTACTCGCGGCTGGCTCCAGACCTCGACCGGGAACGACACCATGACCAGCGACTGCATCAGGTGGAACAGTGCGCGGGCGTCGTCGGGCAGATCGTTCCAGTCGAACTTGTCGCAGTAGGTGATCGCGTCCTCGATGCGGACGAACGCGGTGTCGTAGAGCGCCTGCATCTCGTCCATCGAGGAGGCGAGCCGCTTGGCGTAGCGCTCTGGCTCGGTGGCCAGGCACCAGTCCGCCGCGAACGGCTCGAGATCGGCGAATTCAGCTGGCAGCATTGGCATCTCGATACTCCTTGACCTTCTTCTGGGCGTGCACGTGCAGGTGCCGGATGAGGACTTCCTGGTCCATGATCGGGAAGTGGGTGACCACGCCGGACTCGAGCATGGTCTGGGTTGCCTCGAGGGTGTTCGCGTCCTGCAGCGCGTACTCCTTGAACGTGACGGCGGCCAGTTCCTGTGCGAGGCGTTCGCGCGCGTTCTTCGCGGGAGCGAAGTAGAGGTTCGCCTCGAACAGATGCTTGTTCACCGCGACCGGCCAGTAGTGGTAAGTGATGTACCAGCCCGGTTCCCAGCACAGCAGGGAGAAGTTCGGGAATATCTCGAATTCGTCGATGCCCCAGGCCTTGTGGCGTGCCGGGTTGAGCGCGGGTGGCAGGTCGTCGAGACCCTCGATATCGGGCTTGTCCCAGGGGCCGAACAAGCCGGAGCGCAGCACCCGCTCGATCGGCTTGACCATATTGATGTCCTTGGGCGGGGCCATCCCGCCCCACGAGGAGATCATCGAGTGGGGTGCGTCGATCTCGTAGTGCAACGCCTCGTAGCCATAGCCGGCCAGCTTGTCGGCCTCGTCCTTGACCGCCTGCTTCATGTGCAGGATCGGTGCGTGGTAGAACTCGGCGAAGGCATCGACGAACAGCTTCCAGTTACTGCCGATCTCGGCCCGGTAGCTGTAGACCTCGGTCATCTCGTCGAAGGGGTAGCCCTCGACACCCTTGAGCATGGTGCCCAGATAGTCGGCCAGCGGCTGCGCATCCGGATCGAGGTTGACGAAGATGAAGCCTTGCCATACCTCGCAGCGGACCCCCGCGAGACCGTAGTCGGCCTTCTCGAGGTCGAAGAATTCCCCCTCCTGCTGGACGAAGGTGAGCTCGCCCTCGAGGCTGTAGCGCCAGGCGTGGTACTTGCAGGTGAACTGGCGGCAGGTGCCTTCGGTTTCGTCACCCGGAAAGTCATTCCACACGAGTTTGTTGCCGCGATGGCGGCACACATTGTGGAAGGCGCGCACCTCGTCGTCGGTGCCGCGCGCGAGGATCAGCGAGGTACCGAGGCCGGTCAATTCCTTGGTGAAATAGCTTCCCTTGCGGGGAAGCCGTTCCACACGCCCGACATTGAGCCAGGTCTTCTTGAAGATCGCATTGATCTCGTCGGCGTAGAAGGCCGGATCGGTCGAGTCGGTGAAATCGACGGGACCGGTGCCGAGCTCAGGATAATGCTCGGTCCAGCTGCCGGCCGCGGGCTTGTTGAAGTGAGCCACCGGGTTACCTTTCGTGTTCTGGCGTGACGCCGAAGGTGTTGAATGCCATGGCGAGCAGGCTGTACCCGCCGATGGTGAAGACCAGGTCCATGCGCTGGTGTTCGGTGAGGTGTTCGCTCAAGATCGCCCAGGTCGGATCGGACAGGTCCGATTTCTCGAGCAGTTCGTCGACCGCGTCGATGATGGTGCGGTCGAATTCGTCTGCTGTGGTGCCGTTCTGGATCGCAACGATGTCGCCCTCGGTGAGCCCCTGTGCCGCCGCGAAGCCGACGTGATGGGTCCACTCGTAGGCGCAGTTCGTACGGTGCGCGACCCGCAGAATCGCCAGCTCGCGTACGCGGGGCGGCAGGCTCGAGCGGAACAGCAGGTAGACGCTGAAGCCGAGGAACGCCTCGGTGAGATCCGGATGGCGGACCAGTGTCGACATCGCCGGACCCGCACCCTCCGGATTGCGCCGCGCCGTGGGCAGCAGCGGCCGGAGCGCGGCTCGTGTCCGGTCATCCCATTGGGTGGCCGGCAGCGGGGGCAGGCGCATTCGTCTCCTCCTTTCGCGAGAATGAGATTCTCATATTGGTACTACTAGGTTTCCATGAGTGGGCCCGTTAGTCAACGCCGGAAGTGGCCTATCCCCGCAAACGCTCGGCGGCGGCCCGGCTGAAGCCGGTGCCGCCGCCTGTCGTGATCGAGTGATCGCCTACTACGCCCAGGCCTCCTCGCCTGCGATGGTGGTGCGATGCATGGTCCGCCTCGACTCCGGGTCGTAGGGCAGCGCGCGGTGCAGCATGCCGGTGTTGTCCCAGATCACGACGTCACCGACCGCCCATTCGTGGGTGTAGCGGAAGCGTTCCTGAGTGCTCCAGTCGCGCAGTTCGTCGAGGAGCGCACGGCTCTCGTCCGGTGCCATACCGACTATGTGGTCGGCGGTTGCTCCGATGACCAGTGACCGGCGGCCGTCGTGGCGCTGCCAGACCAGTGAGGTCTCGTGCGTCGGCAGGCTGCGCCAGGCCTGGACCTGCTCTTCGGTGGGCTCCGGGTGGGTGAGCCGCTGTGCGGCTTCGAAGCTGTGGACGACCCGCAGCGGCTCGTATCGCTTCTGGTCCTCGTCCGGCAACGCTTCGAAAGCCGCATAGGTGTTGGCGAATTCGGTGCCGCCCCCGACCATGGCGACATGGCGCGCGGTCAGCATCGTGGCCTTGGCTGGGACATCGCTGGTGGTGTCGTCGATGTGCCAGTGGAATGTCGCCCTGAGGTAGTCGGCAGACGGGTTCACCGACGGGTCCAGCGATACTTTGAAGATTTCCTTTCCGCCCGGCGCGAGCACCGTGCCCAACTGTCGGCTGAACGCGAGCTGTGCCTCGTCGTCGAGGTCCAGGCCGCGGATGAGTAGCACCCCGCGCCACTTGAGTGCCTCCAGGCACCGGCTGACCACCTGTCCATCCAGTAGGTCGGCGATGCCGGATACTTCGACGCCCAGTGCAGGGCTGAGCGCCCTTGTCTCGATCATAAGAATCTCCCTTCCGATTGAGGAGAACAATACTCTCGAGCTGACGCCCCGCTCAAGGCCCTGCCGATGGCAGGCAGAGAGTGGGTTCTTGCGCGTGCCGACGATCGGCTTTAGTGATTGGGTGAGACGGCGGCTTCACCGGGGCGGACGTCCAGCCGAGCCGAGGGCCATCGATCGGCTGCCACGGCCGAACGGACCTGCCGAACCAGTTCGGTCGCCACCATCGCGGCGGCGGCCGACATCCTCGGGCCACGTGGCACGCCCAACACGACTTGCCGCCAGACCTCCGGATCGCACAGCGGAGCCGCGGTCAGTTCGCCGCCGGCCACGTCGTCGGCGATCCCGACGCCCGGCAGAATGGTCCAGCCGTGTCCGCTCTGAACCAGAAGTTTCTGCAGGCGCATCGAATTGGTCTGCGCCGCGATCTCGAAGCTCACCCCCGCCCGTGCCGCCGCGGCGTCGATCAGGGCGCGCAGCCCGTGTCCTGGCGCGGGCATCACCAGCGGGCGCGCCGCGACGTCCGCCAGCGCGACAGGCCGGTCGGCATGGAGGGCATCACTGGGCGGACCTACGGCCCACAGTCTTTCGCGCGCTAGTGGTTCGACATTGAGTGAAGGGGTGCTGGTGAGGTTGTAGAGCAGGCTCAGATCGAGGTCGCCGTCATCGAGCCAGCGTTGCAGGTAGCCGGAATACCCACTGATGACGCGCAATTCGATGCGGGGGTGGCTTCGGGCGAGTGCGCTCACCAGTGGTTCGGCGAGCAAATCTGCGGCGCTGTCGAGCAGGCCGACGGTGACAGCACCAGTGAGTATGCCCGGCGTCGGCCGAACCTCGGCGCGCGCGCGCTCCAGTTCGTGCAGCGCCCGCCGAGCGCGCGCTACCAGCAGCGCACCCGCTTCGGTCGGCCGCATGCCCTGGCGAGTGCGTTCGAACAGGCGCACGCCGAGTTCTTGTTCCAGCATCCGGATCTGCCGGGTGACGGCGGGCTGGACCAGATGCAGCAATTGCGCGGCCTTGGTCACGCTGCCCACCTCGGCGACTGTCACGACCGCCGTGAGCTGCTTGATATCCATCGCACCCGCCTGACATCTCGAATCGGCATGTAGATATCAGAAATCGGCATTTCCCCTATCAGGATATTCCTTCACATGATGGTAGTGCCGGGCCGTTCCGGTGCACGTGTATCGGGAGGAGAAGCTGTGGTGGACGAGCTCGCCGAGGAGGAGGCCGCACTGGTCACGGTGGTGCGTGATTTCGTCGATCGCGACGTCAGGCCGGTGGTGCGCGAGCTCGAGCACGCGAACACCTATCCCGAGAAGCTGATCGAGCAGATGAAGCGGATCGGCATTTACGGACTCGCCGTGCCGGAACCCTGGGGCGGTGGCAGCGTGTCGACGTCCTGCTACGCGGCGGTCACCGAGGAGTTGTCGCGCGGGTGGATGAGTTTGGCGGGCGCGATGGGCGGACACACCGTGGTCGCGAAACTGCTGGTGGACTACGGCACCGACGAACAGCGCGACCGTTATCTGCCGCGGCTGTCCACTGGTGAATTGCGGGCGACTATGGCCTTGACCGAGCCGGGCGGCGGATCGGATCTGCAGGCGATGCGGACCACCGCCCGCCGCGACAGCGACCACTATGTGGTCGACGGCTCGAAGACCTGGATCAGCAATGCGCGGCGGTCGGGACTGGTCGCGCTGCTGTGCAAGACCGATCCGGGCGCCGTGCCCGCACATCGAGGCATCAGCATTCTGCTGGTGGAGCCGGGGCCTGGTTTCGCCGTCTCGCGTGACCTGCCCAAACTCGGCTACAAAGGCGTGGAGAGCTGCGAGCTCGTCTTCGACAGCATGCGCGTGCCGACGTCTTCGGTCCTGGGTGGGGTCGAAGGGCAGGGGTTCACCCAGATGATGCGCGGCCTGGAGATCGGGCGCATCCAGGTGGCGTCGCGAGCGCTCGGGGTCGGACGCGCCGCGCTCGAGGATTCGATCCGGTACGCACAGCTTCGGGAGAGTTTCGGCAAGCCGATCTGGGAACATCAAGCCGTCGGCCACTACCTGGCCGATATGGCGACCACGCTGACCGCCGCCCGCCAGCTCGTGCACTATGCCGCGCGGCGCTACGACTCCGGGGTGCGCGCCGACATGGAAGCCGGGATGGCGAAGTTGTTCGCGTCCGAGACCGCGATGGAGATCGCGCTGAACGCGATGCGCATCCACGGCGGCCACGGGTACTCCACCGAATTCGACGTGGAGCGCTACTTTCGCGATGCCCCCCTGATGATCGTCGGCGAGGGCACGAACGAGATTCAGCGCAACGTCATCGCCCGCCAGCTCATCGGCCGGAATCCGATCGCATGACCGCCGTGAACCGCCCACTGGCCGGCATCACTGTCGTCGCGGTGGAACAGGCCGTGGCCGCGCCGTTCGCGACCAGGCAACTCGCGGATCTGGGTGCCCGGGTGATCAAGATCGAGCGTCCCGATGGCGGCGACTTCGCCCGTGGGTACGACGACACGGTGTACGGACAGTCGAGCTATTTCGTCTGGCTCAATCGCGGAAAGGAAAGTGTCGCACTAGATATCAAACAGCCCGGCGATCGACGGCTGCTCGACGCCATGATCGAACACTGCGACATCTTCGTCCAGAATCTCGCACCAGGTGCGGCAGAACGGCTCGGCCTCGACGGCGTCACCCTGCGCGCGGGCCGGCCGGAGCTGATCCACTGCTCCATTTCCGGCTACGGGGCAGAGGGGCCGTACCGGTCGAAGAAGGCCTATGATCTGCTGCTCCAGTGCGAGACCGGGCTCGTGATGTCCACCGGCACCACGGAAGTCCCCGCGAAAGCCGGATTCTCGATCGCCGATATCGCCACGGGTATGTACGCCTTCAGTGGCCTCCTCACCGCGCTCTATCAGCGCGCGCACACCGGTGTCGGTGCGGGTCTGCACGTCGCCATGATCGATGCGCTGGGCGAGTGGATGAGTCAACCCGCCTACTTCTGCCTCTACGGTGACGAACCGCCGCGCCGGACAGCGGCCAGGCATCCGTCCATCTCGCCCTACGGCCCCTACCGTACGGCCGACGGTACGATCTTCCTCGCTGTTCAGCATGACCGTGAGTGGGTGGCGTTGTGCGACAATGTATTACAGCGTCCGGAGTTGAAGACCGATAGCCGCTTCGTCACCAATAGCGCCCGGGTGCACCACGACACCGAGCTGACCGCTGTGCTGGAAGCGGTCTTCGTGCGAGCCGACTGCGGCCAGGTCATGGAACAGCTGGACGCGGCGGGTGTCGCCGGTGCCCGGATTCGCACCCCGGCGGAGTTCACCCGGCATCCGCAGTTGGCCGCCCGTGATCGGTGGCGACCGGTGAGCACTCCGGGCGGGGAGATCTCGGCGCTGCTGCCGCCGGTCGAATCGACCGCTGGAGAACCGGTGATGGGCGCGATACCGGAGCTCGGTCAGCACACGGGCGCTATCAGAACCGAATTCGGCACGCCGCGGTCGAGCACGGGGGAGCCCGCACGATGACAACGATCGTCGAACGGAGTGAACGGCTCGTGGCGGGACCGGCAGAGGCACTCGCGGGGCTGCTCGGTGTCCCGTTGCCCGATCTCGATCGGGGATTGCCCATACTGTGGCACTGGGTATATCTGCTCGATCGCCCCGACCAGGCCGATCTCGGTCCGGACGGTCACCCCGTCCGCAATGCGGTCCCGGAGCCTCCCGGACCAGGTCTGCGGCGCATGTGGGCCGGGGGACAGGTGCGGGTCCGTGGCGCGCTGCGCTGCGGTGAACGCGTCACCAGGCAGACGGCGGTTCTCGCGACACAGCGGAAACGGGGCCGCACCGGCTTGTTGACTTTCGTCACCGTCGGGCACCGGATCTTGCAGCGTGATCGGCTCCTCGTCGAGGAACGACAAGACCTCGTATATCGCGCGGCCCCCGCGGACAACACGCCTACCCACGCGCAGACGGAGCAGCCTTCGGTCGCCCCGCAGCCGGGTGAATGGGCCATCGACACATCCGCGGCGCTGTTGTTCCGGTTCTCGGCGCTCACCTATAACGCCCACCGCATCCACTACGACCGTGACTACGCCCGCGACGTCGAAGGATATCCAGGCTTGCTCGTGCACGGGCCGCTGCAGGCGCTCGCCATGGCCGAAGCCGCACGTGCCAAGGGCGGCACCGGTGCGCAGGTCTTCGACTATCGGCTGCTGTCTCCGCTGTTCGACCATCAGGGGCTGGTGGTGAGCGCCGCCGTCGACGCGGGTGCGCTTACCACCGTGGCTCGTGACCGGTACGGACGCCGGACCGCGACCGGCAGTCTGCGTTTCGCGACTGGGTGGGCGGGGTAGGCGATCAGCGGACCACCACGCGCACGCGGGCGAGGTTGCGCACCTTCTCGAACGCCGAGTCCGGATCGCGCTGCGAGGTCACCCGAAGCGCCGCGAAATAGGTACCAGGCCGGTCGTAGGTGAACGTCTGGGCGATATGGACCGTGCCGTGCTCCTTGCGATCGAACGGCCGGTCGACAAAGTCGCCCGCGCCGATGCGATCGTCGCCGCCGACTTCCCACTCGGCCACGGGTTGGATGCCCTTGCGCGCTTGGGCCTTGTCCAGCACGGTGATCTGGCCGTCGCGCACATCGTAGGCAGTGGACTTCGGCGGCTGTTCGCCCGTCTCGGCCCAGGCGGCCACATCGCGCAGCGCCTGCAGAATGCCGAAGTAGTTGACGAGCCGGCTGGTTCGGGCTCCGATGTGGTCGGCGTTGTCGTTGTAGAGCAACCGGAAGGAATCAGCGTTGCCCGCGGCTCGGACCTGCTCGGCGTACCAGTCACAGTCCCACGGGAAGGCATCGGCGTCGAGAAGATTGCACACCGCGATGACTTTGCCGTTGATCTTGCCGTTCGAGGTGTCGCCGCCGGTGACGCTCCGGGAGATCGCCGGACCGATCTCCATGGGTCGTTGCGGGTAGCGCGGGGTGCCGTCAGCGTGGCGGTACTGGTCGAAGGCGTAGGAGCCTGCCCTGGCGGGCACCTGGTGGCGGGGGTAGGAGGGCAGAGCCAACCACCATCGGTTGTCGATCCGGATCTTCGCGCCGACCTCGAGTGCGGCGAGAACTTCGGCGAATTGCCGTCGGTGAGGGTGATGGATGTGCCTGCCGCGTCTACTGTGCCGTTCAGCGGGCCGTCGGCGCCATCGACGGTGAAGTCCAGTGCCGTGCCTGCCGGATTGTGGGTAACGTCGTCGACTGTCAGGCTGGTCGGCGTTCCTCCGCCATCGCGGCGGACCTGTGTGATGGCGACCTCCTGGTCGACCTTCTTCGAGCGGAGGAGATCGCCGAGCGGTGATTGCTCGGTGCCGAGATAGCCCGGCTGACTCCAGAAGTCGTCGGCGTAGTTCTGACCATGAGTCTGACCTGCGTGCCGAAGCCGAGCAGGCCGGCGGGACCCGCCGGGGTCCCACTTCCGTTGAGACCGAGCAGATATTCATAGTCTTTCCAAGAGCACAGCGGCACAACGAGTTTCGTCAATTCGGGTCAGCACGGTTCGCTGCGCGGCGTCGAGTCTCGCGTAAGGGTCACCGCTGCCGCCGGGCGTCGCCGGCGCGCACTCGGGCGGGGTTGCGCCGATGCGGTCGCGGGACAACGGCGAGCACGACGGAGGCGGCGGTGATGACCGCGGGCAGCGCGGATTTCGCGGGGCGTCTGCCGATCATCGATGGTCGTCCTCGGTGGCGGTGCGGAGCAGCGGGCGCTGGTAGGACAGGTCGGAGGTGTCTCGCGCGCCGGCCGGATAGCCCTGGCTCGCGAAGAACGGGGAACCCAGAATTGAGGCGTCGGCGGTGAACATGATCTCGACCGTGGAGCGGCGCAGCGCGATTCGCCACTGTCCGTCGCGGCGTTCGAGCCGATCCACGTAGCGGCCACTGACGAACTGCGCGGTCCTCGCGTCGTTGCCGAGGAGGACGACGATCGAATAGCTCTCCGCATGGGCGGTGTCGCCATCGATCTCGCAGGTGTGGGTGGTGATGTTGTGCGTGTGCACGCGCGCGGTCGCGGCGTGAGTGGCGTTGGCCCACTGCGCGTAGTCGGCGCCGGTATTGGTCGCCTTGCCGTGCTCGTCGATCGCGTCGGGGTGGTAGGCGCCGGTGATCAGGTCGGCGTCGTGCCGGTCGCAGCCACGGGCATGGTTGGCGACGCAGTCCAGGATCGCGGTGCGGTCGAGGAGATATCGCAGGTCCCGTTGCAGGGCTTCCAGGTCGGGTGTCGTCATCGCTGCCTCAGTTGGTGATGTGTACAAGAATGTGGTTACCTTACTCGTAAATGCCATTTTCAGGCGGCGAAAGAAGCGTGCTGTGGGGATCGAGCCACCGCTGGTGCGGTCGCGAAGCGTCGGTATCAGGGGCTCGCGCACTCGCACGGAAATCGTCCGCGCGACAGGGGAATTGACGCTGGAGCGTGGGTACGCGGCCGTCACCTATCGCAGCGTGGCGACCAGGGCTGGAGTCACCGCGGGTCTGGTTCAGTACTACTTCCCGGACATGGACGACCTGTTCATCGCTGTCCTCACCGACAGCACCGACGAGCTAGTGGTCCGGCTGTCGCGAGTGGGGGGTCCGCATCCGCTGCGCGAGGTGTGGGCTTATGCCAACGACCCGGCCGGAGCGCGGCTGCTGCTGGAGTTCATGGCCCTGGCCAATCACCGCAAGCGCGTCGGACAGGTCATCGGCGCGGGCGGGGAGCGCGTCCGGATGGCGCTGCTCGGCGCGGTGACGCCCACCCTGCGGGCCTACGGCCTGCCGGAAGAGGAATTCCCGCCCGCCGCAGTGGTCTTCCTGATGTCCGCCGTTCCCCGGATGATCCATTTCGAGAAGATGTTCGGTGTTTCCACCGGACACGCCGAGATGGTCGAACGGATAGAGACCTTCCTGGATCGAGTGGAGCCCAGATGAAATCGGTGAGCCAAGACGCATTCGGTGGTCCCGAGGTCTTGCGGACCATGGAGACGCCGCGACCGGTTCCCCTGGTAGGCGAGGTGCTGATCCGGATGGCCGCGACCTCTGTGAACCCCGTCGACACGAAGATCAGGTCAGGTGCGGTGCGCCATCTGGGCGAGCCGCCGTTCACCCTCGGATTCGACGTGGCAGGCACGATCGTCGAAGTCGGCGCCGAGGTGGTCGCGTTCGAACCCGGCGATGCGGTTTTCGGCATGGTCGCCGGTCGCACCGGGACCTACAGCGAGTATGTCGTTGCCCGCGCCGATTCCGTGGCGCCCCGGCCGCGGCGGGTGAGCGAACTGCAGGCCGCGGCGTTGCCCACCGCCGGTTCGACAGCCTGGCAAGCGTTGCGGCTGGCCGGGCTGAGCGACGGCGAGCGCATCCTGATCCATGCCGGGGCCGGCGGGGTGGGTCATCTCGCCGTGCAACTGGCCACACTTCGTGGCGCCCGGGTATCGGCGACCGCGCGCGCCGCCAATCACGACTTCTTGCGCGAGCTCGGCGCCGAGGAGGTAATCGACTACCAGAGCGTCGATTTCGAGTCGATCGTCACCGACGTCGATGTCGTGTTGGACTTGGTCGGCGGTGGCTACGGCAGCCGGTCGCTGCGAGTCCTTCGCCCCGATGGCCGCTACGTCACCGCGCAGGGTTCCGACGTCGGCGACGATCCACGCTGCCGCCGTGTCACCGGCCGCCCGTCCACCGACGACCTGCGCGTCCTCGCCGATCTGGTCGGCGAGGGCCTGCTGCGGGTCCATATCGATCGGGTCATGTCACTGACCGAGATCGCCGAGGCCCATCGCCTCAGCGAATCCGGCCGTACCAGAGGCAAACTCGTGCTCGTGCCGTGGCGCTAGGACACCGGCCTCAGCCGTCCGATACCCAGCGGGCGATATCGGTCTGGTCGGCATCCGGGCCGAGATCGGCTGCTGCCCTGGTCCAGACATCTACTCCGTGTTCGGCGAGAGTCGCCGGTACCTCGAGGGTCGCCGCCAGTTCGGTGGCGATGCGCATGTCCTTGATCATCAGGCGCATCGCGAAACCGGAGTCGTAGGTCTCGGGCAGGACGAAGCGGGGGAGTTTGGTTTCGGTGGCCTCGCTGCGGCCGCTGGCGCGGTTGATCACCGACAGCATGAGTTCGGGATCGAGCCCGAATCTTTTGCCGATGGCCAGGCCTTCCGCCGCCGCCAGCAGGTGCACGGCGGCAAGCAGATTGTTGATCGCCTTGAGGGCGTGACCCGCGCCGATCGGTCCGACCCTGGTCGGCGTACCGAGCCTGCGTAGCAGCGGTTCGATCGCGGCAACCGTGTCGGCCTCGCCACCGCACATGATGGTGAGCGTGCCCGCTTCGGCGCCGCGCACCCCGCCGGAGACCGGGGCGTCGACGAAAGCGATGCCGTGCGTAGCCAATTCGGCGGCCATGTGCCGGGTGGACAAGGGTTCGGAGGAACTCATGTCGATAACGGTCGTGCCCGCCCGCAGACTGCCGCAGACGGCGGGATCGCCGAGCAGCGACTCGATGACAGCGGAGCTGGGCAGCATGAGGACGACGTCGTCCGCGTCGGCCACCGCGGCGGGCGCTGTGTCGGCGACCCGGCCACCCGCGAGGGCGAGGGCGGCTCGCGCGGAGTCCAGCGGATCGAACCCGATGACATCGACCCCGGCCTTGACCAGCCGCCGCGCCATCGGCGCGCCCATCTTGCCGAGGCCGAGAAAGGCGACCGCGCGACCGTCACTCATCGGTGTACTCCTCGATAATCGGTCCGGCTACCCGGAACGCTTCCACGGCGGCGGGCACGCCCGCGTACACCATGGTCTGTAGTAGTGCTTCCCGGATCTCCTGCGGTGTAGCGCCATTGGTGAGCGCGGCGCGCACATGGGTGGTGAGCTCGTGGGAGCGGTTGAGAGCCGCCAGCATCCCCAGGGTGACCAGCGACCGGGTGCGGCGGTCCAAACCGGGGCGGGTCCACACCGCGCCCCAGCAGTACTCGGTCACCAGATCCTGTAGGGGTCCGGTGAATTCGTTCGTGGCGGCGAGAGCACGGGCGACGTACTCGGGGCCGACCACCTCGCGGCGGACCCGGAGCCCGGCGTCGTAGAGCTCGCGGCGAGTGCCATCGGAAGCCATGCTGACCGTGCCCTCTCAGTCCAGGAACATATCGCGGATCGGGTTCTCGCCGCCCCCGTAGCGCGTGAGATCGCCGTGGCCGGAGTCGATGAGCACACGGCCGTCGAGGAAGCACTGCCCCGTGGTGTATTCGGCTGGGCGCGAGAGGATTTCGGCAGCCGCGTCGCCCATGATCTCGGGGCTGCGCGAGCGCGCGAGCAGGCTGCCCTCCTGAAGGTTCGCCACCGCCGAGGTGGCGATGTAGGTCTGTGGCCACAGGCAGTTGACGGCGATGCCGTCGTCGGCGAATTCGGTTGCCCAGCCGAGCGACAGCATGGTCATTCCGTACTTGGACAGCGTGTAGGACGGGTGCGCGCCCAGCCAGCGAGGGCTGAGGTTGAGGGGCGGCGCGATGGTCAGCACATGGGGATTCGTGCCGGTCCGCAAATGCGGCAGGCAGGCGCGGGTGAGTAGGAACGTGCCGCGGATATTGATCTCCTGCATCAGATCGAACTGCTTGACCGGCAGGTCCCCGGTCGACTTGGTGGCGATGGCGCTGGCGTTGTTGACACAGATATCGATGCCGCCGAACCGATCCACCGCGGTGTCGACGGCGCGCTGGACGTCTTCCTCACGGCGCACATCGCCGACAACGGCGACGGCCTTGCCGCCCGCCGCCTCGATCTCGGCCACGGCCGTGTGCACGGTGCCAGGGAGTTTCGGATGGGGTTCGGCGGTCTTGGCCAGCACGGCGACATTGGCACCCTGCCGAGCGGCGGCGAGCGCGATGGCCAGTCCGATTCCGCGGCTGGCGCCGGAGATGACCATGGTGCGATCGGTGAGCGGGTGCTGGCTGGACATTGTTCTCCTGAGGGTGTGGGGGGCGAGTGAGGTGGAGGTCTGCGCCTAGGCGACGTCGTCGAGCGGGCGCGCCCGGAGTTCGGCTGGTCCGCGCCATCCGCAGGGCAGGCCGCACGACGCGGTGACTTCCCGCTCGATTCCGCCGTCGGGGAAGCGCCGCACGGTCTCCGATGCGTCGGCGGGGTATCCGCAGCGCGGGCACTTGGCGAAGTAGTCGAGTACGTCTCGGACGCTCAGGTAGCTGGGATTTTTCATGGTCCTCCTCGCCGCAACCATCGGATTCTCTTCACATGGTATTGGCATTCTCATTTTCTGCAAGTATCGTATTCACTGATGAACGACCAGACGCAAACCTCCGCAGGCATCCCGCTTCTAGCGGCATACGGCCCGGACGACCGGCGCGCGGAACCACCCGCGGCCGGCCAGTTCCCCTTCACCCGTGGCAATTTCGCCTCCGGCTATCGGGGGCGGCTGTGGACGTTTCGCCAGTACTCCGGTTTCGGTACTGCCGAGGAGTCCAACCGCCGCTACCGCTACCTCCTCGGGCAGGGCGGTACCGGACTCTCGGTGGCGCTCGACCTGCCCACCCAGTGCGGCTACGACTCCGACGATCCTGAGGTGACCGAGGAAGTCGGCCGGGTCGGCGTAGCCGTCGATACGCTCGCCGATGCCGAGGTGCTGTTCAACGACATCCCGCTGGACAAGATCTCGACCAGCTTCACCATCAACGGCACCGCCGCGATCCTGCTGGCGATGTACGTGGCGGCGGCAGAGAAGGCCGGGGTGTCGCGGGACAAGCTCACCGGCACCATTCAGAACGACATCCTCAAGGAATACGCCTCGCGGGGCACCTGGATCTGGCCGCCGGAGCCGTCGCTGCGCCTGATCGCCGACACCATCGAGTTCTGCGCCGCGGAGGTACCGCGCTTCAACGCGATCTCGGTGGCGGGTGCGCACTTCCGCGATGCTGGGGCGAACGCGGTGCAGGAGATGGCGTTCACCCTCGCCGACGGGGTGACCTACTGCGACACCGTGGTCGAACGCGGGCGCATGACCATCGAGCAGTTCGCCCCGCAGATCTCCTTCTTCTTCTACACCCACGGTGACTTCTTCGAGGAGATCGCCAAGTACCGGGCGGGACGGCGGCGTTGGGCCACCATCGTGCGGGAGCGATACGGCGCGGAGTCCGACAAAGCATCGATGTTCCGATTCGGGTGTGTGGCCGGAGGAGCGTCGCTGTACGCCCCCCAGGCGCAGAACAACCTGGTCCGGGTCGCCTACGAGGCCATGGCGGCCGTGCTGGGCGGAGTGCAGTCGATGTTCACGGCCGCGTGGGACGAACCCTTCGCGCTGCCGAGTGAGGAATCGGCGACCATGGCGCTGCGAACCCAGCAGATCCTCGCCTACGAGACAGGCGTCACCCGGGTGCCCGATCCGCTCGGCGGGTCCTATTTCGTCGAGGCGCTCACCGATGCCACCGAGGAACGAATCATCGAGATCATGGCCGATCTGGAGCGGCACGGCGGGATGGTCCGCTGTATCGAGGACGGCTACCTGCAAGGACTCATCGCCGACGAGGCGTATCGGTCGCATCAGGATGTCGAGTCGGGGACCCGTCCGGTGGTCGGCGTCAACAGATTCGTCTCCGACGAGGCACCACCGGAGATCGCCACCTACGAACTCGATGCCGAAGGGCGTGAACTGCAGTTGAAGCGGCTCGCCCGGGTCAAAGCCGAACGCGATTCCGCGGCCGTTCGCGCCAGCCTCGCCGCCTTGTCGCGTGCCGCGGAGGGAACAGAGAACCTCATGCATCCACTCATCGATTGCGTCAACGCCTACTGCACGGTGGGGGAGATGACCACCGCGCTCAAAGACGTGTGGGGCGAGTTCCAGCAGCCGGTGGTGTTCTGATGACCGCCCGGATTCTGGTTGCCAAGCCCGGTCTCGACGGGCACGACCGCGGCGCGAAGATCGTCGCTCGCGCTCTGCGCGACGCCGGTTTCGAGGTCATCTACACCGGTATCCGGCAACGCATCGAGGACATCGTCTCGATCGCGCTGCAGGAGGACGTGGCGGTGGTGGGGCTGAGCATTCTGTCCGGCGCACATGTGTCGATGACGCAGCGCACCGTCGACGCGCTGCGTGCGGCGGGTGCAGGCGACATCGATGTCATCGTCGGCGGCACCATCCCCAGCGGCGATGTGCCGCGGCTGCTGGAAGCCGGTGCCGCGGCGGTCTTCCCGACCGGCACCGCGCTGGAAGAGCTGGTGCGTTCGGTGCGCGCCCTGACCGAAACCCCCTCCCCGGCATGACCTCTCATCCGGAATCGGGCTCAACGACTGTGGAGAAGTGAAGCAATGGTGCGCATAGGTGTGATGATCGGGCCCGAACGCGGGGATACCACGCGCAAGGTCACCCGCATGCTCGACGACATCGAATGGGCCGAGTCCGCGGGACTCGACACCGCCTGGATTCCGCAGATCCCGACCGATTTCGACGCGTTGATCACCGTGGCGCTCATGGGAAGTCGCACCACACGGATCGAACTCGGCACCGCCGTGGTGCCGCTGCAGGCCCAGCACCCGATCGCCCTCGCCCGCCAGGCGCTGTCCGCGCACGCCGCGGCGGGCGGGCGGCTGGCGCTCGGGGTCGGGCCCTCGCATCACTGGATCGTGCGGGACATGCTCGGGCTGCCCTACGACAAGCCCGCCGCCTACACCCGCGACTATCTCGACGTGCTGACCACGGCATTGAGTGGGCCGGGACCGGTCGACGTGGAGAACGACACCTTCACCGTGCACAATCCACTCGATATCGGCCCGGTCGCGCCATTGCCGGTGCTGATCGCTGCCCTCGGGCCGGTCATGTTGCGGATCGCGGGCGAGCAGGCCGACGGCACCATCCTCTGGATGGCCGACGAGCGCGCCGTCGCCGACCATGTGACGCCGCGCATCACGGAGGCGGCAGCCGCCGCAGGCCGCCCCGCCCCGCGCATCGTCGCGGGTCTGCCGGTGTGTCTGTGCCGGCCCTCGGAGGTGGACGCGGCACGGGAACGCGCGAATCGCATTCTGGCAGAGGCGGAAACGTCGCCGAACTACCAGCGCCTGCTCGACCGCGGCGGCGCGACCAGCATCGGCGACATCTGCGTGGCAGGCGATGAGGAAGCCATCGCCGCTGGGCTGCGTCGCTATGCCGAGGCAGGCGCGACCGACCTGTCGGTGCGCTTGCTCCCGATCGGCGACACCCTCGACGATCTGCGCGCCTCCAAACGCCGCACGCGCGAGATGATCGCCACGCTGGCAAAGGACCTGAGGTGACTGCCCCACTGGCGGGTATCCGCGTGCTCGAAGTCGGAACCATGCTCGCCGGGCCATATGCCAGCATGATGCTCGCCGACCTCGGCGCGGAGGTGACCAAGATCGAACCGCCGACCGGGGACATCTCCCGGCAGGTCGGCGACGCGTATTTCGCCAGCCTCAATCGCGGCAAACGCAGTATCCGCCTCGATCTGGATTCGGAGGTAGGACAGGCCCGGCTCGGGGAACTGGTCGGCGGATCGCACGCGTTGCTGGTGAATCTGAAACCCTCGGCGATCCGGCGGTACGGGCTCACCTACGACTCGCTGCGCCGGTGGAACGAGCGCATCGTCTGCGTCGCCCTCACCGGATACGGGATGGACGCCGGGGACGAGCCCGCTTTCGATTACGTCATCCAGGCCGTCGCGGGGGTAGCCGCGTTGACCGGTGACCCCGCGGGCCCACCGACCTTGCCCGGGTATTCCGCCGCCGACAATTCGACGGGCCTGACCGCCGCCCTCGGCCTGCTCGCCCAGATCGTGTCGGGCCGGGGCGGGCAAGTGGAGGTGTCGCTGCGCGATGTGATGCTGTCCCAGCTGAACTACCACGCCGCCGCCTACCTCAACGAGGGCCGCGCGCCGCAGCGGCGGCCGTTCGGTGCGCATTCGTATTATGTTCCAGCACAGCTCTTTCCGACCTCCGATGGCTATCTCGCGCTCTTCGTGACGCACGACGGCTTCTGGAAGTCGTTCGCGCACGAGGTCGGCATCGACGGTTTCGCGACCATGGCCGAACGCGCCGAGCGTCGCGACGAGGTTCTCGCCGCCGTCACCGCCGCGTTGGTTACCGACACCGCCGCCGGGTGGGAATCCAGGCTCCGGCCCCTCGGTGTGCCCGCCGCCGCGGTCAAGGACCTCCCCGAGGCGCTGGAGGCCGCGCCCGAGGTGATCGTCGACGCGGGGGACTTCCGTCTTGTCGGCTGTCCAGTTCGAGTGACCGGGTATCAGCCACGCTACGGCCCGCCGCCCCTGCTCGGCGAGCACGACATCTCGGCCGGTGCTCAGTGATCTCGAGTGCCGATGTCGGCCCTGGGCGGGTCCGCGCGGATGACTGAGGCGGTGACCGTGGACGAGACGGGCGCTCTGGACGCTACCGCCGCCCTGGTGTTCGAGGATCAGGAGTACACCGGGACCGAACTGGATGCGCTGGCCGATGGATTGGCCGCGACGCTGACAGCGCGAGGTGTGCACAGCGGGGCGCGGGTGGCGCTGATGTCGTCGAACCGTCCCGAGTTCGTCGTCGCGGTGCGCGCGCTGTGGCGGCTGCACGCCGCGGCGGTGCTGATCAGCCCGGCGTTGAAGCGCGGCGAAGTAGCGCATGCCTTATCGGTCACCGCACCGTCCCACGCACTCGGCGACCAGGCTGTCCTTGCCGGGTTGATGCCCATGCTCTCGCTGGACGAGCCGATCACGCCTGCCCGCGGCCGCTACCGGCCCCCGGCTCCCGAAGCGGATGCCCTGCTGGTGTTCAGTTCCGGCACAACGGGGATGCCCAAGGCCGTCCGGCATACCCACGGCTCCTTCGCGACAGCCGTCGAACACTGGCGGCAGGCGCTGAGTTTCACCGCGGACGACCGCATCCAGGTGCTCACCCCGCCCTCGCACATTCTCGGTCTGCTCAATATCGAACTCGCCCTGCGCAGTGGGGCGTGGGTGCGACTGCATCCGCGGTTCGAGCTGGAGCGGATGCTGCGGTGTATCGAGGCCGACGGGATCACCGTCGAGATGGCCGTCGCCCCCATCGCGATGGCGCTCGCGGCCCATCCCGAGCTGGAAACCTATGACCTGACCTCGCTGCGCTACATCATGTGGGGTGCGACCCCGGTCACGGTCGGGGTGGCCGAAAAGGTCACGCGCCGAACGGGAATCGGTTGGGTACCCGCCTACGGAGCCAGTGAGGTACCGGTCATCGCCTGCAATCCGACCGACGGTGCGCGACTGGACAGCGTCGGTCGGCCCGTGTCCGGCGTGGACGTGCGGATCGTGTCACTGGAATCCGGTGTGCCGGTGGAGTCGGGTGGGACCGGTGAGATCGAGGTGCGTTCGGCATCGCGGATGGCCGGTTACCTGCCGAGCGCCGCGACCGCGCAGGCAGTGCACGACGGGTGGTACCGGACCGGCGACGTCGGGTACCTCGATGCCGACGGTTGGCTGTTCGTCACCGACCGCGCCAAGGAGATGATCAAGGTCCGCGGCTTCCAGGTCGCTCCCGCGGAGATCGAAGCGGTGCTGCACGGCCATCCGCTGGTTGCCGACTGCGCGGTCTTCGGGGTGCCGGATCCGGCCGACGGGGAAGCGGTCGTCGCGGCCGTCGCCACGACCGGACCGGTGACCGCGGCCGAGCTCACCGGCCTGGTCGCCGACCGGCTGGCCACCTACAAGCGAGTGCGACAGGTCGTATTCGTTGACCAGATTCCGCGCCTGCCATCCGGCAAGGTGCTGCGCCGAAGTCTCGAGGAGCGCTATGGACGTACGTCTGACGAGTGAACAACGGCAGCTGCGCGACGCGGCTGCCAAACTGGCCGACGAACTGGGACCGGGTTCGGTCCAGGATCTGGCGGACACCACCCGGATCACCCGGCTGGAAAAGGCCGTGGACACCACGGGCTGGCGCGCACTGCGCTCCGACGGCGCGACCGGCGTCGAAGTCGCCCTCGTGGCCGAGGAATTCGGCCGCGGCCTGATCGATGTGCCGTTCCTCGGACCCGTACTGGCCGACGACCTGTACGGACGCGTACGCGGCGAGGCCGAGTACTGGACGATCGCCATGGACGGCCGGACCGTGGACAGTCGCGGCTGCGAGCGCGTCTTGATGATCGACGAGCGCCAGGTCGTCGCCGGGGTGGTGGGAGCCGCACTGGACACCGTGGACCTGACCCGTATGGAAGCCGAGGTGACCGGCCCCCGGGAGCTGCTGGGTGAACTGTCGGAGCAACAGACCGACCACTGGTACGCGCTCGCGCTGGTCACCACCACGGCGGATCTGCTCGGCGCGGCTCGCGGTGCGCATGCCCTGGCCGTCGACTACGCGAAAATGCGTGAGCAGTACGGACATTCGATCGGTTCGTACCAGGCTGTCGCGCATCTGCTGGCCGAAGGGCTGGCGCTGATCGAAGGATCGATCAGCGTGCTGCGACACGCGGCCTGGGCGGTCGACGAACTCGATCCCGACCAGGCCGTGCGGGCCGCCCGCATCGCGAAGGTGTACAGCGCGCGGGCGGCGCGCACCGTGTGCGAGACCGCGATCCAGGTCCACGGCGGTATCGGCAATACCTGGGAGTGCCTGGCGCAGGTGTACCTGAAGCGCGCACTCGCATCCATCGAACTGTTCCCCGTGACCCTGGAGGAGATCGACTGTGGACTTTCGTGATTCACCGGCGGAGGCCGCGTTCCGGGATCGGTTGCGTGGCTGGCTGTCCGAACAGGCGGGCAAGTTCCCGACTTCCGGCGACGAGTACTGGGCCAGGCAGGGCGAATGGCATCAGGCGCTCTACGGGGCCGGCTTCTTCGGCATCACGTGGCCGAAGAAGTTCGGCGGTCAGGAACTGGCGCCGGTCTACGACGTGATCCTGGACGAGGAACTGGCTCGGGCCGGCGCACCGCCGCGACCGAGCTTGGGCTACCTGATCCAGGGTCTCGGCAGGCACGGCAGCGAGCAGTTGCAGCAGCGTTTCCTGCCCGGGATGATCGACGGCACCGAGCGCTGGTGCCAGGGCTTCAGTGAACCCGATGCAGGCTCGGATCTGGCGTCGCTGAAGACTACAGCCGTCCGCGACGGCGACGACTACGTGATCCGCGGCCACAAGATCTGGACCAGCTATTCCGATGTCGCCGACTGGTGTCTGCTGCTGGCGCGCACGGACCCGAAAGCGCCTCGGCACAAGGGAATTTCGGCTTTCGTCGTCGCCATGCGCCAGCCAGGGATCGAGCAGCGCCCGCTGCAGATGATCAGCGGTGTCACCCGGGAGTTCGGGCAGGTGCTCTTCGACGAGGCACGGGTGCCCGCCGACCACATGGTCGGTGCGCCGGGGGAGGGCTGGAAACTGGCGATGACCGTGGTCGGGCACGAGCGTGAGCCCGCTACCCTCGGCTACTCGGCCCGGTACGGAAAACTGCTGCGGCAGTTGACCGGCCGGGTCCAGGGTGAACCGCCGCAGGAGCTGCGCTGGGCCGCGGTCGAAGCCGAGATGCTGCGCCTGCACGTGCGACGGCGGCTGTCCGAACAGCTCGACGGTGTCTCGCACGGCCCGGAGGGATCGGTCGACAAACTGCTCATGACCTGGGTGGACCAGTCGGTCGGGCACGCCGCGCTCGCTGTCGGCGGCACCCGCGACCCCGAACTGTTCGGGTCCTACCTCTACAGCCGCGCGCAGAGCGTGATGGGCGGCACCTCGCAGATCCAGAAGAACATCATCGCCTCACGTATTCTCGGATTGGAAGCCTGATATGTACGACCTACCAGCCGAAATCGACGTTCGCGCCGAGGGCTCGCTGCGGATCATCACCCTGAACCGCCCCGACAACCTCAACGCCGTCAACGATGCCCTGCACACCGGGCTGGCGAAGCTGTGGCCGCAGCTGAACGACGACCGCGAAGCCCGCGCCGCTGTCCTCACAGGAGCAGGCAAAGCCTTCTCGGCGGGCGGGGATTTCACCTACCTCGCCGAGCTGGCCCGCGACGACGAGCTGCGGACGAAGACTATCGCGCACGGACGCGACATCGTGCTCGGCATGACCCGTTGCCGGGTACCGGTGGTGGCGGCGGTCAACGGCCCGGCGGTGGGCTTGGGGTGCAGCTTGGTGGCGTTGAGCGACATCGTATACATCGCCGAGGACGCCTACCTGGCCGACCCGCACGTCCAGGTAGGGTTGGTCGCCGCCGACGGCGGACCGCTCACCTGGCCCCTGCAGATCAGTCTGTTGCTGGCCAAGGAGTACGCGCTCACCGGCACCCGCATCACCGCCGAACGCGCGCGCGAACTCGGCTTGGTCAACCATGTGGTGGCCGACCCGTTCGCCGAAGCTCTCGCCACGGCGAAACGCATCGCCGAACAACCACGCCAAGCGGTGGAGGCGACCAAACGGTTATTGAACATCCACCTCGAGCGGGCTGTGCTGGCCAGCATCGACTACGCGACGCAGGCTGAGTACCAGTCCTTCCAGACCGAGGATTTCCAGCGCAACATCGCCCGGCTGACTGCCGGAAAGCAGCGCTGACAGCGAGCCTGCGCGCAGAACGCAGAACAGGCCCCGAAGCTCGGCTTCGGGGCCTGTGCGCTCTGCGCCCGGTCAGCGGGATTGCCGCTGTGCCAAGGGGCTGTCGGAGCGCTGGACGGTTCCGGTGATGCCCCTGCCGTCCTGTCCGGCCAGGAGAACAGCGGCCGCGGCCATCGTCTCCGGAGGTTCGACCATGTCCGGCGGGATGTCGCCGCCGCCTGCCGCCTGCCAGCCCTCGGTGAGTACCACCCGGGCCGGGCTGAGGCAGTTCACCGCGATGTTGTCAGCTCGGAGATCGGCGGCCAGCCCGACGTAGAGACGTTCGACCGCGGCCTTGGACACCCAGTAGGCATTCGAGCCGCGGTCGATCATGTCGACGCCGGTGGTGGTGACGGCGATGAGCGACCCGCCGCCACGGGAACGCAAATGCGGGACAACCGCTTTCGTCACCAGGAACACACCGGTGAGATTGACGTCGAGACACAACTGCCACCGCTTCAATGGTGTGGACTCGATGGGGCCGAGCCACAGCACGCCCGCGTTGGCGACCAGAATGTCGATTCCGCCGAACTCGGCCACGGTGGCAGCCACCGCCGTCTCGACGGACTCCTCATCTGTCACGTCGCACGGTACCGCGAGTGCGCGCCCGCCGGCCGCCGTAATACGTTCGGCGACACTGTGAATGGTTCCGGGTAGCCGTTGCTCGCGTTCGGTGCGCGCGGCGACCGCGACCGCTGCTCCGGCCCGCGCCAGCCCTTCGGCCACCGCCGCCCCGATGCCCCGGCTGGCACCGGCGACGAAGGCGACTTTGTCGGTGAGCGAGGTCATTTCGGCGGGAAGCGCAGCGCGCCGTCGAGCCGGATGACCTCACCGTTGAGGTACTCGTTCTCGATGATCGACTGCGCCAGTTGCGCGTACTCGGTGGATCGGCCCATGCGCTTGGGGTGCGGTACTTGCTTGCCCCAGTACTCCTCCAGCTGATCGGCGGCTTTGCCGTAGGCGGGTGTGTTGACGGTGCCGGGCGCGATGGTGACCACGCGGATGCCGAGCGGAGCCAGGTCGCGCGCGGCGACGAGGGTCATGCCGACCACACCGCCCTTGGCTGCGGCATAGGGGAGCTGACCGATCTGCCCCTCGTAGGCGGCGATCGAGGCGGTATTGACGATGACGCCCCGCGAGCCCTCGGCCAGCGGTTCGGTCTTGGCGATCGCCTCGCCCGCGAGCCGCATCACGTTGAAGACCGCGGTCAGATAGAACTCGATGGTTGTCCGGAAGCCGTCGAGCGCCAGCGGTCTGCCGTCCTTGCCGATCAGTCGACCACCGCTCGCCGGTCCGCCGTGGGTGTCGACCGAGATCCGCAACGGACCCAGTGATTCCGCCTCGGCAATCGCCGCCCGCACCGACTCCTCACTGGTGGCGTCGGTGTGTGTGTAGCGGATGCCGAGCTCGTCGGCGAGTTGCTTGCCCTTGTCGTCGGCGACGTCGGCGACCACCACTTTCGCGCCCGCCGCGACCAGGCGGCGCACGGTGGCCTCGCCGAGTCCGCCCGTGCCGCCCACGACGAGTGCGACGCTCCCGCTGATATCCATTTCGAATCCTCTCTTGCAATTGCGACTCTCTGTTGTAGAGAATAGCATTCTCATGAACATCAGCATGATTCTCGATATGGCCGCTTCGGCGGAGGAGCGCGCGGTGGTGACGGCCGAGGGCCGGTCACTGTCGGCGATAGAACTGGCCGCGGCGTCGCGGCGGGCGGCGGGGCGGTTCCGGCGACATTCCGCGGTGCTCTACCTCGGTGCCAACCACCTCGCCTATCCCGTCGCGCTGTTCGGCGCGGCGCTGGCCGGAGTGCCGTTCGTACCGCTGAACTACCGTCTCGGCGCGCAACAGCTGGCTGCTCTGCTGGCTCGCCATCCCGGCGCCCTGGTCCTCCGATCCGACGATCTCGACGCACTCGTGGCACACGATGCGGCAGAAGATGATTCGGATCCGCCGGGCGAGGTTCACTGGGACGGCGACGGCATCGCGGTGATCATCTACACCAGCGGCACCACCGCAGAGCCCAAGGCCGCGCTGCTTAGGCACCGGCACCTCATGGCCTACCTGCTGAACACGCAGGAGTTCGGTAGTGCGGGCGGAGAGTCCACGCTGGTGTCGGTGCCGCCGTATCACATCGCGGGTCTGACGAATCTGCTGTCGAACCTCTACAGCGGCCGGCGTATCGTCTACCTGTCCGCCTTCGATCCCGTCGACTGGCTGGAAACCGTTCGGCGCGAAGACATCACCCACGCCATGCTGGTGCCCACCATGCTCGCCCGGATCGTGGACGCAGTACCCGGCGAGGACGCTGCCGTGCCGAACCTGCGCAGCCTCGCCTACGGCGGCGCGCGCACGCCGCGTCCGGTGCTGGAGCGCGCGCTGCGGGTCTTCCCGCACACGGGATTCGTGAATGCCTATGGCCTGACCGAAACCGCCTCCTCCATCGCGGTGCTCGGTCCGGACGACCATCGCACGGCGCTCGCTGCCGACCAGCCCTCGACCCGCGACCGCCTCGGTTCGGTGGGTCGCCCGCTACCCGGGATCGAGATCGAGATCCGCAGCGAGGCCGGGCAGGCCGTCGCGGCGGGGGAGCCGGGGCTGGTCTTCGTTCGTGGGGACCAGATCTCCGGCGAATACGGCGGCCGCAGTGCCCTTGATGCCGGTGGCTGGTTCCCGACCCGGGACCTCGGACGCCTGGATATCGACGGTTACCTCTATATCGAGGGCCGGGCCGACGACACCATCATCCGCGGCGGCGAGAACATCGCACCGGCCGAGATCGAGGATGTGCTGCTTGCGCACCCCGGTGTTCGGGAGGCTGCGGTGATCGGTGTGCCCGACCCGGAGTGGGGGCAGCGGCTGGTCGCCGTCCTCGTCGGTAAGGGCGACCCGGAGGAGATCCAGCAGTGGGTGCGCGAGCGCCTGCGCTCGTCCAAGACGCCCGACGCGATCGTCTTTCGCGGTGAACTGCCGCGAACTGAAACCGGAAAACTATTGCGCCGCAATTTGATCGCTGAATTGGAGAACACCAATGCCTGATCCCGAAGCCGTCATCGTCGCGGCCTTGCGCACCCCCATCGGTACCGCTGGGAAGGGGACCTTACGCGATACCAACGCGTTCTATCTGGCCGGCCACGTGATCGCCGCCGCGGCGGCGCGCGTGGACGCCGGTCGCATCGACGACGTGATTCTCGGTGAAGGTCGCTACGGCGGCGGCGTGGTCGCCCGGCACGCCGCCATCACCGCAGGCCTCACCACGATTCCCGGACTCGCCCACAACCGCCACTGTGCCGCGGGGATGTCGGCGGTACAGACCGCAGCCGCCGGAATCCGGGCCGGGATGGACGAACTCGTGCTAGCAGGCGGCGTGAACTCCGATTCCACCGCTCCCAAGGCCCGCTTCCGGGTCGATGCCGACGAGTGGATCGACCCCTGGGTCTCGCCGTCTCATCCGGACCGGCCGGACGCGCCCAACCTGGACATGTCCATCACTGTCGGCTGGAACACCGCCGTCAAATACGGCCTGACCCGCGAGGAGATGGACGCCTGGGCGCTACGCTCACATCGCAACGCTATCGCCGCCATCGACGATGGCCGTTTCGTCGAGGAGATCGTGCCTGTCGAGACCCCACACGGCACCTTCGCGGTCGACGAGCATCCCCGGCGCAGTACCAGCATGGAGAAGTTGGCCGCCCTCAAACCGTTGCACCCGGAAATCGACGGGTTCGGCATCACCGCAGGCAATGCCAGTGGGGCCAACGACGGGGCCGCCGTGCTCGCCCTGGCCTCCGGGCAGCTCGGCCTGCCGGCGCTGGCGACCGTGCGCGCGTGGGCCTCGGTGGGCGTCGATCCGGCCGACACGGGCCTTGCTCCCATCGGAGCGATTCGTAAGACGCTGCACCGATCGGGGCTCTCGGTCGCCGATATCGACCTCTTCGAGATCAACGAGGCATTCGCGGCAGTGCCGTTGGCGACCATCAAAGAACTCGACATCGATCCCGCGCGTGTCAATGTCAACGGCAGCGGTTGCTCGCTCGGCCATCCCGTGGCCGCGAGCGGTGCGCGGATGATCGTGACCATGGTCCACGAATTGCGCCGTCGTGGTGGCGGATTCGGGATGTTGGCCATGTGCGCGGGCGGCGGCATGGGATCGGCCACCCTCATCGAGGTGCCCGCCCCGTGATGGCGATGCGCCGGTGACCATCACCGAACTCGTCGCGGCGGCGCGCGGTGGCAGCATGCGCGCCGCCGGACGGCTGCTGAGTATGGTCGAAAGCCCGCGCCGTGCCGAGGTGCTGGCGACGCTCGACGACGTCCCGATTCGGGTGATCGGCCTGACCGGCCCACCCGGCGCGGGCAAATCCACCACGATCGCCGCGCTCACCTCCGCCTACCGCGCGCGCGGGCTCCGCGTGGCCGTGCTCGCAGTGGATCCGTCCTCGCCCTACAGCGGCGGCGCGCTGCTCGGTGACCGCATTCGGATGGCGGCCCACATCAACGATCCGGATGTGCTCATCCGGTCGGTCGCCACACGCGGGCACCTCGGTGGGCTCGCCGCCGCGGTGCCCGCCGCCATCCGGGTGCTGGCGGGGCTGTCCTATGACCTGGTACTGCTCGAAACGGTCGGTGTCGGCCAGTCGGAAATCGAGATCGCGGCGGTGGCCGATCCCACCCTGGTGATCATGAATCCTGGTGCGGGGGACTCGATTCAGGCGGCGAAAGCGGGTCTGTTGGAGATCGCCGACATTCTGGTCGTCAACAAGGCCGACCGCGACGGTGTGGAGCAGACCGTCCGCGATCTGCACGCCGAGACCCACCTGCCTGTCCTCACCCTGGTCGCCGCCCGTGGCACCGGCCTGGATGCGCTGGTCGATGCCGTCGAAGCCCACCACCGGGCCGACACCGGTGGCCGTCGGGCCCTTCGCGCGCGGGCGCAGATCCTCTCGTTGGCACAGACCCGGCTCCGCGCCCATCCTGAGCTGGATCGCCTGGCGCGCGGTGTCGCCGAGGGGTACCACGACCCGTACACGGCGGCGGAGTCGCTGGTGCGACCATCGGCGCCGCGACCCGTCGCGGTGGTCGCAGGCCCATCCGATGATCCATCGTTCTGCGACGCGGGCACCACCGGACCTGAAATCCCGGAATGCCGATTGTAATGTGACCGACTCCGTGCGAGAGTGGAATTCTCGGTAACGGAGATTGATAATCTCAAACCCAGAGGGGACCGCGCGCCCGCACCGACGCGGGGCGGCAGTCCGCGCGTATCCCCAGTGATGACGGAGGATTCACGTGAATATCGACGACATGATCCTGGTGAGCATCGACGACCATGTGGTCGAGCCGCTGGATATGTTCAAAGGACGGATTCCGCAGAAGTGGGCCGAGCACACCCCCGGGGTGGAGGTCGACGACAAGGGCGTTGACCGATGGGTCTACCGCGGGCGGCCGACCGGTGTGGCGGGGCTCAATGCCGTGGTGTCCTGGCCCGCCGAGGAATGGGCGCGAGATCCAGCTGGTTACGCCGAGATGCGCCCCGCGGTCTACGACATCCACGAACGCGTCAAGGACATGGACGCCAACGGCATCCTCGCCTCGATGTGCTTCCCGACATTCCCCGGCTTCAGCGCCGGGCATCTGTCGCACTTCAAGGACGAGATCACCGTCGCGATGATCCAGGCCTACAACGACTGGCACATCGAGGACTGGGCTGGTGCCTATCCCGGCCGGTTCATCCCCTGTGGCATTCTGCCGCTGTGGGATCCGGCGCTGGCGGTGGCGGAGATCGCGCGCCTGGCGAGCAAGGGATGCCACTCGGTGACGATGGCGGAACTGCCGCATATCGACGGACTGCCCTCCTATCACGACATCGAGTACTGGGCACCGGTGTTCGAGGCGCTGTGCGAACACGAGACCGTCATGAATCTGCACATCGGGCAAGGGTTCGGTGCACTACGGCTGGCACCGAACGCGCCGATCGACAATCTCATGGTGCTCGCGCCGAGCATTTCCCAGATCGCCGCACAGGATCTGTTGTGGGGCCCGGCTTTCCGTACGTATCCGAAGCTGAAGGTGGCACTCTCCGAAGGTGGAATCGGCTGGATCCCGTTCTTCCTCGACCGCTCCGATCGGCATTACACCAATCAGCGATGGCTGCGACGCGACTTCGGCGGAAAACTGCCCAGCGAGGTGTTCCGTGAGCACGTACTCGCCTGCTATGTCACCGACAAGACGGCGTTGAAATTCCGCCACGAGATCGGCATCGACAACATCGCCTGGGAGTGCGACTACCCGCACTCGGACTCGCTGTGGCCGGATGCTCCGGAATTCGTCCACAACGAACTCACGGCGGCCGGTGCCGACGACGCCGATGTCCACAAGATCACCTGGCAGAATGCCTGCCGATTCTTCGGAATCGACCCCTTCACCCATATCCCCAGGGAGCAGGCGACGGTCGGGGCGCTGCGCGCTCGCGCCAAGGACGTCGACACATCGACCAAGTCCCGCAAGGAGTACGCCGCTCTCTACGCCGCGCGCGTGGGCTGAGCCGACACGATCGGGCGGCCGGATCAAGTGATCCGGCCGCCCGATCGAGTATCTGGTTCAGGCGAGCGTGGCGCCGAACGGCGGCAGCTCAGTGGTTGTCCGAATGCCGGGGGGTGCGGCACACACCGCCGCGACGGCGTTCACCGCGCGATTGGCCGTGTAGGCGGGGAAGGTCGACGTCATCCGCTCGACCGGTACCGGAAAGCGGATGTCGATGTCGAGCGGTGCGTCCCCATCGGCCTCGATGTGCCAGCCGGTGTCGCGCAGTTCCCAGTCCGGTTCCAGATCTCGCGTGCAGTACCAGGTCGCGCGGAAGCGCAGCAGGGTCTCGCCGCCGCGGACCCCGGAGACGGTCACTCGTTGTGCGCCAACTGTTCCGGCGGCCAGCGTACCGGCCGCGATATCTGTCGTGCGCCGTGCGACCGCGATCTCGCCGTCGGCGACCACGGAGTCGAGGGGAGTCCCCATCTCCTCGGCCAGCAAACGCAGTGACGGCCCGAAACTCGTGCCGAGGTGCTCGGAACGCCCCCTCGGGAAGTCGGCCGGACTCCGGCCGAAGCCCATCACGTCGAAGAGCATCGCCGGCGAGTCACGGTGTCCGAGATCGGCGTACTCGTCGATGCTCAGCAGGCCGAGCCGGCGTTGTAGGGACAGGAGCGCGAGGGGGATGGCCTCGCTGATGAAGCCGGGACTGCTGCCGGTGCTGTAGATGGAAGCACCGCCTGCCCAGCAAGCGGCCTCCACCCGCGCGCACAGATCGCGGTCCATGCTCGGAGGATGATGGAACGCGGTGCTGGTGGTGACGATATTCGTGCCCGACGCGAGGATTCGGCACACCTCGGCGGCGTCGAGCACCCGGGGCATGTACAGCACGCAGTCGGCATCGAGGCTCAGGATTTCGTCGATGTCGTCGGTCGCGCGCACGGCGGTGGCGATAGCGGACCCGCCGAGCTCACCGGCAGCACGCCCCACCTTGTCCGATGTATGGACATAGAGCCCGGCGAGAGCAAGCCGGGGATGCTCGATCACCGCACGCAAGGAGCGGGAGCCGATGTTTCCGGTGGCCCACTGCACGACCCTGAGGTTCCCGGCGGCGGGCGGATGAATGTTCACAGGTGCCTCACTGATGCGATCATGGGCGGAAGCGCAGCAACGCTTCCTGGGCGAAGGATGCGACAAGGGCGCCGTCCTCGGTGAAGACGTCGCCGCGGCCGAAACAGCGGCCGTGCGCGAGAATGGGACTGTGGTGGCGCAGCAGTAGCCACTGATCGGCGCGGAACGGGCGATGGAACCAGACCGTATGTGAGGTGGTCGCGGAGGTGAAGGTGGTCCCGTTACCGCGTTGGCCAACGCCGTCCACCGCGCGCAGCGCGGTTCCGATCAGATTGAGATCGGTCGCGTAGGCGACGAGCGGCGCGGCCAGTTCCTGGTCCACCTCGGGGGTGCGCATCCACAGGTCGTATCCGGGCGGGCCGACCGCAGTGTCGTCGAGATCGGCGGAAGCCCTTGTCTCCCAAGGGATCAGGTCGAGGTGCACCCGACTCTCGGGTGGCAGTAGTGGCGAGTCGGCCGTGACGGACTGGTGTGCGAAACCCTCCTCCACCGCGTGCATGGAGACAGCGGCGGTGCCGATCACCTCGCCCTTCTGCCGGGCCGTGACGGTCAATGCGGCGAAGGAGCGACCCTGGTGCTGGCTGTGCACGATGTAGTACACCGGCGCGTCGCTCTTGCCCTCGCGTGCGAACAGGACATGGACCGACTTGACGGCCTTGTCGGGGCACGCGGCGACCGCGGCCCCGACGAACTGCGCGAGCAGTTGCCCGCCGAAGAGGCGGTGGTATTCGAGTCGCTGATTGGTGCCCTCGAACACGGAGAGCGTTGTCGCGCGATGGGTGTTGTCCCGTCGTGGAACGGCACTCTCCGAGTTCGGGTAATCCTGCTGTGGTCGCAGGTCGAGGCAACCTAGAAGGTCGGTCCAGAGATCGTGCATACGATCAGTGTAAGCGATACTCTATGAGAATGAGAATCGTATTCTCATTCTGGGGCAGCGAACCCCCGTGAGCAGAAATCCCAGACTTCCTCGGCGCTGATGGGTTTCGTGGTCGCGTCGTCGGCGGAACTCGACGACTGTGCGATGAACATGACGGTCTGCATTGTCATCGCCCCGATGCGGCGGGTGTTGACCCCGGGTCGAAGCTTGCCCTCCGCTGCGGCCTTGTCCATCAATTCCCTGAACAGGGCAAGTAGTGGTGCGTGCGCGGTCTTGACCTCCACTGGGTGGGAGATCAGTAACTGCGGCGCGAAGTCGGTGAACAGCGGCCGGGTGGCACTCGGGTCCGGTCGGGACAGTTCGTAGAGCAATTCCACGGCGACGCGCAGCTGCTCCAGTGGGTTCGATCGACCGTCGGCGGCGGCGCGGATCTGGTCGGCGGCCCGGCCGAGTGCGTCTTCGAACAGGGCGAGCAGGAGCTCGTGCTTGCCGTCGAACTGCAAGTAGAAGCTGCGCAGCGACTGCTTGGAACGGTCGACGACCTCCTGGACCGTGAAGTCCGTGGTGCCCTTCTCGGTAATGATCGCCTGGGCTGCGTCCAGGAAACGCTGTACCCGTACTTCGGCGCGCAATTTCGCCGTCTTGAGGGAGCGTTCGACCGCGCGCTGCTTCCACGCCGGCTCTTCGGTGGGGGTCGTCACTGGGTGATCAGTCCTCTGGTGTCGGGGGAGAACATGGTTGCACCCTACCCGAGAGTACGGTCCTGCCCTCCTGCAGGTTGGCGTGTCCCCTCAAGAAGAATGAGAGTCTTACTTTCGAGAATCAAGAATGCTATTCTCGCACATGTCGTCGATCTTAGTTCTGATAGAGGAGGTAGGCCGGGATGCTCTTCGAGCTCGACCCCGACCAACGGCTGTGGCGGGAAACCGTTCGTGACGTCGTGGCCAAGGAATGCCCTTCGACGCTGATCCGGTCCATCGTGGATGCCGCGGCGGACCCGACTCCGCTGTGGCAGAACTACGTCAAGCTCGGCTGGACCGAACTCACGGATCCGGGGGAGGCGGTTGAACTGGCCATCGTGCTCGAGGAGCTCGGCCGGGCCGTCGATCCGACGCCCTACCTGGCGACCATGACGCAGTTCGCCCCGCTGGCACCGGACTTCGGTCGCCTGAAGCGGCCGGGGGCCGCTGTGCTGGATGGGGTGAGCGCCACCCGCGACGGTGCCGGATGGCTGCTGCACGGCACCAGCCGTCACGTCCTGGACGGTGATCGTGCCGAGTGGCTGGCCGTGGTGACCGACGCGGGTGTGTTCACCGTGCCTGCCTCCGCCGTGATCGTCATCCGGACGCCGGTTCTCGATCCGGTGCTGCATCTCGCGCAGGTGTCGTTTCCCGGCGTCCGCGTGGGCAACGGCGATCGCCGTGCCGTCGACGCGGGCCGGGCGCGTGACCTGTCGCTGACGGGCATCGCGCTCACCACCGTCGGAGCCTGCCAGCGCGTTCTCGAACTCGTTCTCGATCATGTCGGCAGCCGCAAGCAGTTCGACACCGTGATCGGTTCGTTCCAGGCGGTGCAACACAAAGCCGCCGATATGCACGTGGCCATCGAAAGAGCCCGTGCTCTGTCCTATTTCGCCGCGCTCACCATCGCCTCCGACGATCCACGCCGACGCCTGGCCGCCGCCATGGCCAAGGCCGCGGCGGGGGAGTGTCAATCGCTGGTGTTCCGCAACGGCCTGCAATTGTCCGGAGCCATGGGGTTCACCTGGGAGAACGATCTGCAGTTCGCGCTCAAGCGGGCAAAAGCTGGTGAGCTGATGCTCGGCGGCGCGGATGAACACCGAGCGCTCATCACCGAGGAGTACCGTGCAGCTCACCTTTGATGCCGAGGTCGAAGCCTTCCGGGCCGAATTCGTCGCCTTTCTCGCTGAACATCTACCCGCGGAAGCGCAGACGAGCCAGCGGGCGCGTTCCAGTGCCGATATTCCGGAGTGGGCGCGTCGCTTCCAGCGACTGTTGTTCGACCACGGCTGGCTGCTGCCGGGCAATCCACCGGAGTTCGGTGGTCGCGATGCCACCCTGCTCCAGCAGTACGTGCACCTGGAGGAGCTGTCGAAGCGGCGCATCTATCACAGCTTCAATCCGCAGGGTCTGGGGATCATCGCCGCCTCGCTGCTGAGTTTCGGTACCGATGCGCAGAAGAAGCATTGGGCCGCGCCGATTCTGCGTGCGGAGCTCACCGCGGCGCTCGGAATGAGCGAGCCCGGCGCGGGGTCGGATCTGGCCTCGCTGCGCACGCGTGCGGTGCTCGACGGCGACCACTTCGTGGTGAACGGGCAGAAGGTGTGGACCTCGGGCGCGCATGACGCCGATGTTCTGCTCACCTTCGTGCGCACCGATCCGGATGCTCCCAAGCACAAGGGCATCAGTGTTCTGCTGATTCCCACCGATACGCCCGGCGTAACCCGGCGCCCGTTCCCGTCGGTCTGCTCTGCCGACGACCTCGACTTCAACGAGGTGTTCCTGGAGGACGTCCGGGTGCCCGCCGAGAATCTGGTCGGTGGGTTGCACCAGGGCTGGCAGGTGGCCACCGGTTCACTCGGGCACGAGCGCACCCTGCTGTGGTTGAGCTTCGCTGACCGGCTCGAGGATCTGGTCGAGGACTTCCGGCCGCGAACGGTGCTGGATCGTGACCGCTTCGCGACACTGGTGATGGACGCGCACGCGCTGCGGTTGCTCGGGTCGGCCGCGCTGGCGCGCGAGGCCCGTGGCGAGCAGGACGTGGCCGCGCTGTCGGTGCTCAAACTGCTCGGGTCGGAATCGGTCCAACGCGCTTCGGAGCACGCGCTGCTCGCGGCCGGCGCGGACGGGCTGGTGCACCCGGCGATGACCGGGCCCTACATGCCACTGAACAACGATCACTTCTCCGCGAGCTGGTTCGAGCGCTATGCGCGCAGCTTCGCGGGCACCATCGCCGGCGGGACCTCGGAGATTCAGCGCAACATCATCGCCGAGCGCGTGCTCGGGATGCCTCGGGGCCGGTGACGTGATGTATATCCGATACGAAGTCGCGAACAAGATCGCGACGATCACCCTGGATCGGCCCGAGGTCGCCAATGTCCAGAATCCGGCCCTGCTCGACGAATTGGACGAGGCGTGGAGCGCGGCCGTCGCCGATGACGAGGTGGTCGTGATCGTGCTGCGGGCGGAGGGCAAGCATTTCTCTGCGGGACACGATCTGAAGGGCGGCTTCGGACCAGCGCCCGACAAGATCACCCTGGAGATGATCTATTCCGCAGAAAGCCGCCGATACCTGGAGTATTCGCTGCGATGGCGGAACGCGCCGAAACCATCCATCGCGGCGGTGCAGGGCCGCTGCATCGCGGGTGGACTGCTGCTGTGCTGGCCGTGCGACCTGATCGTGGCCGCCGAGGACGCTCTGTTCTCCGACCCGGTCGTGCTGATGGGGATCGGTGGCGTCGAATACCACGGGCACACCTGGGAACTCGGCGCTCGCAAGGCCAAGGAGATTCTGTTCACCGGTCGCCCGCTCACCGCCGCCGAGGCGGAACGGACGGGCATGGTCAACCTGGTGGTACAGCGCGATGAATTGGACTCACGCACACTGGAATTGGCGACCCGAATCGCGAAGATGCCGCCGTTCGGTCTCCGTCAAGCCAAACGCGCCGTCAACCAGACCTTGGATGTGCAGGGCTTCTACGCTTCGATCCAGTCGGTCTTCGACATCCATCAGACCGGGCACGGTAATACGCTGAGCGTGAACGGATATCCGGCCCTGGTGGGCTTGGACGACATGAAAAGGCGGATCCAATAGGCGCACAACTGTCCGGTGTCGCTGATTCGACGGCCCCGAGCGCGCAGTGCGAGTCACGTACGTGTGCTCGGGGCCGGTGCTGTCGATCGAGTCGGTCCACATCCAGACCCCGTGCGTGGGATCGGAAGCTCAGCTCAGCGGAGTGCGTGGCCGCATTCCGGCAGCCCGGTAGGCGTCGTCGATCAGGCGCATGATGGTCGCGGCGTCGGCGGCCTCGGTGACCACCGCGTCACCGTCTCGGACCGCATCGCGGAATGCCTGTAGCTGATACGAGTAGGTGGTCCGCGTTTCGCAGTCCTCGACGGCCGTGGCGGTGGCCGTGACAATCGTGATCTTTCCGGCGTAATGCGGATGGTACGGCGAGCGCACATGGATTGTTCCGGCCGTACCGGTGACGTGGAGTTCGGCGCAGAGCTCGTCCTGCGGCCGCATGCTCGCCACCGCCTCGGCGCCGACTCCGCCGGGGAAGGAGAATTCCACTGTCATGGCGGCATCGACGCCGAGGGCGTGCTCGGCGTGCGCCGCACGGATCTCTGGTCTGCCGAACAGGTAGCACAGCAGCCGAACCGGATAGACGCCCAGATCCATGAGCGCACCGCCACCGAGGGTGTACTGCCATCGGATATCGGCGTGGTTGGTGTGGGGGACTACGAAACGTGCTGTAGCCCAGGTGATCTCACCGATCACCCGGGACCTCAGTAGCTGCGACAGTGCGGCCCAGCTCGGGTGGTAGAGCGAATGGAACGCCTCCATCACCACGAGTGGCCCGCCCGTGACGAGCTCGGCGATCGCGATGGCCTCGTCCGCGTTCGCGGTGAAGGGCTTCTCGCACAGTACGTGCTTGCCGGCCTCGACCGCCCGGCGTATCCAATGACCGTGCAGCGCGGCCGGTGTGGGTATGTAGACGGCGGTGATGTGCGGATCGTCGAGGATCTCGTCGTAGTCGCGCAGCACGCGGGGAACACCGTGCTTGGCCGCGAAGACGGCGGCACGCGCGGGATCACGGGCGGCGACGGCGGCCACCTCGATGCCGTCGAGTTCGCGCGCCGGGTGCACGAGTGCGAGCGGGGCGATGCGGGCCGCACCGAGGATTCCGACGGTCACTGTCATCGGTGCGACCTTTCCGATCGTTCTGCGGTCTTGTCGTCCGCCGGCGCGAGGTAGGCCACCGTGCGGCGCTGGTCAGGCATCGCACGCAGCCGAGAGCCAGTATGCGGCGACATCTTCGGGCGGCTCGGCGGCGAAGGCTGTGGTCGGTCCGATCTGGTAGGTGTTTGCTCGCTGCGCGAAATCGTATGCGGGCCAACCGGGGTCGCCGGTCGCGAGGAATCGTGCCCACGCGCCTGCGAGCGCATCGCGGACCGCACGGTGTTCGGGCGTATCGATATCGAGTGCGGCGAGTTTGTCGTAGAGGTACATCGCTTCGACGCTGTGGTACGCCCCACCCGGTTCACCGAAGGGACTGCCCTCGAACAGATACGTGTAGGCCCGCCCGCCCGCCGCGGTCTGAGCCCGGGCGAGCCGGATGGCAGGAACACGGTAGACGGCATCGGACAGGAACAGGGTGCGCAGTTCTTCGAGTGCGTCCGGGGCAGGTGCGGTCGCGGGACGGGTGCGTAACCGGATGCGATACGCGGCCAGCAGATCCCGCGTCCGCTCGACCCCGGCCCTGGCCATCTCGGCACGCAGCCAGGACTCGTCGGGGGGACGGTAGCTGTCGCCGGCCAGCGCGGCGAACATCCGGAATTCGTCCTTGTTCGCACCGATCAGCAGCGGAATACCCGCCGCGGTGCCGGCCCGCACAGCGTCGTGGGGGTGCTCGACCACCACGGTGCCGTCGTGCACCACACCCCAGGCACGCCCGCCGGGCAGGCTGCGGACACCGATATCGGAGTCGATCACCGTGACCTGGGCCCGCAGGATGTCCTCGAGTGGAACCGCTGTCAGGCCGTGCATGTCCGTCACGCCGAGAACGGAGAACAGGTCGGTGGTGATCGACTCGGCGATCTCGGGTGTGTACACCCGCCCGGTGCTGCCGCTGTGCAGGATCGCCTGGTGGAAGGTGCCCGCGGCGGCGGGCTGGGTAAGCAGCGCTCCGACCGAGAAGGCCCCCGCCGAACCACCACCCACGGTGATGTTGTCGGGATCGCCGCCGAAGGCGGCGATGTTCTCGCTGACCCAGCGCAGGGCCGCGGCTTGATCCTGGAGACCGAGGTTGGCGCTGTCGGCCCACTCGGCGCGGTCGGGTCCGGTGGGGTAGACCCAGCCGAGCGCGCCGAGTCGATAGTTCGCGGCGACCACCACGGCGCCCGTCAGCCGGGATACCGCGGCGCCGTCGAACTTGGGTGGAGACGCCGATCCGGTCTCGAAGCCGCCACCATAGATCCATACCAGGACCGGGCTCTTGGTATGGATGGACGGTGTCCAGACATTGAGGTAGAGGCAGTCTTCGGCGGATGTGTCGCCCATGCGGCGCGCGGCGTCCATCATGGCCGCGCCGCGGGAGCTGAGGCTCCGGCCTGCCGGCGCGGGCATTGCCCGTGTCTGTGGTGGTGCCGGGGGGAATGCGGTGCCGTCGCGAACTCCGGTCCACGGCCGCGGCGGCTGTGGCGGGCGAAAGCGTCGTTCCCCGACGGGTGGGACCGCGAAGGGGATCGCGCAGAAGACCGCTCCGGCGCCGGCTCGTATGCCTCGAACGGCGCCGGAGCGGGTCGACACGACAACGGGATCGGTGGCTCGGGTCACCGGGCCGGTCCCTCGTAGCTGCGGCGGCGCGCTCGAATTCTCATGTGGTGCCGACCTGTCCGGCCAGCCGATGGCGTTCGGTGCGACGGCGGCGCTGTTCGACCGGATCGGAGACAGGCGCGGCCAGCAACAGGCGTTGGGTGTACGGGTGAGCGGGCGCGCTGGTCACCACGGGCGCTCGGCCGGTCTCGACGATGTCGCCGCGGTACAGCACGGTGACCCGGTGGCTGACGTGCCGGATCACGGCGAGGTCATGGGAGATGAACAGATAGGCCACCCCCGTTCGCCGCTGGATGTCGATGAAGAGATCGAGAACGCGCGCCTGCGTGGACAGGTCGAGTGCGGAGACGGGTTCGTCGCAGACGATGAGTTTCGGCTCGGGCGCCAGTGCGCGGGCGATGGCGACGCGTTGCCGCTGGCCGCCGCTGAATTCGCGGGGCAGGCGGGCGGCGGCGTCGCGCGGTAGGCCGACCTGGTCCAGCAGTTCGGCGATGCGAGCCCGCGCGGCTGTGGAGCTGACGCCCTGGACGACCAGTGGCTCGCTGAGGATGTCGCCGATGGTGAGGGAGGGGTTGAGGGACCCGTAGGGGTCCTGGAAGACGACTTGGATGTCGCGCGCGAGGGCCCGCCTGGCGTTACCTCTGAGATCGGTGATATCCGCGCCGCCGAACCGGATATGCCCGCCGCTCGGCTTGATCAGCCCGAGGACGGCGCGGCCGATAGTGGTCTTACCGGAGCCGGATTCGCCGACCAGGCCGAGGGTTTCGCCCGCGGCGGCGGTCAGGGATACGCCGTGCAGCACCTCGTTGGGGCGGGCGCGGAAGCCACGACCGGGAAAGGCGACGCGCAGATCGTTCACTTCCAGCAAGGGGGTCATGACACTGTCTCCACAACGGTCGCGGTCGGAGGGGATTTCTCGGTGTCCCCACCGGCGGGCGGGTCGGTGCGTACGACGCTGTCGTCGAGAATGGAATTCAGCAGCATGCGGGTGTATTCGTGGTGTGGTTCGTCGAAGAGTTCGACGGTGGTTCCGGTTTCGACTATCTCGCCCTGGCTCATGACGGCGACGCGGTCGCACAGGTCGGCGACGACGCCGAAGTTGTGCGTTACCAGTAGCACTGCCATATCCAACTCCTGCTGCAGGTCGCGGAGCAGGTCGAGGATTTCGGCCTGGACGGTGACGTCGAGCGCGGTGGTCGGTTCGTCGGCGATGAGCACTCGCGGTCGGGAGGCGACCGCCCCGGCGATGAGGACGCGCTGCGCCATCCCGCCCGAGATCTGGTGCGGGTAGGAGGAGAACGTCCGCGCGGGATCCGGGATGCCGACCTTGCCGAGTAGCGCGATCACCCGGTTGCGGGCCTCCTTCCGGGACATGGGCTTGGCCGCGCGCACGCCTTCGACGAGCTGGGAACCGACTGTGACCGAGGGGTCGAGATTGGTCATGGGCTCCTGCGGCACATAGGCGATATCCCGCCCGCGAATGGCGCGAAGTCCGGATTCGTCGCGCCCCAGCAGTTCTTTACCATCCAGGGTGACCGATCCGGCGGTGACCACCGCCTCGGGCGGCAGCACACCGAGGACAGCGAAGGCGGTCTGAGTCTTGCCGGATCCGGATTCGCCCACCAGCCCCAGGGTTTCGCCCGCGTTCAGGTCGAACGAGACTCCGCTCACCACCTCCTTCAGCGCACCGGACGGTGACGGATAGGCGATGGTGAGATCTCGTACGGTCACCAGTCCGGGGGAGACCGAGGGACTGTCGCTGCCACGCACCGTCTGTGGGGCCGTGGCGACCAGTTTCACGGGCGTGCGGCGGCTGTCCCCGGCCAGCGTGTCGCGCAGTGCGTTACCGAAGAGCACCAGGGACGCAGTGATGAGGCCGAGCATCAGACTGGGCCAGAAGAAATGCATCGGATCGACGTAGAGGTTGATGAATCCGTCGGCGATCATGGCCCCGAAGCTCGGTACCGAGCTGGAACCGACACCGAGGAATGCCAGGCCGGACTGTACGCCGATGGCGGACCCGGCGAGGAACGCGGCGGCGATGATGATCGGCCCCCGCACCACGAACAGCACGTGCCGGGCCAGAATTCGCCGGTCCGGCAGTCCGGATACCCGGGCGGCGTCGATGAACAGTTCGTGCTTCACGCCGAGCACCTGGTTGCGCGTGATGCGGTAAACGGCCGGCGAGAGCAGAACGCCGAAGATCGCCATGGTGGTGCGGAAGTCGCCGTGGGTCACCGGCATGAGCACGATCAGCAGCAGCAGGCCTGGAAAGGTCATGATGAGGTTGAAGACCCACTCGGTGACCGCGCGGGCCCGGGTGCCGAAATAGCCACCGACGAGCCCAGCGCTCACGCCGATAATCAATGCGATGCTGGTGCCGATGAGTGCCGTGACCACGCTCGTATTGATCGAATGCAGTAGCCGGGCGAAGATGTCGCGCCCGTTCTGGTCGCCGCCGAGCAGGTATCCGGGTGTGCCGATCCCGGCATTGACGGCGTCGAGGGAGGAGACATTCGGATCATGTTCGGCCAGCAGCGGAGCCGCCAGTCCGAGGACGACAATGATGAGCAGGAGCCCGGCAGTGATGACGGCCTGCGGTTCGCGCAGTAGCCGCCGCAGGTTTGAGGTGCGGACCGCCGCTTCGGTGTCCTGGCCCGGGGTGGTAGATGTCGCGTTCAATGGATTCTCGCCTTCGGGTTGAGCCAGCCGTTCACCAGATCCACGGTCAGGTTGATGCCCACCACCAGCATGACGGCGAACAATGTGATGCCCATGATGATCGGAACGTCGCCCTGCAGGGCCGCGTTGAAGGCGTAGGAGCCGAACCCGGGCAGCGCGAAGACGTTCTCGATGATGATCGCGCCACCGAGCATGGTGATGAACTCCAGCGACAACACCGTCAGCGCCGGACCGGCGGCGTTACGCAAGGCGTGACGCAGTACCACCGACCGAGTGGAGATGCCGCGGGTGCGCAAGGTGCGGATGTAGTCCTTGCGCAATTCGTCGATCATCGCGCCACGCACCTGCGCCGTGAGATTGGCGATGCCGTGCACCACCAACACGATCACCGGAATGGTGATGGCGGCCGCCCAGCGCCCGGGATCCTCGCTGAACGGCGTGAAACCGGTGGCGGGCAACAGTTTCAGTTTGATGGCGAGTACGAAGACCAGCACGATGGCCAACAGCAGGTTCGGCACGAGCGTCCCGGTCAGTGAAATGCCCTGCGCGATACGATCGGTCGCTCCGCTGTGCGTGGCGGCCAGCACGCCCAGCGCGATACTCACCACGGCGGTGATGATCAAGGCGACCACCACGATGGACAGAGTCACACCGAGACGGGTGGAGACGGCGTGCCCGACCGGTTCGCTGGTGAAATACGAGACACCGAAATCGCCGCGCGCCGCGTGCGCGAGCCAGTCGAGATACTGCACGAGAATCGGCCGGTCCATACCGATGTCGGCCTTACGCGCCGCGATTGTCTCCGGGCTGGCGGCCGGGCCGACAATGCCGTGCACGATACTGTCGAACGAGACGCTCAGCAGCAAATAGACGATCAGCGTGACCAGTACCGCGAGCACCAGGCCTGTTCCCAGTCGTCGGAGCGCATAGAGCGCCATGGTTACTCCTCACTTCGCGATATCGAACTGCCGTACGGAGTTCAGGCCCCGCGGCCCGGTTGCGATGTATTCGACGCCGCCCTTGGTCACCCAGTTTTGAGTGATGAAGAACAGCGGTGCATCCCACGCGTGGCGCACGGTGAACGCGTTGATCTGCTTGGCCAGTTCGTTCGCGCGCTGTGGGTCGAGTTCCCGGTTGTAGCGTTCGCCCAATGCGGTGAGCTCGGGCTCGGTGGTGTGGAAGGGGTTACGGGAATGCTCCGGCGCGAAGCCCTGGAGATCGCGCGGGAACGGAGCGGTAGCGTCGATGGCGAGCAACATCGGGAACCGCTGCGACGCGATCGCGGCCGCCGCCTGCTGCAGGGGTACCGATTCCCAGGTCACCGTGATTCCGATGGCTGCCAGCGACTGGGTAACGGTCGGCGCGAAGGTTTTGGCGTAGACCGTTTCCGGCATGGTCACGGTGAATCCGTCGGGGTAGCCCGCATCGGTCAGCAGGCGCTTGGCCCGCTCCACATCGAACGGGTACTCCGGCTCGAGCGCGGGGTCGTAGGCGGGTCCCTTCGGGTTGAACGTCTGTACCGTCGGCGTGCCTGCACCGTGGGCGATCTGCTGGACGATCTTCGCGCGGTCGAAGGCCATGTTGATTGCCTGGCGCACACGGATATCGGCCAGGGCGGGGACTTGTTCGCCCTTGCGATCGGCGATCACCAGACTCACCAGCGAGCTGCCCTCGACGGGAGTGAGCGTGAAGCCGCTCGCTTTGACCCGGTCCAGGTGGGTGGCCTCGACACTGCCCGCGTTGAGTTCACCGGCCTGCAAGGCGTTCAAAGCGGCGGTACGGTCGGCGATCACCCGGACTTTGATCGTGTGGAACGGGTATGCCTGCGCATTCCAATGGTCGTCGCGCCGATTCAGCACATAGGTCGTGCCGTTCACCGTCTCCGCGGTATTGAGCGTGTACGGCCCGGATCCCACGGGATTCAGGGCGGTGCGGTCCTGGTCCATGGTCGCCGGGTCGCCGATGACGCCGGGTCCCATGGCCAGGGCGGGGAGCAGTCCGGCGTCGGGTCGGGAGAGTTTCAGGACGATGGTGCGGTCTCCGGGTGTCTCGATGGTGTCCACCCGCTTCAGCCAGCCCTGCATCGTTCCGGGCGTCGCCTTGGTGCGTTCCATGGTCGCTTTCACAGCGGCCGCGTTCACCGGGGCGCCGGAACTGAAGGTCATCCCGGCGCGCAGGTGCAGTGTCACGGTCCGCGCATCGTCGCTGATCTCCCAGCTCTCGGCGGCGTTCGGCTGCAGCTTTCCGTCGTCGTCGAGATAGAGCAGGGTGTCGAAGATGCTGGCCCATACATAGGGGGCCTGGCCCTCGACCAACTGAGCGGGGTCGAAGGAGTTGGGCACACCCTGGATGGCGAAAGACAGGGTCCCGTCGCGTGACCCCGAGGACTGGTCTGTGCCACAGGCGGTGACCGCGGACAGGGTGACTACGGCGACCAGCGCGATGAACAGTCCCGTGCGCACCCGCGAGCGGAGCGAATTACACAACATATGCGAACTTCCTTGTTCTGTGATGTGCGTCAATTACGCGGGCTCACACCTATGACTCACAAGCGGTTGCCACGTGTTGCCCCACCCCAGGGCCGTCGCCGCGGCAAGCCGTCCGACCAACCGAGGCGGAGCTCTACCGGCACCTTTCTCGAGAACGGAACATTGATTCTCTCAATATGAGAAGGTAGTTTCCCAATAGAGAGAGTGTACGGGTTACTCGGAAGTGCTTGGCTCATCGGGGAGCTGGACGGTCTGCCGTTCGCTCGTCGGCGGTCGGCATGGAGCCCGGTGAAGGAGGAAGACCTTGAAGCCCCATCGAAAAGTCGTCGCCGTAGTGGCGATGGCCCTGCTCGTTGCCGCGTGCGGCGGGCGCAGCGGCACGGGTACCGAGGAAACGGCAGGCCCGGCGACGGCATCCACCGCGTTCGGTGATCTGAGCGCGGTCTGCGGGCCTGGCACCCCGAGCAGTGCGCCCACCCAGGGCGTGACAGCGAAGGAAGTCAAGGTCGGCGTCTTCACCGACGTGGGATTCACCAAGAAGCCCGAATTGGTGGATGCGGCGAAGGTCTTCACCACGTGGTGCAACGCCGCCGGTGGAATCAACGGCAGGCGGGTCGTCGCCGAAACCCGTGATACGAAGATGATGGAAGTCCGCCAGCGCATGCTCGACGCCTGCCGTGAGGACTTCGCGCTGGTCGGCGGCTCGGCCTCGCTGGACGGTCTGGGTGTGAAGGATCGGCTGTCGTGCTTGCTGCCCGAATTCTCCGCTCAGATCAGTCAGCCCGAGAACATCGAGTCCGATCTGCAGATCAACGCCTCGCCCTCGACCTTCGCGCGCTACGAGCCCTACTTCGGGCTTCGGCAATGGCTGTTCAAGCAGGCATACCCGGAGTCTGCCGGTGCGGTCGGCATCATCAACGGCGACTCGCCCGTCACCAAGGTGCTCGGCGCCAAAGCGGTGGAGAGCATCACTGCCGCGGGCGGCACCGTGACCTACAACGAGCTCTACCCGGCCGCCGGCGTCAGCGATTGGACACCGTACGCGCAGTCGATCAAGAGCAAGGGCGTGCGTGGGTTGCTGTTCCTCGGCAGCTACGCGCAATTGGCGAAGCTGGAGGACGTCCTGACCGGGATGGACTACAAGCTCGACTGGATCGACGCCAACAACAACGCCTACAACCAGTCGTTCGTCGAACTGCTCGGCCGGTCCGCTGATTATCAGAACAATCTCGTCGACCTGGGCGGTGTCGTGCCGTTCGAGAACGAGACCGTATCGGCTATGCGGCAACTGCACGAGCTGTACAAGACTTACGCCCCGGACGCCGAGATCACGATGCCCGCTCTTCGTGCCTTCTCGTCGTGGTTGCTGTTCGCCAAGGCGGCGTCCAGTTGCGGTGACGCGCTCACCCGCAAGTGTTTGGTCGATGCCGCCGCCAAGGAGACCGCATGGACCGGCGGCGGGCTGCATACTGCCAACGATCTGTCGAGCGAGGACGCGGCGCCGCGGTGCTTCAGTGTCCTGCGGGCCACCTCTCAGGGCTGGAAGCCCGCGGACTTCGCGCCCAATCAAGACGGATTCCGTTGTGGGGGAGAGCCATACCGCTACACCGGCAACTATCCCGCGCCGATGACGCTGGCTGATGTCGGCAAGACCATGAACGATCTGAAGTAGATGGAGCAGTTTCTCGCCTTCGGAATCGTCGGGCTCAGCACCGCGGCCATCTACGCGGTGATCGGCAGTGGACTGGTACTCACCTACACCACCACCGGCATCTTCAACTTCGCGCACGGTGCCGCCGGCATGATGGCGGCCTTCTCGTACTGGCAGCTGACAATCGGCTGGGGCGTGCCGGTGCCGGTCGCCCTCGCGATCGTGCTGCTGTGTCTGGCGCCGCTGACCGGCCTGCTCGTCGAGCGTGCGTTGCGGGCGGTGCAAGGGCTCGGTGAGGCCGAGCGGCTGGTGATGACCGTCGCGATGCTCAGCGGGCTCATCGCCACCGCGCAATGGATCTGGAGTCCGAGCAAGGCTCGGTCGCTGCCGAACTTCTTCGCCGAGCAGCGGCCGTTCCACATCGGATCAGCCACGGTTACCTGGCATCAGGCGCTGACCATGGTGGTCGCGGTAACCGTCGCAGTGGGACTCCGTATCCTGCTCTACCGAACCCGAACCGGCGTGGAAATGCGGGCGACCGTCGATGACCGGGCGCTGGCGGGCCTCACCGGCTCCGACCCGCTGCGGGCGAATCGAGTGGCCTGGGTGCTCGGTATCGAATTGGCAGCTGTCGGTGGCATTCTCATCGCACCGACGGTCGCTCTCGATGCCCCGCAGCTGTCGCTTCTGATCGTCAGCGCCTATACCGCGGCGATATTCGGCAGGCTGAGGAATCTGCCGATGGTCTTCCTCGGCGCGGTAGTGGTCGGTTGTCTGGAGAGCTACCTGGCCGGATATCTTCCGCAGAACGACTATCTACCCGGCCTGCGGCTGGCTGCGCCCGCGCTTCTGCTGTTTCTCGCGCTTCTGTTGTTCCCGCACGGGCAGCTACGCGGCCGGGATCGTCAATTGAGCCGGGTGCCCATGCCGAGCCTGCGCGGTGCGGCGGGCTTCGCCGCGGTGATCGTGGTGGTCGGCGTCATGCTGGCAACCGTGCTCAGCGAGGGCGACCTGATCACCTACGGGCAGATATTCGCCTTCGGGCTGATCGGGCTGTCGTTCGTGCCACTGGCGGGCTACGCCGGCCAGATCTCGCTGTGCCAGTTGAGCATGGCGGGCATCGGGGCCGTCGCCTATGCCCACCTCGGTCCGGGCGGACAGGTATGGGGACTGCTCGCCGCGGTGCTCATCGCCGCGGCGGCGGGAGCGTTGATCGCGGTGCCCGCGATGCGCTTGTCCGGGGTGTATCTGGCCCTGGGTACGGCCGCTTTCGCGGTGGTACTCGACCGCTGGATCTTCACCCTCCCGTCCTTCGAGGTGCTCGGTGTGCGGATCAAGCTGTTCGACCAGGGTTCCGTCGACCTCGTCGGCCCCCGGATCTTCGGGTTCGCCGTGGACACCACCGCGGAGATCACCGTCTTCGCGGCGGTGTGCCTCGCGCTGGCGACCGTCGGTGTCGCGCTGTTGCGGCGTGGTCGGTTCGGGCGGCGGCTCATCGCCCTGCGCGACAGTGAGGCGGCGTACGCGACGCTCGGCGGAAACCTGCTGCCCGCCAAGGTCGCGGTCTTCGCGCTCAGCGCGGGCATCGCCGGACTCGGTGGCGCGCTCTACGGCATGCAGTTGCGATCGGTCACCGCCGAACAGTTCAATTTCGTTGCAGGACTGCCGATCTTCCTGGTCGCGGTGTTCGCCGGACTCGGTGCGGTCGGTGTGGGTATGTTCGTCGGCACCGCGCTCGCCGGGCCGCTGCCGGTGATCTCGGTGATCTGGCCGTCGATGCAGAACCTGGTGCACGTGATTCCGGCGCTGGCCGGTGTCGCCTCCGGTTCGGTCGTGCGCGAGGGCGCTATCGCCCATCTGCGCGAGGGTTGGAACGCCGCGCTACGGGATCCGCTGACGCGGACGGTACTGATCGGCATGCCGGTCCTGCTGTGGTTGCTGCGGTTGGCCGATGTGATCAACGGGTGGGTGCTGTTCTTCGGATCGCTGCTGTCCGCCTTCGCTGTTCGCTACTGGGCGCAGGCGCGCACAAGGCAGCCCGCCCCCGCCGACGTGCCGGTCGAGTGGTGGGGCGTGCGCCGTCCCTGGCAGGCCGAGGACAAGGAGGTGATCGACCGTGCCCTCATTGCTACGCGTTGACGGTGTCACCGTCGCCTTCGGTGGCCGAAGGGCTCTCGACGGTGCCGGACTGGTCGCCGAACGCGGACAGGTCACCGGTTTGATCGGCCCCAACGGCGCGGGCAAGAGCACTCTGTTCGACGTCGTCTGCGGCCTGCGCCGCCCCCAGTCGGGGCAGGTGCTGCTGGAAGGGCGCGATGTCACCCGATCCGGTCCCACCCGTCGCGCCAGGTACGGCTTGGCCCGGACCTTTCAACGGCTGGAACTGTTCGGCCGCTTGACCGTTCGGGACAATCTGCTGGTCGGCGCGGAACTGGGGTCGGGGCGGCGGCGCGCCGCCGAGATCGCCGACGAACTGCTCGAACGGCTCGGTCTGACCGGGGTCGCCGACCGCGGGGCCGACACCTTGCCCACCGGATCGGCCCGGCTGGTCGAGGTGGGTCGGGCGTTGGCCGCCCAGCCCGCCCTGCTGCTGCTGGACGAGCCGGCGGCGGGACAGGACAGCGAGGAGACCGAGCGGTTCGCGGCGCTGCTGCGGTCGGTGGCCGCCGACGGCACCGCCGTGGTGCTGGTGGAACACGACATGAGCCTGGTCATGAGCGTCTGCGACCAGGTGTACGTGCTCGATCTCGGCAAGATCATCTCTTCCGGACCGCCGGAGGTCATCCGCCAGGACGAGACCGTCCTGGCCGCCTACCTGGGGGACGCGTGACGACCCTGCTCGAACTGCGTGATGTCCACGCCGACTACGACGCCATCACCGTGCTGCACGGGGTGAATCTCAGCGTCGCCGCTGGGCAGGTGGTAGCCCTGCTCGGGCCCAACGGTGCGGGAAAATCGACCACCCTGCGGGTCGCGGCGGGCGCGCACTCGATCGCCGAAGGCGCGCTGCTGCTCGGCGGGCGGGAGGTGACCGGCGCCCGCACCCGCGAGCTCGCCAGGGCCGGAGTGTGCCTGATTCCGGAGGGTCGCGGAGTGTTTCCCAATCTGACCGTCCGCGAGAACCTGCGGATGATGACCTTCACCGGACGGTCGCGTCAGGAGATCGAGAGCATCGCCTTCGCACGCTTTCCGATTCTCGCCCAACGGGCTTCGCAGCTGGCCGGCACCATGTCCGGCGGTGAACAGCAGATGCTCGCGCTGGCTCGCGGGCTTGCCACCGATCCGGCGGTGCTGTTGCTCGACGAGCTGTCGATGGGCCTGGCCCCCCTGATTGTCGGCCAGCTCTACGAGCAGGTCGCCGAGATCGCCCGCGACGGCATCGCGGTCCTGGTGGTCGAGCAGTTCGCCGCCGCCGTTCTCGATATCGCCGACCACGCCGCGGTCATGGTCCGCGGCCGGGTCGAGCACGCAGGCCGCCCCGATGACGGGCTGCGCAACGAATTGGCCTCGCTCTATCTAGGAAGTGCCTCATGACCGAAACCCGCGCGGACCGCTTCGTCCGCGACCTGGCCGACCTGAAGATCCCCGATCCGGCTGCCGGACGGGGCAATCTGTGGCAGCGAGCAGGCACCACGTTCATGGCGCTCGGCCCGCTCCTGCCGCTGGTTGCCTATTTCCTCTCGCACAACACCTCCGACCCTCTCGTCCAGCGCGACGCGATGATCATCGCCCTCGGCGGGATCGCGCTGAGCATCGTCGGCGCGGCGCTGTTCCTGCGCTACGCGCTGACCGGGGTGTTGCGGTTCTGGATGGCCCGCCAGTCCTTCGACCTCGCACAGCTCTCGGACCACGTGTCCGGAAAGGAGATCAATGATGACAGCGTCGCAGCTTCATCCCGGTGAGCAGCTCGCCAGCACGGTGTGCGCCACCAAGGTGGTGGTCGTTCGCGCCCCGGCCGACCGCGCGCCCTCGCTCGCGTGCGGGGGAGCTGATCTGGTGCCGGCCGCCGAAGCGCCCACGACACCGCCTGGCGGGGCCGCGGTGACACTCGTCGGCAAGCGGTATGTGAATGCCGACGAGTCAGTCGAATTGCTTTGTACCGCACCGGGTGCCGGTCAGCTCACGTGTGACGGTGAACCCATGACGATCAAGGCCGCCAAGGCGTTGCCCGCCTCGGACTGATGGCGATGGTGGCCGAATACGTGTGGGTGCGTGACCGAGTGGAGGAGTGCGGGTGTCCGCGGGAATGAGTTTCGAGCTGTCCGAGGATCAGCAGTTGATCCGCAAGTCGGTCGCCGAACTGATGAAGAAATTCGACGACAACTATTGGATGGAGAAAGACCAGGCGCACGAATTCCCCACGGAATTCTACGATGCCATCGCCAAGGGCGGTTGGCTGGGCATCACCATGCCCGAGGAGTACGGCGGCCACGGTCTCGGTATCACCGAGGCCACCCTCCTGCTCGAAGAGGTGGCCCGCTCGGGCGGCGGAATGAACGCCGCCAGCGCCATCCATCTGTCGATCTTCGGCATGCACCCGGTGGTCGTGCACGGATCCGAGGAGCTCAAACAGCGCACCCTGCCCCGCATCGTCAACGGTGACCTGCACGTCTGTTTCGGCGTCACCGAACCCGGTGCGGGACTGGACACCACGCGCATCACCACCTTCGCCCGTCGCGAGGGTGATCACTACGTGGTGAGCGGGCGCAAGGTGTGGATCTCCAAGGCCATGGAGTCGGAGAAGATCCTGCTGCTCACCCGAACACAGCGCTACGACGAGGTCGAGAAGAAGACCGACGGTCTGACGTTGTTCCTCACCGATCTCGATCGCGATCGCGTCGACATCCGGCCGATCGCCAAGATGGGCCGCAATGCGGTGACCTCCAACGAACTGTTCATCGACGCCTTGCGCATTCCGTTGTGGGACAGGGTCGGTGAAGAGGGGAAGGGGTTCACCTACCTGCTCGACGGCCTGAATCCAGAGCGGATGCTCATCGCCGCGGAGGCCTTGGGTATCGGCCGGGTCGCGCTGGATCGGGCAGTGCGCTACGCCAACGATCGCGAGGTTTTCGGCAGGCCGATCGGCATGAACCAGGGCATTCAGTTCCCCCTCGCCGATTCGCTGGCACAGCTGGACGCGGCCGAACTCATCCTGCGCAAGGCGACCTGGTTGTACGACTCGGGAAAGCCGTGCGGCCGGGAAGCCAATACCGCGAAATATCTGTGCGCGGACGCCGGATTCACCGCGGCCGACCGCGCGCTGCAAACCCACGGCGGCATGGGTTACGCCGAGGAATACAACGTCGCCCGCTACTTCCGGGAGGCGCGCGTCATGCGTATCGCCCCGGTCAGCCAGGAAATGATTCTGAACTACCTGGGATCGCACACTTTGGGACTGCCGAGGAGCTATTGATGAGTAACGGAAAATTCGATCTCACCGGACGCGCTGCGCTGGTGACCGGTGCGGCCGGTGGGATCGGCGCAGCGGTGGCGACCGCGCTCGCCGAGGCGGGCGCGGCGGTGCTGGTGACCGACCTGAACGGTGAAGCGGCTGCCGCTGTCGCGGAGAAGATCACCGGAAATGGTGGCCGGGCACAAAGTTTCGCCCTCGACGTCGCCGACCGCACCGCGGCAGGCGTTGCCGCCGAACGCGCCGCCGCGCTCGCCGACGGCACACTGCACATCGTCGTGAACAACGCGGGCATCACCGCTCCCGCGATGTTCGCGGACACCACGGTGGAATCGGTCAAGCAGTTGTTCGATATCCACGCGATGGGCACCTTCAATTGTGCCCAGGCGGCGCTGCCGTACCTGGCCACCGACGGTACCGGTCGCATCATCAATGTCACGTCTTCGGCCGGGATCGTCGGCACGCTCGGCCAGGTGAACTACTCGGCCGCCAAGGCCGCGATCATCGGAATGACGAAATCGCTGGCACGGGAACTGGCGCGCAAGAACATCTGCGTCAACGCACTCGCGCCGTTGGCCGCCACCCCGATGACATCGACCATCCGCACCGACGAGAAGTTCGCCGCCCAGATGCTGGCGCGAATTCCGTTGCGCCGCTGGGCCGAGCCGGAAGAAGTGGCGCCCGCTTTCGTATTCCTCGCCTCCGACGCTGCCTCCTTCGTGACCGGACAGGTGCTGCCGGTGGACGGCGGCATGGTGATCTGATGGCGCCACTGGCCGGAGTCACCGTGGTGACGCTCGAACAGGCCGTGTCCGCGCCGATGTGCACGCGCACGCTCGCCGATTTCGGTGCTCGCGTGATCAAGATCGAGAACCCGGACGGCGGCGACTTCGCCCGCCACTACGACGATGTGGTGCACGGGCAGGCGGCACACTTCGTCTGGGTGAACCGTGGCAAGGAATCGGTGGCCCTCGACCTGAAGACCCCCGACGGTCTGCGACTGCTGCATCGCCTGCTCGAACGCGCCGATGTGCTGGTCTCCAATCTCGCGCCGGGTGCGACCGCACGATTGGGCATCACGCCGGCCGAATTGGCGGTCAGCCACCCGCAGTTGATCGCCGTGGAGATCGACGGATTCGGCGCGGGTGGCCCACTGTCACACAAGCGTGCCTACGACCTGCTCGTGCAGGCGGAAACCGGCGTGTGCGCGGTGACCGGCCGCGCGGGCGAGCCCGCCAAACCGGGGCCGCCGGTCGCGGATGTCACCACGGGTCTGTATGCGGCACTGGCGATCATGGCGGCGCTGTGTGAACGGATCCGCAGCGGTCCCGGACCCGGTGCGTCGATCACGGTGAGCCTGTTCGACGCGATGGCCGAGCTGATGGGGTACCACCTCACCTACAGCCGGTACGCCGGGGTCGACCAGCAGCCGCTCGGCATGAGCTCACCCGCGGTCGCGCCCTACGGCGCCTACCGCACCGCCGACGACCGAACCGTCGTACTCGGTACCACCAACGACCGGGAATGGCAGCGGCTCGCGCGCGAGGTTCTGCAACGCCCGGATCTCGCGGGCGACGAGCGGTTTCGCACCAACTCCGACCGGGTGCGCAACCGGGCCCCGCTCGACGCGGCCATCGGCGAATGGTGCGCCCAGCACGACTTGGCTGTGGTGCAGAAGGCCGCCGACGACGCCGGAATCGGCAATTCCCGCTACAACACGCCGAGCGAAGTGCTCGTGCATCCGCAACTGATCGACCGCGACCGCTGGCGCACCGTCGACTCGCCGGGCGGCCCCGTCACCGCTCTGCTCCCACCACCGGTCATCGCGGGCTTCGACCCGCCGATGGGCGCGGTGCCCGCACTCGGTGCGCATACCGGGTCCGTCCTCGCCGAATTGGGTGTGGACGACGTGGAGATCGCCCGGTTGTCCGAGCACGGAGCGATCGGACCGCGCCGGTAATGACCTGGGAGACACCATGACCGAAGACTCTGTGTTGCTCACCGCGGACGCCGAGGGCGTCCGCACCATCACGTTGAATCGCCCACACCGCAAGAACGCCATCACCTGGCAGATGTGGGCGCAGCTGCGTGACGCCCTGCGCGGCGCCGCGGATGATCGCACGGTGCGCGCGTTGGTGATCACGGGCGCGGGCGGAGCGTTCTGCTCCGGGGCGGACGTCTCCTCGATCGCCGACGGCCATCCCGCCCACAAGATGCGGCTGCTCACCGAGGTGGCCCTGGAGCTGCACGAACTTCCGAAACCGACGATCGCCAAGGTGACGGGCGTCGCGGTCGGCGCGGGCTGGAACCTCGCCCTCGGTTGTGACCTGGTGGTGGCCACCCCGCAGGCGCGGTTCTGTCAGATCTTCGCCGCCCGTGGCCTTTCGCTGGACCTCGGTGGGTCCTGGTTGCTGCCGAAACTGGTCGGCCTGCAACAGGCCAAGCGGTTGGCGCTGCTCGCCGAGATGATCGACGCCGAGCAGGCACGGGAAATGAACCTGGTGACCTACCTGGTACCGGGTGGTGAGATCGACGCCTTCGTCGACGATCTCGCCGCGCGGCTGGCGGCCGGCCCGCCGATCGCGCTGGCTCAGACCAAGGCGTTGCTGAACGAAGGCGCGGATCGCTCGTTGCGCGACGCACTGGCAGGCGAGGCCAGGGCTCAAGGTGTCAACTTCGCGGGAACAGACGCGCCCGAGGCCTTTTCGGCATTCGCTGACAAGCGTGATGCCCAGTTCACCGGCGGGTGGCTGCCCGCCGAGAGAGAGACGACACATGCGTGAAGTAGTAATCGCCGCGGCGGTGCGTACCCCCGTGGGCAAACGCAACGGCGGGCTGTCCGGCGTGCACCCGGTCGATCTGTCGGCCGTGGTGCTCAATGCCCTGGTGGAGCGCACCGGCATGGATCCCGCCGAAGTCGACGATGTGGTGTGGGGCTGTGTCTCCCAGGTGGGTGACCAGGCCAGCAATATCGGCCGCTATTCGGTGCTCGCTGCCGGATGGCCGGAGAGCGTGCCGGGCACCTCCGTCAACCGGGCCTGTGGATCCAGCCAGCAGGCGCTGGACTTCGCCGCGCAGGCGGTCATGTCGGGCCAGCAGGACCTGGTGGTGGCCGGGGGCGTCGAAGTGATGAGCCGGGTGCCGCTCGGTGCCGCCAAAGCGGGCGGGCATCCCTACGGGCCGCGGGCGCTGGCTCGTTACCAGGATTTCACCTTCGATCAAGGTGTGTCGGCTGAGATGATCGCCCGCAAATGGGGATTGGACCGCGCCCGGGTGGACGAGTACTCCGCGACATCACACGAACGCGCGGCGGTGGCGCAGGATACCGGCGCCTTCGACGGGCAGATCGTTTCCGTCGCCACCGATTCGGGCGTCGTCACCGCCGATGAGGGAATCCGGCGCGGTACCACGGCGCAGACGCTCAGCGGGTTGAAGACCTCGTTCCAAGAAGACGGAGTCATCCACGCGGGCAACTCCTCGCAGATCTCCGACGGCGCGGCCGCACTGCTGGTGACCACGCCGGAGAAGGCACGCGCGCTCGGGCTGACACCGCTGGTGCGCTACCGGGCGGGCGCGGTAGCCGGCTCCGACCCGGTCCTCATGCTGACCGGCCCCATCCCCGCCACCGAGAAGGCACTGCGCAAAGCAGGCATCGGTCTGCCGGACGTGGGGGTGTTCGAGGTGAACGAGGCATTCGCCCCCGTGCCGTTGGCCTGGCTCGCCGAAACCGGCGCCGACCCGGCAAAGACGAATCCGCTGGGCGGTGCCATCGCGCTGGGCCATCCGCTCGGCGCCTCCGGTGCGGTCCTGATGACCCGCATGATCCATCACATGCGGGACAACAGAATTCGCTACGGCCTGCAAACCATGTGCGAGGGCGGCGGCACCGCCAACGCCACCGTCGTCGAACTCGTGTCCTGAGAGGGAGCCCGCAGTGCGCCGAGATATTTTCACCCCGGATCACGAAGCCTTCCGGGAGCTGGCAAGGACGTTCATCGACAAGGAGGTCGTGCCCCACTACGCGGACTGGGAAAGATCCGGACGCATGCCACGCGAGGTCTTCCGCGCGCTCGGCGAACTCGGGCTGCTCGGCACCGCGATCCCCGAGGAGTACGGGGGAGCGGGGTTGCGCGACTACCGCTACAACCAGGTGCTGCAGGAGGAGGCTCAGCGCGCGCTCGTCACGCTGGGCACCGTGCGCACTCAGATCGACGTCATCCTGCCGTATTTCCTCGAATACGCCGACGAAGAGCAGCGGCGACGCTGGTTCCCCGGTCTCGCGTCCGGGGAACTGCTCACCGCCGTCGCCATGACCGAACCCGGCACCGGCTCCGACCTCGCGGGGATGCGCAGCACCGCCGTTCGCGACGGTGACGATTACATCCTCAACGGCGCCAAGACGTTCATCACCGGCGGCCTGCTCGCCGATCTGGTGGTGGTGGTGGCGCGCACCTCGACCGATCCCGACGAACGACGCGCCGGCCTCACCCTGCTGGTGGTGGAGGACGGGATGCCCGGATTCGAGAAGGGCCGGGTGCTGGAGAAGATGGGCTGCAAGGTGCAGGACACCGTCGAGCTGTCCTTCGACAATGTCCGGGTGCCCGTAGCCAATCGACTGGGCGAGGAAGGCAAGGCGTTCGGCTACCTCGGCCACAATCTGGCCCAGGAGCGCATGACGGTGGCGGTGGGTTCGGTCGCACAGGCGCGCGCCGCGCTCACCACGACCGTGGAATATGTCAAGGAGCGCAAGGCTTTCGGCACGCCGGTGGCCTCGTTCCAGAACACCAAGTTCGAGCTGGCGGCGATGTCCACCGACATCGAGGCCGCCCAGACCATGGTCGACAAGGCGGTGATGGAACTGGTGCGGGGAGAGCTGTCCGGCGCCGACGCCGCGCGGACGAAGCTGTTCGCCACAGAAGTGCAGGCCCGCGTTGTCGACCGCTGTCTGCAGCTGTTCGGTGGCTACGGCTACATGATGGAGTACCCGATCGCCCGGCTCTACACCGACGCCAGGGTCGCCCGGATCTACGCGGGTACCAGCGAAGTGATGAAGGTGATCATCGCGAAATCGCTCGGCCTGTAGAGGCTGCCGACGACAACGGGACCCGCCGCCACCAGGCGACGGGTCCCGTTTCTCGTTCTTCGTGAATCAGAGCGACAGGATCGATGCCGCGGCCGTTCCTGGCGCACCGTAGACCTGTGCGTAGCCGACCTTGGGTTTGCCCGGCACCTGTCGGTCACCCGCCTGCCCCCGCAATTGGAGGGTGAGCTCGTACACCTGACGGATGCCCGACGCTCCGATGGGCTCGCCGTTGGCGATCAGACCACCGTCGGTATTGACCGGCAGCCGCCCGCCGATCTCGGTCGCGCCCTCGGCCAGCAACTTCTCCTGGTCACCGTCTGCACAGAACCCGTTCTCTGCCATATGGATCACCTCGGCGCCCGCGTCGGTGTCCTGCAGCTGAACGACATCGACGTCCTCGGGGCCGATGCCGGCGGCCTCGAAGGCGGCACGGGAGGCGTACACGGTGGGCGAGACATCCTCGTCGATCGCCGCCCAGGTGCTGTGCACCTCGTACGCGCCGTAGCGCCGGGTACGGATCGCCGAGGACCGCAGGTACACCGGTGTCGAGGTATAGCGTTTGGCGAGATCACCGCGACACATGATCACCGCGGCGGCGCCCTCGTCGGGAGAGCAGAACATGTAGTGCGTCAGCGGATAGTTCAACATCGGCGAGGCGAGGATCTGCTCCTCCGACATCGCCGTGCGCCGGAAGGCATTCGGATTGCGCACACCGTTGCGGTAGTTCTTGGCCGCCACCTTGGCCAGCGTCTGGTGTGAGATGCCGTGATCGAGGCAGTACCGATTGGCCTTGATGCCGAAGAACTGGGTGGTGACGAACTGCCCGTTCTCCGCGTACCAGCCGGGCAGACCCAGTTTGGCCGGGTCATCGGTGAACGCACCGCGAGGATGCTTGTCCATGCCGACGGCGATGCCGATGTCGTAGCGCCCGGAGCGGATAGCCTCCGCGGTCTGTTCGATCGAACTGGCCGCGGTGGCACAGGCATTGAACACGTTGGTGAACGGAATCCCGGTCAACCCGACGAGTCGGGTGACCGCGTCCGGATTGCTCACCTCATAGCTACCCCCGAAGCCGAATTGGATGTCTTTCCATTGGATTCCGGCATCGATGAGGGCGGACTGAATGGCATCGGCGCCCATTTCGATCGCCGACTTCTGGAAACGACCGAACGGATGGATACCGATGCCGATGATGGCGACGTCGTTCATCTTCAAACTCCTGTAGTACTCGCGGATACCGTCAGGCGGGCGCGAACGCGCACGTCATGACGTCGGTGCCGTCGTCGGCGGTGTAGAGCGGCACAAAGACCAGTTCCACAGACATGCCCGGGCGTAAACGGTCCGGGTCGGCCACGGTCAACCTGGCCTCGACGCGGACGTCGTCGCCGAGCTGAATCAGGCCGATGCCGAACGGCTCGAAATTGTCCGCGGTCGCCTTGCCCGCGTAGGGCAGTTTCGGAACGAAACCCTGTGTCGTCCAGGCGATGAGCGTTCCCTGGCGCGGCAGCATCCGGTCGGTCATCTCCGCGCTGCTGCATCGCGGGCATCGTGACTGCCGAGGCCAGGTCACCGCCGTGCATGCCCCGCATCGGCTGCCGACGAGTTGGGGGTTGTCCGCGGGCCATGTCGAGACTTCGGGCGCGAGCGCCATTGCCATGTGCCGTCCTCCGTATTCATCTGATCGCCACGCCAGGTGCGCGACGACCAGTGTGAGAATTACATTCTCCATAAATGTATACGAGACTGCCTCGAAGCGTAAGTACGCTGGTTGACGGCAGTTGTCGGCGACTCGGGGAAGTGCCTACAGCGTCTTGATGAGACCCTTGTCACATCGCCGGAAATGACCTACTGTGCATTCAGTAGGTTGATTGAACGGAGGAGTTCGATGCTCGATCGAGAGTCATCGGCACCGAGCGCCACGCGGCCGTACGAGACGCTTCTCGTGAAAGGGGAGCGGCGCAAGCTGCGAATCCTCGCGGCGGCGCAGCAGTCACTGGTCCGTGGTGGCTGGCGAACTACATCGCTCGCGCAGATCGCCAAGCTCGCCGGCGTCACACCGGCTGGCCTGCTGCACCACTTCGAGTCCAAGCAGCAGTTGCTGGACGCGGTTCTCGAAGCGCGTGACATCGACGACGATCTCCATGCCGACCGGGCCGGAGATCTCATCGAGCAGCTCGAGCGGGTCGCCGAAAGATTCGACCGCTCACCGGATCTAGTGGCGATGTTCGTCGTGTTGCTGGTCGAGAATCTGCAACCCGATGCTCCCCTCCATGATCGGCTACACGCGCGGTACCACGCAGCGGTAGAGACCGTTGCCGAAGCGATTCGGCGAGGTCAGCGCGCTGGCAAGTACCGCACGGACATAGACGCGGCCGTCAAGGCCGTGGAAATCGTCGCCTTTCTCAACGGGATGGAAACCTCATGGCTGCTCGAACCCTCGATTCCGGTGGCGCAAGTGTTCAGCGAGTACACCTGCGCGCTAGCTCAACATCTAACAGTCGAAAGGGGCTGTTGAGACCCCGTCTGGTAGTGCTGGCGCCGACAGCGGCCGCGGTCGTGCAGGGCGCGGGCGGCTGGTTGTTCGATCGGGTGATGGCCGGATGGGATGTGATGGCGCTGGTCGCCGATCACACGGAAATGCGGCCGCTGCAGATCTTGGGCGTTCGCGTCGCCGATCTGACGTCGTGTTTGAACGCCGAGCATCGTGGACCGCTGCCGCAGGCGATCGCGGTCGATTCCGCGCTGTGCTCGACGGACGCTCGCGTTCGCGACCGGCTGTCGCGGGTGCTCGAGCAGGGACAGCACGAGGAAGTCACCCTCTGGGGTGACGGCTCGACCGCGGACTTCGGTCGTCCCGTCGATTCGGTGATGCACCATCTGAGCTATGCCGCACAGGCGTTCAAGGCTCAGGCGCTGGTCGCCATCGCGGCGCCTACGCCGGTGCACCCCGATGAGATGTTCCACAGCTACGAGCTCCACCCCGGCTGTCGCGAAATCCGCGACCTCGTCCCGATGTCCTGATCGGGACAGGGATCGCTCCCGACCGTCTGTTCCGCAGTACGGCGGGCCCATCGACTCGAACGTCGGTCCGGTCATCGACCGGACCGACGTCGTGTGCGTGCCCCCTGACAGCGGCGACAGCGTGCATCGAGGCCGACCCGGTGCCGCGTTCGAATCGCGGTATCGGATCGGCCTCAGTATGTGGGCGGAACAGGCCGCTCAGTTCTGTGTGTCCGGTGCGGTCGGCTTGCGGCTGCCGATCCGGCGCCAGCGGGCGCGCAACGCGTGGGCGGCGTTCTTGGGGTTGCGCTCGCGGGTGAACACGCCCTTTTTGTTGCCGTCGACGCGGTGGATACCGTTCGTGGTGCGGAAGTCGGCGAAGTTCCAGACGTGCTCGCCGATCATCGCTTCGTGGCGGTCGAAGACTCGGTGGTGCATGTCGAGGAACGCGGTCTGGTACTCCTCGGTCCACGAGATGTCCCAGATCGAGTGCAGACCCGACAGGGTGTCGGCGCCGTACTCCATCATGATCATCGGCTTGCCGTACTTTTCCGCCCAGGCGGTGATTTCGGCCTCGAGGGTGATCTCCGCGGTCGCCAGGTCACCGTTGGACATATACCAGCCGTGATAGCGATTGAGGCCGAGCACGTCGAAGAGGTCGGCGATGCGGTCGTTGTCGGGTGTGGCGAACATGAAGCTGGCGTAGGTCACCGGGCGGGTGGGATCGAGATTCCTGGTCAGCTGGACCAGCGGCTCGAAGTATTCGCGAGCGCCGTTTTCGATGGAGGACGGCTCATTGGACACACACCACATGACCACGCTCGGATGGTTCTTGTCGCGCGCGATCAGCTCCCGCAACGCCTGTGCGTGCGCTTCGCGTGTCTGGTCGTTCATCGTTTCGGGGGAGAAGGTGGGTCGTTTGTCCGGGCGGCCGATTCCGCCCTCGATGAAGAGGTTGAGACCGACGGCGGCTGTCTCGTCGATGACGACCACACCGTGGCGGTCGGCGAAGTCCATCACCTCCTCGGCATACGGGTAGTGCGAGGTCCGGAACGAGTTGGCGCCGATCCACTCCATCAGCTGGAAGTCGTGGACCAGAAACGCGTTGTCGTGCCCCTTGCCTCGCACGGGTGTGTCTTCGTGCTTGCCGAAACCGGTGAAGTAGAACGGCTCGCCGTTGATCAGGAACTGGGTGCCCCGCACCTCGACGGTGCGTACGCCGACCGCCAGGGGGTAGCTGTCGATCACTGTTTCACCATCGACTGCTTCGGTCACCAGTTCGTACAGGTAGGCCTTGCCCGGTTGCCACAGTGTGACTCCCGGGACACGAAGTGACCCGGTCGCGCCCGACCCGTTCGCGACTTCGACGCCTGCGGCGTCGAGCAACCGAACCCGCACGTCGGCGGTCCCGATGGTGGCGACACGGTAGTCGACGACCCCCTCCGCACCGTTGACATCGGTCACCACGGTGATGTCGGAAATCCGCACAGCCGGAGCGCAATACAGCCACACCGAGCGCGCGAGACCGGCGTAGTTGTAGAAGTCGTGCAGGTATTTCTGCTGGCGGCGACCATCCGCGGTGACGGTGATGCTGCCGGGCGGGATCGTCGTGTTGGTCAGCTCGTTGCTCACGCCGATGGTGAGCCGGAACTCCCCGCCCGTGGTGACGGCGTCGGTGATATCGGCGTCGAAGGGGGTATACCCGCCTACGTGCTCGGCGACCAGCTGATCGTCGACGTACACCTTGCCGGTATGGGTCGCGGCCTCCACCCGCACGAAGATCCGCTCCCCGGCCCAGCCACGCGGAACCCGAACCGTGCGTTGATACCAAACCCAACCGACATGGTCACGAATGGCCGGGTCGGCGAACAGGTCGTTGTAGCTGGCGGGAACGGCGGCTTCCAGCGCGCCGTCGAGCGCTCCGCGCCACGGCTCAGCGACGGCTGCCGAGTCGACAGCGAACCTCCAGACGCCGTCGAGCGATGTGAGTTCACGAGTGGCGGTGGCTTTCGGCTTCAACATGCATGTGCTCCTCGGATGGGTCGCGCCGTCGTAGGGGTGCGGCGACGTATGCGGTGGGGGCATGCCCCGGTGTGAGTACGAGCTCGGTGCCCGGTTCGGCGGCGTAGAGCGTCTCCTCGATGGCTGCGGCCACCTCGTCGGAGCTGAGCATCGGTATGCCGGCCGCGCGGAATCGGTCTCGTGCGCCCGCGGTGAGCGGGGTATCCACCAAACCGGGACAGACGGCACTGAGCCGGATTCCCTCGCGCGACAGCGGTCCGGACAGCGCGCGCACGAGACCGATGACGGCGTGCTTGGTCATGGTGTAGATGGGGTCCTGCTCGACGCCGGTCAGCGCCGCGTGCGAAGCAGTGACGACGATCGATCCACCGCCCGCGCGACGCAGCGTCGGCAAGGCCGCCCGCAGCCCCCACACCACAGCGTGCTGGTTGACTCCGACGACCGCGTGGTAGCGGTCCAGATCCAGCGTCGCGGGATCCTTGTCGGCGCAGTTCATCCCAGCGTTGAGGACGACCAAGTCGAGTCCGTCACCTGCCTGCGCGACGGCTCGCGCGGTCAGCTCGGGATCGGTGAGGTCGCCGACGACGGCCGTTCCACCGATCTCGGCGGCGACCTGGTCGACCGCGGAACTCCGATCGATCAGCACGCAGTGTGCTTGCGTGGCGAGTCGGCGAGCGACCGCGGCACCGATCCCGCCTGCCGCTCCGGTGATCAACGCGGTTCTCACGCGAGGTCTCCTTCTCTGGTTCGGTATTCACGCTGTGACATCGATGACGACCTTTCCGATGGCGCGACCGTCGGCGACCGTGCGCAGGGCCTCGGCTGTCCGGTCCAGTGGTACTACGAAATCGATGTGCGGCCGCACCCGTCCGGAACTGAACAGGTCGGCGAGTTCACTTTCGTTGCGCTGGAACTCGTCGGCCGCGATGTCCTGGAATTGGAACCCGAGGATATGAATCCCTTTGACCAGCACCAGGTTCAGCGGAATCTGTGGGATGTTCCCCGAGGCGAAACCGACGGTGACGTAGCGCCCGCCGCGGCGCAGTGCGCGCAGCGCGGGTTCGGCCAGTCTGCCGCCGACCGGGTCGACGACCACATCCGCACCGTCGGGCAGGACGGCGCGCAATTCTCGACGGAAGTCACCCGTTCGATTGTCGACCAGGCGGGTGGCGCCGTACCTCGCCGCCGTGGTCAGCTTCTCGGAGCTGGAGGCCACCGCGGTGACCTCGGCTCCGAGCAGTGCTCCCAGCTGTACGGCGGCGAGGCCGACACCGCCGCCCGCCCCGAGTACCAGCAGTCGCTCCCCGGCGCACACCCGCGCGACCGAGCGCAGCGTGTGGTACGCGGTGCGATGCGCGACACCGAAGGCCGCGGCCGTCCGGTCATCGACACCGTTCGCGGTCCGAGTGAGCTTTTCGGCGGACACGACGATCTCCTCGGCGAACGCGCCGTAGAGGCCGGTGCCCGTCACTCGGTCACCGACTGTGAATCCTTCGACCCGATTGCCGAGTTCGGTGATCACGCCCGCGAATTCGCTGCCGGGTACGAACGGGGGTGGCACGCTGATCTGATATTTGTCCGCGATCAGCAGTACGTCCGGGAAGTTCACAGCGGCTGCCCCGACCCGAACCCGAACACCGCCGGCGTCCGGCGCGGGCACCGGGCGGTCTTCGATGCGCACGACCTCCGGTGGACCGTAGGCCGGACAGACGACGGCGCGCACGCCGCTCACCGCCCCCGCCAGACCGGGGCGCGCTTCTCGACGAAGGCGCGCGAGCCCTCCTTGGCGTCGTCGGAAGGGAAAACCACGTTCTGCCAATGGGTCAGGCGTTCGTTGACCCGCGTAGGTGCGGCGACCGACATGCGGACCAGTTCTTTACATGCCGCCAATCCGAGTGGGGCGTTGGCGGCGATCCGTTCGGCGAATACCAGGGCGGTGTCGAAGGTTTCCACGTTGGGGGCGACAGCATTGACCAGGCCCAGCTCGTAGGCGCGGGCAGCTGTGATCGGGTCGCCGGTCAAGGTGAGTTCCAGGGCGATCCCCATCGGAATACGCTGGGCGATGGCGGTGCCGGAGCCACCCGGAAACAGGCCGCGCTTGACTTCGGGCAGGCCGAAGGTGGCGGTGTCGGCCGCGATGATGACGTCACAGCCCAGCAGCAGTTCCAGCCCACCTCCGACAGCGCTGCCGTTGGCGGCGGCGATCACCGGCACGGTGAGCGTGCCGCTGCTCAACCGCTGGTACGCGGCGTAGTCCGGGTTGTCGGCGCCGAAATTCGCGCCGTCGGCGAATGCGCGCAGATCCATGCCGGCACAAAAGGCGCGATCGCCGGATCCCGTGATCAGCATCGCGCGTACGTCCGGATCGGCTTCGGCATCGCGGGCCGCGGCGCCGATCCGGTGAATCATGTTCGGAGTCAGGGCGTTGCGTGACTCCGGCCGATTCAGCCGCAGGATCAGGATCGGTCCGTGGCGATCCACCAGGAGTTCGTCGCTCATCCTCGGTACCCACTTGTCTCGGCGAGCTCGGCCGCAGATCGCATGAGCTCGGGCACGATCGGGCCGAAGGACTGCAACTTGTAGTCGTCGCCTGCGCGTTGAAAGCCCTGCTCCAGCACGATCGCGAGTTTCCATTTGGCCAGGACCAGGTAGTAGTCGAGGTCGTCCACCTGGCGACCGGACACCTCGGCATAGTGCGCGACCAGTTGTGATCGCGACGGCATCCCCCGCAAGTCGACGTAGCTGGCGGTTTCCGCCTCCGGTGCGGCGGTGTCCTCCGGCCAGCTCTGAATCATCCAGGCGAGATCGAGTTTCGGATCGCCGACAGTACCCATCTCCCAGTCGACGATGGCGGCGAGTGTGGCGGGTGCGCCGTGGTCGAACATGACATTGGCGAACTGGTAGTCGCCGTGCATGATGCCGGGGATGTAGTCCAGCGGCCGGTGCCGCCGCAGCCAGTCGGTCGCGACGTCGAGGCCGTCGAGGTCGCGGCCCTTGATCCGCTCGAAGAACCCTGTCCACCGCTGCACCTGACGTTCGTGGAAGCCGTCGGGCCTGCCGAGATCCGTCAAACCCTGTGCGCGCCAATCGACCTTGGACAGCAAGGCGATGCCCTCGGCCAGCTGATAAGCGAGTCCGGGCCGTGCGGCGGTATCAGCGTCGAAGGGCGCGGGCCATCCCTTGCGGCCCATCGGCGACCAGCCGTCGACGTAGCCCATCAGGTAGAAGGTCCGTCCCAGCACCGCGGGATCGGTGCACACCGCCACCGCGGGTGTGTGCGGAACGTCGGTGCCGTCGAGCGCCTCGGTGATCCGCCACTCGCGCAGGATGCCCTTGTCGCGGTCGGCCGGGGCGGTGGTCGGCGGTATGCGCAGCACACTGCGCTCGTCACCGCGGCGGATCTTGTAGATCTCGTTCTGGGTTCCGCCGGACAGGAATTCGGCCTCGAGGGGCGCGCCCTTACCGGGCAGCCCACGGTCGTCCATCCATGCGGCGAGGCGTTCGGTGTCGATCACAGGTTCCCCACTTCGTGTTCCAGGAATTCGGAGTATTTGGCACGGGCGGCGTCGAGCTTGCGCGGAATCCATTCGCTGGGCCAGCGGTCTTCGCTGGGCCGGTGGTCGCGCAACACCTGTTTGGCGACCGTGCCCTTGTGTACCTCGGTGGGTCCGTCGGCCAGTCCCATGACGCCCGCGCCGTGGATCATGGTCATGAAGGGCATCTCGTTCGACACACCGAGCGCGCCGTGTACCTGCATCGCCCGCCACGCGATGTCGTGCAGAACGGTCGGCATGACCACCTTCACCGTGGCGATGTCCTTGCGGGCTGCGCGATAGTCGTTGAGCTTGTCGATCTTCCACGCGGTGTGCAGTACCAGGAGCCGGAATTGGGTCAGCTGCGCGTAGGAGTCCGCGATGTAGCCCTGGACGGACTGTTTGTCCGCCAGACGCTCACCGGCCGTCTGTCGCGACAGCGCCCGTTCGCACATCATGTCCAGTGCCTTGCCTGCCAGGCCGATCGTGCGCATGGCGTGATGGATACGTCCACCACCGAGCCGAACCTGCGCGACCGCGAAAGCCTGCCCTTCACCACCGAGCAGCGACTCGGCGCCGACCCGGACATTGTCGTAGTGGATGAGTGCGTGTGAGCCCTCGCCGAGCGCCTCCCCGTACAGGCCGACATTGCGTTCGATGCGGATGCCGGGAGTGTCGGCGGGTACCAGGAACATCGACATGCCCCGGTGCGCACCGACATCCGGATCGGTCACCGCCATGACGATCAGGAACGACGCGGTGCGCGCGTTGGAGGAGAAGAACTTCCAGCCGTTGATCACCCAGTCGTCGCCGTCGCGCACCGCGCGGGTCTCGAACTGCGCCGGGTCGGCGCCACCCTGCGGCTCGGTCATGGAGAAGCAGGAGAAGATCTCCCCGTCCAGAAGTGGGCGCAGATAGCGCTGCTTCTGCTCGGAGGTGCCGAAATGCGCGAGAATCTCCGCGTTGCCGGTATCGGGTGCCTGGCAACCGAAAATGATGGGGGCCCAGGATGATCGGCCCAGTATCTCGTTCAGCAGCGCCAGCTTCAGCTGGCCGTAGCCCTGTCCACCCAGATCGGGTCCGAGGTGGGTGGCCCACAGGCCTTGTTCGCGGACCCGCTCCTTGAGCGGATCTATCGCCTTGCGTCGTGTCTCGTCCAGTGGCACGAACTGCAGGTCAGGCCAGATGAGGTCGAGTGGTTCGACCTCATCCCGTACGAACGCGTCCGCCCAGTCCAGCTTGTGTTGATAGTCGGGGTCGGTGTCGAAATCCCATGCCATTTGCGCCTCCTCTCTTTGGATGAGAATATGCTTCTCGTGGCACAGAATGCAATTCTTTGTTTTGCGATACGTGAGCAAACCTCGGCGGGCCGGCGTCGTGAGGGGTGGCTGTGACCGACGATGTCGCGGCCGGAATCGCGCAGCGTGCCCTGGCCAAGCGCCATGCGGACTACCTCGACGAGGTGCGCCGACTACTCGACGCGGCATTGGCGCTGATGAGTCGGGGCGGTGGCGCCGCGCGGCCGAGGGTCGCCGATATCGTGGCCGCGGCCGGCTTGTCGAACGACGCGTTCTATCGGCACTTTCCCACCAAGGATGCGCTCGTGGTGGCGCTTCTCGAGGACGGTGCGCAACGGTTGAGCGGGTATGTCGCCCACCGGATGGCGCAGGCGGCCGCGCCGCAGGAGCAGGTGCGCCGCTGGGTCGAGGCAGTGCTCGGCCAAGCCGCTGCTGGAATCGCCGCGACCGCGCGGGCGGTGCTGTGGAACGCGGGCAGTGCCGGTGAGCAGTTGATATCCGGGCACTCACGGGCCAGTGCACTGCTGGCGGCGTTGTTGCGCGAGCCCTTCGCCGCCCTCGGTAGTATTGACCCGGATCTCGACGCGGCCCTCGCCGCGCACGCCGTGGTCGGGCTGCTCTCCGACTACCTCTGGCGGCGTGCCGAACCGACAGCTACCGAGGTCGACCGTGTCACGAGGTACTGCCTGCGGGCTGTCACGTCTACAGATGCTGGGCAGGTACATGGTTGGCCCACCCCGAGTCCGGCCAGTTGAACCAGCCCGAGGACGCGAAGGTGCCGCCGTCGGGATGCAGTGTGGTGCCGGTGACGAAGGTGGACAGGCCGGAGGCGAGGAAGACCGCGCAGTTCGACACATCGGTGGCTCGGCCGGCCCGCCCCATCGGGATGGCCACCCGAACGCCGACGGGATGGTTCATTCCTTCGTCACCGGTCGCCAGTGGGTTCAGGCTCGGCGTCGGAACGTAGTCCGGGGCGATGTTGTTGACGCGGATGCCCTCTGGCGCCAGCTCCACCGCGAGAGTGCGAGCGAAGTGCTCGACGGCCGCCTTTGCGGCGGCGTACACCGCGAAGCCTGGTGCGGCCCGGTGCGCCTCGATGGTGGTGATATTGATGATGCTGCCGCCGCGCCGACCGGCCCGCATACGCGGTACCGCCAGCGAACAGGAATGCAGAACATGATGGAAGTTGGTGCGCATCACGGCGTCCCAGCCCTTGGGCGCGGTCTCGGTGAATGGGCTGCGGAAGGTGCCGCCGACCACATTCACCAGTGTGTCGAGCCGCCCCCAGCGTTCCTCGACGGCATCGAAGACCGCCGCCAAGGCTTCCGGATCGCGAACGTCCGCACAGCGTGTAATCGCATCGTGTCCGCGCTCGGCCAGGTCCCGGCCCGCCGTCTGGATCGCGTCGGGATCGAGATCGACCACGGCCGTTCGTACCCCGTTGGCGGCGAGGTCCAGTGCGATCGAACGGCCGAGGGTGCCCGCGCCGCCGGTGATCACCGCGACGGTGCCGTCCATTCCGGCACGTTCGGAAAACCAGTCCATGATCATCGCCCGGCCAGGTAGGTCGCGCCGAACGACTCGACGAAATCCACCGTGGCAGCAGGAGAATCGGTGCGACCGGATATCACGATCCAGGTGACGCCGGCCTCGGCGAGTCCGGCGAACGACTCGCGGTGCCGGTCCGGTTCGTCCAGTGCGACGTCGATGCCTTGTCCGTAGGAATACACCACGTCGATCGGCTCGTCGCGCCCGGCCGCCGCGGCTGTCGCGCGTAGTTCGGTGATCCGCAGCGCCAGTTGATCCACCGAGCCCAGGGTGGGCGTGCGTGCGGTGGTACTGAGCTGAGAGCTGCCGCTCATCGGCATCCAGCCCTGGGCGCGCTCGGCGACCCGGCGCCTGCTGAGCGCGGAATTACCGCCGATCCAGATCGGTATCCGCCCCTGCGTCGGCCGAGGGCGGGCGATCACATCCCGGGCGCTGAAATGCTTGCCCTCGTAGCTGAACGCGCTGCCCTGCCAGTGCATCGGGAGCGTGTCGAGAATTTCGTCGAACAGGTGGTTCCGCTCGTCGAAATCCACTCCGAGCGCATGGAATTCGCTCTTCTGATAACCGGTGCCCAAACCGAGGGTGACCCGACCGCCGGAGACCAGGTCCAGCGTCGCGGCGGCCTTGGCGAGCAGGAACGGATTGCGATAGGGCGCGACGGCGAGATAGGTGAGAAGCCGAAGTCTGCTGGTCACGGCCGCGACGAAACTCAATGCCACGAACGGGTCGAGCGTCTGGTGTCCGCCAGACGCGGACCAGCGGGCCCCGGGCACCGGATGCTCACTCAGCGACAGTCCGTCGAATCCCGCCCGCTCTACCGCGGTCGCCACCTCGCGCAGCGGTCCGGCGGAGAGTGCGGCGGCATCGGCCCCGCCGGGCTCGGGGTAGCGAGGTTCTGGATAGTGGAAGAAGAATCGCACAATGAGAATATACTTCTTCCTGAGTGAGAGTAACACTGTCAAACATGCTTGATTCCGACCGGGCACCTTCTGGAGACCGGTGCGAGGGGCGTGGCCGTGCGACCCAGGCGTGCGGAGAACACCGCCGCCAGCACTGTCAGCCCCGCCACGCAGCAGACGACCCCTGGCCATCCGTACCGACCGAAGGCGAGGCCGATGAGCCCGCCGCCGAGCGCGCCACCCAGGTAGTAGGCGAGCAGATACAGCGAGGTCGCTGCCGCCGGATTGGCGCCCACAGTGGAGCCCAGCCACCCGCCCGCCACGGTGTGCGCCGCGAAGAACCCGGCGGTGCACACAGCCATGCCGAGCGCTACCGTGACCAGTCGATCCGGCAGGGTGATCAGTACTCCGGCGGCCATGGCCGCCACCGCGGTGGTGAGGACCGCCGCCCGGCCGAAGCGGTCGGCGCACCGGCCGGCTATCACCGAGGTGGCAGTTCCGGCCAGATAGAGCACGAACACCGAATTGGCGACTGCGGGCGACAGCTCGAAGGGTGCTGCGAGCAGGCGAAATCCGAGGAAATTGTAGAGCGCTACGAAACCGCCCATAAGGACGAAAGCCATCCCGAAAAGCTTGGACAGCACAGGTTGTCGCAACGCGACGCCAAGGTCGCCGACGACCACGCGGAAGCCGATCGGTCTTGGTGTGAATCCGCACGCGGGCGGCAGTGTCCGCACGAACCAGACAGCGCACAGCGCCGCGGCCGCCGATCCGGCCGCCGCCGCCCATCGCCACGACGACACCTCGACGAGCAGTCCAGGGACGAGTCGCCCGCCCAGCCCGCCGAGCGAGGTGCCGGCGACGTACATCCCCACCGCGGTGCCGAGGCGTTGCGGTGCGCTCTCCTCGGTGAGGTAGGCCATGGCCACCGCGGGCACGCCCGCCAGCGCCAACCCCTGGGCGGCGCGCCCGGCCAGGAACACCTCCAGCGACGGGCTCAGGGGCAGCAGCAGCCCGATCACGGCGGCCGACAGCACCGACACCGTCATGATCTGGGTGCGACCCCAGCGCTCGGAGACGGCGCTGAGCGGCACCACCGCCACCGCGAGGGAACCGATCGTGAGTGACACCGCGAGTCCAGCCTGTGCCGACGTCGCCGAGAACGCGGCCGCCAGGCTGGGCAGCAGCGACTGGGCGCTGAAAAGCATGCCGAAGGTGGCGAGTCCGGCGGCGAAGAGCGCCATGGTGATGCGGCGTTGGTGCGCGGGACCGTTGATGGTGCGAGGGAAAGAAGCAATTGCCACGAGATCCACTGTGCGGTGGGTGGCCGCGCAATGGAAATGATGAATGTTCTCAGTACTGATCCGCTGGGCGCATCAGTGCAGGCAGACGAGAGGGCCCGATATGTTGGGTGAGGAACTGAACTGGTTCACGACGCTGGCCGAAATGGAACGTGTCCGAGGAGCCGCGGAGCGTCTGCACATCACGCAGCCCACCCTGTCGCGCATGCTGGCTCGCCTGGAGCGCAGACTCGGCGTCGAACTGTTCGACCGCAAGGGGCGGCGCATCACGCTCAATGCTTTCGGGCGCGTCTACTACGACCATGTACGGCGAGCGCAGGCCGAATTAGACGTCGCTGAAAGAGAATTGGCGATGATGGCGCACCCGGCGGGTGGTGCGGTGCGTCTGGCCTTCGGGCATTCTTTCGGAAGTTGGCCGGTACCGCAGCTGATCGCCGACTTCCAGCGCACGGCGGGACGGATCAGCTTCACTCTGCAGCAGGGATCAGCGGAGGACATCACCGCGCTGGTCATCGAGCACGACGCGGACTTGGCGATCGTCTCGCCGCGCCCGGTCACGCCGGGTCTGGGCTGGCGTCCGTTGGCGTGGCAGCGGCTCGCACTGGCTGTCGCGCCGCAACATCGGCTGGCCGGGCGTAGGCAGGTGCGCCTATCGGAGTTGGCCGGGTCGGAGTTCGTGGCCCTTCATCCAGGATTCGGTATGCGTCGAATCTTCGACGAGTTGTGCGCCGCAGCGGATTTCCGGCCGCACATCGCTTTCGAGGTCGGTGAGCTGGACACGATGGCGGCCCTGGTCGCGGCGGGCCTCGGCATCGCGGTGCTGCCTTACGGCGGCGCGCCCGGATGCGCCACGGTGTCACCGCCACTGGTCATGGTCCCCCTGGCCGATGAGGGGGTGGTTCGTGAGGTCGGCATCGTGTGGGCGGCAACGGCGGTGCCCTCGGGCGCGGCTCTTCGGTTCCGGGATTTCGCGGCCGAGTGGGCGGGGCACATCGCGGGGATATCTACACAACCGCCCCAGGATTGAGGATGCCGTTCGGGTCGATGGCTTCTTTGATGCGGCGGGTCAGCCCCATCACCTCGGGGCCGACCTGGTTGGGCAGCCAGGCCTTCTTCAACCGGCCGACGCCGTGCTCACCGGTGATGGTGCCGCCGAGACTGATCGCGAGATCCATGATCTCGCCGAAAGCCTGGTTGGCGCGCGCGGTTTCGTCGGGGTTGTTCGGGTCGTGGACGATGAGTGGGTGCGTGTTGCCGTCGCCCGCGTGCGCGATGACCGAGACCAGCACCCGGCGTCGGGCGGCGATGGCGGCGATGCCGGTGACGAGATCACCCAATCGTGGCAGCGGGACACCGACATCCTCGAGCAGCAGCGGACCTTTGCGTTCGACGGCGGGGATGGCGAATCGCCGTGCCGCGCAGAAGGCTTCGCCCTCGTCGGGGTCGTCGGTGCGGAAAGCCTCGGTGGCTCCGGCTATTTCGCAGGCGGCGAGCATGAGGTCGGCCTCGTGGCCTGCGTGTTCGCCCGGGGCGTCGGATCTGGCGACCAGGAGTCCGGCGGCATCGCGATCCAGACCCATGCGCAGTTCGTCCTCCACGGCGTTGATGGCGACGGCGTCCATGAATTCGAGCATGGACGGCCGCAGGGTCCCGGTGATGGCGAGGATGGCCTCGGTAGCGGCGGCGAGGGTGGAAAAGGTGGCGACCACGGTGGATTGCGGTGGCTGCGCGGGCAGCAGCCGCAAGGTGAGTTCGGTGATGACGCCGAGGGTGCCTTCGCTGCCGACGAACAGTTTGGTCAGTGACAGTCCGGCAGAGTCCTTCAGACGTGGTCCGCCCAGCCTTGCGATGGTGCCGTCGGCGAGGACGACCTCCATGCCGAGCACATAGTCGCCGGTGACGCCGTACTTTACGCAGCACAGCCCGCCCGCGTTGGTGGCGGCGTTGCCGCCGATGGAGCAGATCTCGAACGAGGACGGGTCCGGTGGGTACCAGAGCCCCTGTTCGGAGGCGGCACGTTTGACTTCGGCGTTGAGCAATCCCGGCTGGACGACGGCGGTGCGGGTGACCGGATCGACGGTGATCTCGCGCATGCGCTCGGTGCTCAGCAGCAGGGCCCCGTTCTGCGCGGTCGCCCCGCCGGAGAGCCCTGTTCCGGCGCCGCGCGGTACTACCGGCACCCGATTCTCGTGCGCCCACTTCAGAACTGTCGCAACTTGTTCGGTCGCGGTCGGGCGGACGAGCGCGAGCGCGATTCCGGCATCGGGATCCAGTGCCCGGTCCTGTCGATAGCCGCCGAGTATATCGGGATCGGTCACGACAATGCCGTCGGGCAATTGGGCGCGGAGCGAGTCGAGATTCACACGGCTTCTCTTTCACAAGATTCTACGAGGATCAGGTTCGTGCCAGCGGCGTTACGCCGTCAGTCGTGATACCCGGCGTTCGGCCGTGGTGACGAAATCGGGGTCGAGACTCACACCCCAGCCCGGCCCGGTCGGTGCGGCGACCCTGCCGTCGACGACTGTTGGTAGTGGGTGATAAATGTTCCGCGACCATGGAGTTTCTTCGATGCTCCACTCCTGAGCCTGGCTGCAGGCGGGCATCGCGACCGCCAGATGGAGTGTGAATACCTGGAGCAGCGAGTCGTTGGCACAGTGCGGTGTGCACGGAATGCCGGCTGCCTCCGCGAGCACGGCAACCTTGCGGGCACGGGAAATACCGCCGAGGTAGCCGATGTCGGGCTGGACGATATCGACTACCCGCCCAGCGATCATGCGATTGAATTGGGACAGCGAGTTGTCCTGTTCGCCACCGGATACCGCGATATCGAGAGCGGCTGTCACCTGCGCCGTCTGCTCGAGCTGCGCGTAGGGACAGGGTTCCTCGAAATGGTGATAGGCGTAGTCCTCCAGCATCCTGCCGACGCGGATGGCCCGTGCGGCGGTGAAGCCGCCGTTGGCATCGGCCGAGATGGCGATGTTCTCGCCGAGCTTGTCTCTGACGCGGGCGATGATGCGCTCGGTTCGCCGCACTGCGACGTCGCGGTCACGCCCCATGGCCGAACCGACGCGGATCTTCACGGCCTCGAATCCGTCGGTCTCGATGTGTTCGAGGAGTCGAGCAGCCTCCTCGTCGGGACCGATGTCGCGCCGCATACTCGAGGCGTACACCGGGATCGAGTCCCTGACGTGACCTCCCAGCAGTTTGCTCACCGGCTGACCGGTGGCGCGCCCCAGGATGTCCCACACAGCTGTATCGAGGCCCGCCAGCGCTCGATACAGGAAGGTGCTGGGAAACTTGTAGTAGGTCTGGAGGCAGTTCTCGACCAGGGTTTCGACGTCCCAGGGATCGCGACCGAGAAAGAAGCGCGCGACCATGCTGTGCAGGACCTGCGACGTCATCTCGGCTGCGTAGGGCGCGGTCTGGCCGATACCCTCCACGCCGTCGTCGGTACGAACCCGGACAACTGCGACCGGCTCGCGGACCAGTGTCTCGATGGAAACGATCTTCACAGGGAGCCTCGCAGGGTTCGGATCGGAGGTTGTGCAGGGCCACGGCCGGGCATCGAGTCCGCCGGTCGCAGGTGCATGCCAGCGAAACAGTTGGGTGGCGTCGCGAGCAAACGGTTGCGATCAGTTGCCTCACCGGCGCCCCACCGGCGGCGGCAGCTCACTGTCGGGCCGGTCGTTCGGCGCCGATCACGAAATACGGCTGATTCGCGAGGGTCTCGTCGAAGCCGGGCACGATCCAGGCCGCTCGGCTTTCGGTATCCCGGGCGAGCAGGAAGAACTGGATATCGTAGGGGCTCGCGGTGTAGTCAGCCGGTAGCTGGGCCGTGTAGTGGTCACCGGCGGACGACCGCAGGGGGATCACCGAATACCGGTCGGACTGATCGAGGTGACGCGCGTGAAGGGTCAGTTCGATATTCGCCGGAGCTTCCGCCTGGATGGTGAGTGGGCGCCCCGGGGTGAAATCCTGTGGGGGAGTGCATCGTATCTCGGCAGTCGGCGAGTGTGGAGCACGCTGCGGCAGGTGCACTGGCACAGCGCTTTCCGTCGCATTCGCACTCGCCACTTCGCGCGTGAGCTCGGCGAGGTCGGCGTCGACCTGCTGCAACCGGTCGGACCAATGTCCGTGTTCGGTCGGGCGCTTACCGAACCCCAGATCCGAGACATAGACGTTGCTGGTAATCGCGATCAAGTCCGCCAAAGCCTCCCGCCCTCGGCGGTATCGGTCGATGCCGTCGAGGAGGTACTGTGGGTCATCGGTGAGCTGGAACAGCGCGTATCCCACACCGGCGCTGAACTTCCCGGCGAAGAACCGGCCGAGCAGAGCTTGCGCCCGGACATCCACTTCGATCCGCCGGAACGCGGGTGCGTCGCGATCTGGCGTCGTATCGCGCGCGGCCGCGAGCGCGGCGTCGGCACGGTCGGCGAGCCGGAGTAGCCAGGAAGCGACCTGTTCGGGCGTATACCGCCCGCTGGGCCGACCGTCCAGCAGTCCCCGCGCGTAGTCGTCGGCGGACTCGAACAGCGCGGGGTCGAGCGGGCTCATGGTGCCCCAGGTGCGCGGGGGAACGAGATCCCACGCGTATGCCTTGGCCATCGCCCCGTGCGCGATGGGATGATCGGTGAAAACTTCTGGCCAGAAGAAATTGTTGGACGCACTGGCTGATCCCGTGATGGTTACCAACGGCAGAATTTTCCCGGCGGCACCGAGAGCCTGCTCGACGTACTCGGCCGCGGTATCGAAATGCGCTCGGAGGAACCGCAGCCAGGATTCACGGTCGGCATCCGGATCGAATAGCAGCCGCCCCCACAGCCGATACGTGTAGGCGTATTTCTCCCAATCGCCGAGACCGAGGGTGAGTCGCGGATCGGCGTAGAGATCCCGGGCGTCACCAGTGTTCCCGCTGTCCTTACGACCGCGGAAGGTCAGTGGTTCGCACAGTTCCACCCCGACCGCGCCGCCGATCGTGCTCATTCGCCCGTAGCCTGCGAAGAGCTCCGGGTCCGCCCACAACAGAAAACGTTGAGTGCCGGGCCAGATCCGGAAGAGCAGATCGAATTCGCGGTCGGCGCGCAGGAAGTCGGCGTACCCGTAGCGCGTGAATCTGCGCGCGTTCTGAGTGACTCCACGCAATTCGTCGCCGGCGTCCGCGCGCGCGGACTCGTGTGGTCGAATCGCGGCCTGGTGGTAGGGCAGACCCTGGTGCTCGGCCCAGTACTTCGCCGAGACGATGACGCGGCCGCCGGTTTCCGTAGCTGTCTCGACCAATTCCTGGTCGACGCCTTTGGCGTGCATATCGATCTCGAGTTCGCGGTCGATACCGCGCAGGCCACCCATCACCGTGCGCCAGAAGTCGGCCCGCCCCGCCTCGGGTATTCCGCCCTCGTAGTGGACGCGGAAGGTCAGGCCCGCGATGGCGGGGCATTCCCGCAGCAGCACACCGAGTGCGGCGGAGCTGTATTCGGCGGCGTCGCACTCGGCCAATCCGGTGATGCGGTAGCGCAGGTTCGGGCTGTCCTCGAGTTCCGGGCGCACGGCATGATTCCAGAGCCCGAGCTGGAAATGGATGCCGCGGCGCGCGGCTTCCTCGCTGGCGAATCTCAGCGCCGCAAGATTGGCCGAGCGTTGGGTGGCGGAAAGACCGGCGACAGCGACGTTGTCCCACTGCGGGACGTCCACGAGAAAGGGGTAGGCGAAACACAGGTAGTTGTCGCGCACATCGGTATCGTGCGAGAAGTTGTACTGCATGCCGAACGCGAGGTGCAGCCGGTTGATCCGCTGGGTGGCCAATTCGTCGAGGTAGGCGGTCCAGAAATCGCGGTCGAGTAGCCACGGGAGATCGAGGACATCGCTGGAGAAGGAGCGCAGCACACCCCGAATCGGCACCGCGGGAGACCGCGGCTCGGCGCGGGCGGAGCGGATCGTGTCGATCGGATCGCCGCCGTACCGGACCCGGTCGGCGAGCTCGGACAATCCATAGGCCACGCCGCGTGCGTCGGCACCCCGGACCACCACCTCATCAATGCTCCTTCCCGCCTCGATCAAGAAGGTCTCAGCACTGCCGAGGGTGTCGTCGACCCGCAGACGAACTACGGTGATCTCCGACGAGATCGCGTCGACGGTGCCGGTATCGGTCCGTACACCGCGCCGGCGCAGTTCCTGCGTCAGTTTCGAGATCGCCCATGGCACGGGAGTTCCGAAATACTCAGGGAGAGCGATGAATACAGTCGACATGGGGGAAAGCATCGGTTCCGCTCTTGCTGTGTTCGAGTTCGTCCTCCCGATCATCGTGGGCGATCGGCGAGTAGCGGCGTGAGGTTGCCGAGGTCGGCATCGAGTTCGGCCAGCACCTCGCGAACCACCGCGACATCCTTGGTGAGGAAATCGTCGACCGCGGTGACGAATTCGGTGACGGATCCGCGGGCTGCCGCGCCGGTGAGAGCTCGGCTGGTCGCGCTCCCGTGCGGCAGCGCGCGCAACAGGGTGGATTCCTCGATGCCCAATTGGTTTGCGAGGCGCATGGTCTCGGCGAGAACGCCGATCTGGGCCGCGAAAGCGGCGTTGTTGAGCAACTTCACTCGTTGGCCGTTACCGAGTGGGCCGACGGGCAGAATCGGGTCGGCGTAGCTGGCCAGTACCGGGCTAACACGATCCACCGCAGCATCGGCGCCGCCGACGAAGAGAGTGAGTCGCCCGTCGGCGATATCGTGCGGTCCGCCGCTGACCGCGGCGTCGACGACCTCGACACCGCGTGCGGCCGCGTGTTCGGCGACGGCTTCGACCGTCCGAGGGCTGCCGGTGGTATGGACGACGAGGGTGGCACCCGGTGACATGGCCGGAATCAGGTACGTACCGAGGCACACCCGGCGGACCTGCTCGTCGGTGAGGACACACACGATCACGACATCCGCGCCGACACCGGTCTCGGCGATGCTCGGCAACGGGTATGCGCCGGATTCGGCCAGTGCGCGGCGTTTGTCACCGGTTCGTCCGAGTGCGTGGACTCGGTGGCCGGCGGCGACCAACCGCCGAACCATGGGGCCACCCATGCGTCCGGCGCCGATGAAGCCGATATTGCTCGGATCGTTCATCGCTCGAGCAGCCGGTCCATGGTGGCCAAGGTGGTCACGGCGGCGTCGAACACCACGCCGTCGCCCGCGTCTACCTGGTTCGCGAGATCGGCCGCGAGGTGGACGTCCTTGCGCAAGAGGCCACCGGCGTGCGTGGCGATACTCTGTAGCGTCCCGCCCGCGGCGACCATCCGGCCGAGGGCGAAACTGGCGGCGCTGCCGTTGTTGAGCAACTCGGCGAGGCGGACCGGATCCAACCCCAGGTCTCGACCGAGGGACAGGGCGCTGTCGGCGGTGGCGAGGTTCGCGGTGAACAGCAGATTGTTGAGAATCTTGGCGACCTGACCCGAACCGACCGGGCCGAGGTGGAAAACCTGCGCGGCATAGGTATCGAATACCGGTCGGCAGCTTTGCAGGGTCGGCGCCGCGCCGCCCGCGAGCACCGTCAGGTGCCCTGCGGCGGCGGCCGGTCCACCACCGGTGACAGGCGCATCCACGAGCAAAATACCCTGACGGGCAACATCATCGGCTAGTTCTCGGCAGGTGCGGGGATGCACGGTGCTGTGTACGGCGACGATACCGCCCGGCCGCAGGCCTGCCAGTACGCCCTCGGGCCCGGTGAGTACCTCGCGCACATCGGCATCGGAGACCACACACAGGCAGACCAGGTCACTGGCCGCGGCGAGTTCGGCGGGCGAATCGGCGAATACCGCGCCGGTGTCGGCGAATTCCCGCAGCGCTTCGGGACGGCGTGCCCACAGGGTCGTGGGGAAACCGGCGGCCGCGATCCGACGCGCCATCGGGCCGCCCTGGATACCGAGTCCGATGAAACCGACGCGCATCAGTGCGCCTCCACTTGTTCGCACTCCTGGCGGTCGGCTTCGCGCCGCAGGCACACAGCGAGCAGCCCTCCGGTGCAGACCACGGCGACGACGAGAGCCGTTGCGCCACCGGCCCATCCGGTGACTGTGATACCGGCCGCATGGTCGACGGAGAACGCACCCGGCCCGAGCATCGCCGCAGCGAGCGAGACCACCGCGAGGACGAGCGCGTACTCGTATCCGTCCCGGAAGACGAAGAATCCGTTCGGTCGGTGCGCGAGCAGCGCGGCGACCAGCATGACCGAGACGACCGCTGCGCACGCCAGCGGTGTGAACAGGCCGAGGACCAGCGCGAGACCGGCCCCGATCTCGGTGACCACGCTGACCCACGCCTGGACGGTGGGGAAACGCAGACCCAATCCCGCGAACCAGCGGGCTGTCCCCGGGATCTTGCCGCCCCCGATCCAGTGGTTCACCCCGTGCGCGATCATGGTGCCACCAAGGACAACGCGTATCAGCAGCAGTGCGACGTCAGTAGCCTGCATTGCCTCACCTCCTGTGCCGAGCCGGCGCGGGGCCGTTCGATTGTTGTGTCAGAGAACGGCCCTGCGCGTGGGCGAGGACGCATTCTTCGGCGAAGGCGAGAACGCGCAGATGGTAGGCCGCCGCGGAGTATCCGATGCTCAGGCCGTGACCGCCGGCGGGCAGCTGTTCGGCGATCACGCGTGGCGCCGCGGTGAACAGTGCGGCGATCTGGGCCAGTGATTCGGTGTCGTTGCGCCACACGTTCTCGTATTCGCCCGCACTGAAGTGCACCGGAACACGCACGCGGGCGGCGAGCTCGGGGAAGTCGCGGTCCGGCCACCGCCGTAGCACCGTTCCCTCGTACCGTGGGGTCCTGGCCGCGATCGGGGTGCCGCCCAGCATCTCCGGCGGATAGAGCCACGACGGCTGCCACAGGAGTTCGCGCACAGCGTCGGCGTCGGCGCGTTCTTGCGTGCCGAGCACCGCCGCGGCGGTCGCATGGTGTTCGCGCCCGGTGCCCGCCAGTTCGAGGCCGAGCAGGTTGGCGCCGTGTTGGCCTGCCGCGAATCGGACGGCGTGTGGGCAGCCCGCCGAGTGCGCCATGAGGAACACCCCCGCCCCACGTTCTCGCCCGTCCAGGTGTGCGTCGAGCGCACCCTGGATCAGGTCGATGACCCGGTCGGGCTCGGTCAGTTCGCTCGCACGGTCATGTGACGCGCCGTAACCGGGCCGATCCAGTGCCAGGACGGTGAAACCCAGCCGCGGCGCGAGGCGCAGCAGTGACAGCCGGGGATGGCCCGGACAGTCGAAGTACGCCGACGTGGTCGCGCCGCCGTGGAGCGCGAGGATGACGGCGCGTGGTTTCGGCGCTTCGGCGAGGCGCGCCGAGATCGCAAAGCCGTCCACCTCGGCGACGAGTTCGCTGACCCGTGGTCGGCCTGCGGGCGAGTTCGCCATGGCGAAGTCGAGTTCGGTGATGGTCATCTCTCGGTCCTCAGCAGTAGCGCGCCACTCGGGGTGAGCCCGCCGCTGGTGGCGACGGCGACGCGGGCATCGGGGATCTGGCGAGCCCCGGCCTCGCCCCGCAACTGGACGATGGCCTCGTGGAGTAGACCCATGCCGTGGGTGCGTCCGTGCGAAAGTTGTCCGCCATGAGTGTTGAGGGGTAGCAGGCCGTCGCGGGCGATGTTCGTGCCGCCATCGAGGAAGTCCTTGGCCTCGCCGATCTCGCAGAAGCCCAAACCCTCCAGCCAGGACAGACAATTGAAGGTGAAACCGTCGTAGAGCTGTGCCACGTCGACGTCGCTCGGGCGCAACGAAGTGCGTGACCAGAGGTGGGCGGATTGGCCGAGCACCTGCGGTTCGTGGGTGAGGGTGCTCTGATCCCACTCGATGCGCTCGAGGATCTGGGTGCCCACCGCCTCGACCCGGATGGGTGGTTTGGCGAGATCGTGGGCGGTATCGAGGGCGGAGACGATCACGGCTACCGCGCCGTCGCACGGGACGTCGCAGTCGTAGAGGCCGAACGGGGTGGTGATCGGCCGCGCGGACAGATAGTCGTCCATGGTCAGTGGCTCGCGGTAGATGGCGGTCGGGGTGAGCGCGGCATTGGCCCGCTGGTTCAGCGCGATCCAGCCGAGGGTCTCGCGGGTGGTGCCGTAGCGGTGGAAGTGTCGCTGCGCGTTCTGCGCCAGCGTGTGCGCCGCCGACACCGCCCCGAACGGCGTCATCCAGCTCGCGGTACGGCCGCCGGGCGGGGTGATGCGGCCTTGTTTGAGCATTTCGTTGTAGGTGGACTCCCACACGGTGCGAAAGCACAGCACGTGGCGAGCCAAGCCGCTCGCGACGGCGAGCATCGCGGCGATGACCGATCCGCCGGGACCGAAGGTCTCGATTCCGCCGTTGTGCCACGTGGGTCGCAGGCCCATGGCCGCTTCGACCGCGGTGACGCCGCCGCCTTCGCCGAATCCACCGACATTGCCGGCACCCGGGTAGCTGGACAGGCCGTCGATATCGGCGGCGGTGAGGCCGGCGTCGGCGATGGCGCGTTCACAGGCCTGAATCGTCAGTGACAGTGGTGACTTCATCAATCGGCGGCCCAGATCCGACACGCCGGTCCCGGTGAGCGCGACCCGGTCTTCGAACTTGTCCCGCGTGGCCATCGGCCGCACGTGCCGGTGATAGTCGGCGGGCTCGATCTCGTCGGTGTGCAGCGGCGCGGGTTCGGGCTGTTCGGCGGTGGGCCGGAACAGCGGCAGCCAGACGTCGTCGAATTGTTCGAAGACGACCTCGACGCGCATACCGAGCGTCAGTTCGCCGGGGTCGCACTCGATGATGTTGGTGGTCAATCGGATTCGCTGATCCTCGACCAGCGCGACCTGCCCCACCACATACGGCGCGGGCAGGCCCGGCAACCCGAATCGGTGGTTGACGGTGAATCCGATGAGAATGGCGACGCCGGACACGACCCGCGTCCCCAGCTGTTGGCCGTGGCAATAGCGGCACACCGGCTGCGGTGGGTGGATCAGTGCCGCGCAGGCTGTGCACTCCTGCACACGCAGCAGCCCTTCGGCGCCCGATGCCCAGAAGAACTCATTGTCCGGGGTGATCATCGGTAGGGGACGGCCCGGTACTTCGGCCACATCGCCTCCTCGTTCGACACGGAACCGCGCGCGGACGCTCGTCGCGAACGGCCGGGCGCAGTAACTACTGTGGGCTCGACTACGTCAGTCGTCGATTCGTGCCTGTTCCTTGTTGACCGTCACCGATTCGGCGAGCTGCTGCTCGTCACAGATCCGTTGGAGCTTGTCGAGCGTCTCGTCGAGTCCGGCCCCGAGCCGCGGCCCCGGCGTGAAGGTCGCCGGAAGATGGCGCATGCCCTGGATGACGCCGATGGAGTCGTAATGCACCGTGCCCTCGGGATCGCACTGGTAGTCCGGCATGCGGTCGAGCACGGCGACCAGCATGCGCTTGAACACCATGCGTGCCATGTTCGAGCCGATGCAGCGGTGGATGCCGAGTCCGAAGCTGAAGTGCCGGTTGCCTTTACGGTCCAGCACGACGGTATCGGGATCGGCGAAGACCTGCGGATCCCGATTGGCCATCGCCCACGACAGCCACAATCGGTCGCCCTCTGCGAACTGGGCGCCCACGGTTTCGTTGTCCTCGGAGATCGTTCGGCCGTCGCCCGGCGCGGGGGTGAAGAAGCGCAGGAATTCTTCGGTGGCTGGGTTCAGCAGCAGATCCCGATCCTCGCTGAGGGTTCGGCGCTCACCGGGATTCTGAGCCAGCCATTCGAGCGAGTGCGCGGTGAGCGCGGTGGTGGTGTCGAAACCGCCGCCGATGAGTAGGCTGAGAATGCCGAGTAGTTCGAGGTCGCCGACCTTTTCGCCGTCGTACTCGAGATCGGCTACGGCGTTGATCAAGCCCGGCCTTGGATTCTGGCGGATTTCCGCGAGGTTTGTCAGCAGGTCCAGGCCCATCGCTCGGTGCAGTTCCCCGACCCGCGCGATGTCCGGGGAATCCGGCGGCGTGTACACGGCGGCGTGCACGGGCTCGTTGTAGACCTCCCATTTCGCGATCGGGATGCCGAGCATCGCCAGCGTCAGCACCGCCGGGACGATATTGGCCAGCTCGTCGACGAAATCGATGCGCCCGCTTTCGATCTTCTCGTCGAGACAGGCGCGCACCACCTCGTCGACGAACGGGATCCATCGGTTCACCGCGGCGGGGGACAGGTAGGGATTGAGGACGCCGCGGAAGAACCGGTGCTCGGGTTCGTCCATCTCGAGGATGCCGCCGCGGATGCCCGTCGCGCGTTGGGCGGTGGGGATGTTGATGCCCTTGTACCCCTTACGGGTACCGCTGACATCGTGGTCGTTGGAGACGTGTGGGCAGCGGGAGAGAGCGAAGACCTCGTTGGCCCCCGCGGCGACCCAGTGCCCGCCGTGGGTGTCGGACCACGCGATCGGGCACTTCTCGTGCATCTCGTGCGTGATCGAGTCGAACTGTTCGCGGTATTGCGGTGCGTGACGGTCGAAATGAAAATTGGGTTGCTTGCGCTCGTCCGTCTCGACGTTGTCGGCGCTCATGATTCCTCTGTCGTTCGGGCGGTCAGCGGATGGTGATAGCACGTTCCGGGCAGGAGTGCGCCGCTTCGCGGACCTGCTCCTGATGCTCGGCGGGCACGTCCTCGTCGACCGGGGCGGAGTGGCCGTCGATGTCGCTCAATTCGAACGACTGCGGTGCGATCATTGCGCAGAGCGTGTGACCCTGGCAGCGTTGTGAATCAACCTGGACCTTCACTGTCGATATCTTCCTGTCGCGGTGGTGTTTTCGGTGATTCAGACCTTGAAGTCGTACCACTTGAGGTAGCCGCCGCCGTCGATCCGCAGCTGCGCGCCGGTGATGTAGCGGGACTCGTCGGAAGCGAGGAAGAGCACGGCATTGCTGATATCGAGCGGCTCGACGAACGGGATCGGCATCGCCTGCTGAACGAAGAACGCCGGCTCGGCGTCGGCGCGGGTCGGGCTTTCCAGATCCGGCCGGAACGAGCGATACATCGGGTCGCTCTGCAGCATGTCGGTATCGCAGTTGGTGGGGTGTACGACATTGGCACGGATATTGCGGGGCGCGATATGGGTCGCGAGGAAGTGGATGTATTGCGAGAGCGCACGTTTGGCGAAGACATAGGCGACGCCGCCGAGGTCCTTGCCGGGCGTGACATCGACCTTCTCCAGGTTCATCAGGGCGGCCGTGGAGCCGGTGGCGATGATGGAAGCGCCCTCGCTCAGATGCGGGAGCGCGGCCTGGACCGTATTGATCACGCCGACCAGGTTGGTATCGACGACATCACTCCACGCCTGGATCGGCGGCTCGCCCTTCATACCGGCGATGCCAGCGTTGGCGACCACGATATCGAGGCGGCCGAGCTCCGCGATGCCGTGCTCGAGCGCGGCCTGCAACCCGGCGTTGTCGCGCACGTCGGCCTGTGCGGTGATGATGCGTCGACCGGTCTTCTCGACGAGTCGCGCGGTTTCGTCGAGATCCGCGGCCCTGGACATCGGATAGCCGATCGAGGTGATGTCCTCGCACAGATCGACGGCGATGATGTCGGCGCCCTCTTCGGCCAGGCGTATCGCGTGACTGCGGCCCTGGCCGCGCGCGGCACCGGTGATGAAGGCGACTTTGCCTTGCACGCGTCCCATAACGTTGTCCTGCTCTCTCTGCTGTGTTGCTGTGCTCGTCCGCGGTGCGGAACTAGGTGTTGCGTCCACCGTTGACCCCGATGATCTGGCCGGTGACGTACCCGGCTTCCTCGGAGATGAGGAATGCGCACATGGCCGCGATGTCATCGGGGCGGCCTACTCGCCGCACGGGGGTGCGTTGGATGTGTTCCTCGACCGTTCCGCCGAGCCGCCGGTTGGTCTCGGCGGAACGCAGCATCGGTGTGTCGATGAACCCCGGTGGCACGGCGTTGACGGTGATGCCGTTCGGTCCGAGTTCCAGGGCAAGGGCTTTGGTCAGACCGTTGACCGCGGATTTGGCTGCGACGTAGTGCGCCATGAACGGCTGACCGGAATGCGCGCTGGACGAGGAGATATTGACGATGCGGCCCCACCCGGCGTCGAGCATCCCCGGCAGCACTGCCTGGACGCAGTGGTAGATGCCGTGGAGGTTGACGTCGATGACCTTGCGCCACTCGTCGAAGTCGATATTGATGAATCTCTTGAAGCCGTCGAGTCCGGCGGCGTTCACCAGAATGGTTGCCGGGCCCATCGTTTCGCGAATCCCGGCCAGCGCCGCCGCGATCTGGACAGGATCGGTGACATCGGCGGCGTAGGAGTCCTCAGCGTCGCCGGGGCGCAGGTCGAGGGCGGCGACGCGATACCCATCGGCCCGTAGCCGGTCTACAACAGCTTTGCCGATACCGGATCCGCCACCGGTCACTACAGCGGTCTTCACGTCCACGTCTCCTCGGCGCTGTGGGTGGTGTGGTGCGTTGGCTCAACCGGGCTGTGGCTGATCACTCGCGACTCACTCACAAGAATCTCCCTTCCTGCTTGTGAGAACCGTACTCTCACGCGGGAGCTACGGCAAGGCTTTCGCGGCTACCGCAGGCGGAGATCCATTTTCACGCGGAGATGTGGTGAATTTCGGGTCCATTGCGGGGTTCTACCGAGGCGGATTCCTGATACAGTCACCCGTTGACGACCATATGATTCTCGTTGGGGGAGAATCATATTTTCATCTCGACGAGGAGACACGATGCAATCTCAGGGCCACGCGCCAGTGGATGTCGACACCGAGCGTCCCGGCACCACGCCGCCGGACAGGCGGTTGCTGATCGACGGGCAGTTGGTCGCCACCTCGGGGAGTTTCCCTTCGGTGAATCCGGCGACCACCGCTGTCATCGGTCACGCACCGGACGCGACCGTCGCCGATGCCGAAGCCGCCGTCGCCGCCGCCCGCCGCGCTTTCGACGACAGCGACTGGTCGACGAATGTGGACTTGCGCGTCCGATGCCTGGAGCAGCTGCACCGAGCGCTCGACGAGCACCGTGAAGAGCTGCGCGAGCTGACCATCGCCGAGGTGGGTGCCACCAGGACGCTCACCTTCGGCAATCAGCTCGACATCCCGATCGGCATCGTGGCGTACTACGCCGATCTGCTGAAGAACTATTCGATGACCGAGGAACTGCCGGAGATCGAATCACGCGGCCAGCGGCACCGTCGCTGGATCGACAAGGAGCCGGCAGGCGTCGTCGCCGCCATCGTCGCCTACAACTACCCTCATCAGCTCGCGCTGGCCAAGCTCGCTCCGGCACTCGCCGCCGGCTGCACCGTCGTACTCAAAGGCGCGCCGGACACGCCGCTGGTCACCCAGGCGCTCGGTGAACTGATCGCCGAACATACCGACATCCCCGCCGGTGTCGTGAACGTGCTGTCCTCGTCCGAGGTGGCGGTCGGCGAGGTGCTGAGCACTCATCCCGACGTGGACGTCATCACTTTCACCGGTTCGACGATGGTCGGGCGCCGCATCATGGCCGCCGCCAGTGACAGCCTCAAGCGAGTGTTCCTGGAACTCGGCGGCAAGTCCGCGATGATCCTGCTCGACGACTCCGACTTCACCACCGCGGCCATGTTCGCCGCCTTCAGCATCTGCACCCATGCGGGCCAGGGGTGCGCGCTGACTTCGCGGCTGCTGGTGCCCCGCGCCCACCACGACGAGATCGTCGCGCAGGTGGCCGCCAATATGGCCAGGGTGAGCATCGGTGACCCCGGTGACCCCAAAACCTATATGGGACCGCTCATCAGCGAACGCCAGCGCGAGAAGGTCGACGGCATGGTGCAGCGCGCTGTCGCGGCAGGGGCAACGCTGGTCACCGGCGGCGAGCGGGTCGATCCCGGCTTCTTCTATCGGCCGACCCTGCTCGCGAACGTCGCACCGGACAGCGAGATCGCGCAGGAAGAGGTCTTCGGCCCGGTGCTCGCGGTGATCCCCTTCGATGATGACGACGACGCGGTGCGCATTGCCAACAATTCGATCTATGGTCTTTCCGGCGGCGTGTTCAGCGCGAGCGAGGAGCGCGCGCTCGCGGTGGCGCGGCGCATTCGCACCGGAACCATGAGCATCAACGGCGGCAACTACTTCGCTGCCGACGCACCGTTCGGCGGGTACAAGCAATCCGGTATCGGCCGTGAATCCGGTGTGGCCGGACTCGAGGAGTTCTTGGAGCGCAAGACCTACGCCGCGGTGATCTCGTGAAGCCGCTCGAGGGAATCCGGATCCTCGAGGTCGCCATGTACGGATTCGTGCCCTCGGCGGGCGCGGTTCTGAGCGACTGGGGCGCGGACGTGGTCAAGGTGGAGCACGCCGTGACCGGGGATCCGCAGCGCGGTCTTCGGCAGACCGGCACCTTCAAGGTCGAGGGCGACCCGAATCCCAATGTGGAGCACGCCAATCGGGGCAAGCGCAGCATCGGGCTGGATATGTCCACCCCCGAGGGGCGGGAAGTGCTCTACGACCTCGTTCGGCGAGCCGATGTCTTTCTGACCAGCTTTCTGCCGTCGGCGCGCGCGAAATTCGGCATCGACGTCGACGACATCCGCGCGGTCAATCCCTCGATCGTCTACGCCCGCGGCAGCGCGCTCGGCCCCCGTGGTCAGGAGGCAGAGAAGGGCGGATACGACATGACCGCGTTCTGGGCGCGTGCCGGGATCGCCGCCACGCTCACCCCGGCGGGGGTGGAGGGGATGATCAGCCCGCCGGGGCCTGCCTTCGGTGACACGATCTCGGGAACCAATCTGGCGGGCGGGATCGCGGCGGCGCTACTGAAACGTGAACGGACGGGCGAATCCTCGGTCGTCGACGTCTCACTGCTCGGCAGCGGACTGTGGTCCATGGGGCACACCGTGGCACTGTCACTGCATCTGGACAAGCCGATGCTCGCGGGTCCGGCCGGGGCGCACGGTTCGCCGACCAATCCGCTGTCGGGGCTGTACGCCACCGCCGACGGCCGCTACCTGGCCTTCGTCATGTTGCAGCCGGGCAAGTTCTGGGCCGATGTATGTCGCCATATCGACCGACCGGAGCTGGCAGAGGACCCCCGATTCGCCACCGGTGAACTGATCGCCGCCAATACCCCCGCAGCCGTGGAGATCCTGAAGCAGGTCATGGCTACGCGGACGCTGGCCGAGTGGACACAGCGATTCGCCACCCTCGCAGGACCCTGGGCCCCGGTGCAGGATTCGCGACAAGCGGGCGACGACCCGCAGATCCGCGCCAACGAGTACGTGGTGCGCGCGGGCCAGCTGGAACTGGTGGCCAATCCGGTGCAATTCGATGTCGCCGCACCGCAATTGCGGGCGGCACCCGAGTTCGCTGCGCAGACCGAGGAAATCCTGTTGGAGCTAGGACTGGACTGGGATCGCATCATCGCGCTCAAGTCCGCAGGCGCGATCACCTAGATCGGAAGGAGTGGAGATGCCATATATCGCTTCGATCGGCACGTATCTGCCGTGCTGGGGTAGTGCCGAGCGGCGGGTGATCGGCAGTGACGAGGACGCGATCACCCTCGCTGTCGAAGCCGGGCGCGCGGCCCTGAGCACTGGCGTCTCCGTGGAGTACGTGATCCTGGTCAGCCGGGATCTGCCGTTGCTCGAGGGTGGCAATGCCGCGGTGCTGCTCGCCGGACTCGGGCTCGATCCCGAAGTCGAGGTGGTCGAGCGGCTCGGCGGTGCCCCGGCGGCGCTGGACGCACTGAGTTCGGCGCGGCCGCGGGCATTGATCATCGGGGTGGACATCGCGCCTGCCGGTGCGGCCGCTGTGGTCACGGCGGTGAGCGGACTGCAGGTCCGCACAGCGGCCCGGGTGACGCGCAGTTTGCCGGTGCGTACTCGCAGCGCCACCGGCGAGGTGCACGACTACGGTGATCCCCGGCTGCTGCGCGAACGCGGTGTGCTCGCATCGCTGGCGGCCGCCTGGGTGGACAACCCGGTCGCGGTCGCCGGTGTCGACGACGAGCGAGTGGCCGAGCTCTGCGCGGGTACTCCACCACGCTTGCCGACACTGGGCGCCAGTTCCGGGCTGTTCGCGCTCGGCGCTCTCGCGGAAGCGGGCAGGACCGGGCGGATCATCGGCATGGAGCAGGCGAGCCTGTCCGGGGTCACCGTGGCCGATGGCTCCGCCGCCGTGGTCCGGTGTGAACTCCCTCCGCACGCTCCGGCGGATCACACGCTGCCGACGGACGGCGAAATCCCGATCTCCCTGGCCGCCTACGAGCGGGCGTTCGAAGCCAAGGTGCGCTGGGAGGCCGGAAGATTCCCCGGAACTCTGGAGCTGGACTTCCCGCCGCGCTACCGCGTGGCCGAGGACGGGACGCTGAGCACGGCCTATGAACTCGTGCCACTCCCGCGCACCGGAACCGTCTACACCGAGACCACCGTGCATCTTCCGGTGCCGGGGCTGGAGACACCGTACTCGCTGGTCATCGTGCAACTCGACGACGTCGGGGTACGGGCGTTGGCGCGGGTGACCGGGGCCGACCCCGGCGCGGTGCGCATCGGCGCGCGCGGCCGAATGGTGCTGCGCCGGATAGCTGTCCGCTCCGGGGTGCCGGACTACGGCTACGCATTCGAACCTGAGATGGAGGACGCGGTATGAGAAGGGTTGCCATCGTCGGGGCCGGAATGACCCCGTTCGCGGAACATTTCGCCCTCGGCATCAAGGATCTACTGCCGATGGCGTACGCCGACTGCGCGGGCAGCGTCGACAAGGGTCTGCCGAAGGCGGACCTGCAGGCCGCGTGGTTCGGGGAGCTGGGTACGACCGACGGATTTCCCTCCGGCATCCTCGCCGATGCGCTCGGACTGACCGACATCCCTGTGACCCGTGTCGAAAATGCCTGTGCGGCAGGCCATGATGCCATTCGCAACGCGATGTACGCGATCGCCTCCGGTGCGATCGACGTGGCGCTGGTGGTGGGTGCGGACAAGTTACGAGAATCCGCGTCCAAGGGCATGGTGTGGGAGTGGGAGGCGATGACCCGGGATATGGCCTGGGACTATCCGCTCGGACTGGTCGCGCCCGCGGGCTTTGCGCTCCACGTCGCCCGATACCTGCACGAATCCCCGGCCACTCGCGAGCACATGGCCATGGTGGCCGTGAAGAATCACCGGCACGGCATGACCAATCCCAAAGCGCGACTGCGTTTTCCGATTACCCTCGAGCAGGCACTGGAGGCGCCGACGGTGGTGACGCCCTTCGGTCTTTACGACTGTGCCCCGCAGAGCGACGGCGCGGCAGCCGTCGTGCTGGCCGCCGAGGAGGTGGTGGACCGCTACACCGATCGCCCCGTCTGGATTCGAGGCGTCGGCCTCGGGCTGGATTCGGTGATGCATCAGCACAAACGAGACATGACCACGTTTCCGGCCACTACTCGCGCGGCGGCGCAGGCGTTCGGCATGGCGGGTCTGACTCCCGGCGACGTGGATGTGGCCGAGGTGTACGACTTCTTCACCGGTGTCGAGTTGATCAGCTACGAGGACCTCGGTTTCGCCGAACGGTTCCAGGCGCACAAACTCGTCGAAGCCGAGATCACCAGTGTCGGTGGAGCGTTACCGGTGAATCCGAGTGGTGGCTTGAAATCCAAGGGCCATCCGCCAGGGGCGACCGGCGTCGCGCAGTGCGTGGAATTGTTCGAGCAGTTGCGCGGCAACGCCGTCAACCAAGTGGACGGCGCGCGGATAGGTCTGGCGCACGTCGTCGGCGGCCCGACCGCGGTCGCGGCGGTGACGCTGCTGGAAGGCCCGGCGCGATAACTCGCGGACCCGGTGGTGCCGGGGCGCCGGCCGCCGTCCGTCAGGTAAGCATTCCCGGTCCGATTGGATCGGGAACGCTTACATACCAACGTATTTCCGCTAGGCGCGGAGTTCGGCGCCGCACCCCTTCGCCTGTCGGCGGCGGCGGTACAGGATCGGTTCGGTGTAGCCGTTGGGCTGATCGGCGCCATCGATCACGAGTTCCCTGGCGGCCTGGAAGGCGATGCTGGACGCGAAGTCCGGGGCCATCGGGCGGTAGCCGGGATCGCCGGCATTCTGGCTGTCGACGACCGCGGCCATGCGTTCGAGCGAGGCGATGACCTCATCGTGGGAGACGACGCCGTGGTGCAGCCAGTTGGCCATCGACTGGGAGGAGATGCGCAGGGTGGCACGGTCTTCCATGAGACCGACGTCGTTGATGTCAGGGACTTTGGAACAGCCGATGCCCTGATCGATCCAGCGCACGACATAGCCGAGGATGCTCTGGGAGTTGTTGTCGAGTTGGTGTCGCTTTTCCTCGGCGGTCCAGTCGGTGTTCGGGGCCAGCGGAATCTCGAGGATGTCGTCGAGGGTGGCGCGTGGGCCGCCGTCGGCGATTTCGGCCTGCCGCATGCCCACGTCCACCAGGTGGTAGTGAGTGGCGTGCAGGGTGGCCGCGGTCGGAGACGGCACCCACGCGGTCGCGGCACCGGCCTTCGGATGAACTGACTTCTGCTCGAGCATGGCGGCCATCAGATCAGGCATGGGCCACATGCCCTTGCCGATCTGGGCCTTGCCGGGCAGACCTGCGGCCAGGCCGTGGTCGACATTCCAATCCTCATAGGAGAGAAACCACCGCAGGCCTTTCATCTGTGCTTTGTCGACCATCGGGCCGGCCTCCATGGAGGTGTGGATCTCGTCGCCGGTGCGATCCAGAAAGCCGGTGTTGACGAAGACCACGCGATCAGCGGCGGCACGCAGGCACGCCTTCAGGTTCACTGTGGTGCGACGTTCCTCGTCCATCAGCCCGATCTTCAGCGTATTGCGGGGGAGCTCGAGGACATCCTCGATGCGGCCGAAAAGTTCATTCGTGAAGGCCACCTCGTCGGGACCGTGCATTTTCGGCTTCACGATATAGACGGAGCCGGTGCGGGAGTTGCGCACCGGCGACGGCCCGCCACTCGACGGCGTATCGGCGCGCAGCGAATGTTTGGCGATGAGGGCGGTGACGAGTCCGTCCATAATGCCCTCGGGGATCTCGTTGCCGTTGGAGTCGAGGATGGCGTCGGAAGTCATCAAATGGCCGACATTGCGCACGAACAACAGTGAACGACCGTGTAGCACCAGGTCGCTGTTGTCGAGCGCGGTGTAGACGCGGTCGGGGTTCATGGTGCGAGTGAAGGTAGTGCCGCCCTTGGTCACCGTTTCGGCCAGATCGCCTTTCATCAGGCCCAACCAGTTGCGATAGCAGAGGGTCTTGTCCTCGGCGTCCACGGCCGCGACCGAATCCTCGAAGTCCACGATGGTGGTGACGGCGGACTCCAGGATCAGGTCCTTGACGCCCGCGGTGTCGGTGGAGCCGACCGGGGACTCCGGATCGATCTGGATCTCGATGTGTAGACCGTTGTGCTGGAGCAGGATCGACGTCGGGTCGCCGGGGTCGCCCCGGTAGCCGACGAGGGCCGAGGTATCGACCGGGCCGGTGCGGGTGCCGTCGCCGAGACCGACCTCGAGCGCGCCGTCCACGATCTTGTAGCTGGTCGTGCCGACGTGCGATCCGGTGATCAGCGGTACGGCGTTGTCGAGGAACCCCCGGGTCCACTCGATCACCCGGTCGCCGCGGACCTTGTTGTAGATTCGGCCTTTCTCCGCGCCACCGGTCTCGGCGATGGCATCGGTGCCGTACAGCGCGTCGTAGAGCGAACCCCAGCGCGCGTTCGCGGCATTGATGGCGAAGCGGGCGTTCATGACCGGCACCACGAGCTGTGGGCCCGCCTGCGCGGCGATCTCGGTGTCCACGTTCTGCGTACCGATCGTGAAATCCGCCGGTTCGGGGCGCAGATAGCCGATCTCGGTCAGGAACTGCTTGTAGGCAGCTTTGTCGTAGCCCGGTCCGCGGTGGGCGCGGTGCCACTGGTCGATTCTGTCCCCGATATCGGCGCGTTCCGCGAGCAGAGCCCTGTTGCGGGGAGCGAGGCTGTCGATAACGGCCTCGGCGCCCGACCAGAACACAGCGGGGTTCACACCGGTTCCGGGAATGGCCTCGTTCTCGACGAAATCATGGAGAATACGTGCGACGTGGAGGCCGCCGACCTGAATTCGCTCTGTCATCCGCTGCCTCATTTCTCTTCGGCTACCGCCGATTCGGCATTCTGGCCGCGACGCGGACACTGCGGCAATCGTTTGTCATGAGTTGCCGCGGGCACCTGGAAGGCAGTGGCCGATTATGAGACTCTGATCCGGCACCTTTGTCCCGACAGTTTGCTCGTGGTCTGCGGTGCGGACAGCGACCGGCAAGGAAGAACGTGACAGTAATCGTCGTGATGGGCGTGGCAGGTTCGGGTAAAACCACCGTCGGCACTCTCTTGGCCGAACGCCTGGGATGGGAGTACGCAGAAGCGGATTCCTTTCATTCGCCGGCGAATATCGACAAGATGGCCTCGGGTATCCCACTCGGCGACGCGGACCGAGCGCCATGGCTGCGGGCCATCGCGGGCTGGATCGGTGAGCACGCCGACGGCGCAGTGGTGTCGTCGTCCGCGCTCAAGCGGCGCTACCGAGACATTCTGCGGACCGGCGGGCCGGTCTGGTATCTGCACCTGCACGGGTCGCGTGAACTCATCGCCGCCAGGATGTCGACGCGCTCCGGCCATTTCATGCCGACCTCGCTATTGGACTCTCAATTCGCCGACCTGGAGCCGCTGTCCGGCGAAGAAGCAGGCTTGGTGGCCGATGTGGCCGACCCGGTGGAACGGATTGTCGAGGTCGCGGTGCGTGCCTTCGCGAGTTCGAACCAGGGGAGCGAAGGATGAGAGTGGCCTGGATCGATGCCTCGGCCGGTGTGGCTGGGGACATGCTGCTCGGCGCCCTGGTGGATGCCGGGGCGCCGCTCGAGGTGCTACAGGCCGCCGTCGATGCCGTTGTCCCCGGCGCGGTGGAGTTGGTCCGCACCGAGGTGATGCGATGCGGGATGCGGGCATGCAAGATGGACCCGGCTGTCCGCACCGATGATCTGCCGCACCGGCACTGGTCCGACATTCGGAGCATGCTGGCGGACGCGGCGCTGCCCGACGCTGTCCGGACCCGTGCCCTGCGGGTGTTCGGCCGGCTGGCGGAGGCGGAGGCAGGCGTTCACGGCGTCGACGTCGACGAGGTGCACTTCCACGAGGTCGGCGCACTGGATTCGATCGCCGACGTGGTGGGAGCGTGTGCGGCACTGCATCATCTTGCTGTCGACCGGGTCGTGGCGAGCCCTATTGCCCTCGGCTCGGGGACGGTCGAGGGGGCGCACGGCACCATTCCCGTTCCCGTTCCCGCCGTGCTGTCCATGACCGGTGGCTGGCAGGTACTCGCAGGCGGTATCGGCGAACGGGCGACGCCGACCGGGGTGGCGTGGGTGACCGCGTTGGCCGATGAGTGTTCGGCACTGCCGCAGATGCGCCTCGACTGTGTGGGAATCGGTGCCGGTACCAAGGATTTCCGTGATCGAGCCAACGTTGTTCGGGTGGTGATCGGTACGAGCGAAGAGCTGGTGTCGAGCGCTGAGGATGTGGTCGTGGAGGCCAATGTCGATGATCTCGACCCCCGGGTGTGGCCACATGTTCTGCGCAGTCTGCTCGATTCCGGGGCCGACGACGCCTGGCTGACTCCGATCCTCATGAAGAAGGGCCGCCCCGCGCACACCGTGCACGCGCTTGCCCACGCGCGCTACGCGGATTCGGTGTCGTCGGTTCTGCTGGCCGAGACCAGCACCATCGGCCTGCGCCGGATCGCGGTGCACAAGACAGCGCTGCCACGCACCTGGATCGAGGTCGCGGTGGGCAGTGGCCGGGTTCGGATCAAAGTCGCGCTCCAGAACGACCGAATCGCCCAAGCCACCCCGGAATTCGAGGATGTCGCCGAGCTGGCCCGGTCGACCGGACGCCCACTGCGTGCCGTACTGAGCGAGGCCGCGGCCGCGGCCGTCGCCCACGGTTTGGTGGTGGGTGCACCGCTGCGGGCTCCGAGCTGAGCACAGCACGGCGCCGCCGATCAGGGGAACGGCGCGGCGATCTGCGCCGCGAGATGGCCCGCACCGTAACCATTGTCGATATTGACCACCGACACCCCGGGCGCGCAGGAATTGAGCATCGACAGCAGCGGCGCGAGCCCACCGAATGCCGCCCCGTAGCCCACGGAGGTGGGTACGGCCACCACGGGAGCGCTGATCAGCCCGGCGACCACGCTGGGTAGCGCGCCGTCCATACCTGCGACAACCACAACGACCCGGGCGGAGCGGAGCAGTTCGAGATGTCCCAGGACGCGATGCAGCCCCGCCACACCGACATCGCTCACCAGTTCACAGCTGCGACCGAGATGAGTCGCCGTCGTCCACGCTTCTCGCGCTACCGGCAGATCCGTGGTCCCGGCCGTGACGACGACGATCCGGCCGCCCCTGGGTGCGGGTGGATCCGGCGGCCAGACAACCATCCGCGCAACGGCATCGTAGCGAGCATCGGGCAGCACCCGTGCAATGGCCGCGGCCTGACCGGGTTCGACGCGGGTGAACAGGGTGACCGCCTCGCGCGCACGCATCTCGGCGGCGATCGACTGCAACTGCTCGGTGGTCTTGCCCTGGCAGAAGATCGCCTCGGGATACCCGCGCCGGGCGGTGCGATCGTGGTCGAGTTCGGTGAAAACCGCAGGTTCGGTCCATGATTCGGTCATCGCACCGACACCAGCGGTAGCGTGAAGGCGCCGGACTGTAGACCGGCCAGATCGAGGGCGACGAACCGGAAACCGGCTGCCCGCACCGCCGCCTGGATCTGCTCGCGCAGCGGGGCGACGGCCGCCCGCGCGATGTCGGCGTCGGCCACTTCGATGCGGGCCACCTCACCGTGATGACGGACGCGAAACTCACCCAATCCCATACTCCGCAAGGCGTTCTCGGCGCGTTCGATCTGGCTCAGCTTCTCCGGGGTCACCTCGGAGAAATGCGGTATCCGCGATGCCAGGCAGGGTGCGGCGGGCTTGTCGGCATTGGGCAGCGCCAGCGCGCGGGCGATGCGGCGGACCATGGCCTTGTCGATGCCCGCGTCGGCCAGCGGACGCAACACCGCGAACTCGGTCGCCGCTCGGGCGCCGGGCCGGTCGCGCCGTTGGGCATCGTCGGCATTCTCACCGTAGGCGATCGAGGACAAACCCTCGCGCTCGAGCAGATCCCGCGAAATACCCTCGAACAGTGCGTGTTTGCAGTGGTAGCAGCGGTCCGGGCCATTGGCGCGGTAGTCGGCGCGCTCACCCTCCCCGGTTGTCAGCTCCACCACCCGCACACCGATCGCGGCGGCCACCTCGTGGGCGGCTCGCAGCTCGGACTCGGGCAAGCTGGGAGAGATGCCGATAATGGCGCACACTCGATCGGAGCCGAGGGCGCGCGCGGCGAGGGCGAGCACGACCGAGGAATCCACGCCACCGGAGAAGGCGACCCCCAGCGGTGCGTGATCACGCACGAGTTCCGCGACTTGGCCTGCCGCGCGTTCGAGTTCACCGGATAGCGGCGTCGTCTCGATGCCAGTCATTGACGTACTCCTGTCGTGCGGCGATCGGTGATCCGGTCGCCTCGGTGTGTCGTAACGTGCGGTCGGCGGCTCATCGCACGCCTGTGACCCGGAACCGGATCACGAAGCCGCCGAGCAGTACCAGCGATCCGGCGAGCAGATAGAGCAGGGTGTAGTTGTCGCCGCCGCCGACGGCCAGGACCAGCGGCGCGATCAGCGGCGCGGTCGACCTGGACACCGTGTGCGCCAGCCCCGCGATGGCCATGAATCGACCCGCTTCCCGCAGATCCGGCAGAATGTCGAGGGTCATGGCCTGGTCGACGGCGGCGAAGGCGCCGATGCCGAAATTGCACAGGCACGCTGCCGCCATGAACATCGCGAGATTCGGCGCGAAGGCGTACGTCGTCGCACCGCAGGCATAGACGATCACCGCGACCAGGATGAACACCCGCCGACTGCCGAGGCGGTCGGAGAGGTATCCGGCGCCGATGGACCCGAACGTCGCCGCTGTCACTCCGGTCAGGCTGATCCACGCGACAGTGTGGGCAACCTCGACCACTTCCAGCTCGAGGCGGTGTGCGAGGAAGAAGGTTTGAAAGGTGGTGGCGAGCGCCAATCCGCTGTAGAAGCAGAACTTTCCGAGCCATTGCCAGGAGAAGTCGGGATAGCGCCGAGGGTTGTACCGATACTTGCGCGCGATTGTTCGCATCGACAGTGGATCGTCGAATACCGCTGAGCGCGTGTCGGTCTCGGCGGCGAACAGCACCAGTGGCAACAACAGCACCAGCCCGATCAAGCCCGGTACCAGGGTGAGTAGTACACCGTGATGAGCCAAGAGCCCGGCGACCACCACGCCGAGCACCGGAGCGCCCTGCTGGGCGAATCCGGTGAAGCCGGCGACGGTGCCACGTTGGTTGCCCGGCAGCTTGTCGGCCTGTAGGGCCGTGATGGAGCTCATCGCGGCGCTCCAGCCGAGGACGGTCAGCACCCATCCGGCCGCCAGCACACCGAGATTCGGTGCCAGGCCGACCACTGCCAACGCCGCAGTGCCGACCACCGCGCCGGTGACCAATACCGGGCGGCGGCGCCCGAACCGAGTCCGCACCCGGTCACTGATCACGCCGACCACCGGCCCTGAGATCAGCGACACCGCGCCGCCCAGACCTGCCAGGTAGCCGAGGTATTCGGGGCGGTCGGGCGCGAGCGCGTCGACCCGAACAGCCAGCGAGAAGGCCAGCACGGTGATGTAGGCCATGAAGGCTCCGCAGCCGCCGAGCATGAGCATGGCGATGTAGCCCGCTCCGACCTTGGGCCTGTCCGTCACGGCAGTCGGAGGGTGCGCTGCGGGCTCGGTCTTCGGCTGCACTGATCTCCTCTCCGCCCGCGACAGCTGCGGGGTCGTTCACCGACCATTCAGCTGATCGGGCGCACCCGACGGCAAGCGGTTGCCGTCACTTGCCCACGGAAGTGGCAAACGGTTGCCAAGTAGCCGACCGGTGGCTAATCTCGCGGCCACGATGAATGAAGTTCCACGCGCGCCCACCATCTACGACGTCGCCGAGGCGGCGGGTGTGGCGCCGTCGACAGTCTCGCGCGCCTTCTCTCGGCCAGGACGGGTGCGCGCGGAGACCGCGACCCGTATCCACGAGGTCGCCGCCGAGCTGGGGTATCGAGCGAATCCGCTCGCCCGAGCACTACAGAACGGCAGAACGTCCACCATCGCGCTGGTGGTTTCCGATGTGACGAATCCGGTCTTCTTCGGCATCATCCGTGGCGTCGAAGCGGCGGCAGCGGGTGCGGGGTATGCCATGTTGCTGGCCGATACCCAGGAATCGGAGACCCTGGAGCGGACGCTGCTCGACCGACTACTCCAAGGAGTCGACGGAGTGGTCCTGGCCAGTTCACGGCTGTCGGACCGAACCATCCGCACGGTGGCCACGCAGCGCCCCGTGGTGGTGCTGAATCGGATCGTGCCGGGGACTCGGTGTGTCATCCCCGATACCGAGTCCGGGGTAACCGCCGCGCTCCGGCACCTGTCGGACTTCGGCCACCGCTCGGTGACCTACCTTGCGGGCCCCGAGGCATCCTGGGCCGATGGCATCCGCTGGCGTTCGGTGCTCGACACCGCCGGTGAGATCGGCCTGAAGGCCAACCGTCTCGGCCCCTATGTACCGACGATGGCCGCCGGTGTCGCGGCCGCGGACGAAGTATTGCGGCAGGCGCCGACAGCCGTGCTCGCCTACAACGATCTGCTCGCCATCGGTCTCATCCGTGGCCTCGGCCAACTGGGGGTGAGCGTACCCGACCAGGTGAACGTCATCGGGTTCGACAATGTCTTCGGTTCGGATTTCTGCACCCCGCCGTTGACGACCGTGGCCGCGCCGTTGCGCGGTATGGGCACCACCGCGTTCCGGGAACTGCACCGGGCGATCCGCGGCGAGCCGATCCGCACGCAGGCGATCGTGTCGCTGAGTACTCAACTCGTCGTGCGTGGCTCGACGGGGCCGCGTAAGCGAAAGAGCACTTCGCCGGCATCGGGGACGACGAGGGTCGCCGGGTCGGCACGCCAGGCGTCGACATCGATTGTCGCGGGGTCGAGATAATCCAGTCCGGCCGCACGTACTCGGTGCTCGGGTATTCCGGTGGCGAGCGTGACGGTGACCCGGGGATGTTCGCCGGTCACCTCGTCGAAGGTGCCCGCCCCGCGCAGGTGGGTCGAATGGGCCAGTACTCCCCAGTGCAGGTGGCTGAATCGGTCCCACTGGCGGACGAAATAGTCGCGGGTGTGGTAGCCGATGTCTTCGATTTCGGGGTGCATCTCGGAGATCGAGGTGATGTTCGGTGCGTAGATGACCACCTGGCCGCCGTCGGCGGTGATCGGTTCCACCTTGTAGAAGCCCTTCGCCGCGGTCCACATGTCGTCGTACTTGGCGGGCATGAGCGAGAGCACCCGCCTGACCGGGGCGTCGAGGTATCTGACGTGCACCTGGGCCGACACCGCTGCGGCCGCCGCCCATGCCGAAATCGGATCCCCGAAAGCGGCGCTGTGCAAGGCGTCGCTGCCCGATCGCACCACCAGGCACAGGGCGTGGCGCTCGCCGGGGACCAGCGTCGCGGCCTCGTGGATGAGCGCGCGCACCGGAGTGATGCCGGTGGTCCCGATGATGTCGCGGCTGGTGAGGAGCGCGCCCAGCCAGTGGGATACATCGATGACTTCGGGACCGGACAGGCCGGGGAACAGGTACTTGTTTCCCCCGGAGAAGCCCACCACCTCGTGCGGGAAAACCGGGCCGATGATAATCGTCACGTCGTGCTCGACGACCGCACGGTTGACGCGCACGTCGACACCGGTGGTCAAGAGTCCATCCGACAGTTCGGCGATCCGATCACCCGTAATCCGACCCGCCATGAAATACGTTGCCGGATCCGACCATTCGTGATTGAGCACAGTCAGATCCGGATACTTCTCGCCCAGTTCGCCGGGGGGATAGCCCAGCCAGTGCGCCAGTCGGTCCTCGCTCATCGCGGCGTGGGTGCCCAGCGCGATGAGGACCGTCATCCGGGTGGCGCGGCCGTGCAGTTCCCCGTGCAGGATCGACAGCAGCAGCGGCAGCGGACAGCTGCGGGTGGCATCGGGGACGACCAGACAGACGCTGCGCCCGTCCAGATCGAGGGACCCCAACTGTTCGGCGACGAAGGCACGCAGTCGGTGCGCGCTCAATTCCTCGTCCGGGCCACCGATGATGGCGGCACGCGGTTCCGGCATGGTCGTCTCCCTCCGCACGTATCACCGAACCATGGCGTCGGTGCGATCGAGTCGGCAAGGCCCGATGACAACTCGGGGCAACCGATTGCCGATACTCCGGGCAACCGCAGAGCATGACGGGTATGTCTACCGTTTCCGCGCCGTACCCGGCACCCCACCCCGACCGGCTGTTCCCGGCCGATCCCGGGGTGCGGTCCGTCGCGCAGCGTATTCACCGCACAGTGCGCGACGAGCGGATCATCTCGCCGCACGGTCACGTCGACGCGCGCGTGCTGGCTGACGACGAGGCGTTCCCGGACCCGGTCGGCCTGTTGGTCACCCCGGACCATTACGTGACCCGGCTGCTGCACGCCAATGGCATCGGCTTGGACCAGCTCGGTATCGGCCGGTGCGAGCTGTCGGAGGTCGAGGCGCGTTCGGTGTGGCGGGTCGTCTGCGCGAACTGGGACGTCTTCCGTGGCACGCCGGTGCGGTACTGGTTCGACGTGGAACTGGCCGGCATCTTCGGCATCACCGAGCAGCCAAGCGTGGACAACGCCGACGCGCTCTACGACCGGATCGCGGACTGCCTGAGCCGCCACGAATTCCGCCCTCGCCGCCTGTACGAGCGCTTCGGGATCGATGTGCTCGCGACTACCGACGACCCCTGCGACGATCTGAGCGCCCACGCGCGCCTCGCCGCGGACCCGTCGTGGTCCGGCCGGGTGGTGCCGACATTTCGGCCCGACCGGTACCTGGAACCCGCATTGCCGGGATGGCGGCAGGCCGTCGACCGGCTGGCGGTCGCATCCGACATCGATACCGGTGACTACGAGGGGTTCCTGCGGGCACTGCGCGAGCGCCGCCGGTATTTCGTCGACCACGGCGCGACGGCAGCCGATCACAGCCACGAAGATGTCGGCACCCACCCGCTCGATGCGGACGAGGCGCGGCGCATCTATCGCGCCGCCCTGGCCGGGTCGGCGACGCCGTCGGAGGCAGTGGCGTTCCGTCGGCACATGCTGTTCGAGATGGCGCGGATGTCCACCGACGACGGGCTGGTGATGATGCTGCACCCGGCCATTCGGCGCAACCACCACCGGCCGACCGAGACCGCCTTCGGACCCGACACCGGGCACGACCTACCGCTGCGCGTGGAATTCACCGACGCCCTGCGCCCGCTCCTGGAGAACTTCGGCACTCATCCGAACCTCAATCTCGTGCTGTTCACCGTCGACGAGACGACCTACTCCCGCGACATCGCCCCACTCGCTGGTTTCTACCCCACGGTGTACGTCGGTGCGCCGTGGTGGTTCCTGGACGCACCCGACGCCATCCGCCGCTTCCACGGCGCGGTCACCGAAACCGCGGGCTATCGCAAGCTCGCCGGATTCGTCGACGACACCCGGGGGTTCTGCTCGATTCCGGCGCGTCACGATATGGCGCGACGCCTGGACGCGGCCGGGCTCGCCCACCTCGTGGCCGAACATCGCCTCACCGAGGACGAAGCCGTGGTCATCGCCCGCGAACTCGTCTGTGACCAGCCGCGCCGGGTGTTCAAGCTGTAGCCGCCCGCGGACGAGCAGTTCATGAATGTGCCTGGTGAACAACGCGATGCAGCACCTGACGTAGATCCCGGAGGATTGTATGCAGCCCGATGAGCCCGCACCCGTGCAACGACTGTCACGGGTGCAGGACGGACCGGCGACAGCGATGATCGACGCGCCCTCGGTGACCAAGAGGAGCGATCTCGCGCCGGTCGGTCGCGGCTTCATCACACGGCTGGTGCTGGCGATCGTCGGAACCGGGGTCGCCTACATCGCTGCGATGGCGTACTCGCTGGCGCTGCGGGTGGATCAACTCGCGCCAGGCCACGAAGAGTACCTCGGATATCTCACCGCCCTCGGCGGCGTGTTGTCGATAGCGCTGCAACCGATTCTCGGTGTGTTCAGTGACCGCACTCGATCCCGCTTCGGTCGTCGTCGGCCGTACCTCGCGGGTGGTGCGCTGGTCGGGACGCTGGGGCTGCTGATCCTCGCGACCGCGCCCGATATGGCTGTGCTGACGGTCGGATGGCTGGTCACGGTTCTCGGTTGGTCGATGGCAGCGCAGACAGCGACGGGCAGTCTGCAGGCCGATCTCGTTCCGGAGGAGCAGCGTGGCCGTATCGCCGGTCTGGCCGGTTTCGCGACGCTCGTGGCTCCGGCGCTGGGTGTCGGTATCGCCTCGCTCGGCACCGGCAATTCGATGGCCCTGCTGTTGGGCCCTGGGTTGATCGGTGCGCTGCTGGTCCTCCCGCTCGTGCTCATGGGGAACGAGGACAAGCCCGCCGCCGAACCGCCCGAGCCGATGCCTCTGCGCGCGTTGTTCGCCAAGCTGCTGTTCGACCCTCGCCGTTTTCCGGACTTCTCGTGGAACTGGCTGGGTCGCTTCCTGTTCTTCGTCGGACTCACGTTCAACACCACCTTCACGACCTTCCTGTTCGCCCAGCGCCTCGGCAAGACCGTGAGCGAGGTCGGCGCGCTGGTGACCATGGTCGCCGGCGCAGGCATCATCGCCACCACCATCGGCGCGCTGGGCGGCGGATTTTTGTCCGACCGGTTGCGTCGTCGTCGCGTGCTCGTGCTGATCGCCGGGTGCGTCTTCGCCCTCGGCGCCGTCGTCATGGCACTGTCCGGCGGTATGGCGGGTCTGATCGTGGGTGCTGCTCTGTCCAACCTGGGAATGGGCGCGTTCTCCGCCGTGGATCAAGCGGTGCTGCTGGATGTACTGCCGGACCGTCGAGAGGCGGGGCGGTTTCTCGGAATCATGAACTACGCGACCCAGATTCCGCACGGCATCGCGCCCTTGGCGGCCTCGGTGCTGCTCGCGCTCGGCGCGTCCGGGGAGAAGAACTACACGGCCCTCTACCTGGCCGGTGGTGTGTGCACCGTGCTCGGCGGAGCCGTGATTCACCTGCGGGTCAAAGGCAGTCGCTGACGGCTGTTCGCCGACCGACTCGAAAACCTCGAAACAAGGATTCCTATGACGACCGAACTCCCCTCCGGATTCCTGTGGGGCGCCTCGACCGCCGCCCACCAGATCGAGGGCAACAACGTCAACAGCGATTGGTGGCAGCGCGAACACGCCTCGCCACACCTGCAGCACAGCGGTGACGCGGTGGACAGCTACCACCGCTATCCGGAGGACATGCGCCTGCTCGCCGAAGCCGGGCTCATTGCCTACCGGTTCAGCATCGAATGGGCGCGGATCGAACCGGCGGAAGCCCACATTTCGCGCGCCGAACTGGCCCACTACCGCCGAATGATCGACACCGCGCGCGATCTCGGCCTGGAGCCGGTTGTCACCCTCCAGCACTTCACTGTCCCGCGCTGGTTCGCCGAGGACGGCGGCTGGATGGACGATCGCGCGATCGCGCGATTCGGGCGCTATGTCGAAGCGGCCGCGACCATCCTCGGTGATGTCGCCTGGGTGTGCACGATCAACGAGCCCAACATGCTGTCGATGATGATCGCCCTGCAGCAGGCGACGAGGGATGCCGGGGACGGTCCGACAATGGAACGGCGTCGCGCTCGTCGTCTGCCCGATCCGGATCCGCGGGCAGGTGAGCGGTTGGCGCAGGCGCACCACACCGCGAGGGCGATTCTGAAGCGGCACACCGATGCCGCGGTCGGCTGGACTGTCGCCGCCGGGGCGCTCACCGCGGCCCCGGGCAACGAGGAGACGTTGCGTGCGATCCGCCACGTCCGCGAGGACCAGTACTGGGAAGCCGCTCGCGGCGACGACTTCGTCGGCGTGCAGTCGTATTCGAGCCAGGCCGTGGACGAGAACGGAGTGGTCGCGCATCCGGACAGTCCCGACAACACACTGACCGGAGCCGCCTACCGGCCCGACGCGTTGGGTATGGCGGTCCGCCACGCGTGGGAGGTGACCGGCGGGGTCCCGATTCTGGTCACCGAGAACGGCATCCCCACCGCCGACGACCAGCGTCGCATCGCCTACACCGAGGCAGCGCTGCGTGGCCTGTTCGCCGCCGTGGACGCGGGCGTCGATGTCCGGGGCTACCTGCACTGGTCGGCCATCGACAGTTTCGAATGGGGTCACTGGGAGCCGACTTTCGGCCTCATCGCGGTGAATCGGGAAACCTTCGAGCGCACTCCGAAGCCGAGCCTGGCATGGCTGGGCGCGACCGCACGCAGAGGTGGCCTCGGTTGAGCGGCGATCACATCCGGACAGCTGTCACTGCCATGCCCTTCGACGATTCCGGATTTCACGCGGTCGGTCGATTGCCCATGCACGGACTGCGGCGCGAACCAGAATTCGTCATGGACGGTGCGTGGGACTTCCAGCTGCTGGAGACGCCGACGCAGCCACTGGGCGACCAGTGGAAGCAGGTGACGGTGCCCGAGCTGTGGACCATGCGCGAGGACTCGGATCGCCCGCACTACACCAATATTCCGATGCCCTTCGAGGACATGCCGCCGCGGATTCCGGACCGCAATCCGACCGGGGTCTACCGTCGCGAGGTCGACTTGCCCGCGCTCGACGATCGGCGGGTGATTCTGCACGTCGGTGCGGCCGAGGGTCTCCTCCGCGCGTTCGTCAACGATCAGCCCGTCGGGGTGAGCACCGATTCGCATCTGGCGGCGGAGTTCGACATCACCGACGCCACTGTGCGCGGAGCCAACACGGTGGTACTGGTGGTGTCGAAATGGTCGTCGATGTCCTATCTCGAGGACCAGGACCAGTGGTGGCAGTCGGGTCTGAGCCGCCCGGTGTACCTGTACACCGTGCCCCGCCGACGGATCGCTGATCTGCGCGTACGCGCCGACTACGTGCCCGCGACCGGACACGGTGCGCTGCACGCCGAAATCACCACGGCGGGGCTGGACCATCTCGTTGAATCCGAATGGACCGTCGAGGTCCAGGTGCTGGGCCGGACCGAAACAGTGCCGGTCGCGCCACGGCGCCCGGCCCCCGCCCTGCCCGCGCCGGTCGAAGATCGCGCGACCCGGCCTCAGCCGAGCCTTCCCGCGGACATGCTGGATCTGCTGTCACTGCGGGCGGCGGACGCGCCGATTCCGGAGCGGCTGGCCCCCTTCGCCCCCCGGTTCGGCAGCTCACTCGAGCCCGTGACGGCCGCCGGAAATGCGGTAGTCGAGTACGACGATCTGCAAGTGCGGGCGTGGACCGCCGAGACGCCACGACTCTACGATCTTCAGGTCCGATTGCGCGCACCGGATGGGACAGTCGTCGACAGTACTTCGATCCGGATCGGATTCCGGCGGGTGGAGATTCAGGGCCGCGATCTGCTCGTGAACGGGCAACGCATTCTCATCCAAGGCGTGAACCGCCACGATGTGGATCCCCGGACCGGCCGCGTGATCACTCGGGCCGATCTGCTGGCGGAGCTGTCGCTGCTGAAAAGATGCAATGTCAACGCGATTCGCACCGCGCACTACCCGAACTCGCCGGATTTCACACAGCTGTGCGACGAACTCGGCTTCTATGTCGTGGCCGAGGCCGATATCGAGGGCCACGCCTTCGCTGCCACGCTCTGCGACGATCCGCGCTACCTGCCCGCCTTCGTCGAGCGGGTCTCCCGGATGGTGCTGCGCGACCGCAACCACCCGTCGGTGATCATGTGGTCGCTGGGTAACGAAACCGGCTACGGAGCCAACCACGACGCCTCGGCGGCCTGGCTGCGCCGCTTCGACTCCAGGCCGGTGCACTACGAGGGCGCGATCGCCCTCGACTGGCACGGCGGGCACGCCGCGACCGATGTGGTGTGCCCGATGTATCCGTCCTTCGACGCGGTGCGCGCCTACGCGAACGACCCGCGTGCCGATCGCCCGTTCATCATGTGCGAATACGCGTACTCCCAGGGCAATGCCACCGGCGGCCTGGCCGAGTACTGGCGGATGATCGAGACACTGCCCGGCTTACAGGGCGGCTTCATCTGGGGATTCAAGGATCATGCCCTCGACCCCGACGGTGACGGAAAGTACCGCTACGGCGGCGATTTCGGCGACGGCCCGAACAGCGGACCCGTACTGCTGTATGGCATCGTCTACGCCGACGGTACGCCCAAACCGGCCTGGTACGAGGCTCGCGGGCTGTTCGCCCCGGTGCGCGTCGTCTCCACCGCGGATCAGGCGCTGGCCGGTGCGCTCACGTTGCGCAATCGGCACAGCTTCGCGGATCTGAGTCGCTACCTGGTCGAGGTTCAGGTCGAGACCGACGAAGGCCCCGTCGGTGCTACCTCGCTCGATGTGGGCGCGCTGGCGGCCGGGGCGGAGACGACCGTCGAGCTGCCGGCAGGCATCCGCGCACTCTTGACCGGGCGCCCACTGGCGTTGACGGTGACCGTGCGGACGAGGGACGCGGCGGTATGGGCCCCAGCAGGAACAGTTCTCGCGCACGAACAGGTGCGGTTCGCGCGGCCCGAGGTGACATTCCCCGCCACCGGGGCGACTGTCGAGGTCGATGCGGACGGTGCGCTGTGGCACCCGCTGTTGCGTCGAGCACCGCGGCTGTGTCTGTGGCGTGCTCTCACCGATACCGACCGCGCCGTGAAGATGGACCAGCGATTCGTTCGTTCCGGATTCTTCCAGCTCACCCCGAAGACCGTCGAGATCGAGCGCGCGGACGACGCGGTGACAATTCGAACGAGGTTCCTCACCGCATTCGGCGACGAGGTACAACACACGCGAACGGTGCGCGCGGTCGCCGTCGCCGACTACGTCATCACCGAAGCGGTCCAGTTGCCCGAGGGAACCCGGGACGGCTTGCGGGTGGGCGTCGAATTGGAGCTCGTCGACGGTTTCACCGACGCGCACTGGGTGGGGCTCGGTCCGTGGGAGAACTACCCGGACCGCCGCAGTTCGGCTCAGCTGGGCAGCTGGCACAGCGTTGTCGACGACCTGTCGGAGCCGTACCTGCGCCCCCAGGAGAACGGCGGCCGCGGCGAGGTGACCGAGCTGGTCCTCACCGGCCCGGCCGGGACGGTCAGTACGACCCATCAGCCGTTGCACATGACCGTCGGCCGGTATACGACGGAGCAGTTGGAAGCGGCGGCGCACTGGTGGGAACTACCGCCCTCGGATGCCACCGTCGTCCACCTCGATGTCGCGCATCGTGGGCTCGGGGAGATTCTCGGACCGGATACCTTGCCCGAGTTCCGGCTGGACCGTACCGACTACACGTGGCAGTGGCGGCTGCGGCTGGAGTCGGGGATATCGTGAGGAACACCTTGTTTCGCAGTCGACCGGCTCCGCCGGTACGCATCCTGCACCTCGGTCTCGGCAACTTCTTCCGCGCCCATCAGGCGTGGTACACCGCGCACGCCTGCGACGCGGACGCCTGGGGCATCGCGGCATTCACCGGCCGTGGCCCCATCATGGCCGATACCCTGAGCGCGCAGGATGGCCTGTACACCCTCGTCACTCGGGCTCGCGAGGGGGACGAGTTCGAAACCGTCCCGGTGCTGAGCGAGGGTCACAGCGCCGGTGACCATGGCGTCTGGCTGGGCCGTTTCGCCTCCCCGGAGGTAGCGATGGCGACACTGACGATCACCGAGGCCGGGTACACCCGCACCGGCGACGGTGCGCTGGATCTCGAGAATCGCACTGTGGCAGAAGATCTCGTCGCACTGCGCGCTGATGCGCGAGCGGTCGGCGTGACCGCGGTGGCGCGCTTGGTGGCGGGACTCGCCGCCCGGCAGGCCGCCGGGGCAGGCCCGATCGCGCTCGTACCCTGCGACAACCTGCCCGACAACGGCGCCGTCCTTTCCCGAATCGTCCGAGAGTTTGCCGACTCCGCACTTCCGGCGCTGGGTGGGTGGATCGACTCCCATGTCAGCTTCGTCACCTCGGCCGTGGACCGCATCACGCCCGCCACCACCGCCGATGATGTGGCGGCTGTCGAAAGCGCGCTCGGCTACCGGGACGCGGCTCCGGTGGTCACCGAGCCGTTCCGCGAATGGGTGCTGTGCGGTGATTTTCCCGCGGGCCGCCCGCGGTGGGAGACAGCGGGTGCCGTGTTCACCGGCGACATCACGCCCTACGAACAGCGAAAACTGTGGCTGCTCAACGGGGCTCATTCGATGCTGGCCTACACCGCCCCGCTGCGGGGGCACCGCACCGTAGGAGAGGCGGTCCAGGATCCGGTGTGCCGGGACTGGCTGGAGCAATGGTGGCGGGAAGCGGGCCGGTACATCGGCCTGCCCGCCGTGGAGCTCAGCGCATATCAGCGAGCACTGATGGACCGGTTCTCGAATCGCCGCATGCACCATCAGCTGGCACAGATCGCGATGGACGGTTCACAGAAACTTCCGGTGCGCGTGCTGCCGGTCCTGAAAGGCGAACGCGCGGCCGGGCGGATACCCCGGGCGGCCGTCCGAACGATCGCCGGATGGGTCTGTCATCTGACCGGTAGCGGTGTACCCGTCGTTGATTCGCGCGCCACCGGTGTGCGTGATGCGGACTCGGCGCTGGCACTGCTCGACTCGACGCTCGTGACAGACCGGGAACTGCGCGTGGCAGTCGACGAACAAGCGCGGCTGCTCCTGCGGCAATGAGCGAATGCGCCCAGCAGCGAACAGCGGGAAACCCCGCCCGGGATGAGGGGGTCAAGAACCGGGCGGGGTTTCGGGACTGGAGACTTCCGCTCAGCCGAGGCTGAAGGGCCGCCCCCAGAGTGTGACGTCCTCGATCGCGTTCTCGGTCTCGATTTCCACCCGCACGAACGCGCGAGCTTGAGCGTAACCGGCGCAACCGGACAGACCGATGGTCGAGTTCTTCCAGGTAACTCCGCCCTTACCGCTTCGGAAGGGATTGAAATTGGTGTGGCTGCTGTTTCCGAACGGGTCTTCGCGCTCTTGATCGAGGATGTAGAACGACTGAGCCTGGCCGGGACCCAGGCTCAGGTTGCCACCGGCGTTACTGCTCGGGTTGGGCCGGTTGCCCTCCCAATCGGAGCTGTACCCGGCACCGCCGCTGACGCCACCGCCGTCGATGTTGACCTGGCAGCCCACGACGTAGCCGGGCCGAATCTTACCCAACTTGAGGGGGTTTCCGGTCGCCACCACCTCAGCGGTGCCCGACACCCACGCATTGCGATGCAGTGGTGTCGAGCCCATCGACGGACTGATATTCGCCGATTCACCGACCAGCTTGACGTTGACGACGGTGCCGTCGCCCAGGGTTTCGGTGATCTCTCCGCCGGGGAGCGGGACGAAAGTGTCGCCACTGGCGGTCCCGGTTGTCAGCAGCCCCATGGCGGTGGCTGCGGCAACGCACAAGCCGGCGGCCCGTGCGAACTTGTTGTGGTCAGTCATTATCTCAGAACCTCTTCGGGTTGGAAGTCGCCTCGGCGAGAAAGGGATCGGCATTTCCGGACCGCATCAGCCGATGCTGAAAGGTTGCCCATAGAGGGTGGCCTTGGAGTGATGCTCGCCGATGATTTCGATGACGGTGTACGAGCGCGCCTGCGCGTAGCCTGCGCAACCCTGAATTTCGATTTCGAAATCTCGGTATCCGACGGAGTAATGCCCTGGCTTGAGGATGTCCTTGCCGCTGACGCCAACGAATTCCACATCGCCGGGCCCGAGTTTCACGCCGCCGGTGGCATTGACTCCGAATCCGCTTGCGCTGACGTTCGCGGACAGGCCGGCCGAAATGGCATTGTCGGCGATATTGACCTGGCAACCGACGATGTACCCGGTATTGATCCGGGAAGCGCCGTGCGTGTAGGAGTTGTCCGAACCGGGTCGGTTGCTGGGCGCCGTGCCCGGCCCTGCCTTCTCGACGATTCGTGTTTCGGTCACCTCCGCGGTGATATTCGCCGACACCCACACCACGCGGCCAACTCCGTTGGCGGCCATGGACGACGACACCACCGCGTGTTCACCGGTACGGGCGATCGACGCGCCGTTCGTCGACTCTGCGCCATCAGGAAGTGGAACGAAGACGTCCGCGCTGGCAGCGCCGGTGGACAGCAAGCCGAAGACCGCTACTGCGGCGCAGCCCAGTCCGGCCAGACGGGCTGCGGTGACCGCCCCGGTGGCGACCGGATTAGTTGAATTCATCAGGTTGACCCTCATCTCGATCGAAATAGTGCAGGCATTCGGAAATGCCCTCCCGTGCGGTCGGAGAACTCGCCGGAAGTTTTCGGAGGTCGGCGTTCTGCGCGCTTTGTCGGAAGCGCGTTCTGTGAAAGCCGTGTGTGGCTGTCGACCTTGAGCGCATTGCCAGTGATCGACCCGGGAGGTTGACAGTGGCCCCGATCACACGGTGTGGTCATACTTTATTACCGAACAAATTGTCCGCAACCTGTTGCCATGAGTTGCCGTTGTCGGCGAAATCTCGATTCCAGGATGGACAAAAGGGGCATCGGGTCGGTTGCTTCCGTCTGGGTGCCCGGCAGTCCCGGGCGCCGCCCGCTGGTGGGTCTCGCTGAGGTGGGTGTAATGCCACGCCGGGGAGGCCTGTCGGTCGAACGGGGAGATCTCGCGGAGAAGGCATGGTCGAAGTGCTCCTGTCGGCGGCTCGGCGCTGGGCGGTTACCCGCCACCGATGGGCCTTGTGCAATGCGGAAATAGCGTTATCGTGTAGGAGAATAGCATTTTCATCTGTGACGGATCCTCGATTCGGGAGTTGCCATGAGCGAGAACATCCTCGATGAGATCGACACCGCCCAGCCCCTGGTGGGCCGTTTCCGGCGAGGGTTCGACACCCCTGTGCGTCTGAGATGGGAACTGACCCGCGCGGTGGACCTGGCTGCGCGCAGTCCGTCGAGACCGGCACCGCGCGACCCTGGGGAACTGAGCGCCGTCGAGTGCCTTGCCCTCATCGACGAGTTCGAGCGGATACCCGTTTCCCACGTCGAGATCGGCGGCGGGGAACCGACGGTGCGCGACGACTTCTGGGACCTGCTGGACTACGCCACCGGCAGGCACCTGTCGGTCGAATTCCGCACCAGCGGCGCTCGGATCACTCCTGCCGCAGCATCCAGAATCGCCACGAACGGCCATGTGAACGTGCAGATCTCGCTGGACGGTGCCACCGAGGCCGTGAACGACGCGGTGCGCGGACGAGGCTCGTACCGGACCGCGGTGCGGGCGATGGAGCTACTGGCCTCATCGGGGGTCTACGACTTCGAGATCTCGGTGGGGGTGACGCGGCACAATGTCGCGCAACTCGACGGCTTCCTGGTGATCGCCGATCTCTTCGGTGCGCAACTACGGCTGAATCTCTCGCACTGGTCCGGACGCGGCACGGTCGCGAAGGGCGACCCGCACGTGCGGCCGCCGCAGGAACCCGACCTCTACCGCTGGTTGCGCGAACATGCCGAGCAGGTACGCACCGATGACTCGTTCCTCCCGTCGGTGGGAGACAGCGAGACACCGCCCGGCTCGATCATGGGCGATATGGGCGGGGCGGTCTGTCTGGTCGACTCGATCGGCGACGTGTACGCCCGTCGACTTGTCGGCTACGACGACTCCAGTGCGGGAAACATCCGTGCGCCAGGCGGTTTCGAACGAATCTGGCGAAGCTCGGGCCTGCTCACCGGGCCACCGGGAGGCCAGGTCGTGGTAGCGGCCGACCATGGTGGTGCCCTGCGATCGCCGGTGGATCACTCCCGCCGGGTGTACGCCGCGACGACCATCTCCGCGCGTGCTCAGCACGAGACGCCGCGTGCCGACTTCACTGCACCCGAGAGGAACGCGTGATGCGCAGATCGCGTCGACTGGCCGACCTTTCCTGGACCGATGCCCGTGACCTGGCACTGTCCGGCGCGATGCTCGCCGTCCCGTTGGGTTCGACCGAACAGCACGGCCTGCATCTGCCGCTGTCCACCGACACCGACGTGGCCGTGGCGCTGTGCAACGAACTCGCCTACACTCGCTCCGACTTGGTGGTGGCGCCGGCGGTGACCTACGGGTCCAGCGGAGCGCACGCCGGATTCGCTGGCACCCTGTCCATCAGCCAGGAAGCGATCGAGCTGCTGGTCACCGAGTTGGGACGATCTGCCTGCCGGACTTTCGACCATGTGCTGTTCGTGTCTGCCCACGGCGGCAACGCGGACCCGGTCGGCCGGGCGATCAGCCGACTGTGCGCGGAATCGTTGGACGCGCGTGCATTCACGCCGCGCTGGGTCGGCGAATCCCACGCCGGTCATACCGAAACCGCTCTGATGCTGGCCATTCGGCCGGTGTCCGTGCGGATGCACCGCGCTGTTACCAGCAGTGCCGAACCGGTGCGCGCGCCCAGGCGTGAACTGCGGTGCAGCAGTGTCGCGGCGGTGAGCGAGACAGGAATTCTCGGTGATCCCGTCGGCGCCACCGGACTGCACGGCGGCCTGCTGATGGACTGCATGGTCACCGAACTGACCATGCAGGTGGCGCAGTGGCGCGGCGAACGTGCGGCGTGAGGATTCACCGATCTGTGTGTGCCCCGGATCAGTGAGCGCGACGGTATCGATGTCTGCCACCGAAACCGAGCACGACGCTTTCGCCGAACGGGAGGCGATTCCCGTCCAGTCGGTGCTCGGTGAGCCGCGCCGCTACCGAGCCGGTGAGGCGGCCGCCGCGGCCGGGATCTCGCTGACCCGGGCACGACGGTATTGGCGGGCACTCGGGTACCCGACGGTCGCCGACGGGACTGTCGAGTACACCGCTTCCGATGTCGACATTCTGCGCTTCATGGCTCGTTTCGTCACCGACGGAGTGGTGGACGAGACGGAATCCCTGCGCTTGATCCGGGTGCTCAGCAGCTGTATCGCGAGTCTGGTGCAGGTGCAGGTGGAAATCGTCACCGGCCGGTCCGAGGGCGTGGCCGATGTGACCCTGGATGGTCTGGCCAACCGGGTGCCGGAGATCCAGCAGCTGTTCGGTCAGATCTGGCGTCGTCAACTGGACGGAGTGATGTACACAACCGCACCGGCGAGTGCCCGCGACGAGCGTGCCCCGACCGGCGTAGGTTTCGTCGACATCGTCGGCTTCACCGAACTGAGTCGACACCGCTCCGATCTCGAGTTGAGCCGTATCGTCGCCCGCTTCGAATACCGCACGACCGCCGTGGTGGCCGAATGCGGTGGCGCGGTGGTGAAGACGCTCGGTGACGAGGTGCTGTTCACCGCCGACGGCGCGGCCCCGTTAGCCGATATCGCGACCCGGTTGCTGGCCGGTTTCGACGGCGACCCCGATATCCGCGGTCTGCGAGTGGGATTGGCACTGGGTCCGGTCGTCCGGCAGCTCGGCGACGTCTTCGGCACGACGGTCAACCTCGCCAGCCGGCTCACCCGGCTGGCCGAGCCGAACACGATCGTGGCCGATCCCGCCATGGCCGAGTCCCTCGCCGGACACCCGAATTTCGGTCTCCAGACGCTCCCGGACACCGACATCCGTGGCATCGGTCGTATCGTCCCGGTACTGCTGCGGCGGTGCTGAAGGCCGTGACGGTCATCTCGCGCGATAGACGCATTCGCCGTCGACGATCGTGGCCGCGACCAGCTCCGCGCTCGGTGTGCCTGCGACATCGGCGGGTGGCACCGACAGCAGTGTGAGATCGGCGAGTTCTCCCCGATCCACTGTGCGCGCCTGCGCCGGTCGGTCGGGTCGGCCGCAGAACAGGGAGATCGCGGTTGGCAGGTCGACGCTCTCGGACCGGCTCCGTCGATCGGCGCCGACGAACTGCCCCGTGGCGGCACGAATCACCGACCAGGGGTCCGAACTCCCGAATGGTGCGTCGGTGCCTGCCGCCACGTCGACGCCCGCCGCGAGCAGTGAACCGAGCCGCCACAGGTCAGCGTGATCCGCTCTCGAGACCTCCTGTGTGTACTGCTCGGCGCGTTCGACGGCGAAGTGCGGTTGGGTCACGACGGTAATCCCTCGCTCCCGCAACCACTCTCGCGCCCGCGCAGGAATGATCGCACCGTGTTCGATGCGATCCCCGGTGAACCTGCCCGCCTGATCCATCGCCGCCATGGTGAGCGCCAGCTGTACCCGGGTGACGCAATGGACCGCGACGGCGCGCCCTGCGGCGTGCGCGTCCCGGATGCGGTCGACGAAGGTGTCGAACGTGGGCAGCGTGTGGTCGTCGAGCAGAATCTTGGTCGGCCCGCCGGTGAATCGCCGCACCGGCGGTGCGGTGACCCAGGGCGGCGTCATGCAGTGCACCCGCTGCGCAATTCGCCCCGCGGCGACCTCGCGTGCCAGTTCGTCGACCTCGCGTTGCGTCAGGTCCGGTGTCGCCTCGGTGAAGCCGGTGATTCCCCAGCTCGCGGCGCGGCGACTCATCGCGGCCGAATCCAGTGTTCGCCGGCGCAGTCGCTCCCGCAGCCAGGAGTCCATGCGCCAGAGCCGCCCGGTCGCCCGGCCCTCGGCGTCGCGTTCCACTCCGGGTAGCGGGCAATCATCGACCCCCACCTCGGCGCAGGCGCGCGAATTGAGCATCCACAGGGCTCCGGAGCGGTGCTGGACGCGCACCGGGCGTTGGTTCACGATGGTGTCCAGAACCTCGCGATCGAGCTGTCCGGCAACGGATTCGTGATAGCCGACCCCGCGAATCGACTGCTCGGCGGGAAGTTCGATGTCGGCACGGCGCAGCCGCGCGACCAAGACATCCGGGCCGAGGATATCCGGCGGCCCGAGGCGGACCGATTCGTCGGTGGCGGCCAGTGCGCGCAGATGCACGTGGTGGTCGTGGAGACCGGGCAGCAGCCACCCGCCGCCGGCCTCGATCACCTCTTCGCCCGAAAGCGGACGCAGGCCGGTCCCGCAGTCGATAATGCGTCGTCCCGACCATCGGACATCGGTGTACTCGGCCCCGAACACCGTCGACCCCCGGATCAGCACGGCGTCCCGATCATAGCGACCGGCGGGGGACCCGACACCGCGCGTGCGCCGCCGTGGTGCGCGCAGTCGACGAACCACTCACCATCCTCGGACCGGACGTGATGCGGTCCGTGCGAAAGGGGCGGTGCCGCAGCGAAAGCCGCCGCCACCGCCCGCATGGACAGATCGAGAAGAACTCCACCGCCATCGCGCACCGCGCACGCCACCGCCAGCGCGCCGCACAGGCCGGTCAGCGGATCGGCGACGGCATCGCCACAGAACACCGGCTCGTCACCATCCCACCCGACCAGCCCACCGGCCGCGGCGGCGTCGTCGCCGAAAGCCACGGACAACGGTCGGTCCCGGCCGTAGCCGGTGAGGCTCAGCCACACCCGACCCGGGCGGTGCGGGCGATCGTGCGGCGCCAGGCCGAGCTGAGCGAGGGCTCGCGGTCGCGAAGCCTCGATGACGATGTCGGCCGCGTCGAGAAGCGCCGCCAACTCCGTTCGGCCGGAATCGGATCGGAAATCGATGACGCGCACCTCGTGACCCGCGTGCAGCGATTCGAAGAATCGGGGGTCGCCCACTCGGGCGCCGTCACGTCGCCGCGTGCTCTCCACCTTGACGACCCTGGCGCCCGCCGCGCCGAGTATCCGGGCGCACAACGGTCCGGCCCACAGCGACGACAGGTCGACCACCAGGCGGCCATGGAGGGAATCGGTGGGTGCGGGCGCGGCGATTCGCGTGGTTCGCCACGGTGGGACCTTCGCGGACAGTGTGGTTCGGCCGGGCAGCGCCGCCGCGGGCACACCGAGCAGCTGCGCCCGCTCCGCCAAGGCCGCGGCGGACCATCGCGGGGCCGCGGATTCCAGTGCCGCCCACGGTTCATCGACCTGCCGGGTTGCCAAGAGCGCCGAGACGGAATCGAAGTCGTCGGCTCGCGCGAGCGTTATCGCACACCAGCCGTCCGCGGTGCGCAGCAGTCGACTCGCACCACCCGCGGACCGCTGCCCGCTGCGACGGTAGCCGAGCAGTCCCGCACGGCCGAACAATGCCGCTGCCGGATCGACGTCGACGGCCGTGCCCACCTCGCCGGTCACCCGGCCCAGCATGTGCGTGACCTCGCGGGCCAGCCCGAAGGCTGGGGCGGGGGAGAGCAGTGGGGCCGCGTCGGCGTACCCGGTCAGTGCCATCCCACCCGATGCCGCCCACGCCAGCGCTGCGCAGCGATCGTCGTCGGCGTGCCAGGTCAGTGCCGTCTGACCGGGCGCTGACCTGGCCGGTGCCGGGCGTTGATCGGCGCACTCGACGGCGTGCACGGCCGCTGGGGCAAGGCTTGTCACCCAGGCTTCGGCGGTCGGCCGCGGGGCGCCGAGACGCCGGCCGGGTGCGCGATACGTCAGCTTGCTCATCGGCCCGGTTCCTCGATGCGGTCCACCAATCCCCAGCGGAGCGCCGTGGTAGCGGACAACCGATGCCCGGTGAGCATCAGCCAGGCGGCACGCCAGCGGCCGATCCGGCGCGGAATGCTCACGGTGCCACCAGCGCCCGGTACGAGGCCCATCCGGACCTCGGGGAGCAGGAAATAGGTGCCCGGCGCGGCGACAACCGTGTCGGCGAAGGTCGCGAACTCGGCTCCCGCGCCCACGCACGCGCCGTGTACGCGCGCGGTGATCCGGTCGCGGACCCTGTCCATGATCCGCCACGGCGCGCGGTCGAGCCGGACCAGGTAGGCCGATACCGGGTCGGTGGCCGTGCCGAATTCGTCGAGATCCCCGCCGCTGCAGAAGGCCGTCCCCGCACCGCCGAGTTCGATATGGGTGATCCCCGGATCGGCCGCGGCGACGTGCATGGCGTCGAGCAGCTCCTCACGCATGCGCACGCTGAACGCGTTGCGTCGCTCCGGATGATCGAGCACGATCGACAGGCGATCTGCCGCACGGTGCACTCGCACCAGTGCCGATGGTCGCGGTCGCGCCGGGCGGGCCGGGCCACGTTCGGCCAGCCATCGCGCGAACTCGTTGCCGCCCAACAGCATCGAGTACACTGCAGCCTCGTCGGCGAGGGCGCCGATGGTGTCCGGCGGGCCGGTCCGGCGTAGCAGCTGCCCGCACGCGAGCGCCGCCTGCGGCGAGTGCGCCACCGCGCGACGCAGCTGATCCAGTCCGGCCTCCAGATCATCCACTCGAACGAGCTGGGGGAATGGATTCGGGTCGGGCAGATCGGTCAGTGTGCAGGTGGTGGCGGCGAGTACCGGAGCCAGAGCCATGGTCGGCGGACGTCGCAGCACCCCGATCACGAGTGGGAGCGCGTTGTCTGCGGCCTCGGCGATCCGGGAGATCGTCGTCGGATCGGCGTCGTGGAGGTCATCGAGTTCGATGACGAACAGCGGCCGGCGCGGCGCGCCCGTGCTCGAAAGTTCGAGATCAGCGTAGGTCAGACCGTCGTGCACCCTGAGATCGGCGCGCCGGGGCACCGCGACATTTCCGGACAGGTGCGGAGTTACTGTCATGGCGCACAACGCCTTTCGTCGTGTTCGCGGCTAACGGAGATAGCGCACGAGATGTTCGGCCACACAGGCGGGGCGCGATGCTCCCGCCGCGGTGATGGTGATCGTGCGTGTCGCCTGCACCCCGTCCGCGACATCGGTCACCGCCGTCAGATCCACGGTGCCGCGTACCCGGCTGCCGGACAGCACCGGGGTAATGAAGCGAACCCGGTCGAGTCCGTAATTGATCGCCATTCGTGCCGAGGTCACGGACATGACCTGCTGGCTGATCGGCGCCAGCAGCGACAGGGTGAGGAAGCCGTGCGCGATCGTGCTCCCATACGGCCCACTTGCCGCACGATCCGGGTCGGTGTGGATCCATTGATGATCGCCTGTCGCCGCGGCGAACAGGTTGATCATGTTCTGATCGACGGTGATCCAGTCGCTGGTACCGAGCTGGTTGCCCACGGCGGCGCGCAGAGCATCGAAATCGGTGAAGGCAGTGTTCATGGGTAATGCACCAATTGCTCTTTCATCACCTTGCCGGTCGCGTTGAGCGGCAGTTCGTCCAGGAATCGCACCGAGCGAGGCACCTTGTATCCAGCCAGGTGCTCACGGCTCCATGCGATCAGTTCCGCTTCGGTAATCCGAGCTCGGGCCACCACGAAGGCCCGGCCCACCTCACCCAGCCGTGCGTCGGCGACACCGATCACCGCGACCTGGGCGATGGCCGGATGCCGCAGCAGCACGGCCTCGATCTCGGCGGGATAGGCGTTGAACCCACCGACGATGAAGATGTCCTTCTTGCGCCCGTCGATCCGTAGCCTGCCGTCCTCGGCGAGACTGCCCAGATCGCCGGTGTGCAGCCAGCCTTCGGCGTCGAAGGTCTGCGCCGTCGACTCGGGATCGTCGAGATAGCCTCGCATCACGCTGTAGCCGCGGACAAGCACTTCGCCGTCGGCGGCGATGCGCACCTCCAGTCCCTCAGAGGGTGTTCCGACGGTGTTCGCGAGCTGTTCGAAGGAATCTCCGGGCCGCGAGGCGGTGACCGTGCCCGCCTCCGTGAGTCCGTACCCCGTCATGATGGAGCGGAACGGCAGCTCGTCGCGCATCCGGCGGAGGAGTTCCACCGGTATGTCTGCCGACCCGGTCACCGCTGCCCGCAGCGAGGAGAGCTTCTCAGAGCCCGCCACTTTCAGCAGTTCGTGATACAGCGTCGGCGGTCCGGGCAGCATCGTCACCTGCTCCCGGGATACCAGTTCCACGACATGGTCGATGTCGAAAACGGGCAGCGGCAGGATAGTCGCACCGCGGATGAGCGAGGCGACGACACCGGCCTTGTATCCGAAGGTGTGGAAGAACGGGTTGGCGATCAGATAGCGATCGCCGGTCCGCAGGTCCGCGAGATCGCACCACTCGGCGTACATACGCAGCGTCTGGCTGTGATCCATCATCACGCCCTTGGGTTTTCCCGTGGTACCCGAGGTGAAGACGATATCGGCGATGTCGGTGCCGGCGACCTCCCTTTCGAACGGCGAACCGCTCGACAGGAAGCCGGACCCGATATCGATCGTCGGCACCCCGGGTCGTGTCGAGTACTCCCGGCCGAGGAAACCGTGTTGCACCACGACGAGTTTCGCGCCGCTACGGCCGATGATGTCGTCGGCTTCGGCCGCGGTGAACCGGGTGTTGATCGGAACCAGTACTCCGCCCGCAGCCAACAGGCCGAAGGCCGCGACGATCCATTCGACCGAGTTGGGTGCCCAGATCGCCGCGCGGTCGCCCTTGTCGAGCCCCGCCTCGGCGAAGGCCCCCGCGGCCCGCCGGATCCGATCGGCGAGCTCGACAAAGGTGACCCGTTGCGAACCGTCGACGACCGCTTCGGCATCACCGAAGCGGTCGGCCGCACTCAGGACCATCTCGGGGATGGTCTTCCACTCCATACTGTTCGACCTCAGACCGACAGCAGTCTGGCGAGGTTGCCACCCATGATCTTGGCCTGATCCTCGACCGTCAGGTGCTCGAGTCCCTGGGCGAAGGTGGTCGGCTGCGACAGACCCTCGGGATGTGGGTAGTCGGATCCGAACAGCACCTGGTCCACGCCGATCAGGTCGATCAGGTCGTTGACACCTTCCTCGTAGAAGGGGCTGAGGAAGATCTGCCGTTTGATGGTATCGATCGGGTTCTGCATGCCGAACCCCTCGGGAGCCTTCTTGAAGGTATCGGCGAGGCGCTTCATCAGCGGGCCTAGCCAGGCAGCGCCGCTCTCGATGATGGCGACCTTCAGGTCGGGATGACGGTGCAGAGCGCCATGGCACAGCAGCGATGTCAGCGCGTCCTCGACCGGTCGCCACTCGTTGACCATGCTGAAGGTGTTGGTGACGAACGGCAGCATCTCGGCATTGCTGCCGTCCCACTCCTGGGTGTAGCGGGCGTAGCCGCTATCGGAGGTGTGCATGGTCACCGCGACACCGAGCTCGACCACGCGCTTCCAGAAAGGATCGAACTCCGGCAGCGCGAACGAGCGCGGGCCCCGGAAACCTGGGACCGGTGCCGGGCGGATCAGGACGGCCTTCGCGCCGCGCTCGACCACCCACTCCAGTTCCTTGATCGCCTCGTCGACGATCGGCAGGGTGATCACCGGGACAGCGAAAATGCGGTCCTTGTAGTTGAACGACCATTCTTCGTGCATCCACTGGTTGAGCGCGTGGACGATGGCGTGGATGGCCTCCGGATCGTCGCGCAGGCGCTCCTCCACCAGGCTGGTCAGGGTGGGGAACATCAGGCTGCGATCGACCTTCAGCTCATCCATCAGTGCCAGCCGGGGCCCCGGTTCCCGGAAGGCGTCGATGGCCTTCATCGGCTTGCCGAAGATCTCCCGGCGGCTCTTGCCCTCCGGGTTGCCGTGCTTGAAGTAGTCCTCCATGGCGCCCGGCCGGGCCACCACCTCGAAGGTGGGGTTCGGGATGTACTGGCTGATCTGACCACGTATCGCGATCTTCGTCCTGCCGTCGACCTCGACGTACTGAATGATTCCCTGGTAGCGCTCGGGCAGGTGCCTGGTGAGCGCGTCCTTGGTCTCGTAGAGGTGATTGTCGGCGTCGAAGAGCGGATATGGCAGTGTGCGGGCCGTCATGAAATCCTCCTTTGCGATTTGTGAGAATGATATTCTCACATGGCGCGTGCCGCAATGTCCCCGCGCACCATGAACTTCTGGACCTTGCCGCTGGCGGTGCGCGGGAAGTCGTCGACCAGGTGCAACTCCTCCGGCCATTTCTGCTTGGCGGTCCCTGCCTGGGCGAAGTGGTCGCGTAGTTGGTCCAGGGTGGGCATCGGGTGCTCCGGCAGCAGGCGCAGCACCGCCGCGGCACGCTCGCCGTAGCGTGGGTCGGGGACCGCGATGACGGCCGCCTCCGCGACGCCGGGCATGGTCAGCAGCACCTCTTCGACCTCGAGGGCGCTGATGTTCTCGCCACCGCGAATGATGATGTCGGACTTGCGATCTGTGATGGTGAGGTAGCCGTCCTCGTCGAGAACGCCGATGTCGCCGGTGTGGTACCAGCCGTCGCTGTCGAAGGCGGCAGCGGTGAGTTCGGGATCGGTATAGCCGAGGCACAGATCCGGTCCGCGACTGAGGATTTCGCCGTCCTCGGCCAGCTGGATCTCCACTCCGGATGTCGCTTCGCCGTCGGTGAACAGGCGTTTGTCCTCTGGCGCGGTATAGCGCGAACACGTGACCGACGGGTGCTCGGTGCTGCCATAGGAGCGAAATGCCGTGATGCCGAGGCGCGCCAGCCGGGTCGTGACCGCGGCGGGCACCGAAGACCCGCCGAGGCCCACGTATTTCAGGGCAGGCAGGTGATCGGCGGTGAAGTCGGGATGGTCGAGCAGGCTGGTGACGAAATACGTCGCGCCGCCACCCATGGTCAGGGCGTACTGCTGCAGCAACTCCAGCACGCGACCCGGATTCCACACATCCAGCAGGTTGACGGGCAGGCCGTCCGATACCGGGATCAGGAACGCGTTCACCATCCCGATGAAATGGCCGACCGGTGAGCCGGTGAGCTGGTTGCCCCGATCGGGGGGGAGGAGCTCGGCGAGCTGCCTGGTTTCATGTCCGAGGGTCTGGTGGCTGTGGATGACACCCTTGGGCTTGCTCGTGGTGCCGGAGGTGAAGGCGATCAACGCGGCGCCTGCCGGGTCGGCGGCGAGCAGGCCCGCCATCGGCTCAGCGTCGAGCAGGTCGTCGAAGTCGCGGCCGACGACACCGACGATCGGGACATCACGGCACAGTTCGTCGTGGAAGCCCGCGCTCCCGAACCGGTCCGCGCCGATGAACACCCGAGGTTCGGTGACCTCGATGATGAAGCCGACCTCCTTTCGGCCATAGAAGTGCACGATGGGTACCACCGTCGCGCCGAGGAACGCCGAGGCCCAGAAAACCGCGGCCGCTTCCATCCAGTTGGGCAGCTGAAAGGCCACCACGTCGCCGGGGCCGACGCCGCGCCGGCGCAGTCCGCCCGCCAGGCGCCTGGCGATCAGTTCCACCTCGCCGAAGGTGCCGTCCCATGGCCGGACCTCGGAGTGGACCCGGAACGGGGTGTCCGGCGCCGCGCTCAGCCCCTGCGACAGCAGTTCGCCGATGGTGTCGCGGGTCCACCACCCGCCCGCTTCGTATCGCTGGACCAGCTCGTGGGGAATGGTTCGCATGAAGGGCTCCAATGCCTCGGCGCGTCATCGGCGCGCGGGCTGTGTCAGATCGTTCCGAACAGGGTTTTCGTTGGTGGATATGATATTCTCGCAGTGCAAGAATGCAAATGCCATGTTTGGAGAATATTGTATGGTCGACCTCGAGCTGGACCAGGGATTGGCGGTCATCACCATCGACCGCCCACACGCCCGCAACGCCATCGCGCCGGAAACTATGGATCAGTTGGACAAGGCCATCGATGCGGCTGGCGGTGCGCGGGCCCTGGTCATTCGCGGGGCGGGTGACCAGGCGTTCGTCTCCGGGGGAGACCTCAAGCAGCTCAGCGAGATTCGGACCATGGCCGACGCGGTGGCGATGGCCTGGCGCATGCGACTCATCTGTGACCGGCTGGCCGCTTTTCCTGCCCCGGTGATCGCGGCGTTGAACGGTCACGCCTTCGGTGGCGGCGCGGAGGTGGCGGTGGCTGCTGATATTCGGATCGCCGCCGCCGATGTCAAGATCGCGTTCAATCAGGTGTCGCTCGCGATCATGCCCGCGTGGGGCGGTGCCGAGCGCCTCGCTGCGCTGGTCGGTCGCGGTCGCGCGCTCATGCTCGCCGGTTCCGGTACCGCACTCGACATGGTCGAGGCGCAGCGGCTCGGCGTCATCGACCGTGTGCTGCCTCGTGAGGACTTCGAGCAGGGGTGGCGCAGCCTGGGCCGCTCGCTCGCCAATCGCCCGGCGGGGGAGATCAAGCGGGTGCTGGCGGGGGCTTCGCCGCAGGAGGCCGTCACGGCCTTCGCTCAGCTGTGGATCGATGACGAGCACTGGGTCGCGGCGGACCGGGTTCTGAACCGCCGCAGGTGATTTTCTGAGCGCAGACCACTGTGACCCGTGGTCAAGCCTCGCCGGCAGTCATGATGGATCAGTCCTTGCGTCCCGTCGCGGCGACGGTGACACCGAGGCCGATCATGGTGAGCCCACCGATCCCACCGACCAGGGAAATTCTCTGCGGTGAGCGCGCGAACCAGTCCCGGGCAGTGGACGCGACCAGCCCCCACACCACGTCCGACGCAACGGCGATCATGTTGAAGACCAAACCCAGCAGCAGCATCTGCACCGCGACATGACCCTGACCCCGGTCGACGAACTGCGGCAACACCGCGGCGAAGAACACAATGGTCTTGGGATTGGTCACACCGACCGCGAACCCTTCCCAGAACGTCCGCGAACCACCCTGTGCGCCGCTCACTCGGGTGACCGCGGCGTGCAGGGCTCCACGTTCACGCCACGCCTTCACGCCGAGAAAAACCAGGTAAGCGGCACCCGCCAGCTTGAGCAGCGTGAAGACGAGACTCGAGCGCTCCACGACCGTCCCGACCCCGAATGCCACGGCCGCAACCAGCACGTAGGCGCCGAGCGTGTTCCCCGCAACCGTGGTCAACGCGGCGCGGCGTCCCTGCGCCAGTGCCCGCCCGATCACGAATAGCACGCTGGGACCGGGAATCACGATCAGCAAGAACGACATGGCTGCGAAGGCGAGTAGGCGGTCGGCAGACATCATGACACTCATGTAACCACTGAGACGGACCACACTTCCAGCCCAATTCGCCATCCGGGATCTGAACACCGAGGCCGGGAGTCTCGCCTTCGTGCGCGTACTACCAGGGATTGCACTGGCGTTATAGCGGTACAATGTGTACCGTTATAACCATGATGACGACAACGGAATGGCCAGCCGGACTACACGTGGCACAGGTGCGCATCGCCCGGCCGACGGACAACCTGCCGGAAGTGGAAGCGTTCTATACACGGATTCTTGGGCTGCGGGTCCTCTACCGATTCGATGATCACGCGGGTTATGGCGGTGTGATGCTCGGCCTGCCCGGCACTGACTACCACCTGGAATTCACGACGCACACCGACGGAAGCCCCGGACCTGCGCCGACCGCCGAGAATCTGCTCGTCCTGTACTTCCACGGCGACGCGCGGATGTATGAGGTGGTGGAGCGACTGGCCGCCGCTGGGCATGAACCGGTCGTGGCCGAGAATCCATACTGGGCCGGTGTTGGCGCGCTGACCTTCGAAGATCCTGATGGCTGGCGTGTCGTGCTGGTGCCCAAGCCGGTCTTCTAGAGTTGGTGTGTGGTACGGACTAGGGACGCCCGGATCGACGAAGCGGTCATGGCCGCTGTGCTCGAACTGTTGAGCACGACTGGATATCAGCGGCTCACCATGGGGGCGGTGGCTGTCGCAGCCGGTGTCCACCGTCCGGCCGTGTATCGCCGTTGGCCGTCGAAACGGCACCTGGTCGTTGATGCTCTAGCCCGTCAGATGGGCGTCTCGCCAACCCCTGATACCGGAGATCTCCGCGCGGATCTGGTCGCGGGGCTGACAACCTTGGTGCGTTCGCTGTCGGGGACTGCATTGGGGCGTGCCCTGCCTGCCGTGGTCGGCGATCTCGCCGCCGACCCCGAACTATCCGCCGAATTTCGCCGCCGCATTTTCGATGCGCGGCGCGAAACCACGGCCGCAACATTGTGTTCCGCGATTGAACGGGGCGAGGTGCGGCCAGATATCGACATGGATTTCGTCCTCGATGCGTTGGCCGCACCGCTCTACTACCGCGTGCTGTTCGGTCACCGGCCCCTCAGTGACCAGGTGGCCGAACAGTCCGTCGACAGCGTGCTGGCCTCGATCCGCTGCTGAGCACCTAGTGGGCGTGGCGGAGCTTGCCTGGCGGACCGTTCTCATGGCACCTACGGAGCTTGCCGTGAGTACGACGGTGTCGTGGCGAGGAAGGGCGCCGAGACTTCGGCCGAGGACCGGCCGCGGCGGTTGTGCCATGATCACCGGTCCGGCCGGGGCCCGGGGATGTCATTGCTCCCGGTGCCGACGGGGTGGGCCGGATGCAGGACGTAGCCGGCGTATCGGTAGTCGGCTCCGTATTCGCGGCGCAGGGCGATCTCTTCTCGCTGGGTGGAGATGGCCTCGGCCATGCCCGGTCGGGTCGGGTCGGCGGTGTCGAGGCGTTCGCTCAGCAGCGTGTAGTACTCGTCCCACCAGTCGCTTTCGGGTAGCGGATAGTGGGCGCTCACCCGATACCCGGCGGACTGTGCCGCGGCCCTGTTTTCCTCGGTTGTTCGCAGCGGGTAAGAGCCCGCCCAGAAGGTTTTCGTCGGTGGCGCTGGAGTGGCGGTCGACCACTCGATCTCGGTAACGACCAGAACCCCGTTGGGGGCCAGTAGCCGACGCCATGCCTGCAGGGCAGTGCCGAAACCGATGTTGTAGACCGCGCCTTCTGCCCAGATGATGTCGAAGCTGTGGTCGGGGAACGGGAGCCGGTCCATCGAGCAGTTGACGGTTGAGATTCGTTCGCTCAGGTCTTGCTCGGCCGCGGTGCCTGCGAGCTCGTCGAGAAACGGCTGATGCAGATCCACGGCGACAACATGCGCATCGGCTTCGGCGGCGAGTAGCAGCGCGGCCCGCCCTGGCCCGCAACCAACGTCGAGCACCCGCGGGCGGGGCCGGCCGTGGTTTGCCAGGCGAAGCAGGTGGCGGGTGGTCTCGTCGGATCCGGGACCTTGCCGGGGCAGGTTGTGGTGCAGCGCGAAAATGGCGTCGATGACGGGTTGGGATGGGGGATGTGTCATGCGGGAATCTCTCGGAGGCAGGGGACGCGCCCTGGGCTGGCGGCTGCCCGTACGTCTGCAGGCCAGCCCAGGGCAACGAGATGGGCGGAGCGGAGTGTCTCTGCTCGGGTTAGATGCCGAAGGGTGCTGCGTAGCGGACGGTGCCGCTGGGCAGCTGTTCGGAGTCGAAGCCCAGTGCCATCAATGCCTCGTCGGGGACATCGATACTGATCCGGATGCCGTACTCCGAGGCGCGGGTGAACCCGAACCGCGGGTAGTAGGTCGGATGCCCGAGAACGACCACGAAGTGCTCGCCCGCCTGCTCAGCGGCCTCGAGCGCGGCACGGATCGCGGCGGATCCTGCCCCGGTCTTCTGGTATTCGGGCAGAACAGCGCACGGTCCCAGGCATAGCGCCGGGGTGTCATCGACGTGACAGCGCGTCAGCAGTGCGTAGCCGACGGGCTGGCCGTCGGGGCTTGCGCTGAGGATGGAAAGGCCGTCTATCCACGCCGGGTCGGAGCGCAGAGCGTCGACGAGGTCGGCCTCCTCGGCGGTGTCGAACGCGGCGAGGTTGATCTCGCGGATCACGGGGATATCGCCGTCGGTCTCGGCGCGAGTGATCCAGTTGGTGTGGGTGCGCAAAACAGTTTTCTCCGTTTCGGGGGGTGAGTTACTCGACGAGCAGTGCTGCAGATCTGCGGGCTGAAGTGCCAGCCGCGGCCAGACGGCGCAGCCGGGCGGTCCCCGGATGCGTGCTGCCACAATCGGCGTCAGCGTTCGCGCTGGCGGTCGCGGAATCGATAGGTCGCGCGCAGATCCCGCGTGATCGCCTTCTTGGTTCTAGTGCGCTTGCTCGACTCGCGGGCGCTGCCGCGGGCCGCGGCCCGTTCGCTTTCGCGTAGCAGCTTGCGGTACCGGTCGAGCCTGTCCACATCCAACATGCCGGCGACTACGGCTTCTTGTACGGCGCAGCTTGGTTCACTGCGATGTTCGCAATCGCCGAAGGCACAGTCGCGGGCGTAGGCCTCGATTTCGGCGAAGACCCGCTCCACGCCGTCCGTGGCATCCTGCAAACCGATACCCCGCAGGCCCGGAGTGTCGATGAGCACCCCGCCGCCGGGTAACGGCAGCAACTCGCGATGCACGGTGGTGTGCCGGCCTTTGCCGTCGCCAGCCCGAACTGCGTTGGTGCCCATGTGTTCTCGACCGAGCAGGGCGTTTGCCAGGGTGGACTTTCCCGCACCCGAGGGGCCGAGCAGGACCGTGGTCCCCGTGACCGCCTCCGACAGTAGGGCCAGACCCGTACCTGTCGTGGCGCTGGTGGTGACGATGTCCACGCCGGGTGCCAGCGAGGTGAGAGCGAGCAAGGCTGCGTCGGGCTCGTTGGTGCGGTCGGCTTTGGTGAGAACGACGACCGGTTGCGCGCCGCTGTCCCAGGCCAGCGCCAGTAGCCGCTCGACCCGCCCCGCGTTCAGCGGTACTGCGAGCGAGACAGCGATGGCGACGGTGTCGACGTTGGCCGCCAAGACCTGCTGGTGGGATGTTCGATCCGCCGAGGCCCGGGTGATCGCGCTGCGCCGCGGCAGCAGTGCCACCAGTTCCGGCTCCGGCTCCATGCGCAGCGCCGCCCAGTCGCCTGTGCACACGGCGTGGGCGGGGTCGAGGGAGGTCACGGCCGTGCTGACCGCGCGGACGGGACCCGATGCGGTCAATGTGTCACAGCGGCCGCGGTCGACCCGCACGATGCGAGCCGGAACCAGACCATCGACGGCATGGGCTGCGAACAGCGCGGCGAACGAGTCGTCCCAACCGAGCGCGGATAAATCGAATGAGGACAGAGAAGAGGAATACATAGTGAGACCCTTGGAAAAAGGGAGCTCCGGCTCGAACGCCGAATCCATCGCGGCTACGAGCCGCACGGCTCGCGCTATCAGCGATGGAAATCGGTCAGACCGGAACCCGGGACGTGAGGATGGTCCGGGCGCTGCACAGGGCAGCGGTCATCACCGCGATCATCAACTCACCTCCCAATCTCTCGCACCACGTCGAACTCGGACGCATCACACTAACATCAGACCGGCAATACACGCAATTGATTGTGCGACCATTCTCCTCCACGCCACCCAATCGAGCAGCCGGCGATTGCAGGAGCGTATTCACGTGCCAGAACTGGGCTAAATCCTTGCTGCAGCGAGGATTTGCGGCAGCCGGGGCATTGCCCCGGTGAAGCTGCGACTCGGCTGGCGCCGGTGATGCCAAGACCGCGAAGTCGGTTTCGGGCTGCACGTGCGTGCTTCACGTGGCACGCACCGGCGAGAATCGGCTACTCGCCTGGCGTTTCGGGGTGTAACAGATGCTGCGGGCCTGGGCCGCTCTCGGCGAGACCGTCACTCGGGTCCAGGACGTAGCAGCGGCGCAGTGACAGGCAGCCGCAGCCGATGCAGTCGGTGAGTTCGCGTTGCACCTGCTCGATTTCGCGGCGGCGCGATTCGCGGTGGTCGTGCCCCCGCCTGGAGATGCGATTCCAGTCGCGCTTGCTGGGCATGTGGTCCTCGGGCAGGCTCTCGAACACCTATGCGGTGAGCGCGGCGATCGCCGGCACGCTGATCCGGATCGGCGAGGACTCGATGGTCGATTCGGCGCGCTGGATGGCCCTGGGCATCGCGGTACTCACCGCGGTGGGCGTGGCGACCGCCGTCGTGGCGACGCGAAAGCGAAGTTGACCGGGCCAGTCCCGTCGTGTCGTCAGAGGCTTGGAGCTGCGTTGGTTGAAGACCGTCGCGGCGACGGTGACACCGAGCCCGATCATGGTGAGCCCACCGATCCCACCGACCACCGAAAGCCTGTGCGGTGAGCGCACGAACCAGTCCCGGGCAGTGGCCGCGAGCAGCCCCCACACCATGTCAGAGGCAACAGCAATGATACCGAAGACCAAGCCCAACAGCAGCATCTGCACCGCGACTTGACCCTGACCGCGGTCGACGAACTGCGGCGACACGGCGGCGAAGAACACGATGGTCTTGGGATTGGTCACGCCGACCGCGAACCCTTCCCGAAACGTCCGCAGACCACCCTGCGCGCCACCGATTCCGGTGACCGCCGCGTGCAGCGACTTACGCTCCCGCCATGCCTTGACGCCGAGAAACACCAGGTAAGCGGCGCCCGCCAGCTGGAGCGCCGTGAAGATGAGAACCGAGCGCTCCACGACCGTCCCGACCCCGAATGCCACAACCAGCACACAGGCGCCGAGCGTGTTCCCCGCAACCGTGGTCAACGCGGCGCGGCGTCCATGCGCCAGTGCCCGCCCGACCATGAATAGCACGCAGGGACCGGGAATCACGATCAGCAAGAACGACATGGCCGTGAAGGCGAGTAAATGGTCAGCAGACACCATGAAGCTCATGTATGGACGGGAGAGCCCGCCTTTCCAGCCGTCTCCCCGTCAAGGCCCTGGCCGCCGACGGCCGGGATCAAAGAGTTGCGTCGACTGGCGTCATGTGCCGTCTCTGTGTGTGTATCGGCACCGTGACGGCCAGGATGACCGACTCGATCGGCGATGATGAGGCCCGTGAACGGATCGCCGCAATCGTGATAAGCGCGCCGCCGACCAAATGACGCTGCGATCCCCAGACCGACTGCATGATTGGAGAGGCCATGACCGTCGAATTCCCGCATCTCGACCTGTCTGCCGACGAGGTACTGACCACGACCAGGTCAGTGCGCAAACGGCTCGACCTGGAACGGCCGGTGCCGCTGGAGGTGATCACCGACGCTTTGGAGGTGGCGCTGCAGGCGCCGTCGGGCAGCAACATGCAGGGCTGGCATTGGATCGTGCTGACCGATCCCGAGCCCAAGAAGGTCGTCGCGGAGTACTACCGCAAGTCCTACACCGCCTACGCCGCGGCGGGTGCGGCAGCACGGGCAGCGAAGCCGCCCAAGGATCTCGAGACCGCGGAGAAGGTGGCCTCGAGCGCGACCTATCTGGCGGAGGTGATGGAGCAGGTGCCGGTGCTGGTCATCGGTGCGATCCACGTGCCGGGTGGGCAGCTGCCGGAGGGTAACCAGGCCGGTCTGTGGGGCTCGCTGCTTCCCGCTGCCTGGAGCCTCGCGCTCGCGCTGCGCGAACGGGGCCTCGGATCAGCTTGGACGTCACTGCATCTGGAGTACGAACGGGAGGTTGCCGAGGCACTGGGAATTCCCGGGAGTGTCCGGCAGGGCGTGCTGTTGCCTGTCGCGTACACGAAGGGCACCGATTTCAAGCTCGCCAAACGCGCCCCGCTCGAGACCGTGCTCCACGTCAACAAGTGGTAATGCGTCTCGACAGGCCGATTCGCGACCGTATCGACCAGGGCTGGCGATCGAGAGGTTCTACGTACGTTTCTGCCTGCCTGTGTAGTGCGCCCCAGGTCGGTCGTCTGACGTGCCGGAGGGCTTGCGAGTAGCCGGTGTAATAGCAACCCCCGCCGGGCGGCGACCGGCATGTGAGCCGGGAGCCGCCCGCGGCATTGCGTTGCACGATCTGCACTACACGGGGCCTGCAGGCGATGACCATGCTGACTGTCGACACCGATCCTTCGCGCGAGCGAACTACCCGAGCCCTTTGTGCCGCTTCCGCGGCCACGAGAACCGACCAGGTCGGCTTTCACGGAGGGAGTACATCAGTGCGATCGTGATGGTCGAGGTCGCCATGCGGCGATCCTCGGCTCGGCCATTGCATGTCCGCAATTCTTCCGGCGCACATCATGTCCCGCGTGTGGTTGCCGAATTCGCCCGCAGTTCCAGGGGTGCGAGAATTGAGCGATGGATGACTACACCACTCACAATGAGCGCGCCGAGGCGCTGCTCAGTGGCCTTGCCGCCGGCGACGCGGTGAGCGGCGCGGAGCGGCGGAACGTGATCGCTCAGGCACAGGCGCATGCTGCCCTCGCGCAGGCGGAAGCCCAGTGGGCGACCGCGGAGGCCATGCGCGCGCTCGGGACGTTGCTGGCGCGAAGCGCGGTCTGACCGACGCGGGCCGCACGCCAGGCTCGCGGGCCGAGGCGGTCTCGTGCCCGTCGGGCCGGCGGTTGTTGTACGGTCGGCTGCGGGATCAGCTCGTCGGCCACGCAGTTTCGTCGATCGCGAGCCACGGTGCGCCGGCGACGCGGGGCGGGGTCATATCGGCGATCGCCTTGGTGCGATGGTGAAGGTGGGATTGGTCGGTATAGCCTGCCTCGACCGCGGCATCTGCGGGCGAGCGACCTGCCGCCAGCAGGTGGGCGGCATGGTCGAAGCGGACGAGTTCGGACATCCGCTTGGGCGAGACTCCGATCCGGTTCCGGAAGTGGGACCAGAGTCGCTGGCGGGTCCAGCCGGTCTCGGTGGCGATTGTCTCGATGCGCAGCTGCCCTCTGCTCCGGACCGTCTGGTCCCAGGCGTAGACGAATTCGGGTGCTACCGCGAATTCGCCGGGCGCCCGGCTTCGAAGGAAGGCGCGTGTGAGGGCGAAACGGTCGTCCCACGACGGTGTCGAACGGAGCCGCTCGGTCAAGATGGTGGCGCTGCTGCCCCACAGTTGCGGCAACGATGTCACGGTACCGCCGATCATCTCGGTGTCTCGGAGAATCGCTGCTGCGGCGACGGGGGACAGGCGGATCTGTAAGACTTCGCCGGCCCCCGCGCTGGTCATTCGTAAGGCGCCGGCACGGAGTCCGATGACCGCGCTCCCCGCGACCGAACCTCCGGGGCTGGTGTAGGCGACTCCGTGCTCGGTGAGATCCAGCAGGATCGTGACCGAGGGATGCGGGATCATCGTGAGGTCCACGGGGCCGATGTCGTAGTAACGGAAACCCGCCATCCGGACTCCTGGAGTCGGGCGACCGGCCGGGACAGCGACCTCGACCCGGCTCCAGTCCAGTAGGCCAGTTGCGCTCATGCATCCCAGGCTAGCCGGATCGGGACAACGTGACATTCGTACAAGACGGTGCGACGAGCCCGCGACGAAGCTGTCGGCATGAACGAATCGAGCCCCGCCCGGACGCGCAATGAAACGACAGTCCACGGGTTGCACGTTGTCATCGACGGAGACCCGGCGGCACCGCCCTTGTTGCTCATCCACGGTTCGGGCGCAACCGGTTCGACGTGGTCGCCGGTGGTGCCAATGCTCACCACGGCGTATCGGGTGATCACGATCGACCTTCCGGGATGCGGCCGATCGGAGCCGGCGTCCACGTATGCCGTTCCACAGCAGGCGGATCGGACGGCGGCAGTGTTGGACGAGCTCGGGTTCCGGAATCTGAAGGTGGTCGGTCACTCCAGCGGGGGATACGTCGCTACCGCCCTCGTGGAGCGTCGCCCGGACCTGGTCGGCGAGCTGGTCCTGGTCAGCACAGGGCCGAGCCTCACAGCGCTCTTGCCCGAGCCGGCGATCATCAAGGCGCTCGCCTCGCCACCTTTCGGCCCGCTCGTGTGGGCGATTCGTACCGATTCGATGATCCGCCGCGGACTGGCAGCGACTGCGGCGGCCCCGATCACGGTGCCCGACACAGCTGTAGCCGATCTGCGAAGGACGACCTATCGAACGTTCCGCGCGATTCTCGCCGCCAACATGGACTACATCGCCGCGGGGACTGTGCCCGAGCGCCTCATCGCCACCCGGAAGCCCCTCCTCGTGATCTTCGGGGATTCCGACCCCCGGTGGGACCCGGCCTCGGCACACCAGTACGAGGCGGTGCCGGGTGCCGAGCTCCGATACCTTCGCGGAGTCGGGCATATGGCGATGCTCGAGGACAGCGATGCCCTCGCCCGCGCGATACTCGACTACTCACTCTAGAGGGCCTAAGGGTTATCCCGTAAGTCCGGGATAGTCGCGCCGGATCCGGTGTGCTCGTTTGCGTTAGTGGGTGTGGGCGAGGTCGGCCAGAGTGTCCGTCGCCGCGTAGGCGGTAGTCCCGCAGGATCTTCCAGGTCTTCATCCTGGCGAAGACGTGTTCGACACGGGCACGGACTCTGCGGTGGGACTTGTTGTCGGCCTGTTTCCACTCCGACAGCTCGGCACCGGGTGCCCGGCGGTGCGCAATGATCAGCCCGGTGCCCTGGTAACCGCCGTCGGCGATCACCACCACGTTGCGGCACGCCCCCACGGCCTACCCCGCAACGGCCGATCAGCGCCGTCACACCGCAACCGGGTGATCAGACGAGCGAACGTGCGTGGACGCAGCCCGGAGAACAACTCCACCATCACCGGATCAGCCGCCGATCACCATCGTTGGCACGATACCTGCTGCTGCTCAACGGCTTACGGGACAACCCTTAGGCATGCGGTTACGTGGATGTACCGTTGTTTCGCCACTCTGCATTGATAGCTTCGGAGGATGGTCAGATCCTCGCGTGCCCTTCTGTGGCAGCCCGCAGCCTTCCCGCTTTCGGCACAGCAGGTCAAGGACGCGTACGCCCGCGTCAGGGCATCACTCATCGATGACGCACTGTTCATCCAGGACGCAGCCCAGTATGGCGTCACGGTCGACGAGCTCGACCAGCGAATGCAGCAGCCGCCCGCCCGGCTGGACAGCGGAACGTCGTGGGACTGGCTCGACGGTCCGGAGCACTATCGATGGGCTGTGTTGCGGGTTCTGGTAGAGGCGTATCCGTCAGCCGACCGGCACGAACTCGCAGGACCTGTCCTGGTGCCGGGGAACGCGGTCCATGTTGTCGCAGGCGACGTTCAGGTCGATGGGGACCTCGTACTGGAGGAAGGGGCAGTGCTGTTCGTCCTGGGCAGATTGTCGGTGAGTGGGGCGCTGGTGTGCAGGCCGTGTTACTCCGTGGTCGCCGCGACGGAGATCGAGTGTGCCGATGGTGCCACCGGAGGCGAGGTCTTGGCGCTGGGCGGCATCCGGTGTCCGGGCACCTTCTTTTTCGGTCACAACGATTACTCCGCACGTGCAGCGTCGTACGACGGCGACGTCCTCGTCGACTTCGAGCGCTACAACGCGTTCGGCCGTGTCGCCGTCCGGGAGCGGGTAACCGACTGGGACTTCCCAGCCGCGGCCCGCGTCCTGGGGCTCCCCGACGACGAGGACGATTTGTTGGACGCGTACGCAGAAAAGCTGCTGAGCGGACAAAGTACGGCATAGCTGGATGCGCACGGATCGGCAGCCACCAACCGCGGTCATCTGGGAGAAGGAGTCCTGAGCGACCGGCGAAGGGGTATAGACGATGATCTGTCCGAGACGCGTGGCGCCGATTCCCCAAACGTTCGGTGAAAGACTGCCCAGGAGCGGGGCGAGGTAGAGTCCGCCGAATATGGTTCCTTCCAGCAGAGCGCCGGATGATCGAAACGCCAGTGCGTCCGGGTCGTCCATCGAATTCTGGACGATCTCGGCCACGGTGTTGTGCTCGAGCCGCAGGAAGATTCGCGGGAGCTTCGACCACCGGTAGGCGCTGTCTGAGACTCGAATGTCGTGGACCGAGTGACTCGGAAACAACGGCTCGTGGGTGCCGTCCGGACGTACATCTGCAACGGAACCTGAATCTTCATTGCCTCCCATTTCTCCACGCTCGGCGAGCAGCCCACCCGACGACGACACGACACTGTGCCAGGCCAGGCCACCTTCATTGCGACCGATCCTGCACTGTCGCAGCGAATCTAGATCAGCTTCCGTTGTTGGCCGCCGGCCTGTGCATCGTCTCGCCGGGATCGACCTGTGTCGGTTTTCCAGGGACGCGCGGCGGGGCAAGCCGGTGGCTGTCGGATCAGTTGCCTGGCGGCGCGATGATGAAGCCGACGATGGCATCCAGACCCGGCTGGTATCCCTCGGTGGTGTCGACCGTCATCTGCGCGACGTCCAAATTCACCGCGACGAAAGAGTCGGCGGTGCGGGTTCCGGTGGCGATCTCGGCGAGGATGTCGGCGTCGTTGTGTGCGCGTCGGTGAACATCGCGGTTGGCGCGATGGGCGATGCGGTCGCGACGGACATGCTGTGGCGAGGTGCAGTGGATGATGCGGACCTGCGCGAGCGCTGTAAGCGGTATGAGGTTGGGGCGCCAGAGTTTGTCCTGGAATGCCGCTTCGGCGACGACGGTGACGCCTGCGCGAGCGAGTACGGTGAGGGTGTCGAAGAAGGCGTGCAGGGCGGGGATGTCGAGGTCTCCGTAACCTGTGTCGCGCGGACCGGTGGCGGCGACCATGCCCTGCTTGATCTCGTCGCGGATGATCGCCGGAACGCCGATCTTGTCGGCCAGGGCGTGGGCGAGCGTGGATTTCCCCGATCCCGGGGGACCGGAGACGACGGCGAGCGTGGGCGCCCCAGGTGACATGGCCATGGTGCACTCTCGCATGTCAGGCCTTGGCAGCGGTCTGTCGTCCCCCGTGGTCGGCTTGGTGAGTCGGAAGCCGATGAACCGGGCGAGGAGTGGGTTCCGTACTGGGCGGGGTGAGTGCAGGCCATCTCGGCGCGATCGGCAGTGTCGGAATGATCGCCGCAGCGGTGGCCGACAATCCGGCTTTGTTGTTCGTCGCGTTGTTCGTCTACGGCGTGGGCGCAGCCACCAATCTGCAGGCCCGGTATGCCGGAGCGGAGCTGGCGGCCACCGCGCACCGGTGGTCGGGCGGTGTCGGCGGTGCTGGTCGCGACCATCTTGGTGCTCTTCTGTGTACATGCTCGCCCACGGTCACGGCACAGCGGCTGCGGGCATGGTGATCGCGGTCCATGTCGGTGCGATGTATCCGCCCTCGCCGCTGACCGGGTGGCTCGTTGACCGTTTTGGTCGGCTGCTGGTCGCGGGCGCGTCCGGGATCGCGTTGCTCGCCGCCGGGTTGCTGGCCGCGCTCGCGCCCTCGGATTCGGTGGTGTTGCCGGCGGCGGCGTTGGCCGGGGGTCGAAACCCCTGATTTGGTCAGGAGTTTCGGACGAGTGTCAGGACGGTGATTGCGCGGTCTCGGCGAACAGTTCGAGCAGGGTGCTCCAGCCGCCGCCGCGTTCGACGATGGTGTCCTGGATGGCTTTGCCGTCGACGAGCCGGTCGAGGTGGCGGTGTTCGAGGGTGACGGTGGTCTGCTCCGGCCCGTCGGCGGTGAAGCGGACCTCGATCTCGCTGGCCCGCGCAGGGTCGGGGTCGTATTCCCAGCGGCCGTTGATCTGCCAGGTCACCACGAGCCGGTGCGGTGGCTCCCACGCCAGTACCCGGCCCCAGTCGCATTCGGTGCCGTCGACACCGCGTTCGTACCAGCGTCCGCCCTCGCCGGGTTCGAGGATCGCGTCGGCCATCTCGGACGTGCCGATGTGATAGGCCGCAGGCCACCAGCGGCCGAAGGATTCGGTGAAGAAGGCGAACGCGCGTTCCGGTGTCATCGCGACGGTGGCTGTGCCTTCCAGGACGTTCAGTTGTCCGGTGCTGGTCATGGTCGATTCTCCTGTTCGGGGTCGGTCGCCGTCTGCTCGGCGGCCTTCTGAAAAGCGGTCAACGCCTCGTCCCAGATGTTCTGAAAATAGGCCTGGATCGCGGCGAGGCCTGCGGGATTGATGCGGTAGATGCGCTTGGTGCCCTCCGGCGTCGCCACGACGAGACCGCCTTCCTTCAGGACACGCAGATGCTGCGACACCGCTTGGCGGGTGACTGGTAGCGACTCGGCCAGTTCGCCCACCGACGACGGTCGCCGGGCGAGTCGTTCGAAGATCGCCTTGCGGGTCGGATCGCCGAGAATCGCGAGATCCACATCTTTGAAAGCCTTCACTTGCGTAAGTGTGCGCTTTCAATAGCGGACGCGCAAGACCTGGGATACGGCGCTGCCCTCGGTCGCGTGATGGCGCGAACGAGGGCAGCGGTACCGGTAGGTGTCAGGAGGGTTGTCGATGGGCCGGGGGATGGGTTTCATACATGCGGACCCCGACGATCAGCGCGGTGGCAGCGCTGATGGCGGCGGCGGCCCAGACGGCGGCGTGCAGGCCGAGCAGGTCGGCGACGATGCCGCCCAGGATCGCGCCGACCGCGTAGCCGAGGTCGCGCCAGACCCGGTACACCCCGACCGCGCGCCCCCGCCACAGCGGATGCGCGACATCGCCGATCACCGCCAGCAGTGTCGGGTAGACCATCGCGGTTCCGGCGCCGAGCAAGACGGCGCCGAGAGCCCATCCTGTGAACCCGTCGCTGGTGGCGATGATCGCCAGCGCGGCGGCTTGCAGGGTCATGCCGCCGGTGATGAGGTGCTTGCGGCCCCACCGGTCCGACAGCGCTCCGGTGAGGAGTTGTCCGGCGCCCCACACCCCGGGGTAGAGAGCGAACAACAGCCCGATCTGGCCCACGGACAAGTCCGCGGTGGCGAACAGTAGTGGGAACAGTCCCCACGACAACCCGAAGTTGAGATTGTTGACCAGTCCGGCGTGGCTGGCCGAGGACAGCGCGGGTTCGGTCACGCTGGTCGCGATCGCGATCTGGCGGTCGGTCAGGTCGGCGTGGAGGTGGTCGTGCAGGCCGTCGGCTCGCGGAGTGTGCGCGGCGGCTTCCAGGCGGGCGTAGTCGCGGGTTTCGCGGATGAAGAAGCCCGAGATGGCCAGGGCCAGTGCGGTGTAGGCCAGGCCGAGCAGGAACGGGGCAGGGCGTAACCCGAAGTGTTCGGCGAGATATCCGGCGAGCAGGGAGCTGATCGCGACCGCACCGTATCCGGCGGCTTCGTTGAGGCCCATCGCCAGTCCGCGCCGGCTCGGGCCGACGAGGTCGATCTTCATGACGACGGTGGTGGACCAGGTGAGGCCCTGGTTGATGCCGAGGAGCACGTTCGCGGCCACGACCCACCCCCAGCTGGGGGCGGTGATGAGCATCAGCGGCACCGGGATCGCGAACAGCCAGCCGATCAGCAGAACGGGTTTGCGGCCGTAGCGGTCGGAGAAGGTGCCCGCGAAGTAGTTCGCGATCGCTTTGGTGATCCCGAACGCGGCGACGTAGGTGAAGATGAAGGTGTAACCGGTGAGCCCGAATTCGGACTCCGCCAGCAGCGGCAGCACGGTCTGCTGCTGGCCGACCATGCCACCGACGAGCGCGTTGACCGCGACCAGCAGCGTGAACTGGGCGGCGTTCTCCCGCAGGCCGAGAACAGGGGTCCGCACGCTCGGGCGCAGGCTCATGCTCCGGCCGCCAGATCCTGGCCGAGTGCGGCGGCGTAGTCGGCGGGTGAGCCTTCCAGGATGCGGATGTCGGTGCGGCCACTGCGTTCCAGGATGCTGGCTGCGGTCATGGCCCGTTCGCCGTGCCCACACATCACCGCCAGCGGCCCGGCCGGAACATCGACCAGATGGGCAGCGAGAGTGCCGAGTTCGAGGTTTCGGGCGGCGGGCACGTGGCCGGCGAGGTACTCGCCGCGCTGGCGGATATCGAGCACGGTCGGAGCGGGGTGTGCGGCGAGCTGGTCGGCGCCGACCAGCTGCGCCTTCTCGACCGGACCGCTCCAGGCGCTCATCCCGTCGGCGAGTTCACCGGCAAGGGTGTCGAATCCGACTTTGGCTGCCTCCCAAGCGATGTCGATGCTGTCCTGCGCGCGGTCGCGGACGATGATCACGGGCCGGTCGGGGTCGGCGAGCCAGCCCAGCCAGGTCGCGAACACCGGCCGCAGGGTGATCGACAGTGCTCCGGGGATGTGGCCTGCGGCGAAATCGGCGGCCGGGCGGGCGTCGACGATCTGCGCGCCGTCGGCGATCAGTTCGCTGACCTGGTCGCTGGTCAGCGGGGTCAGGGTGGGGTAGTCGGTGAGGACGGCGGGGCCTTGGTGGTTGATTTCGCCGAGGCGCAGGAAGTAGTCGGGAAAGGTTCCGAGCGAGGTGAGCAGGGCCTCGACGAAGGCGTCCTCGCCGTCGACCTGCAACAGCGGATTGGTCGCACGCTCGTGGCCGATGGTGGTGGTGCGGTCGGTGCCGGTGGCTGCCGAGCAGAACGAGCCTGCGCCGTGGGTGGGCCAGACCTGGGTGTCGTCGGGCAGTTCCATCAATCGCTGCAGCGAGTGGTACTGCGCTCGGGCGAGGGGGACGGTTTGCTCAGGGCTGACCAGGTCGGTGCGCCCGGCGGTGCCGACCATCAGCGAGCCACCGGTGAACACACCCTGCAACTGTTGATCCGCATCGCGCAGCAGGTAGGACAGGTGCTCGGGCGAGTGCCCCGGTGTCGCGAGCGCTTCGAGGACGAACGCGCCGACGGCGACGGTCTCGCCGTCGGCGAGCGCGGTCACGGCGAACCCGCGAGCCCCGACTTCCGGGGCGATGACGATGGCACCCTCGGTCTCGGCGAGTTCCCGTACGCCCGAGATGAAGTCCGCGTGCAGATGGGTCTCCACGGCATAGGCGATTTGCAGGCCGTGACGGCGAGCTTCGGCCCGCACCCGCCGCACGTCGCGTTCCGGGTCGATGACCAGAGCGCGCCCGTCGCCGAGGTCGAGCAGATAGGTCGAGTTGCCCAGTCCTTCATCGATGACAGGGATCAGGGTGAAGTCGGTGGGCATCGCGTACTCCTCGGTCGCTGCTCGTCTCCGTGCTGATATTCCAATCAACCATGGAATATAGTAGAGACTATTCCATGGTTTCATGGAAGACAACTCTCCGTGGCACTCGGCACGCCCGCGATGCAGGCACGTACCATATTCCACAGATGATTGGAGGAGCCGTGAGTGTTGATCGCACCGCCGCGAAGGCGGCGCTGTACGAGTCGTTCGCTGCCAGCGGTAAGGCTCTGGGCAGCGGCAAACGACTCGAGCTGCTCGATCTGCTGGCCCAGGGGGAGCGCAGTGTCGAATCGCTCGCCGCCGCTGCCGGGCTGAACCTCACGACCGCGTCGGCGCACTTGCAGACTCTCAAGCAGGCCGGATTCGTCGCGACCCGCCGTGAAGGGGTGCGCATCCACTACCGCCTCGCCGGTGAGGACGTGGCGCAACTGTTCGCGTTGCTGCGCAAGGTCGCCGAAGCTCACCAGCCTGCTGTGGCGCCGGCCCGCGAGAGCTACCTAGGTCCCGCGGACAGCCCGGAGATGACCCGCGAGGAACTGCTGGCCCGCGCCGAATCCGGAGACATCATCGTCCTGGACGTGCGCCCCGCGCCGGAATATCAGGCAGGCCACATCCCCGCTGCGGTCAACATCCCCGTCGACCAGCTGGCCGACCGCATCGCCGAGCTCCCCGGCGACACCGACATCGTCGTCTACTGCCGCGGCGAGTACTGCGTACTGGCCCACGATGCCGTGCGCCTGCTCACCGACCATGGTCGCCGAGCGATCCGCCTCCACGACGGAATGCTCGAATGGCGCCTGGCCGAACTCCCCCTCGCCTTCGCATCCGCCTGACGGGCGTACGGCCCGGCATCGACACGGGCCCGCAGCGGCGTCGCGTCCTGCGCAGTCGAAGGGCTGCGCGAAACAACCTCGGGGCGCCCAATCCGGCGGCGATCGCGGCTAGCGGGACCACGACATCGACCCACGGGTCGCGAATCGGACGATAGCGAGCGACGCCGTCGCGCATTTCGATGAAGCCCAACGGCCGCACGTCCATCCCGCCGCCTTCACCGACCTTGTCGGCACCGGATTCGCGCCCGAGACCTCCGCCGAAGCCGAACCCTGCCCGCGCGACCGGTATCACCGTGACCGCGTCGACGGTGACCGGCGCACCGAAAACCGTTGCCGCGTGCGCGTTTTCTCCCAGTCTGTCGAGCATTCGTTCCAGCAGTTGGACCGACATTTCGGCGGCGCCAGATACTCCGGGCGAGGCTTCGGGCATCACGGGGCCGGTCACGACGGACGCCGATCGCGCAACACGGCGGTGCCGAGGACGTGTTCGGCCGCCGGGAACGGAAAACTGGTGTCGGGGAACCGGACTCGCTCACATTCGGTGACAGTGAAGCGTGCGTCGGCGAGGGCGCGCAGGGTGTCGCGGCCGGTGTGGCAGCCGCCGTTGAGCGGGGGCCAGATCGTGGCATCGAGGACGTGCTGCGCTCGCCGCATCCGCGCCGACTCGGATCGGACGTGCTCGAAGAACCGCAGCGTCCCGCCCGGCTCGAGGACTCGGGCGATCTCGCTCAGGGCGGCCGACTGGTCGGGCACCGAACACAGCACCAGACTGGTCACGACCGCATCGAACGAATTATCCTCCACCGCAATATTTTCCGCCTCACCGCTGATCACCTCGACGTTGATCGGTGCCGCCACAGCGGCCTGCTCAGCCCTGCGGCGCAGCAGTGGTTCCGGTTCGACCGCTACGAGCCGGGTCACCGTCGAGGGATAGAACGGGAAGCTCGCACCTGGGCCAACGCCGATCTCGAGGACCTCACCGGTCAGCTTCTCGGTGAGCCGCTGTCGAAACTTGCTCACCCCCGCCCGCTCCAGACCGGGCACGGCCACGCTCGCGTAGAACTGGGCGAAGACCGGACGACTCTTCATTCGCTGCGGCATAACCAACATCGCCTTTCTGTACGGCATCGCCTCGCCTACACTGGCTAGTAAGGAGGTCGATACATAGTGAAGTCACTTCACGATAATGTGAGTGGTGCCAACACCGCTAGTGCCGCGACGGACAAACTGTTCGAACTGACCGAAGTCCTCGGCGCGATGATGGATCGCGGCATGGCCGAGCGCGGCCTCACGCAAGCCAGGGCACGGCTGCTATGGCGGCTCCACCACCACGGATCACTCACCCAACGCGCACTGGCCGATCTTCTCGAAGTCAGCCCCCGCAACGTCACCGGCCTACTCGATGGACTCGCCGCCGACGACTACATCGAACGCCGACCGCACCCGACCGACCGCCGCGCCGCACTGGTGACACTCACCGAACACGGCACCGCCTTCGTGGAGAAGCTACGAGCACAGCGCAATGAAATGGCTGCGGCGCTTGTCGACGGACTCACTCGAGATCAGATCGAGAACTTCTTCCAAACCCTCGACGTCGTCGTAGACCGACTCCATGCCATCGCGCCCAATTGCTGAATCGCCGCTCAATCGACGACACAGGCTTCGGATGTCGGCGCAGCGGAGTGTCCACGGAGCGGTGTGACCGGGGGTGACGCGGTTGTCGAACATTCTTCTGTTGTGCAGGCCAGCGCCCGCGGCAGGGCGGATGGGCAGATCATGCCAGCGAAGTACGATGCAGCGACCCGTGCGAAGGCAGTGCGGCTGGTTCTCGATCACCGTGAGGACTACGCCACCGAGCGGGCGGCGATCAAGGCCGTGTCGTCCCGGTGGGGGATGACCGCGGAGACGCCGCGGAAGTGGTTCCGCCAAACCGAGATCGATGAGGGTTAGTCCGAGGGCGTTTCGACCGAGGCGGCCCGGATCACCCGCGAGCACAAGCGCAAGTTCGCCGAGCTCGAGCAGATTATCGAAATCCGCTCGGCGGCAACGAGTGTCTTCGCGCGGGCGAGCGGCCCGCGACAGAAGTAGTTTGCGCGTCATCGCCGAGCATCAGGCTCGATTCGGGGTCGCTCCGATCTGCCGTGCGCTGACCGCGCACGGCGGCAAGATCGCCCCCGTGAACCTTCTATGCCTGGCTGTCGCGGCCACCGTCGAAGCGGGCGCTGTGGGACACCGCGATCACCGAAACCCTCGCCGGCTACTACGAACCCGACGAGCATGGTCGTCGCAAACCCGAATCGCTCTATGGCGCGGAGAAGATATGGGGCGGCCATCTGCGACGCGAAGGCATCCCGGTCGCCCGGAGCGCGGCGGAGCGGTTGATCCGTGTCGACGGATGGCGGGGTGTGTCGCGGCGCAAGGCAATTCGCACTACCGAGGCCGAACCGGGCGGGACGCGGGCGGCGGATCTGGTGGACCGGAATTTCCGGGTTCCGGCTCCGAATCTGCTGGTCGTCGCCGATTTCACCTACCTGCGATTGGTCAGCGGCGGGTTCGTCTACACCGCGTTCGTCGTCGACGCCTACGCCGGGCGGATCGCGGGCTGGGAATGCTCGCCCAGCAAACAGGCCGCGTTCGTGGAGTCGGCGATCCGGCAATCTGCCGCGCGGCGGGGGCGTCAGGGACGGCCGTGGACCGGGTCCACGATTCACCGCAGCGACGCCGGATCTCAATACGCGTCAGTGAAAGACATTGAGACACTGATTCGTTCGGGGATCCTCCCGTCGATCGGCTCGGTTGGGGACGCCTTCGGCAATCCGCTCGCCGAGACCACGATCGGGCTCTGCAAGACCGAGGCGGTGCGTGGTGATTACTCATCGAGCCGTTCGAGAGCCAGACGCACGGCCTTCTCGCGAACCTCTGGTGAGTACACGCTTCGACATGAGACGAAACCATCTTCCTCAAAGACGGAAGCGGTCCCAAATCGGTTCAGTTCTTCTCATACCCGAAGATTTGACGTGGTTTTGGTCAACCTCCACAGAAACTCGACAATGTCGATTCTGATCGGGCTCCAGTGGGTCGGCGCCCGTGCCGGCAAGGTCGCCGTTCGGGTGTGGTGGGGCGATCGATCTGGCGTCCCCGATGGCGCTGCTGCTGATCACAGTCCTAGTCGGATGCGATTACACAGCTCAGCGTTGTCGGCGGGCGGCGGTTTCGAATTGTTCGAGGGCTTCGAACGCCTCGCAGCCATAGACGACCGCGGGGCCGCCGCCCATCATGATCGCCACGCCGATGGTTTCGACGACCTCGGCGTGGGTGGCGCCCGCGGCGATGGCGTCGTGGACGTGGTAGGCGATGCAGCCGTCGCAGTGCACGGCGATGCCGATGGACAGGGCCATCAATTCCTTTGTCGCACCGGTGAGCGCTCCCGCACCGGTTGCGGCAGCGTGTAGTCCGCCGAAAGACCGCATGGTCGAGGGGATTTCGCGACCGAGTTGGTTCATGACCGCGCGCAGGTGGTCGTTGATCTCCGGATAGTCCTTGCTTGTCATCTCGGCTCCCTTCCACGTGGTGCGTGGCGTGTCTCGTCGTCGATGGGGTGATCGTATGGCCCTGTCCAGGTGCGGCGACACGGCCGAAGCGCCCCTGGACTGGTGACGTCGGACCCTGGCCGGTCTGCACGGCCGTGCGACAAGCTCGGGGCATGCAAAACGCCGATACCACGACGTCGTCGGCCGCGCCGACGATCTACACCGTCACTGCCGCCTCGATTGCCGGGGCCGGGCCCGCTCAGGTGCACACCGGCCAGGAAACTATCGATCTGGACGCCAGTTGGGGAAAGCCGCCGTCAGGGCTCCCGGGTCCGGCGCACCTGCTGGCTGCGGCACTGGCGGCTTGCCTCTTGAAGAACCTGGCGCGTGCGGAAGATCTGCTGTCGTTCAGCTACCAACGCGCCGAGGTACAAGTGACCGCCCGTCGTCAGGACGTCCCGCCGAAGTTCACCGAGTTCACCTACCAGCTGCGACTGGTCACCGACGAGCCCCAACGACGTCTGGACCTGTTGCAGCGCAATCTGGCCGGGTACGGCACCGTGTACAACACCCTCGCGGCTACCTGCGAGGTCCACGGCTCCGTTGTCGCCGTACCGAGCGGCTCCTGACACCGTCGGAATCGATCAATCCAGCACGGTGGCAGTACGAAGCAGCCGGACAGCAGACCTGGTCGGGGTCCCGGCGTTCATCGGCGTCGCCGAATCAGGCACAAAGTCGCGATCGCATGAGCTGGGCAATCCCACCTTCGGCATTACGACACAGGTATCGCGCAACGACCAGCGCGGCCGCGGCTGGTGACTCGCCCAGGTCGTGGACGGTCGTGTTCGCAGTCGGACATAATCGCCCTCGGCTGGATGGCGTGGGCGATGCCCTCGTGAACGTCATCCGTACCGCGAGCCGTGGCTACATCGGCTCCATCGGCGGGAAGACGCCCCATTCGTGCATCAGCATCATCATGGCGTGCAGGATCTGATGGATCTGGTATCCGAGCATCGCGTGTTTCCTCCTCCGGTCGCGCGGAGTGCGCGACTCACCGTTCGACTGTGCGCGTCCAGGGAACGAAGCGAACAGGGTCGGAAGACCCTCCTGGATCGCCACAGGTCACGCCCTCGTTAGCCCCGTCATCGACGCGGCGGTGACCATGACATGCCGTCGCCCGGCTGACGAGGACACGAACGACGAATGGCCCCCCGACGTGAGTCGTGTGCCCCTGTCGCCCGCCCGGCGGTGCACGCATGCTGGCAGCAGCGGAAGGGAAATCGACTATGAGCGTTGTCGCGCATCCGGGGCCGGTTGTCGTCGGCGTCGACGGTTCGGAACAAGCAGGTTGGGCATTGCGCTGGGCCGCCGAATACGCTGCCCACCATCGAGTCTCACTGGTGCTCGTCTGCGCTGTCGATGTCCCGGTCGATTCCGGTCCGGGTCTGGGTGGTCCGCACTTCGATCTCGAGGCACTACGCCGCGACGGTGAGAAGATCGTCGCGTCGGCGGCGGCCGAGGCAGTGGTGGTGACGGCGCCGATCGCCGAGGTCACGATCACCTCGGAAGTCGTCCTCGGCTCAGCGCGTGCCGCGCTCCGCCACCGCAGCGAATCTGCGCGCCTGCTCGTCGTCGGTAGCCGCGGCCTCGGCGCGTTCCGCCGGACGCTGCTCGGCTCGATCAGCTCGTCGATCGCCGGACACGCCGGGTGCGCGGTAGCGGTGATTCCCGAATCGGCGGTCCCACGGGACGGCCCGGTGGTGGTCGGAGTCGACGGGACGGCCCGCAGCATGGCGGCGCTCGCCATCGCCTTCGACGAAGCCGCCCGTCGTGGGGTCGTGCTGCGGGCGGTGCACGCTTGGTCTGAATTCGGCCGCTCGCAGTCGCCCGCCGCGTTGCGGGCCACTGCCGCGGCGAGGCTCGCCGAGAGCCTCGCCGGCTTCGCTGAGAACTATCCCGACGTGGAGGTCGATCGCATCGTCGTCGAGGATCGACCCGCCAACGCGATTCTCGCCGCAGCCTCCCGCGCTCAACTGGCGGTCGTCGGCAGTCACGGCCGCGCCAGGCTGTCCGACGCCGTTCTCGGCTCGGTGGCCCACGCGGTTCTGCACGGCATCGAGTGCCCGTTGATCATCGCGCGGCCAGGCGCGCGTCGGTCATCCACTGATGCCTGACATGAGACAACGAACGGCACCCGAGGCAGGGTCGGCGGTCCCCGTCGACCGCCGAGGACGGGTGGTCGAATCGGAAGACAGTGTTCAACAGCGCGGAACGATTACCGGCCCTGCGGATGCGCGGAGGAAACCCGATGAGATTCGATGACGTGGTCGCAACCGTGAAAGAAGCGATGTCGGTCGAACGTGTGTACGCCCCGCCGGTGGAGCATGACGGAACGACGGTGATCGGTGTCGCCGCGATCTCCGGAGGTGCCGGTGGCGGCGGGTCAGACCCGGATGGCGAGAAGGGATCCGGCGCCGGCTTCGGCATCGCGGTGAAGCCGGTCGGTGCCTTCGTCGTCCGCGACGGGCGGGTGCGGTGGCAGCCGACGGTTGATGTGAATCGGTTGATCGTTGTCAGCGGGATGGTGGCATTGGCCGCGCTCGCCGTCGGCGCGCGCTACGCGAACAGGCGATGACCGAGGTCCGAACTCACCACCGGCGACGACGGCGGCCCCGCGGGTCCGCTCGGCGGTGATCGTGTCGGACCTCGGTCGAGGGTAGGGACTACAGCGAAGGAGACTGGCGTGCATCGACATGGCGGCGATCCGGCGAAGGCCACGGCAGATGGATTGTCGTCTGCGCAGGCGGCACAGCGGCTGATCGAAGACGGCCCCAACGCGTTGCCGACGCTCCCTCCTGTCCGTCTTCGGGAACGTGTGGGGCGACAGCTTCGCGATCCGCTTGTCGTGGTGCTGTTGGTCGCGACGGCACTCACCGCTCTGACACAGGACTGGACCGACATGGCGGTGATCCTGCTGGTGATCATCGTCAACAGCGTTGTCGGTATCAGCCAGGAAGTGCGGGCCGACCGCGCGATCGCCGCGTTGTCCGAGCTCACCGCACCGATCGCGCGGGTTGTCCGGGACGGAATCCAACGCGAGATCCCGGCGACCGAGGTCGTTGTCGGCGATGTCGTCGTCCTCGCCGAAGGAGATATCGTCCCGGCCGATATCAGGGCCCGCGAGGCGGCCGCGATGATGGTCGACGAATCGGCGCTGACCGGCGAATCCATGCCGGTCGACAAAGTCGCCGGGGACGACCTCTCGGCGGGGACCGTCATCGTCCGCGGTCGAGGGCGGGGTGAGGTCGCCTCCGTGGGAATGCACAGCGCGACGGGACGGATCGCGCATCTGATGGACCGCGGCACCGGACCGACGCCGCTCCAGCGGCGTCTGCGAGATGTCGGACGACTGCTGGCCGGGGTGACGGTGGCCCTGTGCGTTGTCGTGCTCGTACTGGGACTCCTCCGTGGTGTGTCGGTGGAGTTGATGGTGGTCACCGCGATCAGCCTGGCCGTGGCCGCGGTCCCTGAGTCCCTGCCCGCCGTCGTCACGCTCGGCTTGGCCCTGGGGGCCCGGCACATGGCAGGCAGGCATGCGTTGATCCGGCGACTGCCCGCGGTGGAGACCCTGGGGTCGGTCACGGTGCTCGCCACCGACAAGACCGGCACCTTGACCGAGGGGCAGATGGTGGCGCGGAAGCTGTGGACCCCGGAACGGGAAGCCGAGATCGTCGGTATCGGCTATTCGCCCGACGGCGCGATCTACGAGGCTCAGGAACGCTTGCGGCCGGTCCACCGGGCCGACGTGACGGATCTGCTGACCGCTGCGGCACTGTGCAACGACGCCCGCCTGGTGACGCCCGAACCCGGCCGTTGGAGCGCCCTGGGTGATCCGACCGAAGCCGCGTTGCTGGCCGCCGCGGCACGTCTCGGGCTCGATCACGACGCCTTGACCGCCCAGTACCCGCGCCGCGCCGAGCTTCCCTTCGACAGTGATCGCAAGCGGATGACAACTGTGCACGAGCAACCCGACGGCCGGCATCGGGTGATCTGTAAGGGTGCCCCTGAAGTGATCTTGAACTCGCGAGTTCTGCTCGACGGCGACGCTGTCGTCCAACGGGCCTCTCGCTGGGCGACCGAACTGGCCGAAGCGGGATTCCGGGTTCTGGCTGTCGCCGCAGCCGACCACACCGACATGCCCCGAGCCGACCACGCACTCGAACAGCACCTGCACCTGCTCGGACTCGTCGCCATCGTCGATCCGCCGAGGAAGGCCGCCGCCGGCACCATCGCGGCGTGTCGGCGGGCCGGAATCCGGCCGGTGGTCATCACCGGCGATCACCCAGGGACCGCGCGCTCGATCGCCATCGATCTCGGGATCATCGGCAGCGCAGACAGCGTGGTCGACTGTCGCCATCTGTCCGAGCCCCAACTGTCGGGCGGCACGGTGTTCGCTCGTGCGACGCCCGGCCAGAAGCTCGACATCATCGAAGCGCTCCAGGCGGACGGTCAGATCGTGGCGATGAACGGTGACGGCGTCAACGACGGCCCCGCATTGCGTCGTGCCGACATCGGTGTCGCCATGGGCGGGCGGGGAACCGAAGTGGCCCGCCAGGCCGCCGATCTGGTGCTCGCCGACGATGACCTGGACACTGTGGTGGTCGCGGTGGAAGAGGGGCGCCGGGTCTATGCCAACATCCGGCGTTTTCTGGTTTATGGGCTCTCGGGCGGAGCGGCGGAAATCGCAGTGATGCTCGCAGGCCCGTTCCTCGGTTTGGCTCTGCCCCTGCTCCCGGCTCAGATCCTGTGGATCAACCTGCTCACCCACGGACTTCCCGGCGTCGCCATGGGAGGAGAGCCCGCCGACCCGGCGGCGATGTCGCTGCGGCCGCGGCCTCCCTCCGAGAGCATTCTCGGCGCCGGACTCTGGCAACGGGTCCTGCGAATCACGGTGGTGCTGGCAGCGGTCACCTTGGGAGTAGGGGTGTGGGCACAGCACACCGACCGACCTTGGCAGAGCATGGTCTTCTTCACTCTGGGCGCCATTCAATTGGGAGTCGCACTAGGGTCGCGCACTCGGATCGGTTCGCTGGACAATCCGCTGCTCCTGGTCGCCGTCGCTGCCGCTTCGGCCCTTCAACTCGCGGGACTCTATCTGCCCCCGCTGCGCGAGATACTCGGGACCGAGCCACTGAGCGGATTCGAATTGCTCGTCGCCGGGTCGGTGTCGATTCTCGGCTACGTCGCTGTGCGGCTCGACCGGATGATTCATCCGAGCGCGGCGGCACGCGCGACCGTGCCGGACGTCGGAGAAGGGCAACTCGGCTGACCGGCCGTGGACCATGACCCCTGACGAACCGGCCGCCGAGACGTGAGAATCCGCGGTGGTCCTCCGGAGGGCGGGTAGCGCGCGGCGGCACCCCGCCGCGCTGAGGACGTGTCCCGTCCACCAGTGTCGGTGTTCAGTTGACCGGAGGAGTCAGTCGCCCCTGCGACCGGGTCACGGTGTTCGCACCGCATGCGTGCGGCCGCGGAACGGTTGTGCACCAGCACTTGTCGATCTTCGCCACCGATCAGGAACAAGGTCGGTGCCGTGATTCGGGCCAGCCGTGCGTCTGCCAGATCCGGGCGTCCGCCCCGGATGACCACGGCGCCGATTCTGCTGTGCGGTTCGGCGGCAGCCCACAGGGCCGCTGGCGCGTCGGAGCCGAGGCCGAAGTAGCCGACAGGAAGATCGCGGCAGAGCGTCGTCCACAGCCAACGCCGGGCGCCGGCCAGTCTGCTGCCGAGGAGGCGGACATCGAAAACTCTGTCGGCATCGTGTTGTTCGTTCGGCGACAGCAGGTCGACGCTCACGGAGGCGAGTCGGTGCTCGCCAGGGCCTGAGCGAGGATCACGTTTCGTCGGTGGCCTCGCCTGCTTCCGCTGCCGTGGGCAACGACCACCACGCCGAGTGCGTGCGGTGGCACACGTAGCCGTCCTGACAGCTCGATCCCAGCCGCGTCGATCGTCACTTCGAGATCGTGGGCGAGGACCGGATCGACGTTGTGCGCGAGAGTCACCGTTTCCTCCTGAGCCCGATTCCAGTCAGTCTCGATCCGCGCGCGTGGTGGCGAAAAGTGCCACAGGTCGCCAACCCGTGGGACGGCCGGCCCTAGGCCGAAACGTCCGGATCTTGATGGGATCGAGGAGTCCGAGAACAACAGACGAGGAGTCGATCATGAGTAATCTGCCTGCCCACCGTCATCGCTTGTTTCCCGCGGTGAACGACTGGCTGACCGGGTTCCCGCCGGTCGAGAACCTCCGCCCGCTCTTCGAAGGCCGGCTCATCAAGGTCGAGGAAGAGATCACCGACGGCAAGTACCTGCTGCGGGCAGAACTCCCTGGTGTCGATCCAGCGAAGGATATCGCCGTGACCGTACGAGAGGGCGTGCTGACAATCACGGCCGAGCGTAGCGAGCGCAAGGAGACCAAAGGTCGCACCGAGTTCGGATACGGCTCGTTTACTCGCTCGATCGCCTTGCCCGCAGGTGCGGCCGAAGACGACATCTCCGCCAAGTACGACCAAGGCATCCTCACCGTGTCGATCCCTGTGACCGAGCCCGAGAAGACGCAGGAACGTCGTATCGCCGTCGAGACGGGTGGGTGACCTCGGCCGACCCGACAGTCCGATGTCAGGGCGTCGCCGAGCGGCACCAGGCGAGAACTGTCCGATCGCCCCTTCCTGGCGGGACCATCGGCACTATGGCGGCGAGCGAGCGAATCGGAGCATGGACATTGACAAGGAAGACGATCAGGAGGCCCGTCGTGCATGCGAAACCGGGTGACTGGCTCGTCGTCGAGGGACATACCGTCGGCGGCGCCGTCCGGCGGGGGCTGATCGAGGAAGTGCACTCAGCAGACGGGTCGCCGCCCTACCTGGTGCACTGGGCCGATGACGGTCATCGGGCGCTGACCTTTCCCGGATCGGACGCTTATGTGCTCACCGGGTCCGAGTTGCGGGCGCAGGAGGAGGTCGCGGCTTCGCGGTTCTCCTCGATGCAGCATCAGCCGAGTCACCCCGGTCTGAGCGCAACGCGATGATCGCCCGATTGGACGAGGACGAAAGGACGGAAATGACCCCACCCGGCGCCCCGTGCGACGACCCGCTCGCCGTTGGGTCGATGGGCACACAGAGCCCGCGACGTGGTCCTGCGAATCTGCGCGACTACGACGCGACGTGTCGCGACTTCTCTTGGGACGCGGCGCGCTCGCAGCTCGCCGGGTTGCCCGGTGGCGGTCTCAATATCGCGTACGAGGCGGTCGACAGGCACGCCGCGGGCCCCAGGGCGCGCACCATCGCGTTGCGATGGGTCCGGGCCGACGGCGTTGTGGTGGAATCGAGCTACGCTGATCTTGCCGAGGCGAGCAATAGGTTCGCGAACGTGCTTCGGGCACAAGGGATTCAGCGCGGTGAGCGTGTCGGAATATTGCTGGGCCGATGTCCCGATCTGTATATCGCGGTGCTGGGGATCCTGAAGGCTGGATGTGTGGTTGCGCCGATGTTCTCGGCGTTCGGCCCGGAGCCAGTCCGTCAGCGGCTCGATATCGCCGGCGCCGCGGCGTTGATCACCTCCGAGCCGCTCTATCGGCGTAAAGTGGCTCCGATCCGGGACGCGCTGCCCGCTCTGCGGAAGGTACTGCTCACCGACGGGGGACCAGGAGGAACGGATCTGCCCGCGGCCATGGCCGCGTCCGACCCGGACTTCGAGCTCACACCCACGACGGCCGAGGACCCCGCACTCCTGCACTTCACCAGTGGTACGACGGGACGACCCAAAGGGGCACTTCACGTCCACGGTGCGGTACTCGCCCATATCGTGACCGGACGATTCGCTTTGGACCTACAGGACGGTGACATCTTCTGGTGCACAGCCGATCCCGGCTGGGTCACCGGGATGTCCTATGGCGTCATCGCTCCGCTGTGTCTGGGGGTCACGCTGATCAGTGACGAGAGCGAGTTCGATGCCCGGCGGTGGTACCGGATTCTGACGGCCCATCGTGTCTCGGTCTGGTACACCGCGCCTACCGCTTTGCGCATGCTCATGCGTAGCGGAGACGACTTGCCCGCGGGCACCGACTTGGGGTGTCTGCGATTCATCGCCAGTGTAGGAGAGCCGCTCAACCCAGAGGTGGTGCTGTGGGGTGAGCGGGTCCTCGGCCAACCGGTGCACGACAACTGGTGGCAGACCGAGACGGGCGCGATCATGATCGCCAACTTTGCCGCCACCCCGGTGCGGCCCGGATCGATGGGCCGACCGGTCCCCGGTATCGAGGCGGCGGTGGTGCGGCGTGGTGCTGACGGGCGCGCACTGGTGCGTGACGGTGCCATCGATGTCGCCGACGTGGGGGAGATCGGCGAGCTCGCGCTGCGCACGGGCTGGCCATCGATGTTCCGGGCCTACTGGGACCAACCCGAGCGATATCAGCGGTGTTTCGTCGACGGGTGGTATCTCAGCGGCGATCTGGCCCGCCGCGACGGTGACGGCTACTACTGGTTCGTCGGTCGTGCCGACGATGTGATCAAATCGGCAGGCCATCTGGTCGGTCCGTTCGAGGTCGAGAGTGCTCTGATGCGGCACCCCACGGTCGCCGAGGCCGGTGTCATCGGGACGCCTGATCCGGTCGCAGGCGAAGTCGTCAAGGCATTCGTGGTGTTGCGGTCCGGTATTCCTCCGTCGGAGGAACTGCGATCAGAACTGATCGCCTTCGGCAGGAGCGCACTCGGCGCGGTCGCGCCCAAGCAGATCGACTTCGCGTCCAGCCTGCCCCACACCCGCAGCGGAAAGGTCATGCGGCGGCTGCTGAAGGCACGCGAACTCGGCCTGCCCGAGGGTGACGTCTCGACCGTGGAGGAGGCGCCGTGACCGGCCCCGACTACCCGCCGGACAGCGCGCGGCGCATCGATCTGCTGCGCCAGATGGTCCGCATTCGCCGATTCGAGGAGCGCTGCGTCCAGCTCTATAGCGAGGGAACGATTCGCGGATTTCTCCATCTGTATATCGGTGAGGAGGCAGTCGCGTCAGGCGTGCTGGGCGCTCTCACACCGGAGGACGCGGTGGTGTCGACCTACCGCGAACACGGGCACGCGCTCGCCCGAGGTGTTCCGATGAACTCGATCATGGCCGAAATGTACGGCCGGGCGAGCGGCTGTAGCCGCGGGCACGGCGGATCGATGCACCTGTTCGACGTCGAGCGCCGCTTCTACGGCGGCAACGCCATCGTCGCCGGCGGCCTGCCGATCGCGGTCGGGCTGGCCCTGGCCGACGTTGTCCGAGCACGCGACGCCGTGACGGTCTGCCTGTTCGGCGACGGGGCCATGGCCGAGGGAGTATTCCACGAATCGCTGAATCTGGCGGCTCTGTGGCGGCTTCCCGTGCTGTTCGCCTGTGAGAACAATCGATACGCCATGGGGACTGCCCTCGCCCACGAACACGCTGTGACAGACCTGGCCCTGCGCGCCTCCTCCTACGGATTGCCCGCGTGGCCGGTTGACGGCATGGACGCCTGCGCGGTGGCCGCCGCGACGGACCGGGCGGTGGCCACTATCCGTGGCGGCGGCGGACCATGCTTCCTCGAACTGCGGACATATCGATTCCGAGCCCATTCGCTGTACGACGCGGACCGCTATCGCGACAAGGCCGAGATCGCGCAGTGGGTCCGGCGCGATCCGATTCCCGCGCTGTTCGCCCACCTGCGCGACACGGGCGATCTCGGCGCCGACGATCTCGAAGCGCTGGAGCGAGTCGCTGACGACGAGATCGACGCCGCGGTCGCCGTGGCCGATGCCGCCGCCATAGAGCCGACTGAAGATCTCACTCGCTACGTCTACACGGAGACGCCATGACGACGACATACCGTGACGCGGTACGTGAAGCGTTGCGCGAGGCGATAATCCGAGACGGACGAGTCTTCCTGATGGGGGAGGACGTCGGTGCCTACGGCGGTTGCTTCGGCGTCAGCCGGGGTCTGCTCGACGAGTTCGGGCCGGACCGCATCAGAGACACTCCGTTGAGCGAGTCGGCCTTCGTCGGTGCGGGTATCGGCGCGGCGCTCGGGGGATTGCGGCCCATCGTCGAGATCATGACCGTGAATTTCAGCCTTCTTGCCCTCGACCAAATACTCAACAACGCGGCTACGCTGCGCCACATGTCCGGTGGGCAGGTGTCGGTCCCGCTGGTGATCCGGATGGCCACCGGCGCGGGACGGCAGCTGGCAGCCCAGCACTCGCACAGTCTGGAGTCCTTCTACGCCCATATCCCCGGACTGCGCGTGGTCTCGGCAGCGACGGTCGCCGACGCTCGCGGCATGCTGTGGACCGCGCTGCAAGATCCTGACCCGGTGCTGATCTTCGAGCCGATCGCCCTGTACAACAGCGAGGAGGACGTCGACGAGAACGCGGGCGCGACCGATATCACCCAGGCGCGGATCCAGCGGCACGGCTCGGATGTGACCGTCGTGGCCTACGGTGGCGCGCTGCGGGTGGCGCGAGCGGCCGCGGACGAAGTGGCTGCCGACGGGATCGATGCCGAGGTCATCGATCTGCGAGTCCTGCGACCGTTGGATGAGGCGACAGTGCTGGAATCGCTGGGCCGAACGCATCGCCTCGTCGTCGTCGATGAGGGCTGGCGCAGTGTGGGGATCGCCGCCGAGATCGCCGCGCGCGCCGCCGAGGATGCCTATTACGAGCTCGATGCCCCCGTGCGCCGGGTGTGCACGGCCGAGGTTCCGATCCCGTATGCCGAACACCTCGAGCGGGCCGCGCTGCCCCAAGCGACCGACGTCGTCGCTGCGATACGTGAGGTGGCGGGCTGATGGCCGAATTCCGCATGCCGTCGCTGGGGGCTGACATGGAGCAGGGCACTCTCCTGCAATGGCGAGTCGGTCCCGGCGATGTCGTGCGCAAGGGCGATATCGTCGCAGAGGTCGACACCGCCAAGGCCGCGATCGAAGTGGAGTGTTTCGAAGACGGAACCATCGCGGAACTGCTCGTGCCGGAGGGGACCACCGTACCGGTGGGCACCGCACTGGCGACCATTCGACCGGTCGATCATCCCGCCACGGAGCCCGCTTCGTCGCCGGCGCACCCGGTGAACGACTCCGCGCCGCGGGAGGTCACGGGTTCGGCACCGGTCGACCGGGTGCGGGCCACTCCGCTGGTCCGGCGTTTGGCGCAGGAAGCGGGTATCGACCTGTCGTCGGTCCACGGTTCCGGGCCCGATGGACGCGTTTTGCGCGCTGACATAGACGACGCCGTCGCCGTGCGCGACATCGCGCCCACCAGGATCCCGGCATCGCCTCCGCCCGCGCCGGACTTGACCGGGGCCGACGGCGCGACGCACCCGGCACCCCATATCCGGGCGTCCGGACGTGCCCGTGACCTGGCGGCCCGCCGCGGTGTCGACCTCGCTGCCGTCCAGGGCACCGGACCTGACGGCGCGATCGGATTCGGTGATGTCGAGCAGGCGGCGGAGCACCAGCCTCCCGTCGAGGTCCGTACATTCCCTCGCACAAGCGGCCCGCGGGACCGGGCCGCGGTGCGCCGAGCCGTCGCAACAACGATGACACAGTCCAAACAGACCATCCCGCATTACTATCTGTCCGCCACCCTTGATCTTCGTGCCGCGACCGATTGGTTGCACGCGACGAACGCAGCCGCTTCGGTACAGGATCGGATGATCATGGCCGCGGTACACATGCGTGCGGTGGCGCTGGCCGCGCTCGCCGTCCCCGAGGTCAACGGCCACTGGGTCGATGACGCATTCCATCCGTCCGGGTCCGTAGACCTCGGGGTCATCGTCTCCCTGCGCGGGGGTGGCCTGATCGCTCCGACCATCGTCGGTGCCGACTCGGTCCCGCTCGGTGAGCTCATGGTGCGGCTCCGGGGTGCCGTAGACCGGGCGCGTTCGGCACGACTCCTGTCCTCGGATGCCGCGCCGGCGAGTATCACCGTCACGAATCTCGGCGACCTCGGCGTCGACATGGTGTTCGGAGTGATTCCCCCGCCGCAGGTGGCGATCGTCGGTTTCGGGGCCGTCAGTGAGCGACCATGCGCGGTGAACGGCCTACTAGGAGTCCGCCCACAGGCGACGGTCACTCTGTCCGCCGACCACCGCGCGAGCGATGGCGCCGTGGGCGCGCGCTTCCTCAACACGATCGGCGACCTGCTGCAACATCCGGAGCAGTTGTGAATTCAGAGAGGTGTGAACGCCATGTCCGCAACGCTGTCTCGTGAAGACGCGGAGGAGGCCGTCCGACGTGCGCTGCGCGGCTTCGCGACCGCCGCCGATCTGGCAACCCTGCCAGCAGATGCCCCTCTGCGCACTACTCTCGATCTCGACTCTCTGGATTTCCTGACCTTCGTCGAGCGGCTCACGACAGCGACGAGAATCCGCATCGATGAATGCGACTATCCGCGTCTGGCGACCATCCACACGTGCGTCGAATTTCTCGCGACTCGGGCCTGAAGCCGGCGAGGCGTGGCATCGCCTGGGACGACATCGTCACTGGCTTCGGCGCAGCTCGATCCGGACCATGTTCTCCAATCCGTCCAGCGCCGCATCGGACGACGTCGGGTGCGAGCACGACAGATTTGGAAAGTCGACGCAGTAAGCGATGAATGCGCGTCGGGGGTGTGACCAGCACACATCCCAGCTGATGCGAAGCAGTTGGCGCTCGATGTTCTCGGCGGGGGTAATGGTGTCCATGGGTCGATTCTTTCGGAGTGTGGTGTTCGACACATGGTCGAAAAGGCTCTGAGATTAATGCCTTTCGTCATCGTTCGGCCCACGCGGAAGACCGTCATGTGGCCGAATCCACGTACTCGACTCGATCGACCTCTACCTCGACTCGCGGGCGGGGTGGTTCGCACGCTCGCGTGGTCACCCCACCGAAATACCACAGTTCGGTCAGTCACCTCAGAATTGGAACGGCTGCCGCAGTACCTACCTCGGTGTGCCCTCGGGCGTGGCGACGTCGAGGGGCTTCTCCGAGAAGGCGGGGGAACTTCAGCGCCGAGCAGTTCTATGATTGCGTTCCAAATCAGGTTCGAGTACTCCGATAGTTCGACCCGGTCGGCTCCTCGATCTACGGTGCGTTGGGTCTGCCATTCGGAGAACCGCGGGGCGAACCACAGCAGTCGGACGAAGTCGGGGTGAAGCCGTTCTCGTTCGGGCATCTCGATCGTCTGGAGGAGCTCCAGGTACGCGTCACCCAGCTCGGGGACGAATCTGCCGTCGCGGAGGTCGCCGAGGTATCCGCGTTCTGGGTCCCAGGCTGTGTCGAGTGCTTCCAGAACTGTGGGGGAGTCGTGTTTCATTGCCAGAATCCCATGATCGCTTCGGGTGACTGCGTGCACCACCGTCGAGCCGGGGCGCGGGACGGCCGGGTCAGCAGGCTCCTTGCAGGCCGGGAAGTCGGTGCGCCAGCAGGAATTCCATCATTCTGCGTTGCAGGGCCAGACCGCTGGTCGATTGCATCAGTAGTCCGCCGCCGATGTGATCCGGTCCGATCGGTGTGACGAATTGGGCCAGCTCGCAGCCCTGGCTCGAGTAGTGCTCGATAGTCGCGGGCACCGGGTCGGCGGTGGTGGTGACGGCGGTAGGGGTGTCCGCGAGGGTGCGGATGCCCGCCCGCCGGTCGGCGCCGAGCCACTGCAGGATGTTCGCGCGTCCGATCGGGTAGAGGCTGGTCTGGTCGGCCAGATCCTGGAGGAAGAAGGCGGGCACCGGGCGGGCGCGCGGGCCCATGGCCTCGATAATGCCGGCGCCGGTGATGTCGGTGTATGGCGGCTGCGGGTTGATCCCGTACGGCCCTGCGGCCATCGGTGCGATCGCGGCGTACAGGTCCGGGTAGGTGGCGGCCATGACCGTGCTCATGCCGCCGCCCGCAGAGTAGCCGCCGACATAGACCCGGTCGCGATCGAGCCCGAACTCCTGGATCAGGGTGGTGGTGATGCCCGCGACAATCGACGGCTCACCGGTCTCGCGCTGCTGGTTGGCCGGATCGAACCAGTTCCAGCAGTGGCGCTCGTTGGCTGCTCGGGTCTGGATCGGGTACGCGAGAACGAAGCCCAATTCGTCGGCGACCCGCGTCAGCGCGAACCCGTTGCCGGCCAGCTGCGCCTCCGGATCGGTACAGCCGTGCAGGTAGATCATGAGGGGCTTGCCCGCAAGATCACCGGGCGGGACGTGTAGGTAGTAGTCGCGGGTGCCCGCTGCATTGGTGTAGCTGCGCTGGGTGACCTCGGACGCGTGTGCCTCCGGGCCGCTCAGCGCGCCCAGGCCCGATACCAGCACCGCCAGGGCGACCGGGGCAGCGAGACGGCCCGGTGAGATGACGTGCCCGCCGATCCGCCGCAGCGCGGCGCGGATGGATTCGAGGGCCGGCTTTCGCGAGGAGTCCGTCCGCAGACTTGTGTCGATCGACTTCATAGATTCCCTTCCCTGGTTCGCCCTACAGTGCCGCACCTGTCGCGGCTGATCCAGCGTTCCAAGATCGGCGAGCGTTCGTGAGCCCATTGTCTTGTCCGCGGACCACGGCGTCCAGGTACGCGCGCGAGGCCCCGGCTGGGATCCGCAGGCTCTCTTCACGTTTCAGTGTCCCGAGTAGCGCAGGTATAGGCGGAAGATACAGCGGTGCGTCGGTGAACCCGCGGTGTGCCGCGCCAGGGACAGTGAGTTGGTAGTTGGGTTCGGCGGCGGTGGCCAGCACATGCCTGAGCGCATCCGCGTAGCGCTCGTCCCCATCGGTGCTGCCGGTTCCCTGCCCCGATACGAGGGCGAGGACGGGGGCCCGCCCGTCGAAAGCAATGCGAGGAGGGCCTCCACGTTGATCGCGGCGTCGAATCGGTTGTCCTGCGCGGCGGCGAGTAGCGCGGCGGCAACCCAGTGAGTGACCGGCCACCGCCGCGTGATCCACATCGAGCCGGCCGGGTAGTAGCCCTGCAGCGCCGACGTCGGAAAGCTGACCGCAGTCGATGTTCTCCAGTGTGTCGAGCACCATCCCCGTCCGGGTTCGGTGGTGGTGACCGCTATTTGGCGGGGGTGTAGATCTGGTTGATCACGCCGGTGCTGAACGCCTCGGCTGAGGCGAGTTTCAGCTCGACGCTGTCGTCGAGCTTGTCGAACCAGCGCGCGCCCTTGCCCAGGACGACCGGGTGGACGAACAGCTGCAGCTGGTCGAGCAGGCCTGCGCGCAGCAGGGACTGGACCAGGGTGAGGCTTCCGGTGATGGCGATGTCGCCGCCGTCGGTGGTCTTGAGTTCGCTGATCCCGGTGAGGACGTCGCCGCCGATGATCTCGGTGTTGTTCCAGGTGGCTTCGGTGAGCGTGGTGGTGGCGACGTACTTCTTCTGGTTGTTCATGAAGCCGGCGAACTCGTCGTCGCTGGTGGGCCAGTGGGCGGCGAACTCCTCGTACTGCACCCGGCCCAGCAGCATGGCATCGGAGGTACCCATACCGGCGCCGATGGCGGCGCCCATCTCGTCGTTGAAGTAGGGGAAGTGCCAGGTGTCGGGGGCTTCGGCGACGCCGTCGGCGGAGACGAACAGGCTGGAAATGATCTTGCGCATCGGATTCTCCATCAGTGGTGGTCGTTCTCGGCCGATCGGTCGAGAGAGTGTGGGTGAACAGTGGTGCTGGGTGGTGAAGGTCAGTGCAGCGACGTCGCGACCGAACGCAGCCCGATCACGACGGCCGCGGCGACAACGAGGTGCATCAGCGCCAGGCAGACCGAGCTGGTGGTGGAGTCGAAATCGGTCACCAGCGGGCCGATCCCGGTCGCCAGGGCCGCCACCGCGCCGATGACCGAGGCGACGGTCAGGATGCGGCGCCAACGCAGCGCCAGCACCGTCGCCAGCCCGAGTCCGACCAGCAGCGGCAGCACGGTCTCGGCCGCGACCCACACCAGTGTCGCGGTGGCGGTGGTCCCGTTGCCGAGGTAGCTGAATTCCGCACCGGCGGCCGAACCGGCCAGCCACAGCGCCAGATTCGCGCCCAGCGCTGCGGCGGTGGTGGCGGCGATGACGAGCGCGGGGTGGTGGTGGTGCGCTGCGGGGTCGAGGGTGGGAGCGACGGGGGTAGTGGTGGTCATGAGCAGGTCCTCGGCTCGATTCAGGGTGTGTACTGTACCGTACAGTTCTGGGTGAACTGAACAGTACGGTACACTGGTGTCGGTGTCAACAGATCCGAGAATCCGACATACCGGAGGCCTCATGCCCCAGACCGAAACTGCACCCGACCTCGTCGGGAACACCGCGGCCGAGCAGGCGCGCCGCCGGATCATGGAGGCGGCCATGGAGGTGTTCCTGCGCGACGGCTACCTCGGCGCGAAGACCGACGAGATCGCCAAAGTCGCGGGTTCGTCGAAGCAGACGATCTACAAACACTTCGGCAGCAAGGACAAGCTGTTCGAGCAGATCGTGTTCGACCGCCTCGGCGGGATCGACCAGGTGTTCCGGGAAGCCATCGGCGAGCTCGCCTCCGCCGACGACGTGGAGACCACCCTGCGCATGGTGGCGCACCGGTTCGTCCACCTGCTCACCCGGCCCGCGCAGCTACGGGTGCGTCGGCTCGTCATCGCCGAGGCCGGCCGCTTCCCGCAGCTGGGTCGGGCCTACTTCGAAGCCGGTCCCGAACGCGTCCACGCCATGCTGGCCTCCTGCTTCGCGCAACTGACCGAACGCGGCCTGCTGCGCACCGTCGAGCCCGAGCTGGCCGCGAATCATTTCACCTGGCTGGTGGTCTCGGTCCCGGTCAACAAGGTCATGTTCTGCGGTGACGACACCCGATTCACCGATGCCGAACTCGACCACTACGCCGACGCCGGAGTCGAAGTCTTCCTCGCCGCCTACCGGGCACCGACGCCGCAGGCACCCTGACCTCCTTCGTCCGCCGGAGCTGCGGATCACGATGCCGACGGGGAGGTGAGCAGGCACTTCGCCGGGTCGATGTTTCGGGGGTTGGTGCAATCACTGATCTCGGGCGCTTCTGGTGTTGCCGGAGCCGGGAGCAAGTCTGCCGCGGCCTTGCGGCTGACGCTCGTACCTGCATGCTTGGCTGAACGTGAACGTTGTTGAGGAAAGGGAAATCGAACATGCTCGGCACAACGTCGCCGCCGCGCTCGGCGTGATGCTGATCGGCACCGTGGTTCGGTCGCGATCCTCGACCCGATCCAGCAAGGCGCAAAGCTGCCCCTCGCGCCCCAGCGTTAGCGCCACGTCCACTGCCCCTTCGATCACCAGTGTCTCCTAGTCGTCTAGGGCTGACGACATTGAGATCAATAGGCCCCTCTCCAGGCAGGTCGCAGCGGCTTTCAGCCCACTCGCGGTCCTTGCCGCCTCGGCGATCCTCGACTCCGCCGAGCTGCCTGCAGGATTCCCGACCACGCAGTAGTCGGCCTGAGTTCACCTCGGCTAGTTGATCCCTCTCGACGCAACCCACCAACCCGCCAGGGTGAGCACATCGGGCATGTGACTGTGTGTCGCGACATTCGGCGAGGACTTCGGCCGCCCGCGCACTCGCCGCGCTCGGGCGGCCACGATGCCGAATTGGTAATGGCGAACAGACCCCTCGCTGCCGCAGCATAGGATGCGGTGTCGCGTGTACACGCCGGGTGGACGGCGTCGGCATGGAGGCACCGCTTTCGGAAGGCAGCCAATGGGACCACTTCTCCTGCCCTGCTGACACCACGGCTCGCGCCGTGCGTGGCGCATAACTCTACTGCCCCAGCATTTTTCGGCCTTCGCGTGTCCTCGTCGGCAGCGATGGCCGCATCCGGCCTCCGTCACGAGGAGAGATCGCCATGTCCACCGAATCCCAGCACGTCGGCGCCCTGGGCCGCGAACTGATCGACACCCACCACTGGCTGCGGGGCGAACTGCGCCGCATCGCCCGCGCACTGGAGCAGTATCCGGACAACGAACCGATCGGCCCGCTGCGAGACTTGCGTACGCACTGCCTGGCCTTCTGCCAGGCCCTCGCCGACCACCATACGAGCGAGGACCGGACGGCGTTTCCCCTTCTGGCCCAGCGTTTCCCCGATCTGGCACCGGTACTGGCCGAACTCGCCGCCGACCACCATCTGGTCGCAGACATCCTGACCCGGATGACCGCCGCGCTCGCCGAGCTCAGCGTCGAGAGACTCGACACGGTGCGTGGGGAGATCGCCGGGCTGTCGGCGATTCTGGAGTCCCATTTCCAGTGGGAGGAACGTCGAATCGTAGCGGCCCTGGACACCCTGCCGAGTCGCGAATACACCGCAGCGGAGCTGTTCAGCCGCAGGCGATGACGTCATGACCGGTGCGCAGCCCGGGCCTCTGACTCTCCGAGGACGCGCTGACGTGCGCTTCCGACGGCGGCGCTCCTACTCGTTCAAGAAGTCTCCGAGCGTCTGGAACCCGGTTCGAACGACCTCGCCGATTATCTCGGTGCCACGGGAAATCATCTCTGCCCGAAATTCCTCGGCCTGGGCCATGGCTTCCTGGTGATACGGTTCCAGCATCGTGGCGAAAACGCCGGCCTGTGCGGGTTCCTGGACGACACCGGCGACGGCAGGAGATTGTTCGGCCGGTGGTCGCTGGACCGGTGGTGTTCGCGACGGTTCTATCGACCATACCTGTTGTTCCGCGGAGTTCACGAGGGCCACCGTTCCCTCGGCGTACAGGACGAGCCAGCTGACCGCCACGCCGTTGGTGCCGGTAGCCCACATGGGACGGCCGCGCGCGTCGTAGCCGACGAAATTCCCGTCCCCCTGCAGGGTTGCCCGAACCGCACCGCAGCCGGCGTTTCGCACCCATCCGGTGGCGTTGTCGGCTTCGCTGGAGCGCAGTTCCAGGGCGCCGTCGGAACGAAAGGTCAGCGTGTAGTTTCCGTTGCTGAGGTAGTCGCCGCAGCGCAAGCTGGCGTCGCGCGGCAAGTAGTGCCCGACGAGATGGAACTCGCTGACGAGCCGACCATGTGCCGAAGACCAGAGAACCGAGTTCTCCGATCTGAGTTCGGCGGTGCCCGAGCTGTTGATCTCCAGTGCGTCGATTCGATATCCGACCGTATATGTCTGCCACACGTCGCCGCCGCTCGATGACAGCCTGAGATTTCCGCTGTCGTCGAGGAGCACGATATCCGCTCCGGTGCCGGCGGTTTCGGTGTTCCAGGAGATGGAGCTGCCGTGGTGCAGGGTCAGGTTTCCGTCCGGTCCGAACGTGAGTGTGGTGGTGCCGTTCTTCAGATACCGGCCATGCGTCAACCCGTCACCAACAGGCAGGAACGAGTAGCCGAGATCGTACGGGGTGAATCCCCGAATGTCGTCGCTGACCGCCGTTCCGATATCGCTGGTGGGCACCAGGCGTCCGTCCCGGTGCAGCGACAGCCGCGTCGCGGCGCTGCCCGCGGTTTCGGAGAGATCGAAGAACATGTCGTCGGCCGTGTCCAGGGATGCGCTGCCGTTGAAGTTCATGCTGAGACGTTCGAATCCGTATTCGCCGGTGAAGGATTCACGCAAGAATTGCGTACCCATCCGCCACACCAGGTTCCCGTTCTCGTGCAGGGTGACCGTGCAGACTCCTTTTCGGAGCTGCTCACCGATCTGCATCGACTCGCCTCTGTCCAGTTTCCGCCCGATGTCGATCGGTGCTGTCGATCCTGTTCCGGTGCGCAGGGACCACAGTTGCCTGCCGGTGCGCGACAGGATGACGAGCTCGCCGTCATCGCGGAAAGTCAACCGGTCGATGTCGCGGCTGCCGGGGCCGAAGCTCCAGTTCTCTCCTTCGTCACCGTGCGCCGTGAATCGTCCGTTGAACTGGAGGGTGGCTCGTGTCGAAGGGACGATGTCTGGAGGGGAGACCCACAGCGTATCGATCCCCTTCCGCAGAACCAGAACCCCGTCCCGGGCGAGGGCGAACTCGAACCCCCCTCGCGTGATGGATTCGCCACGCGTCAGGCTCTCGCCGACGCGTAGTTCCGCGCCGACAGTGCGAAAGCGCCCCGAGTGCTGGGCAGTGATGACCTCGCCCCGCGCGTCGTACATGGCGATGTCCCCGTCGCCTTCGAGTTTCACATAGCTGACCGGCGCTCTCGACGGGACCTCCCACAGCACGGTTCCGGCGGCATCGTAGGCGACGAGCCCACCGGCGGTCATCTCGATGATCTGTGTGACGAGACCATCTTCGCGCTGGGCCATCGCGGTCACCTCGCGTCCGGATTCCGAGAGCGACAAGACTCCGTTCGACTGTAGAGTCAAGCGGAATCGCCCATTGCTCAGGAATTGGCCGTGGCCGATCGTGTCGCCGACATGCAGAGTGTCACCCACCTGATCCCCCCTCGTTCTCCGCAGGTGCGTAAAGCATATGTGCGATGGGCGGTGGCGTCGTCTGCGTGCGAACGATTCGACGGGTCGGTGATCGCGCGCGGCTTGATCGCATCTCCGCTGCGAACGCACGCGGTTCGCAGCGGCTCTCGCCGTGCAGGCGGGTAGCCGGCCTCTTTCCTGCGCAGACAGCTCAGGCAGAACTGTCCGGGGTAGCTGCGTGTCGATCTGCAGCAGTGTGCTGCATGGACTACGGGCTGAGTCTGCGCAGGAAGGAATGTGCTTCGAAGATGATCTCGTCGAGGTCGGTGACCACCTCGGTCACAGCTTCATCAACGCCTGCGGCATTGTCTCGGCACTGCTCAACTATTGCCGATACCGCGTCGCCGATGTCGTCCAGATGCTGAGCAAGGTGAACGGCCATGGCGTTATCGGGTGGTAGTAGACCTCTGCCGCCACCAGCCTGGTCGGGGTGAGCCTTGATCACACTGCCGACAACGTGGTCTAAGGTCGTGGGGCTCATCGGATTCCTCATTCGTGGTTGGCCACAGAGGAGCTTGCCAGCTTCCACGTAGACGCAAGCTGACCCCTGATCACCCGCAAGTCTCCGACTTCCGAACCGGGTGGTGTTCCCAGTACACGCCTACCGGGAAGTGATGTCAACGACGAAGACAGATGTTGTAGGTCTACGCTATAGACATGCAGGTAGACCCAACGTTTTGCTCCTGGGTTTCGCGAGGTCGGCCTGCGAGTCCGCAACGTTCTCGACAGTCGACACTGGGATTCCCGTCAGGAACCGCGGGTGGCCATCGCCATCTGAATCGAACGGGTCAACCAGCCCGCACTCGAGGCCTGAAACCCCGCATCCTGCGAGTCAACCGAACTCGGAGCAGTCCCGTTCGATGTAGGCGAGGGTGGTGTGGCGTATCCAGTGGGTTGATGCCGAGACGTGGGCCGCAACAGGTGCGTTCGGAGTCGTCGTAAGAGGTGGTCGGAGAGTCCCCGAGACAGCAGGTCGGCCTCGAAGGCGAACTCCGGCCGCATCATCATTTCGTCACGGTTCTGGCTACGTCCCCCAAGATCGATCTCGTGCAGATCCGCCTCCGGCCCGAGGACGAGTGGCCGTTCGGCCCGCAACTCGGCTGAGGGCAGTGTCGTACTCCTTTTCGATACGGTGGACGATCGTGCTCACCGATTCGACGGCTCGGATGGTTTGTAGACCTTGACCGGCGGCCCAGACGTCCTTCCACCTCTTGAGCGAGGCGGTGCCCGCGGTGTAGTTCTTCTCGACGGTCGGCGGTTCGAGATCGTCAGGGTCCAGGCCGCACGCGATCAGGCTCGGCTTGAGCCACGAGGCCGGGGTTCCGGTGATCGCGGCGCTGACGACGAGGTCGTCCGGTCCGTGGTCGACGACCATCTGTTTGTACGCCGCTGGGGCTGTGCTTTCGGCGGCAGCCAGGAATCTGGTACCCATGTACACCAGGTCGGCGCCCGCGGTGATCGCACCGGCGACGCCGTACCCGTCGCTGATGCCGCCGCCGATGATGACCATCCCCTCGAAGAACTCACGCACGGCGGAGGTGAAGGCGAACGGGGAGAGGTGACCGGTGTGGCCCCCGGCACCGGCCGAGACACACGCCATGCCGTCGGCGCCGGCCTCCGCGGCCTTCCTCGCGAGCTTCATGTTGACCACGTCGGCGATGACGACACCGCCGTAGCTCTTGACGACATCCATGACGGGCCGGGGCGAGCCGAGGGCGGTGATGACGATCTGTGGTTTGTACTCGGCGATGAGTCGAAGGTCCTCGGCCAATCGTGCGTTGCTGCTGTGGGTGATGAGGTTCGCCGCCCAGGGTCCGGTGGGTCGCGACGCGTCGTCGTCGCGCAGGCTGTCGGTGATCGTCCCCATCCAGGCGTCGAGATCTTCGACGGTTCGGCAGTTCTGGGTCGGAAAAGAACCGGCGATGCCCGATCGGCACGCCGCGACCACGAGGTCCGGGCCGGAGACCAGGAACATCGGTGCGGCGACCACGGGGAGGCGGAGAGAGTCGAGAAGGGTGTTCATCATGGTGTCCTGCTCAGGAGTGGGGTGTCAGCGGTTCAGTGGGTGAATGGGGAAGAGGCGCCCTGCGTGCGGCGCTCGAGCATGCGTGCCGCGTTCGTGCGGTCCACCTTCCCCAGGTGTGTCAGGGGGATTGCCTCGACCCGGTGGACCGATTTGGGGCGTTTGAAGTCCGGCAGGCGGTCTCGGCACTCGGCGAGGAGACTGTCGTCGTCGAGGGCGGCACCGGAGTGGACCGTGTAGGCGGCGGCGATGCGCTGTCCCCACACGGAATCCGGTAGTCCCACCACGACGACGTCGTTCACGCCGGCGATGCCGGAGATGACCTCTTCGACCTCGCGGGGGTACACGTTGTAGCCGCCGGTGATGATCATGTCCTTGCTCCGGCCGGTCAGATGGATACAGCCGGTGGCTGTCCGCAGGCCGAGGTCGCCCGAGTACAGGACGCCGTCCGCGTGGTTCTTGCCGAGATCCGTTCGCGCACCCGCATTGTGGTATCCGGGACTGACCGCCGCGCCGCTGACCACGAGCTCGCCGATCTCACCGTCGGGAACGGGGCGGTCGCCATCCCTGAATTCGATCTCGATTCCTGGGCAGGGCCGCCCGACCGAGCTGAGAAGGCGGGGATCGTCGGTCATCCCGCGGTGGTGGTCGGCGGCATCGAGCACGGTCAGCGGGGGGATCGCCTCGACCATTCCGTAGTACTGGACGAGATTCGGCGTGATCCGCTGGTACGCCTGGCGGATGTGCTCGACCGGCATCGGCGCTCCGGCGTACGCCAGCATGCGCAACCTCCGCATCGGTGTGAGCCGGGCGTCGTCGAAGTCGAGCATCCGCGCGATGACGGTGGGCACGAGCGCGGTGTGTGTCGCGGCGTGGCGTCCGACAGCGGCGATCACGTCCGCGGGACGAGCGTGATCGAGAATGACCTGGCGCGCGCCTGCCTCGAGAAGCGGGAGAACGAACAGCCCGCTCGTGTGGATGATCGGCCCGGCGTGGACGAAGACCGGGCGCTCGGCACCGTCCAGGGTGCCCGCCAGGACGTGCTCACGCATCGCGCGAAGCGACGCCAGTCTGTTGGCGTGCGATCGCTGCGCGCCCTTCGGTACTCCGGTCGTCCCGGAGGAATAGTGGAGGGCGCACAGCGACCGGGGGTCCAGGTCGGGCAGTGCGAAACTCTCCGGTGCCCGGGCGAGGACGTCGTCGAGTGATGGAAGGTCATCTCCCGCGCCGGCCGCGATCACGATCTCGGTTGGCGACCGCAGGGCGAATTCCCGCGCACCGGCGACCGCTGGATCGAAGATCAGCGCCGCGGGTGCGCAGTCCGCCATGATGCGCACCCAATCCCGCTCGCCCACCCGTGGATTGAGCGCCACGCGGACATAGCCCCCGATGGTCAACGCGAGGTCGATCTCGATGGCGGCCGTCGAGTTGGGCAACAGCACGAGGACGGTGCGCCCTGGCTCGACCCCGATCTGCGCGAGGCCTGCCGCGAGGCGGTGGACACGGTCGGACAGTTCCCTGAACGTGAGCGAGGTCGTGCCGTCTTCCACGGCGACGTCGGGACCGAAGCGCGCGGCTGCGACGCGCACCACACTGGCGATAGACATGTGAGCCCTACTCCTCCAATTCGCTACACTTATTGAAGTAGACATCAGTCGGCCCGGTTTACGCAACAACAGTTCGGCGCCGGCAGGAGAGGAGCGCGGCATGACCCGATTTGCGACTTCGGCAGGGGACGGGCGGACACCGTGGGTGATCGACGCGGTTCGAACGCCGTTCGGTTCCGCTCGGGGTGCGCTGTCGTCCATCCGCGCGGACGATCTCGCGGCGCTGCCGATCGCGGGCTTGGTCGCCCGACACCCCGGGCTCGATCCTGCCCGCATCGATGACGTCGTCTGGGGAAACGCCAACGGCGCAGGTGAGGACAATCGCAATATCGCTCGCATGGCGCTGCTGCTCGCGGGCTTGCCCCACACGATCCCTGGTGTCTCGGTCAATCGACTGTGCGGATCCGGCGCCGAAGCGGTGCTGACCGCGACCCGGCGGGTCGCGGTCGGTGACGCGGATATCGTGCTCGCGGGAGGCTCGGAGAGTATGAGCAGGGCACCCTATGTCCTGCCTCCGGTCGACTCGGCCTTCCCGCGCGCGCTCGACTTGGTGTCCACCACCGTCGGATGGCGCATGACGAACCCCCGATTTCCCGCACCGTGGGTCGAATCCCTGGGCCGCTCCGCCGAACTGGTGGCTGCACGTCAGGGCGTCGGGCGCGGTGAGCAGGACGAGTGGGCGCTGCGATCCCACGAACTCGCGACCCGCGGGTGGGCCGACGGTGTGCACGACGGATTCGTGGTTGGGCAAGCGGGCCTCGAACGTGACGAGCCGATCCGTGCGGCCGATCGTGCCGCGCTCGCCGCGCTGAAGCCGGCGTTCTCCCCGAACGGCAGCGTCACGGCGGGGAACTCGTCGCCGGTCAGTGACGGTGCGGTCGCCGCGCTGGTGGCGAGCGGAGCCGTCGCCGAGGAACTCGGTGTCGAGCCGCTCGGGCGGGTTCTGGCGTCGGCCGTCGTGGGGATCGAGCCGGAACTGTTCGCGCTGGCTCCGGTCGCGGCGATCGGGAAGGCGCTGGAGCGGGCGGGGCGAAAGCCCGCGGACGTCCGTGTCCTCGAATTGAACGAGGCGTTCGCGGCGGTGGTTCTGTCGTGTCTGCGTGAGCTACCCGGCATTTCGGCAGATCGGGTCAACCCCTTCGGTGGGGCGATCGCGATGGGACATCCGCTCGGTGCGTCCGCCGCTCGCGTGGTCATCGACTGCCTGCGGCACCTGCGACGGCTCGGGGGTGGAATCGGCGTCGCCTCGGCCTGCATCGGGGTGGGGCAGGGCATCGCTATTGTGTTGGAGGCCTGACGCGATCGGTGCGACGGGCGCCGGTTCGGGAAGGCGGGTGGCTGTGGTCGACGAGGCTGGGGCTGCGATGGCGCCGAGCCCGGTGGCGCAGACGATCGACCTCCTGGGCGACCGTCTGACCGTCGCAGTGCTTCGCGACGCGTTCGTCGACCACGTGCGGCGATTCAGTCAGTGGATCGACCGGACCGGGGCACCGCCCGCGGTGCTGTCGTCGCGCCTGAACGCGCTGGTCGAGGCGGGGCTGATGGTGCGGCGCCCACAGCCGGGAGGCCACGAGCGGCACGACTACATGCTCACCGACCTGGGTCTCGCGACGTGGGAGTTCCTGGTCAGTGTGTGGTCGTGGCAACGCGAATGGTCCGCCGAGGGGCTGCTCCAGCCCGAAATGGTCCATGTGGACTGCGGGCATCGAGGCCCGCCGGAATTGGTGTGCGGGCACTGCGGGGAGACCGTCAAGCCGCGAGACGCGAGGCTCGAGCTGGACCGTGACTCTCTGGTCATGGTGGCGCGTGGCAGTCGTCGGCGGTCGACCCGGAACTCGCCGGCCCTGAGCCGGGCCGATCTCCAGTTCACCGAGGTGATGGAGGCGATCGGGGATCGGTGGAGCGCGCTGGTCACCGGCCTCGCCCTGTCGGGTGTCCGGCGCTTCGGTGAGTTCCAGTCGATCCTGAAGATCTCACCCACGACCCTCACCGAACGCTTGACCCGTCTCTCCGACGTGCAGATACTCGCCCGCGGTGACGGCGGCCGCGAGTACGTGCTGACGCCCCGGGGGCGGGCGCTGTTCCCGATCTTCGCCTTTCTTCTCGCCTGGACACCGACGGCGCACCCGGGTGTACCGGCCGAGCAGCTGGGGCCGAGGCTGCGCCACGACGGCTGTGGCAACCCACTGCGGCCCGCCCTGCGCTGCCGCGGCTGCGATGTGAATCTGCAACGCACGACCGTCATCTTCGAAGCCTGACAGCGCGGTCCGGCCGCCCTGCCTGCCGCGGTTGGCGCGCGATCGGCGCAGCGCCGCCTTGCCGAGAAGTCGACCGTTGACAATCTTTGTGCGACTTGCTTCACTTCAATAATAGTAGTGACCGGCGCGTGGGACGCCGCGGCCCATCTCTCCGCAGCGGACCCGCCGATGTCGCCCAGTCGCACCCCCGTCGACAGGAACGAGCCTTCATGTTCTTCGAAACACATCGCGATCTACTGCAGGCCGCAGTAGATGCCAATCAGACACGCTCCGCGTGGACCGGATACACCGCCATCGCCCCGCCCGAATGCGGGCAGGCGGAAGACATCGTCGGTTCCTACGATGGAGCAACCCTGTGCCTTTCGGTGCAGACACCCAGCCGGATCACGGCCGACGAGGTGTCGCCCTATACCGGCAAGGCTCTGAACGTCACCTACAGCGCCCCTTCGGCGGAGGAAGCGCTCGGCGGCGCTGCGCGAGCGGCGGTGGCCCTCCGCGACGCCGACGTAGAGCTGCGAGTCGGGGTATGTCTCGAGGCTCTGCACCGAATTCATCTGCGGGGTCGGGAATTCGCCGCGATCACGTCCCACACCACCGGGCAGAGTCTCGCTATGGCCTGCAGCGGGAGCGGGACCAACGCGTTGGACCGCGGACTGGAAGCCGTCGCGATGGCGTGGGCGGCCATGAGCCGCGTGCCCCCGGAAGTGACCTGGCAGCAGACGTTCGGCACGTCGGAGGTGACGTTGCGCAAGCGGTTCCGTGCACGCCCGCTCGGTACGGCACTGGTCATCGCCTGCGCATCGTTCCCGGCCTGGAACGCCTACCCGGCGATCCTCGCCAACCTCGCCACCGGCAATCCGGTCCTGGTCAAACCACACCCGCGCTCGGTGCTGGCAACGGCAGTGGCCGTGAGCGTCATCCGTGAGGTCCTCGCCGAGGCCGGGCTGCCCACCGACGCGATCCAACTCGTCGTCGACACCGTCGATGATCCCGTCGCCGCCCGGCTGGCCACAGATCCCGCGACGCGCATCGTCGACTTCACCGGCAGCCAGTCCTTCGGGACATGGCTCGAGCGCAACGTCGACAACACTCTGGTGTTCACCGAGACCGCGGGCGTCAACACCGTCATCCTCGACTCGGTCCGGGACCTGCCCGCCGCCATGCGCACTCTGGCCGGAGGCCTGTCGCTGTTCAGCGGGCAGATGTGCACCACGCCGCAGAACATCTACATCCCCGACGCGGGAGTCCGCACGGACCACGGCCCCGTCTCCCGCGACGACGTGGTCGCCGCCCTCCGCTCGGCGATAGACGACCTCGCGGGCGCGCCGCGCCGCGCCGCCGCCGTCTGCGGTGCGCTGCAGTCGGAAGCGACCCGGCAGGCGCTCGACGCCCTCACCGACCGGGCGGCGGCGGAGGGCACCCTGGTGCGTCGCCCCTCGGCCTACGTCCATCCCGAGTACCCGCAGGCGCGGGCGGTGACCCCGCTGCTGGTCCGCGTCGATCCACGGCGTGGCGACCCGCTGCCCGACGGCGAGCAATTCGGACCCGTGGCGTTCGTCATCGACTGCGCCGACCGGGAATCCGCCGTCGAGCACGCGACCGCGAGCGTCCGTCGGCACGGCGCCATCAGCTCGTACCTGTACTGCACCGATGACGCGGCCGTCGACGCCATCGCCGACGCCTACGCGGATGCGGGCGCGTCGCTGTCGGCGAATCTGGTCTCCTCGATGCCGATGCAGTACGCGGCCGCCTACAGCGACTATCACGTCACCGGTCTCAATCCGGCGGGCAACGCGACGCTGACCGACGAGTCCTTCGTGGCCGGCCGATTCCGTATGGTCCAGGATCGCCGCCAGGTGCGGGGGTGAAGTCTGTGTCCCAGTTCTCCGACGGCGTCTACATCTACGACGCCGTTCGCACTCCCAAGGCCCGGGTCCGCCGACACGGCGGTACCCTCGCCGACGTCCCCGCCTACGACCTTCTGGCCCAGTTGTTCTCGGCCGTTCAGGAGCGTGGCTTGTCGCCGGACGTGGTGGACGACGTCGTGATCGGGACGAGCACCGCGGTCGGAGACCAGGGCGGCAATGTCGCCCGCGCCGCCGTGCTCTGGGCAGGCTGGCCCGACGCCGTGAACGCCGGCGTGGTGTCGAGACTGTGCTGCTCGGGAATCGACGCGATCGAGACAGCGTCCGCCAAGATCGCCGCGGGCATCGCGGAGGTCGTGGTGACCGGTGGTGTCGAATCGATGTCGCGCGTGCCGATGATGTCCGACCGGCCCGCCTTCGCGGAAGACGCCGACCTCGGCGAACGGACCGGATTCGTGACGATCGGCGTCTCGGCGGATCTTACCGCCGCGCAGTACGGATTCACGCGAGCCGAACTCGACGAGTGCGCCGTCACCTCGCACCGCCGTGCCCTCGCCGCACCCCGGTCCGGTTCGATCGTGCCGGTGCGTTCCGACACCGGAACGATCCTCACCGCGGACGAGGGACCCCGCGACGACATCAGCCTGGCCGGTCTCGCGGACTTGGCGCCGCTGTTCGGTCGGGATCCGCTCTGGGAGCGAGTGGCGGAGCGGCTACCCGGTGCGCCGCGGCCCGCCGTCGGGCTGCACACCGCGGCGACGGCTCCGCAACTCTGCGATGGCGCGGCTGCTGCCGTGCTCGGCACCGGAGCCGCGGCGACCCGCATCGGGTCCGAACCCGTGGCGGAGGTGGTCGGCGTCGCGCAGGCAGCGGTGCGCTCTCCGCTGTTGACCGCCTCGGTGGTGGCAGCGCGACGTGCCCTCGGCAACGCCGGGATCTCCGCCGACCGACTCGATGTCGTCGAAGCGAACGAATCCTTCGCGGCCTCGGTGCTCGTCATGATGCGGGAGCTGAAGCTCGACCCGGACAGGGTCAACCCCAACGGCGGATCGATGGCGACCGGCCATCCGCTCGGCGCCGCCGGCGGCGCACTGCTGGTCAACGCACTCGATCAGCTGCGTCGCGTCGACGGCGAGTACGCGTTGATCACCATTCCGGCGGCGCTGGGACTCGGCGGCGCCGCAGTTGTCCGGCGACTCGGATGAGCGCCCGCACCCGTCGAGCGTCCAAGGAAGTGGAACCCATGAACGTCACTGCGGACAACCTGTCCTCCAACCGCTTACGCGCGTGTCATCCGCAAGACCGGGTCGAGGACCATCTCGCTCGCGGGTGGTGGCGCCGGGACACCGTTCTCGACCTCCTCGACGGACACGTCCGGGACCGGCCCGGCGCACCCGCGGTCACCGACCCCGGGAATCTGCCGGAACTCGCCGGCCTCACTCCGCAGTCCCTGACCTGGGCCGAGTTCGCCGCGAAGGTCGATGACATCGCCGCGAAACTCCATGCGAGCCACGTGCGCCCGGGAGATGTGGTCGCGGTGCTGCTCCCGAACTCGGTTGCCCTCACCGCCACGTACTTCGCGTTGTGGCGACTCGGGGCGATCGCGGCACCGATGCCGGCGTCCTACCGGCGACACGAGCTGAGCCGAATCGTGGCGGCTTCCGAAGCGGTCGGCGTCGTGACCACGACCAGCCTGCATGACCGCAGGCCCCATGAGGAGGCACTGTCCCTGGCCGCCGAGCTGGCCTGCCTGCGGCACGTTTTCACCTTCGGACCAGCCGCCGACGGTGTGGGTGTGCCGCTGGACCGCGACCCGGCCGCCGCGGACGAGGTCGACGCGGCGCGGTGTGCGCAGCGGAGGCTCACACGGACCGTGAACGACTGCCTCACCATCTGCTGGACCAGCGGTACGGAGGCCGCGCCGAAGGGCGTTCCCCGGTGTCACGCCGATTGGCTGGCCATCGGGCACGCCGTGCAGGACGGTTTGCAGGCACAGCCCGATTCGGTCATCGTCGGGCCCTTTCCGATGGTCAACATGGCGGGGTTCGCGACATCGCTGCTGCCATGGCTGCTCAGCGGCGGGCACCTGGTCCAGCACCACCCGCTCGATCTTGCGGTGTACCTCGATCAGATCCAGCGGCACCGAGCCACCCACACGAGTATGCCGCCGGCGATTCTCAGCATGCTGTTGCAGAATTCGAGCCTACGCACCACGTTCGACCTGTCGTCGCTGCGCACGGTCGGCTCGGGCGGCGCACCGCTTCCCCCCGGCGTCGTCCGCGACTGGCAGAACGATCTCGGCATCGAGGTGATCAACTTCTTCGGCTCCAACGAGGGCGTCTGCCTGCTCGGCGCACCGTCGGACACGCCGGATCCGATGGTGCGCGCCCAGTATCTCCCGAACTACAGCGCGACCGGCAAGACGTGGGTCACGGCGGTGGCTGAGCGGACGTCGGTCCGGCTCGTCGACCTAGCGACGGGCGAGGTGGTCACGGAGGTCAGCGGTCGCGGCGAGCTGCGGCTGAAGGGGCCGACCGTCTTCGCCGGCTACCTCGCCGGTACGGCGGCGAGCAGCCCGTTCGACGACGACGGATACCTCTGCAGCGGCGATGTATTCGAGCTGTGCGGCGAGTCCGGCGAGTACCTGAAGTTCGTCGACCGCAGTAAGGAGATCATCATCCGGGGCGGGATGAATATCGCGCCGGCAGAGATCGAAGGCCTGCTCCTCGAACACCCAGCGGTCGCCGATGTCGCGATCGTCGGCTACGACGATGTAGTTCTCGGCGAGAAGTGTTGCGCGGTGGTCGTTCCCGCCTCGCAGCAGGAGGTCGTACTCGACGACCTCGTCGCCTTCCTGCGCGCCAAGGACGTCGCATCCTTCAAGCTGCCGGAGAAACTCGTCACGGTCGACGAACTGCCCCGCAACCCGATCGGCAAGCTGCAACGCCGCACATTGCGTAGCGAGATCGCTCGAGAAGGCTGAACCGTGAGTGAGAAGGCATCCCCGGTGGCAGCGTCGCGACCGACCCCGACCGGCGTGGATCGGCCACTCGCCGAGGAACTGACGGACATGCTCACGGGCCGCTTGCCGGGCACGATCGGCATGCGGATCCTCGCGGCCACTGCGGAGCAGGTCGTCGGCGAACTGCCCGTTCAGGAACGGGTGCTCGCCCCCAACGGATACCTCCATGCGGCGAGCGTGGTCGCGTTGGCGGACACCGCCTGCGGGATCGGGACCCGGTTGGCGCTGCCTGCCGACGCCACCGGTTTCACCACGGTGGAACTCAAGACGAACTACCTGGGCACGGCGCGGTCGGGGGTTGTCACCGCGACCGCGGTCCGCATGCACGGCGGCCGACGAACACAGATCTGGGACGCGACCGTTCGCGACGACCAAGGCAGCACGATCGCCCTGTTCCGCTGCACTCAGTTGATATTCCACCCCTGAAGAGCCCGCGAACCGGGGCATAGGTCATTCGACGAAAGGAAACACTCGATGACGAACACGAAGCCATCGGCGAGCGAGGCCCCGATTGCCGTCGCGCGCCCCGCGGACAGCACCGCGGAAAACCCTTACCTCCTCGGCGTTTTCGCGCCGGTGCAGGAGGAATTGACGCTCGACGATCTGCCGGTGATCGGCGAGATTCCCCACGATCTCAACGGTGTCTACCTGCGCAACGGTCCGAACCGGCAGTTCGCGGCCCCGGGCCGTTACCACATGTTCGACGGCGACGGCATGATCCACGCCGCTCACTTCGACAACGGCAAGGTCCGCTATCGCAACCGATACGTCCGCACCCGCGCGTTCACGGAGGAATCCGCGGCCGGTCGCGCGCTGTGGACCGGACTGATGGAGAACCCCGCGAACAACCCGTGGGGCAACGGCCACGGACTGGGGATCAAGGACGCCGCCAACACCGACGTCATCTTCCACCGCGGTCAGGTTCTCGCCACCTGGTACCTGTGCGGCACCCCGTACGGGATCGACCCCCTGTCGTTGGAAACGCTCGGCGCCCAGGACTTCCTGGGGACCTTCGCCGGTGACATGATGGCCCATCCGAAGGTCGACGAGTCGACCGGTGAGCTCATCTGGTTCGACTACGGTCCCGACCAGAACTTCCTGCGCTACGGCATCATCGGGCCGAGCGGACAACAGACGCATCTGACCGAGATCGACCTGCCGGCGCCGCGGCTGCCGCACGACATCGCGATCACACAGAACTACTCGATCCTCATGGACCTGCCGCTGGTCCAGGATCAGGATGCCCGGCGGGCGGGCAAGTACCGCATCTTCTACGACCGGGCACTGCCCTCGCGCTTCGCGGTCATCCCGCGGCACGGCACCGGCGCACAGGTGCGGTGGTTCGAGGCGAAGCCGTGCTACATCTACCACGTCGTCAACTCCTGGGAGCAGGGCGACGAGATCATCATGGACGTCTGCCGGGTCAAGAATCCGCAACACCAGACGACTTTCGATCATCCACTGGCGAGCATGCTCGCCTATATGCGTCTCGATGCGCAGCTCTACCGATACCGGTTCGACCTGCGGACAGGGACGACGACCGAAACCCCGCTCGACGACGCGAACCTCGAGTTCCCGAGCGTGGATTCGCGGATCGTGGGGCAGTCGCATCGTTACTCCTACAGCATGAGCCTCGGACACGAGCCGATGTTGCTCTTCGACGGCCTGGTGCGCTTCGACTCCCTGACCGGAACCAAGGAGGAGCACAAGTTCGGCGCGGGGCGCTGGGGTGCCGAAGCACCGTTCGCGCCGCGCGACGGATCGACCGGTGAGACCGACGGCTACCTGGTCTGCTTCGTGAACGACGAGGCCGAGAATCGCGGCGAGATCGACATCTTCGACGCTCAGGATGTCGCCGCGGGTCCGATTGCGCGAGTGCTGCTACCGCAGCGCGTGCCGTCCGGTTTCCATGCATGCTGGATCCGCAGCGATCAACTTACCGAACCCCAAGCGGGCTGAGCCGCCGAGACGCGGAGCGGCCTTGCGCCGTGGGTGATCCCGCGATCCGCCACGGCGCCAGGCAGCCCCGTCGGCTCGGAGGAGTTCAATCGAGGTGTGGAAGGCCTCGTCGATCGACATGCGCGGATCGCGGCTCCACCATCACGGTGGTCGGCTCCAGTTCACCACCGCACTCGCTGCACGAGAACCGTGGTGTGAATCCGTCGCCACACGCGACGTGTGTGAACGCGATCGCGTCCCCTTCGGGGGCCGGGAACCACCGTTGGCCCCAAGCGATCATGGCCACCACGACGGGGAAAAAGGCGCGTCCCTTGTCGGTCAAGTGATAGGTCGTCCGGTCGGCACGTTCGGTGCTGGGCGTTTCGCTCAGCACACCGAGCTCGGTAAAGGTGCGCAGCCGCTCGGCCACGATCGTCGGAGACGCCCGCATCCGTTCGGCGAACTCGCTGTAGCGTCGGGCGCCGAGAAGCGCCGAACCCAGCATCGCGGCGGACCACCTGTTGCCGATGAGATCCATCGTCTGTGGAAGCACGTGGGGCATCCGGACGGCGCCACTCGATCGCCGTCGGTTCGAGGCCGCGGGGACGCTGCGCGTCCAACCGCCGCTCGGGCCCATCTCGGCGACGACGTCACGGGCGTCGGCGGGGGACCCGCACGATGCGCACTCCAGGCGCGGTGTGAAGTGCCGGTCGCACGTGGTGTGGCGCATGAGGGGGAGTACGCCGCGATCGGGCGCCCACCGTAATTCCCATGACCACACCGACAGCAGAATCGACCACAGCTCCTGACCGCAGGCGGTCCGCCGATACTCGTACCGGGCGGGCCTGTCCTGGTAGGGGGTCCGCTCGAGCAGCCCCGCATCGGTGAGCACCGCCAGTCGCGAGGACAGCACGGCGTGCGAGATTCCACCCGCGCCCATCCAATCGCGGTACCGCTTGGCCCCTTGGAAGGAGTGGCGCAGGATCCACAGGTTCCACTCGTCTCCCAGGAGTCCCAGGGCCACAGCGATGGAGTTGTCCCCGCCCGGGGTGAGCATGCGCCCGGCGGTCGGAGTCCTGGGCTCCGCGTCGGGTGCATGCTCATCGGACATCCCCAGAACTATAGCCCGGGGCGATCGAGTCCTATCGCCTCCGTCGGGTCGTCGTTCGTTCGCCACCGCGGCAGGGCCGAACCCGGTGCCCAGGTGGAATGCGTGCCGCTGGAGACACGCTCCGGCAGGCGAATCCGCGCCACCGGCCCGTCCGCGACACGAGCGGCGTCGAAAACCAGACACTCCGACAGGTCCTCGTCGACGTTCGAGACGATCGTGACCAGATAGCCGTCGTCCTCTTCGGTGCCGCCGACGCGCGGCGCCATCGCTGTCTCGCTGCCGAACACGCCGTCGCCGAACACGAAGCGCTCTTCCTGTCCGGTGACGGTGTCGTGCTTGACCAGGCCGTCGAACAGGAACCAGCCGGGGCGGCCGGTGGCGGCGTAGGTGTAGCGGTGCGAGCGACCGGCGTGCCGGGGATTGATCATCCCGAACTCGGTGACGCTGTCCGAGAGTCGTTCCTCGCGAACCTCTCCCGTGCGCAGGTTCAACCGCCACCGATGCAGGTGGGTTCCCATCCGGTCGAGGGCCAGGAATCGGAACATCCGCTGGTAGATCCCGCCGTCTCCGGTGTCCTCGGGCTCCGGGTGCTCCTGGTGGAAGCCCTCGAGGACGATCTCGTCACCGGTCTCGTAGGCGTTGGTCCAGTGCAGCACGTACGTGGAGGAGGCCTCGAACCAGCGGATCTGATCGCTGGTTCCCCGCCGCGGAATCACGCCGAGTCGCAGCGGGATGTCGGGGTGGAAGCGTGAGACGTAGCGGCCGGCCTCGAGCGCCTCGGGCAGCCAGAACAGCGGACAGTCGTTGAGGATCGCGTAGTTGTCGGTGAACGCCATGTCGTGGGGCAGGCGCGACCCGGGCAGTTCGATGTCCACGTAGTGGGCGAGGCGGTCCTGCGCATCGACGACGCCGTAGTGCATATAGGGGGCGTCGGTGCTGTAGTTGAAGAACAGCAGTTCGCCGGTTCGCTCGTCGACCTTCGGGTGCGCCGATACGCCGAGGCTTGTCGGGAACTGTCCGTTCCACGTAGCCTTGCCCACCGTCTCGAGTGTCGTCGGGTCGAGAGTGTAGAGGTCACCGCACTGCCAGAAGCTGGTGAGTGCCTTACCGTTGTGCACGATGACGTCGGTGCTGGACGCATCCTTCATCCGGCCGCGCGCCCCCCAGCCGTCCTGGCGGACGGATCGTTCGGGATTCTCGGCGATGCCGGCCCACAGCGGCCCCCCGGCCTCCTGCTCGGCCAGGAAGCCGTCGGTCTTGACGAAGCGGTTGCGGTAGAACGCCTTGCCGTCCCGGAAGCCGACCGCGTGGATCATGCCGTCGCCGTCGAACGGGTGGTAGCGGCCCTGGAGGGCCGGGTGCACCGGGTTCTCGGTGTTACGCAGGTAGACGCCGTCGAGGTCGGCCGGCAGTTCGCCGACGATCTCGAGATCGTCGGCACTGCGCTCGACGGTCTGTGGGCGCCACGCGCCGGTGCGATACGGGTGGTCGTCGTCTGCGGGCAACGTCGTCAGGGCGCGCCCGAGTACCTCGATCTCCATGTTCCTCTCCTGATTCCGATCAGTGCCCGACGACGAAACTGGCTGTCGTCGAGGTGCTTCCGCCGAAGTTCAACATCGCGGCCCGGCGCGCGCCTTCGACCTGGTACGCGTCCGCTCGGCCCGTCACCTGGCGGTGGCAGTCCAGCAGCATCCGCACACCGGTTGCGCCGACCGGATGCCCGACGCCGAGGAGGCCGCCACTGGGATTCACCGGGATCCGGCCACCGATCTCGAGGTCGCCCGCTTCCACGGCGCGCCAGCTCTCCCCGGGCGGTGTGATCCCGAAGTGGTCGACGGCGAGGTACTCGCTCATGGTGAAGCAGTCGTGCGTCTCGATGAGGTCGAGGTCGTCTACGCCGGCGATCCCGGCGCGGGCGAACGCGTCGCCGATCGTGTCGCGCACGTGCGGGAAGACGAACGTGTCCTCGGCGCTGCGCGAGAGCTTCTCCGCGAGGGACAGCCCTACGGTCCGGTGCCCCCAGCCGAGGATGCTCGACTGCCGTGCCGCGTCCCGCCGCACGGCCGGGTGGTCGGAGCGGACCAGGACGACGCCGGCGGCGCCGTCGGTGAGCGGCCCGCAGTCCGCCTTGCGCAGGCGGCCCTCGACGGGCGGATTGGCCATCGGGTCGGCGCTGAACGACGCCGCGGTCCGGTCCCAATCCCGGGTCTGTGCCAGGGGGTTGCGGCCGGCGTTGCGCGCGTTCAGTTCCGCGATGGCCCACAGGTGTTCGTCGGCGAGACCGTAGCGTCGGTCGTACTCGTCGGCGATCTTGTCGAACATATACGGCCACATGAACTTTGCGTCCGTGCCCTCGCGGCCCGCCCAGGCCGCGGTGCCCATGTGCCGGGCGCCGAGGTCGCCCGGCACGGTCTTCTCGAGTTCGGCTCCGACCACCAGGGCGCAGTCGTAGCGGCCGGACTCGATGTCGGCCATGGCGGCGAGCACCGCGAGCGATCCCGATGCGCAGGCACCCTCATGCCGGGTGGCGGGCACACCCCACAGGTCCGGGACCACCGAGGGTGGCATCGCACCCAGGTGCCCCTGACCGGTGAACAGCTGGCCGAAGGCGTTGCCGACGTGGACGACGCCGATGTCGCCGACATCCAGCCCGGAGTCGGCGAGGGTGCCCTCGACGACCTCGCGCATCAGGTCGGACACATCGAGGCCTTCCCGGGTGAGGTTTCGTGCGAAATCTGTTTGGTAGCCGCCGATTATTCGAATCGTGTCAGTACGCATGTACGCCGCTCTCTGCTGAAGGTCTTGCGGTTCCGTGATGGTCAGACTACAACTAACAGAGTGATGCAAGCCACTCAACTGTCGAGAAGGCGGGGGACGCCATGACGCGGGCATTGGTCTACGACGCGGTCCGGCTGCCCCGCGGGCGGGTGCGCCGCAGCGGCGGCACCCTCGCGCAGATTCCGCCGCACGCGCTGTTCGCCCAGCTCCTCACCGCACTCGAGCAGCGCGGTCTGGCCGCCGCGGGCGTCGACGAGATCGTGTTGGGGATCAGCACGGTCACCGGGGAGCAAGGGGGAAACCTGGCCAGGGCAGCGGCTCTCTCCGCCGGGTGGCCCGACGCCGTGGGCGGCATGGTGGTGTCCCGGCTCTGCTGTTCGGGCATCGAAGCGATCGGCACCGCCGCCGCGAAAGTGACTGCGGGACAAGTCGATGTCGTGGTCGCCGGTGGTGTCGAATCGATGTCGCGGGTACCGATGCTCTCCGACACACCCGCGATCGCCACCGACCACGAGCTGGGCGAGCGCACTGGATTCGTGACCATCGGGGTCTCTGCCGACGCGACGGCCGTCGCGCACGGGTTCACCCGCATCGAGCTGGACGAGTTCGCGGCGCGGTCGCATCGGCGAGCGGCCGCCGCGCCGCCGTCGGATGCGGTGGTGGCGGTGAAATGCTCGGGCGAGGTGATCCTCGCGGTCGACGAGGGCGCCCGCCCGGACGTCACCGCCCAGCAGTTCGCGGCGCTCCCGGCCCTCTTCGACGACGACCTGGCGTGGGAACGCGTGCGCCGACGGCTCCCGGAGCTGACCCGGCCCCGGAGTGGCCTGCACTCGATCGCGACGGCCCCGCAGCTCGCCGACGGCGCGTCCGCTGCCGTGATCGCCGGTCCCGACGCGGCGAACGGCCGGCTGCGCGGGCGGGCACCGGTCGCCGAGATCGTCGCCGTCACGCACCGGTCGGTCCGCTCGCCGCTGCTGAGCGCACCGGTCGACGCGGCGCGAGACGCACTGCGCCGTGCGGGGATCGGGGCCGGCGACCTCGACATCGTCGAGGCCAACGAGTCCTTCGCCGTCAGCCCGCTGCTGCTGATCCGCGAACTCGGCCTCGACCCCGACCGGGTCAACCCCACGGGCGGCGCCCACGCCGTCGGCCACCCGCTGGGCGCTACCGGCGGCAACCTCCTCGTCTCGGCCCTCGACGGGCTCCGCCGCGTCGACGGCGAACACGCCCTGGTCACGATTCCGGCCGCGCTGGGCCTCGGCTCCGCGCTGGTCCTGCGCCGGTTGAGCTGAGTCCCTTCCTCGCTTCGTCCCCTCTCGACACCCGTCCTTCTCCAGGAGATAGCCATGTCCGAACCATTCACCGCGCCCGGGAATGCCGACCCGAATCAGCGCCGGGTTGTGCTCTGCCACCCGGAAGAGAAGATCCGTGACTACGTTGCCAAGGGGTGGTGGCGGGAGACCACCCTGCTGGACGCCTTCGACGGCTGGGTCCACGCCCGACCCGACCACGACGCCGTGTCCGATCCGGCGAACCTGACGGACCTGGCGGGCATCGAGGCCGAGACACTCACGTGGAAGGCGATGGCCGACCGCGTCGAACGACTCGCGGCCAGGTACCACGAGAGCGGGATCCGGCAGGGCGACGTGGTCGTGGTCCAGGTGCCCAACTCGGTGGCACTGGTCGCGACGTACCTCGCGCTGTGGCGCCTGGGCGCGGTCGTCAGCCCCGTACCGGTCGCGTACCGGCAGCACGAGTTGTCGAACATCTGCCGTGCCACCGAGGCCAGGGCGGTCGTGACGGTGTCACGCCTGCTCGGACGCGACATGACCGCCGAGGCGCTCGCGCTCGCCGAACCGGCTGACGGGATCGAGAGCGTGTTCGTGTTCGGTCCCGATCCGGACCCACGCGCGGTGTCGATGGACTCGTCGGCGTCGTCTGCCGCCACCGAGCAAGCGCGGCGTTACGTCGACGGCCTGGTCCGCACGATCGGCGACCGGATCACGATTTGCTGGACCAGCGGGACCGAGGCCGCTCCCAAAGGTGTCCCGCGCTGTCACGCCGACTGGTTCGCGAGCGCGCAGGCGGCTCAGGACGGGCTCGAGACCGACGAGTCGTCGGTCATCCTCAACCCGTTTCCCATGGTGAACATGGCGGGATTCGCGGCGGCGTTCCTGCCCTGGCTGGTCGGCGGCGGGCACCTGGTCCAGCACCAGCCGCTGGACCTCGCGGTGTTCCTGGCGCAGATCGCCCGCCACCGCGTCACACACACCTCGATGCCGCCGGCGATCCTGGCGATGCTGCTCCAGCAGGACGCGCTCCGGGAATCGGTGGACCTGTCGTCGCTGCAGCGGGTCGGCTCGGGCGGCGCACCGTTGCCGCCCAGTGTGGTTCGTCGGTGGCAGGACGAATTCGGAATCGAGGTCCTCAACTTCTTCGGCTCCAACGAGGGGGTGTGCCTGCTCGGCGCGCCCGCCGACATCCCGGATCCGGCCGTCCGCGCCCTGCACCTGCCGAACTACGGTGCCCCGGACCGGGAATGGGCGACGCGCGTCGCGAAGATGACGTCGGTACGTCTGGTCGACCCGGTGACCGGCGCCGACGTCCACGCTGTCGGTGAGCGGGGCGAGTTGCGTCTGAAAGGACCCAGCGTCTTCGGCGGCTACCTCGAGGGCACCGCGGCGTCCAGCCCGTTCGACGACCAGGGCTATCTGTGCAGCGGGGATGTGTTCGAACTCGGCGGCGAGCGCGGCGAATACCTGATCTTCGTCGACCGGATCAAAGAGATCATCATCCGCGGCGGTATGAACATTGCGCCCGCCGAGATCGAGGGCCTGCTGATGGAGCATCCCGGGGTGGGCGATGTCGCGGTGATCGGCTACCCCGACGACGTGTTCGGGGAGAAGTGTTGTGCCGTGGTAGTTCCGGCTCCGGGAGCCTCGGTCGAACTCGCCGACCTCGTGAACCATCTACGGGATCGTCAGGTCGCGTCCTTCAAGCTGCCCGAACGGCTCGAAATCGTCGATACCATTCCCCGCAACCCGGTCGGCAAGATCATGCGCCGGACCATCCGTGACGCTCTGACACCCCCCGTCTAGATTCTGTCGGTCGGCTCACCCGATCGAATTCGAGTGCTCGGGCACGTGCTCGCACAGGTCCGAAGGGCGACCGAACCGAACCCACAACGATCGACGCTCCAGCACCGGCGTCGGTCGCTCTGCCAGGTAACGACGAACGGCACCCGGGTCGGGGTCGGTGGTCCCTGGTGGCCGTCGCCCGACGGGTGGTCGAATCGAAAGGTCCGTTCGACAACAAGGCGCGGACACCGATCGGACCGACCCGTGCGGTTCGGCGTGGCGCCGAATGTCGACATACAGACCGCGTAGGCGAGGAGAGCCCTGTGAGAATCGATGAAGTAGTCGAAAGCGTCAAGGAATCGATGTCGGTCGAGCGTGTGTACGCGCCGCCGATCGAACGTGACGGAACAACGGTGATCGGCGTCGCCACGATCTCCGGCGGTGCCGGCGGAGGCGGCGGGTCGGGCCCGGATGGCGAGAAGGGCTCCGGCGCCGGCTTCGGGATCGGGGCAAAGCCGGTCGGTGCCTTCGTCATCCGAGACGGCCGGGTGCGGTGGCAGCCGACGGTCGATGCGAATCGGTTGATCGTCGTTGCCGGGATAGTAGCCCTGGCCGCGCTCGCCGTCGGCGCGCGCTACGCGAACAGACGATAACCGAGGTCCGAACTCACCATCGGCGTCGTCGAACGTGACGCCGCCGAACAACTGGTCCGGCGCGGTGCCGTGTTTCGGTATCGAGATTCGAGGAGGTCGTGATGGAAGCTCCCGATAGCCCCTATCCGGTGCGATTGCGGGGGGATTTGGACGAGCCGCTGTCGCGGTGGCTGTGGCTGGTCAAATGGGTCCTGGTGATTCCACATGTCGTCGTCTTGTTCTTTCTGTGGGTCGCGTTCTTCTTGCTCACAGTGGTGGCCGGGGTCGCGATTCTCTTCACCGGCCGGTACCCGAGAGCGATCTTCGACTTCAATGTCGGGGTCGTCCGGTGGTCGTGGCGGGTCCAGTTCTATTCCTGTGCGGCGCTGGGAACTGATCGGTATCCGCCGTTCACGCTGCGCTCGACCGACTATCCGGCCGACTTCCAGGTCACGTATCCGGAGCGCCTGTCCCGGACGTCGGTGTTGTTCAAATGGTGGCTGCTGGCGATCCCGCACTACGCGATCGCGTTGGCGATGACCGGCGGCAGCGTCGGATTCGGTGGTGAAACCGGTGCCACCACTATCCCGCTGCTCGGGGTCCTGGTCGTGATCGCGGCGGTGATCCTGCTGTTCACCGCGCAGTATCCGCGTCGGCTTTTCGACTTCGTGCTCGGTATCAACCGATGGCTGTACCGGGTCGTCGCGTACGCGGGGCTGATGCGAGACGAGTATCCACCGTTCCGGCTCGACCAGGGCCCACGCGAGCCAGGCACTCCGGATCCCCTCGTGTAGCCGACGGTGCGATCCGCGCCGCCGGTCGGGAACAGCGTCGCAGCGGTGATTCGGGTCAGCCGTACACCTGCGAGGTCTGGACGTCCGCCCCGGATGACGACGGCGTCGATCCTGCTGTGCGGTTCGGCGGCAGCCCACAGCGTTACCGGGGCGTCGGAGCCGGGCCCGGGCCGACGTAGCCGGCAGGGAGATCGTGGCGGAGCCGTTGTCCACAGCCAACGCCGAGCGTCGGTCGATCTGCTGCCGAGAAGGCGGACGTCGACCTCGATCCGCGGGGGATAGCGAATAGTGCCACAGGTCGCCGGCCCAGGGGACGGTCGGCCCTAGGGCTGGTTCACCCCATTTTGATGGGATCGAGGAGTCCGAGAATGCAGCACAGGAGTTGAGCACTGTGCGTCGCCCCGGGCGCCAGGACGTGTTCGATCGCGGGACCGACGGCACGGTCACAGCGAGCGAGGAGCTCGGGCAATGAGCGACGACAAGGAAATCGGCGAGGAGGAATGTCATGCATGCGAAACCAGGCGACTGGCTCGTCATCGAGGGACATACCGTCGGCGGCGCCGTCCGGCGGGGCCTGATCGAGGAAGTCCGCTCGGCAGACGGGTCTCCACCCTATCTGGTGCACTGGACCGATGATGGTCATCGGGCGCTGACCTTTCCCGGGCCGGACGCCTATGTGCTCACCGGGGCCGAGCTACGGGCGCGGGAGGAGGTCGCGACAGCGAGGTTCTCCTCGATGCAGCATCAGCCCGGTCATCCGGTCTGAGCGGCGTGCGACGTCAACCCCCGAACGTGCTCGAGGCGCAACCGCGGTTGCCCTGCGTCGACAGGATGCGGCTGTCCGGCTCAGCCGCGTGGCGACGCGTGCCGACCGGGTGCTGGTCACCGTGTCGAAGCCGCTTCGGCTCTTGGCCGATCAGCCGTCCTCGGTCGGGTTCCCGGGGAATCGACCGCCGATCGGAGCCTTCTCGGTGTTCCGGTACAGGTGCGTGGCGAGCGCCGTGCAAGACATCCGGTCACATCACAAACCTGTCGGATAGGTTTCCGGTGTTCTCTGCGCGCTCCAGATGCTGGTGGGTTCGAGCGGCTGCAGCGCGGTCGTGCGATCGATGTGGATCAGCGCGTCGAACTGGTCGGCGGCACGAGTGTGGAAGTAGTGACTCTGTCTCTCGGTGCCCGGCCGGTAGACGACGCCGATCGCTCGTTGCAGCCGTGGCTGACCCAGTGTGTCCGCGGCGGCGTCGCCGGTGTCCAGACGAACCAGGAATTCACCGATGCCGGCATCGTGCAGCAGAGTTTCCATGCTGGACGGTAGTGCCGGGCGAACGGTTTCGTGGACCGCGGTCCCACCCCACTCCTGTGCCGCGGTGACGGATCCGTAGTACGTGCTCGAGCCGATCGCTCGGCAGTGCGCGCCGTGACGTTGCCGCATCAGCTGTCCGAGAGTGATCTGGCCCTCCGCTCCGAACTCGGTGGCCCGAGCGTCGCCGACATGTGAATTATGTGCCCAGACAACAATTCTCGGGGCTCGAGTGACGCCGGTTGGGCGCTGACCGCGGCTCAGGTGCTCGCGCAGTGCGTCGAGAGTGTCGGCCATGTGTTCGTCACGCAGATTCCAGGAAGCGGTGTGATCGCCGAACATCGTGCGGTAGTAGAGCTCGGCGTCACGGACCGACCACGCGTTGCGCAGGGCGTCGAAGAGCTCTTCGGCGGCGTCGGTGCCGGTGCTGAATTCGGCCAGCGACTTGCGTTGCATCTCGACCAATTGCGTGACGGCCTGGTCTTCGCAGGTCTTGCCCGCACCGAATGCCGCACCGTAGCCGTAGGCCTGCCCGTCGCCGGAGTCGGCTTCGCCGAAACAGCCGTATCGGGTCTTGGCGCGCTGAGCGGCTGCACGGTCTGTCCGCTCCAGGTAGCGCACGACCTCGTTCATCGATCGATGCAGGCTGTAGAGGTCCAGGCCATAGAATCCGGTGGTGCGCTCGTCGTTCCGCACCTGTTCGTCGTTGTGGTCACGCAACCAGTCGACGAAATCGCGGACCACGGTATTGCGCCACATCCAGGCCGGAAATCGCTCGAACCCACGGAGCGCTTCTTCCGCGGTGGTGTCGCTGCCACGGGCGTGCACATAGCGGTTGACGCGCGCGGCGTCGGGCCAGTCTCCTTCGATCGCGACCGCGTCGAAGCCTCTGTGCTGGATCAGCCATTTCGTCATTTCGGCACGCGCGGAATAGAACTCGTGTGTCCCGTGGGTGCTTTCGCCGATCAGGACGATGCTCGCGGTGCCGATCAGATCGTCGAAGTGCTCCAAAGGCGGAATCCCGTCGGGCGCGTGGATCGCGCACGCGCGGATCGCCTGCACCGGGTCGGGAGCTGAACTCGGTGATCCGGTGGTGGGTGTGTTCAGCAGGGTGTGCACCTGCTCGTCGGTCACCTGGGTGAAGTCCCAGTAGGAGGCGCCGACAGCGCGGAACGGTGAAGGTATCGTCGCGCACACCACTTCGTCGACCATCGCGGCGAGTTCACGACATGTCGATTCCGGTGCCGCGGGCACGGCGACGACGATACGAAGCGGTTCCTGGGCTCGGATCGCCTCGATCGCCGCGAACATGCTCGAGCCGGTGGCCAGGCCGTCGTCGACGAGGATGACCGTTCGTCCGGCGACATCGAGGGGGCCACGGCTGCCGCGGTAGGCAGCTTCTCGGCGCGCGAGTTCGGCTGCCTCGTCCTCTGCCACCGCACGTATCTGGTCGGAGGTCAGACGCAGCGCCCGGACGACATCGTCGGCGAGGACGATGCGGCCACCTGTGGCCAGGGCGCCGAAGGCGAACTCCGGGTTGTCGGGTACTCCCAGCTTGCGCACCACGAGAGCGTCCAGCGGCGCGCCCAGGGCGGCGGCCACTTCCCACGCCACCGGGATTCCGCCGCGCGGTAGCCCGAGCACGATCACCTCCCCGTGACCTCGGTAGTGGCCGAGTAGTTCCGCCATGGCCTGGCCGGCCTCACGACGATCACGGAAGATCCGACGAGCGGAATCCTCGCGCAACTTGATGGGGTTCATCGCTGCCTCGATTCGATGGGGAGCACCGTCGACTCGGCGTCAGGGCTTCCTGGCGGAAAGGTAGGTGGTGACGATGACCATGGCGGCGAAGATCGCGGCGATGATCACCGCGGCGACTGTCCAACTCATGACGGCTCCTTATCGATGGTTTCGAGGTCGCCGGCAGGGGCGGCCGGGCTACCGGTTGTGCGTGGATCCGTCAGGTCGGTCCGATTTCGGCGGATACGCGCTGGATAGCTTGCTTCTGAGTCTCGATGTCGCACCGGTTCGTCGATACAGCACTTCGTCCCCTTGTGGGAGGCCATAGGTCGGCCTCGGGTCCGATGCTGGTCGCAGACGCCGCCGACGAACGCCCGCAGCCACCGGGGCAGACGGGCGGCGATCCAGCCGCGGCGATCACGGGGGTTGCAGGTTCAGCGGGCCAATATGCCCATGCAGATCCACCCACCCGTCAGCGGGTGGGTGGATCTGACTTCCATCAAGTGTCCGACTAGCGCTCTTTCGGGTGTAGGGGTCGCTTGCCTGTGCGCGGGAGGGATCAGGGGCGGAGCACGTAGCGCCCGCGCGTCCCGCCTTTGGCCATGGCGCGGTGGGCTTCGGCGGCCTCGGTCAAAGGCAGGACCGCGTGAACCCGGGCGGGCAGGCCGCCGCCGGCGGCGCGGGCGAGCAGCTTTTCCAAGCACGGGCCGTCCGAGTGCACCATCAGAATGTTCACCGTGATCCCGCGCTCGGCCGTGGGCGTCAGGTTCGGTCGGACGCCGACGAAGGATCCGCCGTCGCGGACCGGGTTCAAGCTCCATGCCTGCTGCGATGTGGTGTCGACGACGGCGTCCCAGCCGGGTTCGGCTTCGGTACGGAAGTCGGCGCCGAGACCGCGCACGAACGGTTCGTCTTCGGCGCGGGCCAGTCCGGTCACCTGCCAGCCGCGGTCGGGTGCCAGCGCGGCCACGTTCGCGCCGATCGCCCCGGCCGCGCCCGTCACCAGCAATCGGTTGCCCTCGGCGGGTGCATCGCCGAGCAGATCCACGATCTGTGCCGCACTCAATCCACTGAGCGGCACAGTCGATGCCGCGACCAGGTCGAGTCCGTCGGGAACCACGGCGAGATCAGTGGCCGGGACGACGAGTTGTTCCGCGTAGGTGCCGAAGTCGCGGTCGAAACCGAGCACGACGCCGGCCACCCGGGTACCGACGGCCAGTTCCACGCCCGCGCCGGTGGCGACGACGGTGCCGGCGAAGTCCCAGCCGAGGCCGGTGTGGGAGGGCTGGTTGATCATGCCCATCTGGTGGAAGAATCCGCCCGTGACGCCGAGGTCGGTGGGATTGACCGGCGCGGCCGCGACCGCGATACGGACCTCTCCGGGGCCGGGCTCGGTGACCGGCAAGTCGATGATCTCGATCGAGTCGGGTCCGTTCGGGGTACGGACGACCGCGGCCCGGAAGGTGTGCGGGTTGTGCATGTTTCGTGCCTCCATCAGTTCGGTTCTGATGGGCTCGACACTGCGCCTCAGGTTTTGGAAGGAACTTGGAGCGGACTTGGAACGCGATCGGCGCGAGCAGTTGCTTCCGCGGCCCAGCCGGAGGCGTTCCACCTGTCGGCGATGGCGGCGGCCCGGGCGAAATGCGCTGCGGCCTCCTCGGCGCGGCCCAGGTACAGAGCGAGTTCGCCGAGCGTGTGGGCGACCGGGCGCAGGGCAAGGGAGACGCTCTCCGCGCCCGCCGGGGGACCTTCTCGATGCGGAAGCAGGTCCGCGTAGCTCTGTGCGGCGACGTCGCGGTCGTTCGTGGCGACGGCCGCCAGCGCACGCAGGCTGGTCAGGAAGGTGAAGAAGAAGTCGCGCCGGATCGGGGCGGGTTCGGTGCGGACCCGATCCGCTTCATCGCCGCGTCCCGCGGCGTGGAGGGCGAGGGTCAGCAGGTCGGCGGCTATCGGGCCGAGCGCCGCGTGCAGCGCGCGCACGTCGTCCACGTGGTCGCCCAGTGTGCCGTCGTTGATCCAGATCGCCGCCTGCGGGAGCCGCAGGAAACCCGCGGCATGCACCGATCCGGCGCGTTCCATGCGTTCGGTGGCCTCGTGGTAGAGCCGCGCGGCATCGGCGAAGCGGCCTTCGATGAGCACCAGTGTCGCCAGCGCGATCTCGGCCGCGCCGATCGCTTCCGGCATCCGGTATGTGCGGGCGAGGTCGAGCGCCTCCTCGGTCACGCGCCGCATGGTCGCGGGGTCGTTGGCGGCGGCCGCGTTCGCGGCCTGCTCGAGCAAACCGGTCACCCGGTAGACGGGCAGGTCGTGCTCGACGCTGATCTCCACCAGCTCACGCGAATACTCTTCCCGCCCGGACTCGCGGGCGACGAGCAGCAGCGCCGCGGCCCGCAGGCGCGGAGAGGGGGCGAGGTCGAGCGCTTCCCGCGCCGCCGCCATAACCGTCGGATCGTTCTCGCCCACCAACTCGTGGGCGTAGGCGATGAGGAGGTGGGACCGGGTGCCGGAGTCGAGATCGTGCCGTTCGAGCAGATGGCGGAGACGGTCGACGATGGGCTTGTCGACGGTGCCGTAGGCGCGGGCCTGCCAGGGGGTGGGTTCGGTCCAGGCGGTGAACGCGGCGATCATCAGGTCCTCGCGGCCGAGCGACTCGGCGTACTCCACGGCCTGTTCACGAGTACGTCGGGCCGCGTCGAAGGCTCCGGCTCTGACCTGCGCGCGCAGCAGCCTGCCGAGCAGATCGACCCGCTCGTCCGGATCGCTGGAGTTGGCGACGGCGTCGCCGAGGAGTGCGGCCGCCACATCGTGAGCGTATCGGGCCTCGGCGAGCTCGGCGGCCCGCGCGCAATAACCTGCGGCCTTCGGCGATCCCGCTCGTGCGTAGTGGTGGGCCAGCGCGGCGAAATCACCGGAGTCCTCCAGCGCTACGGCGATGCGGGCGTGCATTCGGGTGACCCGCAGCCGGCTGACATCGGTCAGGAGCGTGTCCCGGACCAGTGCGTGCACGAATCGGACCCGCCCGGGCCCGGGCTCGTCGAGCAATCCGGCGATGACGCCGGCATCGAGCGCGTCCAGCACGCCGTCCTCGTCGGTATCGGCGGCCCGCACGAGCACATCCACCGAGCTTTCCCGGCCCGCCACCGCCGCCAGCCGCAGGACGGACACACTGCTCTCGGGCAGCCGGGCGAACCGGCGCCGCAGTACGTCGCGGACACCCTCCGGAACCTCGGAAAGTGCGGTCAGCACGCCCTCACAGTTCAGCAGCCGCGCGGTCTCCCGCACATAGAACGGGTTGCCGCCGGTCCGCTCGGCGATACCGGCCACGGTCGCGTCGTCTGCTTCGCATTCGGAGCGGACCAGGTCGGTGACGGCGTCGCGATCGAGACCGGGCAGCTCCAGCCGCAGGGGCGCGGTGCGGGCGAGGGCCGCGAGTGTCGCGGCCAGGCGCTCGCTTTCGTCCGCACGGTATGCCGCGACGATCAGGAGGGGGTGCCGTGTGTCGACACCGGCGAGCAGTTCCAGGGTGGCGGCGTCCGCACAGTGCAGGTCGTCCAGCATGACGGCGACGGGGCGGTACGCCGCGATCGCCGACAGCCATGCCCACACGGCTTGCCGCAACCGGAAACGGCCGGCTGCCGCGTCCCCGGTGACGGTCACCGACTCCGACAACAACGGCGCCAGGTCGTCGGCGAACTCGCCCGGCGGAACGCTTCCGGCGACAGTCCGCAGCACCTCGACCCACGCCCAGGCGGGCGGCGCACTGTCGAGGTCGGGACAGCGCCCGGCGGCCACCAGCCAGCCCTCCCGTGCCAGCCGCACGCCGAGGCATTCGAGCAGCTTCGATTTGCCGAGCCCGGCCTCGCCGGTGACGAGCGCGACACGCACGCCCGCGTGACCGGTGTCCCTGGCGGTATCCATCAGCGCCGCCAGCTCGCTCTCCCTGCCGACGAACGGTACCGTGCAAGGCTTTTCGACGGGAGGCGGCACGATCACCGCGGCGCGGGGCTCGTCCGTCGCAGGCGCGACGGCCGTGCGGAGGAAGTCCGTGCGCTGGGTGAGGATCGCCTCTTCCAGCTCCACCAGATCCGGTCCGGGATCCAGGCCCAGTTCTTCGGCGAAGTGGGCACGGGCACGGCGGAGCGCGCCGAGGGAGTCGGCCTGTCGGCCGCTGCTCCACAGCGCGAGCGCGTGCAGGCGCCAGCCTTCCTCGCGCAGCGGATGGTCGCGGGTGAATGTCTCCGTGTCCGGCACGACCGCCGTCGGGTCGCCGAGGCGCAGGCCTGCCGCGATATGCAGTTCCCGGGCGACCAGGCGTAGCTCCTCGAGTCGCGCGATCTCGGCGGTGACCCACTGCTCGTCGGCGACCTCGGCGAAGGCGGACCCCTGCCACAGCGCCAGCGCCTCGGTCAGCCGGATCCGGGCTGCCCGTGGATCGGGCAGCGTGCGGGCCTCGTCGAGCAGTTCCTCGAAACGCCAGGCGTCCACCGCTTCTCGCGGCAGCCGCAAGGCGTAGCCGGGCGCCGCGCTCACCAGCACGCGGGCCGGCGCTCGCGGCGGGCGGCCGGGTTCGAGCAGACGGCGCAGGTTGGACACGTACGCCTGCAATGACGCCAGGGCGCGCGACGGCGGTTCACCGCGCCACAGGTCCTCGATCAATCGATCGACTGGTACCACCTGCCCGCGAGCGGCTATCAGCAGCGCCAGTACGCCGCGCTGCCGAGGCCCGCCGAGCGGAATGGACTCGCCGCCGCTCTCGGCAGCAAACGAACCCAGCACCCGCACAAAGACCATGACGCGTCACATCATACGCACGCCGAGGTCCGAGCGTTCCAAGTCGGTTCCCAGTCCGTTCCAAACGCCCGAGCGCAGGCTCGAGGCATTCGAAACACTTGGAGGACACGAACAATGAGCATCGACACCCAGGATATGAAAATCGTGCACCGCGCATTCCGTCGCGAATCCCGAATGCTGATCGACCTCGTCGCAGCGGTAACTCCGGGTGACACCGCGCGGGCCGCGCTCATCGCCGCTCATTTCCGCGACTACCGACTCGGATTGAAGAACCACCACGAGGGCGAGGACGAACTGCTGTGGCCGCCACTGCTGTCCCGGGTCGACCCGGGAGCGGAAGTCATCCTGCGCATGCGCGCCCAGCACGAGCGCGTCGACATCGGTCTGACCAAACTGGACGTTGCGGTCCCGGCGTGGGAGGCCACGGCCGGCGCCGATGAACGCGACACCCTCGTAGCGCTGCTCGTCGACCACCGGGCGGTCCTGGTCGAACATCTCGACGATGAAGAGGCGGCGCTGTTGCCGCTCGCGGCCGTGCACATCACGGGGCGGGAGTGGGCTGCCCTGGGCGAGCACATGGTGGCCCACACGCCCAAGCTCACCTTGCTCACGCTCCTCGGACTGGTCCTGGAGGACGCCGACCGAACCGAACGCGCCACGTTGCTCGGGGGCCTCCCCGCACCGGTCCGCGCCATTTGGCACGTCATCGGCCGTCCCCGCTACGCCCGTCACATCCGCCGCGTCCGCGCGGCCTGATCGCTGTCCTCCGCGAGGACGGGTGGCGCGGCCGTCCCTTCCTGTCTTCGTTTTCCAATTTCGGAATTATCTATCGTGCAGAGGAATTCATCATGCTTTCGATCGTCGGCAACTCTTTGGCCGCTGTCATCGCCCTCGCCGTCTTCGTCATGGGCACCAGCTTCTTCTGGGCGCCACAGGGTGCGGCCGGCTTCGGCATTCCGAACTCGCCGATCCAAGACACCGCCTTCCGCGCCTGGCTGCGCGTCAAGGGTGTCCGTGACATGGCCTGCGGGGTGGCCATTCTCGTCGTCCTCGCCGCCGGTACCACCACGCTGCTCGGCGGGCTTATTCTCGTCCTCGCGCTCATTCCGGTCGGGGACGCGATGATCGTGCTGCTCAGTAGAGGCTCGAAGTCCGCCGCTTACGGCGTCCACGCCACCACCGCGGCCGTGATGCTGACGACCGCCGCACTGCTGCTGACTGCCTGAACCCGCCCACTCGACCATTGAGGACCACGCGGTATGTGCGGCAGAACAGCGGGTTTCTGTCGCCGCCGTGATCCGCAGGTATTCGCTGGGCCTTCTCGGGTCTCTAGGAATGGAGACGTTCCGAGAGAAAGTCCAGTGTCGGGCCGATCGCGGTGTCGGCGTAGGCCACCGCGTGGCCGCGTCCAGGGATGGTCTGGGTGTGCACGGTGACGCCGTCGGCGCGGAGGCGATCGGCGAAGCTCGTCATCTGGGTGAGCGGAATCAGCTCGTGACTCGAGTTGAAGAGCATCATCGGCGGGTTCGATGATGCCGTGTGTAGCGCCGGTGATGCCGCGGCCGCTTGCTCGGCGCAACTGGGAGTGGCCGGTAGGCAGCCGAGGAAGACCAGCGCCGCCACTGACGCCAGCATCGCGTCCGACGTTCCCGCGCGACCGGTGAGGTCATAGGGCCCTGACCATCCGACCACCGCAGCCAACGGCGCCTTATCGGCTGTCACCGCCTGCATGAGCAGGTGGGCACCGGCCGAGGTTCCGAGACCGCCGAGACGCTCGGGGTCCAGTGCGTAGTCGGCGGCGTGGCTACGCGCGAATTCTATGGCTGCCTCGACATCGTGGTACTGCCGCGGATTGCGCGGTGCGTCCAGCCGGTAGTCGATGTTGAATACGACGAAACCGCGATGTGCTGCCGCCCGCGCCTCGCTGTCGAGTAGTTCGCGGTTGCCTCGGACCCACGCGCCGCCGTGGACCAGAATCAGACCGGGGTGGCGTGCCCCATGGCCGTCCGAAGCGGGCCGGTAGACCGTCATCGGCTGCTCGCCCTGGCTGGTGGGGTAAGCGGATTCTTCGATCTGGATGGGCGCTGCGTCCGATCGCGCGACGGTGGGAACCCCGGTGGCTGCGGCGAGTGCGGCGGCAGCGGCCATACACCACCGCAGAGTGGGCTTGTGCACTGTCAACTCCTGACTCGAGGGATGCGCAGATTGTTCACGCGGATCAGCGCAGCAGGGCGAGTCGGCTGACGAGGTCGTTGGGCCGGTATACTGAGGCGCTCCGGGTCCATGCCTGCCCCGACTCCGGATCGTAGGTGCTGGGCATGGTCACCCCCGCCGGGGCGAACGCGTGGAAGCCCTGCTTGATGGTGGTGTGGGTGGCGCGCCACTGATGGTCGGCGAAGGCGACCACCGCCACGGCGTCCGACTTCGCCGACGGTCCACGCAGCTCCGCGACCTTGGCGGCCACCCCTTCGGTCGACAGATATACCAGCGTGCCGTCCGTGGCGCGCACCGGATCGATGGAGACCACATCGGTGAGGTGGTAGCGGGACACGAGCACCTCGGCGATTTCGGTTTGGGCATACACCGGGATGTCGCGATCACCGCGGGCGGCGACGACCGCCGCGGCGAGCTCCTCGTTGACCGGTCCCGGCGCGCCGACCTCGCGCGCCGGGTCCAAGCCCGCCGGAATCCGGTTGCCGAAGCTGTAGGCGAGCACGATCGTGGCCGACTCTGCTGGACCGGCGGGGGCGGTCCACAGATCGAGCGTCGACTGATCGAAAGCCGGGACAGGGAAGTCGGCGGCGGCGGGAGCGTAGGTGAACAGTGCGGAGACCGCGGCGATGCTCACGGCCGCCGCGGCGCGATTCCAACTCATGGCGGCGGACTCTAACAGCAATCACGGCCGCGCGCATACGCTACCCACGTCCGGTGCATATGTTCGTAGGAACATAGACGCGATGAAGAGCGTCCGGTAGGTCAACTTGGTAAGCAGTCAAAACTTAGTTCTTGACACGGACTGCCTGTCGATGTGATCGTGTTCATACATTCGAAGGAACATAGGAGTCCGATGCAGCTCGACTATGTGATCCTCGGCTTGCTCTCGGTGCGGCGCCTGACCGGCTACGACCTGCGGCTGTGGATGACAGGCTCCGGCCGCTACCTCGGTTATGGGGTCCAACTGCCTCAGATCTACCGGCGCCTAGCGCAATTGGTCGATCGCGGTCTGGTGGGTTTCGAGATCGACGCACGCGAAGGGCGGCCGGACGCGAAGGTTTACTCCATGACCGAGGCGGGCCGAGCCGCGCTGCTGGAATGGGCACGCTCCCCGTACGAGCCGTCACCGCGGCCGATGGACCCGGAGTTCAACCTGCGCTTCGTGTTCGCCGGGCAGTTGGATCGGGAGATCGCGATCGACATCGTCCGCACCGAACTGGCCTACCGGATCGAGCACGACGCCACCTCGCCCGCCGCGCCGCTCCCGGAAATCTACGACCCGCAAATCCCTGAGCTGGACCCGAACTGGGCCCGGGAAATCCATACGTTGGCCCACGAGAACGGTTACGCGTACGCGCGGTCCTACATCACCTGGCTCCAGCTCACCCTCGCCCGCCTCGAAGCGGGCCGTCCGGACTGACGTCCACGCCTTGTGAAATGAGAAGAAAACATGAGTAAGTACAGTGCGATTTCGGCAGCCGTCATCGCCGCGATCGCCTCCGTCTCGACTGCCTCGAATGCTGCGGCGGCACCGGAGACGACGTCACCGGTGACCTACCATGCGTCCGTGGTCGGCGGTTCCGTAATAACGACCCTCGAGAACGGAACCTTCACTCTCGCGCCGGATTCGCGAACGGTGACGATTCGGGACACCGCGGCGCGAGATCTCGAATCGCTACCGCTGGCCGCCACCGTCGACGGTGCGCATCTCCCGATTCGGCCGTACATCTCCGCCGACGGCCGCCAGCTCACCCTGGTCCCGGACACCACGGCCCTGCTGCCGCACCCGGCTCAGCCGATCGCGTCGCCGATCGAGAACCAGCTGGCCATGAACGACCTCATCAACTCGGTGAGTATCGGCACCTCGGTCGGCTCGCTGATCGGTACCGCGATCGGCGCGGTCATCGGCATCGGCGCCGGGTTCGCCCTCGCCGGCGCCTCCTGCCTGGCTTTGAGTATCGGTTGCGTGGTAGCCGCGCTGCCGATCATCACGCTCGTCGGTGGCGTCGGCGCCCTGGCCGGTGTCGTGCTGGGCGGCGGTTCCACCGCCGCGTTCGCGCTCTACGAATATCTCACCACCCTCAACGCGGCGCCCGGCACGAGCAAGTACGGCGAGTACGCGCAGGGCAAGCCCAGCACCGCACCCGAGGTTCGCTGATATGGCATCTCGCACGATCGGCATGGGATCGTCCGCCGGCGCGATGGCAGTCCTTCTCGCCGCAGCCGCGATCGCGGCGGCACCGGCCTCGGCCGAGTCGGGCGCGGCAGCACAGTTCGAATCGGCGGTGGTCGGCGGCGCCGTGGTCACCACCCTGACCAGCGGTGGATTCGCCGTCGCCGCCGACGGTCTGACGATCGAGATCCGCGATGACGGCGGTACCCGAATCGATGTGCTGCCGTTGGCTTTCGAGCTCGAGGGCCAACGGCACCGCATCACCCAGCACATCTCCGATGCCGGGCGCACGCTGACGTTGACGCCGGACACCGCCGGTATCAGCTCCATTGCCTCGCCGATGGAGGAGCAGCTCGCGCTCAACGAACTCGCCGGAAACCTCACCCGGGGAACCGTCGTCGGCACCCTGGTCGGCACGGTGGTCGGGGCGCTCGTCGGCGCGGTGATCGGACTGGGTTCCTGTCTGATCGTCGGACCGGCCTGCCTGGCCACCACACCGGCCGCGATCGCCGCGTTCGCCGGCGCGGGCGGGCTCGCCGGAACGCTGCTCGCCGGTGCGGCGACGCTGGTCGATGGTGTATGGAAATACCTGCGCACCAGACAATCCGAGCCCGGACAAAGCCCGTTCGCGAACCAGGACGGCGTGCTCGATCCGCAGGGAACCGGGGTGCCGGATGCCAACCTGCGGTTGCCGAGCGGATCGGCCAACGGACTCAAGACCGGCTCCTCGAGCGGATCGTCCCGGTGATCCCGACAGGCGTTTCCACGATTGTCCGATCCGCGATCGCCGCAGTACTGGCCACCGTGTTCGGCCTGAGCCAATCCGCCGCAGCGGCACCGCCCGCAGACCGCACCGACACCGGCAGCTACACCGCGGGCGGGCTGACCTACGACTACCGCAGCTTCGTGCCCGGCGCACTACCGGAGGCCCCGGCCCTGCTCGTCATGGTCCATGGCTGCAACACCACCGCCGAGCAACAGCAGCAGGCAAGTCAGCTCGACCCGATAGCCCGGCGTGCGGGTTTCGTCGTCCTCTACGTCGACGGCAGCCCGCTCAACGAACTCCAAGGGCGCTGCTGGTCGGGGCTGGCGGCACCGGGAAACGAATCGCGAACCTCGGGCGACGCGGCCGCGATCGCGGGTATGACCCGGCTCGTCGCCGACCGCTACCACGTCGATTCTCGGCGGATCTATGCGCTCGGAATGTCCTCGGGCGCATTCCAAACGGCAATGCTCGGCGGTCTTTTCCCGGACCTGTATGCCGCGATCGGCCTGCATTCGGGCGGTCCGTTCGGTCATGGCGTGCCGGGATGTGTCGGCACCTACCTGCCGATCGCCGCACCGGAAGCGCTGGCGGCGCGAGCATTTTCCGCTCAAGGCGAGCATCGCCGGGTGCTGCCGGTCATCGCCTTCCACGGCGACGCCGACAAGACCGTGCCCTACGAGTGCGGGCAAGAGGCGGTCGAGCAGTGGCGACTGACCAACAACACGACCCTTGCCGCCCAAGGTGTTCCGGAACCGATTCCCGCCACACCGTCCAACATCGGTGAGGGTGTCGCGCAGGTTGCCCAGGGCCACCGCTTCACGGTCCGAACATGGGAGCTCCCGAACTCGCCGTGCCCCGTGCTGCAATCCTGGACCGTCCACGGCGAAGGCCATTTCTGGTCCGGTGGCTCTCCTGATGCGCGCTCGGCGCAGTTCACCGACCCTCGTGGCCCCAACGCCTCGGAATTGGTGTGGGAGTTCTTCTCCCGCATCGATCGGACCGAGAACGGTTACCACTGCCGCCGATCCGCATAAGCGCCGGCTCGACCTTTCCGAGAATTCTGGAACCACGTGACCTTTCCTGAGACCGACCACAGCGTCGGCGAGAATACCTCTGCCGCAGTCCCTTCCGACCGGCGCCTGTTGTCACTGCTGTTCACCGCCAACACCGCCATGTACGCGCTGTACACCGGTGTCGCCGGGGTGCTGCTGCCCTTGCAGATCGAACGAATCGATCCCGCCGACAAGGTCGCCAACCTCGGGCTGGTCGCAGGCGTGGCAGCGATCTTCGCGACGGTGTTCAATCCGGTCGCGGGTGCACTGTCGGATCGCTCCGGCCGCCGCAATCCCTGGATCCTGGGGGCCGGGCTCGCGGCGATCGCGGCGATGGCCCTGCTGGGCAGTGTGAACACGGTGCTTCTGGTCGCCATCGCCTGGTGCCTCGGGCAGGCGGTCATGAACGTCTATCAGGCCGCGCTGACTTCGGTGGTGCCCGACCGGGTGCCGGTGGAAAGGCGCGGGATCGCCTCGGCCGCGGTTGGTCTCGGGTTGCCCGTCGGATCGGTCTCGGGCGTGCTGATCGCCTCGGTGTTCGCCGAGCATTTCCGCACCGGATATCTTGTGCTCGGTACGCTGGTCGCGGTGGCGGCGGTGCTGTTCACCTCCGGCGCCCGCGAACAGCGGAGGCAGGTCACAGCGTCCGTGCCATGGCGAGAACAGGTGACTGTCTTCCTGAATGTGCTGCGCGAGCACGACTTTCGATGGGCGTTCATCGGACGAGCGCTGCTGGTGCTGGGCTACTTCGCGGTCGTGGGCTACAAGCTCTACATTCTCCAGGACCACACCCGGCTGCCCGAGGGGCTGGATCCGGCCGATGGTGTGGCCGTCCTCGCGACCATCTCCGCTGTCACCATGGCCTTCTCGACCGTGGTGGGCGGAGTGCTCTCCGATCGGCTGAACCGCCGAAAGCTCTTCGTCGCGCTCTCCGCGGCGCTGGCGGCCGCGGCCCAGATGATCCCGGTGATCAGCCCGACCTGGCCCGGCATGATGGCCTTCGCCGCGGTCAATGGTCTGGCGTTCGGCTGCTTCATGGCTGTCGACACCGCCCTGGTCACCATGGTGCTCCCGAAGGCCGAGGATGCCGCCCGCGATATGGGCGTGCTCAATATCGCCAACGCGGGGCCCCAGATCCTCGGTCCCTTCGTCGCTTCCGCCGTCGTCAGCCTGGGCGGCTATACCGCCCTCTTCGTCGTCGGTGCCGTGCTGTCGGTACTCGGCGCGCTGGCCGTGGCGCCGATTCGTTCAGTGCGCTGAAGTCGCACCCGATCCCGGACAGGAAACACCCACCTCCATGACGCATTCAACCCGGTCCGGCATCAGCCGCCGCGACGTTCTGTCCGGCGCCGTCGCAGGGATCACCCTTGCCGGCCTGACACCCGCGGCGGCCGTCGCCGCCGAAGTGCCGAAGTTCGCGCCGCGAGCTGTCGATACCGCGCGTCTTCTGATCACCGGCGACGCAGGCACCGGTACCCGCACCCAATGGGCGGTCGCGGACGCGGCGCGGCAGTTTCACGCCCGCGAGCCGTTCACCATGGCAGTCGGCCTCGGCGACAACATCTACGAATCCGGCCCGCACGCCCCCGACGACGTCCAATTCACCACGAAATTCGAGGATCCCAATGCGGGCCTGGACTTTCCGTGGGCCATGGTGCTCGGCAACCACGACACCTCCGGGGTGTTCCCCGGCGACGGCGGCTGGCTGACCCGCGGCAACCACGAAGTCGAGTATCACGCCAAATCCGCACGCTGGTGGATGCCGAGCCGCTACTACTCGGTGTGCGTGCCCGAACAGAACCCCGTGCTGGAGTTGTTCATCCTCGATGTCAACCCGCTCGCGGCCTACCTGCCACCATTGCTGGAACCGTACTGGTCGGTGGACGGTCCCTACATGAACGAGCAGCGCGCCTGGCTCGACCGCGCGCTGGCCGAGTCGACCGCGCGGTGGAAGATCGCCTGCACCCACCAGCCGTATCTCAGCAACGGACCACACGGGGACGCGGGCCGCTACGAAGGGCTGGCGATCGAACCGATCAACGGTGTGCACGTCAAACGGTTCCTCGAAGACCATGTGCTGGGCAAGGTCTCCTTCCTGCTCTCCGGTCACGACCACACCCTCCAGGTCCTCGAACCGACCGCCGCGACCAAAGGCACCCGACAGATCATCTCGGGCGCGGCGAGCAAGACCGCGACCGGGCTCTCCGCCACCCACTCGGAGTCGGCGCACCCGGCCCTCTTCGAAACCCAGCACGAGCTGGGATTCATGGTCATGGACCTGAGTGTCGACGCCGTGAATCTTCGCGTGATCACCGTGGAGCCGACCGCGGGTGTGAGTAGCCAGGTGTTCGACCGCCGCCTGAGCTGACCTCCGAGTGGAAGAGGGTGGGGACACGCGATGCGGACGAGGACCCCGCTGCCGGACGTGGGATGAAGCGTCGGCGCCGACCACACCGATCGAACCGCTGCACAGATGGTTCTCCGAGCCTTCCGTCCAGCCGCTGGCTCAGCGTCCCTGCCCCCATGATCGATACCCGGCAGGCCTGCGATGCCGTTGACATGCATCCGATTGGCTGCCTAAATTGTATGGGCAGCTGATTGGCTGCCTATTGCAGAGGAGGCTCGCCATGGCCGATATCCGGCACCGTGTGGGGGTTTTCGCCCCACAGCAGAAGGTCTACGACACCGTCAGCACGCCAAGCGGAGTGTCGAAGTGGTGGATGTCCGCCAGCGGCGACCCCGAGCACGCGCTCGAGTTCGGCGACGGCGACGAGCCGATCCTCGCTGTGCGGGTGGTCGAGCTCGTCCCAGGGCGGCGCGTGAAGTGGGAATGTATGGATGGGCCGGGCGAGTGGGTCGGCACTACGATCACCTTCGACATCTATCCCGGACCGGTGGCGGAGGAGACGGTCGTGAAGTTCACCCATGCGAACTGGCGTGAGCCGGTGGAGTTCATGCACCACTGTTCCACTCGCTGGGGGCAGTTCCTGTTCAGTCTGAAGAACGGGCTGGAGAACGGCGGCTGGCAGCCCGTCGCGGCGATGCCCCCCGCCAGCAGCTGGAACTGACCGACGGTGGACGACGTCTTCCGGGCGCTGGCCGATCCGACCCGCCGCCGGCTCTTGGACGACCTCAACGCTCACAACGGGCAGACGCTGCGTGAACTGTGCGCCGGCCTGGACATGGCCCGGCAGTCGGTGAGCAAGCACCTCGCGATCCTGGAGCGGGCGAACCTGGTCACCCCCGTCCGGCGGGGCCGCGAGAAGGTTCACTACCTCAACCTGGCGCCGATCAACGAGATCGCGCAACGCTGGATCAATCAGTACGACCGGGCCCGCGTCGAGGCCCTCTCGGATCTGAAACATGCCTTGGAACGGACCCACATGGACGCGACCGGCACCCACGAATTCGTCTACACCACCTACATCCGCACCACCCCGGAACTGCTCTGGCAGGCCCTCACCGAACCGGCCTTCACCCGCAGGTACTGGGCCGGCTATACCTTCGAGTCGGACTGGCGGCCCGGCTCGACCATCGTCGTGACGGCTGGCGACGGCACCGTCGCCGACGACCCCGAACAGGTTGTCCTGGAAGCCGATCCGTACCGCCGCCTTGTCTACACCTGGCATCGCACCACGACCTGCCACGGCGGGACATCCGAACCGCGCTCCAGGGTGGCCTTCGACCTCGAGGACGCGGGCGGCCTCGTGAAACTCACCGTGGTCCACGACGGATTCCTGCCGGGCAGCGCGGTGCTGGAGAGCATCGGCCAGGGCTGGCCGCGTGTCCTTGCCGACCTCAAGACCCTGCTGGAAACAGGCGAGCTGACCGAAACGGTTCGCTGAGGCGCCTGGCGTCGGTGTCGCGCCACCTCGGTGTCCCCACCTCGTCGATGTGCGACATCTACGCGGGGGCCGGCGCCCAGCGATCCGGTCCGAAGACCTCGTAGTGGATGTTCTCAGCCGCCACGCCCTTGTCCAGGAGCGCCTCGCGCACGCTGAGCATGAAGGGCAGCGGTCCGCACAGGTAGGCGCGGGTGCCGTCGGCGATGGCGATCTCGCCGAGGTCGGCGCGGCCCTCCCGGAGCCCGTCTTCGGGTCGGCGGGCGCCGAGATCTTCATACCAGCGGTGCATGACCGCGAGGGGCAGCCGGTCGACGAGTTCGGCCAGCTCGGCGCGGTGGGCGTGGCTGCTGGGCGCGCGGTCGGCGTGGACCACCGAGACGGGGCGGGGGTCGGCGGTGTCGGCGAGGTGACCGAGCATGCCCATCATCGGGGTGCAGCCGATGCCCGCGGAGATCAGCAGCAGCGGCGCGTCGTCGTCCGCGAGTACCAGATCTCCGAAGGGGGTGGTCACGTCGAGGATGTCACCCTCGAAGACGTTGCGGTACAGGAAGTTCGAGACCTCGCCGGCGGGGGCGATCGACCCGTCGGGCAGCGTGTGCGGGTCGACACGCTTGACGGTGATGCGCCAGTCTCCGGCGGAGGGCGCCGAGGACAGGCTGTACTGACGGATCTGGCGGGCGCCGTCTTCGAGACGGACACCCACCGACAGGTATTGGCCCGGTGCGAAGGACGGCAGCGGCGCGCCGTCGAGCGAGGTGAGCACGAAGGAGACGGCGTCGGTCGACTCCTGGCGGCGCTCGCGCACCCGCGTCTGCCGCCAGACGTGACCGTCGGCGACGCCCGCTGCCCGGTACAGTCCGGCTTCCATCGCGATGAGCGTGTCGGCCATCAGCCAGTACAGCTCGTCCCAGGCCGTCGCGACCTCGGCGGTGACGGCGTCACCGAGTACCTCGGCGATGGCATCGAAGAGATGCTTGTGCACGATTCGGTACTGCTCGGGCCGGATTCCCAAGGAGGCGTGCTTGTTCGCGATCCGCGAGAGGATGAGGTCCACCCGGTCCTGATCCGGTTCGAGTTGCAGCGCGGCGAAGGCGGCGATGGCGCCGGCGAGCGCCTTCTGCTGGTCGCCCTGCCGCTGGTTGCCGCGGTTGAACAGGTCGCGTTCGAGTTCGGGGTGCGCGGCGAACATCCTGCGGTAGAACAGGGCGGTGATATCGCCGATGGCGGCGCCGACTGCGGGCAGGGTGGCGCGGATGATCTCTTTCGCGGGGGCCGAGAGCATGTCATTCTCCGTTCGTTGTGGCGGTGTCTAAGTGGGTGTCGCCCACGCGGGGGAGGGCGAGAAGAACTGTGCGGGTGGGGGTTCGGGTGAGGTCCTCGATCGTGAGGGCGTCGAGGGAGGCGAAGAAGGACTCTTGTGCGGTGCGCAGGGCCGACCGCAGGAGACAGTTCGCCCGCAGCGGGCACGGGGTGGCTCCGTCGCATTCGACGACTTCGCTCTCGCCTTCGAGCCGCCGCACCAGCCAGCCGACCGAAGCGGTGCGGCCGAGCTCGGTGATGGCGAGACCGCCGCGCCGTCCGCGCCGGGCGTCCACGATTCCGAGTTCGGCCAACCGGGTGATCACTTTCGCCACGTGGGCGTAGGACACCGCCAGTTCGTCGGCGACCTCGCGGCTGCCCGGCCGATCGTCCGAGGTCACCGCGAGCCGCATGACGACGCGAAGTCCGAGGTCGGTGAAGCGGGTGAGCTGCATGGCCCGAACCTACAATAATTCGTATTCGAGATACCAATTTTGTGAGCCGGGTAACCGGAAGACGTACGGAGGGTTCGGCGTGGGCTCGGCCTGCCCCACCACGGCTTGCTGAGGCTAGGTGGGCCGAGCCGGGAATCAGGGTCCGGCGGACCACCCGGACGAGGCGGTCGCGCGCTCCGTCGGCCGCGACCTGGACAGGTCGCGCGGTGGCATCCCGCTCAGGTTCGGGAAGATGCGGGTCGGCACCGTGGTTGGGGTGCGCGAATCGTCGATGGTCGGTGTGGTCATGGTTTTTCTCCCGGTACCGGCGGCGCACACGCGTCTTGGTGATGCATGAAGCGTCCGCCTCGCGGCGCACCCGGGGTAGAGACCTCCGGCCTCGGAATGAGGACCAACCGGCCCTTGGGCCGGGTGATCAGGGAAGCGGAACTGTCCAGCGCAGGACGGTTCCACCTTCGGGGCGGTTGTCGAGGTGAAAGGACCCGCCCGCCCGCTCGGCCCGGACGGCGAGATTTGCCAATCCACTGCGGCGCGAGATGTCGTCGGGAACGCCGACACCGTCGTCGGCGACTTCGATCGATACCTCGTCGCCAACGCGGAGTTCGACCGCGACCAGACTGGCCTGGGCGTGGCGGACCACGTTGCTCACCGCTTCGCGCAGGACCGCTTCGACATCGTCGGACAGCGGCGGGGCCAACACGGTGACGGGCCCGGCGAGCCGGACGGTGGTACGCAGCCCGGTGTCGGCGGTGGTGTCGACGATGATGCCGTGCAGATGCTTGCGGTACTTCGAGGAATCGGCGGTGTTGTTGCTCTGCAGGTCGAAGATCGAGTGTCGGATGTCCTGGACGATGGATTGCACATCGTCGATGGTCTCCATCAGCCGCGACTTGACCTCCGGAGTCCGCGCTCGCTGCATCGTGCCCTGCAGGGACAGTCCGACGGCGAACAGCCGCTGGATGACGTGATCGTGCAGGCCTCGTGCGATCCGGTCGCGGTCGGACACCACGTCGAGTTCGCGCATACGTCGCTGGGTATCGGACAGCTGGAGGACCAGGGCGGCTTGATCGGCGAAGGCGGCGAGCATGGCCGTGGTGGTCTCGTCCAGGGCCGGGGAGTCGGCGGGGCGGATGGTCGTGAGGACGCCGATCACCGAGGAACCCACCCGCAACGGGACCACCACGGCGGGCCCGAAGCGGGTCCTGGCCGGGGAGAACAAGTTGTAGGGGAGTTTGTCGGAGACGACAATCTCATCGGAGCGGTACGCGGCACCGGACTGGGAATCGTCGACGGCGAGACGCTGGTCGATGATCGCTTCGGCGTCGACCCCCGCCGCGGCGATCACCACCAATTCGGACACTTCCTCGGGTGGCACGTCGGGATCCTCGGGCAGCGCGACGAATGTGCACGCGGATTGTGTGAGGGTGAGGGCCCGCTGGGTGACCAGGTCGAGGACTTCCTTCGGCTCGCCGCCGGCGAGTAGTTCGGTCGTGACGTCCCTGGTCGCTTCGAGCCATTGCTGGCGGACGCGGGATTCCTCGTACAGGCGGGCATTGGCGATGGCGATGCCCGCCGCGGCGGCCAGTGCCTGCACGACCACCTCGTCGTCGTCGGTGAATTCCTGACCGCCGGCCTTCTCGGTGAGGTAGAGATTCCCGAAGATCTCGTCCCGGACCTTGACGGGCACACCGAGGAATGTGTTCATCGGCGGGTGGTGTGGGGGAAAGCCGACGGAGGAAGGATGATCGGACAACCTGGTCAACCGGATCGGCGTCGGCTCCTGGATGAGGAGTCCCAGCACACCGTGACCGCGGGGCAGGTCACCGATGAGGACTCTGGTCCGGTCGTCGATACCTTCGTAGACGAACTCCGCGAGTTGGTTGCTGGTCTTGTCGGTCTCGCGGACACCGAGGGCGCCGTACTGGGCGTCGACCAGTTCGATGGCGGTGTGCACGATCGAGCGCAGCGTGTCGTCGAGATCGAGTCCCGCCGTGACGACGAGCATCGCCTCGATCAGCCGGTCCATGTTGTCGCGCACGTCGATGATCTGCGCGATACGGTCCTGGACCTGGCCGAGCAACTCCCGCAGCCGCAATTGCGACAGCGTCTCGGTGACCCCTACCTGCGGGCCGTTCGTAGAGTCCAGACCGTATTCGCTCACGGGCGACATTGTTTCACGGCGAGCCGTTGTCGCGTGTGCCCGGCGCAGGGCGACATATCGTCCCTACTCGTCGAGTTTCGATGCCATGACAGCTGCTTGAGTGCGGCGTTCGACCCCGAGCTTGGTCAGCAGTCGGGAGACGTAGTTCTTGACGGTCTTCTCCGCCAGGTACATGCGCGCGGCGATCTGCCGATTGGTCAAGCCCTCGCCGAGCAGGGCGAGCAGGGTGCGTTCCTGCTCGGTGAGGGTGGCCAAGGGGCCTGTCTTCCCCGCCGCCTCGGTGCGCAGCTTGGTCATGAGAGCGGCCGCGGCGCGATTGTCCAGCAGGGACTTGCCAGCACTGACGTCCCGGATGGCGGTGATCAGCTCGAGGCTCTTGATGTCTTTGATGACATAGCCGCTGGCGCCGGCGAGAATGGCGTTGAGCATGGCTTGTTCATCGGTGAACGAGGTGAGGATCAGGCACCGCAGCGCGGGGTTCGCCGAGAGCAGTTCACGGCAGAGCTCGATGCCGTTGCCGTCCGGGAGCAGGACATCGAGCACGGCGACGTCCGGACACAGCGCGGGGATGCGAGCCAGCGCCTGCGAGCAGGTGCCGGCCTCGCCGATGACCTCGAGGTCGGGCTCCAGGTCGATGAGATCGGCTACGCCGTGTCGAACGATTTCGTGATCGTCGACCAAAAAGACCTTGACCATGGGTGCGGACCTTTCGTTTCCTGTGACAGTTGCAGCCTACGGTGCGGTCGCGCGCCGTGCGATCGATGGTGATCGCCCGATCGTGGGCGCGCAACGATAACGGGTACCGGCGCATTGTCGAGTACCGTACGGCTCACCGATCCGAGGGTGAACCCGGCGATCCCGCCGCGGCCCCGGCTGCCGACGACGATCAACTGCGCGTCTTCGGCCGCGTCGAGGAGCCGCTGGGCGGGATCGCCCTCGGCGAGGATCCGCCGCACCCTGACGTGCGGAAACTCCTGGGCGTATCCGGCGAGACACGCCGACAACGTGGCTTGCGCCTGCTGAGCCTCGTCCAGCGCTGCCGGGTCGTCGCCGGTTCGGGTCCACGCCAGCAAGGCGACCACGTCGACGCCGCGCGCCGTGGCCTGTGCGAACGCGACCTCCACCGCGTGCGCACTGGCCGCGGACCCATCGATGCCGACCAGGATGGAACGGGAGCGCTCGGGAGCCGGGGCGGCGGGAACGACGACCACCGGACACATCGAGCGCCGGACGAGCGCGGCGCTGGCCGAGCCGAGAACCGCCCGGTCGAAGGCATCCATTCCGCGAGTCCCGAGCACGAGCAGCCGCGCCGAGCGCGACCTCTTGCTGAGTGCCCGCACGGGGGCAGGCCACGCGAGCTCGGTCGAGATTTCGATGGTGTTCGCTCCGGCGACTCGCCGTGCCTCGCGCTCGGCGGCGGCCAGCGCGGCGATGCCCTCGTCCAGGTATGACTGGTGGTGCAGGCCCACTTCGCCCAGCCGAGAGCCCAGGTCCCATCCTGTCCCGATGGCGTGCACCAGGTGTAGCGGCACGTGCTGCAGACTCGCTTCCTCGGCAGCCCATCGAACTGCTGCCAGGGCGAGCTGGGAGTTGTCGACGCCGGCCATGACCGGCCTGTCCCGCCGCGATGTCTTCACCGGGACACCTCGGTATCGGCGGCACCGTCTGGATGAGCCAGGGCACCCCAGTTCGAGCAGCGACGCCTGTGGCCCGTCATGCCGGCGACGATCCGTACGGGAGGGGCCGGGAGAAACCGGCGCGCGCGCTCGGCCGACGCAGCCGGTAGGCGAGCAGGCACACGGCGACGCCGAGCAGCCCGAATACTGGCTGCAGCCAGTTGAACCGGCCGATGATGAACGGCTGCAGCGTGACCCAGCCGACCAGCAGAAGGCCGCTGTACGACCCGACGATCGCCGTCCTGGGGTCGGCGCGCACCCCGAGGGCCGCGGTAGCCGCCATCGGCACTCCGACGATCGTGGCCAGGAGCAGTCCGGCGAGGATCTGACTGCTGAACGGGAGGCGGGCGGTGATCTCGTCGCCGAGGTCGACGCCACCGCCGACGAGACCGAGGGCGCCCACGAAGGCCCACAGCGCCACGAATCCGGCAGTGCCGACGAGGCCCGCGCGTAGCGCGCGTCGAGTCTTGCGTTGTTCGAAGGTGGACATGATTGTGCCTCCTGGTGAGCTACTTACTCCCACCGAGCACGTCGGAGAGAGGTCGACGGGGTGTGGGTGGTGGTCGCCGGTCGTCAGGTGCCGGACCGATGCGCAGGGCGACCTGGGGACCGGGGATGGCCGATGAGGCTGCTGAGCAGTCGTCGACCCGCGACGAGTTCGGTGATCTGGGTCAGCGCGCAGGTCGGCAACCCGGAAGCGGCGCACTCGATCGAAATAGCCGGACCTGTCGGGGTCGCGGCGCAGTGACAGTCGCGAACTGTCGAAGTCCCATCGCCACGGCTGGGTGTTGTGGATCGACGGGACGCGGCACGCCAGCTGAATCCCTGCCCGGATAGTCCACCGGCTGGGGACCGCGGGGGCTGGTCCATAGGTCATAGCGGCCAGTGTGCTCGGGACGGGCCCTTCTCCGGGACGGCCATTACGCCTGTCTGGTGAGGACCAAATGCCCTCGGTCACGTCGGCCGGAGCGACCCAGCGAGCGCGCCTCTGCCGAACCCGCCCGGCGATCGGGCGGGTCGGACGAACGGCGGGCCAACCTCGCCGCACGCGACATCGCGAACCGCTGACGGCCCGACGACCGGTTCGGTGCGGCCGCTAACGGAGGAAGAGCACTTCGATGATGACGAAGGCCGCCACGGTGAAGATCAGGAAGGCGAACCACCGCTGGAGCCGTGCGACGTCGACCCGCTGTCCATACCGGCCCGCGACGAGCGATCCGCCGATGGCGGTCGCGGTGAACGCCGCGGCGACGCGCCAGTCGAGGCTGAGATCACCGAGGTAGGCGAGCAGCCCGGAGGCCGAATTGGCGGTGACGATCACCAGGGATGTGCCGATCGCGACCGACATCTCGATGCCGAGCAGGAGGACGAGGGCAGGGACGATGAGGAAGCCGCCGCCGACCCCGAACAGTCCGGTCAGAAAGCCGACGCCGAGTCCGACGGGCACGGCACGGGAGGCGCAGCGGCGCCAATTGATGGTCGATCCGTCGACCCGGCACGCGGTACCGATGCTGTCGTCACTCGCGAGCATCCGGGTTCCAGCGGCGATCATGACCACGGCGAATCCGGCGAGGGTCAGCGAAGGGGGAAGGTAGCGGTTCACGGCGCTTCCCGCGAACGCGGCAGGAAGTCCGGTCACGGCGAACACGCCCGCGACTCGCCACTGCACGAGACCCGACCGGATCTTGGGGATGGCGCCGACCAGTGCGGAAACGCCGACGACGAGCAGCGACATCGGCACCGCCTGGCCGAGCGGAATCCCCAGTCCGTAGACGAGCCCTGGCACGGCGAGAATCGACCCGCCGCCGCCGAGGAGGCCGAGCAGGATGCCGATGACAGCACCCAGCAGCACGGAGACGAGGATCGTCAACGATGTCTCCTTCTGGACGCGGGTGTCGTGATGTCCTCGTCGGACGCTCGCGCTACTGCGCTCGATCGCCGGTGGTCAGTGCGTCGATCGCGGCCTGCAGGCGGCGGCCCGCCTCGTCGGCGATCGGCGCGAGGGCGGGTTGGTCGGTGACCTGGACGAGCAGCTGCGGATTCATCGCCTCGACCACAACGGTGCCCGGCACGGCCGCGTCCTCCCGGACGACCACATTGCAGGGCAGCAGCAGTCCGATCTGCCGGTTCGCCTCCACTGCGCGGTGCGCGAGTGGCGGGTTACAGGCGCCGAGGATCAGATAGCGCTCCATGTCCGCGTCGAGTTTGGCCTTCAAGGTGGCCTGCATGTCGATCTCGGTGAGTACACCGAACCCTTGTTCCTGCAACGCCGCTCGGGTGCGGGTGACCGCTTCGGCGAACGATGTCGTCAACGTGGTGGACAGCGCGAGGTTCATCGATGGTCTCCGTTCTGGTTGGTCCGGGTTCTGCACTGGGCTAGTGGCCGGTAGGTCGGACTCGGCAGCCGGCGCGTTCGAGTCCGACCTTCTCCATGATCAGACTGGCGGGGCACCAGCCGACGGCGGCGTAGAAGACGAGATTGACGCCGACGAAGGTCGTGAGCAGCAGCCACCAGGGCGTGAAGACGAGGGCCGAGGCCACACTCACCAGCACGATCGCTCCGGCCATGAGTGGCACAACTCGTTCGACAGTCCAGCCCTGATGTCGGGGTAGGTTTCCCACCGGGTTCACCTTCCTTGTCGTCAGGCGAGGGCGAGGAAGAGCTTTTCCAGCTCTGCTTCACTCATGGGTTCCTTGCCGTCCGCGGCGTCACCGGCCAGGCATTCGCGTAGTCCGCTGGCCACGATCTTGAACCCCGCCTTGTCCAATGCGCGGGAGACAGCCGCGAGCTGAGTGACCACGTCTTTGCAGTCGCGCCCGTTCTCGATCATCGAGATCACCCCGGCGAGCTGCCCGTGCGCGCGGCGCAGGCGGTTGAGTACCAGCGCGATACTCTCGTCATTTCCGACCATGGCGAATCCTTTCTGGGACGGACCTCAAGTATACCCTAGGGGGTATGTGTGGTGGGGTAACCCGCACCACACATACCCCGTTCGCGTCAGCCGTGCGAGAAGCTGACCTTCGGTAAGGCGCGCCGCAGCCAGGCCGGTGACCACCAGGCGGCGTGGCCGGTCAAGCGCAGCAGCACCGGCAGCAGGATCAGGCGGATGAACACCGCGTCCAGCAGCACGGCGACGCCGAGGATGATTCCCATCTCCTTGGGCGGCAGCGGCTCCGCGAGCGCGAAGGTGAAGAACACCGCGACCATCACCGCGGCGGCGGCCGCGATGATGCGGCCCGAATGAGCCAGACCCATGACATGCGCGACGTGCGGATCACCGGATTCCTCATAGTGCTCCTTGGCGGTCGCGAGCAGGAATACCGTGTAGTCCATCGCGATGGCGAAGATCATCGCGAAGAAGAACACCGGCCCCCAGCCGTCCAGAAAGCCTTGCGGGGTGAACCCGAGCAGGCTCGCGCCGTGGCCGTCCTGGAAGATCAGCTTGGCCACGCCGAACGCCGCCGCGGTCGAGAGCAGGCTCACCACGGTCCCGAGGATGGCGATGAGCGGAGCCTGGAGCGCGACCAGCAGCAGTGCGAAGCCGAGCACGAGGATGACGCCGATGATCACCGGCAGGTAGTCGTCGAGGGCTTGCTGGAGGTCGAGGTTCTCCGCCGGGGCGCCGCCGACCAGCGCCTGCGACGGCAGATCGGCGCGCAAGCGATCGAGGATCGCGCCCATCTCCGCATCCGACGGGTCGACGGCCGGGATCGCCTGGAGCATCACATGATCGGAGCCGTCCGCGCTCGGCATCGGCGGTGTGACCATGGCGATGCCCTCGGTCGTCCTGGCGGTGGCGGCGGTAGCCTCGGCATCGGCCGCGGGGGCGATGATCTGGTACATACCGGGCGCGCCCTCGCCCATCTGAGCCTGAATCAGTTCGTATCCCTGGCGCACCGAAGCGTCGGCGGGCACGACCTGTATCGAGGGCATGGCCACCTTCAGGCCGAGTACCGGCAGCGCCAACGCCGTCAGCACCAGGAGGGAGCCGATGGCGAAGGGCCAGGGGTGCCTGTGCAGCAGATTTCCCCAGGACTCGAACCGGGGTGACCGGTGCTGCTGGCGGGTGGCGTACGGCAGCGATCCAGCGTTGATCTTCGGGCCGAGTGCGCCCAGTGCCGCCGGGAGCAGGGTCAGCGTCGCGGCGAGCACGAATGCGACGGCGAGCATGATGCCCACGGCCATGGTCCGCACCGCGGGTGCGGGGACGAGCAACACGGCGGACAGGCTCACCAGCACGGTCAAGCCGGACAGGACGACCGCCTTGCCTGCGGTGTCCATCGTCTCGGCGACGGCGGCAGGGGTATCTGTGGCCTTTCGCAGCGCATCGCGGAACCTCGCGACGATGAAGAGGGCGTAGTCGATGCCGAGCGCCAGGGCGAACATCATGGCGAAATTCATCGCCCACACCGAGATCGGGGTGGCCGAGTTGAGCAGCACCAGGCCGCCGGCGGAGGCCACCAGGCCTGCGAGGGTCAGCAGCAGTGGCAGGCCCGCGGCGACCAGTGAGCCGAACGCGAGCACCATGATCGCCAGTGTCACCGGCCAGGAGAGCATCTCCGCCTTGATCATGGCGTCGTGGTTGGCCTTGTTGAACTCGCTCCACAGTGCGGAAGCGCCGGTGGGGTAGACCTCGATGTCCGCCGTCGACAGCGCGGTCAGCTTGTGCCCGAGGTCGTCGACCGCCTTGACCATCTCGTCCGTGCTCGCGGCGGAGCCGGCGATCAAGACGCCGGTATGACCGTCCGGGCTGATCGTCATCCCGGGCTGGGGGGCGATGACGTCGCCGAAGCGGTCGTCGCCCTGGAGCAGGGCGATCGCCTCGGCGAGGACCTGCTGCATCGACGGATCCGAAACCGGCACGGAATCCGAGTGCACGACCACCTGCACCGCGGCGGAGGAATTCCCGCCGAAGTGCTGCTGTGCCAGCTCGCGGACGCGCACCGACTCCGAGCCGTTGGCCTGCCAGCCGGCGCCCGCCAGGGAGTTGAACACGCCCGGCGCCGCGGCGCCGAGGGCGACCAGCGCGATCAACCACACACCGAAGACCCACTTCGTGTGCGTGGCCATCCGCGCACCCCAGCGGGCCAGCGCCCCGCCGGGGATCCCCGGCGGGGCGGACCCGTGCTCGGGTTTCGATGTCGTCGGCGACAGTTCACCGGCGGATGTGGTGTTGCTGCTCAATGCGAGGCTCCTTATACGGGAGGGGGTATATTTTCGGGCGGGATCCGCCCCTGGGGGAGTGGGGAATCGACAGTGAGGGCGGCAGGGCGAGCGGTGCCGCCGGTTGTCACTCGACCCGGTGGCTCATCGCGCGCCCGGCTCGGGTGGTCAGCGGCCCAGGATGCGGCCGAAGATTCCGCGGTTACCGGCGCGGTCGGCGTGTGTCTCGCAGGTGCACCGGCGCGATGCGGGCACCGAATTCATCACGCTGGCGACATGCGATCCGCAGCCGCCCCATGTGGTCTTCTTGCAGGTCGAACAGGTGACCGGGTAGCACATGAGCTCCTCCTCGGAGATGTAGAGATCTGACACCAAGATACCCCGGGGGGTACTTGCATACCCTAGGGGGTATGTGGCAATCTGTCCACAGCGGCAGCGAGAACGTGTCGTCGCGGAATGGAGGAAGCGTGATGATTCTCGAGCAGTACTACCTCGAATGCCTGTCCCATGCCTCGTACCTGATCGGCGACGAGAGCTCCGGACGGGCCGTCGTCGTCGACCCGCGGCGCGACGTCACCGAGTATCTCGACGACGCGCGGCGATTCGGGCTGACGATCGAAGGCGTGATCAACACGCATTTCCACGCGGACTTCGTCTCCGGGCACCTCGAGCTGCTCGACGCGACCGGTGCGTGGATCGGATTCGGTGCCGCGGCCGAGACCGCCTACCCGATTCGCCGGCTCGCGCACGGCGAACGCGTCTCGCTGGGCGAGGTCGAGTTGGAGGTGTTGTCCACTCCCGGGCACACCTGGGAATCGATCAGCCTGCTGGTACGTGAAAACCCGACGGCCCGGCCGACGGCGGTGCTGACCGGTGACTCGCTCTTCATCGGGGACGTGGGCCGACCCGACCTGGTCAACCTCGGTGACGGCTCCACCGCCGACCTCGCCAGGGCGATGTACCGCACCATCCACGAAACACTGCTGACGCTGCCGGATTCGGTGATCGTCATGCCCGCACACGGCGCGGGTTCCTCGTGCGGAAAGAACCTCTCCGCGGAGCTGACCTCGACGATCGGGGAGCAGCGTAGAACCAATCCGTCGGTGCAGCCGATGAGTGAGGAATCCTTCGTCGCTTTGATCACCCACGGTCAGCCGGCCGTCCCGGAGTACTTCCATGTCGACGCCGCCCTCAACAAGGGCAACCGTGCCGTGCTGGATCCGAGCCGCGCCGTTCCGTCCTTCACCGCGCGACAGGTTCGCGACGAATTGGCTTCCGGCACGATCGTTCTCGATGCCCGCACCCCCGAGGACTTCGCTGCCGGGCACCTGCGCGGATCGGTGAACGTCGGTTTCGACGGCCGCTTCGCCGAAACCGGCGGCATGGTGGCCGAGATCGGCGACCGGATCGTGCTGATCGCCTATCCCGGCGAAGAACAGAACGCGGCGCTGCGACTGGCGCGCATCGGGTCCGACGAGGCGGTCGGGTACTTCACAGTCGACCACGGTGGAGTCTTCCCGGCTGAACTGACGGATCTCGTGCAAGCCGCACCGAGGACAACCGTCGAGCAGCTGCGACAGCTACTCGACGCCGACCGGGTCGCCCTCGTCGATGTCCGCAACCCCGGCGAGCGGGAGTTCGGCTACATTCCCGAAGCGACCTCGATCCCGTTGGCGCAGTTGCGGTCCAGGATCGGGGAGCTGCCCACGGGTGTGCCGATCGTGGTGCACTGCGCGGGTGGCTGGCGCTCGAGCGTTGCCGCGTCGCTGCTCCGCTCGCTGGGCGTCGAACAGGTCAGCGACCTGGTCGGCGGCTACAACGCGTGGATCGACCACCGGGCAGCGGCGACGGCCTGACATCGGCATCGCCGTCGGCCGATGGTTCGGACCGGCGGCGGGAGAACGCCGAGGTGGCGAGCGGCCTCGAGAAACACCGCGGGTTCCGTCATGCCCATTCGGACGGCCGCTTCGGACCTCCTCCGGCCGAGCTCATCACCTCGTTCCACCATCCCTGGAGCGGACTCGGTTCCGGCCAGCGCACCGTCGTCGCTGATTCGGCGCCGTCGTCGAGCGGCAGGGGAGCGGGGTCTTCGCCACGGGCGAGCGACATGGGTACCTCCTGGTGGGACTCGGCCGGTGTCACAGTCTGGAATGTCGGGGGGAGCGGCGAGAAGTGCCGGAAGTCCGTGTCTGCCGGGCCGCACGGCTCTTCATGTACTCGAGGCGCGCCTGACACCGCTCGGCCGGACCGGCGCGATGATGTCGCACCGATGGTGTCGGAGCCGGTGCCAGGTCCGAATCGACGACGAGCCACCAGGCGGAGAAGAACGCGAGTCGCCACGCGGAGCGAGCGAGGACCGGCAGCGGCACTGCTTGCTGTCGGTCGGGGGAGTGACGAAAGACCTCCGAATCTGTGCCCAATGCGCTGAGTCGGCCGGTATTGGGGCCCTGCCCGCGCGCGCCCGGGTCGGCGAGTCTGATCAGGTGAGACAGAAGGAGAACGCCATGCTGCAGAGCACGGAATCGCCGGAGGCGACTGTGCGGATCTCGTTGGGGCGGCACGTGTCCGCCGCGGCGACGGAGTACGCGCGCGAGAAGATCGGCTGCGCATTGCGGTCAGCGTCGGAACCGGTGCTGTCGGTGCGGGTTCGGCTCGTGGGTCACGCGGACCCGGCGGTCGTGGAGCCGATCATGGCGCAAGCGAATGTGAACATGGCCGGAGTCGCGGTGCGCGCGCAGGTGACGGCCGCGACCACCCGCGAAGCCATCGATGCGCTGGCGGATCGGTTGCGTGTTCGGCTGGAGCGCTTGTCGCGGCGCTGGGAAGCGCAGCGCGGTGGTGATCGCCTGCCCGCGGACACGACGGGCTGGCATCACGGGGCCGCCCCTCGGCAACGCCTGCCCTACTTTCCGCGCCCCATCGAGGAGCGTGAGATTCTGCGCCGCAAGTCGTTCGCCCTCGCGGCGGAGACCTGTGACGAGGCGGCGTTCGATATGGCGTTGCTGGACTACGACTTCCACCTGTTCACCGAATCCGGAAGCGGCCTCGACAGCGTCCTGTACCGGTCGGGTCCCACGGGGCTTCGCCTGGCGCAGCTCGACCCACGGCCTGACCTGGTGATCGGGGGCAGAGAGGCCGTCTCGATCAGTTCCGCGCGCCCACCCGAGCTCGGTGTCGACGCCGCCGTCGACCGGTTGGAGGTGACGGGATGGCCGTTCGTGTTCTTCCGTGACCCGGAGCGGGGTCGCGGCCGAGTGCTGTATCACCGCTACGACGGGCACTACGGCCTCCTCACAGATGCGCGTCGTCGACGTGGTGGTGGTGGGATTTCCGGCGCTGTTTCCGATCGGCCTGGTGCTTCTCGCGCCGGACGGCACCGGCGACCGGGCACAGTCGTCGACACCGTTTCGCCGCCGATCTGCTCAGTGGGCGGCGGCGGAACCGGCCGTACGGAGGCACTGAGGATGCCGATCGAACCGGACCCGATCGTCGCACGACTGCTCCGCTCCGGGGAGCCGTCCATCCGCTGGCGGACGCTCGTCGGTGTGGTCGGATTGCCGTCTCGGGATCCCGCGGTCCTCGCGGCGGTGGCTGCGGTACCCGGCAGCGAGCGCGTGGGGCGTCTGCTCTCCGAACGGCTCGCCGACGGCACCCTGCCCTTCCACCCTTACAGCGCCAAATGGCGGGGGGCGCATTGGGTGCTGGTCGCCTTGGCCGAGCTCGGGTACCCGTCGGGTGACGACGCCTTGGTGCCGCTGCGCGAGCAAGCCTTGGACTGGGTGTTGTCGTCGGAATACGAGCGGCGTCATATGGGCCGGGTTCGGGGACAGAAGCTGCCGACGTTGCACGCGTCGATCGAGGGCAACCTGATCTGGGCGCTGCTGCGGTTGGGGCTGGCCGACGAGCGGGTCGATCGCCTGGCCGCCCGTCTGCTCCGTGCTCAATGGCCCGACGGCGGCTGGAACTGCGATCGGCGAGCGACCGGTCGCGTGTCGTCCTTCGGGGAGAGCCTCGTCCCGCTGCGGGCACTGAATGCCTATGCCCGCACCACTCGAGATTGTGAGGCTCGTGAGGCGGTCCTGCGCGCCTCCGAGCTGTTCCTCGGCCGTCGACTGTTCCGCCGCCGCACCGACGGCTCGATCATCGATCGGTCCTTTCTCGCGCTGCACTTCCCGTGCTATTGGCACTACGACATCCTGTTCGCGTTGACAGTACTGGCCGAGGCCGAGTTGATCGACGACCCACGCTGCGCCGAGGCTCTGGACGCGGTCGAGGCGAAGCGCTTGCCCGACGGCGGTTTTCCCGCGGAGGCCAAGTTCTATCGCGTCAGCTCCGCGCACCCCGGCGGTGGGTCGTCCCTGGTCAGCTGGGGACCTACCAGTCACCGGTTGCCGAACGAATGGGTGAGCTGCGCAGCGCTCACCGCGCTGACTGCGGCCGGGCGTCGCGGCGGGGAGCGCGGTCGGTCCTCGTGAGCTCACGGTTATCCACAGTGTCCGTGACCATGATCTCGGGAACCGCCGATGGAGTCCGATGCGTGGTAACGGCCGAATCCACGTTCTGTCGGCTGAATTTCAAGGCCGGGTCGTCGACCGGGCCGTTGCGCAGGCGTGCGAGGTCGGAGGCGTAGGTCATCGTCACGGTCCACGGGCCGGAGGTGCCCTGTTTGGGGAGCGCGTCCGCCGCCCGGCGCACGTAGCCGGCATGGAAGTCGAGCATCGGCCGATGCTCGACCGACCTGTCGGCGACCGGTTCCACGGTGTCGTAGCCGCGCTCGTCGAGCAGTCGCAGCAAGCGACACAGGTGTTCGCACACCAGATCCAGCTTCAGCGTCCACGACGAATTGGTGTAGCCGATCGCGTAGGCGAAGTTCGGTACGCCGCTGAGCATCATTCCCTTGAACGCCATGGTCCGGCCGACGTCGATGGGCGCACCGTCCTTGCTCAGCTGGATGCCGCCGAAGGGAAGCAAGCGCAGACCGGTCGCGGTGACGACGATGTCGGCGTCGATCCGCCTGCCGGAGGTCAACGCGATGCCGTGCTCGAGGAAACGGTCGATGTGGTCGGTGACCACTTCGGCTCTCCCCTCACGGATGGCCCTGAACAGGTCGCCGTCCCGGACCGCGCACAGCCGTTCGTCCCAGGGGTCGTAGCGGGGGTTGAAGTGGACGTCGACCTCGTACCCGCGCGGCAACAGCGCCTTGTTCACCGCGCGGATCATCCGGCGGGTCACTGTCGGATGCCGTGTGCTCAACTCCCAGAGGAATCGCTGGCGGGCGATGTTGAGCCGCCGGGCGACGCGGTACGCCGTAGTCCCGGGCAGCACCGTCCGCAGCGCGACCGCCAGATAGTCGGTACCGGGCAGCGGCAGGACATAGCTCGGTGATCGTTGCAGCATGATGACCCGGGCCGCGGTCGCGGCCATCGCAGGCACCAGGGTGACCGCGGTCGCGCCGCTGCCGATCACCACCACCCGGCGATCTCGGTAGTCCAGGTCCTCGGGCCAGAACTGCGGGTGGACGATCTGCCCCGCGAAGTTCTCCTGACCGTCGAAATGGGGCGCGTGCGCCTGCTCGTAGGAGTAGTAGCCCGCCGCGCTGAACAGGAATCGGCAGGTCATTGTGACGATGCGGTCGTTCGCCACCTGCACGCGCACCGTCCAACGGGCCTGTTCGGTCGAGAAGTCCGCGCTGAGCACCTTGTGCCCGAACCGGATGTTCGGCGCCAGTTCGTCGTCGTCGACGGCCTCGGCCAGGTAGTCGAGGATGTCCGCGCCGTCCGCGATCGCCGAATCGTGGGCCCACGGCTTGAATGCGTAGGCGTAGGTCTGCAGGTCGGAATCCGATCGGATGCCGGGGTAGCGGAACAGGTCCCAGGTGCCACCGATCCTGTCCCGCGCGTCCAGCAGCAGGAAGGACCTGCCCGGCAGCTGCGTCTTCAAGTAATGGCCCATGGCGATGCCGGAGAGTCCGGCGCCGACCACGAGCACGTCGAGATCCACCGCCGAATCGTGCTGGGGACGTGAAAGTTCCGGCTCACTGGACATGATGTGTGACTCCTGTCGAGGTTGATGTGTGGTGATGGCGCACGGCCCGATCGCGCCCACGCGGTGCGAAGCAACGGCTGGGTGACCGGGTCGCACCTCAGGCGGCCGAACGGCGCGCGGGTTCGCTGCGGTACCGCGATGCCGGACCGTCGATGCCGAGCAACCGCCACACCTGCCGGGCGAGGGGGTTCATCAGCCCGGCGTCCATCGCCAGGGCGCGGACATCGGCGAAGACGTCCCGCAATTGCCGGGTGGAATCCGCGTTGTCCCAGAACGCCTCGCGGATCACGCTTTTCGGGATGCCGAGCTCATCGGTCATCTCCTTCGGCGGGATCACGATGACGTCACACAACACCCGCATGATGAGGGGAAAGGCCAGCGACAGCAGCAGCCGGCGGACGGGCCGGTAGGTGGTGACGGTCTCGCGCAGGTAGCGATGCGCGAACGAGATATGGCGCGCTTCCTCGGCGACGTGAATCTGCATGATCCGCTCGATCAGTGGATGCAGCTCGACATCGGACCTCAGGTACGCCTTCTGGATGTGGTCGATCGGTTCCTCGCCGGCCAGCACTCCGGCCCAGAACAGCGCCGGGGTGAACTGCCCGGCAAGCGAGATGAACGGCCCCGCTCGACGGAACAGTCGACGCGCCCCGGGAACATCGGCCCCCGAGCGGTTGACGAACTCCTGGAACATCTGCGTGTGATGGCACTCCTCGGTCGCCTCATGCGTGATGTAGCGAAACTCCGGTCTGCCGTTGGGGAGGGTGATCGCGAACGCCATGATCCCGCCGATCAGGATCTCCTCGAACGTGCGTCCGACCTTGCAGACATTGGCCTGGCGCCAGATGCCGATCGCGATCTGCCGTTCGACGGGAAGGGCCCGGTACCAGGGGTGCCTGCCGAGGGGATCCACGTCGGGCAGCACCCAGCGTGGGTCGTTCCAGCGGATCTCGTAGTCGGGGTTGTCCCAGGCGATGTCGGTGAAGGCGTCGAAGTGCACGGTGACCGATGCTTCGGACAGGGTCTTCATGGTTTCGTCGAAGGTCTGCTCGCTGGTCATTTCACTCCCAGGGCTCGGCGGCCGACGGCCGCAAATAGGTGTAACTGAGAGTTGCATGTTTCTCTGGTCGTGCCAACGCGCCGAAAGGCAACACCATCAAGGGCTTCGGTCCTACGTGCGAGGGGTCCTTCGGCCCTGGGTGGTGTTCGCTGCGGGAGCGGAACCCCAGGTGTCCGGCGCGGTCCTGGCGTGATTCTCGGCGGTCCGGGTATCGGCCCGAAGTCATCTCAGACGATGCCTTCGTGCTCTAACCTCGCTCGGAGCGCGGTGGCACGGTGGGAGAGGCAGACGAAAGGACGACGCCCCATGGACCCCGCAATGCCCGACCGCCGCACCGTCACAGCGGCACTGACGCTCGCTGGGCGTGCGCCGTCCCGGCGCAACACCCAGCCGTGGCGGTGGCGGGTGACCGATCGCGCTGTCCACCTGTACCTGGATCCGCGATATTCGCCGTTCGCGACAGACCGGGAATCGCGCGACGCGATGCTGGGCTGTGGCATCGCGCTGCACCATCTGAGCGTGGCCTTCGCCGCAGCCGGGTGGGCCACGGTCGTCCGCCGGCTGCCGGATGTTGCCCGACCCGGTCTTCTGGCGTCGCTTCGATGGGTACCGCATCGCGCCACGATGCTGGAGAAGTCGCTGCGCGAGGCGATCACGGAGCGGCGCAGCGATCAACGCCCCTACCAGATGCGTCCGATACCAGCCGGGTACCTGAGCTTGTTCCGTGAGCGCGCGGCGGCGTCGGGTGGCGTCGTGCATCTCCTCTCCGACAGGGATCGCGAATGCCTCGCGGGCTCGCCTCGCCCGAAGGTGTTCTCGGCGAGCCGGTCTGCGCTCGCTGGGGAGCCTCCCGGAGGTGCGCCGCGATGGTCGCCGATCGAGGCCGGTTCCGCGGAGAGCACGGACGTTGCGGTCGTCGACTACGCCGAGCTCTTCGTGGCCGGCACACCGACCGACGATGCGCTGTCGAGGCTGCGTGCCGGTGAGGCGGTCAGCGCTGTGCTGCTGACCGCCACCAATATCGGGCTGGCCACGTGCTTGCTCACAGAGCCGCTCGAGTCGCGACGGGACTTCCTCCGGACCGAGGCGCTGGGCGGCACGGCGTTTCCCCAAGCTCTCCTGCGCGTGGGATGGGCGCCGGATATCGGTGCGGCGCCGACCATGACTCCTCGTCGTCCGATCGAGGACCTGATGCTTCCCGAGTGCGGCTGACACCGACGTCGGCGTGGTCGGCCCTCACTCGAAGCGCGGAGGAACGACGACGACCGAGGTCATCGGCAGATTGTCGGGATCGAGCAGAATATGGGCGGCGGCCTCTGCTCACGGGCGCAGGACTCAGCCGATCATCTGGTCGGCCGCGCGACGGAGGCGGAGGCGTTCGATGGCGGTCGGATGCGCCTGCTGCTCGGGAACCATCAGGACCGCGCAACGAGTGTGCTGGAGGGCAAGGTACGAGGTTCCGCTCAGCTGTGGCCAGAACGGTCTGCGGTGCCGGGCGGTGACCACCAATTGCGCTGTGGCACCGAATTTCTCGATGGCGGTGCGGGTATGGCCGAAGTAGGTGACCAGCCGAGCCCGGACAGTGGGGAAGTGGCGTCCGTGAGAGGCCAGCAGTGCCTCGATATCCTGCTCGGCGCGAGGCGTCGAGGTACGCGCGGCCGGTCGGGTGACGGTCACGACCATCATCTCGCTGCGGCGCTCAGCGGCGGCACGCATCGCGGCCGACAGCGCCAGGGACGCGCCGCTGTCCGTGGGTGTGGTGACGACCAGCACCGGCCCCACCGCCGCGGCCCCGCTGGCTGGGGGCCGGATCACCGCGACGGGGCAGTGCGCCGACGCCGCCAGCGTGGTCGCCACGGACCCGAGCATCGACCGCGTGGTTCGGCTCGCACTGCCGACGACGACCTCGGAGGCGTTCGCCGACAAGCCGGTCAGCCTGGTCGCCGGATCCCCGCGCAGCGCCCGCGTGCTGATCGCGGGCGCCGGGGTGGGTGCTGTGCGTGCCCACCGGTCGAGCACAGCGCGACGGGCGCTGTCGAGGATTGCCGCGCTCGTCGGTGCGTCGACATGTCGGCCCGCGACGTGGACCAGCCGCAGCGGAACGCGCCGGGCGTCGGCGACGACAGCGGCCCACTGCGCCGCGCGGATGGCGGTGGCTGAATCGTCGACGCCGACGACCACGGGCGCCGCGGAAGTCCGTTGCCGGTCGTGGTCGTCGGTGGTGATCTCACTCATATCTTCAGGGTCGCCGTACCGGCCGGCCTCCGGCAGGGCACCTGTACCTGAACAACGGGGACTTTCGGCACAGTGGGCCCGGAATGGCCGGACACCGTCATTCGGTGACGGAGCCGGTCGCCCGCACTGCGCGGACCCGAGCCGCGAGTGTGTCCACCGTCGCGGATTCGAAGATGTCGGTGCCGGGCAGCATGACGGTGGCCGCCGCGGCGGCCACCCCGAGCTCGCATGCCAGCGGCACGTCGGCGCCCTCAGCCAACTGGTGTGTGATCGCCGCGACCAGGCTGTCTCCCGCGCACGCGTCGCTGCGCGGCGGCGTCGGCAGGTGCGGCGCCGCTATCACGCGGTGGCCGTTGCTGTCGGAGCACACCGCGCCGAGCGCACCGACCGTGGTGATCGCGTGTTCGCAGGCGCCGCGCTCGAGCAGCAGGGCGTTGGCCGCGCACGCGTCGTCGTACCCGCTGATCGGACGGCCGATCAGGGCGGCGGCTTCGACGCGATCCAGCCGAACCAGGAAGACGCGTTCGGCCAGCATCGTCGTCAGCTGGCTGCCGGCGATGTCGGCGATCAGCGCGGCGCCGGCATCGGCGACGGTGCGCGCCACCGTGGCACTGAACTCCGCGCTCAGACCGGGCGTCGCACTGCCGGAGAGCACGAAATAGTCGCAGTGCCGAGCGGTTCGGGTGATCATGTCGAGACAGTGCCGCTCCTCAGCGGCGGACAACGTCGGCCCCTCGGGAACGACGTGGTAGCTGCTCGCCGACTCCCGCTCGGCGATGACGAGGGCCTCGCGGGTGTCCTCGCCGATATCGACGGGTAGGTGCGCGAGCCCTTCGTCGTCGAGCAGCCGGTTCAACCGCGCGCCCACTTCTCTGCCCGCGGTATGCAGGGCCAGGGCCGTACCGCCCAGACGCCGGACACCGCGCGCGACATTGATGCCCCCGCCGCCACCGCGTATCGATCGCAGCCGCGCACGTGACTTGCCCTCGGGTCGCAGGCGCGCGACCTCCAGGGACAGATCCACCGTGGGATTGATGGTGAAGGTCGCGATCGGTACCGGATGCGTGCTGGGGTCCATGACGCCAGCATGGCGTGGCGGGTTGCGTCCCGGCAGAGCCGAACGTCCACGCCGGGTTCGCCATTGGTCGCCTGTGCGCGGTCTCGAACGTCGGGGCGATGACATGCCCCAGGGTGGTCCGCCGGTCGGTGGCCGCCTTCCGCATCACCACGGCATCGTTGCTTCGAAGGGCTGAAAGGCCCATCGTGAAGGGGCCTTCGGCACTAGGCCATCGCTCGGCCTATTTGGTCTCATCAGGACCGGACCGACGAACAGAAGGCGAGGTCGAAACCTGGTGCGGCTGATCGAGATGTGGCGTTCGCCTCTCGCCGGAGTCCCGCGGTGATCGACTCGGGGAACGCGGGTGATGCGCAGCGCCAGGTAGTCGAGCTGGGACGGGCGGAGGCGTTGCGTCTGCTGGCGAGCGTGCCGATGGGCAGGGTGGTCTACACCCGCGACGCGTTGCCGGCGATCCGCCCGGTCAATCACCTCCTCGACGAGGACGGGTTGATCGTCGTGCGGACCCGCCTGCACTCCCCGCTCACCGGGCTCGCCTCCCACAGCTCGCCGGTGGTGGTCACCTACGGCGCCGACGAGATCGATCCGGTGCGCCGCGTCGGATGGTCGGTGTCGGTGACCGGACTGGCCCGCACCGTCTCCGACCCCGGGCGCATCGCGAGCTACGAGCGGCGGCTGCGGCCCTGGGTGGAAGGCATGATGGACGCCGTCATCACGATCGATCCCGACATCGTCACCGGTATCCGCCTGCGGGAAAGGGAAGTACCCGAGCACAGCTGACGCTGTGCCCGAGCGCACCGCCCGGCCACGAGCTCGAACGTCGGCGCCGGGCCGAGCGATGATCAGCGGTGAGTCGATGCCGCCGTGCTGGTGCCCTGATCGCGCCGATCCGCGAGAGGCCGTGCGCGACCGGCATGCTCATCGCGCATCCGGGAGGCTCGGTGAGGCGGCGGCCAGCCGGGCCGCCCATTCGGTGGCGCGCTGGAGCTCACCGGAACGAAGCGGACCGGTCATGTCCTCGACCAGGAAATCGGCAGGGGCGGCCGCGAGGTGGTACCCCAGGTGCCGCAGACGCTTGGCGATGCCTTTCGCCGCCGAACCCGGCAGCCAGGGCGGATGAGCGATCTTGGTGCCGAAGGCGGCGGCCGACCGTGGCGACGGCACGGGCAGCGCCGCGTCGAGCCATTCTCGAATCCCGATCTCGATCTCGACGGGATCGTCGGTCTGGCCCGCCGCATCCTGGCGGGTAGCGGTTCGGCTGAGCCCGAACGCGTGCGTGGGACCACCGACGACGAGCAGGTCGACCTGTGGTGCCGGATGATTCACGGCCTCGGCGACAGGGGACACCGTCACCTCGAAATGTGACCGTAGGCCGGTCGCGACGGCTTCGGCGATCGCGGCGGTGTTGCCGAACATGGACTCGTAGACAACCTGCGCATGCATCAGTTCAACTCGCTTCGCGGTCGGAGGTCGGTGTGGTCGTGCAGTGGTGGCGTGCCCAGAGCGGCAACGGCGAAGGCGAAAACGAGACAGACCGGTTGTAGCCAGCTGAACTCGCGCAGCAGCGCGAGCTGGAGCAGAATCCAGCCGATCAGCGCGGACGCGGCCACCAACGTCGTCTGCGCGTTGTGCGTGTCGTCGTCGGTGACTGTCAGTGCCACGACCGCCATCGGCAGGCCGACCACCAGCGCGAGCCCCACTCCCGCCAGGATCGGGCTGTGGAGGGGGATCCGCTCGACGGACGCGGGGCTCAACGGCACCGCGCCGGTGATCAGGCCGAAAGCCCCGGCGAACGCCCACGTCGCCATCAGCCCGGCGAGTAGGCACAGGACCGATCGGCGTGGGTCGAGTCGCCGCAGATACCTCGAGATCATGAACCCGAGCATGGCCGGTCCGCCGTGGTCGAGGTCAGGGCCGAAGGTCCTGGGAGACGAGGACCAGCGGCCCGATCAGATGACCTTCGGCCGTCCCGCGCCCCGGTACGCCGTGCCGACACGGGAACGACGTTGATGCGTTTGCCGCCGGGAACGGTACTCGCGGCGTCACCGGTCACGCCCTGACCTGCCCCTCCGGTTCGTCCGTCGACGACGACAGGTCGGTGTCGGCACGCGTGGGTCGACGCGGTCGCGGTACAAACGCGGCGTCGGCGTCGGAACAGCAGGCGTCACGGATCAGTCGTGATGCACGACCATGACCGGGCACTCGGCGTGTTGCGCGAGCCAGTTGCTGGTCGACCCGAGAAGCAGACCGCGGAAGCCACCACGACCCCGACTACCGACGACGAGCAGCTGTGCGGTCTGCGACCAATGGGCCAGGCGCTCGCGTGGCCCGAACACCTCGACCTCGCGCCGGACCGCCACGTCGGGGAACAGCTCGGACCATCCGGCCAGGCGTTCGGCCAGCAGCGCCTCTTCGGCGACGGCGAAGTTGTCGACCGGCATCGCCAGGTAATCGACACCGCCGAACTGCCCCTCCGACAGATCACTCCACGCGTGCACCGCAACGAGTTCGGCCCCGCGCAGCGAGGCCTCGGCGAAAGCCGCGCCGATCGCGGGTTCACCGACGCCGCTGCCGTCGACCCCGACCACCACCGGACCGTCGCGGCGATCTGGATCGGGTCCGCGCACGATGACGACGGCACCGTGGGCGTGCGCGGTCACCGCGAGCAACGTCGAGCCCAGATGGGCGAGCGCGCCCGCGGCGGGGGTCGCGCCGAGCACGACCAGATGCGCGTGCGCCGACGCATCGATGAGCGTTCGGGCGATCCGCCCGTTCGCGAGTTCGGTGGTCAGGGTGACGGCCGGCGCGGCGGCGCGCGCCTCGTCGGCGGCGGCGGCGAGCATCTGTTCGGCCGCGCGCCGGATGTCCTGCATGGTGGCGTAGATGAAGGCGTCGTAGGCGCTGCGCGGCGTTCGATCGGCGATCGGTTCGGTGCAGTGCACGATGCGCAGGGCACGGCCGCGGTCCGCGGCCGTGCGTGCTGCCCAGCGGACGGCGCTGATCGATCCTTCCGATCCGTCGATTCCCACGACGATCGCGGCCGAGGCGATCTGGTGCGGGCTCTCGGTGTGCTGTGTCATGGTCGTCTCCTGATGGCTGGGATTGTTCCTGCCGAGTGGTCTGCTGTCGCGAGGGCGGTGTCCGGGGAGCGGGGTGGGAACGCGCCGCGATGCCAGGTGTCATCGGCGACCGCGAGGGTCTCGATCAGTGGTGCGCTGGTGTCCAGCGTGACAGCGCCGGGGCAGGCGACGTCGGAGGCCGCCGTCGCGTCGGCGATCTCGGCGGTCGCGTCCGACTCGCTGCCGCGTCGGTCACCGATGCGTTGGCGGGCAAGTGCTCGGGGCAGGCGCACCGCAGGACGACACCGGTGGGTCTCCCAGACCTGAGCCGGCGGCGCCCGCGGTCGCGCCGCCGGCGAGCACGAATTCCGATCCGGCGGTGTCGGTTTCCAGCCTCGCCGGGACCCGCATCGGCCGGATACGGTCGAAGGTCCCGCGTGGCTGCGGCGTTGGTCCTCGGTAGATCCGCGAAGGCTCACGACAACCGCCGGCCGGGCCCGCCGACCGACGAAGAAGTCCTCGACGCGGGGGGCTTTCAGCCTTGACGGCGGTGTCCTTCGGATCTGGGGCGGTTCGGCCGCGGTGCCGATGATGGAGGTATCGAGCACGATCCCCGGGTGGGCGACAACGACGTCGTTCACCCAGCTACACCGGCACAGCGTGGTGGACGGCGTGGCTCGTGCGCCTGGCGTGGCTGTTTCCGCGGGGTCTCGCGCCGTTTCGGCGAAGTTCGCCGAACCCCGTGCCGGCAATCAGGAGGAACTCATGTCGAACCATCACGATCCGCTGGCCCCGACGGTCCACACGGCCCATGTGTGGCTACGTGCCGTAGCCGAAAGTCTCGATACCGACGATCGCCGGTTCGCCATGCGGGCACTGCGTGCGTGGTTGCACACGGTGCGCGATCGGATCGGTATCGACAGTTCGGCTCATCTGTCCGCGCAGCTGCCGGAGCTGTTGCGGGGTGTGTACTTCGAGAACTGGGTACCGAGTCACCTTCCGGTACGGCACGGCCTGCGGGAGTTCTGCTCGCAGTTCGCCCGGGAAGCCGGGATCGAGCTCGCGGAGGTTCCCGGAGTGGTGGCGGCGGTGACCTACGCGCTGGACGCGAAATTCTCCCCCGGCCTGCTCCCGCGCGTGTTCTCCGGGATGCCGATCACGCTGTTCCGCCTTCTGTACGGGGCGACCTCCGATATCGCGGGCGAACTGCACCTGCCCGCGGTCGGCGTGGAGGAACAGCCGGAGCCGGATCGTCTGACGCGACTCGAGCAGCACGTGACGACGCTCACCGAGGCGGTTATGGCGCTGTCACACGGACTCGAGCAATTGCCGACGGAAGCGGACACCTCCACGCGGACCGCCGAGTCCGCGCGCCGCGCGCACGATCTGCTGCTCGCGAGTGGCTTCGGTGGCGGCACACCGGTCTGACGCCACGGGGACGCGCGAAACGTGACCTGACGACAGTGCGTGCCGTACACGCGCGGGCGGCCCGGACCCCGTGGTTGCACAACACCCGAACGCCGCCGCCCCCGCGGACCGCTCGCCGACCGGTCGACAGCATCCTGGATGTCGATGGCCTCGACGAGTCTCGGAACGAGAGCGAAGTATCGGGGTTCGGGTAGAACGAATTCGCTCCCGGCGCACGAACTTCGGCATCCGGTCGGCGCGGTGCCCGACACACAACGGCGCGCGAGCGGGTTCGGAGTCCGAAATGCCCTCGGGACAGGGACTTCGGCTTCTGGCGACGTGCGTGGTGGCGAGACGATGATCCGATCATGAGCCTCTCGACGAATTTTCACGCCCCTGGCATCGGGGCGTCCTTCCTGGTCTCGGCTCTCGGAATACCGTTGGTCGCGCGGTGTGTGCCCACGATGACCGAGTTGCGCTACCGGGGACGACGTTCCGGACGGCCCATCGCGCTACCGGTGGCGTACGCGCGGGTGGGCGATCTCGCCGTCGTCCGGGTGGCGCGCTCCGAGACCAAGACCTGGTGGCGCAATTTCGCTGCGCCGCACCCGGTGTCGATTCGGCTACGCGGCCGCTGGGCGGACGGCGTGGCGCATGTCGCCTACCCGGGTTCGCTCGAGCACGAGGAGCTCGCGGCCTACTATCAGCAGACCTTCACCCGCTGTGCGGTTCCGGTGGACGATCCCCTGGTGGTGATCCAGCTGCCCCGGCGCCGACGTGGACCTCGTGAGTCCGGGCACGGTGGACGCCGAGCGCGTTCTGGCGGCGCTGGATGACGTCGGTGACGGTCGGTGAGGCCCTGGGTTTTCGCCGACAAACCAGCGGGATCGCCGGCGCTTCTCCGGTGCGACAGCTCGCGCTCGTGTCACTGGAACCGTCCCGACGCCCTCGGCTGCCGGAATCGCCGGTGGCGAAAGGCACCTGTGGCCAGGACCAGGGGCCCTAACGAAATAGTCACCGGATTGGTCGAATTGGGGAAACGACGGCGGCGCGGCGTCGGCTGAACGACCCGCCCCCGTCCGACTCGAGGAGATCAAGATGAGGAATGTTCGCACCGGCACGGGAGTTGCGCGATGAGTGTCGGCGACCATGCGCGAGGGCTGATGATCACAGTCGGCGCGATCTCCCTCATCGGGCTGGTCGATGCCGCCGCCGGGCGCAACTGGGATCTGGCGGTCGTCTTCGGCGCGAGCATCGTGTTCACCGCCGCGGCGGCCGTCCGGCTGTCCGGTGCACGGCGATCCATCGGTCTCCGCGACGATCTGACTCGATGGCTCGAAGATCGCGCCGCCGCGGGCGACGAGCCGGTGGAGCGGGTCGCCGATCGTGCCGTCGCCGCCTACCGTCTGGGCCTCACCAGTGGGAACGACCCGGCATGACGAGCATCGACACGCTCGGCGCCACCGCGTCGGCCGACTGCACCGAGGTGCTGATCCTGTCGGGGGCCGGGTGCAGCGGAGGCCTCGTCGGCGGCAAAGCCGCAGCGCTGGACCGATTGATCGGCTGGGGCATCCAGGTCCCCGCGGCGGCCTGCGTGACAGCAGCGGCATACCGTGCCGTTGCCCGTCGGCCCGCTGTCGCCGAATTGCTGGCGCGTCTCGATCGCGGTGAGCCGGTGCCCGCCCCTGAAGTCGATGCCGCGTTCTCCCGCGCGGGTCTTCCCCGGACCCTGATCGACGAGGTGTGTGCGGTCGCGGAGCGGGTAGGCGCAGGCCGCGCCGTGGCCGTGCGCTCCTCGGCGACGGTGGAGGACATGGACGCGTCGTCGTTCGCCGGTCAGTACCACTCGGTTCTCGACGTCGATCCCAGCGACCGGGCGGCCGTCGAAAGCGCTGTGCTGTCAGTCTTTTCCTCGTTGCATCACCCGGCGCCCCGCGCCTATCGCCGCGCACTCGGCATCGACGACGAGGGCGTGGCGATGGCCGCGCTGATCATGTCGATGGTGCCCGCGGTCCGGGCCGGGGTGTTGTTCACCCAGGATCCCACCGGTCCTGCGGGGACAGTGCGGATCGAGACCGTGCGTGGATTGGCGGAGACGCTGGTCTCGGGTAAGCAGACGCCGCGAGTAGTGCTGGTGCCGGACGGGAAGGTGCCGGCCGAAGCCCCGGCCGAAGCCGCGGAATTGGTCACCGTCGCGCGCGAGATCGAACAGCGAGCCGGGCGCCCGCAGGACATCGAATGGGCCTGGGACGGACTCCGGCTCTGGATCGTCCAGGCCCGGCCGATCACGGTGAACGCCGCGGATGAGGACCCCTGCGACACCGACACGCGGGACTTGCCGGGCGCGGAATTCACCACCGCGGGCATCGCGGAGATGCTTCCCGGAGTGCTGCCGCCGCTGCGCTGGGATGTCTGCTCGTTCATCGTCGAGGAGGCGCTGCGGGCGATGTTCGACGATCTCGGCACGCTGCCCCTCGGCGCGATGACCGCGCCACACCAGCTGCTGGTTCGGCTCCACGGGCGGGCGGCCCTGGACGCGGCGGTCACGGGATCGGCGATCGCACCGGATGCCGCGCGCGGGCTCGCCGCCCGCGTCGCCGCGCTGCGGCACCGAGCTCGCGCGGCGCGAGCCCGGCGCCGCGCCGTATTCGACGCCGACGTCGCGATCCACGCCGCACAGGAAATCGACCGCACCGCACCCCGATCGGAGGTGCTGGACGACAGCGAGCTGATGCGCTACCACCTTGCGCTGATCGATCTGTCCACCCGGGCCATGGCTGCCGAGATCACGGTCGCGGCGGACGCGGGCGCCATTCACGAAGGGCTTCGGTTGCTGCTCGCGCGGTTCGGTTCGGCGGCGGACGCGGCGCGACTGGCGGCTACGTCGACCGTTCCCGGGTCGGTCATCGTGCCCAGTCCGCGAGCATCGATGGCGATCCCCTGCGGCCCGACCTGGGCCGAGTCCGGGCAGGAACCGCCGACCCGGTCACCGCGCGCAACTGCGCCGAGCGCGATCGAGGCGGTCATGGAGATGATCGACAGGGGCCCGCGACGCCCCAAGTCCGACATCGGCCGCTGGCTGCGCCTGCGCCAGGTGGAACGGCTCATCGATGAGGCGCGCGGACAGTTCGAGCGCCGCGAACGAGTCAAGAGCGCGATCCTGTTGCTGGGCGGGGAGATCCGCCGGGTGCATCTGGAACTCGGTCGACGACTGGTGCGGGACGGTGTCCTCACCCGCGCGGCGGATATCGAATTGCTGACCGTCGGTGAGTTTCGGGCGGCCGCGCGCACGAGGCGGCTGCCCGTGCCCGCGGTGCTCGATCGCCGTCGGCGCCGGGTGCTTCGTCAAGAGCAGCTCGAGCCGCTGCCACAGAACTTCCGAGGCGACCCCGGCACAATCGCGCCCACCACGGCCACGACCGGACCGCAGCTGCAGGGGTGGGCCGCGGGCAACGGTCGATTTCGCGGTGTCGCGCGTCGGCTGACCCGACCGGATCAGCCGTTGGGCAACGACGAGATTCTCCTGGCGACGACCACCGACCCCTCTTGGGCGCCGCTGCTGATGCGCTGCGGCGCGATGGTGATCGAGCAAGGCGGTCCACTGTCACACGCCGCGATCCTGGCACGCGAATTCGGCGTGCCCGCCGTGTTCAACCTCCCCGGCGCCGCACGCGCGCTCGACGGACGCCGCGTGGAAGTCGACGGCACCACAGGGACCGTGACGATCCTCGACGAAGGAACCACGCCATGACCTACTCACCCCGTGACCGCGCCCGCGCCGCGTTGCTCGGTGTCGATCGGTTGCACATCTTCGTCCCCGCCATCATGAGCGTCGGACTGTTGTTCTGGCTGGCCAGCGAATTGCGCGAGCTCCTGCGCAGCAGCGATGACGCCTCGCGCGCCAAACGAGCGAGCATCGCCGGGCACGCGGTCGCGCGTAGCGCGACCGCCACCGGCGAGCCCGATACCGCCGCAGCTCGTGGCCTGCGGCCGCGGCCGGTCTATCTGCTGATCGCCTTGACGCTCGCGGGTGGGGCTCTGTACGTGACGATCGGATCGGTCGCCAACTTCTTCCAGCAGCCGGGCTGGGTGGCCGATATCGCCTGGTTGCTGAGCCTGTCGCTCGCGGTGGCGGTGGCAGCCGCCTGCTATGCGGCAGTCGCCGCGGTCGTGTTCGTTCGTTACCCGGCACCACCTTCTCGTTTGACGCGAGTGCTGACCAACACCCCGCTGACCACCCGGCCGGTGGACGGCGCCGAGTGGCTCGCTCGCCCACCGTGGCAGCTCGGCGCCGGGTTCATGGCGGCCACCGCGGCCTCCGCTCTGCTGTCGCTGGTCGTCGCCGCGTCGCCGTATGTGGTCGACGGCTTCGACCGCACGGTCGCGGCGTGGTTCGACGGATTGTCCGCGCCCCTGTGGTCCCGGTTCACGGCTGCGGCATTCGACACGAGAACCGTGCTGGTACTGGTGGTTCTGGTCGGGCTGGCCTCGCTACGGTGCCGGGCGCTCGCCGTCGGCTACGCGGTCGCGACGGGGTTCGGATTGCTGGCCAGTGTCGCGTTGCGGGCGGCGATCGAGCGCCCGCGCCCGGGTGACGGGGCGTTGGCCGGTGCGTGGGATTCCTACCCGAGTGGCCATGTCATCCAGGCTGTCCTGATCGCCGGTCTGGTGCCGCTGGCAGTCGCGTCGTTGCTGCATCGCCGCCGCGTGATCTCCCTGCTCACCACGGTGATGGGACTGGCGGCCGCTGCCGCCGCGATCGATCGGGTCGCCGAGGGACTGCATTGGCCCACCGACGTACTCGGCGGTGCCGGTATCGGCCTGGCGCTGGTCCTCGGAGCCCGGTGGGTGATCGAGCAGCCCCGTGCGCACGTCGCCTGCCGGAGCTGTCTGTGGTCGCCACATCCGCAGCAGCACCATTCCCCGCGCGGGGTGATCCCGTTGACGATCTCCGGAGCTCGCCTGGTCCGCGTGCTCGCCCACCTGTCGGCGGCCGCTGCCGCGCTGACCCTGGCCGTGTTGACCATGACCGTCGGAGTGCCGTCGAACGGCGAAGGCTTCGTCTTCGGTTCGCGTATCGAAACGCCGGTGCAGTTGACTCTCGCCGCCCTGGTTTCGCTCGGTGCGTTGATCTCCTGGCGCTGGGAGGCGGTGGGCGCGGTACTGATCGCGCTCGCGGCCAGCTGCCTCGGGATCTTCGCCGCCATCGAGTACGAGCCGGTCTACGCGATGCTACTCACGGGTGGCGCGATGGTGCCCGCAGTGTTGTTGTGGCTGAGCTGGCAGCATCGGCGTACCGCGCTCGAGCTGGTGATCCTGGCGGTGGTCACGTTGCTGTTGCTCGTCGGCACCTGGTTCGGCGCCAATCGGGTGTACGCCATCTATTTCGGCCCTACGCATCCGGCGAGTTCAGCACCCGTACTCGACGTGGATCGCGTCGAGTGGTCGTGGTCGGGCGGCTTGCGCAGCGACGGGGTGACGGTCAATGCCCGGCTGGCCGACGGTCACAGCCGCGCGAGCGCGCGGCTCACCGCGGCGGACGGAGCGGTGGTGGAGTCCCCTGCTGTCGCGGCGGGCGAGCATCGGATCGCGCGAATGGAGGTCGACGGGCTTCGCCCCGGCACCGACTACAGCTATACCGTCGTCGTCGATGGGAAGCCGGACGGTACCCGCGGCGTCGGGCACCTCCGCACACCGGCGGTGGGGCCGTTGTCGTTCCGCGTCACCGCGGGCTCCTGTGCCAGGGTCGGGTCGGATGGCGCCGTCTTCGACGCGTTGGCCCGCGAGCGCGGGCTGCTCCACCTGGCTCTGGGCGATCTGCACTACGGGAATATCGAAAGCACTGTTCCCGGGCCGTTCTTCGCCGCGTACGACCGGGTCCTGACCAGCCCCGGCCAATCCGCGTTCTATCGCGGCAGTCCGGTCGCCTACGTGTGGGACGACCACGACTACGGCCCCAATGACGCCGGGGCGGACTCGCCGGGCAGAGAAGCGTCGCGTACTGCGTTCGGCACGGTTGTTCCCCACTACCCCTTCGTCGCGCCGGAGGGGACGATCAACCAGGCCTTCACGATCGGGCGGGTCCGGTTCGTCATGACCGACGACCGATCGGGTGCCACGTCCGATTCGGTGCTGGGTGCCGCACAGCGGGCCTGGCTCGTCGATGAGCTGGTGCGTTCGAGTCGCACACATGCTCTTGTCGTCTGGGGTAATTCCTTGCCGTGGATCGGTGCCGCGAATCCGGGGGGCGACGGCTGGCCTGGGCATCCGGAGGAACGTCGATACATCGCCGACGCGATTGCCACGGCCGGCATGCGGAACCTCGTGATGGTCGGTGGTGACGCGCACATGGTGGCCATCGACGACGGCACCAACTCCGACTACTCGGCACAGGGCGGCGGCGGATTTCCCATCCTGCAGGCGGCGGCTCTGGACCGTCCCGGAAGCGTGAAGGGTGGGCCGTACAGCCACGGCGTCTTCCCTGGCGGCGGGCAATACGGAGTGCTCGATATCACCGACGACGGCAACCACGTCGCGGTGACGTTGACCGGTAAGCGCTGGGACGGAACGACGCTCACGAGCTCGACCTTCGCCGTGCCGCCGCGTGATTGAGACGCGTACCGGGCGCGCGTTCCGCCCGCGTCGCAGCATCAGTCGACCATCGACCTGGTGTCGCAAGGTGGGCCGGTCGACAGGGCAAGGACTTCTCTCCTGCTCGACAGCTCGCTAGAGGAGGCCGGCCACGGAGTGGATCAGCTCGACGGCGTCATGATCACGTAGTTCGGTCGGCTGAAGCCGGCCGATCTGGATCGCGGCCAGACCATGGACGATTGACCAACACATGAGCGCGACATCTTCGACGGGCTGATCGCTTCGCCACCCCTCTGCTTGCGCGTCGCGAACGGCGCTGGTGAGCACCTGCCACGTGGTATCGAGCGACTCGCGAAGTTCGATCATCGTATGGTCGAGCATTTCCGAGCGGCTGATCAACGCGAACAGTGCCGGGCGGCTGACCGCGAACTGTATGTAGGCGGCGCCGATGGCCACGACGAGGTCCTTGCCGTTGGTTCCCGCTGCGTGCGCGGCCGACCGTGCTTCGCTCATCTGGGAGCCCAGCAATCGAATGACTCGAACCGCCAGCGTCGTGAGCAGGCCGGTCTTGTTCTTGAACAGGTGCCCTGGTGCTTGATGTGACACCTCTGCCCGACGCGCGATCGACCGCAAACTGGCCCGGTCGATGCCGACATCGTCGATCTCGGCGACAGCGGCGACGAGGAGTCGGTCGTGTAGTGATTGCACAGAGGGCACGTCAGCTGTGGCGTCGCTCATGGGTACGTGTCTACAGCCTGTCGGCCTCCGGTTCTGAACAGGGCTGACGGATGCCCTCGCCGAGCGCCGCCGCTACCGCGACGTGGGGATCCGGATGTCGAGGCCACCGGCCCACTTGACAGTGTCAAGTGCTGTATGTGACAGTGTCACATACAGCACTGAAGGGTTCTATGGCGGCGCACGGCGCCGGGAGCCCGGAGATGGTCATTTCCAGGAGGTTGCAAGCAATGGCGCCCCAGTTTGTTCGTTCGTCATCGTCGTTCGAGCCGCCGACGGGACATACATCCTTCGACGCTCGAGTCGCCGATGCTGTTGCTGCGGCGTTGATACCGGCGCGGGAGGTGATCGCGTCAGCCGAGGAAATCGACTATGAAGCATGGGATCACGTGGGAGATCCTCTGGGCGAGGCGCTGATCGCGGATATGCGAGCGCGGAACATGATGAAGGGAGATCTGATCGCCAACGCTCGTACGTTGCGTGATCAGGGAATTCGAAGCGCGGTCGACTTCCTGGCTGAAGTCGAGTATGTGCCGTCCTGGCTGGACTTCGACGAACTGCAGGATGGCGTCGACTGGGCTGCTCGCAACCCGATCGGATTCGCCCTGGGCTTCCATGGCGCGCTGCCGTGGAGTTACCTCGATAGCCACACGGCCGCAGTTTTCGCCGCGACCGGGCGACTACGCGACGGTGGTGACTACAGTCGGCGCCTTTTCGAAACCGCCCGGGGCTTCATCTCGACGTTCGATGTCGAGGGCATGAAACCCGGCGGTCAGCAGTGGGAGACGTGGGTTCGGGTACGACTCATGCACACCATGGTTCGGATTGGGCTGCAAAGAAGCGGCAAGTGGACGCTCGACGGAGTGCCGGTCAGTTCCCTCTCGCTCGGTGCAGGTGTATTTCTGTTCGGTTGGTACCGCGCAGCGATCGCGCAGTGGGTTGCCGGACCGACGAGCCGGCGCGAAATCGAGTCCTGGATGCGGATGTGGCAGTGGGTTGCACGGCTCCAAGGTGCCCCGGTGGAGTGCATTCAAAGTTCCCTCGATGTACAACGCGACATAGACGCTCGCATCCTCGGGCTGTTGTACCGGCCAGACGCGCAGAGCAAGGCGCTTGTTGCGGCGAACTACCGAGGTCTGTCCGAGACAACGGGGTTTCGCGCGCTGCCGTTGAAGGCTCATGAAGCCATCGGCTGGAACCTGCTGAAGCTGCCCGCCTCTACACGGTACGGAGGCCTGCGGGTCCCCGAGGAGTTGGGGCTTCGGCGCCACAAGCTGCTGACGCCGATCGTGGCCGCTATGGCGGCAGGATTGCGCTTCGTTCATCAGATCTACCGAATACCGCTTGTGCGGAGGCGCGCCGCATCCGCGGGAATCAGGTTCATGGCAGTTTTCGTCGAACGAGGTCTCGCGGGCAAAGACGCCGATTTCCGCACCCACGTACTGCCCGGCTAGACCGTCTCCGGCGCAGGTGACAGCTAGCGACGCCATCGGCGACACTCCGCTGTCCCATAATCCGCGGGACGGGCATCATGCCGCGCCACGACTGGCGATGGTTTCAGCGTGGTTCGAAGAAGTCGTGGACCGTGACCGGGTGGTATGCCCCCAACGAGAAACATGTCGGAATCAATACCGGATTGGGTTGACGCCGTACGGGCGGATGCCGGAAAGGAACTGCCATGTCGCAGCACAACGGCGCCGCTCCAAAGGGGTTCGACGCTGTAGTCGTCGGCGCGGGCCTTGGCGGACTGTCGGCGGCTGCCCATCTCTCAGCGGCAGGTAAACGAGTGATTCTGCTCGAGCGATACTCGGTACTCGGCGGCTCATCGCACGTCTTCCGACGTCGCGGCAGCTGGGAATTCGATTGCGGAGTCCACTATGTCGGCGATTGCGGGCCAGGAGGCATCGTTTCGGCGATGATCCACGGACTCGCACTCGACGACCGTATTCAATGGCTTCCGCTGGAAGAGTCGGCATTCGACCGCATTATCGCTCCGGACTTTGCTCTCAACGTGCCGGTCGGCTGGGAATCATTCCTCGCCGAGCTCCTTGTAGCGTTCCCCGACGAGCAGAGGGCTGTTCGCCGGTTTCACTCGATCATGCACCGACTCGCCGACAGCCTGGATCGTCGTGGCCCGCATCGCCCGGCGGCGACGCTGGCGCGGTGGGTTGCCGCGGCGGGTTGGGCGGCGCCGTTCCTCGCAATGCCATATGCCGCCACCCTGGCCTCGTGCGGATTCTCGCCACGTGCCGTACTCGCGCTGTCGGTGCAATGCGGAGCGCTCGCCTCGAGTTCGCTGAGCATGCCGACGGCGGCAATGGCGGGCTTCTACCAGGACTATGTCGGCGGAGGCGCCTACTACCCGCGCGGTGGAGGACAGGTCCTGGCAGCTGGGTTCGCTGAGGTGATCACCTCGCATGGTGGCACTATCCGTACCAACGCCGCGGTCGAGAAGATCTTGGTGGACAACGGGCGGGTTACTGGGGTGCGGCTGATGAGCGGGGAGGTGATCGCCGCGGCTGCGGTGGTCTCCGACGCCGACATCATCAAAACCTACAAGGAGCTGGTCGGTCTCGAACACCTACCCAGGCTTCATCGCGAACGTGTCAAACACTGGTCGATGTCGCATCCGTTGATCAACGGATTCTTCGGTGTCGAATTCGACGTCCACAGCCAGCTCAACAGCAATTATTTCGCGATCCCCGACTGGGGTGTGGCCACGTCGTTGCTTTCGTTGACCCGCTTTTCGCGGAGTGTTATCGACGGCAAGGGATTCTGCGACGGACGTGCTTGGGCACACGCGATGGCGGCGCAGCAGCCGATGTACCTGCAGTCCTCGTCACGCCGTGACCCGGACCATGCCGCCGCGCCCGAGGGGCACGCCACGATCGAGGTGCAGACGATCACCCCGGCCGATCCGAGGCTGTGGGGATTCGACGGCTATGACGTCGAATCGGGCGAGTACCGCAATACTCGCCGCTACAACGAGATCAAGAAGATCGTGCTCGACGGAATGCTCGAACGGATGGAGCAAGCCTATCCGGGGGCGTCGTCGCGGGTTCGGCTCGCCGAGTTGGGAAGCCCTGCGACCCAGACTCGGTTCGTCGGAAATACGGCAGGAGCACCCTTTGGGCTTGCGCTTCGCCTCGACCAGGCTGGACCACTGCGTCCGGGGACCGAAACCCCTGTCCGTGGCCTATTTTTGGCCGGAACCAGCACGGTATGGGGCCCGGGAACAGTCGGCTCGATGCTCAGCGGCGCGTACGCTGCTGCGGCGATCACAGGTCGTGACCTGGTCGGTGAGATTCGACGAGGCCAGGTCATCGCCGACCCGAAGCGGCTGTCGACGTGGCCGGGAAACTTCGATTCGCTCGCAGCGACTCGACAATTCAGCCGCGCCGCTCCGGGCAAGCGGGCGCGTACGAACGCGCCAGCGATAAGCCCCCATGGATCCGATACGTAATCCGCAGCGCCGACAGAGTGTATTCAGGGCCTCACCGGCGGTGGCACGAAATCGACGCCGGCTCCTGTGGACCTCGGCGAACCGGTGGATCCACCGGGAAGGCGATCGTCGACACGGCGGAAGGCCGCCACAGTCATCGTCGCAGTCCTGGTGCCCGGTGGGGCAATCCGGGCGATCAGCACCAGCGGGGATCGCATCCGGCGCGATCCCCGGCGGATGTCGACGTAGGCGTGTGCTCAGGGCTCGAGCTCGACCATGCCATGACCGGTCGAGATATCGAGCGGCACCGATACCTGATCGTGCGAGATCAACCAGGTGTCGTCGATCTTGCGCATCCCGTAGGTGACACGGACCCACATGCCGTCCGTTTCCGCCCCGTTCCTGAGCGTGCCGCGCAGGCGAGCGAACGCGTGCCCGAACGCCACGTCCTCGCCCATGGTGAATGTCAGGTCCCGGATTTCGTAGGTCACCGTCTCGAAGACCTGGAACACCCGGGCCCAGTTGTCGAGTTTCGCGGTGATCCCGACATGCTGGAGTGGCGGCTCGACATCGAAGGAGACGACATCGGCGGTGTAGGCCTGTCGGACGGCATCGAGGTCTCCGGCGCGCAGACCGTCGATCACCTTCGTGATCTGGCGGCGGAGCGGGGCGTCGTCCCTGTGGGTGCGGTCGGCGTGCGAAGGTGAGCTGGGTACCGTCATGATCGGGATCCTCTCGAGGTGACGAGGGTGGGGTCGGTGCCCGCCCGTAGTGGCGCGAGCGCGGTGCTCCATGCCACCAGCTGATCGAGCGTCTTGCCCAGGGCGGCGACATGGTGGTCACGCGGGGTGAAAGTGGTGTGGTTCTCGAAATCGGTGAGCAGCGAGATCTCCACCGGGCGGCTCACATCGGCCATGCCCAGCGTGCTGCACACCACCCGCAGCTGCGCGACCGCACGAGCGCCGCCGCTCACCCCGTAGGAGACGAATCCCACTGCCTTGTCGGTCCATTCGGCGCACAGATGGTCGAGGGCGTTCTTCAGCACGCCGGGGACGCCGCCGTTGTACTCGGGGGTCACCATCACGAAACCGTCGAACGGCGCGATCCGCTCCGCCCAGGCGCGGGTGTGGGCGTGCACCGACGGGCCGAACATCGGCGGGGTGGCCTCGTCGAGATGCGGTAGCGGGTGATCACGCAGATCGATCAGCTCGAATTCGGCGTCGTCGCGTCGCGATGCGGTGTCCAGGACCCACTGCGCGACTTGTGGGCCTGTGCGGGAGGGGCGGGTACTGCCGAGGAGGATGCCGATTCTGATCATGCTCGAACTCCTGGTTTGCTGGGCTTCTCGACCTTCCGACGACACAGCCGTCCGGAATGTCAGGTCACCTCACACATCCGAGCGGTATTTCGTCGGAAGATGCAGACCAGGAGACCGCAGGAGCCGACATGACCGACCCGCATCTGAACACCGTGATCGCCGAGCGCAGGCAGCTGATCAATCTCGCCTACCGGCTGCTCGGCTCGCTCGCCGAAGCCGAGGACGTCCTGCAGGAGACCTATGCGCGTTGGTACGCGCTGTCGGACAGCCGGCGGCAGCAGGTGGCCTCGCCGGGCGCGTGGCTGACGACGGTCGCCAGCCGGATCTGCCTGGATCTGCTCGGTTCCGCGCGCGTTCGGCGGGAACAGTATGTGGGCGAATGGATTCCGGAGCCGGTGCCGGGTCACTCCGACTGGTTCGGTAGGCCTGGGCCCGCCGATCCCGCGGACCAGATCACCCTCGATGAATCGATCAGCATGGCCTTTCTCGTCGTGCTCGATTCCATGACGCCGGCCGAGCGGGTGGCGTTCGTTTTGCATGACGTGTTCCGCTGCACCTTCGCCGAGATCGCCGATGTGGTCGGGCGGACCCCCGCGGCCTGCCGTCAGCTCGCTTCCAGTGCTCGCCGCCGCATCGACTCCGCGCGGGGTGCGCCGGATGCCCAACGCGCCGAGGTGGTCCGGGACTTCAAGCGGGCCTGGGAAGCGATGGACATCGAGGCGCTGGTCGGGCTGCTGGATCCGCGGGCCGTCGCCACGGCCGACGGTGGCGGCCTCGCGTTGTCGTTCCTCGACCCGATCGTCGGCGGCGAGCAGATCGCCGCCGCGTGGATGCAGATCGCTGCCCGCGGCCTCGCGCCGACCCTCACCGAACGCACGGTGAACGGACAGCCCGGGCTGGTCGCCGAGCTCGACGGCACTGTCGTGTCGGTCTACGCCTTCGATATCGCCGACGGCCGGATCACCCGTATCTGGGTGATCCGGAATCCGGAGAAGCTGCGGCCGTGGACGGCCGACTGAACCCTGGGTCGAGTCAGCCGGACGCGGCAGCCGGGCCGAGAGCCTCCAGGGGGTGTTCGAGCAGAACGGAATTCCCAGGACAGATGGACCGGGTATCGGTCTGCGGGGTTGTCGGTGTCAGGCGGTCGCCGCGACCGGGGCCGCTGCGATCATCCAGTTGCTGAACTCGTCGGCCAGGTGCCATTGGCGCCTACCGCATGGTGGCGGGGGATCGCCGTGCCAGCGCAGTGCCGGGTCGCCGGGGGAGGGTGGGGAGATCAAACGGCGTCCTCACCTCGATTCTGTGGTTCTGTATCAGATTACTTGGTTCTGCTGCTTGCACTCATCTGGGTCGAGTGCTAAATAATATCTATGTCGGATGACAGAGGTTATCTGGCGATGATCCTATCGAGAATGGAGTGAGTTGGAGGTGGCGGCCATGTTGATGCGCACCGATCCTTTTCGTGATCTGGACCGGTGGAGCCAGCAGGTGTTCGGCACGGCGGCGCGGCCGGCGGCGATGCCGATGGATGCCTGGCGTGAGGGGGACGAGTTCGTGGTCGAGTTCGACCTGCCGGGGATCGATCCGGACTCTTTGGATCTGGATGTCGAGCGCAATGTGGTGACGGTGCGTGCGTCGCGGCCGGGTCTGGATGCGGATCGGTCGATGATCGCCGCGGAGCGTCCGCGTGGGGTGTTCAGTCGTCAGTTGTTCTTGGGGGAGAGTCTGGATACCGATCGGATTCGTGCCGACTATCGCAATGGGGTTCTGCGTGTGTCGGTTCCGGTGGCGGAGAAGGCCAAGCCCCGCAAGATCGAGATCTCGCGCGAGCGCGAACTCCAGGCCATCGACGCCTGAGCCGGGGTGGAGGTCGACGATGTCAACCTCGATCATCAACTACGGCAACGACACCGGCCGCGGGCGGGCGTGGTGGGACGACACCGAGCTGGTGGCCCTCGATCCCGACTACGCGGCTCTGGTCGCCGAGATCGACGCCATCGGCGCCCGAGTGCGAGGGTGTCCGCCCCGCGTGGGTGACTCGCCCGGGTTCCGCCCGAGGCCCCCGGCGCCGAGGCTGCGATCAAGCCGGTGGCCGACGAGACGGGTGGCGCCCACCCAGCGCAGTCCTCCGCCGCTGGAGTAGCCGCTGGTTTCGATCCGACCCTGTTCTCGACGAGGAGGTGGTGGGTATCGACCGATTCCCGAAGAACTCTTCCAAGGAGCTCGATCCGACTCCCCTCGAGTCCGGTGGCCGAACCCTGGCGGGGGTTCGGCCACCGGCTCCGGTTCCGTCCGGTGTCTTACCGAAGCCTCTCTGGCCGACCTCGCCGACCAGGAGGCCTTCGTCTTCGACGACGACCCGAGTTGGGCCTGGATGTCACCGCGGTGCACGCGGGCGAATCCGCCCGCGTTATCGACACCCGCTTATCTGTTCGACTGTATCGACCAAGCATGGAGCGTTCCCTGTGCCGACGACGACCTCTCTTGCCTCGCCTGCTGATCCGCATACCCCTCTGGACCCGCACCGGCACCCCGGTGCCGACGCCATCGCCTGGCAGCCCGGCCGAGTCGACTGGTTCGATGCCGAGAAGGGGTTCGGGTTCCTGACTTCCGACCACGGCGGACCCGCGGTGTTCTGCGACTACACCGCCATCGACACCCCCGGCTACAAGACACTGCACGCCGGGCAGCGTGTGATCTTCACCGCGACCGACACCGGCCGCGGCCCGGAGGCCGTCCGGATCCTGACCTACGACGAGCCCGCCACCGATATCGACGCCATCGCGTCGACTCCGCTGCCGCGGGCCGGCGTGCGGCAGCTGTCGTGGTCACGCCGGACCCGCTGCCGACGAGCGCTGGCCGCCTGACCCCTCTCCCGATTGCGGTGCGATATGCCGCCGCCCACCCGGTCACGATGACCGCAAGGTCGCAGTGTCGAAACCTGTCGGCGGCGCTCGGTCGAGCTCTGGCATCGGCACGGGACGTCACCCCGCGTAGCGACCCCCGGCAGTGGAATAAATCTGTTCTGATGAGTGTAGACATTCTCGAGGCAGGGGTATATAGTCGCTGACGTTCCAGTGGAGAGATCAGATGGCCGGGCAGGCGAACTGCCCGGGATGACAGTTCGACCGTCCCCTCCGGCGGAGAAGAGAATCCGGTGTACTCGGCCGGACCGCCGGAGGGGGTGAATACCGCAAGACACCGCAGGTAGAACCGACGAAATTGGAGGTGGTGGCCACTGCACAGTCATTTACCAGTCCCGCATCCCGGGAGTTGTCGGATGCGGTGTCTCAGATCGGCCCTTACGGCCGTCGAACTCATGTGAAACCAATCCCTCAGTCGTACATCAAGGCCCCGGCGCCAGCGCGCCGGGGCCTTCCGGTGTCGAAGCCGAGGCGCTTCGTGCGGCACCCGAACATCGACCCCGCCAACCGCCCCGTGCCGCGGACAAACTCGACGACGACACCTACCCGACTTACAGCAGCCGGGATGGGACAGCCGTGCCGTCGAGCAGGTTCCCGCGGCGAGGTGACTGACCTGTACTTCGCCGCCCCGGTCGGCGCCGATGGCTGATTCCGTGGCAGCCGCAGCCGGCATTGCCGGCGCCGTCAACCCCGCAGCATCCGGCCGGCAATGTCGATCAAGACTGGTGAAACGACTCGGATTCGATTGTGCACACGCACTAATGCCGGCATCCACTGCTGGGATCGTGCCGAAGACTCCGCGCTGTGTCATGCGATGTTCTTGTCTGAGGTGCCGGGAGGCTTTCGACACTTCATGGCAATGACGCTGGAGGTTCAATGGGTAAGACGTGGTTGCGGCACTTGACTGTCGCGACGATATCCGCGGCAACTGTGCTGGTCAGTGCCGGTACCGCGGCGGGTGATGCCACCGATATCGCGTTCCCTCCAGACCAGAACCAGTTACCGCAACTGCCGTCGGAACCGCAGCTCTACGATCTGCTGCCGATTCCGACGCCCGCGGAAGATCCCTGGTACAACGATCCAGAGGACCTCGCGTCCTACGCCCCTGGTCAGATCGTGCGCACGCGGGAGGTTCAGACTCGCCTGGTCGGCATCCCGTTCCCGGTGTACACCAAGCAACTGCTGTTTCGGTCCAACGACGTCCACGATAATCCGATCGTGACGGCGACGACTGTGATCGTGCCGGGCATTCCGTGGCAGGGCAGTACCCGGCCGGTGGTGTCGTTCCAGGAAGCCATCGACTCCACCGATTCCTCCTGCAATCCGTCCTACACGTTGCAGGTCGGAACGATGAAGGAGTCCGCGCTCGCGATCTACTGGCTGATGCAAGGCTTCGCCCTCAACGTCCCCGACTTCGACGGCAAGTTCAATACGTTCAACACCTACGCCGAGGGCAAGATGGTGCTCGACAGCCTGCGCGCGGTGAAGAACGATGCGGGTCTGGGCCTGACCGATGCCGGCATCGCGCTGTACGGATACTCCGGGGGTGGCTCGGGCTCGATCCGCGCGGCCGAATTGCGCGCGACCTACGCCCCCGACGTGCGGCTGCTCGGCACGGCCATCGGCGGCACCCCCGGCGACCTCACGGCTATCGCGAGGTACGCGGTGCAGCCGCAAAGCGGTCTCGCGGGTATCGGCAATTTCACCATGTGGCTCGGGTTCGCGGCCTTGGCGCGGGAGTATCCGGACGTGTTCCGCCCCGAGGAATTGCTGACCGAGGAAGGCAGGCAACTGCTGCGCGATTTCCAGTCCCGTTGCGTCATCACCCTCGCCCCGTCAGGTATCTATCGCCCACTCGGTGCCTATTTCAAGCCGGGCAAATCGTTGGAATCCGAAGCGGCGATCTTGCGAGTGCTGGAAGACAACAGTCTCGGCAAGTACATTCCGGACACCCCGATTCTGTGGTGGCACGGCATCTGGGACGAGGTCGTGCCACCGTCGACAGTGCTGCCGACAGTGGACAAGTACTGGGACAGCGGAGCGAACCTGCGGTTCATCACCGTTCCCCTGCCCGAACACGGGGTGAATGCCGTCACCGGCTGGATTCCGTCGGTAGCGTGGACCAGTGCCGTCTTGCGCGGCTTGGCTCCGGGCCCGACGTTCAATCTCGGGTTCCCCGCACCGCTGCCCGAAGGCTTCCCGGGCGCTTGAGTGAATCGGTCGCCGCTTGGGACCGGTGTCTTAGGAGGGCACATGACCCAGAGGTATTCCCCTGAGCCCGGCCTCGCGCGCGACAAGCAGTGGCAGCAGGTCGTCGAGCGGACGCACGCCAAAGCGGCCGGCTTGGCCGCCACCCTCAAAACCGATGATCTGCTGCCACACTCCATGCTGGACGCGGACTTCGTACCGAGCGTTCAACTCAACATCGCACTGTTCTTCCAGTCGCTCACCATGGACCACGAGCTGTCCAGAGACGACACGCGCCCGATCGTCGAGCGGGCGATGCGGCTGGTCCGTGACGGCATGTCGCTCGAGGAGATCCTGACCAATTATCGCGTCGGCACCGCGTTCCTGTGGAGTCAGTCCATCTCGGCCCTCGAACCGGACGAGTACCCGCTGCTGCCGGAACTCGGGCTGCGCCTGACCAACTACCTCAGCTTGGTGGTCACCCATATCGCCACCGTCCTGATCGAGGACAGTCGCCAGCCACGCTGGGACATCCTGGAACGTCAGGGCGAGATCGCCGCCGACCTGCTGGCTGGACGCGAGGTCAGTGGCGGGACAGGCGCACCCGAAATCCCTATCGCGGAGGCGTTTCTCGTTGTCGCGGTACGGCTCGGTGAACCCGCGCCCGGCACTCTCACCGCTCTGCGTAACCGGCTGGGGCTGCTCCCAGGTACATTCCTCTACCGCGACAACGGCGGCTGGATCGCGCTCGTCCCTCTGCGTCCGGCCGACGAAGACGATCCAGCGGCCGCGCTGTCGAGTCGAATCGGTTTGTCCAACAATGCTATCCAGCCTGAATGCTGGATCGGAGTCGCGACCGCACGCACCCGGGCGGACATCCCCGGGGCGTACACCGAAGCGCAGACCGTCGCCGAGACCGCCCGCGCCCTGGCCCGGCCCGAAACGATCTGCACCCGAAGCCACATGATGTTCGAATACTCCGTGGCAGCGGGTGGAGCCACCCTCCCCGCCCTGGCCGCGCTGCTCGATCCGCTCGCGGACCATCCTGCGCTGCTGGAGACGCTCGATGTGTTCATAGACCGCGAGTTCAACCACAATGCTGCCGCCCAGGTGCTGTTCATCCACCGCAACACAGTCACCTATCGGCTCTCCCGCATCGCCGAACTGAGCGGCTACGACCCGCTGCTGCCCAGTGGCGTTTCCACTCTGATGGCCGCGCGGGTCGCCCAGCGCATCGTCACCTACCCTGCGCGCACCGCGGATCCTCCTCGGCGCCGCGCCGATTGATCTCGGGATTCGGATTCACAGCCCTCCCGGAGCACGCCCAGTTCTCCGCGGCGAAGCCGACTGCTTCGTCGTCCGCGACCGCAGTCGTCACCAGCGACGTCGACGTCGGTGTCTGCTGACGTGCCCCACCAACCATCCAGGATGAGCACATCGGGCGGTGGGTGGTTGTGCGTCGCGACATTGTCTGTGGAGATCTTCGATCCGGCCCAGCTGCACGGCCCGACGGCTGTGAGCATCGAGCGGAAACTCGCGTTCGCCGAGTCTTGTCGAGCCCCGTCGACGGCCGCCGGCGGGCGCAGTCGAACTCGGACGACGCATTTTGCCGCCACGTCCGGTCGGGGTGGCCTCTTCGCCTGCGGCGGCGGCGAGCGGCACAGCCCGAGCGATCGGTAGTAGTCGAGGCGCTGATGGGCTTGCCGGGGAGTGTTCGGCACGCATTGGTGGCTACCGGCCCTCCTGGGCCGATTCGTCCCCCTGGAGTGGTAGACGTCGACCAGTCGAAGTTCATCATTGACAGCGGGTGTCTTAACTGTCAATGTGATGCGAATCCAGAGGCAGTCCAAGGGCTGGTACGAGAACGCGGTGCAGGTAGCTGCGCAGCATCTCGGGCGAGCGGGATCGGGCGCTCTCGATGGTCAGCAGCGAGAGCTCGAAGCGCAGATAGGTCTCGGTCATCTCGTCGAGGAACGGCTCTCGCTCAGGCAAGTAGGACAGGATCGGTTCAAGAAAATGCCGGACAGTTGCGATGACGTCGGGTTCGAGCGCATGCGCTCGGGTCTGTGGCCAATCCAAGACGGGGATCAGCGGCGAGATGGCCGGATTGCGTCGGAATTCTGCCATTGCGGCCAAACAGAGTTCGACCACGAAAGCCGCGGCCGTGGGCTGGGTCCGCGCCGTGGCGAGGATGCGTTCGGAGGCGGCCGTCGCCGCGGTCTGCACGGCTTCGAGAATGATGTCTTCGCGGGTCGTGAAGTGGTTGTAGACCGTCTGGCGAGATACCCCGGCCTCGCGGGCGATCGCCGTGATCGACGTCCGGTCGACACCGAATCGCTCCAGGCATCGCGACGCTGCCTCGATGATGCGATCTCGCGGATCCTGCGCGGTGGAACCGGTCGGCACACGCCACGGGACACGGCGCGGCACGGCGTTCTCGGTCATGCTTCCCCTTCCACCCCGTACCCGGCGGGGTCTCGGCGGCGGTCTCGAAGTGTCGAACGGCGTAGTCGATTGCTGATGTCGTTGCGCAGGGAGAGTATCTGATGGGGTTCTTCGAGCAGGAAGTCCCGGAGATCGACTTCGAGCAGTGGAGCAAAGGCACTCGCGCCGAGAAGATCATGCCGATGGCCCGGCATTGGGCCGAGGTCGGTTTCGGAACACCCGTCGTGCTACACCTGTTCTACGTCGCGAAGATCGCGCTGTATGTGCTCGCGGCGTGGTTGATCATGCTGACCACCGACGGTATCGACGGCTTCACCGATGTCGCAGACTGGTACGCCGAGCCGATCGTGTTCGAGAAGGCCGTGCTGTACACGATGCTGTTCGAGGTCGTCGGCTTCGGCTGCGGCTTCGGCCCGCTGAACAACCGGTTCTTCCCGCCGATGGGGTCCATTCTGTATTGGCTGCGTCCCCAGACGATTCGCTTGGCGCCGTGGCCGAACCGGATCCCGCTGACCGCGGGCGACAGCCGCACGCTGTGGGATGTCGTGCTGTACGCGGCGCTCCTGGTGGCACTGGTGACCGCGTTGTTCTCCGACGGCACCGGCCCCGTCCAGGCGCTGGGCACCGACATCGGAGTGCTGCCCGCCTGGCAGATCTGGACGGTGCTGGGACTGCTGGCGGTTCTCGGCCTGCGAGACAAAGTCATCTTCCTCGCTGCCCGAGGCGAGGTGTACGGGTCGTTCACCGTGGCCTTCCTGTTCGCGAGCTACGGCGTCGACATGATCCTCGCGGCCAAGCTGGTCTGCGTCGTCATCTGGATGGGCGCGGCCACCTCCAAGCTCAACAAGCATTTCCCTTTCGTGATCTCCACGATGATGGCCAACAATCCGGTCTTTCGACCGCGATGGATCAAACGGCGATTCTTCGTGCGCTTCCCCGATGACCTTCGCCCGAGCTGGATCGCGAGGTGGTTGGCGCATCTGTCGACCGTTGTCGAAATGGTGGCACCCGTCGGACTGCTGCTCTCGCACGGTGGCTGGCCGACCTGGGTCTTCGCGATCATCATGCTGGGTTTCCACTTCGGAATCCTGTCCTCCATTCCCATGGGCGTGCCGCTGGAGTGGAACGTCTTCATGATGTTCGCCGTGCTGGCGCTGTTCGTCGGGCAGGCACCCGTCGGACTCGGCGATATGACCACCCCACTGCCTCTGCTTCTGCTGGGGGTGTTGGTGTGCATCGTCATCATCGGAAACCTCTTTCCCCGCAAGGTGTCTTTCCTTCCGGGGATGAGGTACTACGCCGGCAATTGGGATACCACCCTGTGGTGCGTGAAGCCGTCGGCATCGGCAAAGATCGAAAAGAACGTGGTGTCGATCGCGAGCATGCCGGCCGCGCAGTTGGAGCGCTTCTACGGCAGCAAGGAGGCCGCGCAGATTCCGATGTACATGGGATACGCCTTCCGTGCCTTCAACACCCACGGCAAAGGGTTGTTCACCCTCGCGCACCGGGCGATGGCCGGGCTGAACGAGGACGACTACGTGCTCGTCGACGGCGAACGCATGGTATCCACCGTGCTCGGCTGGAACTTCGGCGACGGCCACATGAGCAACGAGCAGCTCGTCGCCGCGCTGCGGAAGCGCTGCGGATTCGAGCCGGGCGAAGTGCGCATCGTGATGCTCGATGCCCAGCCCATCCATCGGCAGCGCCAGCAATACCGCCTCGTCGATGCGGTCTCCGGTGAGTTCGAACGCGGCAGTATCGATGTCGCCGACGTCGTCGATCGTCAGCCTTGGGACGATACGGTGCCGGTGTCGGTCGCGTGGAGTCTGCGCTGATGTCGAGCGCACTGGTCGTCGGCTCGGGTCCCAATGGGCTGGCCGCGGCCATCACGCTCGCCCGGGCCGGCGTGCGGGTCACGGTCGCCGAAGCCGCCGACACCATCGGCGGCGGATTGCGGTCCAGCGAACTGACGCTTCCTGGACTACTGCACGATCACTGCGCCGCGATCGTGCCGAGCGCCGTCGGGTCGCCGTTCATTCAGTCGCTGGATCTCGAATCCCACGGGGTGCGGTGGGCTTGGCCGGACATCGATCTCGCCCACCCGCTCGACGGCGGAGGTGCCGGGCTGCTCTACCGGTCCATCGACCGGACCGCCCGGGAGCTGGGCGTCGACGGGCGTGCCTGGCGCGCGCTGATGGGCAGACTGAGCCGCGACTACGACACGCTCGCACCCGACATCTGGGCGCCGATGGTGAAGGTGCCCGGTCGTCCCGTCGAGTTCGGACTCTTCGCGGCCGCGGGCATCGTGCCCGCCACCGTGCTGTCACAGGCCTTCCGAACTGCTGAAGCCCGAGCCCTGTTCGCGGGCAACGCCGCTCACGCCTGGACGCCGCTGACTCGTCCGCCGACCTCGGCGATCGGACTGATGTTCGGCGCCGTGGCGCACAGGCACGGGTGGCCCTGCGTGGTCGGCGGAACGGGACGGCTGGCCGACGGCATGGCCGGTGTGCTGCGCGCACTGGGCGGTCGCATCGAAACCCGGTGTGTCATAAAAGAAGTACACCAACTGACCGGTTTCGATTACGTGATGTTCGATACCGGTCCACAGCTGCCGCTGCGGCTCCTCGGTTATCGCCTGCCGGGGCGTGTACGGCGCGCGCTACGCCGACATCGCTACGGCGCGGCGGCCTTCAAGGTCGACATGGCTGTTCACGGCGGGATTCCCTGGTCCAACCCCGCGGTCGGAGCCGCGGGGACCGTTCATGTGTGCGGAAGCTACGAGGAGGTCGTCGCGGCCGAGCGGAACACCTTCCGAGGCGTGATGCCGGAACGTCCGTTCGTCCTGGTCGCTCAACAGGCCGTCATGGATCCCAGCCGTGCGGTCGGTGACATGGTGCCCATCTACGCCTACGCGCATGTGCCGCACCGATACGACGGCGATGCGACAGCGGCCGTCATCGGCCAGATCGAACGGTTCGCGCCCGGCTTCCGGGAACGTATCGCCGCCATCCACGTCAGCACTCCGCGGGAGCTGCAGCGCTCGAACCCCAACTATGTCGGCGGGGACATCAACGGCGGAGCCCTCGACCTGGTGAATCTCATCGCTCGCCCGAGGCTTTCGCTGGATCCGTACTGGCTCGGTGTCGACGGCCACTACCTGTGCTCCTCCTCGACACCGCCCGGTACCGGGGTGCACGGCATGTGTGGACATCTCGCCGCGCTGTCGGGGCTTCGCCGCGACGGTCACGCCCCACGTCGGCGGTGACACCGTCACGGCGGGGTTCCGGTTGCTGGGGGCAGGCGTTCGGCTGCTGCATGGCTGGTCGACACCGCCCTGGTCACCATGGTGCTGCCAAGGCAGCGGACGCTGCCCAGGAGATGGGCGTGCTGACGCTCGCCGGCGCGGGGCGGGTCGCCGGGCAAGCACGTCGGCACACCGAACGGCCGCGTAGCTGTCCACGGTGCCGATGCCCGGACTGCCGGTTCGCGGCGGTGGTCGCCGCGCGCCCGCGCCGCGTATATTTCAGGCGATGCACGCGCCGGACGAGCGACAGCCATTGATCTCGCGGTGGTCCGGCATCGGGCGCTTGCGTCCCGGTGTGCTCGAGATCGAGGGTCCGTTGGGAAGTCTGCCCGCCCATTCGCACCACTCCGTGCAGGTGGCCGTCGCCCATCGGGGGACGTTCGTCGTCGAGGATCCCCAGGGCCGTCAGCGGCGGACCACCGCGGCGATCGTTCCCGCCGATCAGTCGCACGCGTTCAGCGCCGTCGACGCCTGGGGCGTCGTGGCGCACGTCGAGCCCGAGTCGTGTCTGGGCGCCGAGCTGATCGCGCTGGTCGGCGACCCGTCCCACGCTCACGCCTGGGATCACGCGGGACAGACCCTGATCGACGGTCACAGCGCGTACGTGGAAGGGCGTCTGCGCCCTCCCGGACACACCTCGCTCCCGCTGCATCCGGGAGTCGTCGCCGCGCGCGCCCGCCTGCAGGCCGAGCTGGACTCACGCCCCATTCGGCTTCGCGACCTCGCCGCGAGCGTTCATCTGTCGGAGAGCAGACTGGCCCACCTCTTCGCCCAGGAGCTCGGAATCACCTTCCGGGCTTACGTGCGATGGCTCCGGCTGCTCCGGGCGACCGCGGCGGTCGCGCAGGGCCGGACGCTCACCGACGCGGCTCACCTGGCCGGGTTCACCGACAGCTCCCACCTCACGAGGACGTGTCGCCGCACCTTCGGCGGCCCGCCCACCGCGTTCGGCACGATCCGTTGGGAGATCCTGCCGACCTAGCAGGTTGGTCCAATCCTGGAGCAAGGGGAAGCGGCGAGGCTCGAGCAGACCGGAAAGGAACTGCTCGTGAACAACGCACCCATCGTCGACTCCTTCACGCCGGACGGCGTCGGCCCCCGACTCACCTCGCACCACTGGGCCCCGAGCGGGCCTGCGCGGGCCAGTGTCGTCCTCTTGCACGGTCTCGGCGAGCACGCCGCCCGCTACGACCGCACGGCTCGATCGTTCACCGCGGCCGGCTTCTCCGTGCTTGCCATGGACTACGAAGGATTCGGGCGATCCGAAGGACGCCGCGGCGACGTCCGATACCAGTCGACGGCGCGGGCCGTGGACCATCTGATCGCCCACGAGCGCAGGCGAACGGGCGGCGCGCCGGTCGTGCTGTACGGCCACAGCCTGGGCGGGCTCTACGCGTTCCTCTACGCGGCGGACCGGCCGGGGACGGACGTGGCCGCGGTCGTGGCGACCGGACCCGCTTTCGACTCGGAGCTGCGGAAGCAGCGTCTCAAGCTGGCTGTGGTCAGGAGCCTCGGACGCACCTTCGCCACCCTGACATTGCCGAACGGGCTGCGGTTCGAACGTGTCAATCGCGACCCCGACGTCGTCGCCGAACGGCACGCCGACCCCTTGGTTCATGGGCGGGCGACGGCACGCTTCGCGATCGACGTCGTGGCACAGATGGATCGCGTGGCATCGGCTGCCACCCGAGTCGCCGTACCGCTCCTCGTGGTTCACGGCGACGCCGATCTGATCAATCCGCTCTCCGCCAGCCGCCGGGTGGTCGACCGCGTGCCATCGGCGACGCTGATGACCTGTCCGGGCGTCTACCACGGGGTGGAGGATGAACCAGAGGGGCCGGCCATCCTGGCCGACGTCATCGCATGGGTCGACCGGACGCTCGGCGGCGGGAAGTCCGACGCCGAGCGTCATCCCGGGTGACCCCGAGACAGTTCACGCTTGCTGCTGCGCGCGAACGGTTTCGGGGTCCGGGCTGGTCGCCGAAGGTACGGTGCGGGGCCAGCTCCAGGCGTACCGCAGGATGAGGCCGAGAAGGATCAGTTCCAAGACGATGCCGAGGCCGTAGAAGTACAGCCAGGACGCGCCCACCACGTTGAACACCGTGACGGGGACGTAGAGCGAAGCCACGACGAGGTTCGCGACACGGTTCACCCCGGCGGGCAGCGTCATCGACAGCACGACCATGAAGATCGGGACGGCCAGGAGGGTCAGCGCCGAGGTCGAAAAGGTCTGGGAGAGAGCGAACTCGAAGACCCTGCCGTCGAGGATGTCCTGCACGACGCCGGGCGTGAAGAAGTTGAGGATGTCCACGTAGGCGTACAGGAACATGAAGCTCGTCCACGCGGCGGCGAGCTTGGCTCGCACCGGCATCGGCTGGGCGTCCAGGGTGGTGGTGGGTTGCGGTGTTCTCATCGTGGGCTCCGTTGTGGGACGGGTAGGTAGGTCCACGATCGCTGAGCCCGGCGCCGGGCACACCGGCCCGGAGGCCGGAGTTCACCTGGCCGATGGCATGGTCTGGGTCTCGTTCTTTCGGCGGATACGCCGAGGCACTCCGATCCCTAGGCTGGAGCCGTGGTCACCGTCCGTCGCTCCCTCTGGCATGAGCCGCGGCCCGGAGACGCCCCGCCCATCGGTCGTCTCGACTGGCTGCTGGTGGGGGTGTTCGCGGCCGCCACCCTGGTCGAACTCGCCCTTGCGCCGGGCTCTGCTTGGCGACCCCTTGTCGCGGTGCTCGCCCTGGGGCTGATGCCCGCCCTGCTCTGGCGGCGAATCCGCCCCCTGTCGGCCGCCCTGGTCGGGTGGGGCATCGCGGGGCTGCTCTCGATCCTGCAGCTGACGGCCGATGCCGGGGACCTCGCCCGCTATTCCATGATGGCTGTCTTGATCCTGCTCTACTCGCTGGTGCGGTGGGGTTCGGGACGGGAGATCGTCGTGGGCACGGCGTTCGTGGCAGTCGTCGTCGCGCTGGGGATGTACGCCTCCTCCGCGGGCTTGGCCGATGTTTTCGGCGGAACCGTCCTCGTGCTGTTGTTCGTCGCCCTGGCGGCGGTGTTCCGCTACCGCGCGGACCTCTGGCATCGCCAACAGCGCGAGATCCGCAATCAGGAGCGGGTGGCGCTGGCGCGCGAGCTGCACGACACCGTGGCCCACCATGTCTCGGCCATCGCGGTGCAAGCACAGGCCGGTGGCGTGGTCGCCGCCGTGCAGCCGGAGAAGGCCGTCGAGATCCTGGCCGCGATAGAGTCCGAAGCGTCGCGAACTCTGGCAGAGATGAGGTCCATGGTGCGGGTGCTGCGTGCAGACGAAGCCGTCGCCTACGCACCGCAGCTGGGTGTCGCGGACCTGCCTGCGCTGGCGCGCGCCGACGCGACGCTCACCGTCGAGGTCTCGCTGGACGGTTCGTCGACCCGGCTGGCACGTCCCGTGGACGCCGCGCTCTACCGGCTCGCGCAGGAGTCGCTGACCAATGCCGTCCGGCACGCCCGGAGCGCGACCCGCGTCGCGATCGACGTCCGCCGCGACGGCGACACCGTCAGGCTGCGGGTCAGCGACGATGGACAGACCGCGCCGGGGCCGGTCCCGGCACCTGGATTCGGTCTGCTGGGCATGGCCGAACGTGCCCAGCTCCTGGGCGGGTCGCTGTCCGCGGGGCCGGGGCGCGACGGTGGTTGGGTGGTCGAGGCGGTCCTGCCCGTGGACGCGCCGGCATGAGCATTCGTGTGGTCGTAGCCGACGACCAGGACTTGGTCCGGACCGGGCTGGTGATGATCCTCGGCGCGCAACCCGATCTCGAGGTCGTGGGGGAGGCGGCGGACGGGCTCGCAGCGCTCGACCTGGCGACTCGGCTGCGTCCCGATGTCCTGCTGGTCGACATCCGGATGCCCGGGCTCGACGGCGTCGAGGTGACGCGACGCCTCGCCGGGCCGGGCGTCCCGGACCCGATGGCGGTCGTCGTGATCACCACCTTCGACCTCGATGAGTACGTTCTCGGCGCCCTACGCGCCGGCGCCCGCGGCTTCCTGCTCAAAGACGCCGGGCCGGAGCTGCTTGTCCAGGCCATCCACGCGGCGGCCAACGGGGACGCCCTGATCGCCCCCAACATCACCCGCCGGCTGCTGGCGACCTTCGCCGGCCAGGCGCCGGTGGTACCGGTCCAGCCCATCGACCCGCTCACCGAGCGCGAGGAGGAGGTGCTCGCGCTGGTGGCACGCGGCCGGACCAACGCCGAGATCGCCATCGAGCTCTTCGTCGGCCTGAGCACGGTCAAGACCCACGTCGCCTCGTTGATGAGCAAGCTCGGCGCCCGCAACCGCGTCGAGATCGCGATGTGGGCATACGACACCAGACGCGGACGCGTCGATTAGCGGGTGCGGGGGACGTCGGGTAGGGGAGTCTTCAGGGTAGATTTCCGGGTCTTTCCAGGATTCGGTGAACGAAACCCGTTGCTACGGTCCGTGCATGAACCATGATGCGTGCTTTTCGACAACGAATTCTGTTCTGTACAGCCCGTTGTCGACGTCGACGCGAGGACTGGCAGGCAAGGATTCTGTCGCCGGCGGCAGCGGGCAGCCATGACAACAGTCCGTGCGCGCGGCAATTCAACCGGATCGACTTTCCCCGATGTCGCGTGGTTCTTCGGGATCGCGATCGTGCTGTGCTACACCCTGTCCGTCCCGATGGTCTTTCGGCTCGTCTCCACGGATCTCAACAACCTGATCGTTCCGATCCTGCAACTGACCCCGCTCCTCGCCGCGATCATCCTGTGGCTCGCCCGCCGACCCGGAACGTTCCGCGAGACGTTCGCCACCGGGTGGCGCGGCACACCCCGGTGGGCAGGCATCGGCATCGGCCTCATCGCCGCCATCGCCGCCATCCAGACGGGCATCGCGGTGGCATCGGGGATCTGGCCGCTCAACCCGCTCGACCAGATCTCGGCGGCGACGGTGTGGATCGTTCCGGTCTTCGTCCTGCAGTCGGTCTTCGCGATCGGAGAGGAGTTCGGCTGGCGCGGCTGGCTGGCGACTCGCGCCGCGTCCTGGGGATTCTGGCCGCTGGCCCTTGTCAGCGGTGCGGTCTGGATCGTCTGGCACCTGCCGGTGCTCGCCGTCGTCGGAGACCGCCCACCGTGGGATGTCGTCCTCTATTTCGCGGGCATGCTGCCCTGGGCGCCCCTGCTGCTCGCGCTTCGTTGGCGGTCGGGGAGTGTCTGGCCGGCAGTCATGACGCACGGAGCGATCAACAGCGTCCGGGTGTACCTGCTGCAATCGGTCCCCGATGCGACCGATCATCTGCTCATCGAAGCGATCGGCTGGGTGCTGACCCTCGCCGCCGCGGTGTGGCTGATGCGCACGAACCGGCGGCCAGTACTGCCGCCAGCCCTTCTCGCAGGTCCTCGACGAAGTACTCGGGAACCTCGAGCGAGGGGAAATGGCCCCCGGCCGCGGGCGTCGTCCATCGGACGATCTGCCGGTAGCGCTGCTGTGCCCACGGGCGCGGGCACTTCTCGGTGTCGCGGGGGTACATGGTGAGAGCCGACGGGACCTCGACCCGGAGTTCGGGGTCCAGTGAGTCGTGGCTTTCGTAGTAGATGCGGGCAGCCGATGCGCCGGTTCGTGTCAGCCAATACAGGGTGACGTCGTCGAGGATGCGGTCGCGGGCAATGGTCTCGAACGGGCTGTCCTCGGTATCGCTCCACTCGGCGAATTTATCGAGGATCCAGGCGAGTAGTCCCACCGGTGAGTCGACGAGCGAGTAGCCGATGGTCTGCGGTCGGGTCGCCTGCTGTTTGGCGTAAGCCGCGCGGTGGCGCCAGAAGTCGCGGGTTTCCTCGGCCCACGCGCGCTCGGTCGCCGTCAGCCCCGCCGTGGTCATCCCGGGCGGTGCCTCCGCGAATGTCGTGTGGATGCCGAGAACCTGCGCCGGGAACCGGCCACCGAGAACAGTGGTGATATTGCCGCCCCAGTCGCCGCCGTGGGCCAGGAACTTGTCGTAGCCGAGTCTTCCCATCAGTTCCACCCATGCGGCCGCGATCTTCTCGGTGCCCCACCCAGTGGTGGCCGGCTTGTCGCTGTAACCGAAGCCCGGCAGCGAGGGAACCACGACGTGGAACGCTTCCGCGCCCGCGTCTTTCGGGTCCGTCAGCTCGTCTACGACATCGATGAACCGAGCGATGCTGTCCGGCCAGCCGTGCGTCAAGATCAGGGGAATGGCGTCTGCCCGCGCGGAGCGGCGGTGCAGGAAATGGATACCCAGACCGTCGATGAGCGTGCGGAACTGGCCGATTCGGTTGAGGCGTTCTTCGAACGATCGCCAGTCGTACCCGGTGCGCCAGTAGTTCACTACCTCGACGAGGTCGGCCAGCGGCACACCCTGGTCCCATCGACGAGGGTCGGGTGCTGGGCGAGAGATTGGCCTTGTGCGCGGCGCCGACCTGCCGGGCCGCCTTCTTCGACACCAGCCGGAGCCGCACTCGAAAATGGTGCGATATGAACACCTGCGGGAATCGCGAGAAGAAGGCACGTTTCAACGCCAATCAGCGCAAATAGCCAGAGGTTGAACGCATTCGAGGGTGCGAACGGTAACGAGCCACCACCCGCCTCACATTGTGGGTAGTTGCTCGCCTCGGACGACCTCGATGTCGAGTTCGATCTTGACGGTGGTGCCGACGGCGGCCACTCCCGCGCGCACGACCGCGCTGTAGTCGATCGCGAAATCGTTGCGGTGCAACAGTGTTTCGGCGTGGAACGCCGCACGTACGCCGCCCCACGGATCTTCCCCGAAGCCGCCGTAGGTCACCGCGAGGTCGATCGGGCGACGCTGTCCGTGCAGGGTCAGCTCGCCCGGCATCACCCAGGTGTCGGCACCGGTGCGGTGAAACCCGAGACCGGTGAACGTGATCGTCGGATAACTGTCGACATCGAGGAATTCCGGTGAGCGCAGGTGATCGTCACGCATCGAGACGCCGGTGTCGATGCCCGCCGCCTTGATCTCGGCGTGCCCGGTGGACCGCTCGAACGGCTCGGCGATATCGAGCCGCCCGCTCACCTCCGCGAATCGGGCCTTGATGCTCGCGATACCCAGGTGGCGCGCGGTGGCGATCACCGTCGAATGCAGCGGATCGATCGTCCACGGTCCCGGCGGGGGCGAGGTCACCGTCCCCGCCGCGGGTGCCAGTACCACCTCACCGACCGCGCCTGTCCCGGTGGCGGAGGTCTGCGCGATCCGCGCCACCGGTTCGAACCCGACCGCGGTGAGCACCGCGGTGTGCGTTCCCGCGGGCAAAAGGCCGGTGCGCACCGCACCGGTCTCGTCGGCCACCGCGTGGGCGATCTGACGCCCCGACATATCGGTCACCGTCAGCACCGCGTTCGGCACCGGCCAGCCCTCCGCTGTGCGGACGTGGCCGGTCAGCCCACTCATCGGTGGTCCTCGGGCTCGTAGCCGAGCCGCACGTCATGGGTGACCTCGGCACCGGACACGGTGACCTGATCCGTCACCGGCGGATACCCACGGGTGGTCACGGTGTACTGCCCTTCGAGCAGGTCGGGCACGACATAGCGGCCGTTCTCATCGGTGCGCACCGTCGCGGTCACCTCACCCGCGGCGTCGCGCACGCTGACCAGCGCGTCGGGCACGGCCCTGCCGTCGTCGGCCCGCGCGGATCCGGTGAGTACCGTCATCGCGGACAACTCGATGTCGTGGCGGAGCGCTCCGTCGGCGGGCACCGTCAAGGTGATCGCGCTGGGGCGCATGTGCTCGGCGGCCGCGACCAGGGTGTAGACACCCGCCACCACGCCGTGGCACGTGTAGGCTCCGTCGCCGCCCGTGACCGCGGCCCCGATCACCTCACCACGCAGGTCGGTCACGGTGATGGTGGCACCCGGCACGGCCGATCCGTCGTCGGCGGTACGGACGACTCCCGACAACTCACCGGAGCCCACCAGGCTCAGATCCAAGCGCTGGGGCCGCTCGCCGACCGACACCGTGACCGCGGTCGGCTGGTGTCCCATCGCCGACACGATCAACACGTAGCCGCCCGCCGTCGGCGCGCTGATCGCATAACCGCCATCGGTGGCGCTGCTCGCCCGCGCGACCTGACGGCCGCTCTGATCGATCAATGTCAGCACCGCCCCCGGCAGCGGCCGGCCGTCCTCGCGGCGGACGCGACCGTTCACCGTGCCGCTGTCCGTCCCGGACGCCGTGGCGGTGGGCAGAGCGGCCCGCGACGACACCTCGACCGCGGCGGCCCGATGACCGTTCTGTACGGCTGTCGCATGCCGCCCGGCCGCGGTGGTCGACACCGGGTCCGCCTCGGACAGCACCCGCTCGGCGCCCTCCCAGACCCGCTCCCCGGGCTGGCTCGACTCGGCGAGTGCGGCCAGTTCGGCATCCAGAGCATCAGCCGCGTCATCTTGCGACGCAGGCGCTGTCGCAGTCGGATCGAGGGCCGGATCGATGTCGATCGTGTTGCGCAGCGGGCGGTTCGGCAGCACGGCGGTCGCCAGGAGCGCGACGACCGCCGCCCCCGCGGCGATGAGGAAGATCCGTCCGGTCGCATCGCCGTAGGCGGCGCGCACGACCGTGACGATCGGTGCGGGCAGGGCGTGCAGATTCAGATTGCTGCCCCCCGAGGAACCGGTCGTCACGCCGAGCTCGGCGAAACCCTTCGCCGATAGCTCGCCCACCCGGGTGGCCAGCACCGAACCCAATACCGAGACGCCGATCGCGCCGCCGAACGTGCGGAAGAACGCGACACTGCTGGACGCGGCGCCGATATTGTGCACGCTCACCGTGTTCTGCACGGCGAGCACCAGGTTCTGCATCATCATGCCGACGCCGAGCCCGACAACGGCGATGTAGGCACCCACCAGCCACAGATCGGTGGCGTGATCGATCGTCGAGAGCAGGCCGAACCCGACCACCAGCAACGCGGCGCCGGTGACGACGAACGACTTCCATTTCCCGAACCGGGTGATCAGCTGTCCCGAACCGGTCGACGCGACGAGCATGCCCAGCACCAGGGGGATGGTCAGCACGCCGGCCATGGTCGGCGAGTAGCCGCGCGCGGTCTGAAAGTACTGGCCCAGGAAGGTGGTCGACCCGAACATGCCGACACCGACCGCGATCGAGGCGATGATCGCCAGACCGGTGGTGCGCTCGGTGACGATCGACAGCGGGATGATCGGTGACTCGACGCGCGATTCGACCACGACGGTCGCGAGCAGCAGCAGCACTCCGGCACCGACATACAGGGCGGATTCGCGGGAGAACCAGTCGTAGTAGTCCGGTTTGCCGGCGAACGACACCCAGATGAGCAACACCGACACCCCCGCGGTCAGCAGGGCGGCGCCGAACCAGTCGATCGACACCCCCTCCTTGCGTTCGGTGGGCAACCGCAGGGTCCGCTGCAGCAGCACCAGCGCGACGACAGCCAGCGGCACACAGACGAAGAAGCACCAGCGCCAGCCCAGCGGGCTGTCGACGATGACGCCGCCGAGGATGGGTCCGCCCGACATCGACACCGCCATCACGGCGCCCATGTAGCCGGAATAGCGTCCGCGCTCCCGCGGCGAGACGATGGAGCCGATGATCGCGACGACGAGCGCGGTCAATCCGCCCATGCCGATGCCCTGGACGACGCGTGCCGCCAACAGGATCGGCACAGTGCTCGCGAAGCCCGCGATCACCGAACCGAGGACGAAGACGACGATGGCCGACTGGACCAGCAGCTTCTTGTTGAACAGATCGGCGAACTTGCCCCAGATCGGGGTGGACGCGGCATTGGCCAGCAGCGCCGTGGTGATGACCCAGGCGTACGCGGTCTGCGACCCCTCCAGGTCCCCGATGATCGTCGGCAGCGCGGTCGACACGATCGTGGTGCTGAGCAGCGCGGTGAACAACGCCGCCAGCAGCCCGGTCATCGCCTCCAAGACCTGACGGTGCGTCATCACGGTGGGGGCGCGCCGAGTCTCCGTCTCGACTGAACTAGACATCCACTTCCTGACTTTCTGTCGAATCGGGTCGATGCTCACCCACACCGGTGCGGTGCGGAGCGGCCGCCAGTGAATTCCTCAGCTTCCGCACCACCGCGGTGGCCTCTTCGGCGTCGGCTTCGGTCCAATCGGCCAGCGCGGCGCGCAATCCCCGGGCCCGCGACTCTCGGACGCGCCGCAGCAGATCGCTTCCCTGATCGGTGATCCGGATGAGGGTGGCTCGGCCGTCGAGGGGATCGGCATGGCGGGCGATATTGCCGGAGTTCACCAGCTCGGCGACATGCCTGCTCAGGGTCGATTGACTGATGCACAAGTCCGCAGCCAGATCCACCTGTCGACACGGCCCCCGAGCCTCGAGCGAACCCAGCACCCCCACGCCTCCAGGAAGAAGGTCCCCTTCCTCGGGGTGGGAGAGCGCAGCGCGGATCGCCCGGCCCATGAAAAAGAGCTCCCTGATCAGGCTCTGAGCCGTATCGGGGGACACTGCCATGCCTACTCCCAGCCCTAGATATTTGCTTGCGGTATACAACTATATCTAGCTTACTTGTACTAAGCAACTAACTGGCCGTGGAGTCGATGAGGTGATGGGCGAGGGCGGCACCTTCCATGGCCAGCCCGGGCGGGTTCGTGGCGATGAACATGGAGTCGGCGGCCAGATTGCCCAGGGCGTGCCAGGTGGGATCGGGTCGATCCGCGACCAGCAATCGGCGGGTACCGGGTTCGACGCGCAGGCCGCCGGTGGCCGACGGTTCGGCTGCGCCGCCGGTGAGTAGCGCGCTGACGAGGGGTTCGGTCTCCCTCGGTGTGGTGTACGCGGGCGGGTTGACGGCGTTGACGACGACATCGGCGTGCCATTCGGCGTCGTCGTGGACGGTGAAACCGCCGCCGGGTCGAGCTTCGATCTCGCCGAGGCCGGAACGGAGCCGGAGTCGGCCCGAATCCAGCAGCCGCAGTAGGAGTTTCGCGTTGTGCGGCACCATCGGTGAACTCAGGCTGCTGATCGTACGGAAGTGCTCGGAGCGCAGCATCCTCCGGTCCGGCTCGGCCAGCAGCGGCCAGACGATCGGACCGAGCACACGGATCGCCATGGTGAGCAGGCGGCGTCCCTGATGCGGGTTGTCCAGCTCGGTCAGCTGACGGCGCAGCCGGGTCACGGGTTCCTCCACGGCGCGGATCTCGGTGGCGAACGACTCGAAATCCTGTCCCAGCTCGGCGAGTTCGGCGCGCATGAGCTCGACCAACTGGTGCAGGTGCACCACGCCGGCGGCGGCCAGCCGCAGCCCATTGGCCGGAGTGAGGTGTTTCGGTGCGAGCGGGAGTGGACGCTGTTGCACGAACGGGAGCACGCCGCTGCGAGAGAGAAGACTGATCGGTCCGGTGTGGTTGCCGGTCGTCAGCGCCGCGGCGATGTCGACCGCCGTCAGACCGCTACCGACCACCGCCACGTGCGCGTCGGCCGGTATCCCGGCGATCGTGGCGGCCAGGGGGTACGGCTCGTTGATGTAGCCGGGCGCACCGGTGAGCCCGTACTGGTCACGGGGACGCCCGCTCCCGACGCTGAGCACCGCGCGATCGACCGGATGACGGCCGCCGTTCGCGGTGTGCAAGACCGCTCGGCCGTCGCTCGCGCCGGGACGGGAGAAGCCGACGACCATCGAATTCACCATGCTGACCTGCCAGCGGTTCCGGCGCAGTCGATCGATCGCGGCGTAGGCGGTCTGCTCCAGGTATTCGCCGTAGACGCTGCGGGGAACCAGCGGCTGACCTAGGCCCTCGTCGAGATACCGGGCCATTTCGCCCCGGTCCCGCAGCCACCGCTGGTAATGCGCGCGGTCGGTGGCGCGCACCGACATCAGCGCGGGCGGCGCGTTGACCCGGACCGCCTCGAGGTCCGGCTGGTACGGCCGGCCCCGCCACACCGCCGATGAGCCGTCGAACACGGTGATGGCGCCGGGCGCGCCCTCGATGGCCGCGAGTGCGTCGAGCAGCCCGACGGTCGCCGCGCCCGCACCGATAATGCCGAGATCCATTGTGTTCCTTCCGATCACTGAGACCGGACCAGCGTCGCCCGCACGCCGCACGTGGAACATCCCTCGCTCGAGGGGTAGCGCCGTCGTGGGAATTTCGCACGCGGTCGGTCGATGACCCCGCAGATGGGGGATGGCGGTCGCTTGTCCGGGACGGCAAGCTTGCGGGCATGGGTGTGACTGCGCTCGGGATGCGCCGACTGCTGGCTGGTATCGAGCAGGCGGCGGACGCGCACGCGCTGTTCGCCGAGACCTCGACGCGGTTACGCCGCATGATGCCGTTCGACGCCGCGGTCTGGGTGGCGACCGATCCGATCAACGGTCTTACCACCGCGCCCGTCCGGGTGGAGAACCTCCACGAAGGCGGCTGTGGCACCTATTGGGAATCAGAGCTCTTCTCCGAACATGTAAACCTCTTCCGGGATCTGGCGCGGGCGCCGGTTCCGGTCGCTGGTCTGCGCGCGGCGACCGGCGATGACCCGGGGCTGAGCTCGCTGTATCGAAATTTCATGTGCCCGCGCGGTTTCGACGACGAACTGCGCGCTGTGTTCCGAGTCGACGGGCAGCCATGGGGTCAGCTGAGCCTGTTCCGGGAACGCGGGCGAAAGCCGTTCCAGGACAGCGATATCGCGCTGTTGAGCGGGTTGTCCACGCCGATTGCCCGCCGGCTGCGCAGCTTTGCCCAGCCACTCGGCCCCGTTGCGCCGGGGCGCACGGCGGCTCCCGGCATGTTGCTGTTCGACCCGAAGGGTGGCCTGGTCTCGATCAACGACGAGGCCAGGCACCTGCTCGCCCAGATGCCGGCCGGCCCTGCCACCACGACCGCACAAGGCATCGAATTGCCGCTGCCCGTCTGGATTCTCAGCACCGCGGGCCGGGCCCGGATCACCGGCGAGAATTCCCGGATCCGCATCCGCGGCACGACCGGCCGTTGGCTGGTCTGCCACGCCTCCTGCCTACGCGACCTCGCCGGGGCGCCGGGAATGACGGCGCTGGTAATCGAGCCCGCCACGCCGTCGGAGGTGGCCTCGCTGGTGGTGGCCGCCTACGAACTCACCCGGCGCGAGCTCGACGTCACCGAACTGATCGCGCGTGGCCGGTCCACCGGCGAGATCGCGGCCACCTTGTTCCTGTCTGCCCACACCGTGCGCGACCACGTCAAAGCGATCTTCGACAAGGTCGGCGTCACCAGCCGGGGCGAGCTCGTCGCCACACTGTTCACCGACCACTACGCGCCACTCGCCGCTACCCGAACCGCGCGCGTGTTCGACGGGGAAAAGGGCGCCTAGCGGCGGATCGGCCGGATTCGCGTCGATCGAAGGGTGGCCGGCCTTCGCCGTTCGCTCACCCGGCACGCACTACTCGGATCGCCGGCGGATGTCGCAGGCTTTGGCCGACCACGCAATACCGTTCGGTGAGGTCGGCGAGTTTCGTCAGCGCGGCCGGGTCCACGTCGGACGAGGTCGTGACCGTGATCGTCACGGTGATCGGCGATATCCCGACGTCCGCGGTCCGGTCGATGCCGAGCGTGCCGGTGGCGTCGAAGGTGCCGGTGGCCTCGACTTCGGCGCCGGTGATGGGCAGCGCCATGGCGGTGGCGACGCTGCGGCAGGTCACTCCCGCGCAGGCGGCCAGCGCTTCGAGGAGCATGTCGCCCGAGCAGGCATCGGAACCGTCACCGCCGGTGGCCGGGTGCAGGCCGGCGCGCACCGGACCGGCGAAGGTCCGCACCGTGCAGGTGATACCGGGGTCGGCGAACGAACCGCCGCCGCGCAGGGGAGTGACCGCGGCCGCCGGGTCGTCTCGGTAGCGCTGTTTCACGCCAGCTTGCTGGGCTTTCAACTCCGCCGCCGTGGTCATCTGTCAAGCGTAGGCCGCCGCGACGGGCAGAGGCGCGCGCGCCGCGCTGAACCGTGGCCCTGGTACCGCGCGCGGTACCGGGTGCGTCAGGCCGGCTGCGACATCATGGGCATGCGCTGAAAGCGCGACACCCGACCCCTGAGCGACGGGGCCGGGTGCTCGACGCCCGCGCGGACTAGGTGCGTTGAGGGTAGATGCCCTCGGTGGCGATCGCGTAGTGCAGAGTGCCGCCCAACCCCTCGGCGGCGACCTTCAGGTTCGGCAGGGCGAAGGTTTCCCGACCGTCACCGCCGTAGGTGTTGCCGAGCAGGCTGAACAGGGCCTGGTAGTCGTTGATCTTCACGATCTGGCCCTCGCACGGAGCCCAACCCATCGGCGTCCAGGGATAGGGAAAGAGCGCGATCTGACCGAGAATCGGATCCATGTGCTGAAAAGTCCTCTCATGCAACTGATTTGACGAGATCGGACGACGGCCGACGACGCGGCCGCATCAGTTCTACAGCAGACCTCGTTTCGGGGGCAAACCTGCGCGCCTGTCGATCGGGTGGTGCCCGCGAGCGTTGATCCTCGCCCGGTGGATCGGTCCCAGCGTCGGGTGATCGCGAGGCGGGGGGATCGCCCGATGCTCGGCAGTGCGGCGGCCATCGACCGGCCGAGGACCCGCGTTTGCGTTCACGACCAACCATGGCCTAGCATTCTGAACATGTTCAGTGAACATGTTCAGTCGCGGTCGGAGCAACAAGCGGCGACGCGACAGAAGGTCTTGGCGGCAGCCGAACGGCTCTTCCGTGCCCAGGGCTTCAAAGCGACCACCATTCGGCAGATCGCCGCCGAAGCGAAGGTGAGCACCGGGACTGTCATGGCGGCCGGCGAAAAGGACGCGTTGCTCGTCTCGATCTACGACAACTGGATAACCTCGGTGCACAACAGCAGGCACACCGAACTCGTGCCCTCGGCGACGACCGCGACCGCCGAGGACGTGCTGAACCTCTTCGCTCCTTTCGTCGGACATTTCGCGCTCGACTCCGAGCTCTCACGCGAGTACCTGGCGATCCTCGTCCGCGGAAACCATGAGTCGGTGATCTTTCGAGACCTCGCACTCGCCCTGCTGGGCGAACTCGAAACCGTGCTCGCCCGAACAGCGCTGCCCCACAGTCAGGTCGGTCGTGGCGCTCGGACCATCTATCTCGCCTACCTCGGTTTGCTGATGACCGCGGCCAGCGGTGCCATCGCGATGCCCGACGCGGCCGAACAACTGCGACAGACCATCGAATTCGTCATCACGCCTCCGGAAGGAAACCCATGATCCACGCTCCCCAACCCTGGTGGCTACCAGCGCTACTCGCGCTCTCGCTGTTCGCGGACGCGCTCATGTCCGTGCGCCCGCCGATGTTCATCCAGCGATGCCTCGACGGCGTCCGGTTTCCACGCGACTGGTGGTGGACGCTCATCACCATCAAACTGGCGGCCACCGCGGGTCTCCTTGTCGGACTGAAGTATCCGGGTGTCGGATTCGCCACCGCGGTCGGTGTGATCGGCTATTTCGTGTGCGCCGCCTACGCCCACTACCGGGCCCGCTTCCTCGGATACGAGTTCTGGATCAACTGCCTCGGCATGCTGGCCCTGGCGGTGGTAGCGACGATCACGTACGTGGTGTGAGCGGCAGCGCTGCCCGGAATCCGACTCGGCGCCACCTGATCGTGGCCTGCGACGACTCCGGGCAGCCTTCGCACAAGTCAGCGGATGAACACCGCCGCGATCGGGCCGAGTGCGTGGGCTGGTCGTCCCCGAGAGGCGGGAACTGGAGACCGGGCCCTCAGCGAATCTGGCGCTACAGTCACCTCGGAACTCTTCACGCTGCTGAGTTCTCGAATCTCCCGAGGACGCGGAGACGGTTCGAAGGTTGATCGATCGAGGATTGTGGTGACTTCGGGCAGATCTCGTGCCGCGAATGACGGCACTGTGGCTTCCAGCCTGGCCCGGTTGGTTTCGGGCGTCGTACAAGACCTGGGTATGAATCGGGGTCAGTTCGCGCATCTGCCGGATCTGCGGCCGGAGGTGCTGGCCGATGATCTGGCCCGGGTGTCGACGCCGACCATGATCGCTCTGTGGGAGCAACTCACACTCAGCGATGCCGGAACCGCGATCGGCGTGCATGTCGCCGAGCAAGCGCCGGTGGGCACCCTCGGACTGTGGGACTACCTGTACACGACCGGCGCCAGTCTGATCGAGACCACACCGCAGGCGCTGAACTATCTGGACGTGATCGGCGATCCGGGCGCGGAGAAGACACGGGTGCTGCAGAGCGGCAGCCAGTTCACGATCGGGCACGCGACCGGTCCCGCGGTGCCCGATGTGGTCGAGGCGATCGAGATCTTCGTGCTGGCGCTGTTCCTGCAGCGGTCGCGCGAGGCCACCGGCCGTCCGGTCGTTCCGCTGCGGGTGAGCCTGTCGCATCGTGCGCCTCGCGAGCATCGCCGGCTGGTCGAGTTCTTCGGCACCGCGCGGATCGACTACGAGGCGCCGGTCAATTCGATCATCCTGCTCGAGGACGACGCGCACGCGCCGCTGCCGCAATGCCAGCCCGGCCTCGGCAAGATTCTGCAGAACCACGCCGAGCTGACCTTGGCCGCCGCCAAACCGGTGCTGCGCTGGTACGACGCTTTCCGGGTCGCGCTCGACATCGTCTTCGAGCAGGGCATCGTCTCGTTGGAAGCCGTTGCCGAGCGGCTGGTGATGAGCCCGCGCACCCTGCAACGGCGCCTGGCCGAACATGAGACGACTTGGCGCAGCGAGGTCGAACAAGTCCGTCGGCAACGCGCGCTGGACCTGCTGCGCGATCCCGACCTGTCGATGCGGTCGATCGCCCGCCGCGTCGGCTACAGCGATGAGCGCGCGCTGCGCCGGGCCGTCCGCCGCTGGCATGGACTGCCGGCCTTGGCAGTTCGCGACGAGCTCGCCGCGGGGTGAGGACGACAGGCAGCCCACTGGACAGGATAGCGATTCGCTGCGATTGATTCCCGACGTCGAACGTCTACTGCGGCCGGGCTCGATACGCGTCACGCGGGACATAGGTCTTGGTGCCCGCGGCCTGTGCCGGTCGCGGTGTGCATACTCCCGCGACAGGTGGCGGCAGGGGGGTGTCCGTGGGCGGTCGGTGTCGCACCGGTTGCCCCGGCAAACCACCTCCCGTGCGGGGTCGCGGCATCGATCACCCGGAAACCATGGACGTGCCCCCACCTGCGGTGGGAAGCTCGAAGGAGCCGGGTCCCTAATCCGAGGGAGCGTGCGACATGGTGGACCGGACGAACGGGGCGCAGCGACCGGAGAGCATCCGGAACGTGGCGTTGGTCGGCAGCAGCGGTGCGGGCAAGACGACGCTGGTGGAGGCGCTGGCGTTGGCGACCGGCACGGTGAATCGGGCCGGCCGGGTGGAGGACGGGACATCGCTGTCGGACTACGACGAGGTCGAACGGCGACAGCACCGATCCGTGCAGGTGTCGGTGGTCCCGGTGCTGTGGGGCGGGGTGAAGATCAATCTGATCGATACGCCTGGATGCCCGGATTTCGTCGGCGAACTGCGCGCCGGGTTGCGCGCGGCGGACGCGGCTCTTTTCCTGGTGTCGGCAGCCGACGGAGTGGAGGGCGTGGCGGGGGCGACGCGGGAACTGTGGGCGGAGTGCGCGCGGGTGGGGATGCCGCGGGCGATCGTGATGACACATCTGGACACGGCGCGGGCGGAGTACGCGGAACTGGTCGAGACCTGTCAGGCACTGCTGACCGACGGAGCGAGCGATACCGTGCTCCCATTGCACTTGCCGGTCTACGGGCAGAGGAGTCCCGACGGGCACCGGCCCGCGATCGGACTGCTGGAACTGCTCGAGCGACAGGTCGCCGACTATCGCAGCGGCAAACGCGAGCGCACCGAACCTTCCGCCGACCAGCTCGGGGTGATCGACCCGGCTCGCGATCGATTGATCGAGGCGATCATCGCCGAGAGCGAAGACGAAACGCTGATGGAGCGCTACCTCGACGGCGAACCCGTCGAACTCGACACCCTGGTCGCGGACCTGGAACGAGCCGTGGCGCGCGGAAGCTTCCATCCGGTGCTGTTCGCGGCACCGGCCGCCGAGGACGCGGAACAGGGCCTGGGCACGCTCGAATTGCTGGAACTGGTCACGGCCGGGTTCCCGACACCGATCGAACACCCGCTGTCGGCCGTGGCGCGCGGCGACGGCGCCGCGCCCGCCGCGCTGCGCTGCGATCCGGCGGGAGAACTCGCCGCGGAGGTCATCCGGACCTCGTCCGACCCGTATGTGGGACGGGTGTCGCTGGTGCGGGTGTTCTCCGGCACGCTGCACGGCGAGGACACCGTCCGCGTCTGCGGACCCGGGCACGATGCCGACGACCGGGTCGGCGGGGTCACCGCACCGTTGGGGAAACAACAGCGGGCACTGACCGAGGCCGTCGCCGGCGATATCGCGTTCGTGAGCAAACTCGGCCACGCGGAAACCGGCGACACCCTGTCCGGCACCGAGAATCCCCTCCTGATCGCGCCGTGGCAGCTGCCGGAACCTTTACTGCCCGTGGCTATTCGAGCGCAAGGGAAGGCCGATGAGGACAAGCTCTCGCAGAGCCTGACCCGGCTCGTCGCCGAGGATCCGACCTTGCGGCTGGAAAACAACGAACACACCCATCAGCTGGTGCTGTGGTGCCTGGGGGAGGCCCACCGGGATGTCGCGCTGGAACGATTGCGCGGGCGGTTCGGGGTGCGAGTGGACGTGGAGCCGTACCGGGTGGCGCTGCGGGAGACGCTCGCCGCCGCGGCCGAAGGGCGCGGCAGGCTGGTGAAGCAGTCCGGCGGGCACGGGCAGTACGCGGTGTGCCGGATCGAGGCGGAACCGCTGCCGGTGGGAACAGGATTCGAGTTCGTCGACCGGGTGGTCGGTGGGGTGGTGCCGCGACAGTTCATCGGATCGGTGGAGAAGGGGGCGAGGGCGCAGGCCGCGCGCGGGGTCACTCCCGGATATCCGCTGGTGGATGTGCGGGTGACACTGGTGGACGGGAAGGCGCACTCGGTGGACTCCTCCGACGCCGCCTTCCAGACCGCGGGTGCCCTCGCCCTTCGCGACGCGGCGGATGCGTCCGGAACCCTGCTGCTCGAACCGGTCGCCGCGGTGCGGGTCACGGTCCCCGACGACCAGCTGGGCGACGTCCTCGGCGACCTGTCCACCCGCCGCGGCCGCATCCTCGGCACCGAACCGGCCGAGCCCGGCCGCACCCACATCCGGGCCGAGGTACCCGAACTCGAACTGAGCAGGTATGTCATCGACCTGCGATCGCTCACCCACGGCGCGGGAGCGTTCGCCCGCGGGTACCTGCGGCACGAGCCGATGCCGGCCGCCGTGGCCGCGCGGGCACGCAAGGAAAGCCCCGAGGTGTCGGGGGCCGTATGATTGTCGCGGCCGTGGCCCGGGCGTGAGCTGCACTCGTGAACCGAGAATGCGTTCTCGGAATTGTCATAGCAACCAAGTTTTTCACCGTGTTCACCAGAGCATCCCCCGTCTCGCTGTGTGGAGACACAATCGGAGCCATGCTCGTGCAACACCCGGTTTCTGCCTCGTCCCCGCTGACGGCTCGATTGCTCGGTCGTTGGCCGCAGATCGCGGAGCGCATGCTGACCGAGGGCCTGGACGCCACCGCGCCCGCCGAACTGCCCGACGGTCACTTCACCGCCGAGGTCTTGCCGACGATCTATGCCTGTGGGCGGGCGGTACTCGAAGCGATCGGCGCCGACCGCGAATTCACCCGTGCGGAGGTCACCGCATTCGTGGCCCCGGTCGCCGAGCGCCATGCCGAGGACAGACTCCCGCTGTCGATGCTGATCAGCGCGATCCACCGGTCGGCGCAGGCGGTACTCGCGGAAGCCGCGGCGGTCGCCGACCCCACGCGGATGGATGAGTTCATCCAGGTCTTCAACCGGCTGCTCGAATTGCTGCGGCGTATCAACATGACCGTGGTCGAGACCTATACCGAGGTCGAACAGTCGATCTACCACGCCGAGCGGGAGGCCAGGCGCGAATTGTGTTCGGCGTTGGTGCGCGGGCTGCCCGCCGAAGAACTCGCCGTGCGGGCGGACACCATCCTCGCCGACTGGTACACGGTGCTGGCAATCCACGTGAGCGAACCGGCGCGCACCGGTAGCGCGGTCAACCTGGTGACCCGGCGCCGGATCCGATTGCTGCAGAGCGCGCTCTACGAGCTCACCGGCGCCATCACTCCCGCGACGTTCGACGGCACCAGCGGGATCGCGTTGTTGAGCAACAGTTCCGAGTCCGACGTCGTCGACGCCGCGCGACTCGACGAGCTGGCCGCTCGGCTGACGCAGCAGTTCGGGGTCACGGTGTACCTGGGGGAATTCTCCACCGTGCGCCGCGAGGGTATTCCGGCGGCAGCCGTGGACGCGGGCGAACTGGCCGAGCTGGCCCGGCTGTGCGGTCGACCGGGAGGCAGCTACCGGCTCGACGACCTGCTGCTGGAGTACCAGCTCACCCGGCCGGGCCCGGCGCGAGAACGATTGGCGCAGCGCGTGATTCCGCTGCTGGCGAGCCCGCATCTGCTCGAGGCGCTGGAGGCTCATCTTCGGCACGGCGCGGACCGCAAGACCGCTTCGCGTCGCATCCATGTCCATCCGAACACCTTCACCTACCGGCTGCGCCGCATCGCCGAACTGACCGGCCTCGACCCGGCCGAGCCCACGGATTCGCGCATGCTGGCGGCGGCGCTCACCGTGCACCGGCTCGTCTCCTCCCAGTCTCATGGCCAGGCCTAGGAATTCGGCACCGCGGTGACGAAATCGGCTGCGGCGTCGACATGGCGGGGGTAGCGCGTACGAACGTGCCAGTCGATTTCGTACTCCACAGCACAAGACGCTGGTTCGGGTAGCTTGCAACCTGCCGCACCACTGGGTCGACCAGGTCTCGATTGCCCTGCTGGACCGAAGCAGGCTGATCGAGGCTCACCGGGCAGCCGACCCGGTAGGCGTCGGCGGTGCCCGACAGCGCGTCCTTGATCGCAGTGGAGACGGGTAACCGACGACCGTCCCGGGGTGGAATGTGCTCCACCTGCCGCCGGGCTCGTTGGTGCCGCGAACAGAACGCGCAGAAGGCGTCACGGCGCGAGTCGTCCGTGCTGCGCCGCATCCGTCGGGTTCACCCGCTTCGGGTGATCCGCGCCGGTCGACCAGGTCCTACGTTCGATCGAGAGCGTCGCAGGCGTTCCACCGACATCGCAGAACAAGGAGTCCACCGTGGCGGACAAGTCGAGTTCGGGACGTGAGAATCTTCCGATTCCCGATCGCCAATACTTGGGTTTGGTGACGTATGACGCCAAGGATCCCGAGACGACGTTTCCGCCCATCGAGCCGCTGCTGCCGCCGGAAGGCGCACCGAATGTCTTGGTGATCCTGCTCGACGACGTCGGTTATGGTGCGGCCAGCGCCTTCGGCGGACCCGCGGCGACACCGACCGCCGAACGACTGCAGAACAATGGCCTGACCTACAACCGTTTCCACACCACAGCGTTGTGCGCCCCGACCAGGGCCGCTCTGCTCAGCGGCCGTAATCATCATTCGGTCGGGATGGGCATGATCACCGAGACGGCGACGGCGGCGCCCGGTTCGTCGGGGGTGCGCCCCAACACCAAGGCCGCGCTGCCGATGACCTTGAAACTCAATGGCTACTCGACCGCGCAGTTCGGCAAATGCCACGAGGTGCCGCCGTGGCAGACGTCGCCGATCGGGCCCTTCGACGCGTGGCCGACCGGCGGTGGTGGCTTCGAATACTTCTACGGATTCATCGGCGGTGAAAGCAACCAGTACTACCCGGCCCTGTATGAAGGAACGACCCCGGTCGAACCCGAGAAAACCCCGGAGCAGGGATATCACCTCACCGAGGACCTCGCCGATCGCGCCATCGACTGGGTGCGCACCCAGAAGGCGCTGGCGCCCGACAAGCCCTTCTTCGTGTACTTCGCGCCGGGTGCCACGCACGCGCCCCACCATGTGCCCGCCGAATGGGCGGACCGGTACGCGGGCAAGTTCGCTGGTGGCTGGGATGCCCAGCGCGAGTCGATCATTGCCCGGCAGAAGGAACTGGGGGTGGTGCCCGCCGAGGCCGAGCTGACCCCGCGTCCGGCCGTGATCCCGGCGTGGGACGAGATGAGCGATGCGCTGAAACCGGTGCTGGAACGGCAGATGGAGGTCTATGCCGGGTTCCTGGAGCACACGGATTTCCAGGTGGGCCGACTCGTCGACGCGGTGGAATCCATCGGCGCGCTGGACAACACGCTGATCTATTACATCATCGGCGACAATGGCGCCTCCGCGGAGGGAACCGTCAACGGCGCCTTCAACGAGATGGCCAACTTCAACGGTCTCGCCGCGATCGAGACGCCGGAGTTCATGGCCGAGGTCAAGGACAAACTCGGCGGCACCGACGCCTACAACCACTATTCGGTGGGGTGGGCGTGGGCGATGTGCACGCCGTTCCAGTGGACCAAACAGGTCGCCTCGCACTGGGGTGGCACTCGAAACGGCGCCGTCGTGCACTGGCCCGACGGGATCTGCGCCCGAGGTGAGGTGCGCTCGCAGTTCACCCATGTGATCGATGTGGCACCCACCATTCTCGCCGCGGCCGGAATTCCCGAGCCGACCTTCGTGATGGGCGTTCAGCAATCGCCTATCGAGGGCACCGCCATGAACTACACCTTCGAATCCGACGACGTCGCCGAACGCCACAACCTGCAATACTTCGAAATGGCGGGCAACCGGGGCATCTATTTCCAGGGTTGGAGCGCGGTCACCCGGCACAGCACGCCATGGCTGCCCAACGAAGAACTCCCCGCCCTCGACGACGATGTGTGGGAACTCTACGACGGCCGCACCGATTGGACGCAGGCGCGGGACCTGGTCGCCGACCATCCGGACAAACTCGCCGCGCTCCAGCGACTGTGGTTGATCGAGGCGGTCAAGTACAACGTCTTGCCGATCGACGACCGCCGGTTCGAGCGGATCAACCCGACCATCGCCGGGCGCCCGCAACTGATCAAGGGGACAACACAAGTGTTGTTCCCCGGGATGAAGCGACTCAGCGAGCACAGCGTCATCGATATCAAGAATCGCTCCTTCAGCGTGACCGCCTCGGTCGAGATCGCGACCGCGGGCCCCACCGAGGGCGTGGTCATCGCCCAGGGCGGCCGGTTCGGTGGCTGGGCCCTGTACTTCAAGGACGGGTACGCGGCGTTCGTCTACAACCTGCTCGGAATGACCGAGTTCATCACGACCGCGAGCGAGGTCCTCTCACCAGGCAGCCATCAGGTCCGCGCCGAATTCGCCTATGACGGAGGCGGATTGGCCAAGGGGGGCGACGTGACGCTGTTCTATGACGGCACTCCGGTCGGAAAGGGCCGGGTCGAGCAGACTCAGCCGATGGTGTTCTCGGCCGAGGAGACCACCGATATCGGCGAGGACTACGGGCTCCCGGTCAGTCAGGACTACGCGGGCGCGAGCAAGTTCACCGGCCGCATCAGCGTGGTCCAGATCGACGTCGGCACGGACGACCACTCACACCTCATCGACCCCGCCGAGGTCGCCAGGGTCGCGATCTCGAGGCAGTAGACCTGACCGATACCTTGCCCGAACGCGCAAGTGCGACAAGCGAAAGGAGCCCGGGGCTGCGGGCTCCTGACGCTTGCGCGGGACGCGGGCCGAAGTTCAGCCTGCCGAGTGGCCGTCCCAGGAAACGAGTTTCCAACCCTTCGCCGGGCTGCCCTTCACGACAACGCGGCCGGTGTTGTGCAACGGATCGGATTGCAGCTTGCTCGGATCAGGATCGGACACCGACATCAGTGTCCAGACCATGATGGCACCGCCGTGGGAAAAGACGGCCGCGCGCTTGCTGCCGCGGTCCTGGATGTCCTGGATGGAATCATTCATCCGCTTCTTGAATTCGTGGCCGTTGATGGACCCGGGGATTCGCGCGTCCAGGTTGCCCTGAATCCACTGCAGCGGTGCGGCGAAATAGTCGCGGCCGGCATCGCGCTCGGGCGTGCCCTCGTAGATGCCGGCCTCGATCTCGTGGATGCCGTCTTCGATCACGGTGGGAAGACCACACAGCTGCGAGGTCGGTGCCGCTGTTTGCTGGGTGCGGATCATCGTCGAGGCATACACGCCGTCGAACTTGCAGTCGGCGAGGAGTTCGGCGACCGCGGCGGACTGCTCCCAGCCCTTGGCGGTGAGTTCGGGTCCCGGGACGGTGGTGTCGATCAGGCCGGAAGCATTGCCCGTCGATTCGCCGTGACGGACAAGAGTCAGGGTCATTTCACCGGTCGCCGGCGCAGCGAGCGCGCTTCCACCGCCCGCCGTGACGAGTGTCAGTACCGCGACTATCGAGGTGACTGTCGCGGACAGGCGAGATTTCAGCGGACTCATAAGGACTCCTTCGTCGTCGAGAACCGGGCCGATCGGGACGGAACGCTGTGGCCCGATTCGGGACACTAAAGTCGGCTCGACAGCACCTCGGGAGGGTCTCCCGGTGACCGGGATCATCTCGGCGGCCTTCTCGCTGAATGGCCGTGTTCACCGATTTCGGTGCCTATCCCGCCTCTTGCGTGTATGGGGTGTACTGCTTCGGGATATCGACTGCCGGTCGTTCAGATGAGGAACGGCATCACGAGGTCGAGCAGTTCGTGCGGCCTGTCGAGCGGGATGAGGTGGCCGCAGTCCGGGATGACCTGACCGACGAGGTCATCGGTGATGGGTCGGAGCTGTCGCTCCAACGCGTCGCCGACGGGGTGGGCGCCGATCGCCAGGGTGGGCATGGTGAGCCGGTGGGCCGCCGCGGCCTGATCGAGCTGGTCGGCGCTGATCGGCAGGCTATGGCCGAGATCGACCACGCCAACACCGAATAGTTCCTCCCCCCGTCATATCGGGTGGGTCTTGGGTCGGAAGACGGGCGCCTCCGACTCCATCAGTGGTGTTCGGCTACCCACACGGTCAGAACCGGGACAGGGCGTCGAGCCCGCGCAGCATCAGCACGACATAGGCGATGGCGCCGACGCCGCACAGCGCGACGAAGCTCAGCGAAAGACGCAGCGCCACAGCGGACAACCACGGTCGAAGACCTGCTCTGCGACTGATCACCACACCAGCCAGCGACACCGCGATGGCGATGGCGGCGGGCGCTGCGAAGCTGCCGATCGTGACGACGACAGTCGGCAGCTCGACACCGGGCCGGTTCATCATCCAGACCAGGTCCGCCACCGCGACGACCAGGAAGCCCAGTGCCGCGCCGCCCCACCAATCGTCGGGTCTCGTTCGCTCTCGAAGCCCCAGGAGTCCACGCACACCCACAGTGAACCAGGGCCGGCACGCCGAGGCGAGCTGGAGGGAATCGACTCCGGCCTCGGGGAATCGTGAGAGGAGCCGCGCTTTCGAGCGCCGGTTCGTGGAGGCGTGCGCCCGCTACCCGTGCGCCGGCCGAGTGTGGGGTCAAGCCAGTTCTGCGGTGTCCTCGCGTGCGTCGTAGGCCGCGCGAGCGCGGTGAATCGAAGGCATGTGCTCAGCCGCCCATGCCAGCAGTACGTCGACGGGTTGGCGCAGTGTCTTGCCGAGTGGGGTGATCCGGTACTCGATCGCGATCGGACGGGTGTCGATGACGATCCGTTCGATCACGCCGTTGCGCTCCAGTCGGCGCAGGGTCGCGGTGAGCGACTTCTGTGTGACCGCGGGGATCGCGCGGCGTAGTTCGTTGAATCGGGACGGGCGTTCGCAGAGTTCGTTCAGGACGCTGAGCGACCATTTGTCGAGCACTTGATCGAGCAACTCGCGGTGCGCGGTGTCGATGCGGATCTCCCCGGCGGTATCCATGCTGAAACCTGGTTTCGTTGCAGTGTCTTCTTTCCACTAGGTAGCTTAGCGATACTTAGTCAAACGGAAGGCGAGACCATGACCGTTCAGCACTTCACGCCCGAGGGCATGCTGCAGCCGACCCCGTATCACCACGTGGCGGTGGGTACCGGATCGCGGCACGTGCACGTCAGCGGGCAGGTTTCCCGGCTGGCCGACGGGACTCCTGTCGCACCCGGTGACCTCGCCGGACAGATCGCTCAATCGCTGCGCAACACAGCCCTCGGCTTGGCAGGGGCGGGCGCCTCGTTCTCGGATGTGGTGCGCCTGACGTTCTACGTCACCGGGTGGAGTCCCGATCAGATAGGCGATTTCATGGCGGGCGTGGAGTCGGTCGCCGCGGACATCGGACTGCCGATTCCGATGCCTCCGGCCTCGCTCATCGGTGTCGACTACCTTTTCGAGGCCGACGTGCGTGTGGAAGTCGAGGCGACCGCCGTCCTCGACTGACCTTCCTACTCCGAGGTCGTGCCGGAAGTCGCCGAAGTGGTTGTGGCTCATGGTGCTCACTGCCCGGCCTGCGGCGGACGGGCCTGCGCGGGCTCTGTCAGCGGGATGAGGTGGGGCGCCAGCGTCTGTCCTGGATGGCCGCTGCGGCGACGACGCTGACCCCGGTCCGGGCGAGCACGGGCGCCCAGGTGACATGGCCACGGCGCATTCTCACACGTCCGTATCGGCTCGCCTCGACGCCGTACCCTTCATCTGAAAGATGATAGGAGAGTGAACATTTCGGTGAGCGGCTAGCGTGGGGGAATGCGAAGCGCAGGTCGTCCGCCGCCGGTCGTCTTCCTCAACGGTGTCTCGAGCGCGGGAAAGACCACCTTGGCCCGGGCCATCCAGGACGAAAGCGACGTCCCGTTCGTGTACTGGGGGATCGACACCTTGTTCGGCCTGGTGCCGCCGAAATGGGGTGGCGGACGCGACGGTCCGCTCAGTCGCGACGGATTCTGGTATGACCGGAGTGAGCAGGATGCGGGCGGTCACCCCCTCCTGGTGATCCGCTACGGGCACGTCGGCTACCGGATGTTGCGGTCGGCGTGTTCTGCGGCTGCCGAGTTCGCCCGTGGCGGTGATCATCTGGTCATCGACGAGATGCTGCTGTCTCCGGACTTGCTGCCGATCTGGATGGAGGCACTGGCGGGACTGGACGTGCAGCTGGTGGGTGTCACCTGCCCGCTGGCAGTGGCTGAGCAGCGGGAACTGCTGCGTGGCAAGACAATCGGGCTGGCGCGAGGCCACTTCGGTACAGTGCACGACCACGGCTACCCCTACGACACGGTCGTCGACACGAGTACCGCGACACCCGCCGAATTGGCCAGGGTCGTGCTGGGGCGAGGGAGCCGCCCGCTCGAGTGACGGGCGTCGAGGCCGACCGGTGCGGTCGGGTCTCAGCTCGGCAGAATGCGCCGGGACCGCCCCGGTGCGTTTTGAGCGTGGTGCTCGATCACGGACGGTGCGTCGTGGTGGTCGTCGTCCGGCGGGGGAGAGCGAAGCCCAGGGCGACCATGCCGAGACCGAGGCCGAGGTGCAGCCAGTTGTCGGCGTCGTTGAGCGGCACGAAGTTCGCTTCGCTGTGCTCGTCGACGAGGAGCCCGTACAGCCACAGCGCCAGATAGACGACGCCGCCGCCGACCAGGTAGGCGCGGGCCGCCGTGGCGGTGGCGGCCGCGACCAGGCCGACCACGCCGAAGACGATGTGCACGATGTTGTGCAGTCCCGACACGGCGAAGACGCCGAGCAGTTTCGCGCCGGACTCGTGACCGGCCCACTGCAGGTCCTCGTAGTCGGTGGTGATACCCGGTACGAAGCCGAGGATGCCCACCACCAGGAAGACGGCTCCGACGACGAGCGCCGCCAGTTGGACCAGCGAACGTGCGGTTCCGCTACGTCCTACGGATGTGGACACAGCTGTCTCCTTTCGCTGTGACAGGCCGACCCGCGGGCCGACCCGCCTGCGGTTGTTCGGACGACTGTCGCTTGCCCGTGTCGTGGCTGGTCAAACAGCGAATCCCGTGGTCACAGGACGGCGGCCGCTCTACCGGCGCGGCGAAGACAGCCAGTGTCCCGACGCGCTCACGGGCGATAAGTTACTTTGCGTTCCGATAGTTGAGGGCAGGTCGCGGAGCGGCGAGTGAACGGGGGAAGTGACGTTTTGCCCGAAAATGTCCGGTCATTCTCTGCGCAAATGGCAATAGTTCGACTGTTGGAGAGCGTGAATCGGAACGTGCTCCCGACGGCGACCGCGATGCTAAGTTAATATTCATTCCGTCAGACTCGGTGCGTGAGTACGCATCGTGCGACGACGGTCGGATTGCTTGATACTCAACGAGGAGTGGCGTCATGGACGCACTGAGCAGGCGTAATGCCATGAAATTCGGTGGGATGCTGGGAGTGGCGGGCGCCTTCGCCGTCGCCGCGCCCGCACGCTCGCAACCGTGGAGCTGGTCACCGGAGGGATCCATCGCGGGCTCGGGCTCGGGCGCGGACCCGATGACGGTGTGGGATCCCGAAGCCGATGCCCTGATTCCCGGGCTGATCGACCGGGGCGACGTCCCCCGGGTCAACGAACTGCTCCGGACCTGGAAGACCAACGGACAACCACTCCCGGCCGGACTGCCCGCCGATCTCCGGGACTTCATGGAGAACGCGCGCAAGCTGCCGCCGTGGACCGACCCCGGCAAGCTCGACGCGGCGATCCAGTTCAACAAGAAGCGAGGCCTCTATCTCGGGGTGCTCTACGGATTCGCCAGCGGCATGATGAGCACCGTCATTCCCAAGGAGGCCAAGGCGGTCTACTACTCCAAGGGCGGCCACGATCTCAAGGACCGCATCACCAAGACCGCCAAGCTCGGCTACGACATCGGCACCGCGAATTCCTATGCCCCCGACGGGGAAATGATCGTCACGTGCGTGAAGACCCGCCTGGTTCACGCCGCGGTGCGGCACCTGCTGCCGCAGTCGCCGCACTGGGTGCACTCCGCCGAGGAGGACACGCCGATCAGCCAGAACGACATCATGGTCACCTGGCACAGCCTGGCCACCACGGTGATGAAATACCTGCTCTCCTGGAACGTGCCGATGCCGGCGAACGAGTCCGAGGGCTTCCTGCATTCCTGGCAGGTGGCCGCGTCTCTCCTCGGGGTCCGCGACGAGTACATCCCGAACTCCTGGCCGGAGGCCAACGGTCAGGCCGCGCAGGTTCTCGACCCGATCCTGGCGGTGACACCAGAAGGGGTCAAGCTCGCCGACCGGCTGCTGGGATTGGGCGCCAATATCGACTTCGCCATCCTGAGCAAGCCGGTCCTCGGCGCGTTCACCCGCTTTCTGCTGGGCGACAAGATCGCCGACGGGCTGGCCATTCCCCGCGAACCGGTCTGGGATCCGCTGCTGCGTTTCAGCTGGGGCCCGTTCATCGCGGTCCGCGAAGGTCTGCTCACCGCGGTGCCCCCGATCGGCGATCCGTACTGGCTGCTCGACGAGTTCTTGCGCAAGGCGGCCCTGATCTACCTGGCCGAATTGCAGATGCCGATCAGTATCGAGATCCCGACCATGAACCGCGACATGAGTCGGCCGCACCGCTGATCCGTTCCCTGTCTTGCCGTTCCGATTCCCTGAAGTAAGGAGACGCACCATGCGTCCAACGCTTTTTCTCGCCGCTGCCGCACTCACGTCGGCGGCCGTTCTAGGCCCCGCCCCGAGTGCGGCGGCCCAGCCGACCGCTCCCGTCGCCGATGCCGGCACCGGTTCGTCGGTCGTCGACTCCGCCTCCAGGGCAGCGCAATCCGCGGTCGAACTCGCTCAGCGGGGTGATCTCATCGGATTCCTCGTGCTGATGGCGATCACCCCGATCCAGATGGTTACCGGCGGGGTGTGCGACCTGGCTGTCGGCGCCGGATCGTCCAATCCCTGCAGCCCCACCCGGTACTGAATCGACGTCACCGGCAGGCTGCGCCGCCGACGCGATCGTCTATCCCGTCGGCGGCGCCTGGGGTGGCCGGGCCGGTGGGCGCGCGATGGACGGAGTCGGGCGCGATGTCGTCGGGGGTGGAGGTTTCGGCGACAGCCGGAGCTCGGTCGTCGTCGGGGGTCGTGTCGGGGTGGTCGTCGGCGCCGGTGGTGGGGTGGACAGTGTCGGTGACGTCGTGGTCGAACCGGTCGGGCCCGTGGTCGGCGTGCTCGAAGCTGCTGGGCCCGTGGTCGAACTGGCCGGGCCCGTGGTCGTCGTCGTTTTTCCGGCCGGACCCGTGGTCGTCGTAGGCGAACCGGTCGAGCCCGTGATCGTGGTGGTGGTCGGCGCCGTGCTCGGAGTGGTGGTGCCCGCGTCAGTCGTCGTCTGGGGGACCGCCGACGTGGATGTCGAGGTCGTGGTGGACGGCGCGCTGGACGTGCTCTCGAGCGAAACACTGGCTGTGGCAGAGAAACTCGCGCTCACCGAGATCGTCGGCGAGTCGTCCGAGGCGGTCTCGGACGGCGGGGTCGTCGGTGTCTCCGTCTCGTCGACTGTGCTCGCAGGCTCCGGCTCCGGCTCTGACTCGGGGTCGGGGTCGAGCGAGAGATCAGTGGTCGAGGTGTCTGCGTCGGCGATGTCGCCTGGGGTGAAGACCTCGCTCGGTGTGTCGGAAACTGTGTTCGGGAGCAGTGCGCCCGGCTCGCCGGCGGCCACGCCGGAATCGGGCGGGACTACGGCAGGTTCGCACGAGAGATTCTTCGCCTCGTTCGCCCGCGCCGGCGGGTCCGGGTCCGCCCGGACGACGAGGGTCGTCCCGATGACCGTGGCCGCCAACGCCGCCGCCACGCCCGCGCGCGTCAGCCGTCGTCGAAGCCGCTCGGCCGATGACACCGGGTCGGGCCGGTCCGATCGCCCAGGTTCTTCGGTGTTGTCGACGGTGTGCATCCAGCTCCTGCTTTCTCCCCGGTGCCGAGCGTGGTTATCGACGACGGCACAGCGCGGTCGGCGTGGGTGTTGTCAGGGATTCGAGTAGGGATCGACCTCGCGCAACCGTTGCCGGTGTATTCGCTGCAACTCGCCGGCCCGGGTGAGAAAGTCGGCGATTGTTTCCAGTTCGGCGGTGTCGTAATAGTTCAGCAGCATCTTGTAGCTCTCGACGATCATCGGTACGACGAGTTCTTGTACCCGATGGGCCGCGAGTTCGGTGGCCATCACGATCACGCGCCGACGATCGGTCGGGTGCAGGGAGCGCGCGATATAGCCTTGCTTCTCCAGGCGATTGAGCATGATCGTGACACCGGCGGAGGTGAGTCCGAGCCGTTCGGCCAGCCTGCCGGGTGTCGTGGATTTCTCGTCTTCGAGCAGGACGATCTCCAGTGCGCGCCGATCGGTCTCGTTCACGCCGAGCACTCTGATCAGCTCGCGGATCAGATCCTCGACGGATCCGTGATAGAACTCCAGCGCCCTTTTGAGCTCGGCCGGGATCCTGGCGGGTTGGCTTGTCGTCGGGCACACAGGCTTTCCCATCGATCACTTGAAACATGGAACCGCTCACCAGAACTCACCGATCAGGGCGGGCTCGATCGCCGGGCGCCCGATTCCGGCCGGGGGAGTCGGGGTGTGAGATCGGGCATGGTGGCTCCTGTCAATCGATCGACCGGCAGCTCGGACCACGGCTGACGAACATCACGAAAGCGGCACCCGCTCCGGCCGTCGGAGCATTCGTGGCGGTGCCGGACATGCACTGTACGACATAGCCGGGGATGCGACACCGCGCATCGAAATATTCGGTCGAAGTGGCTGCTGTGCGCCAAACGCTAAGTGGGGCAAGCAGTATCGGAGGCGATAGTCGTCGGGCCGGGTTGCTCGCGCAACCCGGCCCGGAGGTGTCGCCGCGCACGTGGACATGCTCACGCCCGCGACCGCGCGCGGGGTCAGGTCACATTGGTGGTGGTGAGGGTCGGGGACGGGTTCGGGTAACACGACGTCGCGACGTTGCCCACGAAGGAGACGTTGGTCGTCATCGTCATGCCGGGACTGGCATAGCTGGTCCCCGCGTACTTGCTGGTGATCGGCGTTCCGGCGGCACCGGCGGTGACGTTGATGGTCACCGCCGGCGGCGTGAAGCTGGTGCCGCCCGCGATCGGACCCGGCACCGTCAGAACGACATTCCCGCCCGACGTGGCGACCGTGCCCGCCACGGTCCCGCCGGAGGCGGTCGCCGAGACCAGGGTCGAATTCGCGGGCGTCGGAATGGTCATCTTCAGGTTGCTGATGTTGTTCACCGTGAAGCCGGACGCCGAGCTGGGCACCGACGAGGCGCCCGGCGTGATGGTGATGGCCACCGCGGAACCCGAGGCCACCGAGCTCGGCGCGGTGCCGGTGACCGAGGTGTTCATGCTCGAGGTTTGGCCGATACCGAGGACGGTGCCCCGGCAGCTCCAATTCACGCTGACCGGGGCGGCATTTACCGGTGCGGCCAAGCAGAATATGGTGGCGACGGCCACCGGTGCGAGAAATCCGGCGGAAAAGAGCGAAGAGGTCGATCTCATGGCGATCTCCAGAAATATCGAGCAGCGGTGTGACGGGTTGTCGAGCCGCAAATGGGGGTGTTCGAAAAATATAGCGCGCTCTTCTCTTTCCGGGGTCGAAATCGTGAATCCGGGCCTCTCGGAATTATCATTATTCGCGATTAGATATTTACTCTGAATAGTTAATTCCGGAAAGCTTTCGAATTGTTCGCGAGGGCGCGCGGACCTGCGACGTCCGAGCGCTGCTCACTCCGGGGTGGCTTCGTGACCGGGATGGCCGTGGGTGCGACGGGCTTCTTTCATCTCGGCCTCGTAGAGGTGAGTGCGCCCGTCGACGAGTTCGCCGCGGATCTCGCGTTCGATGCGCCGGAACTGCGCGTAGTAGCCCTCGTCGTATTCCTCGACGATCTGGAAAGTCCAGCGGCCGGGCAGGACGTTGCGGCCCACCAACTCGGTGGCCAGCTTCTCGGCGAGGTGGACGTGCCCGGCCTCGCGCAGCATGTCCACGGCCGCACCGAGCGCGAGATCGGCGCCGCCGGTGAGCTGGTGGAAGCTGTAGAGGTGTCCGCGGGCACGTTCGGTGGTCTCCAACGCCTCGGACAGTTTTCCGACGGCCGCCACGGTCGCGGTGTCGACGCCGGCGGGCCGCTGGTGACGCTGGGCAGGCTGAGTGTTGTCGGTCATGTTCCGAGGCTATCGCCGGTGGCGAGCTGCGTATCCCGTCCGGCAGGGGGTATTGGCGAGGTATCCCTGTTGTCGATGATCGGAGGCACCATGAATTACATCGACGAGAACGACTCGGGCGGCAGCCGCGTGCGGATTCCCCGCAGTCGTGGCGCTGTGGGCGGGCTGGCGGTTCTGCTGCTCGGTGTGTGGGGCGCGCTCATACCCTTCCTCGGACCGTACTTCGATTTCGCGTTCACCCCGGACGATCCCTGGGCGTGGACTTCGGCGCGGGGCTGGCTGGAGGTGCTGCCCGGTGTGGTCGCGATCGTCGGCGGGCTGCTCATGCTGATGAGCAGGAACCGGGTGGTGGCCAGTGCCGGTGGCTGGCTGGCCGTGGCAGCCGGTACGTGGTTCGTGATCGGGCCGTTCCTCGCCGATCTACTCCGGCTCGGCGATCTGGGCGAACCCGTGGCCACCGGCGATCTGAAACGCGCGCTGCTGCACCTGACGTACTTCTACGGGCTCGGCGCGCTGATCCTGTTCTTTGCCGCCACCTCGCTGGGCCGGCTGTCGGTGCGCAGCGCGCGTGACATCGCGTTCGCGCGCCGGGAAGCGGTCGTGGGGGCCGGTGGTGATCGTGTCGTCGTCGACGATCAGGTGGTCGTCCCCGACGACACGGCCACGCCCGAACCGCACCTGCGCAAGCCCGACGTACGCCATCGCCCGGTGTGACCATCGCGAGCACCGACCCCGCACCCGCGTGGGTCAGTGCTCGCCCTCGGCGAACTCCTCGACGATCTTGGCGCAGAAGGCGGGCAGGTCGTCGGGGTGGCGGCTGGAGACCAGGCCGTTGTCGGTGACCACCGCTTCGTCGACGACCGTGCCGCCCGCATTGCGGATGTCGGTGCGGACACTCGGGTAGGAGGTGAGCGTGCGGCCGCGCACGGCATCGGCTTCGACCAGCGTCCACGGTCCGTGGCAGATCACGCCGATCGGTTTGCCCGTGGCGACGAACTCCTTGACGAAACCGACCGCGGCGGCGTCCTGGCGCAGCTTGTCCGGGTTGGTGGTCCCGCCGGGCAACAGCAGGGCGTCGTAGTCGTCCGGGCTCGCCTCGGCGACTGTGCGGTCGACCGGGAAGGTGTCACCGGGTTCGACATCGTGGTTCATCGCCTGGACCGTGCCGGAGCGCAGGGACAGCAGTTCGGTGGTGGCGCCGGCGCCCTCGACCGCGGCGCGCGGCTGGACGAGCTCCACCTGCTCCACACCGTCGGTGGCGAGGATGGCGACGTGCTTTCCGGTCAGTGCGTGCTGGGACATCATGATCTCCTCGTTCGGGGTCTGCGGGGCGCTTACCCGATTCCGCCCGGCGAAACAGCGCGGTGGGCGGCGGCCCGGTCGGGACCGGATCAGCTGCTGGCGACCGCGCTCGCGCCGATACCCAGATAGACGATCATCAGAACGAACAGGAACCATCCGGCGCCCTGCCAGAAGGGCCAGCGTCGTCCCCGCCGCCATTCCACATAGGTCCGCACGAAGGCGCCCACCCCGCCCGCGAGCAGGATCACGGTGGGCCCGAGCAGCACCGCGGTCTCGGCCGCCGAATCGCACAGCGCGGTAGCGGCGTCGGCACAGGCCGCCCGGCCGCCGGCCCAGATCGCGGCGACCACGGCGGTCAGCGCCGCGAGCGCGATCACGACGATCGAGTAGAACAGCGCCTGCCTACCGACTCGGCTGTCGGTATCGACCATGACCATCACCTCACCCTTCGGGTTACCGAGGATGGGCATGCCAAACATGACGGGGCCCTGAGCGGTGCGTGCGCGCTCGGTCCATCGGCGCCTGGATGCTCTCGGGCGCAGCGGGAGTCGCCCGCTGGCGACCGGAGGGCGTTGGCGCAGCCGCGTCAGGTCGAACAGCGGACCGCTCGGGTACGATCAACGCGGTCGGCGGAGCTACCGGGTGGACCCGCAGACGCCTCCAGGGCGCGAGTGCGGGTTCCCGTGGTGCCGCCGGCGATACCGACCGCGGAGGCCTTCCCCGATGACCGAGCATCCTGGCGCTTTCCCCGCCATGCCTCCGGTGACGAGTGCGGAAATCGTGATTCGACGCTCGCCTCTACGGTGGTTCTGGTCGGTCTCGGCACTGGTGGCGTGCGGGGCCCTGCTCTGGGGATGTGCCAACGTCCTGGTCATCTCGCAGCTGGACATGGATCTGTCCGCTGCGGAGTCGCAACGACTCATGGAACGGCGCCGGATACAGATTCCCGACTCGTTCGAATTCGTCGGCATGCGGCGCTTCGGCTGTCCGCCCCTGGCAGGGATGTGCGGCTATGTCGGCAGCTATGTCGCGCCGGCGGAACAACTCCCGGACTACCGGTCGATGTACACAGATCCCACGCATCGCCAACCGCTGCGCCCGGTGACCTGCGCCGAGTTGAAGAAGCAATTGGGTTTCGACCCGGCGACGAGGACAGGCGACAACGACTGGAAGTTCGACTGTACGAACGCGATCGATCTGTTCGCCAGCCTCCCCTATGGCGACGAGGTGCACGGCTACCCCACGCTCACCATCGCTCGTGACGCACAATTCGCCACGATCTACTACTACACGCGGCCGAGCTGACCGTCTCGTGGGGCGAACGCGCCCCGCTGCTGGGTTGTTGAACGGGGCGCGTTCTCGATCGGCGATCCGCCCGGGCGGTCGCGACGACCTACGGCCGCGATACCCCCACCCGGCCGCACCACACGTCGAGAACCGATAAAGTTCGTCAAGGCAATCAACGGCGGCAAACGGCCACCTGTACCTGCGCGAACAGCCACAAGTGAGTCACGATCGATTGCCTGCTCCAAGCCGATGTGCTGAAATGGGGATTACCGGCCGGCCTTGACATCGCACCAGGGCCGGACGGGCGGTAGCAGGTCTGCCGGTGCCGAAGAATTCGAGAAATCGATGAACACGTCCCGCCATTCACGCCACTGGTTGAAGTCGACGCCCGCCGATCCGGTCGGCGCGGGCCGACGGTTGCACGCCGAGACCGAACCGTGCGGGCACACCACTGTGCTGGCGGTGCGCGGCAGCATCGACGCCTATACCCTGACCCGTTGGCAGCGGCTGCTGCATTCGACGATCAGCGCCACCTCCGCCGACGGCGGCAGATATCTCATCGTCGACCTCACCGATGTCGAGTTCCTGTCGTTGCGCGCGGTCCTGACGATGGCCGAGTGCACCGGGTACGCGCGCCGACGAGGTGTGGCGGTGAGCGTGGTCGACGCACACCCGTATGCGATGGCGGGCCGGGTCACCGAGATCGCCGGGCTGAGCCAGTGGCTGCCGGTCTATCCCGAATTCGTTGCCGCGTTGGCCGCGACCAAGACCGATGCGCCTCCGCTGGCGCAGAGCATCAGCGGTAGCCACCACCCTGGGCATTCGCAAGGACGGACGCGGCGACGACGACGGCCGTGGTTCACCTCCACCCCGACCGCCCGCTCTTGAAGCCGCTTCGCCCGCTCTTCCCGCAATCGAGAACCGTCATGTCCCGTGAGCTCGACCATCGACCAGCGCAGTTGGACCACCCGGCCCCCTTCGGCGATGCCTCGTTCGTGTCCTGGCCTGATCCCAGCCCACTGCAATCGTGGTGGGACCAGGTCATGGGCGACCACGTCATCCCGACCGCGGGCTCCACCCGCAGGCGCGGACACAAGGCGGCCCCTGCCGGAACGCCGCCCGCCGATACCGGTGTCGCGTCGCGCAGAGTTCGCCACTCAAGGTACAGCTAGCCTTGATCCTGTGAGCCGGCAGCGTCGGCACCGATGCTGCCGACCCGACGGCCCCCGCGGCCGCCGAGGGGCAGGTGCGTTTTCGTGACGACGGGAGAAGCACGATGAGCATGTCGGTAGCGTCGCTCGGGCATTCGACGGTGCGGCTGGCGGGGCCAGACGGTGTGGTCGTGATCGACCCGGGGGTCTTGGCGCCACCGGCGGCCTTCGAGGACGTGGCGGCCTACCTGATCACCCATGATCACGACGACCACGTCGACGGCGGACGCATCGCCTCGGCGCTGGCCGCACAGCCGAGCGCCCGGGTGCTGGCTCCGCAGGTGGTGATCGACAAGCTGCTCGCCGCCGGCGTCGAGGCCGGGCAGCTCGAAACAGCTACAGCGGACACCGTTTTCGAGGTCGCGGGCTTCGCGGTCCGGGCGGTGGTGGGTGAGCACGCCGCGATCTATCCGACCCTGCCGGATTCACCCAACGTCGCCTACCTGATCGACCGCCGGATTCTGCATCCCGGTGACGCCTTCCCCGCGCTGCCCGACGGTACCGCGCTCGATGTGCTGTTCCTGCCGGTGAGTGGGCCGTGGATGCGGTACGCCGATGCCGTGGACTATGTCGCCGAGACCCGGCCGGACCTGGTCGTCCCCATCCATGACGGCGACCTCAACGACATCGGCCGCACCCTGACCGACCAGCTGGCCGGCCTGCTGCCCGAGACGGTGCGCTACCAGCGCCTCGACGTCGGCGTGCCTGTCACGGTCTGAGGCGCTCCCACGGACCGAACCAGCGTCGGGAATCGGCGACGAGGCGATCTCCTGTCGGATTCCTCGTGAGGAGGTCCGTTCGCGGGTGGCATGAGAATGGTCCCTTTCCTCACCGAGCGAGTACCACTCCTACGGCGGCGACGACGAAGACCGCCACCAACAGCACCGCCACGATGACAGCCGCCACCCCGGTCGGTGGGAAATGGCGGCTGGTGCGCGGCTCCGGCGCAGAGAGCCCCGAGGTCTGGGCGGATTCCGGCGGCGTCGATCCCGGTGGCACGCCGCCTCCCGGTTCCAGATCGGGAGTGTTGGCTGGGTCGGGGTCTGTCGAGTTCATTCGCACCTCTCTTCTTCGGGTTCCCTCTCCCCGCTATAGACGCTGTCGTCGTTTTCAATCGCGGGGGGAACGCCCGACGACGGCATGTTCCGGAAGGTGGAGGTCAGGCGACCGGATGTCACACCACAGGGGGAGGCCGGGGTGCGCTGTCCGATCTAGGGTGATCGGGTGGTCGACGAGCGGGTCGTGGTCTGGATGCGGCAGCGGACGGCGCTGGTGGATGGGGTTTCGGCGCTGGTTCTGGGGGTGGTGTGCGCGCTGATCGGGGTGCTGGTGGGGGCGGGGGGTGCGCATTTCGGGTTCACGGTCGCGTTGCTCGTGCCGGTGGCGTTTCGCAGGCGATGGCCGGAATGGGCGGCGGTCGCCGTGGCGGTGGTGGCGTTGGCGCAATGGGCGACGGTCCGGGCCACGATCGGAGCTCTGGTGGCGGACGTCGCGGTGCCGATCATGGTGTACACCCTCGCTGCGTACGGGCGGTGGTACTGGAGCCGGATCGGGCTGGCCGCGGGCCTGGGTGGGGCGATTCTCGGGGGTTGGAGCTGGCCGCAGCTGCCGATGCCCGCGCTGGCGCATCTGATCGTCGGCGCGTTTCTGGCGAGCACGGTGGTCGCGGCCTGGCTCGGGGGCGCCTGGCAGCGGTCCCGGCGAAGGGAGTTCGCGGCGCTGGCCGAACGCGCGGCATTGCTCGAGACCAATATCGAACAGCGGACCCGGCTGGCGGTGCTGTCCGAACGGACGCGGATCGCACGCGACATCCACGATATTCTCGCGCACTCACTGGGGGTGATCATCGCGCAGTCCGACGGCGGCCGATACGCCGCGCGCGCGGAGCCGCAGCGGGCGATCGAGGCGTTGCAGGCCATCGGCGCTCAAGGTCGAGAGGCGCTGGTCGAGACCCGCCGAGCGATCGGAGTACTGCGTGAGGACGACGGCGGGGGACCGGATGCCGTACCGGCGCTGGGTATTTCGGACCTGCCCGCCTTGGTCGACGAGGTTCGCGGCGCCGGGCTGACGGTGAACCTGACGATCGAGATGGCCGGTGCGGAGCCCGACTCCGGCGTGCATCTGGTCGTGTACCGCATCGTGCAGGAGGGGCTGACCAATATCGTCAAGCATGGGGGACCTGATGCGCGAGCCGAGATTTCGGTGCGTTCGGGCCGGGGCCGGCTGTGTGTTCGCATCGCCGACGACGGGTCCGCCACCGTTCCGGGCCCCGCCGGTTACGGGCTGATCGGGATGCGCGAGCGGCTGGCGGCTTACGGCGGCGAACTCGAGTTCGGCCCGCGACCCGGGCGCGGCCACCTCTTGGAAGCCCGAATCCCGTGGGAGAGCCGATGATCACGGTGATGCTCGTCGAGGATCAGGTTCTCGTCCGCGCGGGCTTGCGCATGGTGGTGGACTCCCAACCCGACCTGCGTGTCGTCGGAGAGGCCGGGGACGGGTTGTCCGCACTCGCGGTAGCGGCGAGCGTCGCGCCGGATGTGGTCGTCATGGACGTCCAGCTGCCGCATCTGGACGGCATCGAGACGACCCGCCGCTTGCTGGCGACCGAACATCAGCCCAAGGTGCTGGTGCTGACGACCTACGACCTCGACGACTACGCCGTGGCCGCCGTGCGCGGCGGCGCCAGCGGGTTTCTGCTGAAAGACGCTCCGCCGGAAGACTTTCTGGCCGCGATCCGCACCGTGCACGCCGGTGATGCCGTGCTGGCCGCCTCCACCACCCGCCGCCTGCTCGACCGCCTCGCCCCGCCGGTCAACCTGGCCGCCCGCCGCCAGGTCGCCGTCCTCACCCAGCGTGAGACCGAGGTGCTGCGGGTCATGGCCCGTGGTCTGTCCAATGCCGAGATCGCGGCGACGCTGGCCGTCGGGGCGGGCACGGTGAAGACCCATGTCCGCCACATCCTCGGCAAGCTCGGTGTGCGCGACCGGGTCCAGGCAGTGATTCTCGCCCACGAGGCCGGACTCGGGTCCGGCTCCGTCGGCTGAATCAGCGCAGCGCTACCGATCCCGCGCGCAGTGGGAGTCGGTGGCAGGCAGGGTGCCGTCCAACAGGTACCCCTCGACAGCGTTGTCGATACACGCCGAGCGATCGAACAGGTAGACCCCGTGGCGGAAGGCGTTGTCCAAGGTGAGCGCGCGGGCCGCCGGGAGTGCCTGGCGCATCGCGCGTTGTCCGGCGACGGGGGCGACCGGGTCGCCCTCGGCGCCGACGAGCAACGCGGGCGATCGGTTTCCGATGGTGGTCGCGGGCTCGACGGGGCTCACCGGCCACAGCGGGCAGGGGGTGACGCGGCGGGCGAGGGCCCCGAACATCGGCTCCGCGGCGCGGTGGCTCTCGATATCGGCGTAGGTGTCCTCGATGTCGCGGGCGGCGCGGTCGGCGCATTGATTGGCGACCGTCGCGCTGAAACCGAATTCGGGCAGCACCGTCGAGTCGGCGTACAGCGCGAGTTTGGCCGCCAAGCCGGCGGGCGGGTCGACGGGGTGACCGAGGGTCGCGTCGGACAGCGCCCGCAATTGGGCGCTGAAGTCGGTGTAGGACGTGTCGGAGTCGTCGACGGTGAGCAGCAGGCCCGCGACCATGTCCGCGGTGATGGTGACCTCGGCGATGCCGACCGGCACGGTCGAGATCGCGTCGAACATCGCGTCGATCGCCGCGAGCACCGCCTCCGGGGTTGTGCCCCAGGCGAGTTCGGCATCGCGGCCGGCAGCCCAGCGTGCCCAATCCGCGAGCGCCGCCGCGGCGGCCGGTGCGGTGGCGCGGGTCAGGTCCGGGCCCGGCGCACCGGGATCGAGGCTGCTGTCTAGGACGAACCGATCGGCGTGCTCCCCGAACATCTGGAGATAGACGGCGCCCAGGTACGTGCCCCACGACCAGCCGAGATACGAGATCTTCGGTACTTCCAGCAGCGTCCGGAGCAGGTCCATATCGCGTGCCATCGCCCGGGTCGAGGCGTGCGGCAGCAGCTCTCGCTGCGGTTCGCACAGGCGAGCGAGCTCGCGCGCCTGTGCGACGGTGCGGTCGAACCCCGGCCGGTCCGCCGGCGCGGTCTGCGCGAGACCGAGATAGGCGCTCGTGGACCAACCGCATTCCAGCGGTGATGCGGCGCCGAAGAACCGGGGATCCATGCCGATCAGGTCGTAGCGCTCCGCGAGGGCCGCCGTTGCCGGATGACCACCCTCGGGCCCGTCGACGAGCATCGATACCCCGTCCCGTGACGGTCCCGGTCCGCCGGTCTGCACCACCAGGGTGCCGAGCCGGTGCGCGGGGTCGGACGCGGGTCGGCGCGCTACCGCGATCGTGATCTTCCGACCCGTGGGATCGGCGTAGTCCAGCGGTGCCTGGAACTCTCCGCACAGTGCTCCCGCCGCGGCCAGTCGGGCACCGACCGTGTCCTGTGCGCTGGTGCGGCAATCGTGCCAGTCGATGATGTGATCGGGGCTTCCCGACGCGGCCGGCTGGGGACCGCAACCGGTCAGCATCACCGTGGAGACGAGCACCGAGACTGCCGATGCCATTGTTTTCCAGTAGCGGTCGATCCTGATTTCGTTCATGGCAGTCGACGTTAGGAAGCGGCGTGGCCGCCGGCATCTACCCGGCGAACGATTGTGGACTCCGTCGCTGGGGATACCTGGCCATCGGTGGTGCGATTCGCCCTGGACGCTCTGGCGTATGCGGTCTGTCGATTTTCCGGGCTCCCATTCGACCTAGGAAAAGACGGCCGGCGGCAGGGCCGGACAACCTACCCGAATGAGGATGCGAAATGACTGGCAACGATCTCGATGTACTGCTCGGCGCGTGGGAACTGACCGGGCGTAGCCACACCGCGGATCACGACGACATCACCGGGACTCTCACCGCGACCCGCCTCCTGGACGGCGGGCTCTTGCAACTCGACGGCCGCATGCTGGTCGGGAACACCGAGATCCACAGCCTGGAATTGATCTGGCCGGACGACACCGGCTCGGGTTTCGCCGCGCACGTGTATTCCGGTTCCGGCGCCCCGCTGAATTACCGGTGGAGCCGTCGGGGTGACACGATCGTGCATGCCGGACTCGGCATGACCTACACCGGCACCATCAGCACCGACGGTGCCACGATCACCGGTACCTGGCTGCCCGACCCGGACCGTCCGGACATGGCCGAGGCTGCCTATGACGCCACGATGCGCCGGATCTGAACCGGCCGTGCCCGACCTGGTTCGCTGAATTCATCGACTCGAAACACCGCGGGTTGTTCCGGGAAACAGCGCTTCTCGATGCTGTGCCGGAATCCCGTCGGATAAGAGGTACGAATGTGAATTCGGGAGATACCGCGTGGGTGCTGGCCTGCGCCGCGCTGGTGATGGTGATGACACCGGGACTGGCGTTCTTCTACGGCGGCATGGTGGGCAGCAAAAGTGTGCTCAACATGCTGATGATGAACTTCAGCTGTCTGGGTGTGGTGTCGACGCTCTGGCTGCTCTACGGCTACAGCGAGGCATTCGGCGACGATGCCGGGTACGGGCTCGTCGGCGACATGTCGCACGCGCTGCTGCGCACGACCCAGGGGACGTTGTCCGGGCCGGTCGGCCACCAGATTCCGACCATGGCGTTCGTGATGTTCCAGTTGATGTTCGCGGTCATCACGACGGCGCTGATCACCGGTGCGATCGCCGGTCGGACTCGTTTCTGGTCGTGGATCGTGTTCGCGGCGCTCTGGGTCAGCGTCGTGTATTTCCCGGTGGCGCATTGGGTTTTCCACGTCAGCGGTTTCACCGATACCGACTCCTCCGGTACCTCCTCGGAGGTCGGCGGGTGGATCGCGAACCGGCTGGGGGCCTTCGATTTCGCCGGCGGCACCGCGGTGCACATCAACGCCGGCGCGGCGGCGCTGGCGTTGGTGCTGGTGATCGGCAAACGTCACGGCTGGCCGCGCAGCATCGCTCGCCCACACAATGTGCCGTTCACCCTGCTCGGTGCGTCGCTGCTGTGGTTCGGCTGGTATGGCTTCAACGCCGGATCCGCGCTGACCGCAGGCGATCTCGGTGCCCTCGCGTTCACCAACACCACCATCGCGGCAGGCGCGGCGTCGTTCGCCTGGATCGTCGTCGAACAACTCCGAGACGGGCGACCCACCACCATCGGTGCGTCCTCGGGCGCGGTCGCGGGCTTGGTCGCGATCACGCCGGCGTGCGGATTCGTCGGATCTGTCGGCGCCCTGTGCATCGGGGTGGCCGCGGGCATCTGCTGCGCACTGGCCGTCGGCCTGAAATACACCTTCGGCTACGACGATTCCCTCGACGTGGTCGGAGTCCACCTGGTCGGGGGAGTGGTCGGCACCCTGCTGGTCGGGCTGTTCGCCGACGTCTCGGTCAACCCCGCAGGAGGCAACGGCCTTTTCTACGGCGGCGGATTCGTCCAGTTGCAGCGCCAAGCCATCGCCTCGGTGGCCGTCATGGCCTACTCGTTCCTGGTGACCCTCCTGCTGGCGTGGCTGGTCGACAGGCTCGTCGGCCTGCGCGTCGACTCCGAATCCGAGGCCGAGGGCATCGACGAATCCGAACACGCCGAGTCCGCCTACAGCCCGACCACCCCGCCCGGTGCGTTGGCCCCCGCTCCGGTCCAGCCTCGGCCGGTGTCCCGGCCCCCACGTGTCCCGGTGCCCCGTCCCGCTCCGCGGCCCAACGACCACTTCTGGTGACCGCGGGCCGGCCGGAATGCGGACCGGGGCCTGCGCGGGGTGATCGGTGTTGGGTTCACGGTGAACGAAAGCCCTTGTCGGGGGCGGCGGTCGCGCGGGAGTTCTTCGCGCTGCCGATGGAACAGCGGCGCGAGATCGCCCTATCCACTCGCCACAATTCCGGGAATACACCAGTACCGGGCGCGAATTCACGGCGGGCGCGAGCAGATCGACATCGGGGCCGAGCGGGCCGTCCGGCCTGCCGGGGACCGGCTCGGGACCGGATCATCGGGCCGAATCAGTGACCGGTCGCGGCGCCGCGACTGCGTGCGCTCACCCTGACGTGGCAAGCCGAGGCGTTGCTGGTCAGCCGGGAAGTGCTGCGCGCCTTGGCCGTCGCGCTCGGACGGGACGAGGGCTACATCGATCGGTGGTTCGACCAGGAGGTCTCGACTCACGGCAAGATCATCCACTGTCCGGGCCGGGACACCTCCGGCGACGACCAGGGGTGGGCGCCGACAAGGACTACGGATATCTCGCGCTGCTGCAACAGGACGGGGCGAGATGCGCGAGATCGCCACCCGGGGCTATCTGACGGCCACCCGGCATCGCGTGGTCAGCCCGCCCGCCGGAGTCGACCGGTACTCGGTGCCGTTCTTTCTCGGGCCCGCCTCGAAGCGATCGTCGAACCGCTCGCGCTGCCCGCCGATCTCGCCGCCAGTGCCCGCGGCCGATGTGCTCGCCGAACGGGGACGCAGGTGAGGGAGCACTGGTCGGTCGGCCGCGAGGGAGTCGACGACCCGATCGCCGATCTGACGGCTGCTCTGCCCGGAGCCCGGTGGCGGCGCCCACCGATCCACGTGGTGGTCCGCCCCCGTGGACCGGACGGCGCCGCACCGTCGACGCCGCGAAATCGATGCTTGCGGGACTTTAGCGAGACCGACGACGGGTGAGGCGTTGGATTGTCGGTCATGTCGACTCGGCGGGTCATCGTCGCAGTTTGGCCGGAGTGCGGGCGCGCCATGCCGGTGGACCGAAGGTCAGTTAGCTGAAAGTGTGCTGTGTGTAGTCTTTGCGCGTCCTGGTCGAAGGAGGCGCGCGGTGTCCGCTCGTCTCATGAGGGTCGGAGGTTTGTGCACACATGATTCGGCATCGCTCGGTTCCGCGTCCGCCGGTACTCGCGCCCGGCGTCGCGACATCGCATTTCCGTCCCGTGCTGCTCGACGCGTCGAGCCCGGAAGGACTGCGCGATCTGGAAGCGCTGGCGGGCTCGGATGCTGTCGGTGCGGTGCACGACACGATCGACGATCAGCTCGACGAACTGATCCGCTGCGAGGACCCCGCTGTCTCGCAGACAGCGGAGTCCCTGGCGGCGTCGCGACGTCGGATCTGCGGCGAAACCGCATTGTGGCGGTGGGGAACGTGGGTGTTCTATCCGTGGAACGGCCGGCTGGTGCATGTGCTGCCGCGCGAGGGTTTCCAGCGGGTGCGGACCGATCGGAACCGCAACAAGATCGACCGCGGGCAGCAGCGCGACCTGCGCGAGCGGCGGATCGGTGTGGTCGGGCTGTCGGTGGGCAACAGTGCGGCGGTGACGCTGGCGATGGAAGGGGTCGGCGGTTCGTTCCGCCTGGCCGACTTCGACACGATCGGGCTGTCGAACCTGAACCGGCTGCGGGCGGGGATCGGTGATCTCGGGGTTTCCAAGGCGGTGCTGGCGGCGCGGCAGATGTTCGAGATCGACCCCTATCTCGACATCGAGGTGTTCACGGCCGGGCTGACCGAGGAATCGATCGGGTCGTTCTTCGACGGCGTCGACGGCACCCGGCCGCTCGATCTGCTCGTGGAGGAATGCGACACGGTGTGGGCGAAAGTCGCCGCCCGCGAGTACGCGCGGAGCCGGGGGATCCCGGTGCTGATGGACGCCAATGATCGCGGCCTGCTCGATGTCGAGCGCTTCGATCTCGAACCACTGCGCCCGCTGTTCCACGGCCGCACCGGCACGGCGACCTCGTCCGATGTCGCGAGGATGAACCGGGACGAGCTGCTGTCGTTTCTGCTGGCGGTCGTCGACGAGCCGCAGCTGAGTGCGGCGATGCGCGACGCGATCGGGGAGATCGGCCGAACCCTGTCCAGCTGGCCACAACTCGCCTCGGGGGTGATGCTCGGCGGCGCGCTGGTGGCGGACACCGCACGCCGGATCCTGCTCGGCGAGCTGATCCCGTCGGGGCGGAGCTATATCGACCTCGACGAGCTCATACCCGCCGAAGGTCGGCGGATCGACGCGGAATTCGCGCAGGTGATGGAGGAAGTCCGTTGACGGTGGACCTGCGCGACGTGGAACTGGTCGGTACGCGACTGCGGTTGCGTGATCTGCGTGCCGGTGATCTGGGCACCTATCAGCGGATCTTCACCGATCCACAGCTGACCCGATTCATGGGCACCGACAGCATGGGTGTCCGGGCAGCGGCGGCGGCGTTCGACGCCGCCCTGCGCGCCCGCGGTGAGAGCCCGCGGCGCAAGTACACGCTGGCGATCACGGCACCCGATGAGGACACCATGGTCGGCACCATCGGCCTGCTGGTCGAGGATTTCGGCAGCAACGCGATGATCGGCGGTCTGGTCGTGATTCCGGAAGGGGCGCTGCGCGCGGGAGGCATCGAGGCGGGGCGGCTCATGGCGGCCTTCGCCTTCGGGCCGCTCGGGATCCACCGGGTCTGGGCGGGGCATCGGCACGATCATCCGGTGATGGACACGGTGATGGCGGGAGTGGGCTTGACACCGGAGGCGCGGCTGCGACAGCTGTACCGAACCCAGGGCCGGTGGCGCGACGTGTGCACCTACGCGGCGTTGCGGCCGGAATGGGCTGCGACGGCGACCGCGGCCGAACGCCGGATTCTGGCGTTGCGGCCCACCGCGGCAAGGGAACACGCCATCGCGGGCCGGTGAGGTCGGTGCGCAACCCTGCCGAATCGGGCTCCGAGCGGGCGATGTCGCGATAGCATCGCCGACTACAGGCCCATGCAATCACCTTTGCCCCGAATTGCCACCACCCGAAACGCGCATCGGCCGGCGACGGGAGGCACTCCACCGCCGGCTTGGATCCGAAGTGGAGATCACCGATGGCAGTGCTGATCGACTCCGACTATTTCACGCCGGCGGACCGCCGCGAGGCGGTCACCGCCATCCTGCAGGAAGCCGATATCGGGGCGAACCTGCAGATGTGGGATTCACCGGCGGAAGTGGTCAGCCGGCACCAGGCCTGGATGCTGGGTCCGATCGCGCTCACCCGCTCGGAGGTCTCCGGCCACCAGGTCTGCCGCACCAGGCGGCACGAGCGGATCACGCCCAGCGACACCCTGACGGTGACCGTTCAGAACGGGCAGGTCCGCAGGCACGAACAGTTCGGTGCGCAAACGCTGATCGAGCCCGGCGCCTGCGAGGTGATCGACCTGGCCACCACGTTCGCCTCCGGCTGGCACGGTCTCGGCGGAACGCTGTGTCTGCAGCTGTCCAGGGAGCGCCTCGGGATCTCCGCGGAAACGGTCGTCGCGGCGCACGGGCGGCTGGCGGCATCGCCGCTCTACCCGATGGTCACGGCGCAGATCCAGCATCTCGTCGCGATCGCCGACCAGCTCGAAGCCGACCCGGCCGCCGCCTCGGTGGGCGAGTCGTGCCTGGAAATGGTTCGGGCGCTGCTGATCTCGGCGGCCGGCCGCGGTCCGGGTGACGGTGGCGCCATCCCGGAGCAACTGCTGATCGAACAGATCCTCGAGTACGTGCGGACACACCTGGCCGATTCGACCCTGAAGATTCCCGGCATCGCCGCCGCCAACAACATCTCCGTCCGGCACCTGTACAAGGTCTGCGCGCAGTCGGGTATCAGCCTCGAGCAGTGGATCATCGAACAACGCCTGGTCCGGGCCCGCGACATGCTGATCGACCGGGGTTACGCGCACCGTTCCGTCGCCGCCGTGGCCGGTGCCGTGGGCTTCCGCGATGCCGCCCACTTCACCCGGCGATTCCGGGAGGCGTTCGGCATGACGCCCCGGGACTGGCGCCGCAGCGCCTCCGACGCGGACACCCCGCCGACGTAGCGACGGAGTTCCCACGGCGCGGAAGTTTGTGCGTGCACAGTCAGTGGCCGTGCAGTCACAGCCTGCTTCGGCGGCGAATTCGCCCTTATCGTTCGAATGTGGCTGCGCGAGACCGCTTCAGGAGTGTGAGTGTTCGCCGATGGACACCCGCTCCGATGCGGTCCGCGCCGAGGCATCGAGAGAGAGGGGAGACCATGTCCACGATCGGCAAAGCCATCCGGGCGGCGAGGACGGCCTCCGGTTTCACGCAGGCGGAGTTGGCCGACTGGATCGGCATCAGGGACGGAAACCAGATCAGTCGTTGGGAACGGGATGTGGTGACACCCAGTGCCGACAGTGTCGGCGAGTTGAAGAGGGTCCTGGGGGTGCGTCTCGACAACACGTCGGGAGGTGCGATGTCGTGCTGACCTGAACGCCTTTCCCACCGGAGGCTGCGGTCGAGCCCACGGGCTGCGAGAGCTACGAAACGACCTGGGAGGTCGGGTAGTTCGGGGGGAGGGACGATCGTCGGTACGACCGCGCAGCATTCGAGCCGTGGCCCTTGCTCAGGGCCATGGCTCGAATGCTGTCGACGACTCGACACCAGGCTGATGTTTCCGTCGGAACACCGACGCATGCGCGGTGGCTGACCCGTCAGGCGCCGTCATGGTGGAGCGCATTGCTCCGTGCGCGACGATTCCGGCGACGGTGTCGATGTCGTCGGTGCCCAGGGGCAGCCCCCGCAGGACCGAGCGAGCGCGCCCTCGCGAGTTGTAGCCACGCTGTGCTCAGCGGTAGGTGAGCAAAGACATGGACTGGTAACCGAGCAGTCCGGTGTCGCAAGCTCGCGCCATCGCCGAAACTTCAGGAGGTGCGCGATGGTTCGCAGAGGTGAACATGCGGTGGTGCTCGGTGCGAGCATGGCGGGGTTGCTCGCGGCGCGAGTGCTGGCTGATTTCTATGACCGGGTCACGGTGGTGGAACGAGATCGGCTCACCGCCGCTGACGGCCCGCGCAGGGGAGTGCCGCAGGGCAAGCATGTGCACGCCTTGCTGCCGAGTGGATCCGAGGCGTTGGAGGTGCTGTTCCCTGGGGTGCTCGCCGATCTCGTCGCCGGCGGTACGAAGGTTGTCGAGGACTACACGGAGTTCTACTTCTCGGTGGGCGGCAACCGTCTCTCGCGCGACGTGCAGCCGGGTGTCCTGACCTACCTGCCGACCAGGCCGCGCCTGGAAGGGTGTGTGCGGGAACGGGTTCGGGCGCTGCCGGCGGTGCGGATCGTCGACGGCAGCGACGCGGTAGGTCTGGTCGCGGACGGGACACGCAGTCGGGTGACCGGCGTCCGGGTGATGGCCCGGGCGGCGGGTAGCGCGGAGGAAGTGTTGCGCGCCGATCTCGTCGTGGACGCGATGGGCCGCGGCACGCGAACCCCGACGTGGCTGCGCGGACTCGGCTACGACCTGCCCGCCGAAGAATCGGTATCGGTCCAGATGGGCTACTCCAGTCTGTCCGTGCGGCTGCGACCCGGCACCGAGCCGGAGAAGCTCGTGCTGATCGGGCCTGCGCCGGACCGGCCGATCGGAATGGCGTTGTTCGCCACCGAGGACGACGACACCTGGCTGTTCACCGCGACGGGATACCGAGGCCATCACCCCGCGACGAGCCTGGCCGAGATGGTCGACGGTATCGCGACATTCGCCCCGTCGCACGTGGTCGGCGCGCTGCGCCACGCGGAGCCGCTGTCGGAGGTGGCGACCTACCGCTACGACGCCAATCGTCGGCGCCGATACGACCGGTTGAGCCGATTTCCACGGGGGCTGATCGTGTTCGGGGACGCGATGTGTGGCTTCAACCCCATCTACGCCCAGGGCATGTCGGTGGCGGCGTTGCAGGCCATCGCGTTGCGCGACTGTCTGCGGGGGAGCGGTGACGATGTGGAACGCCGCTTCTTCCGTGCCGCTGCCGCGCCGGTTGGCGTCGCGTGGCGATTGGCTGTCGGTGCGGATCTGACCCAGCCGCTGGTCGACGGTGTGCGGCCGCCGCAGATCCGGCTGGTCAATCGGTACGTCCGGCACCTGCTCGACGTGGGCAGACACGATCCGGTGGTTGCTTCGCAGTTCCTGCTGGTCTCGGCGTTGGTCGATCCGCCGTCGCGGCTGCTGCGCCCCGGGATCATCGCGCGAGTTCTGCGCGGGGTGGTGCGATCGAGGCGTGTCGAGAATGCTCCGGCAAACGCGGACACAGCGGACCCGAAACTGATACACATGGCCGGTGAATAGCGCCTCGGAGCAGCGCCGGACGGTCGCCGACCGGCTCCGGCTGGCCCGTCGGCGGCGGTTCGTGGGTCGCGCGGGGGAAGTCGAGCTGTTCCTGTCGGCGCTCGATGCCGAGGAGCCGCCCTTCTCGGTGATGTTCGTCTACGGGCCGGGCGGTGTCGGGAAGACGGCGCTGCTCGCCGAATTGTCGGCGGTGGCCCAGCACGCCGGACACGGCACGGTGCGAGTCGACGGACGCACCATCGAGCCGTCGCCCTCGGCCTTCCACGCGGCGGTGTCCGAGCCCGAGGGCCCGGCGGACCGGACGTCGGCGGTGTTGATCATCGACACCTTCGAACGCCTTGCGCCGCTGGAGGATTGGCTGCGGGAAACCTTTCTTCCCGGCTTGGCGACCGACGTCCTGGTCGTGATCGCCGGTCGACATCCACCCGCCCGCGAGTGGTTGAACGACCCCGGCTGGCGGGAACTGCTGCGCGTGGTCTCGCTGCGGAATCTGGCACCTGATGACGTCCGTACCTTCCTCCGGGGCGCGCGGGTCCCCGACGACAAGCACGAACGGATGCTGGCGCTCACCCATGGCCATCCGCTGGCCCTGGCGCTCCTGGTCGACCTGCTCGCGCAGACCGGGGGCGAGGTGCCTGCCACGTTGGTCGACGCGCCGGACGCGGTGCGGGCGCTGCTCACGCGGTTCGTCGACTCCGTGCCGAGCAGACGCCATCGGGCGGCGCTCGAGGTGTGCGCGCACGTGCGGTTCACGACCGAGGCGCTGCTGCGGGCCGCGCTCGGCGAGTCCGACTGCTCGGAGGTATTCGGATGGTTGTGCGAGCTCGCGATCATCGAACGCGGACCGCTCGGGCTCGCTCCGCACGAGATCGCTCGCGACGTCCTGGACGCGGATCTGCGCTGGCGCGATCCGGAGTCCTATCTCGCGGTGCACGGCCGAGTGCGCGGGCACCTCATCGAATTGCTCGACACCGCGGCCGAACACGGTCGCTGGCCGGTCGCGGACCTGGTGTTCCTGCATCGGCACAACCCGACGATCTCCGCGTATTGGGACTGGTCGAGCTTCGGCCGAGCCTTTCCCGACCGATACCGCCCGACGCATCGAGAATCGATCCTGGCGATGACCGAACGCCACCAGGGGCCCGAACAAGCCGAGCTGGTCGAATTCTGGCTCGCCCGCCAGCCCGACCGATTCGTCGTGGTCCAGGGGCCTGCCACCGAGGCGATCGGCTACTTCTGCCGGCTGGCGTTGCACGAGGCGACCGAAGCCGACCTGGCCGCCGACCCCGGCACGCGCGCGATGTGGGAGTACGCGACCAGATACGGCAGGCCCCGGCCGGGTGAGCCGGTGCACGCTGGCCGGTTCCTCGTCGATGCGGAACTGAACCAGCGCCCGTCGCCGACGATCAATGTGGTCACGGCCCGCTCGACCCAATACTGGCTGTCGCAACCAGATCTGACCTGGGAGTTCATTGGCGCGTTCGCGGACTCCGACGCCTGGGAACCGTTCATGCACCACATCGACTTCCATCGCGCGCACGACGCGGGATACGAAGTCGGCGGACAACGCTATGCGGTATACGCCCACGACTGGCGACGGGTGGGGATCGCCGCATGGCTCGACCTGACCAATGATCGCGTCGTCGGTGGGGCTGCCGCGCGACCGGCGCCACCGGTACCCGAACTCGTCTTGTCCCGGCCCGAATTCGCCGACGCGGTGCGCTCGGCACTGCGTGAGGTCGGCCGAGGGGGCCGACTCGAACGAAACCCGTTGCTGCGCTCGAAGGTCGTGCACGGTCGGCCGGGTCCGGCCACCGGCGCCACGCTGCGGGAGCTGCTCACCACGATGAGCGAATCCCTGCGCGACGAAACCCGCGGCGAGAAGCTGCACCGGGCACTCGACCGCACCTACCTGCGACCCGCGCCCACCCAGGAACGCGCCGCCGAACTACTCGGACTGCCCTTTTCCACCTACCGCCGACATCTCACCCGTGCGGTCGAGCGGGTCATCGACAAGATGTGGGAGATCGAGCTGTACGGCGCCGAGTTCTCGACCGATATGGCCGCCGAGGACCGGGCCGGGAACGGTGATTCGTAGCGACGATCAGCGGAGACTGCCGACACCGAGCGATCCGTTCGGCGGCGGCTCCTGATTCTCGGCGGCGCGGACGTAGGCGACGGGGTCCTTGTCGACCGGCCGCACGCCGGCGTAGTGGCGGGCCTCGTAGGCGGCGAAGGTGACTGCCAACGCGTGGCGCTGCGGCACGCCGGCCAGGCGGCGGAAATCGGTGAGGCCCTCGCGTTCTTCCTCCGCCATGTGGTCGCTGTTGGCGAGATTGGCTGCCGCGACGGCCGCGAACCAGTCGTCGGTGCCGACCTGATGATCCGCGACCGCGGCCACCGCGTCCCTGATGTCGTTGTGGTCGTGGATGGCGTCGAGCGTTTCGCTCTCGACCGCGCCTGTGCGCCTGGCCGCGATTCCGGCGTGCAACAAGGCCGGGTAGAAGATCTCCTCCTCGGCCAGCGCGTGCAGTTCCAGGAAGGCGGCGAGCCGGTCCCAGATCGCGGACAGCGCCTCGGTGTCGGTGCGGTTGATCTGTTCCAGGATCGCGAACAGACGCCGCTGTTCGTGGTGGTCGTCAAGGATCAGCTGGGTGATATCCACGATTCCTCCCTGAGACTGCTCGTCACAGCATGCAACGCCGGGGGCACCGGGCGTCGTCGTCGACATGCCGACGATAGCGCACCGTCTTCGACGACCGCGGGCCACGGGCCGGCCGCGCCGCGGCGAGCGACCCGGCTGACCTGGGCCTTCTGTTTGCCCTGCCGAAGGACGGGTAGCCGCCCTCTATGAGTCAGTCTTCGGCGGCTGTGAGAACACGCCCATGATCGGCGACGACATCGACGGGATCGTGGTGGTGGTCCCCGTCCGCAATGAAGAGCGACTGCTGCCTCGGTGTCTCGCGGCGCTGGAACGTGCCGTCCGCCGGGTCGACGTCCCGGTCCGCGTGCAGCTCGTGCTCGACGCCTGCACCGACGGTTCGGCGCGGGTCGCGGCGTCGGCCGAGGTGCTGACGGTGTGGGAGCGCAATGTGGGGGCAGCGCGGCGGCTGGGCTTCGAACACGCGGGCTCGGGGTGTGCGTCCGAGACCTGGTTCGCGACCACCGATGCCGATTCCGAGGTCGAGCCATCGTGGTTGTCGGCCCAGCTCGACTACGCGCGAGCGGGTTTCGAGGTGGTGGCGGGTGTCGTCGCGGTGCGGCAGTGGGACGCGCACTCGGCGCGGACCCGGCGGATCTACGAGCGGCAGTATCTCGAGCACGGGCCGGAGGGTCATGGTCATGTGCACGGCGCCGCGCTGGGCTTCCGCGCCGACGCCTACTGGGGAATCGGTGGGTTTCGGGCCTTGCCGACCGGCGAGGACGTGGATCTGGTCGCGCGGTTGCGCGCGTCCGGAGCCGCCATCGCCTGGGCCGGGGACGTCGCTGTCACCACCTCCGCGCGGCGGCACGGGCGCGCACCGCACGGGTTCGCCGAGCACCTGCGCCGTATCGGGCGGGACGCATCGCGGGAGGTGTCATGACCGGCGTCGACAGTCGGGTTTCCGGCCTGTGCGCCGCGGCATCGGAACCGGTGATCGCCGCGGAACTGCGGTCGCTGGCGAGATCCGGACGGCTGGATCTGCCGTTACCGGGCTCGGGGCAGACCCTCGAGCGATGGCGCGCGCTGGCCGAGATCGCCTATGCGGATACGGTTGTCGGGCGTCTGGCCGAAGCCCACACCGATGCTACGGCGATCCTGGCCGAGATCGATCACGGCGCCACCGGGCGGCCGTCGACCGAACTCGCGGTGGCGCCGGAGCAACTCTGGGGCGTGTGGGCCGCGGAGCCGCCTGCTCCGGTGCTGCGGGCGCGCGAGGTGTCCGAGGGCTGGGTGCTGGAGGGGCGCAAACTGTGGTGCTCGGGTGCGAGCATGTGCACACACGCACTGGTCACGGCCGAGATCGACGGTCAGCGCGCGTTGTTCGCGGTGGCGCTCGACCGGTCCGTCGTCCGGCCGGTGCCGCACACCTGGCCTGCGGTCGGTATGCGGGGGTCCGATTCCGGCGCCGTCGATTTCGACAGTGCGCCGGCGCGGATGATCGGCGACCCCGGCGCGTACCTGAGCCGTCCCGGTTTCTGGCACGGCGCCATCGGGGTGGCCGCCTGCTGGTACGGCAGCGCGTGCGCGGTCGCCGCGACACTGCACCGCAGCGCCGCCGCGGGCCGCGCCGACGACCACGCGCTCGCCCATCTGGGCGCGGTCACCGCGAGTCTGTCGGCCGCCCGTGACAGCCTGTCCGTCGCCGCGCAGGCGATCGATGCCGACCCCGCCGACCTCACCGGAGCGGGTCGACTCCGGGCCAGGACCGTGCGCGCGATCGTCGAGAACGCGGCGACCGACACCCTCGACCGTGTCGGGCGCGCCCTGGGCGCCGGCCCGCTGTGCGGCGACGAAGCCCATGCGCGCAGAGTCGCCGACCTGACGGTGTACCTGCGTCAGAGCCATGCCGAACGCGATCTCGCCGCCCTCGGACGAGACCAGGCGGACAAGGAGTTCTCATGGTGGCCATGCCCCTGATCGACCCGACCGATCCCGGCACCGCGGAAGGCGCGTGGACGCCGTGGCGCGAGAGCAGACCCGAACTGCGCGTGGAGCATTGGCGGCATCTGATCGTCGTCGCCCCGCACCCCGACGACGAGGTACTCGGCGTCGGCGGGCTGATCGCGCACCTGCGATCGGCCGATCTGCCGGTCACCCTGATCTCGGTCACCGACGGTGAAGCCTCGCACCCCGGCTCGCCCACCCACACCCCGGCCGAGCTGGCCGGCCTGCGGATCGAGGAATCGGCCAACGCGGCCCACGAACTCGCCATCGGGGCGCCGATGCGGCTGGGCATGCCCGACGGCCGGGTCGCCGAGCAGCAGGCCGAACTCACCGACCTGCTCACCGAGGTGCTCGCGGTCCTGGGCGGGCCGGGGGTTCGATGCGCCGCCACGTGGCGACACGACGGCCATCCCGACCACGAAGCCGTCGGCCGCGCGACTGCCGAGGCGTGCGCGAACACAGCGACCGAGTTGCTCGAGTATCCCGTCTGGATGTGGCACTGGGGCAGCCCCGACCATCCGCGAGTCGCCGCGGCCAATGCCTTCGGCCTGGCGTTGCCGTCGTCGGCGGTCGCGGCCAAGGCACGGGCACTGGCACAGCACCGCAGTCAGATCCGTCCGCTGTCGGACCATCCGGCTGACCGTCCCGTCCTGCCTCCCCATGTCCTGCATCGGTTCACCACACGCGACGAGGTCTTCTTCCAGTGACCGAGTCCGCCCTGCCGCCAGGCTATTTCGACCGGATGTACGCCACCGACGACGACCCGTGGCAGTTTACGCTCCGCTGGTACGAGCGGCGCAAACGCGCGCTGACGATGGCTATGCTGCCCAGGGCGCGCTACCGCGCCGGGTTCGAGCCCGGCTGTTCCATCGGCGTGCTCACCGAGGAACTCGCCGGGCGCTGCGATCGCCTCGTGAGCACCGATGTCGCCGAGCGGGCCCTGGATTCGGCGCGCGCACGGCTGTCGCGTTCTGGCCACGCGTCGGTGGAGTTGCGCGGGTGGGGACTGGGACAGCGCTGGGCGGCGGAGGAATTCGATCTGATCGTGTTGAGCGAGGTCTGCTACTACCTCGATGCCGAGACGCTGCGCCAGGCCTTCGACCAAGCGGTCGCGCACCTCGAGCCCGGCGGCACGCTGCTGTGCGCGCACTGGCGCCACGTCGTGGCCGACTATCCGCTGACCGGCGACGAGGTGCACGCGATCGCGCACCGCACCGCCGGACTGGCGGCCGCGGGCCACTACGGCGACGAGGATGTGCTGATCGACGTGTTCGCGGCCTCGCCGCCGAACCCGCCGTCGGTGGCCCGCCTCGAGGGTCTCGTCTGAGGCCAGGGAACCGCGGGCCGGGCGCCACGGCCCGGCCGCGACTCAGGACCGCCGCCGTCGCCGGGCGATCAGCCAGACCACGAACCCGGCGAGCACCGCGACTGCCACCGGCAACGCGGGCGTGCGGGCGACATCGGCGGCCTGCCCGGTCGCGTCCAGCGCCAGGTCACGGTCGAGCTGGGGGACCGGGTCGTCGGTCTCGCTCATCGCGGGTTCCTTCCTCGCTGGTCTCGCATCGCGGTGGCCGTCAGTGCCCGCGCTGATCGGTGAGCTTCAGGCCCTCCTTGGCCTTGATGCGCCGGTGCTCGAGCAGCAGCCAGACGACACCCGCGCCGGCGAGCAGGACCGCCGCGACGCCGGCGACGGTCGCCCAGCCGGTGAACCCGTAGCCGGTCGCGGTCAGGCACAGGCCCAGCGCGATGACGCCCAACGCGCACAGGATGATCCCGGGGAAGTTGTAACCGTCTTCGAGGCCCTCGCCGGCGTGGCTGCGGGTCGTGCGGGCATGGTCGGGGAATTCGTCGTCGTGTCGGTCGGCGTGCTGCGGCGCGGAATCGTGGTGCGGATTCGGGTAGGTCATGGATGGTTCCCTCCAGGTTGACCGGTATGAGCGGGCCATACCCGCTGGGCCGCTGGTCAATCACCGGGCGGCGGACCGGAGGGCGAACTCGACGCGAAAAGAGCCCGGGCCGAGGGTCGGCCCGGGCTCTTCGACATCCGATCAGCGCAGGTCGAACCGATCGTTGTCGACCACCTTGACCCAGGCGGCGACGAAGTCGTCGACGAACCGCGCGCCCGCGTCCTGCTGCGCGTAGACCTCGGCCACCGCGCGCAACACCGAGTGCGCGCCGAAGACGAGGTCGTTGGCGGTGGCCGTCCAGCGGGCCTGACCCGTCTTGCGGTCGACACCGTCGAAGACGTTCTCGGTCGACTCCGAGGGCTTCCACTCGGTGCCCTGATCGAGGAGATTGACGAAGAAGTCGGTCGAGAGCACGCCGGGACGCTCGGTGAGGACGCCGTGGCTACTGCCCGCGTAGTTCGCGCCGAGCACACGCAGCCCGCCGATGAGCGCGGTCAGCTGCGGCGCGGTCACGTCGAGCATGTACGCGCGGTCGAGCAACAGGCGTTCCAGCGGTGCCTTCTCCCCGTCGCGCACGTAGTTGCGGAAGCCGTCGGCCCGAGGCTCGAGCACGGCGAAGGACTCGACATCGGTGGCGTCCTGGGTGGCGTCGGTGCGGCCCGGATGGAACGGCACGGTGACCGGGTGACCGGCGTCGGCGGCCGCCTTCTCGACGGCGGCCGAGCCGGCCAGGACGATCAGGTCGGCCAGCGACACGCGCTTGCCGCCCGCGGCCGAACTGTTGAAGTCCTGCTGGATGCGCTCGAGCACGGGCAGCACCTGCGCCAGCTCGCTCGGCTCGTTGACCTGCCAGCTGCGCTGCGGTTCCAGGCGCAGGCGGGCACCGTTGGCGCCGCCGCGCTTGTCGGTGCTGCGGAAGCTCGCCGCCGCCGCCCACGCGGTCTTGACCAGCTGCGCGATCGAGAGTCCCGAGGCCAAGACGGTGCTCTTGAGCGTCGCGATGTCCTGCTCGTCGATCAGTTCGTGATCGACCGCGGGTACCGGGTCCTGCCACAGCTGCGGCTCGGGGACCCAGGGGCCCAGGTAGCGGCTGAGCGGTCCCATGTCGCGGTGGAGCAGCTTGTACCACGCCTTCGCGAACGCTTCGGCCAGCTCTTCGGGGTGATCGAGCCAGCGGCGGGTGATCTCCCGGTAGATCGGATCCTCACGCAGCGCCAGGTCGGTGGTCAGCATCGTCGGTGTGCGCGCGGGGCCGTCGAACGGGTCGGGGATGGCGCCTTCGCCCGCACCGTCCTTCGGCTTCCACTGCCAGGCGCCGGCCGGGCTCTTGGTCAGTTCCCACTCGAAGCCGTACAGATTCTGCAGGAAGCCGTTGCTCCACCGGGTCGGGGTCGCGGTCCAGACGACCTCCAGGCCGCTGGTGATGGCGTCCCTGCCCTTGCCGGTGCCGTAGGAGCTCTGCCAGCCCAGCCCCTGCTGCTGGATCGGGGCGGCCTCGGGTTCGGGCCCGACCAGGCTCGCATCACCTGCCCCGTGGGTCTTGCCGAAACTGTGGCCGCCCACGATCAGCGCGGCGGTCTCCTCGTCGTTCATCGCCATCCGGCCGAACGTCTCGCGAATATCGCGGGCGGCGGCCACCGGATCGGGGGTGCCGTTGGGGCCTTCGGGGTTCACATAGATCAGGCCCATCTGCACGGCGCCGAGCGGGCCGGACAGTTCCCGGTCACCGGCGTAGCGCTCGTCGCCGAGCCAGGTGTCCTCCGGACCCCAGAAGACCTCCTCGGGCTCCCAGATGTCGGGCCGGCCGAAGCCGAAACCGAAGGTCTGGAAACCCATCGACTCCAGCGCGACGTTGCCCGCGAACACCAGCAGGTCGGCCCAGGAGATCTTGGTGCCGTACTTCTGCTTGACCGGCCACAGCAGTCGTCGCGCCTTGTCGAGATTGGCGTTGTCGGGCCAGCTGTTGAGCGGGGCGAAGCGCTGCGCGCCCTGGCCGCCGCCGCCACGCCCGTCGGCGATGCGATAGGTCCCGGCCGCGTGCCAGCTCATCCGGATGAACAGGCCGCCGTAATTGCCGTAGTCGGCGGGCCACCAGTCCTGGGAATCGGTCAGGACCGCGGCGATGTCGGCCTTGAGCGCTTCGACGTCGAGGGTGGCGAATTCCGCTGCGTAGTCGAAATCCTCGCCGAGCGGGTTGGCCTTGGACGAGTGCGCGTGCAGCACCGAGACATCGATCTGCTCCGGCCACCAGTCCTTGTTGGCGTTCGGCCTGCGGTCGGTCTGCGGGGTGGGGGCGGGGATCGCCGGGTTTTCGCTCTCGCTGGTGGAGTCGCTGTCCCCGGTGGGAGGGCGGTTATCGGTGGTCACGATATTCCTTCCTGAAACGAGTCGTGCGGGCTGCGAGCGGAGTCGTCGGCGGAGGGGACGGTGGCGCAGTCGGGGCACCGTCCCCAGTAGATGATCTCGGCCTCGTCGATCGTGAAGCCCTGGGCGTCGGCGGCCGTCAGGCACGGTGCCTCGCCGATGCGGCAGTCGACGTCGGCGATCTTCGCGCACGTGCGGCAGATCAGATGGTGATGGTTGTCGCCGACGCGCGATTCATACCGTGCCACCGACCCCCGGGGTTGGATGGACCGGAGCAGGCCTGCGGCGGTGAGCGCACGCAGCGAGTCGTAGACGGTCTGGTGCGAGACCGCGGACAGCCTGGAGCGCACGGCGCGGATGATCGAGTCCGTATCGGCGTGCGGATGGTCGTGGACCGCCCGCAGGACCGCCACCCGCGGGGCGGTGACGCGGAGGGACGCTCCCTGCAGCAACTGCTGGAATTCCGTGTCCGTCGGCACGTCCGAAAGTGTTCTCCGTTGTCTGGAATCGGTCAAGCATATGACCGGCCTCGTGTTCAGGGCCGGGAATCCGCGGTACCGCCACCAGCAGAACGGTCACCCCCGACACCGCGGGCGGCGGCCTGCTGCTCATCACGCGTGCGGATCTGCTCGACCGCGCCGGCGATCCGATCGACGAACGCCGCCTCGCCGAGCAAGTGGCGCTGCTCGACACCGATATCCGCCTGCTCGGGGCCTGAGCGGAATCGTCGCCGGACACCGCTGTGGCGGACGCGGACGCCCGGGTCCGCCACAGCATCGACTATCGGGTGCGGCCGGTGACCAGTCCGACCAGTGCCAGCAGCAGCACCGCACCACCGAAGCAGGTCAGGAAGCTGAACAGCAGACCACCACCGGCGACATCGACGCCCAGCACCTTCAGCAGGAACCCGCCGAGCAGACCGCCGACGACGCCGACGACGATATTGAGCACGATGCCCTGCTGGGCATCGGTCTTCATGACTTTGCTGGCGATCCAGCCGGCGATGCCGCCGATGATGATCCAGCCGAGAATTCCCAGTCCGAGCATTGCTGCCTCCGATCGTTTCCGGCCCTGGCGGGCCGTGATTGTGCGTGGATTCTCAGTCCAGGGCGCGGACGTCGGTCGCCTGCGGGCCCCGGTCGCTGTGGTCCATCTCGAACTCGACCTTCTGGTTGTCCTCGAGGGTGCGGAATCCGTCGCCGCGGATCTCGGAGAAGTGAACGAAGATGTCGGCACTGCCCTCGTCGGGCTCGATGAACCCGAACCCCTTCTCCGCGTCGAACCACTTCACAGTGCCTTGAGCCATTGCTTCCCACTCCGTTCGATCGGTACCTCTCGATCGGAGGATGTCCCGGACCGGAATCGGTAAACGGGTCACCACCCACCGATCTTCGGCGACGATGGGCCCACGGTCTGCTCCGTGGTGGCCCGGCGCCGCCGACCGCGAACCGTCACCTCGGGCTCCGCTCTAGGCGAAGCGGGTGGTGAGCTCGGCCGCGATCTCGTAGTGGCGCAGGAGGAAGGAGCGTTCGTCGAGCTTCTTGCGCCGCAGCCAGCCGGTGACCTCGGCGTTGCACTTGCTGGAGTTGCACGATCCGCAGGCGGGGACGACGTTGCCGAGGGTGTAGCGGCCGCCACGCGAGATGGCTTGCACGCAGTCCTTCTGCAGCGAGGTGGCGGGGGAGCCGCAGTAGGCGCACCCACCCCAGGACGTCTTGAGCGCGTCCCACTGCGCGTCGGTGAGGTCATGGGTGACGCGCGCCATCCGCTTCTTGCGCTTGCGCGCGGCGCGCACCTGTCTGCTACCGCCGGTCGGCACCAGGTGAGAATACGTGCCGCGACGGTCGGCGGGTCGCAGGCGGGCACACCGTGTCCGACCCGGCCGCGACGCCGCAGACGGGTGCGGTGGGCTACGAAACGACCTGGGAGCTCAGGTAGTTCAGCAGGAGGGGAACGTCCTCGCCGTAGTCGATGTGGGCTTCGGAGGCGTAGAAGTTGGCCATGTCCACGCCTTGGCGACCCAGTTGGACGAGCTCGTCGACGGTGGCGGGATCGGTGACGCTGAGCAGGGTTCGGGTGGTCGCGTTGAGGTCGGAGCGGATGCCCGCAGCGACGGGGCCGAGCACCGAGCCGGTGAGGTCGGCGCCGGTGGCGGCCAAGGCCGCCAGGTCGGCGGCGGCGGCGAGAGGGTCGTTGCGGTCGAGGGATTCGACCGCACGCCAGAGGATTTCCTGGAGGTGGCCGACGCGCTCGGCGATACCGAGGAGATCGAGGTGGGTCAGGGCGTCGGCGATGACGCTGACGCCCGCGGTCCGGCCGGACGGGTCGACCGCGGCGGCCGCGCGGATGACCTGGGCGACCAGGACCCGGTCTACCCCCGCGGCGGCCTCCACGAAGGGGGCCAAGGCGGCGTTGACGGCCCGTGCGGTCTGATGGGCGCCGCGGATGTCGCCCGCCGCGAGGGACTCCGGCAGACGGGTGAGGTCGTCGACGATGGTCGGCAGGTTCGCCGCGGTGGCGGTCCAGCCGGCGCCCATGGTGACGGCTTGGGCGATCAGACTGCTGGGATCGGCGGTGGCGGGGAGCAAGTTCGCGATCGGGGTGGGATCGCCGCTCAGGACCCGGCCCAGCACGGCCAGGAACGGGGAGGTGGCGGCGTCGAGGGAGCAGTACAGGTCGCCGTCGGCGCACAGCGTGCGAACCCGCTCCGACAGCGCGCCGAAATCACGGCTCCGGGTGCCGGCGATGCCGCGGCCGGGCTGCGGATTGCCCAGGGAGAGTGTGGTGTTCGGATCGCGATGCGGGTCGGCCAGTAGCCCGACCCCGACCACCCGATCGGCGTCGATGGGGCCGTCGCCGTTGCCGATCTCGGTGGCCAGATCGCCGATGCCGTCCGCGCCCTGGCTGTAACCGGCGAGCACGACCCGCGTCGAGCCGCACAGGCCACGCAGCATCTGGCGCAGACGGGATTCCAGGGTGCTCAGGGACTCGGCGTAGCTCAGGCCCTGATCGAAAGCGCTGGCGGCATAGGGGGCGTAGAGCACGGTGATGTCGCGGCCGAACTGCCGTCGCAGGCCGTCGCCGACAGGCCGGAGCATGCCGACGGGCACCTCGGGATCGGCGTCGAGTGTGGTCTCCCAGGTTCCCGGCCCGAGTATCGCGGTGTACGGGGTGCAGGGCTGCGGGCCGGATGTTTCCGCCCGCGCGTCGCCGACCGCCGCGGTCCCGGCCGCGACGACGGCGGCGACCAGCGTCGCGGCGGCGGATCTCGACAACCTGTTCATCGTCCAATTCCTCTGTTGCCGAAGGTGATTCGCGACGGTGCGACAGGTGTTGCAGCGCGCCGGACCGTCGTGGCCAATTCTGGCCGCTCGCCGCGGGTTTCGCCCACACTTTCAGATACAGTTTCATTTCAGATTCGATCCGGGCTGCGCGGTCCGTCGTCGGACCCGTCGACCGACGCCGTCCCCGGCCGGCCGCGCGCCGAGCCGGGGACGGGTCTTCACGGTGGCGCCAGTTCCACCGAGTCTGTGCCGGATCCGGGCGAACCGTCCCACGCTCACCGGCACAGAACGGTAGGCGAGGTACGGGCCGCGGCACTCGTCGCCGGACGACAGACTTGTCGGTGCGGGTTGTGCGCGCGTCACGAATCCGGGCCGGGCGCGACGGATTCGCCCAGGGTCGGCAGGATCGCGAGGGCGACCTGGAGTTCGAGGGTTCCGATATCGGCACTGCGGCCCAGGATCGCCTCCGCCTGCTGCACCCGGTAGCTGACCGTGTTGGGATGCACCAGCAGCCGATCGGCGGCGCGGCGGCGACTGCCGTTCTCCCCGAGGAAGACCGACAGCGTCGTTGCGAGCCGATAGGTGGTCTCGTCGGGTGCGGCCAGGCGGCCGAGCACCCTGGTGACGAACGCGCGTGCGTGCCCTGGGTCGGCCGTGCACAGCGCCGCGACCGCGATCTCGCCGTAGCGAGTCACCGGATCGGCGCGGTGGGCGGCCATGGTGGCGACGCGGCGGGCATGCTCGGCTTCGAGATGACTGCGCCGGAAGCCGTCCAGTCCGTGCGCGGGGCCACCGATCGCCGCTCGCACACCGGGCGGCAGCGCCTGCTGGAGTTCGGTGAAAGCCCTGGGCGAGAAGGATGCACGCGACCCGGACCAGCCTGCGAGAATCAGCGCGCCGAGCGGATGGGTGAGGGTGTTCTCGGCCCCGAGGTGCCGCGCGAGCTCGGCGAAGGCCGCGCCGAGGGTGGTCTGGGCGTCGCAATGCTCCGGGGCGCGGTCGAGCCAGACCACGGCCGCGAGGTGGTACCAGTTCACCTCGTAGCGCAGGCGAGTCGAGGCGCGTGCCGGATCGTGCTCCCGATCGGCGACGATGTCGGCGATCGCCGCCGCCTGTGCGGCCGCGGCGCTGCGCATCCAGCCCTTACGTTCGACTTCGTAGGCGTGTTCGGCCCGGATCATCGCGCCGTCGAGATAGGCGAACAGCCATCCCGTCGCCATCCGCAGCGCGGTCGGCAGTTGGACCGACCCGGGCGCGGTGGCGGTGATGCGGGTGAACATCCACTGCCACATGCCCTCCTGCGCCAGGCGATACAGCCGCATGACCTCGGTGAGCGGAACACCGCGCCACACCCTGGCCCGGATCAGCGCCAGCCCCGGCTCCGGCAGGTCGAAGCGCCGGGGATCGCCGCCGTGCTCGAGTGTGTCGGCCAGCTGGAGCATGTGCGCACTGATGCCGGTCCGGCTAGCCTCGGCCACCTGGTCGTCGGGGAACAGTTCGGGGATCTCGACCCGCATCCGCGCCACCGACGCCGCGGTGAGGTCGGGGGCGCAGCGGCGGATCTCCCGCGCGAGTGGGCGAAGGATGTCTTCCCAAACCTGTCCGGCCGCCTCGTCGTCGGGCGGCAGCCAGCCGCCCGACGACAGTGCCCTCCCGGCCACGCTCATGCGCCCGGCTCCGGGCGCGCAGGCGCTGGTGTGGGTGTCGCCCGTGGTCACACCGCCATCTCTCCTTGTCGATGAGCGGCGCCGCCGGTGGCCGGAGTGCGGCCGTGCTTCATCACCAGTGCGAGCGAAAGGGCCGCCACCGACGCGACCGCGCAGACCCAGAAGCCCAGCCGGTAGCCGTGATCGCCGAACAGGTCGGGCAGCGGGGTCGCCGGTTGGGCTTGCCCGCCGACCGAGACCAGTGCGCTCATGCCGTTGTCGTGCAGCAACGCGGTGACGACGGCCAGGCCGATCGCCACGCCCATGGACTGCATGACGCCGAGCATGCCGAGGCTGATGCCCTGCTGCTCCTGCGGCACCGCCTCGACCAGCAGGATCGGCATGCTGGCGTAGTACATCCCGAAGCCGATGCTGAAGATCGAGTTCACGATCAGGAAGGTGGTGGTGGTCAGCGGCAGCAGCGCGAACGCGATGCCGGCACCGGCGTAGACGACCAGGGCGACGACCAGCGGCAGCCGGGCACCGATCCGCTTGGCCAGCAGGCCCGCCACCGCGCCGAAGACCATCGTGATCATCGAACCGATCAGGGCGATCCGGATGGCGAACTCGAACAGGGAGTATCCGCTGCCGTAGCTGTATCCCGGATCGAGGGCCACTTGCACCGCCTCGGGCGGCAGCGCCTGACCGGTCAGGCCCTGGATCTCGGCCAGCGCCGCCTGCCGCACACCGGCGACGACCGTCGACTCCGGCGGGGTCTGCGCCATATAGGCGATGGCATAGGAGACGATGCCGATCTGCAGCGATGCCAGGAGCGCCCCGCCCAGGACCAGTGCGACACGCGGATGGAAGAGCAGCCGCATGTCCATGATCGGTGTCGTCACGCGCTTTTCGACGACAACGAACAGCACCAGCAGCGCGATGCCGGCGATCAACCAGGACACCGTGGTCGGCTTCGCCCATCCCCAGTCGTGGCCCTTGTCGACGTAGATCAGGGTGAGTGCGGCACCGCCGGAGAGCAACGCCGCGCCGACGACGTCGATCCGCTCGGCGACCCGCAGCTTGGACTCGGGCACGAGGAACCACACCAGTGGCATCATCGCCAGGGTGAACGCGGCCAGTACCCAGAAGATGGCGCGCCAGCTGTGGTTGTCGACCAGGTAGCCGCCCAGGATCGGGCCCGCGATGGAGGCGACACCGAAGCCCGTCGCGGTGAGTCCGAGCGCGAGCGGAACCATGGCGCGCGGCATCAGGTCCCGGATGAGGCCGTAGGCGATCACCGCGGTGGCGATGGCGGTGGCCTGCAGGCAGCGGCCGAGAAGGAAGACGGCCCAGTTCGAGGTGGTCGCGTCGAGCACACAGCCGATGACGAACAGGGCACCGCAGATGAGGAACATCCGCTTCTTGCCCCACACGTCACTCATCTTGCCGATCAACGGAGACGCGGCCGCTCCGATCAACCCGAAAACGATGATGGCCCAGTTGATGTCGGCCCCGACACCGGGGAAGCTCGGCGCGATCTTCTGCAGTGCCGCCGCGACGATCGTGTACTGCATCGGGGCGATCTCGGAGAACAGGACGATCACGGCGAGCACCGTGAGAATCCTTGTGCGCGAGGCGCTGTCGAGTCGTCCGGTGTCGTTGTCGTCGTCTTTGTCGAGTTGCGAGGTACTGGTGGACATGGCCAGGCTCCGTTGTTCGGTCGAATGGTCGAGCAAGTCGGGTCAGTAGATGTGGGCGGTGTGCGGGAGATCGGCAACCGAGGTGCCTACCTGCACGACGAACTCGCCGGGCTCGCTCTCCCAGCCGGTGGGTCCCCAATGCTGGAAGGCGCGATCGGGCAGGGGGATCGCAACGGTCCGGGAATCGCCGGGAGCCAGGGTGACTGCGGTGAAACCGGCAAGCCAGCGGACCGGTCGGTCCACGGCGCTGTCCGGGCGCGAGAGATAGACCTGAACGACCTGTTTGCCGTCGCGATCTCCGGTGTTGGTCACCGTGATCGACACGGTGCGCCCTGCCACGACGAGGTCGTCGGTCGACCACGTCGTATAGCCGAGGCCGTGGCCGAAGGGGTAGGCGGGTTCGGTGCCCGCCCGCAGCCACGCGCGATAGCCGATGTGGATGCCCTCGGTGTAGTCGAGGACGCCGTTGACCGGCGTGGTGTTCAGGACCGGGACGTCGGCCATGGTCTTGGGCCAGGTGGTCGGCAGCCGGCCGCCGGGTTCGGCGGTGCCGGTGAGCACATCGGCCAGTGCCGCGCCGAACTCCTGGCCGGGGAACCAGGACAGCAGCACGGCGGCGACGTCGTCGCGCCACGGCATCTCCACCGGTGCGCCGGAATTCACCACGACGACGGTGCGCGGGTTCACCGCGGCGACGGCGGCGACGAGCTCGTCCTGCCGGCCGGGCAGCCGCAGCGAGGTGCGGTCGACACCTTCGCTCTCGATCTGCTCGGTGGTGCCGACCACGACCACGGCCACCCCGGCCGCGCGCGCCAGTTCGACAGCGGCCGCGAACTCCTCCTCGTCGTCGCGCTGGGGACGCCGGACGCCGAGGGTGGCGCCGAGGATGATCCCGAGGCCGGGCATGGCCTCTTCGATGCTCGTCACGAGCCGCACCTCGACCTCGTCGCCGACGGCGAGGGTTCGGGTCACGTGACGCTGGGGCGGGTCGAGCAGCGCCGCGGCCGGATCGCCGGAATCCAGCGGCACGTTCTCGTCCAGCACGGTCTCGCCGTCGAGGTCGAGCCGGATGTGGCCGACGCCGCCGAAACCGATCTGCCAGTCACCTGCCCTGTCGGCGCGCAGGCGGGTGCGCATCTCGACCGTGTTCGACTGCGCCGCCAGCGGTTCACCGAGCAGCACGAGGCGGCTGGTGGTGCGGTGCTGGGTGCCGAGCACGGTGTCGTCTTTCAGGAACCGCGCGGACAGGCCCGGTTCGCCGGTCTCGGGATCGGTCATGATCGCCACCGGGGCCGGAATCAGATCCTCGGACAGGTGAACGCCCGCGGTGTGGGTCAGTGGCAGGCGGCCGGTCAGGCCTTCCACCGGGGTGGTGGTGTGGCCTGGGATCACGGTCGCGCTGCCGCCGCCGAGGAAGCGGGGTTCGCCCGCCGACGGACCGAGCAGCGCGATGTTCGTCTCCGGCCCCAGTGGCAGGACACCGTCGTTGCGCACCAAGACCATGGCCTGCGCGGCGACCCGGCGGACCAGATCCTGTGCTTGCGCGTCGGTGAAAACCGTTGTGGGTTGCGGTGTTCCGTCCAGAGCGCCGACGCGCTCGGCGAAGCGGAGGATGCGGCGCACCTTGTCGTCGATGGCCGACTCGGCGATCTCGCCCGCGCGCACGGCGGCGGCCAGCGGCTCACCCCACAGGTACGGCGGGCCGGGCATACACAGGTCGGTGCCCTGCGCCGCGCTCTCGGTGGTGCGCACGGCAGTCCAGTCCGAGACCACCACGCCGTCGAATCCCCAAGTGCCCTTGAGTGGTTCGTCGAGCAGCGGATTCTCGGTCATGGTGGTGCCGTTGACGGCGTTGTAGGCGTCCATGATCATCCACGCGCCCGCCTCGACGGTGCGTTCGAACGGGTAGAGGTAGAGCTCACGCAGTGCCCGATCGTCGACGCGGACGTCGACGGTGAAGCGCTCGGTCTCGGAATCGTTGGCCACGTAGTGTTTCGGGCACGCGCTGACGCCGTGCGCCTGCACCGCCCGCACGTAGGCGTCGGCCATCTCGGCGGTGAGGAGCGGGTCTTCGGAGAAACACTCGAAATGTCTGCCGCCCAGCGGGGAACGATGCAGGTTCATCGTCGGGCCGAGGACTGCGTAGACGTCCTTGCGGCGTGCCTCGGCGGCGATCAAGGCGCCGATCTCGCTGAGCACCGCCGGGTCCCAGGTCGCGGCGACCGCGGTGCCGGAGGGCAGGCTCACCGACGGGTCGCGTTCGTCCCAGTTCTCGCCGCGCACACCGGAGGGGCCGTCGGAGACCGGCATCTCGGCGAGTCCGAGCGCGGGGTCACCGGCCATCCGGAACAGGCTCGCACCGGAGATCAGGCGGAGCTTGCCGTCCAGATCCAGTTCGGTGAGTAGTTCCTCGAGGTGGTCTTGCATGAAAGACGCAGCCTTTCCTAGGTCAGCGGGTGATGGTGCTGGCTTGATCGGACCAGTGGGGGTTGTGCAGTATTTCGCCGGTCTCGGTGAGGAACGCGGCGCGAGCGGCGGAATCGCCGCGCAGCCGGTCCATGAACCAGGCGGTGACGTAGCCGAGGTAGCGGTAGACGCCCTCGGTGCAGCTGTAATTCGTGCAGTGCGGCTGGCCCTGGACGTCGTTGTGCTGGGCGCCGACCACCGCGGCGCGGGCTTTGGGCAGTCCGGCGGGCAGCGCGTCGTAGTACGCCTGCATCGACTGCATCCCGATCAGCTGCGGCGGGAGTTGCTGCGTCGAGGGCGAGGCGCCGTCGGCCGTGCCGTTGACCAGCAGCACCGAGCCCGAGGTCACCGCGGTGGGGTCGACGCAGGGGCTCTGGCCGTCGACGGTCGGCAGTGACCCGCAGGCCGCCGACCACGGCATCTCGAGCGTCAGCGCGGTATCGACGGCGCCGCCGCCGCGGGCGAGCGCGTTGATCGCGCCGAGGCCGCCCTGCGAATGCCCCGCCGCGCCCACAGCGGTGATGTCGATCTTGCCGTGGAAGATGCCGGCCTGGTCGCTGTTCTGCTGAGCCAGGTACCGCACCGCGTCGAGCAGTTGCACGCCGGTGCCGGTGTCGGTGCGGTCGGCGGCGATCACCACGAATCCCCAGGACGCCAGGTGCGCGAGCAGATACGCGTATTCGCGCGGGTGAGCCAGGGTGCCGTTGCCCCAGGTGATGACCGGGTGCACGACGCCGCCGGCGCCGAGGTCGGCCGGGTACCAGATGTCGTAGCTGTCGCCGGTCGATGTGCAGCAGTCGATACCGGTCCGCTCGGTCACGGCCCACGGGCCCGGCGCGTAGTAGGTGGCTTCGACGGGGGCGGTGGGTCGGTAGGGCGGCGCCGCCCCCGCCGGGGTCACCCCGGTCGCGGCGGCGACCAGTAGCGCGAGGGAGATCAGCGCGACCCGCGCGCCAGTGCGCGGGCGCCGACCGGACAAGACAGTTCTATTGCTCACGATCTCGGACGATAGGGAGATCCACGGGCCGGACCACGTGGTCAGCGCCGTCTTGCAGACTGTTTGCAGACACCCCGCGCGGGGGAACACCGGCGACGTATTCTCGACACCGATGAACGAGTCGGCCCGCAGTGTCGCGGACCTCGCATGAGCGAGGTCGGCTCCGCGTTGCGTGCGGCGCGCACCGCCGCGGGGATCAGCCTGCAGGGGATGGCCGCGCGCACGAACTATTCCAAGCCGTACCTCGGTCAGCTCGAGACCGGGGCCCGGGTGGTGCGTGCCGAACACGTGGCCGCCTACGAGTCTGCACTGGACACCTCGCTGACTGCTCTGCACGACCGGCTGACCGTCGAGTCGGTCAGCGAACTGGACGATCTGCCCACGCAGCTGTCGTCGCTGCTGCTACCGCCACACGGCGCGCACGGCCGTGGCCAGCACCCCGCCTTCGCCGCGACCGAGCTGGCGGCTGCCGAACAGCTCGTGACGTGGGCGCGAGGCAGGCAATGGAGCGACGGGCAGGCGCCGCGCCACGCGGTCACGGCCTGGCTGGCCGCGAATCTGCCACGGTTGCAGCAACTCTCGGCTGCACAGCGGCACGGTCGCGCCCTGCGGATCGGTGCGGAACTGGCCGATATCGCCGCCGCCATGAGCTGGGACGTGGAGGACATCGTCGCGGCCCGCCGCTACTCGGTGGCCGCCGCTCGGCTGGCCCACGCCGCGGGCGACACGGTGCTGACGGCCGCGATCCTCACCGAGTCGACGTGGCAGTTGCTCGACAGCGGCAGCCCGGCGGAGGCACTGGAGATCGCCCAGCTCGCCCAGTATCTGGCGCGCCGCACGGCGACGCCGCTGCTGCGCGTGGCGCTGGCCGAGCTGGAGGCCTACGCGCACGGCATTCTCGGTGAACAGGCGGCGTTTCAGCGCGCGATCGTCGTCGCCGCGGAATGCCGTGGCGAAGCCGCGGCGACCGCGTCCGCCGATCACCCCGCCGACCGCAGCCTGATCGCGGCCACCATCGGCATGCTCCTCGGCCCGCGTCGGGACTGGCCGGGGCCGGGCCAGCAGTCGCGGCTACTCGGAAACAGCTACCGGCAGCTCATCGCGACCCGGCCGGATCTGGCCCGGATCGCCTTCGGCGACGTCCACCCACCGGTGCCGCGGGAATTCCTGACACCGGCGATGACCGCGATTTCCTCGGCTCGTCTGCAGTTGATGCTCGGCGATCCAGAACAGGCGGTCGAGCAGGTCGAACTGGCGTTGTCGTTCGAGGGCAACCCGACCGGCCGCACTGCGGCCCGGCTGTCCGACTTCTGGCACGAGTCGGTGGAGTTCGCCGCGGTTCCGGCGGTGAGCGACGTCCGCGGCGCGATCCACGACATGGTCGGGCTCGGCTGAGCTCAGCCGGTGGCTGCCGTGCCGCGCCTGCCGAGCAGCAGACCGATGAGCCCGGACTCCTGGCTCTGCGTGCTGATCATGTCGCGCGCCGCCTGTTCGACCGGGCCGCCGGTGGACAATTCGTCGAAGGTCTGGGCCATGGCCACCCCGCCCTGGTGGTGCCGATACATCAGACGCAGGAACTTCGTTTCCGCCTCCGCGCCGTGGGCCTGGGCGAGAGCGTCGAGGTCGGCCTGGGTGGCCATGCCGGGCATCGTGGCCGACACGGCGTGGTGATGGCCGGTCGGCATCCACGACATCGGGTGCGGGTTGGTCGGGGTCACCGCGGCCAACCGGAGCCAGCCGAGCATCATGCCGATCTCCAGACGCTGGGCGGCGGCGATCTGATCGGCCAGCTGCCGCACCGTGGGATCGACGTCGGCGGCGAGACGGTCGACCATCATCAGCGCCTGCTGATGGTGTCCGGTCATGTCCTGCACGAAGCCGATCTCGGTCGGGGTCAACACCGGTGTGGCCGTGACGTTCTCGGAGACCACCAGCGGTCGCAGAGCTGCCCCGAGCACCAGCAGGAGCAGGATCGAGGCGGCCACTGCGGCGCCGAGGGTCACCCGTCGACTCATGCGCCGACCGTCGTGTGCTGGTCGGCGGGCGGGAGGTACACCTCGGGCGACAACTCCAGGGTGAGCAGGCCGTTGTCGGCACAGGCCGCCCACAGCTGATTGCCACGCCATTCGGGGGCCGAGAAGCACCAGTCGGTGGACAGATCGCCGAAGGCCACCTCGCCGGTACGCGAGCCGATCGCCTGCTCCGGATCGAAGGCGCCCGACTCGACGGCCTGCAGGACCGAGGGCGCGCTGAGCAGCGGGACGCCGATGATCGAAGCGAGGGCATGCGGGGAGTTCCACAGCTCACTGTTCTGGCCGGTACGCGCGGGTGGGTTGTAGTACGCGATCTCGCGCACCCGGAGCGGGTCGCGCACATCGAACACCCGGATGCCCGAGGAGATCCAGCCACACGCGAGCGCGGTGGGGTTCACCGGCCGGTCGGCGGAGCAGTAGTGGGCGTCGTAGGCGAACAGCGAGCCGCCCATGCTGGAGGCCATCGCGCTGTCGCGGTGCTGGGACAGATTGATCTCCAGCTTGATCGTGTTCACCACGCGCGGGTGGGTGTCGTCGGAGATGTCGATGAGTTTGACACCGCCGGAGCCCGCCTCGTCCGCGGTGAACAGAAACGGCACGCCGTTGTAGGTGACGGGCACGTTCTGCTGGGTCGCCCAGCCGTCGGTCCAGGTCAGCTGGGAGATGATCGGCACCTGCGGGTCGGGGTCGCGTCGCTGGACCGCGGAGGTGTCCAGGATGGTCAGCCCGCCCATGTTGTTCGCCAGATACAGGCGGTTGCCGTCGGCACGCAGGCCCATGCCGTGCATGGACTGACCCGGCATGCCCTGCCAGATCACGCGGGGGTCGGCCGGATCGGTCAGGTCGACGGCGCTGACGATGCCGGGGATGACGCCCGAGGCCCAGTAGGTGCGGCCGTCCGGGGAGAAGCCGCCTTCGTGCGCCGTGATCTGCACCGGCAGACGCAGGTCGGTGCCGGGGCCCGGGTTGAGCAGGCGCGGGTGCGCGCAGTCGGAGATGTCGTAGACCGAGATCAGCCCGGCGCCGGTGAAAGCGGGAACGCCGGTGCCGACCAGCAGCTTTCGCGCCGCGTTGACCTTGAGGCTCTCCCAGGTCCCGGCCAGCATGGCCGGCTCGGTGAGCGTTGCGGTGAGCACCGGGTTCGCCGGATCGGCGACGTCGATCACCTGCACGCCCTGGGCGGGCCCGAGTACATTGCCGGGGAAGAAGCTGCCCAGGTAGACGCAGTGGTCGAACTGCGTCGAGGTGATTCCGGCGCCGCGCCCCGCGTAGCCGCCGATGCGGCTGATATTGCATCGGTAGCCCTGGGTGCTGCGGCCGCTGTCGCGGTCGGCGGCGGGCACGTCGCCCTGCAGGCCGGGTTCCGGGAGCGCATCGCCCGCGCAGCTCGCCCGGGCGACGGCGGTATCGGCGATCGTGCGGGTCTCCAGGACGACCCCGGTGGTGTCGGGCTGTGCGAGGCCGGTGGTGGTGGGAATCAGCAGTACGGCCGCCACGGCGATGAGCAGGCGGCGATAGGGAGTTCTCATGTCGTACTTTCGTGGTGGATGGCCAGGGTGACCAGGGCGTCGGCGGTCTGGCGGCAGAATCGCTCGCCGTCCTCGTCGCCGCGGGTGAGAGCGCGCAGCAGCGTTGCGCCGCGCAGGAATTCGAAGAGCAGATCGGGATCGCAGGTGGGGGAGACCTGGCCGGACTCGATCGCCGCGTCGATGGTGGCGCGTAGCGCGACCCGCGCCAAACCTTCGCCGCGCTCACGCAGCCGCTGGTAACTCTGCTCGTCGTCGTGATAGGCCGAGAGCAAGCCGGGAATGCCCGAGCGTGCCGCGGGGTGGGTGGCGGCGGCGAAGAACAACCGGGTCCAGGCCAGTAGATCGGCGCCGATGTCACCGGTGGGCTGTGGGACGACGCCGGTCTCGAGCGCGAAGATCGCGTCCTCGACAAGGTGGATCTTGTTGGGCCAGCGGCGGTAGATCGAGGTGGCGACGACCCCGGCCCGGCGCGCGACGCCCTGGATGGTGGTGGCCTGAAAGCCTTGCTCCACCAGCAATTCCTGGGTGGCTCGCAGCACTTGGGCATCCAGCTGCGGGTCGCGGGGGCGGCCCGGCCCCGATCGAGCCTCGCGGCGTTCACTCACCGTTGTTCACTCCTCCGTCGGCTGGGCAGAGCGTAGCCGAGATCGGATCTTTTTAAAAACGCGTCATGGTGTATTCAAATTAGCTAACTTGAAACCTGTTCCACCCCACATTCGCGAAGGAAAGCCCATGCTGACTCCCCAGGACGAGCTGCTCTGCCATCAGTTGCCGACCACGTTCGACCACGTCGTCCAGAGCGATTTGCGCTGGACCGAGCGCATCGTGCTCTACGGCTTCGACACCACCGGCCGGGTCAGCGTCATGACCGGCATGGCCCGCTACCCCAACCGCAACGTCATGGACGCCTACGCGATGGTCACCATCGACGGCACAGCGCACGTGGCGCGCCTGTCGCGCGAGATCGGCGGCAGGTACGACGACCTGGGCGCCTGGCAGGTCGGCCCCTACCGCTACGAGATCACCGAGCCGCTGCGCGGGGTGCGCGCCAGCCTCGGCGACAACGACCACGGGGTGCGCCTCGAGCTGAACTTCGCCGGACAGTTCCCCGCCTACGAGCAGGAGCCCGCCTTCTTCCGCAGCCGCGGGCGGGTCCGCGAGGACGCGCGACGCTACTACCAGAACGGTGCGGTCACCGGCTGGCTCGAGGTCGACGGCGAACGCATCGAGATCGATCCGAGGACCTGGTGGTTCGGTCGCGACCATTCGTGGGGCACCCGGCACGGTGGTGGCGGCGGCAGTCTGGGCGAGGGGAGCGGCTTGCAGCCGTCCGAAATCCCCGACGGTGTCCTGTATTTCATGGGCATCTTCCAGTTCGACGACGAGTTGGTGCACTTCGCCCAGCGTGAGACCGCCGACGGGCAGCGCTGGCACTTCGAAGGCTCCATCCAGCAGCCCATCGAAGCGCGGGCACCGGTCGTGCCGATCGTCGGTGTCACCCACGACCTGAAGTTCCGCGACGACTTCCGGATCGTCACCGAGGGAACGTTCACGACGAATGCCGCCGACGGCAGCGTCCGTACCTTCTCCGTGACCGCGCTGCATGATTTCTGGCCCGGTCTGGCCGGCTACGACATGTACCGCGGCTACGCCTCGGGCATCTGGAAGGGCGAGTCCTACAGTGACGGCTTCACCGTCGACCTGGACGACACCGACGAACTGCGTCAGGTCAGCATGCTCACCGAGACCTTCTGCAAGGTCGAGAGCAGCGACGGAAAGGTCGGTTACGGCCTGGTCGAGATGGTGTTCATGGGGCGCAACGCCCGGTACGGATACGAGGGCTACTGATGACCGCGCGACCCGCGGCAGAAGATCTGCCGACCGCAGTCGGTCCCGTGGTGTGCGCCGGAATTCCCGGTGCGAACGCCGCCGAGGTGACGAACTGGTCGGCCAGCCCGCGCGGGTTGGCGACCGAGACCTTCCTGTTCGATCTGGAACGCGACGACGCCGAGCCCGTGTCGCTGGTGCTGCGCCGCCCGCCCGAGGTGGCGTTGTTTCCCGACTACGACCTGCTGCGACAGGTATTGGTCATGCGTAGACTCGCCGGCACCGCGATCCCGGTGCCCATCGTCCGCTGGCTGGATCGGGGCACCGAGGCCCTCGGCAGTCCGTACTTCGTGATGGACCGGATCGAGGGCAGCGCGCCCGGTGACCTGCCGTCCTATCATTCGGCCGGGCTCTACTTCGAGGCCGAGCCCGCCGACCGGGCCACGATGTGGTGGGGCTGCGTCGACACCATCGCCGAGATCCACCAGCTCGACTGGCGCACCTTGAGTCTGGACTTCCTGGCGTTTCCGGAATTCGGGACGGCGCCGCTCGAGCAGATGATCGGCTATGTCGATGCCGCGCTCGGCTGGGCCTCGACCACTCAGCCGCCCGCGCTGCGCCGGGCCGTGGACTGGCTGCGCGCCCATCTGTACGAACCCGAGCACGTCACGCTGTGCTGGGGTGACGCCCGCATGTCGAACATCCTCTACGACAACGAATTCCGGGTCACCGGCGTGCTCGACTGGGAAATCGCCTACCTCGGCGACCATGAGGCCGACCTCGCCTGGATGCTGTTCCTGGACTGGGCGTGTTCGGAATTCCAGAACACCGAACGACTTCCGGGTACGCCGACCCGGGAGGAGACCATCGCGCGCTACGAGGAGCGCAGTGGGATGAAGGTGCGCAACCTGCGCTACAACGAGGTATTGGCGGCGGTCCTGCTCAGTATTCCGCTGCTGCGGATGGCGCACCGGCTCCAGCTGCCGCCGGAGGTCGACGTCACCGCGTTCTGCGCTCAGCGGATCGAGCAGTTGCTGGCCGAGGGCTAGGGTCAGGTGTGGGCACGGGTCGCGGCGGCTCCGAATAACATTACAGTCTAGTATGTAATAGTGACTTCGGAGACCTCGCCGCGCCCCGGCCGTCCGCGCGACGCCGACAAGGACCTCGCCGTGCTCATCGCGGCCAGGCAGCTGCTGGCCGAGGTGGGTTATCCGCAGACCACGGTCGTGGCGATCGCCAAGCGTGCCGGGGTGAATTCGCCGGCCATCTACCGGCGCTGGCCGACTCGGCAGGCCCTGCTGGAGGAGGCCATTCACGGTCCGGGCGCGTACGCGCCGCCCGAGCCGACCGGCGACCTGCGCGCCGACCTGGCGACCTGGGTGCGCATCTTCCTCGCGCGCGCGGACAGTCCCGCCGCGCGCGCGGGGGTGCCCGGCCTGCTGGCGGATTCGCAGACCGAGGAGGCGCGGCGGCGGCTGCTGGCGATCGGGGCCCCGGTGCGCAAGGCGTTCGCCGAGTTGCTCGCGGGCGCGGTCGACGACGGCCGGATCCCGCCCGGCGCCGAGGCCGAACTCGTCTTCGAGATACTCGCGGGGACAACGACATTCCACGCACTGTCGCGGGGCGGCGAACAGGCCGACCTGTTCGTGTCGCGGATGGCCGACGCGCTGTACGCGCTGGTGTCCGCGGGCTGACCGGCGGCGGGGGAATGTGTGACTCACTGCACCCGTCTAATAACGTTACATGCTATTATGTAATTATGATCGCAGTGCTTCCGCAGTTCGCGGCGGATCGATGAAGGTCGATCTCCAGTTGAACGGTCGTCCCGACGAAGCCGTCTCGCGGGCAGCCGAATTGATCGCGTGCGGCGCCGATGGTCTGTTCACCTTCGAGGGGCCCCACGACGTGTTCCTGCCGCTGACCCTGGCGGCAACCGGTGCCGAACCGGTCGACCTGATGACCAACGTCGCCATCGCCCTGCCGCGCAGCCCGATGCACCTGGCGCACACGGCCTACGACCTGCACCTGCTCAGCCGGGGCCGGTTCCGGCTGGGCCTGGGCTCGCAGACTCGCGCGCACATCGACAAGCGGTACGGCGGCCAGTGGTCCCGGCCCGCGGCGCGGATGCGCGAGGTCGTCCTGGCGGTCAAGGCCATCCTCGGTTCCTGGCAGGACGGCACCCCCTTGCGCTTCGAGGGTGAATTCACCCGGCACACCCTGATGCCGCCCACCTTCGTTCCCGGTCCCAATCCCTATGGCGTGCCCGAGATCTGCCTGGGTGCGCTCGGCCCGATCATGACCAGAACCGCGGCCGAGGTGGCTGACGGACTGCTGGTCATGCCGTTCAACAGCGCCCGCCATTTCGCCGAGCGCACCGTGCCCGCTATTCGGGAAGGACTCGCCCGCGCCGGTCGCGACGCTGCCGACCTGGCGATCTATCCCCAGGTGATCGTCGCGATGGGCCGGACCGCCGGCGAACTCGAGGCCGCCGCCGTCGGCGTTCGCCGGCTGCTCGCCTTCTACGGGTCGACGCCCGCCTACCGGCCGGTCCTCGAGGTGGAGGGCTGGGGTGAGCTCCAACCCGCGCTGAACGCGCTGTCCAAGCGCGGGGAGGTCACGGCCATGACCGAACTGATCGATCACCGGATGCTGCGGACGCTCGCCGTCTACGGCACCCCCGAGGAGTGCGCCGCCGAGATCGTGGCGCGCTTCGGTGCGGTCGCCGAGCGGATCTGCTGCTATTTCCCGGGATATCCCGTCGCCGACGCACACATCCGGGACCTGGTCACCGCATTGCAGGTCGCATGAACGAGGTCGAGATCGATATCGCCGACGGTGTCGCGGTGGTGACCTTGAACCGGCCGCAACGCCGCAATGCTTTCACCGCCACGATGGGTCGCGCGCTGGGCCGGGCCTACCGCGAGCTGGACGCCGACGACACGGTCCGGGTCATCCTCCTGACCGGTACCGCCCCCGCCTTCTGCGCCGGAGCGGATCTGGGTGGCGGAGCGGCGACCTTCGACCGGCCCGACCGTGCCGCCTTTTCCGCCTCCCCGGTCGACCCGCCTGCCTTCGCCCTGCGGAAACCGGTGATCGCCGCGGTGAACGGGCACGCCATCGGCATCGGGCTGACCTTGGCGATGCAAGCCGATATCCGCCTGGTCGCTGCCGACGCCCGCTACGCCATTCCGCAGGTGCGCCTCGGTGTCGTGCCCGACGCGGTGGCGCATTGGACCGTGGCCAAGGTGGCGGGTCTGTCGGTCGCGGCCGACATCCTGTTGTCGGGGCGGACGATCGACGGCGCCGAGGCGGTGCGGCTCGGCCTCGCCACCCGCAGCCTGCCCACCGCCGATGTCCTGCCCGCCGCCCGCGCGATGGCCACCGACATGGCCACCAACGTCGCGCCGATGTCGGCGGCATTGAGCAAAAGGCTGCTGTGGGACACCGCGATCCACGGCTACGACCCCACCCGCGTCGCCGACCTCGAAACCGAACTGCACCTGCGGGTGATGGGTAGTCCCGACGCCACGGAGGGGATGCGCGCCCGGCTCGATCACCGCACGCCGGTGTGGTCTGCCCGGCTGTCGACCGACTGGCAGGACTTGCCGCGGTCGTGACCTTCCGGTCGCACTCGACAGGGCGAGCGGAGCTGCACCGGCCTGTGCTCGTCCGGTCGTAGACCCTCTTGTCCGTTCCTCTCGACACCACGCGGTGCCGTCGAAATCCACACAGGTACTCGCTGTTTCAGCCCCCAGGAGTTTCCGATGTCCCTCGCCGTAGACGCAGACCAGCAGGCACTGGCGGAATCGGTCGCCGCGTTCGCGCGCAAGATCGCCCCGCTGGCGCAGACGCGCGAGCACCTGTCCGACTATACGGCCGGGACCATGCCTGCCGAGGCATGGACGGCATTGTGCGAGCAGGGCTTACACGCGCTGCACCTGCCCGCGACCTACGGCGGCGACGACTGTGGACTGGCCACACTCACGGTCGCCGTCGAGCAACTGAGCACAACGCTGTTTCCCGGGCCCTACCTGCCGACCGTGACCGCTAGCGCGCTCGCCATGGCCGCGGCTGACGCCCAGGCCCTGCTGGCCGACTTCGGCGCGGGGATGACCGGAGCGGTCGCCACCGGCCCCGACCTGCGTGCCACTCGCGACGGCGACGGCTGGGTGGTATCGGGAACCTCCGATCCGGCCATCGGTCTGCCCGGCGCCGAACGCGTGGTGGTGCGCGCCGCCATCGACGGCGATCCGGAAGCGAGCGTGTGGTTCTGGCTCGACTCCGTTGACGTGGTCGCCTCCGGCACTACCGACCCCGTTGAGGTCCCCGCGGTTCAGCTGACTACCGCCGAAGCCGTCGACCTCACCCGATCGCTCGGGCGCGCTGCGTTCGAGGCCTACCGCGTGGATCCGGCACGGGTCCTCGGTGGCATCGACCCTGCCGTCGCGCAGCTGTGGACGACCACACTGGCCGCCGCGGAAGCGACCGGAATCTGCCGGTGGTGTCTGGACACCACCGTCGACTACGTCCGTGTCCGACACCAGTTCGGTCGTCCGATCGGCAGTTTCCAAGCGGTGCAGCACAAGACGGCGTTCATGTTGGTCCGGGCCGAGGTGACGAGCGCGGTGACCTGGGACGCGGCCCGCGCCGAGAGTCAACCGGCCGAGCAGCGACTCCTCGCCGCGGCGAGCGCCGCGCTGACCGCGCTGCCCGCCGCCATCGACCAGGCGGTCGATTGCGTGAGTCTGCTCGGCGGCATCGGATTCACCTGGGAACACGACGCCCACCTGTACTGGCGGCGCGCGATCGCCCTGGCCGCCACGGTCGGCGGTGAAGACGCGGCGGCTCGCGAGCTGGGGGAGCGGTGCCTGCGCGCCGAGCGTGACTTCGCCTTCGTCACCGCCGAGACATTGCCGGCCCTGCGCGCCACGGTCGGCGCCGTCCTCGACGAAGTCCGCACGCTACCCGACGACGAAATCGCCACGGCGGGTTGGGCTCCCGCGCGAGGAGCGGCCCGCCGGGCCCGGTTGGCCGCCGCCGGCTTGGTCGCCCCGCACTACCCGCCGCCGTACGGGCTCGGCGCAGGCCCGGCCGATCAGGCCGTGATCGCCGAGGAATTCGCGCGCCGCGACCTGACCCAGCCCGAACTCGGCATCGGCGGCTGGGTGCTCCCCACGCTGATCGAACACGGTGACGACGAGCAGCGCGCGCGGTTCGTCACCGATACCCTGCTCGGCAAGATCATCTGGTGTCAGCTGTTCTCCGAGCCGGGCGCGGGATCGGACCTGGCCGGGCTGTCCACCGGCGCACGCAAGGTGGATGGCGGATGGATGATCACCGGGCAGAAGGTGTGGAATTCCCAAGCGGTGGAGGCGGACTGGGCCGTGTGCCTGGCCCGCACCGACGCCACCGTGCCCAAGCACGCGGGCCTGACGTACTTCCTGATCCCGATGGACGCCGACGGCGTCGACGTTCGTCCGCTCCGGCAGGCCACCGGGATCTGGGAATTCAACGAGGTCTTCCTCGACGAGGTCTTCGTGCCCGACACTCAGGTGGTCGCGAACCCCGGTGATGGGTGGCGGATCGCGGTCACCACCCTGTCCAACGAACGACTCGCCATGGGCTCGGCCACCTTCGGCCACGGCTCGAGCACCCTGGTGCGCCGCCTGCTGGAATCCGGCGATCACGCAGGCACCCGCGACGACGCCGTGTGCGTGCTCGGCCGCAACACCGCGCTCGAGCTCTCGGTCGCCGCGCTGAACCTGCGCAACGCCGTGATCAGGATGAACGGCAGCGCTGTCGGCGCAGGCGCGGGCGACAGCGTCCGCAAGGTCTGGCATGCCATCGCCCAGCGCGACGCCTCCCGCGCGCTGGTCTCGGTCCTGGGCCCCCGCGCCGCCGTCGGCGCCCCCGAACAGCCCTACACCTTCGACTTCCTCGGCCTGCCTGCCATCCTCTTCGGTGGCGGCACCATCGAGATCCAGCTGGATATCATCGCCCGCCGCGTGCTGAGTCTGCCCCGATGACAGGGCGTTTCGGCGACGGACCGCTACGCGTGGAGGTCGTGGCCGACGGGCTCGGCTTCGTCGAAGGCCCGGCCGTCCTCCCGGACGGCCGGATCGCGCTGGTCTCGATGAGCCGGGGCAGCGTCTTGATCCTGGACCCTGATGGCACCGTCGCTGCCGAGCATCACACCGGCGGCGGCCCCAACGGCCTCGCCGTCGGCGCCGACGGCGCACTGTACGTCGCGCAGAACGGCGGTCGCTTCGCGGCGCGCAGCACCGCCGCACCGGGCATCCAGGTCATCCGCGACGGCCGCGTCGACTACGCATTCCGTGGCCTGGAATCACCGAACGACCTGGTCTTCGGACCCGACGGCCGACTGTGGGTCACCGACTCCCGCGCCGACGCCGACTTCCGGCGCCCGGAATCCATATCCCCGGGCCAGGTCTGGGCCATCGACCTCGACACCGGGCGACCCGAGCTGATGGCGCAAGGCCCGATCTTCGTCAACGGTATCGGCATCAGCCCCGACCATCACACCCTCTACGTCACCGAAACAGTGCACGCCCACATCACCGCGTACCCCCTCGTCGCAGGCGCCCTCGAACACGCCCGCATCCTCGCCACCCTCCCGGCCGCGCATCCCGACGGACTCGCCGTAGACCCCACTGGTCGCCTCTGGATCGCCACCACCACCGCAGACCGCATCGACGTCCTCACCCCCGAAGGCCTCCCCCTGACCCAGCACCCCCTCCCACCACGCAGCATGCCGACCAATGCCTGCCTAGGCCCCGGCCCGGCACTGTTCGTCACCGCCGCCGGCACCGGCAGCCTGCTCCGACTCACCCCCGAGTGACGCCGGGGCGGGCGTTCATCTGATCGATCAGCGAGTCCGATCATCCCCGCCGCGCGCCCGGGAGCGCGCGCTTTAGTGGTGGATTGTCCTGTGGGGCGACAGGATCAGCTCGAGAGCTGGGTGGTCAGGTCGTCGATGTAGGTGCGGAACAGGGATGCCATGTCGACGCGTTCGGGGTCGAGGAGCCATTGCAGTTGCAGGCCGTCCATCATGGCCGAGATCTGGCGGGCTACGGCGGGGGCGTCGATGTCGGGGCGGAAGGTTCCGTCGGTGACGCCGCCTGCGAGGGCCTCGGCCAGGTAGGTTTCCAGGATTCGGTAGCGCTCGACGACCCAGGCACGGGCGGGGTGGTCGCTGGTGACCGCCTCGCTGGTGACGACGGTGAAGAGCTGGACCAGGCCGGGGACGTGCATGTTGTGCTCGACCAGGCGGACCAGCTGTTGCAGGGCGTCCGTGCCGCGCAGTTGCCGGTTCATGCCCAGGCGGTCGTAGTCGAGGCGATCGCGGTAGTCCAGGACCGCGGCGAGGAGCGCCGCCTTGGTCGGGAAGTAGTGCAGCAGGCCGGTTTGGGACAGTCCGCAGCGCGTGGCGATCTCGGCGAGCGAGGAGTGGTGATAGCCGTTCGCGGCGAAGCTGTGCAGCGCCTGGTCGATGATCTGCTCGCGGCGGTCCTCGCCCCGTCTCCGGCGTTGGGGATGCGGCGTCATGAGCAGCGACAGTAGTCCGAACGGCGGGACCTGCAAACCGGAAGATAACGAACAAGTCACAGTACCGAGTGACCACTCGGGAACCTGGCACACTCGTGGCTGCCGGACTGGAATTCTGCGAGGGAAGGACCGCCGATGACTCGGAGCACCGAGGCAGTGATCGAATCGATCATGCTGCGGGGTGGCGCGGGTGCGCTCGCCGGATGGGAGATCACCCCGCCCTCCGGAACACCGGAACTCGGCACCGTGGTGCTGGTGCCGGGCTTCACCGGCTCCAAGGAAGACTTCGAAGCGATGCTCCCGCTGCTCGCGGCGGCCGGATATCGCGCGGTCGCCTACGACCAGCGCGGCCAATGGCAGTCGGAGGGACCCGACGACATCGCCGGCTACGCCATGGCCGATTTCTGCGGTGACCTGCACGGTGTCGTCGATCAGGTGTCGCCGCGGGCGCCCGTGCATCTGGTCGGGCACTCCTTCGGCGGCTTTGTCTCCCGCGTCGCGGTGGTCGAGACACCCGCGCGGTTCCGTAGCCTCACCCTGCTGGCGTCGGGGCCGTCCTCCGTCGAGGACATCAAGTTCCCGCCTCCGCAGATGGTGACGCAGGTGGTGGAGACGGCAGGCCAGGAGTTCCTGTGGCAGCAGATGAGCGATGCCATGGCCGCCGCCGGTCGGACGCCCTCACCCGAGCGCGCCGAGTTCCTGCGCAACCGGCTCGTGCGGACCGAGAAGGCGAACATCCTCGGCATTCTGAAATGCATGCAGACCCCGCCGTCGGTCGATCCCGCCGCGCTGCGCGATGCCGGAGTGCCGCTGCTGGTCGCCTACGGCGACACCAACGACCTGTGGGACCCCGAGGTCCATGAGAACTTCGCTCGGCAGCTGCGGGCCAGGACCGCGGTGTACCCGGGCATCGGCCACGTGCCGAACGAAGACGTCCCCGCACAGGTCACAGCCGACCTGGTGAACTTCTGGAGGGAACTGGCATGACCGACGACATCGACGACCTGCTGGACAAACTGGATCTGGCGGCCAAGATCCGGCTCATCTCCGGATCCGGTGTCTTCCGCTTCGCGGGCGAGGAGAGCATCGGCCTGGCCGAGATGCCCGTGTCCGACGGTCCCTCCGGGGTGCGCGGCGAGACCTGGGACGAGCGCGACCCCTCGATCAGCCTGCCGTCCGGCTCGGCACTGGCCGCCACCTGGGATCGTGAGTTGCTGGCCGAGATCGGCGGGCTCGTCGCCGCCGAAGCGCGGCGCAAGAATGTGTACGCGGTGCTCGGCCCGACCGTCAACCTGCACCGGAGTCCGCTCGGCGGACGGCATTTCGAGTGCTTCTCCGAGGACCCGGTGCTCACCGGTGAGATGGCCGTGGCCTACGTGTCCGGCGTGCAGGCGCACGGCGTCAGCGCCTGCCCGAAGCACTACGTGGCCAACGACTCCGAGACCGAGCGCTTCACCGCCGACGCGATCGTCGACGATCGCACCCTGCGGGAGCTGTATCTGTACCCGTTCGAGCGGGCGGTGGCGGCGGGCGCGTGGATGATCATGAACGCCTACAACTCGGTCAACGGCGTCACCATGACCGAGAATCCGCTGCTGGACGAGCCGTTGAAGGGCGAATGGGGTTTCGACGGCGTGGTGGTCTCGGACTGGACCGCCGTGCGCTCCACCGCGGGCGCGGCCAAGGGCACCGACGTCGCCATGCCCGGACCGTGGGAACTCTGGGGGGCGCCGCTGGTCGAGGCCGTCCGCGCGGGTGCGGTATCCGAGGCGGCGATCGACGAGAAGGTCCGCCGCATACTGCGATTCGCGCAGCGTGTGGGCGCGCTGAACGGAACGCCGCAGCAGCCACCGGTTTTCACCGAGGCGGCCGCGCGCCGGTTGGTACGTGATGCCGCCGCCAAGGCGATGGTGCTGGCCGCCAACGACGGGGTGCTGCCGCTGGGCGAGCCCGCCCAGGTCGCCCTGCTGGGCGCGGCGGCCGCCCAGCCGCGCCTCGGCGGCGGCGGTAGCTCGACAGTTGTTCCGTCGCACACCAGGTCGCCGTTGCAGGGCCTGCGCGAGGTGCTGCCAGTGGTGCACACACCGGGCGTCCACCTCGACGAGAACATGATCGCGGTGCCGCTGGACATCGTCACCGATCCCGAGACCGGCACCGCGGGCCTGCACCTGCGCTTCCTCGACGGCGAGACCGTCCTGCACTCCGAGCACCGCACCGCGGGCAATCTCATGCTCTTCGGTACGCCGTTCGCCCTGCAGGCCACCTCCGTCGAGGTCCGTGGTCGCCTACGCGCCGATGCGGCGGGGGAGTGGCGAATCGGCTACGCGGGCGTGGGCACACTGCGCCTCGAGCTCGACGGTGAGACGGTGCTCAGCGAGACCGTCTTCCCCGAAGGCGGCGATCCGGTCGAGATGTTGCTGAATCCGCCGCAGCGCTGGGTCACTAGGACGCTCGCCGAGGGCGACGAGGTCGATGTGCGGATCGAGCTGGTTCCCGCTCTCGACAAGGGCCTGCCCGCGATGGGCCTCACCTTCGGCATCGGCCGCCCGCGCCGCTCCGCCGACGAAGAGTTCGCCGCTGCGGTGGAATTGGCGCGGACCTCCGAGGTCGCCGTGGTCGTGGTCGGTACCACCGAGGCGATCGAATCCGAGGGCTACGACCGCACGGACCTGTCGCTGCCGGGCCGCCAGAACGACCTGGTGGCGGCGGTGGCCGCGGTGAACCCGCGAACGATCGTGGTGGTGAACGCCGGCGCGCCGGTCGAAATGCCGTGGCGCGACGACGTGGCGGCCGTGATCCTGGCCTGGTTCCCGGGCCAGGAATTCGGCGATGCGCTCGCCGATGTGCTCACCGGCGTGACCGAACCCGGTGGCCGGCTGCCCACCACCTGGCCCAAGGCGATGGCCGACGTGCCGGTTTTGGATACCACGCCGGCCGCCGACAACACCCTGCCCTACCCCGAGGGCATCCACATCGGCTACCGCGCCTGGCTGAAATCCGGTGTGGCTCCGGCCTACCCGTTCGGTCACGGTCTCGGCTACACCAACTGGGAGCTCGTCGACCTGACCGTGCAGGGGCACACCGCCACCGTCACCGTCCGCAATATCGGTGCGCGTTCGGGCCGCCAGGTGGTGCAGGCCTACCTGTCCCGCGAGGACAGCGCCGTCGACCGCCCGGTGCGCTGGCTCGCGGGCTTCGTCGCGGTGGAGGCCGAGGCGGGCGAAACCGTCACCGCCACCATCGAATTGCCGCAGCGCTCCTTCGAGCACTGGACCGACCAGGGGTGGACCGTCGAACCGGGCGCGTTCACCCTGCATGTCGGCACCTCGGTCGCCGCTGTCCCGCTCACCGCGGAAATCAGCTGATCCGGCGCTCGTCCCCGAGCCGGAAGCAGGCGACCGAGGTGTAGTTCGTCGTCGACGTGGAGCCACTCGATACCGAGGTCGCGTGGGTCACCGATGGGAGTGACGACCAGGCTGGTTCCGATGCGCCGCGCCGTTCGAGCCGCTCCGTCCACGGGTCAGCACGTGACCACCGCCGAATGCGTCGGTGTGGAATCGCGAGAGCACCTCATCGCGAGAGGGAACCGGATGCGGCGATCCGCGACGACTGCCGACCTCAGCTCGTGGTCCGGGCGGCGACCAGTGCGGTGCAGGCGGTGGCGACGAGGGCGACGGAGTGATCGGCGTCCTCGCTGAGCGATCGCAGGGTCGCCAGTGCGTGGGTCCCGGGCAACTCGACCAAGGCCTGGACGAGCCGGATCCGGATGGCGGCATCGTCGGCGTGCGCGGTCAGCGCGTGGGTCAGCGCACCCAGCACGCGATCGGCGGATCCCGGATCCTGGGCGAGCGCGCCGAGGACCTCACCCGCCTCGACATCATTGGCGCCCGCGATCACCATGGCCACCAGGATCGGTTCGGCCGCGCTCACCCCGCGGCTGCCGGCGGCCAGGGCGGCGGGGCCGCGGACGGCGGGGTCCGGGTCGTCGAGCGCGGAAGTGAGCAGCTCGGTCGCGGCCTCGCCGGGAATCTCGGCCACCGCCAGTACGGCCCGCCGCCGGACCTCGACGTCGACGGCGGCCAGCCCCGGTGCGAGTGCGGCCAGGCCGTCGGCGCCGGCCCGCGACAGCGCCCAGCGCAGCGCGCCGGCCATATTGGGCTCGGCCTCGCCGAGCACCGCCGTGGCCAGCAGCTCGGTCGGTACCGGCTCGTTCTCGGCGGGGTTCAGCACCGCCTGCAGGCGGCGCGGCGCGTCCGCCGAACCGAGCGTGCGCACCAGCTCGACGATGCGCAGCACATCGCGCCAGTCGCCGGGTTCGGCGTCCTCGACGGCGCGCAACCGCGCCAGCAGCTCGCGCTCGCGCACGAGCCGTTCCTCGGTGCGTTGGATGAGACCGGCGACCAGGGCCTGCGGGGTGAACGACCGATCGGCCAGCACCCGGGCGATCTCGCGCAAGGAGAGTCCCAGCGACCGCAGGCTCTCGACATGAAAGATGCGCCGGATATCGGCATCGGAGTACTCGCGATAGCCGCCGACGGTGCGCCCGGTGGGGGACACCAGCCCCAGCGAGTCGTAGTGGCGCAGCATCCGGGTGCTGACACCCGAACGCCGCGCCACCTCACCGATCAGCACGGGGCACCGTCGAGCGCCGCGACCCGCTTCGCCGCGTCGACATCGAGATCGAAGGCGGCGTCCGGATCGTGCAGCAGCTGCTCGGTGGCCGCGGCGTGCGCCCGCACCCGGGGGTCGGCACTGCGCGACGCCCGGTCGAGCACCGGGACGATCACCTCGCCCAGCGTCGTCAGCGCCCGGCTGAGGCTGCGCCGAACCTCCCGATCACCGCGCCCGAACTGGGTGGCGAGTGCGACGGCCAATGCCTCGTGTTCGGCCTGCGGCGCGAGTACCACCGCGGCCCGCCAGGCACTGCGCGCCACCTCGTCGTCGGGATCGCGCAGCAGCGCCGGGGTGATCGCCGGCCAGGCGGCCGGATCCCCGATCTTGGACAGCGTGTGCAGCGCCTGGCTGCGAGCCTGAGCGTGGTCGGAGTCCAGCTCGGCACGCAGCCGGGGCACGGTCAGCTCCGCGGGGTGCCGCGTCAGCGCCCAGGTCAGCATGTCGCGCACGAAGAAGTCCGGCTCCACGGCGCAACGGTCGATCAGCACGCCGAGCAGCGCCGGGCCGGGGTGGGTGCCCGCGGCCAGCGCCGCCTGTAGTCGGGTCGACGCGGTCGGCGCGTTCAGTGCGGCGAGCAGCCGCGGGTCCACGGAATGTTCTGGTGTCCAGGTCATGGGAACCACCTCCTGCGTCCAGTGAAGACGTTGTCACTGTGTCAGGGTCAAGCGCTCGCGACCTCGTCGCCGCTCCGTCACTGTGTGCTCCGCTCTGCCGGTGGCGACTCTGGATAAGGTTTGCCTTGCCTTATTTTGTGTGGTCTAGTGGTGGCGAACCAGGAGCCACGTGTGGAGGAGGATCGTCATCGCGAACGAGAATCGGCACGACCGCGTGCTGAGTCGCCGACGGTTGTTCGCGGTGGCGGGGATGGCGGGAGTGAGTGCGGGCCTGGTGGCGTGCGGCGGGGGACCGGACGACGCGCCCGACAGTGCGGGGGACTGGGAGTTTCCCGATGGCCGCGGCGGCACCGTTCGCTCGGGTGCGACGCCGAGCCGGGTGGTCGCGTTCACCGGCTCCGCCGGCGCCCTGGTCGATTACGGGGTGCGCGGGCGCATCGTGGGTGTCTTCGGTGAGGCACACGCGCCGCACCTGCGCGGCGACCTCGACCCCGCCTCGGTGGCTGTCGTCGGGGACGCGTGGGGCGAGTTCGACATCGAGAAGTACGCGACCCTCGAGCCCGACCTGCTCGTCACCGATTCCTATGTGCCGGGCCGGCTCTGGTACGTCCCGGACGAGAACCTGACCAAGATCGAGTCCGCGAACCAGACTGTCGTCGCCATGGAGGTCTCCGGCCGGAGCCTGCCCGAGATCATCGCGCAGTACCGGGCGCTGGCCGAGGCGCTCGGCGCCGATACCGCCGCTCCCGCGGTGACCGCCGCGCAGCAGCGCTTCCTGGCCGCGTCGCAGGCGGTGCGGGACGCGTCGGCAGCGCGCCCCGGGGTGCGGGTACTCGCCGCCTCGGCGTCTCCGGAGCTGTTCTACGTCTCCGATCCGCGCGCCTCGGCGGATCTGCGGTACTTCACCGAGCTCGGCGTGGAATTCGTTGTGCCCGAACGGGTGGACGCGGGCGGCTACTTCCAGTCGCTGAGCTGGGAGACGGCCGACCGGTACGCGGCGGATGTGATCCTGCTCGACGACCGGTCAACGGGCCTGCGGCCGAACGCGCTCGCCGACCGGCCGGTGTGGCGGAGCCTGCCCGCGGTGGCGGCCGGACAGGTCGCGTCGTGGTCGCCGATCTTCCGGTTCTCCCCCGCGGCCACCGCGCCGCTGCTGGAACGGCTGGCGGCCACGATCCGGGATGCGCGGACGGTGCGCTGAGCCGGGTCAGCCCGTGACGGCGCCGTGGGCGGCGGAGCTGACGAGTTTGCGGTATTTGGCCAGGACGCCGGAGGTGTACTTGGGGGGCAGTGGCTCCCAGCCGATCTTGCGCGCGGCCAGTTCGTCGTCGTCGATCTCGACGTCGAGGATGTGGTTGGCGACATCGAGGACGATCGGGTCGCCGTCGCGGACGAAGGCGATCGGGCCGCCGTCGACGGCTTCGGGCGCGACGTGGCCCACGCACAATCCGGTGGTGCCGCCGGAGAAGCGGCCGTCGGTGAGCAGCAGGACGTCCTTGCCCAGGCCCGCGCCCTTGATGGCGCCGGTGATGGCGAGCATTTCGCGCATGCCCGGTCCGCCCTTGGGACCCTCGTAGCGGATGACGACCACGTCACCGGCGACGATCGTGCCGTTCTCGAGCGCGTCCATGGCGGCGCGTTCCCCGTCGAAGACGCGCGCCGTGCCACGGAAGACGTCGGAGTCGAAGCCCGCGCTCTTGACGACGGCGCCCTCGGGGGCGAGGGAACCGTGCAGGATGGTGAGTCCGCCGGTCCGATGGATCGGCCGATCCAGGCGCCGGATGACGTCACCGTCGAGGCCGAGCTCGATCGAGGCCAGGTTCTCGGCCATCGTCTTGCCGGTGACGGTCATGACGTCGCCGTGCAGCAGGCCCGCGTCCAGCAGCGCTTTCAGCACCACCGGGATGCCGCCGACCTTGTCGACATCGTTCATGACGTAGCGGCCGAACGGCTTGAGATCGCCCAGGTGCGGCACCTTCTCGCCGACGCGGTTGAAGTCGGCGAGGGTGAGGCCGACGCCGGCCTCGCGGGCGATGGCCAGCAGATGCAGTACGGCGTTGGTGGACCCGCCGAGCGCCATGACGATGGTGATCGCGTTCTCGAACGCCTCCATCGTCATGATGTCGCGGGCGGTGATTCCCCGGCGTAGCAGCTCGACGACGGCCTCGCCGGATTTGCGGGCGTACTCGTCACGGCGACGATCGGGGGCGGGCGGCGCGGCCGAGCCGGGCAGGCTCATCCCGAGCGCCTCGGCCACCGAGGCCATGGTGTTGGCCGTATACATGCCGCCGCAGGCACCTTCACCGGGGCAGATCGCCCGCTCGATGCGATCGACCTCCTCGCGGGTGATCAGGCCCTTGATGCACGCGCCGACGGCCTCGAACGCATCGATGATCGTGACGTCGCGGCCGTCGACATTGCCCGGCAGGGTCGATCCGGCGTAGAGGAACACGCTCGCCAGGTCCAGCCGGGCGGCCGCCATCAGCATGCCCGGCAGGCTCTTGTCGCACCCGGCGAGCAGCACCGAGCCGTCGAGGCGTTCGGCCATCATCACGGTCTCGACCGAGTCGGCGATGATCTCACGGCTGACCAGCGAGAAATGCATGCCCTCGTGGCCCATGGAGATGCCGTCGGACACCGAGATCGTGCCGAACTCGAGCGGGTAGCCGCCGCCGGCGTGGACGCCCTCCTTGACCGCTTTCGCGAGCCGGTCGAGCGACAGATTGCAGGGGGTGATCTCGTTCCAGCTCGAAGCCACCCCGATCTGCGGTTTGGCCCAGTCCTCGTCACCCATCCCGACGGCGCGCAGCATGCCGCGCGCTGCAGTCTTCTCGAGTCCGTCGGTGACATCGCGTGAACGGGGCTTGATGTCGATCGACCGGTCGGTGTCGTCTGCCATGACCCGAGTGTAGGACCCGCGCGGTCCGAAGCTGATCAGCCTGCGGCCAACACTTGGGCGCTCGTCGTGCCGGCCCCGGACGCACGAGGCAGTCGGTCGTCGCTGTGCCGCAACGACAACGCAAGTGCCGCACTGTGATTCAATGTTCGGTTCGCCCGGGCAGTGCCTCGTGCGGACTGTCGCCGACGGGAGCGTTCCGTCGGCGCATCGTTTCGCGAAAGGACAGCTTGACATGACACGGTCTGCCCTCCGGCACACCATCGCGATGATCGGAGCGGGCGGCGCCCTCGCCGGCGCCGTCGTCGCGGGCAGTGGGGTGGCGAACGCCGCCGAAGTCCCTGCCTACGGCAACGTCCGCTACGTCTTCTGTACGGACGCGCAGACAGGCAACGAGATCACCTACTACGACTCGCTCGGCAAGCGCGACGAGGTCGTGACACTGACCGACCCGATGGAGGGTGACCGGTGGTGTCGCACCGTCGACGTGCGGTTCCCCAAGGAATCCTTCACCTGGGCGGCGATCTCGCACTCCGAGGCGCACTACGCGTACGCCGCGATCTACGTCGACGGCAAGCTGGTTGCCCGCGACGAGGACCGCTCGAGCTTCGGGTACGTGGCCGCCCAGGCCATGTGACCCGTCGACTGTTCGTCCGAACGGATTGAGGACATCTTCACATCGGGTGCGTTCGCGGCGTGTCGAGGTGTGGAGTCGCGGCGACTGGGTATGGATTACGGCGGGAAAGCGCTGGCTCGGAGACCGATCGACCCTATCGATGCTGGTCGGTAGCTGATGGCCCTTCAAACATCCGATCTCGAACGTGGTCTGTCGCTGAGAATTGCGTGTGTACAGCTGATCTGGCGCAATACGAGTCTCTGTACGGTGCGGTCGCTATGCGATAGCGTCGCCGCTGGCAATCGCCAGTTGGTATCCGTACGAAAGGGTTTGTGGGATGGCATTCGAAGTCAAGGGCACGATCGGCGACCACTACAACGAAGCGGGCGGCGCGTCGAGCCCGCTGGGCGAACCGATCTCGGAGGAACTCGACGCCGCGAACGGTGGCAAGTACCAGGAGTTCACCGGCGGTGTCATCTACTTCAACCTGGCGACGGGAACCAAGACCGTCTACGGCGCGATCCGGCAGGCGTGGGAGGCCGAGGGCGGCGCAGGGGGCCGCCTCGGCTACCCGACCTCCGACGAGCAGGACATCGAGGGCGGCAAGATCAGCTACTTCGAGAACGGGTCGATCAGCTACTCGATCGCCGACGACGCGGTGACCGTCAACGCGAACTGACGCGAGCGCGGTAGCCACGGTGGGCGCCGATCTGCGAGGCGGTGCCCACCGTGGCCGGGTCGGGGACGGTCAGCCGAGGAAGGTGTTGACCGACTTCTGCTCGGTATAGGCCTCGATCGCCGCGGTACCCAGTTCACGGCCCCAGCCGGACTGCTTGTAGCCGCCGAACGGCAGTGCGGCGTCGAAAGCATTGTGCGCGTTGATCCATACCGTGCCCGCCTTGATCTGGCGAGCGGTGCGATGGGCCTTGGACACGTCCTGGGTCCAGACCGAGGCGGCCAACCCGTAGGGCGTGTCGTTGGCCGCTGCGGCCACGCCCTGCTCGGCGTTGAACGGGGTCGCCACCACGACCGGGCCGAAGATCTCCTCGCGGTACACGCTGAACGAGGACTCGACGTCGACGAACACCGTCGGTTCGACGAAGTAGCCGCTCTCGCCGTGGCGGCGCCCGCCCGTCAGTGCTCGCGCACCCGCCCGCAATCCGGCATCGACATAGCCCAGGACCCGGTCGAGCTGGGTCTGCGAGACCAGGGGGCCGACCTCGGTGGCCGGGTCGAGCCCCGAGCCGATCTTGCTGGCCGCGGCGACCTCGGCGACGCCCCGGGTGAACTCGTCGAAGATCTTGTCCTCCACCAGCAATCGGGTGCCGCTGGTGCAGGTCTGGCCCTGGTTGAACAGGAATCCCGACGCCGTACCGGGGATCGCCAGGTCCAGATCGGCGTCGGCGAAGACGACCTGGGGACTCTTGCCGCCGAGCTCGAGGCTGACCTTCTTCAGATTGCCCTTGGCGGCGTCGACGATGAGCTTGCCCACCTCGGTGGAACCGGTGAAAGCGATCTTGTCGACATCGTCGTGGGCGGCCAGCGCGGCCCCGGCGTCGCCGTAGCCGGTGACGACATTGAGCACGCCGTCGGGCAGACCGACCTCGGCCAGGATCTCGGCCAGCCGCAGGGCGGTGAGCGGGGTGTCCTCGGCGGGCTTGAGCACGACGGTGTTGCCGGTCGCCAGCGCGACGGGAATCTTGAACGCGGCCATCAGCAGCGGGAAGTTCCACGGGACGATGGCTCCGCACACGCCGATCGGTTCGCGCAGGGTGTAGGCGTGCCACTGGGTGCCGGGTGCCCACGGCACCGACACCGGAATGGTGCGGCCTTCGATCTTGGTGGCCCAGCCGGCGTAGTACTGGAAGAGCTCGGCGACCCAGGTGATGTCGACGGCCTGGGCGACGCCGGCGGACTTGCCGTTGTCGAGCGATTCCAGCTGCGCCAATTCCTCGGCATGGGCGTAGATCGCCTCGCCCGCGCGGAACAGCAGACGCTGGCGCTGGGCCGGGGTCCACAGCGACCACTCGCCTTCGAAGGCGACGCGTGCCGCGCGCACCGCGCGGTCGACATCGACGGCCTCGGCGTGGGCGACCTCGGTCAGCACCTGGCCGGTGGCCGGGTCGCGGGTCTGGAAGGTCCGGCCCGAGGCCGCGTCGACCCACCGGCCGCCGATGAACAGTTGCTTGGGCGTGGACAGCCAGGCGCGGACCTGCGGCAGCACCGCGGTGGTGGTGGGTTCGAGTACTTCGGTCATCGTCGTGCCTTTCGGATCAGGAGTGGTCGTGCACGAGCACGCCGCGGATGTTCTGGCCGTTGAGCAGGTCGTCGTAGCCCTGATTGACCTGATTGAGGGTGTAGGTGCGGGTGATGAGCTCGTCGAGCTTCAGATCGCCGCTCTGGTAGAGACCGAGGATCTTGGGGATGTCGACGGTCGGGTTGCAGTCGCCGAAGAGGCTGCCGCGCAGTTCCTTCCGGAACAGCGTCATGATCGAACCGGGGAGCTGGATGTTGATTTCGTCGAGCTTGTTGAGCCCGGTCAGCACGACCTTGCCGCCCTTGCCGACAGCGTCGAAGCCGGCGCTGACGATCTCGGCGGTCATCAGGTCCGGGATGAGGATCGCGGCGTCGGCGCCTTGGCCGCGGGTCAGGTCGTTGATCGTGGCCAGGGCGTCACCGGCGTCGGCGAACGCGTGCGTGGCACCGAGTTCGAGGGCGCGTTCGCGTTTGTTGTGCAGCGGGTCGACCGCGACGACATAGCGCGCGCCGGCGAAGCGCGCGCCCTGCACCGCGTTGATGCCGAGCCCGCCGATGCCGAAGACGACCACCACGTCACCGGGTTTCACCTCGGCGGTGTTGACCGCCGAACCCCACCCGCTGGGGACACCGCAACCCACCAGCACCGCCTTGTCCAGCGGCAGGTCGTCGTCGACCTTGACGCAGGAGTTCTGGTGGATCACCCCGTACTGGCTGAACGTGCCGAGCATGCACATCGCGCCGTAGTCACCGGCCGGTCCCCGCAGCGGGAAACGACCACCGGGCAGATAGCCCTCGAGGATCGTGGCGCCCATGTCGCAGATGGACTGCTGACCGTTGGAGCAGTAGCGACAGGTGCCGCAGTTCGGGATGAACGAGCACACCACGTGATCGCCGGGCGCCACCCGGGTGACGCCGGGCCCGACCTCCTCGATGATGCCCGCGCCCTCGTGGCCGAGCACCATCGGCAGCCGCGCCTCCAGGTCACCGTGGGCGATGTGGACATCGGAATGGCACAGCCCGCCGTAGAGGTACCGGATGAGTACCTCTCCCTCGCGCGGCTTGTCGAGTTCGAGCTCTTCGATCTCGATCGGTTTGCCTGGCTGGTAGACGACCGCGGCCTTGGTCTTCATGGCGGGTTCTCCTGATCCTCGTCGATGCGTCCCGTCCGGAGCGACGCCGAACCACAGTCGCAACGGTGGGCTGACGCGACTGTTCAGAAACTGGACAATCGTGACCCCGGTCACCATTGCTACGGTGAGTGCATGGAACCCGAGGTGAACGGCATGGTGGCCAAGCGGGAACCGATCGCCGCGTCCTGGCATCGGGCGACGATGGCCGGACTGGAGCCGGGCTCGGCGCTGGACACGATCAGCTATGTCGACATCGACGAGACCAGTCCGCTGATGGCCGCGGCCGCGGTGGTCCTCGACGACCTCAACCATCGACTCGAGGGCACCGACTTCACCACGATCGTCATCGACCGGGAAGGCCGCGTCGCGCATCAATGGTGCGGAAATCGCAGTGCCCGCAAGGTCTTCGACGACCTCGGCGTCGACATCGGTGCCTCCCTGCTCGAAGAGGCGGTCGGCACCACCGCGCCGGGGGTGGCGCTGGAGACCCGCACCAGCATCGCCGTCAACGGCGACGAGCACTTCGCTGTCCCACTGCGGCGCATGAGCTGCTACGGACATCCCATCTTCCACCCCACCACCCGCCGGATCGAGGGTGTGCTGGATCTGTCGACGGTGGCCCGGGAAGCCAGCCCGCTGTTGCCGCCGCTGGTCGCCCGCGCGGTCGCCGACATCGAGCAGCGACTGCTCGACGGCTCCCGCGTGTCGGACAAGGAACTGCTCGCCGCGTTCCAGGCCGCGGGCACCCGCCGCCGCGCGGTGCTGGCCATCGGGCGCGACCTGCTCATGTCCAACCAGGCCGCCGCGGACCTGCTCGGCGCCACCGACGTCGCGTTGCTGCGCATGATGGCACCGGATGTGCGGCGCAGCTCGGTCTTCGATCTGACGCTGGAGTCCGGGCTGGCGGTGCGGGTCGAAGCGACCCGGGTCGGCGGTCCGGCCGGGGGAACCCTGCTCAACGTCGAACCCCGCGAACGGGCGAGCATCGCCTACTCCCGCCGGGCGCTCGAGCCCGGCGACCCGCTCCTGGTCGCGGGACCACCGGGTTCCGGGCGCTCGCGCACCGCGCGCGAACACGCCACCGAACAGCCGGTCACCGTCCTGACCGCCGCCAACGCCCTGCTCGACGGCAGCGACGTCTTCGCCCGTGACTTCGCCGCGCTGGTCCGCGCCCGGCAGGGCACCGTGTGCGTCGACGGCCTCGACCTGTTGCCCGACGATCTGATCGATCTCGTCGCCACCCATGTCGCCGACCGGCAGGTGCCGCGCGTCGTGCTGGTCACCGGAGCGGTGGACACCCTCACCGGCCGGGCCGCCGCGCTGGCCGCCGAATGCACCGACCGCGTCGAACTCGGGCCGCTGAGCAACCGCCGCGGCGAGATCCCGGCGCTGGTCGCGGCGATGCTACGCGAGGCGGGCGCGGACAGCTCGCTGTATTTCACCCCGGGCGCGCTCTCGGCGCTGTCCGCGCATCATTGGCCCGGCAATCTGCGCGAATTGCGCGCGGTCGTCACCGATGTCATCCGGCACCGGCGAAGCGGCGCGGTCGTCGTGAACGACCTCCCCGAGGCCTACCGCACGCAGCAGCCGATCCGGCAACTCATGCCGATCGACCGCGCCGAACGCGACGTCATCGTCGAGGCGCTGCGCCGATTCGAGGGCAACAAGGTCAAAACCGCGCAGGCCCTGGGGATCTCGCGCACCACGCTCTACGCGAAGATGCGTGCGCTGCGCATCACCGTCTACTGACGCGCACGCGCGGCGGCACCGGGAATCGGGCGCGCGGGTCGTTGATAACGCGGGTGCGATGAATGGCGATCTTGCACCGCTGTTCGTCTCGCACCGAAGGAGATTCGTGACTCAGCCGCCGATTCCACCGCAGTATCCGTCCGCGCCCTACCCGGCCTATCCACCGCAGCCGCCGCGCCGCGACAACACGACCCTGTGGGTGTTGCTCGCGGTTGTCGGTGTTCTGCTGCTGGTCTGTGGCGGGTGCGCCACCTCGGTGCTGCTCGCCGCCGGAGACACCCAGGACACCGGCCGGACCGCGGTGAGCACGCCACCGCCGGGTGGACCCGCCGAGCCGCCACCGGGTTCGGGCGCACCCCGCACCAGCGCTCCACGTACCGCGCCCTCGACACCGAGCGCGTCGAGCAACAGCCAGAACACGACCAACCAGGACGCGTTCATCGCGACGCTCGACCGCGAGGGGATCTACTACTCCTCACGCCAGGCGGCGCTCGACATGGGCGTGGCGATCTGCGAGGAACGCGCCGCCGGGGCGACCGATGTCGAGATGGCGACCGCGCTCACCGAGAAGGGGTATTCGAGCCGCGACGCCGCCTACCTCGTCGTCGCTGCCCAGATGCAGTTCTGTCCCGAATACGCCTGACGAGGTGGTGCTGGTCGGCCGGTCCCGGAGAGGCGGAACCGGCCGACCCGCTCAGGCGACTTCGCCGATGTCGCCGATGACGCTGCGCAGCTGGGCGCGCCCGTCGGCGAGGTTGTAGGTCACGCAGGCGATGGCCAGCTGGCCCGCCTCGACGCGGTCGGAGATGGTCGACGAACGCTGCATGAGCAGGCGCGCGGTTTCCTCCACATGACGGGCTTCCAGGTCGTCGACGTTGGTCAGACCTTCCCGGCGGCCGAGCAGGATCGACGGGGTGACGCGTTCGACCACGCTACGGATGAAACCGCCCGGCACCGTCCCGTTGTCGAGGGCATCGATGGTGGCGGCCACCGCGCCGCACGAGTCGTGGCCGAGGACCACGATCAGCGGCACCTGCAGTACCGCGACGCCGTACTCGATCGAGCCGAGCACCGAACTGTCCACCACATGACCGGCGGTGCGCACGACGAACATGTCGCCGAGCCCCCGGTCGAAGATGATCTCGGCGGCGACCCGGGAGTCACCACACCCGAACAGGATCGCCGAGGGCTGCTGGCCACCCGCCAGCTTGGCGCGATCCGCGGCACCCTGGCTGGGGTGCTGCAGGGTATCGGTGACGAAACGGTCGTTTCCATCACGCAGGGACTTCCACGCGGCAACAGGATTCGAATGGGGCATAACCCCCATAGTGCCTGAATTGCGACGCGTGGCGACACCGACCCCCTGACGGCTTCGTCACCCGCCGGGTGTCCGGTGAACCGGGTCTCGATCCCGAGCCATCCGGCCGGGCGGGCTGGCCGAACTCCGTTGCGTCCACATCAGCGCGGCACTCTCGCCGCCCTTTCGGAAGCGACGGAACGACCATGCGAACCCTGCGCAGCACCCTCGTGGCGGCAGCCCTTCTCGGCTCGGTACTCGGCGCCTCGGCCTGTTCCGACGACGATTCGACCACCTCGTCCGCGACCACCTCGGCGACGACCTCCTCCGCGTCGATGACCGCGTCCGCGGCGAACGGCTCCGGCGCGTCGGGTCTCGTCGGGCCCGGGTGCGCCGAATACGCCGCCCAGGTTCCCAGCGGCCCCGGCTCGGTGAGCGGGATGGCTCAGGACCCGGTCGCGGTCGCCGCGTCCAACAACCCCATGCTCACCACGCTGGTGGCGGCGGTGTCGGGCAAACTCAATCCCCAGGTCAACCTGGTCGACACCCTCAACGGCGGCCAGTTCACCGTCTTCGCGCCCGTCGACTCCGCGTTCGCGAAGATCGACCCGGCCACCATCGAGTCGCTGAAGACCGATTCGGCCACCCTCACCAAGATCCTGACCTACCACGTGGTGCCCGGTCAGCTCGCGCCCCAGGATGTCGCGGGCACGCACAAGACCGTCGAGGGCGCGGCCGTCACGGTGACCGGCTCCGGGGACAGCCTGAAGGTCGGTGACGCGGCCGTGGTCTGCGGTGGCGTGCGCACGGCGAACGCGACGGTCTACATGATCGACAGCGTGCTCGTGCCGCCCGCGGCGTGAGGTCGACGATGGTCACGCCGCCGGGAACCGTAGAGTTGCGGAAGAAAGTTTTCGGCGGCGCCCATCCGTACCGCGGGGCTGGCCGAAATCCCTCTCATGCTGATGCACGCAGGGACCACACGATGACGAACCGCCCGGGCTCCTCGCCGATCCGGTTGCGCGTGGTGACCGATCCGGCGCCCGCATGCCCGGCGCCCGCCAAGCCCGACCACGCCGTGCAAGCGCGGCTGGTGACGCTGCTCGGCGCGATCGCGTCCGGGGACCGGACGGCGTTCGCCGAGTTCTATCGGGCGACCAGTCCGCGGGTGTTCGGACTCGCGCTGCGGGTGGTGCGCAACCACGGCGCGGCCGAGGACATCGCGCAGGAGGTGTTCCTGCAGGCCTGGTCGCTGGCGGGGGAGTACGACGTGGGTAAGGCCAGCCCGATCGGCTGGCTGATGATGCTGACCCACCGCCGCGCGGTCGACCGGGTGCGTGCCGAACAGTCGGCGACCAGCCGTGACCTGGTGTTCGGGCACACCCATCTGGGCCGTGACCACGACACCGTGGCCGAGGAGGTCACCCAGCGGCTCGACGAGCAGTCGGTCCAGGACTGTCTCGCGACGATGACCGAGCTGCAGCGTGAGGCGGTGGCGCTGGCCTATTACAGCGGGCGCACCTACGCCGAGGTCTCCGAGACCCTGGACGTGCCGTTGCCGACGGTGAAGAGCCGGATCAGGGACGGCTTGAAGCGACTCGAAAACTGTTTGACCGGAGGGAATTCCCGATGAGCGAGACAGATCGGCGGACCCCTCGGCCGTTGCTCGACGACGCCTACCCCTACGCCCTCGACGCGCTCGATCCCCAGCAGCGGCGCGCTATCGACGACGAGCTCGCGGCCGCGGATCCCGAACGCGCGCGGGAGTTCCTCGCCGCCGTGTCGCGCATTCGCGAGACCATGGCCGCGTTGACGGTGTCCGACTCGGTGCCCCCACCCGCCCGGCTCGAAGCCGCGCTGATGCGGGCGCTGGACCGGCTCGATCCGCAGGTGCGCCCGCTGACTCGGCGGGACACGCAGGGCAAAGGGTGGCGACTGCGCTGGTTGACCGCCGCCGCGGCCGCGGTCGTCGCGGTCGGCATCGGCACCGGGGTCGCGGTCGTGATCGACCGCACGAACGACGGCACCGGCGCGATCACCGCGCAACAGGTGCTCGACCAGCCCGACAGCCGGGAGTCGTCGGTCGCGATCACCGGCGGCGGCGCGATGACGGTGCACCAGTCCACGGCACTGGGCGCCGCGGCGGTGTCATTCCAGGACATGCCCGCGCTGCCCGCCGACCGCGCGTACCAGTTGTGGCGCATTCCCACGGGCGGTGCCCCCCGCTCGGTTGCGGTGATGGACGGTCCGGCCTCGGTGGTCACCGCCGTCGACGCCGCCGACACCCTCGCGGTGACCGTCGAACCCGCCGGTGGTTCGGCCGGCCCCACCACACCGGTGATCGTCAGCATGACAGTCGGCTGACCCGCCCGCGGCGGGCCGCGCCGACACTCGATACCTCAGGAGTGACAGCATGGTCCGCCGCAACGCGTACACCCCACGGCCGCTGGGCCGCGCCACCGCAGCGCTCGCCGCGACGGCCGCCGCCGCGACGGTGCTCGGCATCGGACACCTGGTCGCGGCGGTTCTCGATCCGGCCGCCTCCCCGTTCTTCGTGCTGGGCGCCACCGTCGTCGACCACACGCCGAAGTGGTTGAAGGACAGTGCCATCCGCTGGTTCGGTACCAACGACAAACTGGCGCTGGCGATCACGATGGCCGTAGTCATGGTGGCGGCCGCCGCGCTGATCGGATTGCTCGCGCGTCGCAGCCCGGCTCGGGGCGCCGTCGTCCTGGCCGGGTTCGGGACCACAGTCGCTGTTCTCGCGGTGCTGCGGCCGACCGCGGGACCGGACTTCGCGATACCCGCGGTGGCGGGAACGGCCGCGGGAATCGCCACCCTCTGTCTGCTTTTCGTCGTCCCGGCCGCTCGGCGACCCGGAGATGGTCTCACCCGGCGTGGCTTCCTGCTGGCGGTCGCGGGAGTGACCGCCGGTGCGGTGGCCGCGGGCGCCGCGGGGCGCGTCATCGGTAGCCGACTGCGCGATATCGGCGCGGACCGAGCGGCTTTCGTGCCGCCGCGCGTGGCCGACCCGGCACCGCCGGTCCTGCCCGAGATGGATCTCCCGGTGCCCGGCCTGACCCGGTTCGTCACCCCGGCCGCGGAGTTCTACCGCATCGACACGGCGTTGCAGCTGCCGGCGCTGACCCGCGCGCAGTGGCGGCTGCGCATCCACGGGATGGTGGCGCGGGAGATCGTGCTGGACTTCGACGCGTTGAGCGCGCGCCGCGCCGTCGAATCACTGATCACGCTGACCTGTGTGTCGAACGAGGTCGGCGGCACGCTCGCCGGAACGGCCACCTGGACCGGCTATCGCCTCACCGACCTGCTCAGGGAAGCGGGTCCGGCGCCCGGCGCCGATATGATCCTGTCGCGCAGTGTGGACGGCTTCACCGCCGGGACCCCGCTGGACGCGGTCCTGGGCAACCCGGACGCCTTGCTCGCGGTGGCCATGAACGGCGCGGCGCTGCCCGTCGCCCACGGCTATCCGGTGCGGATGATCGTGCCCGGACTCTACGGCTACGTCTCGGCCACCAAATGGGTCGTCGACCTCGAACTCACCCGCTTCGACCAGGCCCGCGCGTACTGGACCGAGCGCGGCTGGTCGGAGCGGGCACCGATCAAGACCGCGTCGCGGATCGATGTCCCCGCCGCGTTCGCGAACCTCGCCGCCGGACCGGTGACCGTGGCCGGCGTCGCCTGGGCACAGGGCCGCGGGATCACCGCCGTCGAGGTGCAGGTGGACGACGGACCGTGGCGGCAGGCCACGCTGGCCACGGCCTATTCCCTCGATACCTGGCGGCAGTGGACCTGGACGTGGGATGCCATGCCGGGTACGCACACCCTGCGCGTCCGTGCCGTGGACGGCACCGGTGTCGTCCAGACCGAGACCCGCGCCGCGCCGTTCCCCGACGGCGCCACCGGCCGGCATTCCCGGGTGGTCACCGTCCGCTGACGGCCGAGCATCGCGATCGCACCCATCTGCGCCCGGGCGCGGCGCGAACTCCCTGCGCACTACGGGCACATCTGGCCCGACGGCGCGACTTTTCGCTGGACCCCTAGGAGGAACTGTGAACAGTGAGCTGGGCGAAGTAGTCGTGGCGAGCACCGTCCGCGACGGCGACCGCGAGTTCGGGGTGGAGATCGCCGATCCCCGGCAGGACGCCATGACACAGGACTGGCACTGCACCTATCGCGTCGCGGGTACGCGCACCCATCGAGTCCGCGGCCCGGACCGGCTGTCGGCGGTCTACGCGGCCCTGATCGACATCCACAGTGCGACAGCCCGATTCGGCTCCCCGGACAACGCGGACGACCCCCATCGGCCTCGTGAACCCGTGGCCGCCCGCCCCCGCATCGGCGGCGCCCCCGCCGCGCACGCCCGCGAGTTCGGCCCGCCTCTGGGCGCACGAGCCGTCGACACCGCCGCCGGCCCCGTGGTCATCGTGCTCGGTCGCCCCCGCCGCGACCCGTACAGCCCCCACACCTGCCTGTGCCCCTTCCGCATCGACGACCGCACCGAAGCCTTCGGACAGGGATTCGACGACCTGCACGCGGTGCTGTCGGCGATCCGCGGCGTGAGCGCCATCTTGGGCATCCCGCAGGACTGGCCGGCGCCGGGCGGGCGAGGCTCGGGTCTTTCCGCGCCGGTGCGCAAGGGAGAGGCGCGGAGCCCCAGGCACGCCGCGCATCAGTGACAGGAATCCCGGGAGGTCGGTACCGCCGCGATGGGGCAGACAGCATCGGTCCTCATCGAAGGTTGGTGCACCGAGACCGGGTACCTACCGCGAGCGCAAGGCGGTGCGCAGGCCGCGCCGGATCGCGCCGGGCTCGGCGGGTGTCACGGTGGTGAACTTGCGCTCGGACGCGGTTTCGGGCGCGTCGTCGCTGGTCGCCAGCAGGAACGAGTCGGGGAGGGCGAGCTTGTTGATCGTGCGCAGGGTGAGCAGGTACTGCTTGGGCAGGGGGCCCGTGGTGTAGGGCAGGTCGTACTTGTCGCAGAGCGCGCGCACCCGCACCGCGATCTCGGCATAGCGGTTGCTGGGCAGGTCGGGGAAGAGGTGATGCTCGATCTGATGCGACAGATGGCCGCTGAGGAAGCCCAGGATCGGGCCCGCGTCGAAGTTGGCGGTGCCGAGCATCTGACGCAGGTACCACTCACCGTGGGTTTCGTGCTCGATCGCTTCCGGTGTGAACTTCTCTGCGCCATCGGGGAAGTGGCCGCAGAAGATCACGACATAGGCCCACATGTTGCGCAGCGCGTTGGCGGCGATGTCGGCGGTCAGGGTGCGACGCCAGCGCCGTCTACTGAGGATCGGGAAGAACAGGTAGTCCTTGGCGGCCTGCCTGCCGATCTTGCGGACCAAAGCCTTGGTGTGCGCGGTCTTCTCGGCGTCGGTCGCGGCGCGGTCGCGTTCGGAGTACAGGCCGTGCAGGGCGATGCCCCACTCGAAAGTGGCTGCCAGGAGCAGGTTCTGCAGCGGTTGCAGCAACAGGCGAGGGCGCCATTGCTGGTCCCTGGTCACCCGGATGACGCCGAAGCCGACGTCGTCGTCCATGCCGACCACGTTGGTGAACATGTGATGGCGGTAGTTGTGCGAGTAGCGCCATTGCGACGACACCCCGGCCATGTCCCATTCCCAGGTGCGGGAATGGATCTCGGGATCGTTCATCCAATCCCATTGGCCGTGCGACACATTGTGGCCGATCTCCATGTTCTCGATGCTCTTGGCCGCGGCCAGCGCCGAGGTGCCGACGAGCCAGCCCAGTCGTGAGCCGCTGCTCGCCAGGAGCAACCGCGCACTCGCGTCGAGGATGCGCTGGAAGGCGATCGTGCGCCGGATGTAGTCGGCGTCGGGGGTGCCGCGCCGATCCTCGATATCGCGACGGATCGCGTCGAGTTCCTCGCCGAGCGCCTCGACATCGGCTTTGCTCAGGTGCGCGTAAACCGCGACTTCGGTAATGGCCATGGGGGTCCTCGCCTGGTCGTAATAGTGATTCTACGTACTCCTACAACTGACGTCTACAGCGTAGACTAACGACATAGACCTCCGCGGTGACTGCCGTGCGACGGAGTCGGCGCGAGCCGGGACAGGAGCGCCGGATCATGACGCGGATATCGGCCGGACCACACGCGGACGCCTCGACGACCTGGTGGCCGCACGGCGCAGACCTGGTCGCCGAGCTGCCCGACCTGCTGGCGCGGCTCGAGACCCGGCGCGGACCGATTCATCGGCTGAGCTACAACATCGGCGAGTGGTCGGCCACCGCACGTACTTTCGACAATCGGGGTCATCGGGTGCGCTTGGACGGCTATCACTACATGCGCCCGCACACCGTCGATGTGCTCGGCGTCGACGGCTACCGGCTCCACCTGCGAGTGGTCCCGGCCGACCTCGACGGCGAGTCCGCCGAGCAGCGGTGGGAGTCCGAGGGCGGGGCCGAGCCGGAGGGTGTCAGCCCGCGGGGTAGGTCAGGGTCGCGGTGAGACCGGTGAGCAGGATGTCCAGGCCGCGCTCGAGTTCGGCCGCGCCATCGTAGGCGGCCAGCACCGGGGCGAGTTCGCGCACCAGCGGGAATTCGGTGATCGGCAAACGGTGCAGGCCGAGGCGCAGGACCTCGTCGGACTCCTCCGGCCGCTCGATCACCTCCTGGAGCTCGTTGAGCACGTGGCCGTAGAGGAATCCGAACAGCGCGCGGTAGATGTGCAGGGCGTCGGCGCCGGCGAAGCCGGCGTTGGTGAGCAGCCGCAGGATGTTCTCGAGTGGCCGGACCACCGCGATCGGGCGCATGCCGAGCGGGGTCGACAACGGCCGGGTCACCAGCAGCGGGACCACATTCGGGTGGGCGAGCGCCAGGGCGCGGAACGAGCGTGCGACCGCACGCAGCTGTGCGGCCCAGTCCGGATCGTCGGCGTCGACCATCAACTGCTCGAACACCAACTCGGCTACGCCGTCGAGCACCGCGGCCTTGTTGGGCAGGTGGCGGTAGATCACCATCGGGTCCCGGCCGACCGCCTCGGCCAGCCGCCGCATCGACAGCGCGTCGACGCCGTCGCGATCGACGATCATCAGCGCCGCGATGAGCACGGAATCCCTGGTCACCGTGCTGGGGGGACGGCGGGCGCCATCGGTCGAAGCCTCGGTCATGAGGGCACCTCCGTCTGCTTCGGTTGTCGTTGCCAGTGTAGACCTACAACGTTGACAAGCGCGGGATTCGCGCGTCTACTGGAGGTGTACAGGTCCCCGGAGCTGATACCGATTCCTCGGATCCCGGCCGAAAGGACCGATCGACATGCGCGTTCGCGAAACTCATCATCCCGCCGCGGCACCCGCCCGCCACCAGGTTCCCCCGCTCTACACGCCGCGGCTGCGGATGCGGTCACGCTCCGCGGGAGACCGCTACATCGACGGTGCCTGGTGGCCGCGTTCGACCGACCTGGCCGCCGAACTTCCCGACTTGCTCGCGGTGCTGGGCGTGCGGCTCGGCCCGGTCTGGCGGGTCGTGTACGACCCGTCGTGCTGGGCCTCGGCGCCCGCGCGGATCACCGTCGCGGGAGAGACCGTCCGGCTGGATTCCTATCACTTCGAGCTGTGGAACACGATGTATGTGTTCGGGCGCGACGCGAGCATGCTGGTGCTACAGGTGATTCCGTCCGACACCGACGAACGGGTCGCCCACCAGTCCTTGATGGCCGCGGCCGAAGCAGACCCCGCCGAGTCCGAGCCCGAGCCCGCGGACAGTCCGCGGCCCATCACCGATCACCAGGCGATGGGCGGCGACCGGCAGCCCTTCCCGGTGCCGACCCGCACCCCGCGACTGCTGTTGCGCGGCAGCGAAAGTCACACCGAGCTGTTCGACGGCGCCTGGTGGCCCCGGACGGTGAACCTCACCGCCGAACTCCACGATCTGATCAGCGCCCTCACGCCCCGCCTCGGCCAGACGGCGCGAATCAGCTTCGACTGGAACGTGACCAGCCGCAACCAGCGCCGCATCGACCACGACGACGGCATCGATCTGCGGGTCCCCGACATCGGCCAGTTGCCCGACACCATGCACCTCGTCGGCGTGAACGGCGTCCACCTGACCCTGCTGGTGATCGCGGCCGACACCCCGGACGACGTGGCGAACGCCCAGATCCTGCACGCGGTCGGCCGCGTCGGCCACCATTTGCCCGATATCGGCTGACCGCGTGTGCGCCCTCGGCCGCCGCGGCATTATCGAGAGACCTCCGTCATGACCGATGAACTCGACGCGGACCCCACGCGCCCCGAACCCGCCCCCGAGACACCGTTCGTGGACTGGCCCGATCCGAGCCCCCTGCAATCCTGGTGGCTCGACATCATGGACGGCGGCTCCCCGGCTACGCGCTCCGCCGGTCACGACTAGGCGGAGCGACCGCGCGGGCACCATGGCCTCGGTCAGTGGCGGCCCGGCGGGTGGTCGGCCGGCTGGAACAATTCGATCAGGTTGCCCGCGGGGTCGGCGAGCAGGATCTGACTGCCGCCCGGCCCGGAAACGATGTCGGTGCGGAAGACGACGCCGTTGTCGCGCAGGCGGGTGACCTCGGCAGCAAGGTCGTCGACGATCAGATGGATACGGTTGGCGCCGGGCGTCGCGATGTCGGCGGGGGTGGCCCGCGCACCGGAGCTGGCCGGTCCGGACAGCAGCAGCCGCAGCGATCCCCGCACGACGTCGGCGAATGCGGGTGCGGCATTGATGTGCACGGTGAAACCGAGTGTGCCGGTATAGAACTCGATGGCGGCCGCGACGTCGTCGACGAGATAGCGGACGCCGACATATTCGGTGGAGGACGTCATGACGCACTTCCTTTCGTGCGGACGGTGAGGGTGGGCAGCAGGTAGCGAACGCGGGTGTCGATCTCGCTCGCGGTGGCGCGGAAGAGCGGGTAGTTCTCGCCCGCTGCCGCCGGATCGGGGATACTCCAATGCAGGTGGCGGGGATTCTCGCCGAAGTCGGGGCAGACCTCGCGGGCCTTGTCGCACAGGGTGATCACCGCGTCGAATCGGGTGTCGTCGACCTCGGTCAGCGCGCGGGGAGATCGTCCGCTGATGTCGATGCCGAACTCCTCGCGCAATACCCGGATCGTGGCGGGGTGCATCGCCGGTTTCGGGCGCGTGCCCGCGCTGACGGCGTCGACCCGGTGGTCACCTCGGTGGCGCAGCAGCGCTTCGGCGATCACCGAGCGGGCGCTGTTGCCGGTGCAGACGAACAGCACCGCCGGTGTCGACGGCGGATCGAAGGCAGGCGCGTTCGGGTGCAGGCGCAACGCGGGGTGGAGTGCGGGGCCCGCGGCGGTGAGCAGGGCGGCGCACCGGTCCAGATCCAGGTGGTTGTAGCTGTCGCGGCCGTCGTGGCTGCTGCGCGTCGTGGTGACCAGCCCGCCTTCCCGCAGGAGACGCAGATGGTAGGAGATGAGGTTCTGCGGCTGGTCGAGGCGGGTCGCGAGGTCGCGGACGCGACAGTCACTGCCCGAGAGTTCTCTGAGCAACTGCCATCGCACCGGATGGGCGGCCAGATGAACAAACGGTGGAACAGCTTGACGAGTCGACGTCACCGATCCAGGATAACACCGAACCCATCAAATGAATTTGATGGATATCGCGATCACCCGAGACGGGAGCAAGGTGTCCGACACAACGCCGACCGGCCTGCGCCGCAGCCTGGGGGTCACCGACGCGGTCATGATCGGGCTGGGCGCCATGATCGGCGCCGGGATCTTCGCGGCCCTGGCACCGGCGGCACGCTCGGCCGGATCGTGGTTGCTGGTGGGGCTCGCGGTGGCGGCCGTGGTCGCGTACTGCAACGCGACCTCCTCGGCGCGATTGGCCGCTCGGTACCCGGCCTCCGGTGGCACGTATGTGTACGGGCGCGAACGGCTCGGCGAATTCTGGGGCTACCTGGCCGGCTGGTGTTTCGTCGTCGGCAAGACCGCCTCGTGCGCGGCGATGGCGTTGACCGTGGGCACCTACGCGTGGCCGGCGCACGCGCATGCGGTGGCCGTCGGCGCGGTCGTGGCGGTGACGGCGGTGAACTACCGCGGTGTCCAGAAATCGGCGCTGCTGAACCGGGTGATCGTAGCGATCGTGCTGGCGGTGCTGGCCGCGGTCGTGGTCGCGGCGTGCACGTCCGAGTCCGCCGAGTTCGCGCGGCTGGAACTCGGCTCCGAGGTCACCGTATTCGGGGTGCTGCAGGCGGCGGGCCTGCTGTTCTTCGCGTTCGCCGGGTACGCGCGGATCGCCACGCTGGGTGAGGAGGTCCGCGATCCGGCGCGCACGATTCCGCGCGCGATTCCGCTGGCGCTGGCCATCACGCTGGTGGTGTACGCGTTCGTCGTGGTCGCGGCCGTGGTCGTGCTGGGGCCGCAGGGGTTGGCGCGGGCGAGCGCACCGCTGACCGAGGTCGTCCGGGTCGCCGGCGCCGGGTGGCTCGAGCCGGTGGTTCGGGTCGGTGCCGTGGTGGCCGCACTCGGATCGCTCCTGGCCTTGATTCTCGGTGTGTCGCGCACGACGCTGGCGATGGCCCGGGATCGCCACCTGCCCCACGGACTGGCGGCGGTGCATCCGCGCTTCGCGGTGCCGCACCGGGCCGAGGTAACGGTCGGGGTGATCGTCGCCGTCGCCGCGGCCACGGCCGACATCCGGGCCGCGATCGGATTCTCCTCCTTCGGCGTGCTGCTCTACTACGCCGTGGCGAACGCGGCCGCGTGGACGCTGACCTCGTCGGAGGGTCGCCCGCCGCGGTGGGTGCCGGTCATCGGGTTGCTCGGGTGTGCGGTCCTGGCCTGCACGCTGCCCGCCATCTCCGTGCTGGCCGGGGCGGGCGTCGTCGTGCTCGGCATCGTGATCTATGCCGTGCGCCGCGGCGGTGCTCAGTTCTTGCGCCGCTGAACCGGTGGCGGCGCCCAGGTGCCGTCGAGTGCTTCGGAGCGCGGCGCGTAGAGGCGCATGGTGATGCCCATCGGGCCGCTCGCCGCCGGCAACCAGTTCGATTCGAGGTCGGGGCCCGGGTTCTTGCGGGAGACGGAGATGTCGAGTGAACCGTCCGCGTCGTACCGCAAGGGATCTCGGTCGCCGATGGCGAAGCGATCGAGTTCGTTGGGGATCTGGAAGCCCTCGGCGTCGTACATGGTGATCGACCAGAACGCCGTGGCCGGTGGCAGTTTCCCCGCGTCGAAGTGGATCACGTAGTCGTTGTCGCCGACGAGCGGTTCGCCGTCGGCGTCGGCGGTCAGCAGCGGATAGATCGCGTCCTCGGGCGGGTTGGCGCCCAGCCCGACCAGCGTGACGGCAGATCGTTTGAGGTAGTCGTTGCCATAGACGCCGATGTTGCCGTGCACGCTCACCCACCCGTTGACCGGCGGAGCCAGGTGAGGCGTTGCCGCGGCCACCGCCGCGCGCGCCGCGGCGACACCCGCCTCGATCGCTTCCAGCTCCTCGGGGGAGAAGCGGGTCGCGTCGAAGTCCTGCCCGGGCACGATGCCCAGCAGCGCGATCCGTGCCAGCTGGGAGAAATCGGTGCTGTGCGGCGGGTCGGCTTTCAGTGCGGCGGCGGCGCGATCGAAGAACTCGGTCGCCGACATCGTATTGACCTGCCGCAATGGTTCGGTTTCGGTGACCAGGGCGGGATCCGGCTCGAACGGGGGCGGGTCGGCCAGTTCGGTGATCCGCAGTCCGTCCTGGAACTTGTTCACCGCCGCGTAGTCGGCGGGCCCGTTGGTCTGGGTACGGCCGATCATCCAGGCATGAGGCGTGGGGGAGCGGATCACCGTGACGTCGGCGGGCAGCTCGTCGCGGTAGCCGGGGCCGGCGATGACGAAGTCCTGTTCGGCGGTGCCGGTGGTCCGCTTGCCCGGGGTAGCGAACACATCGGTCCAGGCGTCCAGGATCGGGAGCATGTAGTAGCGGTCGTCGCTGTCGGGAACGTGGACGAGGACGGGGCCGCGGGTCAGATCCAGCCAGGCCGACGAGTACAGCGTGTCGAAGTTCGGCCGCACGACCGCGCGGAACTCGACATCCGGGAACTGGCGCATGTGGTGGAACTGGTTCGGAGGTCCGAAACCGGGGGTGGAACCGGCGGGTGAGTTCGTCTGCTGCTGACGGGTCACCTCCATCGTCACCAGCGAGTAGAGATAGACGTACGATTCGTAGCTGAGAGTTTGCAAGTCGTCGGACAAAACGCTCATGACGCCTCCATTGTGGATCGCAATCCGCCCGGTATCAGCCTCTTTTCGAACGTATCAGGGGCGGATAACGGCGCAATCACACGATGTTCAGTCGATTGCTGGAGGCCGGGAGCTGTTTCGACGAGTGGTGTGTTGCCGTCAGGCCGGGGTGAGCACGCAGAATTCGTGGCCCTCGGGGTCGGCCAGGACGGTCCACGGCACTTCGCCCTGGCCGATGTCGAGATCGGTCGCGCCCAGGGTCCGCAGCCGCTCCACCTCCGCCGCGTGGTCGTCGCCCGGATAGGGCCGCAGGTCGAGGTGGATGCGGTTGCGCACGGTCTTCGGCTCCGGCGTGCGGAGGAACTCCAGATAGGGGCCGACGCCGACGGCGGAGCGCAGTGTCGCGTGATCGTCGGACACCTCGTGCACGGTCCAGTCCATCGCCTCGCCCCAGAACCCCGCCATGGCCCGGGGATCGACGCAGTCGACGACCACCGCGGCGATCGGCCCGGTGCCCCGGTAGACCGCCCGAGGCTCCAGCACGCAGAACTCGTTGCCCTCGGGGTCGGCGAGCACCGTCCACGGCACCTCGCCCTGGCCCACGTCCGCGGGCGTCGCACCGAGCGCCCGCAGTCGCGCGACCAGCTCCGTCTGCTCGGTCGCCGAAATGGTCGCGAGGTCGATGTGCACGCGGTTCTTCACCGTCTTGGGCGCGGGATCGGCCACCACGTCGATACAGACCGCGCTCGGATCGGGATAGGCGAAGTCCTCGGGCTCGAGATTGGTCACCCCCGGCGCCTCGCTGCCCGTCTCCCAACCGAGCGCCGCCGCCCAGAACCGTCCGAGTGCACCGTCATCGCGAGCTTTGATATGGATCTGCACCAGCCGCGTAGCCACGGGGCCGATCCTATGCGGCAACAGTGCTGTCACAGTCGCTGACACCGAGGGCTGACAGTGGTGGAATCGAGGCGGCGACCGTCCTTGATGAAACAGGGCCGATCGTGCATTCGGGGCCTGCACCGGTGCCCCGAGAATTCGAGGACTCGTGAGCGTCCACTCCCGTCACGGCGGAAACCACTTTCCGCCCCTTCCCGGCGAGCCCGCCGAGGTGTGCGCGCGGCTGCAGGGCGAACTGGTCGCCCGGCCCAACGCGGTGATCCTGTACGTCTGCGGTGAGGTCGACGCCTACACGCTCCCGCGGTGGCGACGCATGCTCGATGCCGCCTTCCTCGCCGCCGCCGAGACCGGCCACCTCGTCGTCGACATCGGCGACGCGGGATTTCTCGGCTGCCGCGCCGTTCTGGACCTGGCGGCCGGTGCGCAACAGGCCATGGCCGAGGGAGTCGGGGTCAGTCTGGTGAATCCGGTGCCTTCGGTCGTGGACCGCGTCATCGCCATCGCCGGTCTGTCCGCCTGGCTACCGGTGCACACCTACCTCGTCGACGCCCTGGTCGCGCACAAGCGGGGGCCGGAGCACGCTGCCGCCGGCTAGCACGCGATCACGCGCGGGGCGGCTTGCGTTCGGAGCGCAGTCGATCGCGTTCGGCGCGCAGTGCGGCGACGGTGTCTTCGAGTTCGAGGATGCGGGCCACCGCGGCCAGGTTGATGCCCTCGCCGGTGAGGGTGGTGATGCGATGTAGGCGGGTGAGGTCGTCGCCGCTGTAGCGGCGGGTGCCGCCGGCGCTGCGAGCGGGGGTGAGCAGGCCGTGTTGTTCGTACAGGCGCAGGGTCTGTACCCCGATGCCCGCCAGTTCCGCGGCTACGGAGATCGCGTACACCGCCTGTGCTGCCGGTATCGGGTCGTGCGGGGAGATCATCGGTGCCTTCACCTCGATTCTGTGGTCTGTATCAGATTACTTGGTTCTGCTGCTTGCACTCATCTGGGTCGAGTGCTAAATAATATCTATGTCGGATGACAGAGGTTATCTGGCGATGATCCTATCGAGAATGGAGTGAGTTGGAGGTGGCGGCCATGTTGATGCGCACCGATCCTTTTCGTGATCTGGACCGGTGGACCCAGCAGGTGTTCGGCACGGCGGCGCGGCCGGCGGCGATGCCGATGGATGCCTGGCGTGAGGGGGACGAGTTCGTGGTCGAGTTCGACCTGCCGGGGATCGATCCGGACTCTTTGGATCTGGATGTCGAGCGCAATGTGGTGACGGTGCGTGCGTCGCGGCCGGGTCTGGATGCGGATCGGTCGATGATCGCCGCGGAGCGTCCGCGTGGGGTGTTCAGTCGTCAGTTGTTCTTGGGGGAGAGTCTGGATACCGATCGGATCCGTGCCGACTATCGCAATGGGGTTCTGCGTGTGTCGGTTCCGGTGGCGGAGAAGGCCAAGCCTCGCAAGATCGAGATCTCCCGCGACAGCGAACTCCAGGCCATCGACGCCTGAGCCGGGGGCTGGAGGTCGACGATGTCGGCCTCGCTCCCGCCACCCGACCTCGCCCGGTGTGACGAGGGGAAGCGAAAGAGAGGTGATGTGTATCGACAACGTCGCGAACGACTCTTCCGATGACCCGAAGTCGACTTCCCGGTGGCCGGTCCGCCCGGCCACCGCAAGACCCATCCGTCCGATCGCTGAGGAGGATCCGATGACCGTCTTACCGACAGCCACCCAGGCCGATCGCGCCGATCAGGAGACCTTCGTCTGCACCGCCGACCGTGACCTGGGCCTCGATGTCACCGCAGTGCGCGTCGGCGAGCATGCGGTCGACACCGCTGATCTGTCCGACCGTATCGACCAAGCCTGGAGTGTTCCCTGTGTCGACGACGACTTCTCCTGCTTCGCCTACTGACCGGCACACCGACCCCGTCGCGAGGGTCGAGCCGAGCGCGATCTGGCCCAACCCCAGCCCGCTGGACACCTGGTGGACCGAGATCATGGACGGCGTGCCGCCGCCCCCGCGGCGCTGATCGGATAGCGCTGCTGCGGGTCGAAGAAATCTGTAGCGGCGGGTGTAGACATTATCGATGACTGGGTATACAGTCGGTGTCGTTGCAAGATGAAGTCAGGTGGCCGGGCAGGCGAACTGCCCGGGATGACAGTTCGACCGTCCCCTCCGGCGGAGAAGCGAATCCGGTGCACTCGGCCGGACCGCCGGAGGGGACGAAGACCGCAAGACCCCCCGCACGACCGCAGTAGAACCGACGAATTGGAGGTGGTGGCCACTGAGTAGTCATTTACCAGTCCCGCATCCCGGGAGTTGTCGGATGCGGTGTCTCAGACCGGCCTCGGTGGCCGGTGTACGCAAGTGAAATCAATCCCTCAGTCGTAATCACGGCCCCGGCGCTCAGTGCGCCGGGGCCTTCCGGCGTTGAATCCGAGAGGTCTCGTGCAGCACCCGAACATCAATCCCGCCGACGGCACCAGCCCGGCGGACAAACTCGACGACGATGACTACCCCGCCTACAGCATGGGCCGCGCCGCGGAGATCCTCGGCGTGACCCAGGCGTTCCTGCGCGGCCTCGACGCCGCGCGGCTGCTCACCCCACAACGTTCGGCGGGCGGGCACCGGCGCTACTCGCGCTACCAGCTGCGCATCGCCGCCCGCGTCCGCGAACTCGTCGATGCGGGCAACGCGCTGGAGGCGTCGTGCCGGATCGTGATTCTCGAGGACCAACTCGCCGAGGCGCAGCGCATCAATTCGAACCTGCAGCGCGAACTCGACGAACGCGGTACCGCCGACCATCCGCCGACCTGACCGGCGGCGCGGGCGCGCCTGTGCCGACGCCGCGCTCGACCGGTCGGTGCAGGACAGACGCCGTTGACTCCGGTGGATGGGGCGCGTTGACTGGTAACGACACGATGGTCGCCGACGCCTGTCACGACCATGAATTCGGAGGCGTTGCCGGCTCGTCGGCGCTGCAGGCCCGAGGAAGAAGTGCCATGAGTATCAGCAAGAAGATCGCCTATTCCGCCGAGGCGACCAAGGGCAAGATCAAGAAGGTGTTCGGTCGGGCCACCGGTAACCGAACCCTCGAGGCGGAAGGCCGGGCCGATCAAATCAGAGGAAACCTGAAACTGTCCGGCGCCAAGATCAAAGACGCCTTCAAGCGCTAGGTCTCGGTGTGCCCGGTTCCATTCCACGATGTGGCGGCGGCCGACGATTCCGGCAGGCTCGCCGCGGGTCGTGCCCGGCTGGATCGGAGTCAGGATTCGCGCGCGGCGATCGCGGCCTGGATCCGCCGCAGGGTGCGCAGGCCCTTCTTCGCGGCGACGCTCACCATGCCGTCGAAGACGGTCGAACCACGGTCGTTGGCCATCAGCCGTTCCAGGGTCGGCACGGCACGGTCGTCGCCGGTCGAGCCGAGTGCGACTGCCGCCCAATACCTTTGGTCCGGGTCGTCGCTGCCTGCCGCGTCGCACAGCCGTGGGATCACCTCCGGGGTGAAGGTGGACAGCGCGCTGGCGATATAGCCGATGCGGTAGTACCGGCGATTCTCGAATTCGTCCCAGAGCGCGGCCAGGGCGGCATCGCCGCCGATCCGGCCGAGGGCCTCGGCGGCCCGCTCGCGCATCCCCGCGATGGAGTCGCCCAGCACGGGAGTGAGCGCCGGGACGGCCAACTCGTCGCCTAGTACGCCCAGCGCGATCACCGCTTGCTCTCGCGCCAGCTGTTGGGAATGATCCAGCATCGCGATCAGGCCGGGCACCGCCTCCCGGAATCCGAGCGCCGCGCAGCCCATCGCCGCCCACGCCTGGCAGTTGTACCGGGTGTCGGCCAGTGCCGCCAGCAGTGGCTCCCGGAGAGTGTCGTCGCCGAAGACCGCGGCCCGGTTGAGGGCTCGGCTGTACAGCGCGCGGTGATAGTCGGGATAGTCGCGGACCAACGTGCGCAATGCCTGCGCGGCCGAGGCGTCGCCGTCGGCCGCCCGCGCGAGCAGCAGTCGCAGATTCTCCTCGCGGGTCTCGAGATCGCCGTCTTGGAGGATGCGCGCGTCAGCTGGGTTCACCGGCCAACGGTACCTGGCGATGTCCGCGCCACCACCGACCGCGCTCGGGTGGGCTGAACTCGCACGACACGCTCCGGTCAACGGTGGAGGTGGCCCGGCCGGAGTGTGCCGCGCCGTGTGGGGAGTCGGGCCCGGATCTGGTCGGGGGTTTCGACGAACATCAAGAACCCGGGGGAGGACGATCTGTTCCGGATTCACCTACCGCAGATCGTGGCCGATATTCGGGACGATCTCGGCCACCCCGGCGGGGTATCGCCCGCGGTGGGCTGTCCCGCGATCTATCCCCAGGCGCGCCGGGTCGTGGGTATGTCGGCCTCTCCTGTCGGTTCCGGGACGACGCCGAGTACCTGGTGGATTCCGAGTCCGCCGTCCTCGAAGCCCAGCGCCGAGGCGGCCATATAGAGTCGCCAGATTCGGGCGCGGCCGTCGCCGACGAGGGAAACCGCCTGTTCCCAACCGTTTTCCAGATTCGCGACCCACTGGCGAAGGGTGCGCGCGTAGTGCTCGCGCAAGGCCTCGACATCACGGACTTCGAAGCCGGCACGCTGCATCGCCAGGACGACCTCGCCCACATCGACGAGTTCACCATCCGGGAACACGTAGCGTCCGATGAAGGATCGTTTCTGCATGACCGAGCCGCCCGGTGCGGAGATCGCGTGGTTGAGCAGTCGTCCATGGGGGTGCAGCAGGGCGCGCAGGGTGTCGAAGTACTCGGCGGCGCGCTGGGAGCCGACGTGTTCGAACATGCCGATCGAGGAGATGGCGTCGAACGTCTCGCCGCGCAGGTCCCGATAGTCGGCGAGTCTGATCTCGACCCGGTCCGACAATCCCGCCTCGGCGACTCGCCGCCGCGCCAGCTCGACCTGAGCACTGCTGATCGTGACACCGACGACCTGTGCCCCGTAGGTCGAGGCCGCGTGCATGGCCATGGATCCCCAGCCGCAGCCCACGTCGAGCAGGCGCATGCCCGACCGCTCGGGCAAACCCAGCTTGCGGCAGACCAGGTCGTGTTTGGCGCGCTGGGCGTGTTCGAGGGAGCCGTCGTCCTCCGGCACGAACCGCGCGCACGAGTAGGTCATGCTCGGACCGAGGACCAGCCGGTAGAAGTCGTTGCCGACGTCGTAGTGATGGCTGATCGCCGCCGCATCGCGGCGCTTGGTGTGCAGCGGTCCGCGCCGCGGCCGTGCCTCCTCCGCGGGAGGCTGCGGGCGGCGCCCGAGTGCGCCGAGTCGGCGTGCCGCGCCGATGGCCTGCCAGGCCGCGCCGAGACCGAGGCGGGCGTCGTTCGGCGCGGTGGACTGAAGCGCCCGCAGCATCCGGAAGATGTCGCCGTCCAGATCCACGGTGCCGGAGACGAAGGCGCGCGCCAGCCCGAGCTCACCGGGCGACCAGATCAGGTGACGCAGCGCCTCCGCGGATCGCACGCGCATGGTGCCGGGGCTCGCACCCTCGGGCAGGATCGCGCTGCCGTCCCAGAATTCGAACCCGATCGCGGGGCGCGGTCCCAAGCTGGCTCGCAGCAGAGGTTCGAACGCGGCAGCGACCGTGGTCTGGTTAGCCATACGACCACTATGGCCCGCGTCGCGCCGGCGCGATGGCAGCGACGCGGGCGCGGCGCGTTGCGCGGTGGCGGTGTCGATCGTCGGCGAGGAGGCGGATCAGGGCCGGCCGCTGACGACGGCGGTGACGGCGTCGAGGAAGGGCTGGCCGCCCAGGGCGTAGCCGCCGGCGATCGCGCCGAGGACCAGGCCGACGGGGCCGGTGATGATGCTGAGGAAACCGAAGCCGAGCACCGTGCCGATGAGGCCGCCCAGGAGGCCGCCGACGACCACGCCGACCACGTTGCGGTTGATCTCGTTCGTCAGCTGGGACATGGGGCTGATGGTCTGCATCTCGCCGATCTCGGTGGCGTTCGCCTGCGGGGCGAGCACGAGGTGGCGACCGCCGTCGGAGATCGTCTGCGCGACTCGCATTGTCGCACCGGAGATCTGGTAGGTGAGCGGAATGCGGGCGACGACCTCGCCCGCGTCGGAGGTGAGGGTGACCGCGGTGTTGTCGTCGGTGGTGGTGAAGGTGCCGCCGGAGACGGTGGTGGTCAGCACCCGGGAGAACTCGGTGAGGGTCGCTTCGTAGCGCACGGACTGCTCGACCCCGGACGCGGTGGCCTGGGGCGCCGGTGCCGTCGGTTGCGCGGCGACGGCTCCGGAGGAGATCCAGACGGCGGCGCCGACCAGGAGCGCGGTAGCGGGGAAGTGACCGAGTTTCATCAGGGATTTCCTTTACGCATGACGAAGACTGCGCGGCCGACCGGCGTGCGCGAGGGCACGAACCGTGGTGTCCGCCAGTGAGATCGGGCAGACCCTAGCACTCTTTTCCGGCGGAGAGTTATCCGTCCCGAATTGGGCGCTGGACCAGCTTTCTGCTGTAAAACTGCGCAGATTCACAATTCGACACGTTCGTGTCCGGCCGTGTAAGAACTGTCAGGCGAGTGGGGTGTCGGTCGGGGCGCCCAGCGGATGAGTAGGAACAACACAGATGGCGCGTCGAAAGAGCATTGCCGTGGCCGGTGTGTCGGTAGTGGCGGTGTTCGCCCTGGCTGGGGCCTTCTACGGCGCGCTTTCCGTCATCGCGGGGTTCGGTGCGCGGCTGTCCGGACCGCCCGAGAATGATTCTCCCGCAACTGCTTCGCTGTCCGAGGTTTCGGCAACTCAGCCGCTGGGTACTATTCTCGAGCTATCCGGCGGTGTGGCGTCCACATTGAGTAAATCCGCGTCCCGGATTCCCCGGGTGGATCTGAGTGTCGGCGATTGCGTGGATGTGGGCGCATCCGATATTCAGCAGGCCGCGTGCGGAAGCGCGAATTCTCACTACAAAGTGACGCAATTGGCGTCGGCGGGCGGTCACTGCCCGGGCGACGTCGACCGCTCCCAGTCGCGCACGCTCCCCGGTGGCGTCCAGGAGACTCTGTGCCTGGACATCGACTGGACGGTCGGCGGCTGCCTGGACCTGTCCGGCGACGCGGTCCGGCACGTGGAATGCGCTGCCGCCGTTCCCGGCCGGGTCCGCGTCCTCGAGATCCGCCACGACACCACGGACGTGAACGTCTGCACGGCGGGCGACCGCGGCGTCGTCTACGACGAGCGCCGCTACGTCGTCTGCGTCAGCTCACGCTGAGCGCCACGTACCCGGGTCCCCAACCGCGGGCTCGCTCAGGATCTTCGCGTAGGCCCTGTTGAAGTCGGGTCTGCCCGGCACAGAGGGCGGGATCGGGTCGTATCCGGCGGACGGGTCGAGCTGGGTGGCTGCTCGGTTGTAGGAGCCTGTTTCCAGCAGGATCCGTCGGATGCCCTGGGTGTCGGCAAGGGATTCGAGGTGTGCGAGCACGCGCCGAAGCCCACTATCGCGCGTCGCTCGACGGCGTAGGCGCGGAGCGGGTGAGCGGAGTCCGGATGATCGAAAGCTCGCGGGGTCGGCGTGGCGTCGGGCGTGAGGTCGTGCGGCATGCCCCAGCATGCTCCCTTGTCCGTACCGGGGGACCGGTCTTCGGGTCACCGGCGGGTCCCGGCCGCCTCGGGCTCGTGACCGTACGGCGTCTAGTGCGTGTGTGGCCGTACTCTGTTGAGGGCCTGCATGTTTGGTGGCCGTAGCCCGTAGGATGGAGCCTGATGGACCACACGGACCCTTTCCCTCGACCTGTTCCGTTCACCGTGCCGAAGCTGCTTGTGGGCCTAGGGCTAGTACTTGTCGTCGCCGCGGCGATCGCGTCGTTCACCTTCACCTCCACGCTCGCCCAGGTGGCGGGCATACCCGAAGACCTCACCTGGCTGTGGCCGGTGGTCGCCGGTCTCACCGTCGCGCTGGTCGCCTGCACCTTCATCACGCTCGTGGGGATTCGCGACGAGAAGGCCACGGGTCTGGTCCGGGTCTATGAGCTGCTGCTCGTCGCCGCCGTGCTGGCGAGCATCTGCGGAAACGTCGTGGCCATCTCCCGTGGGCCGATCGAGCTGGGGACCTTCGGGATCGCGACGGTGGTCGCCATTCCGCCGGTCTGCCTGATGATCTGTGTGGGCAACTACCTGCTGCTCACCGCCGTCGTCCCCGTGCGCATCGTGGCCGCCATCCGGGAGGACGACTGGCGGTTGCGGGCCCTCGGCATCCCCAGCCCGTCGTCGCCGTCGAAGGACCCGAACGCCGCGCCGAGCGAGAGCGCCTCGTGGTGGGACCAGTACCGCAGCGAGGCCAGGACGCCGCCGACGACACCGAAGACCCGGACCTAGCCGACCGGCGGCCGACCGTTTCCGCGTGATCCGAGCCCCGGTGCGGACGGGTCGAAGACGAGTCATGGGCGCGTTGATGCAGAATGTGAAGGTGAAGGATAGACCTGAGAGGAAGTTCGGAGTGGCCGCTGTGGGATCGATGGGTGTCGCGACGCCTGTTCGCGGTTAGTTCGATGTCGGACCAGGAAGCCGGGTCGGGGCCTGGTGGAAGCCGTTTCGACGCGGTGGAGCAGCTGCGTCGGAAGTGGGAAGAGACGAAGGCCGCCGACGGTGGCTCGAGCGCCGCCGAGGGCGGGGCGTCGAACGTCGTCCGGCTGCCCAGGCGGCCGCGGCGAGGTCGCGAGGATAGCGGCGACTCCCGGCGTCGCACCTGGTATCCGGAGACCGTGTACGACCCGGCGCCCACCCGCCCGGTGACTCGCGCGGAATTGCAGGGCGAGACCGGGGCCTGGCCGGTCGACGCCGCGGGTCGGCCCGCGGCACCGGCGGGTGGCACCGCCGAGCACGAACGCAACGTCATCGACCTCGGCGCCTCGCGTCGGAAACGCACCGGCACGGATGCCTCTGCCGGCGGCCCTCGGCCGGCGATGCGCCCGCGCAGAATCGGCGCGGGCGAGACGAAGCCGGGCGGTGACGGCGATGCGTCACCGTCGGGCGATCCTGGTCGGTAGCCCGTCGGCCGCCCGGCTGCGCGGACCGCGGGTCAGCTGACGGTGGCGGTGATCTTGATCGCCGGGGTGAGCTTGTACTCGGTGGCGAAGGTGATCGTCTCCCCCTGGGTGAACAGTCCCTGGCAGAGCGTGGCGCCGCCGTCGTCGGTGGCCAGCTTGACGACGGCGGTGGTGGCTTTCAGGGTGGACGTGGCGTTGGTGTAGGTCATCGCGGTGTGATGGGTCCAGAATGCGCACGAGTAGCCGACGGCGGTCCGGAAGACCAGGTTGATCGAGTTGAACTGGTCGCCATTGGTGATCGAGGTGGTGCCGGTGGCCGCGGAGTAGGAGGTGGCCGTCAAGTTGGACGGCCCCGCGGCCGCGGTGAACATGCCCTGCCACGACGTCCCGTCCGGACTTGTGCAGGTGACCGGATTCGTGCTCTTGATGGCGCCCAGCCCGGAGGTGGTCCGGGTGCCGGCGGGCAGCGAGCCGGTCGAGGACAGGCTCGGACAGGTGAAGACCGTCGCGCCGCTCTTGTTCTTCACGGTCAGCTGACCCGATACCGCCGAGAACGCGCCGTTGCCGTTGGGGTTGACGACTGTCCAGGTGGTGGTGCTCGCGTGGGCGGGCGCGGTGGCGGTGAGCGCGGCGGCCATCGGCGCGGCCAGGACGATCGCGGCGAGCGCGCGGCGCGGGCGCAGGGTGGAGGACATGGCGGTCTCGATTCATCAAGCGGGAGAACGCATCTCACGATCGTCCGCCTGGACGGTTCGCGAGCTGCACCGGACATGTCGGCCCGGTCGCGCGACGGTATCAACGAAACCCGTTGCTTAGCAGAACTTTTGAACTATTTGCGTTTCAGTCGTCGTGGCGCACGAGAGACACCCTTGCCCCGGCCTCAGGGCGCAATTTTGTCGCTGCGCGGATCGATCAGGATCTTGGCGTGGTGCTCGGGGGAGCCCAGTGCCGCGAAGGCCGCGTCGATGCCGTCGAGCCCGACCGTGCCGGTGATCAGCGGGCGGGGGTCGACGGTGCCGTCGGCGATCATGTGCAGGGTGTCGCGGAATTCGCCGGGGTCGTAGCCCAGGACGAAGCGCAGCTCGATCTCCTTGTTGATGGCGTTGGCGGGATGGAAGGTGTCCTGCTGCATGCACACTCCCACGACCACGACGCGGGTCGACGGCGGCGCGGCGGTCAGGATCTGGTCGATGATGCCGGGCACCCCGACGCATTCGAAGACCACGGGACCGGCCGGGCCGCGATCGAGGGTGTGTGCCGCACGGAACAGGTACCACCACGGGACCTTCGGGACGCGGCGCACGCGTTCCATGACGTCGAAGGCCAGGTTCAGCATGTCCGCGGCACCGGCGATGCGCGGCGGCTTCGGCGCGGCCTCCCAGGCGGATTCGGTGGCCGGGTCGACCACGACGTCGGCGCCGCAGGCGCGGGCCAGATCCCGGCGGCGCGGCGAGAAGTCGCTCGCGACCACGGTGCGCACGCCCGCGGCCTTCAGCATGGTGACGACGGCCAGTCCGATCGGCCCGCACCCGATGACGAACGCGGTCTGGCCCTGGGTGATCCGGCTCTTGCGGACGGCATGCCAGCCCACCGCCATCGGCTCGGTGAGTGCGGCGAGGTCGGGGGAGAGCCCGTTGGGGACCTCGAAGGTCACCGATTCCTGCGTGAGCACCTGTTCGGCGTACCCGCCGGGCGCGTGGGCGGACAGTCCGGTGAGTTCCGGCTCGCGGTCTCTGCGCAGAATCGGCATCGCGACGACGGGTGTGCCCGGTTTCCAGCGACGGTGCGTGCGCGGCCCGTAGTCGGCGATCTCGCCGGTGAACTCGTGCCCGAGCACGATCCGCTGGTCCGACCGCATGAAGTTGCCGTAGCCGGTGGCGGCGGCCAGGTCGGCGAGCTCGTCGCAGTGCACCCGGGCGTGCAGGTCCGAGCCGCAGATGCCGCAGCGAGTCACCGAGACGAGTATCTGGCCCGGTCCGGGTTCCGGCGTCGGCAGCTCCTCGACGCGAAACTCACCTTTGCTGACCACCGTCGCACGCATGAGCGCCTCCTAGAAGAGTGCTGGGCCATCCCTCGGGTCGCCGACCCCGGTCGTCATCGTAGCTGTCCGGGTAGGCCGGGCCGATCACCTCGGCGCATCCGCTTCCCTGTCCGCGATCAGCTGAATCGATCGACTGCGGAGCGGGGCCGAAAAGTGTTGCGGTCGTCTATCTTCGAGAACAAGGAGCGTGGGATCGTCGTCCGGGCTTCTCGGGATACAGGGGGTAGGAAATGCAGCCGAAACTCATCACCGCTGTGCTGGCGCTCACGGTGGGTGCGGTCGTCGCGACCGGGTGTTCGAGCGACGCCGATGTGGTGTCGAAGAACCTGTCCAAGGAATCGGACCAGTTCAAGATCGACCGCCGGGTGGTGTTCTTCAACGGGATCACCGACAAGTACCTGCTGTCGATCGAGGGCAAGTGCTCGATCAAGGACGAGAACAACCAGCTCGAGGTCACCTGCAAGACCGGTGACGACGAGTACAAGAAGCACTTCCTCGGGCTCTCGGACAACGTGAGCTACTTCGTCGAACAGCTCGAGTCCGCGGAGGTCAGCCGGTATCGCTACAAGGTGATCTTCAAGCCCGAGACCATTCTGGCCGACGTCGATCGCCCCTGAGGCTACGCGCCGAGCCGGTCGTGCACGAAGGCCGCGGCCTGGTCGCGGTTGTCGTTGACGAAGTACGCGAAATGCCCATAGCTCAGGGCGTTTCCGAAGCCGGCGGCCGGGTTGCCGCCCTGGCAGACCCGGTCGCCCGCGTTGCAATAGTCGCGCAGCCGGTCGGCGAATTCGGCGAGTGCACCCGAGGGAAGGGGGCCGGTGCCGGACAGGGCGGGGTCGAAGCTGCCGCGATTGTAGGGCTCGCCGCCGTTGAACAGTGGGTTGCCGAACAGGGCGATGGCGTCGATGCGCGCGGCCGCCTGGTCGGTCACCGCGGTGCGCGCGTTGAGAGTGTTGCCGACGACCCGGGCGCCCTGGGAGTAGCCGAGCAGTACGAGTTGCTGGTCCGGGCAGGCAGCGGCGGTCGCGTTGAGCAGCGCGGTCAGGTTCTCGACGCCGCGCACGGCGCTGTCGGGAGCCATCGAGGCCGGGTATTCGAGTTCGGTCACCGTGGTGCTGCGGCCGGCCTCCAGGGCGATCCGGCTGCCCAGCGGTGTGAGGAGCAGGCTGCCGATCTGCGGTTCGAGGGTGCCCCGAACGGTGACGACCCGGACCTGCGCGCAGACGGTCGGGCCTGCGGACGGCTCGGCGGCCGCGGCAGGGACAGCGGTCGACGCCAGTGCCGCCGCGACTGTCGCCGCCGACCGCAGCAGGATTCGGGATCGTCCACGCATGCGCTCACTGTATTGCGCCGGCGCGGTCGGCGGGAGGCAGACCGGGTTTCCGCACGTTCTCACTGGTCGACGGGGGCGACAGACGGCAAAGTTTGGGTATTTCACATTTGCGGAATGCGACTGATGTCGGCAAGCGCACTGGCAGGAGGTAGTCATGAATCACGTACTCGCCAATCGCTTGCCACCGGCGCCCCGTCGACTACCCGGCTGGCGTCTCGTGGCCGCCTGGGCTGTGAGCGTCGTCTATTTCGGCCTCGAGCGGCGGCAAAAGTAGAACGTGTTCTAGTAGGCTTCGGCTATGGAAAGACTCACTGGATTGGATGCCAGTTTCCTCTATCTGGAGACCGATACCCAGCATCTACACGTTTGCGCCCTGCTGATTCTCGACCCGGCCGACGGGCCGTACTCGTTCGACCACCTCCGCGACGAACTCCGCAGGCGATTGCCGCTCATCCCGCACATGCGCCGCCGAGTCCACCCGGTGCCGTTCAACCTCGACCACCCGCTGTGGGTCGACGACGCCGACTTCGACATCGACAACCACATCCGGCGCGTCGACCTGCCGGAGCCGGGTGGGCGCGCCGGTCTGGCCGCGCTGATCGGGGAGATCGCGAGCCGGCCGATGGATCAGAACCGGCCGCTGTGGGAGATGTCGGTGGTCGAGGGGCTCGACGACGGCAAGGTGGCGGTCGTGTGCAAGTACCATCATTCGGCCGTCGACGGCATCACCGGCACGAACATGATGATGCACCTGTGCGATCTGGAGCCGGGACTGAGCCGCCCGGAACCCGAACCGTGGCGACCGGAACCGGTGCCCGGCGACCTCGAACTCATCGCGCGTGCCGCGGTCCGGTTTCCCGCCAGGGCCGGGATGCTCGGCATGGTTCCCAAGACCCTCGGCATGGTCGCGGGCTTCGCGCAGCGGCGGCGGAACAACGAAGCGGGGATGGCGCTGCCGTTCTCCGCGCCGCGCACGCCGTTCAACCAGGCCGTCACCGGGACGCGAGCGGTCTCGTTCACCAAGACCGACCTGGGCGCGATCAAGGAGATCAAGGCCGCGTTCGGGGTGAAGGTGAACGATGTCGTGCTCACCGTGGTCGGTGGCGTGCTGCGCCGCTACCTGGCCGAGCACGGCGAGCTGCCCGATCGCTCCCTGGTCGCCTCGGTGCCGGTGTCGGTGCACGAGTCCACCCGGCACACCGAGGGCATCAACAAGGTCTCGACCCTGTTCTGCCGTCTGGGCACCGATATCGCCGATCCGGTCGAGCGACTGGAATCGCTGGCCGTGGCCAACCGCGACGCCAAGGCCGAGCACGACCTGATCGGCGCCGACTTCCTCCAGGACTGGTCGAAGTACACCCCGCCCAACACCTTCCGCCTGGCCTCGCGCGTCTACTCGTCGCTGAAGCTGGCCGAGCGGCACCCGGTGGTGCACAACCTGGTGGTCTCGAACGTGCCCGGTCCGCCGATGCCGCTGTACTTCCTCGGTGTGCGGGTCGACGGCATGTACCCGTTCGGCCCGGTCTTCCACGGCGCCGGGCTCACTGTCACGGTGCTGTCGAACTGCGGGGATCTCGATTTCGGCTTCATCGCCTGCCGTGACCTGGTTCCCGATGTCGACGCGCTCGCCGAAGCGGTGCCCGCCGTGATCGACGAACTGCTGGCCGCGGCCCGCGCGCGGGGCTGATCGCCCCCTCCGAATGTCCGCCCTGTTCGCCACCGGCGTCGAACAGGGTTGTCGACTACCGCCGCGCGGTGACCGCCCGGCACGCGTCGGCCAGCGCCGGCACGAACCGGTCCGGCGCGACAGCGCACGCCGCATGACCCGCCGCGACCGGATGCACACTCGATCCGGGAATCGCGGCCGCGAGTTCGATCTGCCGGTACACCGGGATCGCCCGGTCCTTGGTGGTGATGACCACCGCGGTCGGCACCCGCAGCTCCGACAGCCACGCGGTGGCGTCGAACGTCCCGATCTCGGCCAAGACCGGCGCCAGGGCCCATCCGCTCGTACTGCGGAATTCGCCCACCGCCCACTGCCGCAGATGCCCCGGCACCAGGGCGGGCGGCAGTTCCGGCAGGGCGCGCGTCAGCCGCCGAGCCCGCCGGTACGGATAGTCGCCCAGCGATTCGGCGACGGTGGCGAAACCGCGATGGAACGCCCGCTCGCGCCACTTCTCCTGGAAGCGATACGGCGTCGCGCAGGGCACCAGCCCCGCGACCCGGTCCGGATGCCGGTGGGCGGTGAGCAGCGAGACGATGCCGCCGAGCGAATAGCCCACGCAGACAAAACGATCCAGGCCCAGCGCGTCGGCGACCGCGACCACGTCGTCGGCGCAGTCGTCGAGGCGGAACCGTGCCGCTTGGATCCCGCGTCCGTGCCAGCGTTGATCGAACAGCACCACGCGATATCGCGCGCTCAGTGTCTCCAGCGCCGGAAACCAGTTCAGGACGGCTGTGCAGGCGGTGCCGTGCAGCAGGATCAGGACCGGTGCGCCGGCCGGTCCCGGGATGTCCACGACGTAGGTCCGGCCACGCCCAGGGAGGTCGAGCATCCGTCCACCGGGAATCTCGTCGACGGCGGGCACGACGAACGGTCCCGTCCGTACTGATCGCGCGGATCCCACGAAGACCTCCTCGACATTTCTAGAACGCGTTCTAGTTCATGATGCCATATCGGGGTGCGGGCCCGGGGGCGGCGCGGGAGCTATCGCCCGGTGACCTGCTCGATCGCGTGGAGCCAGGCGGCGTTGTCCGCGACGAAGAAGCCGACTTCGCCCGCCCTGGTGTCGACAACCAGGTGGGTGCGGCCGCCGGTCACCGCTCCCCGGAAGACCTTCGCTTCGCGCGCGGACACGATCTCGGCCACCGGCACGGCGAACGACGACCCGAGGTACGGCCGGAAATGCAGCTCGGTGGCGGTGAGCGCGACGACGCCGTTGCCTTTCGCCGCCGGGAACCCCGGCGCGGACGCGCCCCGATAGAGGGCCTGCTCCGGTCCGCGCACGAGCACGTCGTGGCGCAGGTCGCGGGTCAGCGCCTCGGTGACGCGCGCGCCGCGCCGCCGCAACCAGACGATGATCGGGATCGAGACGATCGCGAGTACCGCGAGAATCCCGGCGACCAGAACGACGACGAACCACAGGGTGCTCATGCGGTGATCATCGTTCGTGCGGGCCGACTCGTGAACAGGCGCGCCGCCGACACTTCCGCGGGTGGTTCGTGGCGGCCGGCCCAAGGTAGAAAGGGTGTGGCTGGCTACACCGGCAAACCGGTGGGCAGCTCCATCGAGATCCCGGTCCGCCACGACAACCATGGGAGTCATGACCCACACTCCAGCCGAGCCGACCCTGATCATCCCTGGTCCCGGTGCGCAGACCGAGGTGATCGATCCCGGACCACCCGCGGACCCGGCCCGCCGTCGCGGCGTCCTCGCCACCGTGGCACGGGCACCCTTCCAGCCGCGGACCTGGAAGGAACTCGGCTACCTCGTCTTGTCGTTCGTGCTCGGCTGCGTGGTCGTGTGCTATCTGTTCTTCGGGTTCGGTGGCGGGCTGTACGCGTCGATCCTGCTCGTCGGCATCCCGCTGTTGGCACTGATCCTGCTCGGTGGCCGGGTGTGGGGGCGGATCTACCGCTCGCTCGGGCGAGGACTGCTCGGCGTCCGGGTCGAGGCGCCCCCGGATTTCGTCCGCGCACCGGGCCTGCTCGGATTCCTCAGGAGCGCGTTCACCGATCGGGTGAGCTGGCGCGCGACGCTGTTCCTGCTCGCCCAGGCGGTGCTGGGCGTCGTGGTCGGCTACGTCGTGCTCGTCGTGACCGCGATGGTCGTCTTCACGGCGATCTCGCCGATTCCCTGGGTCCTGTTCGACCCGGTCCAGGTGGACGAGAGCGGCGTGGAGCGACACAGTCTCGCGCAGTTCGGTTCGTTCTATATCGACACCTGGCCCCGGTCACTGGCCATGGCCGGTATCGGCGTCGCCCTGTGTTTCACGCTGCCGTGGCTGATCCGCGGCGTCTGCTGGGTGCACGGGATGCTGATCACCCACCTGCTGGCGGCGACACCGCGGGACCGGCAGCTGGCCGAGCTGCGCGCCAGCCGACGGGCCGCGGTCGACGATGCCGCCGCGACACTGCGCCGGGTCGAGCGCGACCTGCACGACGGCACCCAGGCGCGGCTGGTCACCATCGCGATGGCGCTCGGCCGGGCCGAGGAACGCCTGGCCACCGGCGGCGATCCCGGCGACCTCATCGCCGAGGCGCGTGCCGGCGCCAAGGAAGCGCTGACCGAGCTGCGGGAACTGGTGCGTGGCATCCACCCGCCCGCGCTCGAACTCGGCCTCGGCCCCGCCCTCGAGACACTCACGGCCCGATGCGCGGTGCCGGTGGAACTGCGCGTGCAGCTGCCGCGCCGACCGAGCCCCGCGATCGAGGCGATCGCCTACTTCTCGGTCGCCGAACTGCTCACCAATGTCGTCAAACACGCGCGGGCGACGGCGGCCACCGTCACGGTGTTGCCCGACAGTCTGCGCGCCTTGGCGATCACCGTGCGTGACAACGGAATCGGCGGCGCGCTCGCGTCCGGTGTCGACGCTGCGGGCGGCAGCGGGCTGGCCGGTCTCGCCGCCCGCGCCCGTGCTGTCGACGGCACACTGAGCGTCGACAGTCCGGCCGGTGGGCCTACGGTGGTCACCATGGTGTTGCCGATGGCGGGTCCCCGGTGAGCGCGCCCGGACCCCTGCGGGTGGTGATCGCCGAGGACAGCGCCATCCTGCGCGACGGCCTGGCCGGGCTGCTGACCGAGCGCGGCCACGACGTGGTCGCGATGGTCGGCGACGCCACCTCCCTGAGTGAGGTGGTCGGCGCCCAGCGGCCCGACGTCGCGGTGGTGGACGTGCGGATGCCACCCACGTTCACCGACGAGGGCCTGCTGGCCGCGATCGAGCTGCGCCGGGCGTACCCGGGCACCGGTGTACTGGTCTTCTCGCAGTGGATCGAAACCCGCTACGCCACCGAACTTCTCGCCGCGGGTGCGGGCGGTGTCGGCTACCTGCTCAAGGACCGGGTCGCCGATGTCGCCGATTTCGTCGACGCGTTGCATCGGGTCGCGACCGGCGGCACCGCCCTCGACCCGGAGGTGGTCAAGCAGCTGATGGGCGCGTCCCGGCAGCAGGACGCCCTGACCCGCCTCACGCCGCGTGAGCGCGAGGTCCTGGAACTGATGGCCCAGGGCCTGACCAACAACGCGATCGCCGCCGCCCTCACCGTCACCGAACGCGCGGTCGAGAAGCACATCGGCAACATCTTCACCAAACTCGACCTGCCGCCCTCCGACACCCACCACCGCCGGGTCCTCGCGGTCCTGCGCCTGCGCGGATGACCTGCGGTCAGAACCAGGCGTCGTCGGTCTCCAGGGTGGTGCGGTCCAACGCGGCGAGCAGATCCAATTGCGGTGCGGTCTTGGGCAGTTCGTAGCGGAAGTAGTAGCGGGCCGCCGCGCGCTTGCCGTCGTAGAAGTCGCCGTCCTTGCCGACGGTCGCCAGCTCTTGCTCGAGCCAGATCCAGGCGACCACGAGGTGGCCGAACGCCTCCAGATAGACGGCGGCGTTGGCCATGGCCGCCGCCGGGTCGCCCGCGGCGAACATGGCCGCGGTGACGGCGAGCAGTCGCTGCCACGCGGCGTCGAGTCGTTCGGCGTGCTCGGCGGGCTGTCCGCCCGCTTCGCGGGCCGCGGTCACGGTCGCCGCGATGTGTTCGCTGAGCAGCAGCAGGGCGGCGCCGTCGTGCTGGATCACCTTGCGGCCGAGCAGGTCCAGGCCCTGGATGCCGTGGGTACCCTCGTGGATGGGGTTGAGCCGGTTGTCGCGGTAGTGCTGTTCGACGTCGTACTCGCGGGTGTAGCCGTAGCCGCCGTGGACCTGGATCGCCAGATTGTTGGCTTCCAGGCACCACTGCGAGGGCCAGCTCTTGGCCACCCCGGTGAGGATTTCCAGCAGCCGGGTGTGTGCGCGGGCGGCATCGGGGTCGGTGGTGGTGCGCTCCAGGTCGACGAGCCGGTTGCAGTACAGCAGCAGCGCCAGCGCGCCCTCGCTGTAGGCCTTCTGCGCCAACAGCATTCGCTTCACGTCGGGGTGTTCGATGATCGGGATCTGCGTGCTGGCCGGGTCCCTGCTGGTGAGGGCGCGACCCTGGTGGCGGCTGCGCGCGTACTCGACGGACTTGAGGTAGCCGGTGTAGCCGAGCGCGGTGGCGCCCAGACCGACGCCGAGGCGGGCCTCGTTCATCATCGTGAACATGTAGGACAGGCCGCGGTGCGGTTCGCCGACGAGGTAGCCGACGGCGCCGGGCGCTCCGCCGGGGGTGTGGCGGCCTTCGCCGAAGTTGAGCGCGGTGTTGGTGGTGCCCCGGTAGCCCATCTTGTGGTTGAGCCCGGCCAGCACGACGTCGTTGCGCTCGCCGCGCGAGCCGTCCTCGTCGACGAGGAACTTCGGCACGATGAACAGCGAGATGCCCTTGGTGCCCGCGGGCCCGCCGGGGATCTTCGCCAGCACCAGGTGCACGATGTTCTCGGTCAGTTCGTGATCGCCGCCGGAGATCCACATCTTCGACCCGAACAGTCGGTAGGTGCCGTCGTCCCGCGGTTCGGCGCGGGTGACGATGTCGGCCAGCGAACTGCCCGCCTGCGGCTCGGACAGGCACATGGTGCCGGTGGCCGTTCCCTCGATCATCGGGCGGACGAACCGGTCGATCTGCTCGGCGCTGCCGTGCGCCGCGATCAGATTCGCGTTGCCGATGGTCAGGAACACGTAGGCGGTGGTGCCGACATTGGCGGCCTGGAACCAGCTCATGCCCGCGGCCTGCACGGTCGCGGGCAGTTGCAGCCCGCCCAGGGCCTCGTCCATGCTCGCGCCGATGAGATCGGCCTTGGTGAACGCCTCGACCGCGACGCCCACCTCGGGGATCATGGTGACGGTCGTGCCGTCGAAGGTGGGTTCGTGGCTGTCGTTGCGCTTGTTGTGCGGGGCGAAGTAGCGCGTCGCGATGTCCTCGCACAGCTCCAGGAAACCGTCGAAGGTCTGCTTGGAATGTTCGGCGAACCGCGCTGCCCTGGTCAGGTCCTCCACGCGCAGCCATTCGTAGAGCAGGAAGTCCAGATCCCGGCGGGAGATCAAGGTCGAGCGCACGGTCGTCCTCTCCGGGGCGCCCGCCTCGGCCGGTAGCCCCTGTGCTGTCGGCACCAAGCTACCGACGATCGGTCGGCGGTTCCGGAGAATCCCGCCGCGGGGTCGGCGCCGCGGCGAGACGCGAGGTCTCGCCGCGGCGCCGACTCGGGTCAGAACGCGGCTTCGGCGACGGCCATGGCGTCGTCGGTCAGCCCCGCGATGACCGCGCGATCGGCGGTCAGCCGGGGCAGGACCTCGCGCGCGAAGAACGCGGCCACGGCCACCTTGCCGTCGTAGAAGTCCCGCTCCCCGGTCCCGCCGTCGAGGGCCGCCAGGGCGACCTCGGCGTTGACCAGCAGGCGCCAGCCGATGAACAGGTCGCCGACGGCCATCAGGAAGCGGACCGAACCCAGGCCGACCTTGTACAGCTCGGTCGGCTGCTCCTGGGCGCCCATCAGGTGGCCGGTCAGGGTGGCGGCCATGGTCTGGACATCCTCGAGCGCGGTGGCCAGCAGCTTGCGCTCGCCCTTGATGCGCTCGTTGGCGGAGTCGGCGTCGATGAACTTCTGGATCTGGCCCGCCACGTGGGCCAGGGCCACACCGCGGTCACGTGCGATCTTGCGGAAGAAGAAGTCCTGCGCCTGGATGGCGGTGGTGCCCTCGTAGAGCGAGTCGATCTTGGCGTCGCGGATGTACTGCTCGATCGGGTAGTCCTGCAGGAAGCCGGAGCCACCGAAGGTCTGCAGCGAGTCGGTCAGGTACTGGTATGCGCGCTCGGAGCCGACACCCTTGACGATCGGCAGCAGCAGGTCGTTCACCCGCGCGGCCAGTTCGGCGTCGGCGCCCGAAACGTGCTGGGCGACTTCGGGATCCTGATGCGCGGCGGTGAACAGGTACACCGAACGCAGGCCCTCGGCGTAGGCCTTCTGCATGAGCAGCGAACGGCGCACGTCGGGGTGGTGCAGGATCGTGACGCGGGGCGCGGTCTTGTCGGCCATCCGGGTCAGGTCGGCGCCCTGGACGCGGGTCTTGGCGTACTCGAGGGCGTTGAGGTACCCCGTCGACAGGGTCGCGATGGCCTTGGTGCCGACCATCATGCGAGCGTTCTCGATGACCTCGAACATCTGCGCGATGCCGTTGTGCGCGTCACCGACGAGCCAGCCCTTGGCGGGCACGCCGTGGCCGCCGAAGGTGAGCTCACAGGTGGCCGAGGCCTTCAGACCCATCTTGTGCTCGACGTTGGTGACGAACACGCCGTTGCGGTCGCCGAGTTCGCCGGTGGCGGAGTCGAAATGGAACTTCGGCACGAAGAACAGCGACAGGCCCTTGGTGCCGGGGCCGGCGCCTTCCGGACGGGCGAGCACCAGGTGCACGATATTGCCGAACAGATCGTCGGAGTCGGCGGAGGTGATGAACCGCTTCACACCGTCGATGTGCCAGGAGCCGTCCTCCTGCGCGATCGCCTTGGTGCGGCCCGCGCCGACGTCGGAGCCTGCGTCGGGTTCGGTCAGCACCATGGTGGCGCCCCAGCCGCGCTCGACGATGATGCGGGCCCATTCGCGTTGCAGGTCGTTGCCGACGCGGTCGAGGATGTCGGCCATCACCGGACCCATGCTGTACATGTGCGCGGCAGGCTGGGCGCCGAGGACGAACTCGGTGACCGCCCATTCCAGGATGGCCGGGGCGGCGACACCGCCGAGCGACTCGGCCTTACCCAGCCGCCACCACTCCGCGTCGTACCAGGCGCGGACGGCGCGCTTGAACGATTCCGGCAGCGAGACCGTGTGTGTGGCCGGGTCGAACGTGGGCGGGTTGCGGTCGGCGTCGGCGTACGGTGCCGCGACCGGGCCCTCGGCGAGCCGGGCCGCCTCGCTGAGCACCGAGCGCGCGGTGTCGGCATCCATATCACCGAAAGTGCCTGCGGCGAGGATGGTGTCGAGTCCGTACACCTCGAACAGGTTGAACTCGAGGTCTCGCACGTTGCTCTTGTAATGACTCACGAACGTTGCCTTCTCGGTGGGCCGGGGACGCGCCGCGTCCGGGGGAACAGGGGAGCGGCGGTGCGGCTCCCGCGGCACACTGTGCGGCACGGCTCGGCGGTCGGCAACGATAAGTGAACGGAGCCTAAAACGAGGTCGGGCGAGGTGGCCGGGTCCAGCGGCTGGTGATCGGCCGTCGATGGCCGGGAGGACAGGGCCCGGGAGTGGCGTGAATCACTATCAGGGCCGGGTGAGGTCGAGCGGGACGGCCTGGATCCGTTCGGCCACCGTGACCAGGACGTCGACCAGATCCGGGCGCGCGGCCAGCCGTGGGTTGCGGACCGCTTCGATGACCACCGTGGTCGCCGCGCGGATGAGCATGCGCGCCACCGGTGGTGCCACTTCCGGACGCTGGGTCCGCAGCATCCGGGCCCAGCGGCCGATCCCGTCCTGACGCACCTGCCGGTACCGGCGTTCGGCCGCCGTCGGCAGATACCGGGTCTGGCTGACCGTGATGGCGAGCAGGTCGGGTTCGTCGACGCCGAACCGGGCGAAGTTGCGGGTCAGGGTCCGCAGCGCTTCACCGGGATCGCGGCCGTGCGACAGCGCGCGCGAGACCATCAGGTGCACCCACTCGTCGTGTCGGCGCACGATCTCGTCGAGCAGCTGAGCCTTGCTGTCGAAGTAGTGATAGACGGCGGGGCCGGTGATGCCGACGGCCGCACCGATGTCGTCGATGCTCACCCCGGGGTAGCCGCGGGCGGTGAACAGGTGCGCGGCCGCGGCGAGCAGGCGTTCGCGACGCACCGTACGGTCGAGTCCGGGACGGTCGCTGGCCGCCCAGTGCGCGCGAACGTGCGCCGCGCCTGCCCCGGACGCGGGGAGCTCCACGGCCAGAACCGCCCGCACGGTCGCGACGAGAATTCGCGCCGCGACCGGCGGGGGCAGCTCGAGCCGGTGATAGGCCGGGCTCGCCGCGACCGAGAAGGCCGCCCAGCTCAGCAGTTCCACGTCGGCGGGCCGCAGATCCGGTCGTTGCGCCCGCAGGGTCCGGCGCAGGAACTCCGTGATCCGGGCGGCCCGCAGGAGCACCGCGATCCGGTCGGTCGGGTGCAGATGGCGGAACTCGAGCTGCCACAGCCGGGGCAGGCCACGCCGGTCCAGCGCCACCTGGACCAGTTCGACGACCACCGTGTCACCGGCGGGGCACCGCCGGTAGGCACCCTCGAGCCGGGCCAGCGCGTCGTCCAATCCGGCGAGCAGACACTGTCCGAGCAGATGCTGCTTGCTGTCGAAGTGCCGGTAGAGCGCGCCGGGAGAAATGCCCACCCGCGCGGCGACCATCGCCATCGACGTGTCGTGATACCCGTCGTGCGCGAACGCGTCGAACGCGGCGGCGAGGATGATCGTGCGACGATTGCGCGGTCGCGTGCGGCGGGTGGTCACCTCGGATCTCATCCCCCTCAGTGTGCCCGCACGATGGGTCCGGCTAGGGAAGGGATACTCCTTCGCCGCGCGGGGCCGTCGGCACATGCCGCCGCAGGAAGTCGAGCTGATCGGCGACGACGCGATCGAAGGCCGCACCGCGGTAGATGTCGAAGTGTCCGTCCCGATAGGTGCGGATTTCGCCTCGAGGCGCGCGGGCGGCGTAGCGCAGAGTGGGCCCGGCCGGGGCGACCGAGTCGGTCTCGCACACCGAGAACAGGATCGGGACCTGGACATCGGGGGTGAGACGACCGGGCCGGTCGGTGAGGATATCGAGCACCACGCGCGCGGCGACCTCGTTACGGAAGTCCATGCCGGGCGGGACCAGGCCCAGATAGCCGGGTTCGGCGTCGGGAGCGCTCATCAGCGCCGTGCTGTGGACGGGTCCGGCGGTGGCGATCATGTGTGGCGCGCGTCCGAGTCGGGTGCCGACGACATCGCGCAGCCAGGCGACGGTCGCCTTCACCGAGCTGATCGCAGGGACCGCCAGGGTGGAGGCCACGCCGTCGGTGAACGGGCACTGCGCGATCGCGGCCACGAGACCGGGGGGACGTTGCGCGGCGGTGTAGATGACATGCCCGCCGCCGAAGGAGGTGCCCCAGGCGATGATTCGCTCACCGTCCACCTGAGGCAGCTGCCGTGCGAAGGTGAGTGCGGCGGCCCAGTCGGCGCGTTGTTCGGTGGTCGAGAGCAGGTGCCGGGGTGTGCCGTCGCTGTCGCCGAAATACCGGTAGTCGAACACCAGACACGCGTAGCCCGCGGCCGTGAACCGTTCGGCATAGGCGGCCAGACCCATTGCCCGGACCGCGCCGAGGCCGTGCGCCATCACGATCACGGGCGGCCGCTCGCCCTCGGGCAGGTACAGCGTCGCGGCGCAGCGTTCGCCGGCCACGGAGGGAAATCGCAGGATTTCGCTGCTCATCGCGGCGTCACCTCGAGCTCGCGTTCGCGGCGCGCCGACACGGACGCGGTCGGGTAATCGGCACTCGACATCCCGGCGGGGCGGGCGGCGCCGCGGCGGCGCTCCAGGCGCAGATCGCGCATGTAATCGTCGAAATCGACCTGGATGGTGTGCCGCTTGGACGCCACATAGCGACGTTCCAGTCCCCGACGATGCGCGGTGATCTCCCGCTCCATCGCCCGGCGGTCGGGCAGGTGGTAGACGCCGTGCAGGTGATCGGCCACGAGATGGGCCTGGCGTTCGGCGATCGGCATGATGGCGCCCAACGGCTGGATCAGGCCGAGGAAGTACAGACCGGGGACGTCCGGATGGAAGAGCCTGCGGTACAGGCCGATCCGGTTGTCGCCGGAGGGGTCGAGGAAACCGGGGTCGAAGAACGGGAAGCTGATCTTGTAGCCGGTGCAGAACACCACCAGATCCGCGGCGACGCGGCGGCCGTCGGCGAAGACGACTTCGTCGCCGTCGAACCGGTCGATGGTGGGTACCGGTGTGATCGCGCCGTGCGCCAGCCGATCCAGGATGCGGCTCGACATCGTCGGATGTGCCTGGGCGAATTTGTGATCCGGTGCGGGCAGGCCGTATCGGGTCATCGGTCCGGTGGCGGCGGCCATCAGTCGCCGGGCCAAGGGCCAGCGCAGGAAGGAGGGGATCCATTCCGCTCCGCCGATCTGGTCATAGGGTCGCCCCCAGACGTATTTCGGGATGACGTGGACGCCGCTGCGGGCCGAGAGATAGGTCTGTGCCGCGTGATACGAGGCGTCGACGGCGATATCCATCGCCGAGTTACCCATGCCGAGTACGACGACGCGCTTGCCTGCCAGCTGCGCTTCGTCGGTATATGCGTGGGAGTGCATGATCTGTCCGCGGAATTCACTCGCGCCGGGAAACATCGGCTCGGGCAGGCGAGGATCCCAGTGGTGGCCGTTGGCGACGAGAACCGCGTCGTAGCAGACGATCTCGCCGGTCGACAGGGTGACGTCGAAGGTGCCGTCGGTTTGTGGGGCGACATGGGTGACGCCGGTGCGGAACCGGATCCGCTCGCCGAATCCGAAATGCGTGACGTAGTCGGCGAAGTACTGCGCGATCTGGTCGTGGCGGGCGAAGTCGGGCAGGTGAGCGGGCATCGGGAAGTCGCTGAACTCCATCCGTTGCCGCGAGGTGTTGATGTGCAGTGACTTGTACGCCGCCGAGACGCCGTTGCTGTTGCCCCACACCCAGTTGCCGCCGACCCGGTCGGACAGCTCGTAACAGTCCACGTCCAGGCCGCGTTCGGCCAGCACCTTCACCGCGGCGATGCCGGCCGAGCCCGCGCCGATCACGCACACCCGGGCGCCCTTGGAGGGGTCGAACATGTTGCACACTCCTTTGTGACCAGTGGTCATATGACCACTGGTCACTGTACGATCGAGTGGTCGCACCGTCAAGAGCCCGCGGGCAGAGGAGAGCAGTGATGCCGACAGGGACATGGGACCGGCTCGCGCCCGCCCGCCGCGCCGCGGTGGTGGCGGCCGCCGAGGCCGAGTTCGCCGCGCGGGGGTTCAGCGGCGGCAGTCTCAACACGATCTGCCGGGAGGCGGGCGTCGCCAAGGGCAGCCTGTTCCAGTACTTCACCGACAAGGCGGACATGTATGTCTACCTGGCCGAACAGTCCAGTGAACGGATCCGCTCGACCATCGAGGCGGCCGCGGCCGAACTGCCGTGGGACACCGATTTCGTCGGCTCGTTCGAGAAACTGGTGGAGACCTGGGTGCGGTATTTCTACGGGCATCCGCTCGAGCGAGCCATGACCGCCGCCACCAACCTCGAACCCGACCCGGTCGCCCGCACGGCGGTCCGCGAGGCCGTCAACCGGCATTACCTGGCGGTCCTGCGTCCCCTCATCGAACGCGCGGTGGACACCGGGGTGATCCGCCGCGATGCCGACATCGATGCCCTGCTGGCGCTGCTGCTGCTGATGCTTCCGCATCTGGCCCTGGCCCCGCACGTCCAGGGGCTGGATCCGCTACTCGGCCTGGCCGATGGGGGCGCCGATCATGCGGTGAGCGTCGCGTTGACGCTGGTCACGACGGTTCTCGAGCCATTTCGGATCAACCCGACGTGAGTCTCTCGCGGGTGGGGCCGAGGGGCGGTGGATCGGGGCGAGCCGGGACACCGCCGCAGTCTCCTCAGCCGGTTCGATGTCGCGGGACGTCACCACCTGACCGCCCGACGGCAATGGGCGAAGCGCCCGCAGGCAATCTGCCAGGTGGGCGCTTCGCCGGGCAGGGCCGATCTGGCCTCGGCGGGGTCAGGCCGCGTCGAGGGCGGCGGTGATCTTGTGGAGCATCGCGGTCACGGCAGGGCTGGGCCGGCCGTTGGTGAACTGGGTGGCGGATTCGGTCGCGGTCAGCACGGTGTCGCGGAAGTTCTCGGCTTCGGCCGGGTGGTGCGCGCCGAGCAGGCGCATGGCCGCCGTGAGGCTCGGCAGCACCTGGTCGGCGAGTTCGGCGACGGACTTGCCGTGCAGGTGAATGTCTGCTGACTTGGCCGCGAGCACATGCCCGACCAGTCCGGTCGCCGAGGTGAGTGCGATCGTGCCGTGCGAGATCGCCTTGTGCGGCGCGCCCGCGGCCGCCAGCAGCGACACGGCGCCGTAGGCCGCGGTGCGCAGGGTGCTGTTGTCCTGGTCGGTCAGCGTGATGATGGACATGTCGGGTGCTCCTCGAAGTCGGTGGTGGCGCCGATCGAAACGGTGCCGGTCGGTGTGTTCGATGTGCACAACTGTCGCCGGACCGCCTGATACCGAGCTGACGTCGGCCTGACACCGCCGCTGACACCGCGAGGAGGCGATCGGCCCGGCCGAGGCTCAGGTGTCGACGTTCGCCGTCGTACCCGTGCGCGAACTCGTCACCTGTCGGAGCGCGACTCGATGGCGAGATCGACGCGCGCGGCCAGGGCGTCCAGCACCGCGACCTGAGCGGCGGGAACCTCGATCCGCATGATCGCGTCGCCGTCGAAGGTGAACACGAAGAACGAGCAGCAGCTCGATTCCCGCGCGGCGAGCTCACGCGCCGTGGTTTCGGCCCCGGCCGACAGCGACAGCTCGAGCCGCGTCGGCGCCGGACGCCGCCCGCTCCCGACGTGCTCGGCGAAGAATCGGTCGAACTCGGCGACTCGTAGTCCCGTCAGAGCCACCTGATCCGGCGGAACACCACTACCAGTGCCGAGCACACGATCGCCATGGTCGCCAAGACCACGGGATAGCCCCAGCCCTGTTTCAGCTCCGGCATGTAGTCGAAGTTCATTCCGTAGATGCCGGCGATCATCGTGGGCACCGCCAGGATCGCCACGAACGCCGAGATCCGGCGCATGTCGGCGTTCTGCTGGACGGCGATCTTGGCCACCGCCGCGTTCACCAACGCGGTCAGCGACTCGTCGAGGTCGTTGATCCGCTCGGTGACACCGGTGTGGTGATCGGCCACGTCGCGCAGGTAGCGGCGAATCTCCTTCGGCAACGGCGCCTCGGGGCGGGTCAGCAGCTGCAACGGTTGCCCCAAGGGGCTCACCGCCCGCCGCAATTCCACGATCTCGCGCTTGAGCTGATAAATCGATTCGATCGGCAACCGGCTGCGCGGGGTGAACAACTCCTCCTCGATCTGGTCGACGTCGTATTCCACCGACTGGGCGACGGCGATGTAGGAGTCGACCACGTGATCGGTGATCGCGTGCAGCACCGCACCCGACCCCCGCGCGAGACGCTGCGGGTCCGCTTCCAGCCGCTGCCGGACATCGGCGAGCCCGGAATGTTCACCGCGCCGGACCGCGACCACGAAATCGGGTGCGGTGAACACCATGATCTCCCCGGTCTGCACGATCTCGCTCACCGTCGCCATGTCGTGCTCGACATAGGCGACCGTGCGCATCACCGTGACCAACGTGTCGTCGTAGCGCTCCAGCTTCGGCCGCTGGTTGCCCCTCACCGCGTCCTCGACCGCCAGCGAGTGCAGCCCGAACGTCCCCGCGATCTCACTCATCTGCCGGGCATCGGGTTCGAACAACCCCACCCAGACGAACCCCTCGCCTCGACGCCGTACCTCCGCCAGCGCCGCGGCCGGGGTGCACCGGCCGGGCAGGCGCCGCCCGTCCACATAGACACCGCAATCGACGATCGCCCGCGCCGTCGGGACGGCCGGTTTCGGCACGATCCGCGCCGGAGCGCGTCGGGAACGTCGAAAACGGAACTGCGGAGCTGATGACACCGCACCGATCCTACGGAGTCGCCAGGGCTGTCCGGCGGGCGACGAATCGGCTATCCGTGCGGCTGACCCGGGTCGTAGCCGGGGCAGCCGGGGTACGGGCGGGGCAGGTCGGGCTTGGCGCCGAAGCACACGCTGTTCGGGTCGGTCGGATCGTAGGAATCGCCCTCTCGGCGGTTGCCGGTCGGCAGCGGGACGGTGCTGGTGGAGCCGGTGGGGGTGGTGGTGGGTGGGGTCGTCGTGCTGGTCGGCACCGGGTCGGACGCGCGCGAGCAACCGGCCCCGAGGAGCGCGAAGGCGAGCACGGAAGTGACGAGCAGGGTGCGGTTCACAACAGTCCCTTCCTCGGAGATCGCCGCCGCCGATGAACGGCCAGCACACTTCCGGCAACACTACTGTGGCCGGCCGTCGCTCTCGTCAGCGGGGCAGCAGGGTGATGCGCGCGTTGTCGGCCGGACTCAAACCGGTGTGATAGCGCCGCGGCGGCTCGATGGGGCCCTCGATCGGGGCGATGCGGCGATGTTCGAGCACTGTGCGGAACAGGATGCGCGCCTCGGCCAGGGCGAACTGCGCGCCGAGGCAGCGGTGCGCGCCCGCGCCGAAGGTGAGCCAGGTGCTGGTGCTCGGCCGCTGGTCGAGGAAGCGCTCGGGGCGGAAGGTCATCGGGTCCGGGTAGTGGTGCTCGGATTCGTGGATCAGCAGGATCGGCACGATGACGATCGCGCCCTGCGGGATGGTGATGCCGTTGATCTCGGTGTCGCGCAACGCCCGTCGGCCGGTGAACGGCGAGACGGGACGCAGGCGCATGACTTCGGCGACCACCGCGTCGAGGTAGGCGTCCAGGCGCGCGCCGTCACCGGTGTCGACAGCGGTGTCGACCTCGGCCATGGCGCCGGGATGGGCGGCCAGCATGGCGGCGATCCAGCCGAGGGTGATGGCGGTGGTCTCGTAGGCGCCCAGCAGGATTCCGCGCATATTGCGGGCCAGCGCGGGATCGTCGTGCTGGTCGAGATCGGTGCCGATGTAGCGCGAGAGCACGTCGCGGCGCTCGGTCGCGCGCTCGGGGGCGGCCCGGCGGGCGGTGATCTCCTCGACGATGACGGCGTCGACCTCGCGCTGGGCACGGCGCAGCGGCGGATAGGGGATGGTCAGGCCGCCGAGGAACGGGGTGATCAGGGTGACGGCGAGGAATCCGCGGCTCTCGATCTCGCCGAACCACGCGCCGACCGCGTTCTTCAGCCGGTCCCGGCGCTCGGGCGCGACCTCGCCGAAGACGACACCGAGCAGCACGCCGATGGCGAGGTCGTAGCCGGCGGTCAGGAATTCGAAGGACTCACCCACCGGCCACTTCGGCAGTTCTCGTTCGACCACCTCGACCATCAGGTCCTCGTAGGAACGCAGTGCGGCGGTTTGGAACGGCGGCGCGAAATGCTTGCGCTCGCGACGGTGCTCGTCACCGTCGAGGAAGATCATCGTCTGCTTGCCGAACATCACGTCGTGACTCGAGAAGCGGCTCAGCACCTGACCGATGGAGAAGTCGTCGTGATTGGCGAACAGCGCGCGCACATCGCCGGGTTCGTGGGTGACCAGCATCGTGGGAAATCCCGGCGGATCGACGACGAACCGCTCGCCGAATTCCCGCAGCGGGGAACTCTGGGTGCCCGGGCGCAGCAGTGTGCCCAGCTCGCCGAGCCGGCGCAGGGGTAGTCGGGGCAGGTCGCGCAGCGAGATCGGGGTCTGTGACACTCCGCCATCCTCACCGCGAAATTGCCGTTGTGCCATGCGGTGTCGGAAGTTCGATGCCCCCAATTATCGGGGCTCACCATGCCGTGGTCGATGTTCACGACTCCCGCTGCATGCTCGCGCGGCCGCTATTGTGGGCGCAGTCAGTGGGTTCCACGGTCAGAGGAAGTAGTTCGTGCTCAACACTTTCGTCGACACATTGTTCGCCCAGGTCGAGAATCGACCGGCCGAGGTGGTGTATCGGTTCTTGGACAATGGTGACGTCGATGGTGTCGTGCGCGAATTGTCCTATGCCGAACTGGGGCGGCGAGCACGCGCCATCGGAGCGGTCCTGCAGGATCGCGCGCCGCGGCGCGCGCTGCTGCTCTACCCGGCCGGGCCCGAGTTCGCCGAGGCGTTCTTCGGTTGTCTGGCCGCCGGTGTGGTGGCGGTGCCCGCGCCGCTGCCGGAGTGGGAGAACCGGTCGCTGCGGCGCTTGCGGCGGATGGTGGCCCACGCCGAGGTCGACATCGTTCTGGCGCCGCGCCGGATCCTCGCGGACGCGGCGGCGCTGGGCGTGGAGATCCCGGAATTGGCCGGGGTGCCGTGGCTGTCGACCGACGACCTGCCCAGCGCGGCCGCCCTGCGCTGGCGCGAACCCGAGCTGCGACCCGACTCGGTGGCGTTCCTGCAATACACCTCCGGCTCGACCAGCGCGCCACGTGGCGTGGTGCTCACCCACGCCAACCTGCTGCACAACCAGGCGGCGCTGACCGCCGGACTCGGGCACGACCGGATCGCCGACCACGACGGCGCGCTGTTCGCCAGCTGGCTGCCGATGTACCACGACATGGGACTCATCGCGCCGCTACTGCACACGGTGTATCGCGGGGCGCATTCGGTGCTGATGTCGCCGCTGCACTTCTTGCAGCGGCCGCAACGGTGGCTGCGCGCGATCTCCACCTATCGCGCGCACACCAGCGGCGGACCGAATTTCGCCTACGAGCTGTGCCTGCGCCGGATCGCGCCCGAGCAGCTCGACGACCTGGACCTGAGCTCGTGGCGGGTCGCGTTCAACGGCTCCGAACCCGTGCGGGCGGGCACTGTACGCCGCTTCGCCGACACTTTCGCGCGCGCCGGATTCCGCGCGACGGCCCAGCAGCCGGTCTACGGCCTGGCCGAGGCCACCCTGATCGTCACCGCGCCGGCCACCACCACCGCCGCGCCGACGATCGTGCCCATCACCGGAAGTCCTACGCGCGGTGGCGAACTCGTCGGCGTCGGGAGCGCGGTGCCGGGAATCTCGGTGGCCGTCGTCGATCCGGAGCGCGGAACCGAGCGCGGCGAGGGGGAGGAAGGCGAGATCTGGGTGGCGGGCGGCAGCGTCTCGGCGGGCTACTTCCGGGACGCGGCGGCCACCGCCGAGGTCTTCGGGGCCGCGCTACCCGGACGCGACGAGAAGTTCTTGCGTACCGGCGATCTGGGATTTCTCTCCGCCGGTGAGCTTTTCGTCACGGGCAGGCGCAAGGATCTGGTGATCGTGGATGGGCGCAACCACTATCCGCAGGACATCGAGGCCACCGTCGAGGCGGCGCACCGCGGGGTGCGCGCGGGGTGCGTGGCGGCCTTCGCTGTCGATCTCGACGGCGAGCAGCCGGTGGTCGTGGCGGAGGTGCGCGAGACCGATCCCGCCGAACTGTCCGCGATCGAAGGCGCCGTGCGGGCCGCGGTGGCGACCGAGCACGGGCTCACGTTGGCCGCGGTGCTGTTGATCCGTTCGGGCACGATCTTCAAGACCAGCAGCGGGAAGATCCAGCGCTCGGCGTGCCGGTCGGCCTATCTGTCCGGCGAATTGCTCACGCTGCTGGCGGGACCTGGGCGCTCACCGGAAGGGGAGTGTGCCGACGGCGAGCCGGTCGACGCGCCCGTGGCCGCCGAACCCGCGTCGGCACTGTCGGCGGAAGCGGTGCGGGACTGGCTCGTGACCGCGATCGCCCGGCAGGCGCTGCTGGACCCCGAGCGGATCGACGTGCACCGCCCGCTCGTCGAATTCGGTTTGGGCTCGGCCGATCTGGTGGAACTGGTGGTGGACCTGTCGGACTTCGCCGGCCGCTTCATCGACACCAATCTGTTCTTCGACCATCCCACGATCGACGGTGTCGCCACCGTGCTGACGGCACCGACGCAGGACGCGCCCGCGCCGTCCCCGGTAGTCGACGCGGCGGCGAGCGAGGACAGCGACGACGACGGGATCGCGATCATCGCCATGTCCTGCCGGTTCCCGGGCGCCGCCGATTCCCCCGAGGCGCTGTGGCGGCTGCTCGACAGCGAGGCCGACGGGCTGGGCGAGGTGCCGCCGGGCCGCTGGGACATCGACGGCCTGTACAACCCGGACACCTCCGCGACCGGCACGGCGTATACGTTCCGTGGTGGGTACGTCGACGGGATCGACCGCTTCGACGCCGCGTTCTTCGGCATCGGCCCGCGCGAAGCGGCGGTCATGGACCCGCAGCAGCGGATGATGCTGCAGCTGGCCTGGGAGGCCATCGAGCGGTCGGGGCGTGATCCCCGGACCCTGCACGGCAGCGCCACCGGCGTGTACCTGGGTGTGTACAGCACCGGGTATCTGGCCGATCCCGCGCCCGAACAGCTGAACGGTCAAGTGGGGACGGGGCTTTCGCCCAGCGTCGCCTCGGGGCGGATCTCCTACACGCTGGGGTTGCACGGTCCGGCCGTCACCCTGGACACGGCGTGCTCGTCCTCGATCGTGGCGATGCACCTGGCGATGCAGGCGCTGCGATCGGGGGAGTGCGATCTCGCCCTGGCGGGCGGCGCCACCCTGCTCATGTCACCGGTCGCCCATATCGAGCTGTGCCGGTTGGGTGTGCTGTCGCCGACCGGCCGGTGCGCGCCGTTCTCGGCCGACGCCGACGGAACCGTGTGGGCCGAAGGCGCGGGCATGGTCCTGCTGAAGCGGCTGAGCGACGCGCACCGCGACGGTGATCGGGTGCTGGCGGTCGTGCGGGGGTCCGCGGTCAACCAGGACGGCCGCAGTCAGGGGCTGAGCGCACCCAATGGCGCTGCGCAGGAACAGGTCCTGCGCGCGGCGTTGCGCGCGTCGGGGCTGGCGCCGCACGACATCGACTATGTGGAGGCGCACGGTACGGGGACCGCGCTGGGCGATCCGATCGAGGCTCGGGCCCTGGCACGGGTGTACGGACCCGGGCGTGATCCGGGGCGGCCGCTGGGGGTCGGGTCGCTGAAGTCGAACCTCGGTCACACCCAGGCCGCGGCGGGCGTGGCCGGTGTCATCAAGTTGGTGCTCGCGCTCGAACACCAGCGCATTCCGGCCACCGTGAACGTGGATGTGCCCTCGCCCCATGTCGATTGGGAGCGCAGCGGGGTCGCCGTCCACGGACAGACGGCGCCGTGGCGACGCGGCGACCGGCCGCGCCGGGCCGGAGTGAGCGCCTTCGGGTTGAGCGGCACGAACGCGCACCTGATTCTCGAGGAACCCGCGCCGGTCCCCGCACCCGCGGAATCCGGCCCGGCGACGTCGGTGGCGCTGCTGCCGATCTCGGCGCGCAGCGAACGATCACTGCACGGGCAGGCCGAGCGGCTGCTGGAGTTCGTGCTGGCCGATCCCGGTGCCGAACCGTGGGCCGTGTCGCGTGCGCTGACCACAGAACGCACGCAGTTCGAGCGCCGCGCCGTCCTGGTGGCCACTGATCGGGACGAGATGGTCGGCGCGCTGCGCGACCTGGTCGAGAGGCGGGCTTCGGCGAATGTGGTGGTGGGCGACGGGCCGGTGCTGACCACCGCCAAGACCGCCTTCGTCTTCCCCGGGCAGGGCATGCAGTGGGTCGGCATGGCCCTGGACATGCTGGCGGCCTCGGTGGCGTTCCGCACGGAATTCGACCTGTGCGACAAGGCGTTCGGTGCGCATCTCGGCTGGTCGCTGACCGACCGGCTGGCCACCTCGACCCCCGCCGACCTCGTCGATTTCCCTGTCGTCCAGCCACTGCTGTTCGCGACCATGGCCGCGCTGGCCGCCACCTGGCGGGCGGCGGGCGTCGTCCCGGATGCCGTGCTCGGGCACAGCCAGGGCGAGATCGCGGCCGCGTATTGCGCGGGCGTGCTGGCTCTCGACGATGCCGCGCGGATCGTCGTCACCCGCAGCCGCCTGATGCAGGCCATCGACGAGCCCGCGGCCATGGCGATGATCGGCCTGCCCGAGGCCGAGGTCGCCGCGCGGCTGCTCGCCTACGACGGCCGGGTGTCGATCGCGGCGGTCAATATCCGGCGCTCGACCATCGTCGCCGGTGAGCAGGCCGCCGTGGCCGAACTGCTCGCCGAACTCGACGGCGCGGGTATCTACACCCGGCTCGGCGCCTCGGGTCCCGGTCTCGCCGGGCACTGCCGGATCATCGAGGAGATCCGTTCGGACCTGACCACGCAGTTGGCCGAGACGACCGCGCACGTGCCCACCACCCCGTGGTATTCGACGGTGACCGGCGAACCGGTGACGACCGCGCCGACGGGACCGGACTACTGGTACCGCAACGCTCGCGAGACCGTGCGCTTCGCGGCCACCGTCGAGCGGATGGTCGGCGACGGCTTCCGCTACTTCGTGGAACTCGGCGCGCATCCGTCGTTGACGGCCGCCGTGCGCACGGTGTCGGAGGAGCTCGGGCGCGACGTGATCGCCGTCGGTTCGCTGGTACGGGATCAGGACGGGCCGAAAGCGCTGGCCCGATCGCAGGCGGTGCTGTACGCGGCCGGCCACGATCTGGACTGGACCAGGCTGGCCCCCGGCCCCGGCCGGATCGACCTGCCCACCTACGCGTTCGACGAGCGGCGATTCTGGACCGACAGCGGCCACCGCGCCACGGGCGCGAGCGGCCTCGACGACATCACGCATCCGCTGCTCGGCGCCGTGGTCGCGCACCCGGAGTCTGGTGGGGTCACCCTCACCGGACGACTGTCCCGGGCCCGGCATCCCTGGGTCGCCGATCACGCGGGACCCTCTGCCGTTCTGGTGCCCGGCGCGGCACTGGTCGAATGGGCGATCCGCGCCGGTGACGAGGTGGACTGCCCGGTCGTGCGGGAACTGGTGTTGCGGGCCCCGCTGCTGGTCCCCGAGCGCGCCGCCGTGCAGATCCAGGTGGTCGTCGGTGGCGCCGACGCCGAGCACCGGCGCACCGTGCGCGTCTACGCCCGCGACGAGCACGATCCGGACGCGCAGTGGACAGTGCACGCCGACGGGCTGCTCGCGGAGGAACCGGGAGTCGCACCGGCACAGCTGGATTCGTCGGTGTGGCCTCCGACCGGTGCGGAGTCCGTCGATGTCGGCGAACTCTACGATCGGCTGTTCGCCCGAGGTCATCGGTACGGGCCGGTGTTCCGGGCGATGCGTGCCGCCTGGCGAGGCGACGACGACCTGTTCGTCGACGTCGAACTGCCCGAGCAGGCACACGACGACGCGGCCGCCTTCGGCATCCACCCCGCCCTGCTCGACGCCGCCCTGCACGCCACCGCGCTGTTCGCGAGCGACGGCGAGCACGCGCTGCTGCCGTTCGTCTGGTCCGATGTCGTGCTGTCGGCGACCGGCGCGACCGCGCTGCGGGTGCGGCTCACCCGGTCCGGACCGGACGCGGTCACGCTGACGGCGACGGATCGGACCGGCCGTCCGGTCGTGTCGGTGGGGTCGCTGCTGTCGCGTCCGGTCGACATCACCCGGTGGCAGGGGGCGTCACCGGCGGCGGCACTGCGTCGGCTGTACCGCCTGACCTGGACGCCGGTGGTACTGCCGACCGCGGCGGGGTCGTCGGAGGTGGTCGAGTGGCCCGCCCCCGGCGCGACGGTCGTGCTCGGCGTGCCCGAAGGGCGATCACCCAGCGCGGTGCACGCCACTGCCCGGGAGGTGCTGGCTCAGCTCCAGACCTTCCTCGGCGACCACCGTTTCGAGCGATCCACCCTCGTGGTGCGCACGCGCGGCGCGGTGGCCGAGAATCCGCCGGAGCTCGCCCGGATCGATTCCTCGGCGCTGCCCGCGTCCTCGATCAGCCCGGACCCCGCCGGTGCGGTCGTGTGGGGCCTGGTGCGTTCGGCCCAGTCGGAGAACCCCGGCCGGATCGTCCTGGTCGACTCGACCGACCCCGGCCTCGACTACCCGGCGCTGCTGACCACCGGCGAGCAGCAGCTCCTCGTGCGAGACGGTCGCGCGTTCGTGCCGAGGCTGACCCGGCTGTCGGAGGTCGCCGAGACCACGCCGCCACGCCGGATCGCCCTGGACGACGGCGCGGTGCTGATCACCGGTGCGCCGGGCCGCCTCGGCTCGGCGCTCGCGCGCCACCTGGTCGACGCCTACGGTGCACGGAACCTGGTCCTGGTCAGCCGGCGCGGCCTCGACGGCCCCGGCGGGGTGCAGCTGCGGGCCGACCTCGAGCAGCGGGGTGCGCGGGTGCGGTTCGCCGCCGCTGACATCACCGACCGGTCCGCGCTGGCCGATCTGCTCGACGGGCTGCCACTGGCCGGTGTCGTGCACGCGGCATGTGTTCTCGACGACGCCACGATCGGCTCGCTCACCCCGGAGCGGCTGGCCGCGGTCCTACGCCCGAAAGTCGACGCGGCGCATCATCTGCACGAGCTCACCGCGGATCGTCCGCTGTCGATGTTCGTCCTGTTCTCCGCGGCGGGCGGCCTGTTCGGCACCCCGGGCCAGGCCAACTACGCGGCTGCCAACGCCTATCTCGACGCGCTCGCCGCGCATCGCCGGTCGCTCGGTCTTCCCGCGCAGGCCCTGGCCTGGGGCGCTTGGGAAGTCGACATGCACGACCACCTGGCTCGTGCCGATATCGCGCGCATCGCCCGCGCCGGTGTCCGCGCGTTCGCCGTCCCCGACGGGATGGCGTGTTTCGATGCCGCACTCGCACAGGGTGATTCGCTACTGGTACCGCTGCTGCTGGACACCGCCGTGCTTCGCGGGTCGGCGGCGGTTCCTCCGTTGCTGCACGGGCTGGTCCGGCGGGCGCCCCGCCGTGCCGTGGCCGAGCGCGCGACCGTCGACGCGGCGGTGAGCTCGCGTTTCGCCGACGAACTGCGCACCGCCCCCCGCGCCGAAGCGATCGCCACCGCCACGGCCGCGCTGGCCGGGTGGACGGGCGAAGTCCTCGGCCACAGCGGCACCGAGACGGTCGACGTCGCGACGTCGTTCCAGAGCCTCGGCCTGGATTCGCTGATGGCGGTGGAACTGCGGAACAAGGTGCGCGAGCACACCGGAATCGCGGTGCCCCTGGGCACGATCCTCGCCGAGCAGAGCCTGACCGATCTCGCGGGGTATCTCGTGGACGAAGTCGGCCGTCGCCACGGCGACAGCACCGATGCCGTGGCGGTCGAGGTCCCCGAGGTCGAGGTGCTGCCGGTGACCCGGGACATGATGCGGCTGCTGCGCACCGAACAGCTCGGCATTCCGAGCGCCGCGCAGACCGGTGGCGTCGCCGTCCGGGTGCCGGTACCGGTCACCCGGGCGCAGCTGGAGTCCGCTGTCGGCAGGCTCGCCCGGCGCCATGCCGCCTTGCGTACCACCATCCGGCCCAGCGAGGCCCACGGCCGCGAGCTGGCCATCCGTCGCGAGGCCGAGCTGTCGGTGGGGTGGCGCGTGCTGGAACGACTCGAGGACGCCGTCGTCGAACAACACTTCCGCGCCCTGATGGCGCTGCCGTTCGATCCGGCGACCGGCCCGCTGTGGCGTTTCGAACTGCTCGATGCCGGATCGGCCGGTCAGGTGCTGCTGTTCGGCGCGCACCACGGCATGAGCGATGTGCAGTCGATGCTGCTGGTCGCGGGCGAACTCGCGACCGAGCTGTCCGGTGTCCCGCTCGACGACACCGTCACCAACCGGGACCTGCACCAGCTGCTCACCGCACAGCCGAGCCGACGCGACGACACCGCCGTGGCCCGCTGGGGCGCCGCCTTCGCCGGGGCGCGGCGACTCGAGCTGACGCTCGCCCGGCCCCGACCGACCGAGCGCACCTACGGCGCCGGAGCTGTGGCCCTGGACCTGCCGGACGGACTGCACGACCGGGTAGCCGATCGGGCACGCGAGCTCGGGATCACCCCGGCCGCGCTGTTCCTCGGCGCGCTGACCGTCGCCCTGGCCCGGCGGCAACAGGTCGAGCGGTTCGCGCTCGCGGTGCCGGTCGACACTCGTATGCACGCGGACGCGACCGACGCGGTCGGATATTTCGGGGTGCCCGTGCCGTTCCCGGCGGAGGTGGCCGACGGCGATCGCGTCGCCGATGTCCTGCGCCGCACCGCCGACCGGCTCCGCACCCTCCTCGCGCCGGGCGCCGGCTTCGCCGAGGTGCTGGCCGCCCTGGCCGGGGAAGGGCTGTACCGGGACAACGCGCCGATGGTCGAGGTCTACTTCAACTATCTGCGCGCCAACTCCGCGGTGGCCACCGCGGAGATCGTCCCGGTGAGCACCGGCTTCTCGGATCTCGATCTGATGATCGCGGTGCTGCCGGATACCGATCAGGTGTGGTTCACGTACAACACCGACATCATCGACGCGCCGACCTGTGCCGAGTTCGGCAGGTACTACCTCGATGTCGTCGCTGCGGCGGTCGCCGATCCCGGCGCGCCCGCCGGGACGGAAAGTGCCGGGCCGCAGTCGGAGTCCGGTCCGCGGGTCGCGCTCGGCGCGACCTTCGCGCTGGGGCGGCTGCCCGAACTGCTCGCGGCCGCCGCGGACACGGCGCTCACCGTCGCCGAGGCGCCCTATCACCAGGTGCTGTCGTGTCTGCGTGACCCGTCGGGCGTGTTCGCGCAGCCGTCGACCGAGATCGGCATCGTGCTGGTCCGTGCCACGGACCTGGAACGTTTCGGCGATCTCGGCGACGATGTCCTGCACGAGTTGGCCACCGCGTTCCCGTCGGCGATCACCGATGTCGTCGCGCGGACGCGTCGGCCGATCATCGTCGGCATCCTGCCCTCGTCTCGGCCCGCTCCGCGGTTCTCGGGCTGGGAGCGTGATGTCACCGAACGGCTGCGGGAGGCGCCCGGCGTCGCACTGCTCGAGCCTTCGGACTGGAGTCGATTCCACGCGGTCGAGGCACCCTTCGACGAGCGCACCGAGATCCTCGCGCACCTGCCGTTCACGCCGGAGTTCCAGGCCGCGGTGGCGCTGACCCTGGCCGCGACCGTTACGGCAGTAGGCGAACCCGCGCCGAAGGTGATCGCCGTCGACGGCGACGACACGCTGTGGAGCGGAACGGCAGGCGAAAGCGGTGCCGCGGGAGTGCGTTTCGATGCGCCTCGGCTGGCCTTGGCCGCCAGGCTGCGGCACTGGCGCGACGCGGGCACCCTGCTGGTGCTGGTGACCAACAACGACGACGACATCGTCCGCGCGATCCTCGAGCGTCCGGACAGTCCGTTGCGCCCTGCGGATTTCGCCGTGGTCTCGACGGGATGGGACGCCAAGCCGGGGCGCTTGGCCGCCGTCGCCGACTCGCTGCGACTGGGGCTGGACACTTTCTGCTATCTCGACGACAACCCCGTGGAGATCGCGCGGATGCGCGCCGAACTCCCGGAAGTCCTCGCCGTGACCTGCCCGCCCGCCGACGAACTCCCGTCGTTGCTCACCCGCCTGTGGCCACTCGTTCCGCTCGCCACGACCGCCGAGGACCGGAGCCGGGCCGAGTTCTACCGTCAGGAGTCCGCCCGCGACATCGCGCGCGCGGGGGTCGAGTTCGAGCAGTTCCTCGACGAGCTCGACCTGGTGGTGAACATCGAGGCGCTCACCGACGACTCCGCCCCCCGGGCCCACCAGCTCGTGCGCCGGACCACCCAGTTCACCCTCGCCGCCGTCACCGTCGACGACCTGGATCGCTGGCGCACCGAGGGTGAGGTGTGGACCGCCACCGCGCGCGACCGGTTCGGTGACTACGGCTTGATCTCCGTGCTCGCGCTGCGCGTGGACGGTGACAGTCTGCGCGTCACCGGCTGGCAGCTCAGCTGCCGGGCCCTGGGTCGCGGTGTGGAGGAGCGGCTGCTGCATTGGGTCGCCGACCGGGCCGAGGCGCTGGGCTGTGCGACTGTCCGCATGACGGTCGACAACACCGCCCGCAACACCCCCGCCCGCCGCCTGGCCGCGCGCCTGCACGGGCACGACATCCACGACGACGCGCAGAAGGTGTCGACGACACCGGAACGGTTGCGCGCGTTCCGTTCCTGGCACACCCCGGTGCCCGCCGGAGAGGTGCCCGAATGACGAGTCAGGACGCAGTGACCGGTCCCCGCAATCCCGCCGTCGACCGCCGCGCCCGCGGCGAGTCGATCGACAGTGGCGCCGCGGGAATGGATGTCGCCGCACTGCTGGCTCGTGTCGGCGTCCGCAATGGTGCCGGGGTGGCGACCGGCCGCCCGCAGACCGCCGAGTCGGGCAGTGGTCCCGTGCCCGGTATCGCGGAGTCGGGCGGTAGTGGCGCGGCGGAGCAGGGCGTTGCGGAGTCCGGCGGTGGGCACGGGACCGAGCCTGGCGCTGCGAAGTCCAGCGGTAGCGGGGTGACCGAGCCCGGCATAGCGGGGTCCGGCAGTAGCGTCGGCGCGACGGGGTCCGGTGCCTCGGGGTCGACCGGCCGCGAGACACCGGAGGGGATCGCCTCGGGGCGCAGTGCCCTGGTGACCGGCACCGACGCCGACGAGTTGGCCCTCGCGATCGCCGCCCTGGCCGCCCGTTTCGCCGATTCGCCGGTCGGCGTCGATACCGACTTCTTCGACGCGGGCGGCACATCCATCGCGGCCGTCGAACTGGTCGCGGCCTTGGCGCGCGAGCTGGATGTCCAGCTCGACCTGGACACGGTGTTCTTCGATGCGCGACCGCGTCGGCTGGCCCAGCGGTGGCTGGCCGAAACAGCCGACCGGACCGCGACAGCCACCGAATCCGTCGCACCGTCGAAGGTGGCGCCGCCCACATCCCCGGATATCCCCGACACCGATGACCTGGCCCTGCTTTTCGCGGATCTGGCCGGGGCCGATCGCCTTCCGGTGGTCGCCGCGCCGGAGCGGGTGGTCCCGCGCCGGATCCTGCTGACCGGCGCGACCGGATTCCTCGGCAGTCACCTGCTACTGGACCTGTTGCGGCACAGCGACGCCCATGTCGTGTGCCTGGTCCGGGCCGACGACGATGCGGCCGCGACGCAGCGGCTCGAACACGCGCTGCGGCGCTACGCCCTGCCGTGGTCGCGGGAGATCCTGCGCCGGGTCACCCCACTGGCCGGGGACCTGCGCGCGTCCCGGCTCGGCCTGACCGACGCGCGCTGGGAATCGCTGGCCGCCGAGGTCGACGCGATCGTCAACGCGGGCGCCGCGGTCGACTTCCTGCGCGGCTATCCGTCGCTGCGCGGCACGAACGTCCACGGTCCGCTCACCCTGGCCGAGCTGGCCTGCACCACGCGGTCCAAACCGGTGCACCACATCTCGTCGCTGGCGGTGTTCAACGGCGCGACCGCCACGACGCTGGCCGAGGACGCGCCCACCGCGAATGTCGCCGCGCTGCCCATCGGCTACGACCGGTCGAAGTGGGCGGCCGAGGCGCTGCTGCGGCGGGCGGGCGAGCACGGGCTGACGGTGACCGTGCTGCGTCCGGGCGGAATCGGCGGTCATCCCGAGACCGGTGCCCACAATCCCCGCGACCTCAACACCGGAATCACCGCGGCCCTGCTGCGCTTGCGGACCGTGCCCGGCTTCCGGTACCTGAACGCGGCGCCGGTGGACTGGGTCAGCCGCGTCGCCGCGCAGATCGTGCTCACCCCGGACGCGTGGGGTCAGACCTACCATCTCACCGGTCCGCCCACCTCGCTCGACCAGATCATGGCCGAGACCACGCTGGGCGGCCTGGGTGTGCGCGTGCAGGACTGGGCGCAGTGGTGCGCGGATGTGGTGCGCGCGGTCGAGGACGAGGGTGTGGCGGAACTGGCGCCACTGGCCCAGGTGTTGGGCAGCCCCGTGGCCCGGCGACAGCTGGCGGCCATGGTGAACACCCCGCCCGCGACCGCGACCCGGACCGCGGCTTTCGTCGCCGCCCACGGATTGCCCGCACCCGCCGCCGCGGGCCCGGCGCGCGCCCGGATGCTCACCGCCATGGCGGCCATGGCCCCGGACAGCGAGCACCCCTACCTGCGCTTCTGCGAGACGCTCAGTGGAACCGTCACTCGCACAGGCGAATCGGCGCCGTTTTCGTGCGACCTGCGGCTGACACTGTCGGTGGCCGACAGCGCGCAGGTCTTCGCGGCGCGCACGCTCGACGTCACCGGCGAGCTCACCTGCCCCGCCCTGCACGCCGAACCGCTGCGCATCGAGGGCACCGCCACGGTCCGCCCGCACGATGGGATCCCGCTGGCCGACGACCTGCGGCACCCGATCATGCGGTACGACTTGACCCTGCGTGACGCGGCGGGCAGCACCTGGTGGTGGACCGGCTACAAGTTCGCCGCCGCCCGGCGCCGATTCGTCCGTCAGCTCGGCATCCAGGTCGTCGAGATAGGCCGCATCGGCGAACCCGGCGCCTACACCGGCGAGGTCGCCGTGCCGATGCACACCTACCTGCCCGACCAGATCGACGGCATCGAGATCGACCCGCGACTGCCCGAACGGCAACGGCGGCTGGCGAAGCTGCTGTGGCTGAGCTGGTTCGGCGGGCAGCTCGGCAAGAGCGTTATGGAGCCCATGCTGCGCGTCGGCATCGACCTGCTCGACCTGCGACGCGCCCTGCGGAAGGAGCGCCGCCGATGACCGAGTCCCCGGTGACCACCGAACCCGAGACGATCACGCTCCGCACCGCCGACGGCCTGGACCTGCGATTGCGCCGCGTCGGCCCCGACGGCGGGCCCGCGGTGCTGCTGGTGCACGGCCACGGGGTGTCCTCGGAGATGTTCGCGCTGACCGAGATCCGCAATCTCGTCGACGTTCTCGCCGACGCGGGCTACCAGTCGTGGCTGCTCGACTGGCGCGGCAGCAGCCGCCTGCCCTACAACGTCTCCGGCCCGCCGTACACCCTCGACGATGTCGCGCTCTACGACCTGCCCGCCGCGGTCGCCCGGATCCGGGATCACATCGGCGATCGACCGCTGTTCGCGGTGGCGCACTGCGTCGGCGCGCTGGCGCTGGCGCAGAGCCTGACCGCCGGCCTGCTGCCCGGATTGGCCGGTGTCGTCGCGCAGGGTGTCTTCCTCACCCCGAAGGTGAGCGCATCGACCCGGGTCCGGGTGCTGGTCGGCAGTGAACTGCTCGGCTCCCGCGTCGGCCACCTCGAATCCGACTTCCGCAAGGTCGGGCTGTGGTCGCGGCGCACCCTGCTCTACGCGGCCCTCTCACGCAAGGGGGACTGTCTCGATCCGACCTGCCGGATGGTCCACCACGGCTGGGGAATGGGCGCCGAGTTGTTCGCGCACGATCACCTCGACCCGCGTACCCACGACCGGCTGGCCGAGCTGTTCGGCGCGATTCCGCTGTGGGTGCTGCCGCACCTGCGGCAGATGGAACTGGCCCACGCGGTCGTGCGCTGGAACCTGTCCGACGACCGCTACCGGGCACTGCCCGAGAACGCGCTCGACCACGCCGACCGCATCGACTGCCCGGTACTGCTGCTGGCGGGCAGCCGCAACGCGGCCTGGCTCGATTCCAACCGGCTCTGTCACGAGGTACTGGCGGTGCGCAATCCCGGGCTCGATGTGCGCTACACCGAGATCCCGTCGTACGGGCACCTGGACACGTTCATCGGCCGTGGCGCGGCACTGGACGTGTTCGGGCACATCGTCGATTTCCTCGACGAGCGCTCAGCTGGGCAGGCGTAGTGGCAGCCCGGCGCAGCGGTAGATGGCATCGAGGACGGACATGGTGGTGATCGCGTCGTCCGCGGTGGTGGCCACCGGCGTCCCGCGCAAGACCGCGTCGGCGAAGGCGTCGAGTTGGTAGTCGTAGGACGGGCGGTGCGGGAAGCGGCGCACGCGCCTGCCCTGGTCGGAGCGGACCAGGAGCAGGTGTCCGTAGTGCGGCAGCACTGGGTTGAGCAGGCGCATCCGGCCGCGGTCGCCGACGACCGTCGCGCTGATGCGCAGCACGTCCGAGGACCACATCGAGCAGCTGATGCGCCCGGTGTGCCCGGCCGGGAACCGCAGTTCGGCCGTCATCGCCCGGTCGATCCGGGGGTCGTCGTGCAGCTTGGCCCGCGCGTCGACGACCTCGGGGTCCGGGCCACCGAGGACGCGGGCCATGTGCACGGCGTAGCAGCCCGCGTCCATCAGCGCGCCGCCGGCGAGGTCGTAGTCGTAGCGGATGTCGGAGAACTTCGGCAGCGGGAACGACAGCGCGGTCTCCACCCGTCGCAGCGTGCCGAGTTCGCCCGAGGCGACGATGTCCTCGGCGGCCCGGATCAGCGGGTGATAGCGATAGTGGAACGCCTCCATCACCACGCGACCGGAATCCCGTGCCAGCGCGGCGATCTCGCGGGCCTCGTCGGCGTTGGCGGTGAACGGCTTCTCACACAGCACGTGCTTGCCCGCCGCCACCGCGGCGCGGGTCCAGCGACCGTGCAGACCGTTCGGCAGCGGAATGTAGACGGCGTCGATCTCGGGAGCCTCCACCAGTTCCTGATAGTCGCCGTAGACGCGCGCGATCCGGTGCTTGCCGGCGAACCGCACCGCCCGGGCGCGATCGCGGGCGGCCACCGCCGTGACGGCGACCTCCGGATTGCGCTCGGCCGGACCCACGATCGCCGCGGGGGCGATGGCGGCGGCGCCGAGAATGCCGAGACGGAGCGCGGGGCGCGAAACTTCGGTCACGAGCAGACGGTAACAACAGATCACGAACGGAAGTCGAGAGTATGCGTATCGCCTTGCTGACAGCGGGAACCCGGGGCGATCATCAGCCCTATCTCGCCCTGGCCGACGAATTCGCCGCACGCGGCCACGCGGTGACGATCACCGCCACCGAGAACTACGCCGACGTGGTGCGGCGGTCGGGCTTCACCCCGCATGTCATCCCGTTCAACTCCGCCGAACTGCTGGAATCGCCCGCAGCCAAACGGGCCTTGTCCTCGGGCAAGACACTGCCGTTCGTGCGCATCATGCTCGACACGGTCGAGATCATGGCGGGCGAGCGCGGTGAGCGGATGCACCAGGTGCTCACCGAGGCGTGCGAGGGCGCCGAGGTGATCGTGTCGTGCGCCTCCACGCTGCCGTGGGCGATGGAGCGCGGCGAGAAGACCGGCCAGCGGGTGGTCGGCTGTCTGCCGTACCCGCTCGAGCGGACGCGCGAATTCCCGTCGTCGTTCATGGTCAAGAAGATGTTCGCGTCGCGGTGGTTACGGCTGGCCAGCTACGCGGGGTTCGAGTTCGCCTACGGGGTGGCCTATCGGCGGGTGGACCGGCGGGTCAGGGAACTGATGGAACTGCCGGGCGCGCCGCGCAATCCGTTCCGCCGCATGCGCGAGGACCGGATTCCCCTGGTGCACATGGTCAGTCCCGTGCTGCTGCCCAAGCCCGCCGACTGGCCCGAGCGTTCGACCGTCGTCGGCGCGCCGATCCTGCCGCCCCGGCTGCGCGGCGCCTGGGGGGAAGCCGACCTCGACCCGGTCCTGACCGCGTGGCTCGACGAGGGTGAGCCCCCGGTCTACTTCTGCCTGACCGGCATGCCGATCCTGGACCCCGTCGGCAGCTGTGATCTGATCGCCGAGGTGTGCCGTCGTCTCGGCGTCCGCGCCCTGGTGACGGTCAAGGGCGAGAGATACCCACGCGGAATCGGCTATGACCGGAACCTGTTCGTACTGGACTCCTTCGACTACGACCGGGTGCTACCGCGCTGCCGAGCGGTCGTCCACCACGGCGGCAGCGGCAACACCCATGATGTGCTGCGCGCCGGTCTACCCGCGGTGGTCATCGGGGTGCACAGCGACCAGTTCTTCTACGGCTGGCGGATCGCCGAGCTCGGCATCGGCGCGGACTTCCCGTATCCCGCGCTCACCGCGGACCGGCTCCACGACGCCCTGGTGCGCACGCTGACACCCGAAGCCCGCGACCGGGCAGCCGAACTCGGGCGCCTGGTCGCCGCCGAGAACGGTGTCGGGGCGGCCGCGGACGCGGTGGAACGGCTCGCCGTCGCGGCGACGGCCTGAGCCGGGCGAGCGCGTGCACGTCGCGATCTTCACCGACTTCCACCCGGACACCCTCGGCGGGGTGCAGACCGCCCAGCGCGCACTGTGCGACGGGCTGCGCGGTCTCGGTCACCGGGTGACCGTCTTCACCGCGCCCGCACCGGGTTCCGGGCACCCCGACGACGACACGGTGCTGCTGCGCACGGTGCCGCTGTCGATGAACAACGGTCTGCCCGTGGTCCTGCCGACCCCGGCCAACCGGCGTCTGCTCGACGCGGCGTTCGCCGCGCGCGGGCCGATCGACGTCGTCCACGCGCTGACCACCTACGGTGTCGGCATCGCCGGCGTGCGCGCCGCCCGCAGGCACGGTCTCCCGGTCGTGCAGAGCATGCAGAGCCGCGACGACGCGATGATCGAGAAGTACTCGCCGTCACCGTATCTCGCCGCACTGAGCATGCGACTGGTGCACGGCTGGTTCGTGCCTCTGCGCGGCACACCGCGCCACGACGGCGACAGCCGGACCACGCGCCTGGCCTGGCGTCCTCTGCTCGCCCAGGCGCAGGCGGCCGATCGGGTGGTGGTGCCGACCGACCACTTCGCCCGCAGGCTGGCCGCCCGTGGCGTCGACCGCCCGATCCAGGTGGTGTCCAACGGCATCGACGACGCGATGCTCGACCGCCTCCGCCGTGCCGATTCGCCGGCGGCCGACCCCGCGACGCCGCTGCGGGCCCTGTGGTGTGGACGGCTGTCGGCCGAGAAGCGCCCCCTCGCGGCGATCGCGGCGGTCGGTCTGGCCGAACACTGCACGCTCGATGTCTACGGTAGCGGCCCCCTCGCCGACCGGGTCGGTGCGGCGAGGGGGGCGGTGGGGGAGCGGGTGCGTCTGCACGGTGAGGTGGACCAGGCCGCCTGCCTGGCCGCCATGCGCACGCACGACGTCCTGCTGCTCACCTCCGATTGCGACACCCAGGGCATGGTGCTGCTGGAAGCCGTCGCGATGGGACTGCCGATCGTGTACTGCGATCCCGAACTGTCCGAGACCGTGCCCGCGGGCGGCGGCGTGCGCGCAGCCGATCCGACCGCGGCCGCGTTCGCCGAGGTGCTGACCGCCCTCGCCGGGGACCGCACGCGCCTGGAGGCGATGCGGCGGGTAGTGGCCGCGCACGGGGACGAGCCACGCCAATCCCGTCATCTCGACCGCCTCCTGTCGGTCTACCGTGCGGTGGCGCCGCGCTGATCGCCGTCAGCCGCCGAACCGGAGGGTGACCGCGTCGTCTTCGGCATGGGCCCGGCAGGCCAGCACCTTGCCCGCGGCGAGGTCGGCGGCGCTGATCGCCAGCAGGGGATCGTGATCCATCACGACCCTGCCCGAGCGCACCGAGGCCAGGCAGGTGCCGCAAGAGCCGCCGAGACAGGAATAGGGAAGGTCGTCGCGATACCGGACGGCGTCGCCGAGAATCGGGCGGCCCTGCGGCATGGTGAACACCAGATCGTCCCCGTGGCCGGTGAGCGTCACCTCGCAGGGCGGTGTAGGCGCCGGGGCCGCAGCGGGTTCCGGTGAGGATGTCGCGAACATCTCCACGTGCACCCGGTCGGCGGCGATCCCACGCTCGGACAGCGCCGACACGGTCGAGCGGGTGAGTTCGGCGGGCCCGCAGACGAACCAGTGATCGGCGTCGACGGCAGCGAGCGCCGCCGCGTCGATGCGACCGTGCCGATAGCGGACGTTCCCGGCACCGGTCGGCGGGTGTTGGCGGGACAGGTGGTGGACGATGCGCAACCGCTCCGGGAAACGGGTGCTCAACGCGGTCAACGCGTCGGCCAGCATGGTGCTGGTTCGGTCGCGGCTGCCGTAGTGCAGCGTGACCCGGCTCCCGGGCTCGTGGGCGAGCACCGACGCGATGATCGAGACGACGGGGGTGATGCCGCTGCCCGCCGCGACCGCCGCGTAGTGGTCGGCCCGATCGGGACACGGTGTGGCGGTGAATGTTCCGGTCGGCTCCGAGACGTGTAGCGGGGTGCCCACGGTGAGATGTTCGCGGGCGAAGTCCGAAAAGGCCCCGCCGTCCTGGTGTTTGACCGCGATACGTAACCGCCCGTCGCCGGGCGCATCGCACAGGGAATAGCTGCGGCGTACCGGTCGGCCGTGCTGGAGGCCACGGATCACGACGTGCTGCCCGGCGAGGTAGGAGTACCGGTTCGCCAGGTGATCGGGGACCGAGAATTCGATGAGGGTGCTGTCCGGCGTGTCCCGGCGCACCGAGGCGACCGGGAGCAGATGGAAGCCCTGCGCGGGCCCGGTCGGCAGCGGATCGAAGGCACTCGGCCGAGGCCGCGGTTCGGCGGTGGCTCGGGCGGATCGCAGCCAGTCGATCCCCAGTCCGACGGTGGCCCCGGCCGCGCCGAGCAGGACGCTCGGCGCGAACACGGCCGACGGGCGGTCCAGCAGACCCGCGATGCGTGAGATGCGTTGTCCCACTGTCGCATCGCGGGCGCCGATGGCGACGGCGACCTGCGCCAGCGAACCGATGGCGCGCAGTCGGGGTTCGCCCTGTGCGTCCACGTGCGGCATGGCCAGGTCGAACAGGCGGGTGATCATCCAGGCGTCGTCGACGGCGGCGGCCGCGGCGCGGAAGAAACGGGCGGCCAGCGCGTGGTCGCCCGCGGCGAGCACCCGGCGCAGTTCCAGCGCCTGCAGCGAGGACACCGTCATGCCCTGACCGAACGCGGGGCTGAAGCTGCACACCGCGTCGCCCAGCACGAGCAGGCCGTCCGGGAACCGGCGCAGATGCTCATAGCGGCGACGCAGATTGGCCAGGTAACGGTAGGTGCTGACCTCGCCGAGGGGTTGCGCGTCCACCAGCGCGCGACGCACGTCCGGCGGCGCGACCGAGGCGGCGAAACGCCAGAACCCGTCGGCGTCGGTGGGCGGATGGTCCCCGCCGTAGCCGATCAGCGTGAGGAGGTGCAGACCGTCCTCGATCGCGAACAAGGCGAGTCCGCGGGCGGGATCCCGGCCCGCGATCACGATTTCCTTGTCGCCGCCGATCGCCCCCGCGGGCAGCCGCAGATACCGGCTGGCATACATCATGTCGATCCGCAGGCCCTCCTCGGCGGGCCGCTGATAGCCCAGCTCGGCGAGCCAGTCGTCGATCGGGCCGTGGCGGCCGAGGCAGCTCACCACCAGGTCGGCGCCGAGCGCGCGGCGACCGCTGCCGTCCTCGGCGTCGACTCCGGTGACACGCGTGTTCGCCGCGTCGGCGATCAGCCCGTGAACGGTCGTGCGGTCCCGGATCTCGACGTTCGGCAGCGCGCGCACGCGGCGGCGCACCCGCCGTTCCAGGAACGGCCGACTGGCCTGGAGCAGCGAGTATCCGCTGTCGGACCGACGCAGGGTGTGCCCGGAGATGGTCATCCGCATCTCGCTCAGCGACCGGCACTCGACCGCGCCGTCGGCGAGCAGTTCCGCGGTGATGCCGGGAAACAGGCTTTCGATGTTCTGCTTGCCCCGGGCGAGCAGTGCGTGCACATGCCTGCCCTGCGGGACGCCTCGCCGATCGCCGGGTGCCGACAGATCGTCGCGTTCGAGCACGGTGACGCTGTCGAAGGCCTCGCTCAGGATCCGGGCGGTCAACAGCCCGGCCATGCTCGCTCCCAACACCACGGCATGGCCGCGTCGGCCCCGCCCGATGTCTGTCCTGGGGTTCATCTGTCCTCCGACTCCGTTGTCAGATCTCAGCGAACACCGGCGTCGTCGCCGTCACGAACTGAGACTCAAATGAAGATTAGTCTCAGTCGATGAGGCGTGGCAACCGTCGGTGTAGAAAGAGGCATGGCTTCCACGACCAGATCATCGGACGCGCTGCGCGTGGCGGCACTCGAGCTGATCGCCGAGAGCGGACTCGATTCGCTGACCCTGCTCGCGGTCGCCGAACGGGCCGGGGTCTCGCGTGCGACCGCCTATCGGGAGTTCGGTGACAAGGACGGGCTCGTGGCGGCGGTCGGGCGCAGCGAGGTCGCGACGATGGTCGCGGCCGCCTACGGCGCGATCGATCTGTTCGCGCCGCTACCCGACGTCGTACGCTCGGCCACCCTGTTCGCGTTGGGCTACCTGCGACAGCATCCGGCATTCCGCTACCTCCGGACCCACGAGCCCGCCTGGCTGCTCGACGTCGCCATCCAGCACGGCGACGCCGAACTGAATCTGGTCGAGACGGTCGCCGCGCTCGCCGCGCCGATCGTCGCCGCGCGGTCGGGCGAGGGCCTGGCCCTGCCGCCGGCGGCGGCGGCCGAGGTCGTGGTGCGCATCGTGCTCTCCCACGCGCTGATCCAGCACAGCGGGCTGACCGACGAGCAGATCGCCGACACGGCGACCCGGGCCGTCACCGTGGGTGGCCGATAGCCGCGAACTCGCTGATACCAGTACAGGAATATGTCGCAGGGGGTCAGCGCCGCCAGAAGAAGTGGTGCACCACTCCGCTCGGACTCGGCACCTGCTCGAGGTGGAAGCGGTCGGTGTACTCCTCGGGGCCGGTCCAGAATCGTTCTCCACGACCGAGTTCGACCGGGGCGACGACCACGTGCATGGTGTCGATCAGATCGGCCTCGAGGAACGCCCGGATGGTCGCGACTCCGCCCCCGATCCGGACGTCCTTGCCGTCGGCGGCCGCCATGGCCTGTGCGAGGGCGTCCTTCGGCGACGCGTCGACGAAGTGGAACGTGGTGTCGGACAGGGTGAACGACGGTCGAGGATGGTGGGTCAGCACGAAGACCGGGGTGTGGAACGGCGGTTCGTCGCCCCACCAGCCCTGCCAGTCCTGGTTCTCCCACGGGCCGCGCTGCGGACCGAACTTGTTGCGCCCCATGATCTCGGCGCCGATATTGATCGCGTAATCGCGGATGATGTAGTCGTCGAGGCCATAGGTGCCGCCGGGGTCGGTCCGATTGACCCAGTGCGCGGTGGCACCCGCCCAGGACATGAAGTCGGCGGGGTCGGCGTGGCCGAACGGGTGCTCGAGGCTCTGCCCCGCACCCGCGCCGTAGCCGTCGCGGGAGATCGAGAAGTTCTGAACGCGGACCAGCGGTGTCATCGAAACCCTCTCCAGTGGCGATGGGTGTGCGGTGTCGAACCTAGCGCGCCCCGGTGACACTCGGCCGCGACCGCGGAGCCGTCAGAGCGTCGCGCTGGGCGGCGGCAGGACCAGCGTCGCGAGGGTTCCGCCACCCGCCACCGGTTCGATGGTGGCGGTGCCGCCGTGCAATGCGGCGATCCAGGCCACCAACGCCAGGCCGATGCCGCTGCCCCGGCCCGCGGTGACGCCGCGATCGAACGGGTTCGACGACAGTCGCGGCCCCAGACCGGTGCCGTGGTCGCGGACGCAGACCCGGCCCTCGCCGACGTAGATCTCCACCGGCGCCCGCGGATCGACCGCACCGTGGGTGAGCGCGTTCTCGATCAGATTCCGGATCGCGAGCCCGAGCAGGTGCGGATCACCCACTACCACGGTCGGATTCGAGTGCAGGACCAGGCGTGGATTGTCGAATTCGTCGACGACCGACTCGGTGAGCTGGTCGAGCAGCAGTTGCGCCCGCTCCATCGTGGTGACCCCGGACCGCATGCGGGCCCGGGCGAGCAGGCCGGTCACCACCCGCTCCATCTTGGCGCCGAGCGCGTGCACATCGGCGAGCACCTGCTCGGCCTCGGCCGGGGTGTGCCGCCCCGGCGCGGTCACCAGCCGATGGGTGGCCAGCGGGGTGCGCAGTTCGTGCGCGGCGTCGGACAGGAAGCGTTCCTGATCGTCGAGCAGCACCAGCGCCTGGCGCATGCTCCGACCCGAGAGCAGATGCCCGCCGACCGCCGAGGCCGCCACCATCACCGCGCCGCCGACGATCAGCGCCCACAGCAGCAGTGCCCGCCCCCGATCCCAGCCGTCGGGGTCGGCACCGGTGATCAGCACGGCTTCGCGGTCGGAGTCCGCCCAGCCGAACACGGCCGCCGCCAGGCGAACCCGACGCCCGGCGCTGTCGATCGAATCCCGGTAGACCGTGTCGCCGGGCGCGCGCGTCGCGGCATCGGCGGTGGCCGCGATCCCGGACTCGGCGGGCATGTGGGAACGCAGATGGCCGTAGTGCACGGTCCAGCCGCCGGTGCCGTCCGGCGTCAGCACCAGAATGGCGATCTCACCGCCGACGAGCTGATCGCTCGGTAGCTCGGAGGTGTCGACCGCATCGTCGTCGTCGAGGTAGATCCGCGGCCCCAGCCCGGTCAGGACCCGGTCGAGGGCGCTGTCGAGGGCTTGGTCACGGGACCTCGCATCGATCACCGCGGCCACCAGCCCGAGCACGATCAGGCACAGCGTGGTGATCGCGGTGATGAGCACGGTGAGCTGCACACGGGTACGGCGCAGCCGGGCCACCGCGGGACGGGCGTCGGAGGTGGGGATCAGGACACGCACGCGGCGCCACCGAGGACGAAGCCCGCGCCGCGCACGGTGTCGATCACCGGGGGCGGTCCGAGTTTGCGGCGCAAACCGGCCATCACCGCGTCGACCACGTTCGAATTCGGTTCGGCCATCTCGTCCCAGCACGCCTCGATCAGGTCCGAGCGCGACACCACCGAGCCCGCCCGCGTCGCCAGCAGTTCCAGCACCGCGAACTCCTTGGGCGTCAGCGAGCGCAGGATGCCGGCCCGCTGGACCCGGCGCCGCGGCAGATCGATCTCGATATCGCCCAGCCGGAGCAGGGCCGGCAGCGGCTGGTCGCGGCGGCGGCACAGCGCCCGCACCCGCGCGGTCAGTTCGGCGAGCGCGAAGGGCTTGCTCAGATAGTCGTCGGCACCGTGCTCGAAGCCGGCGATGCGGTCGGACAGGCCGTCGCGCGCGGTCAGAACCAGCGCGGGTATCCGGCACCCGCGCGAGCGCAGGGCCGCCAGCAACAGCAGGCCGTCACCGTCGGGCATGCCGCGGTCGAGCACGAGCACGTCGTAGCTGTTCACCGAGATGTCGACATCGGCGTCGACGAGCAGCAGCGCCAGGTCGACCGCGAAACCGGCGGCCCGCAGCCCCGTCGCGATCTCCCGGCCCAGTCCCTCGTCGTCCTCCACCACCAGCACACGCACGAGAAGCGAGCGTAAGGCAAGCCCCGAGGGGCGCCGCGTCATCGCGGCATCACGAAAAGCTCATCGTCGCTGCTCATGAAATCCTCACGCGCGCTTTGGTTCTCTGGTCCCGGCCCGGAGACGACCGGGTCGGGACGAAAGGAACACCATGACCATCAAGTCCGTGATCGCCGCCACCGTGATCGCCGCCGCCTCCGTGGCCGGCGCGGGCCTGGCCTCGGCCGCGCCCGCGCCGATGCTGAGTGGCTTCGTCGGCAACTACGCCACCTACGAAGCCTGCGCCGCCGACGGCGCCTCGCCGAGCACCGGTGGCGCGCAGTGGGAGTGCGTCGAGGTCATCGGCGGCTGGGATCTGTACACCTACTGACCCGGGTAGACCCGCTCGCGGCGGCCCTCGATGTCGACTCCCCGAGACATCGAGGGCCGATCTGTCTCGCCGGGCTTCACGTCAGGGCGGTGGCGAGCTGATCGGTTGCGAAGACCAGCCACTCGGGATCGCCGTGGACGCGGCCCCACAGCGCCTCCCGCACCGCGCCGGCCTGTGTCCAGCGACGTGCGCGGGCCGGGTCGATCTCGGCTGCGTCGCAGTAGATGTCGAGCAGGCGCAGGATTCTCGCCTTCGGGTGCGCCGCGCGGAGGTCGCGATCGAACCGGGGGCTGCGGATCACGTTGAGGGCATCGCAGGCGGGATCGCCGACCATGCACTTGGGGTCGATCGCCAGCCAGGGTTCCCGCTCGGACGCCAGCACATTGGCATCGTGCAGGTCGCCGTGGACGAGCAGGTTCGGCTGGTCGGGGCCGAGTTCGCGGAGCGTGGCGAGGGCCGCGTCGATCACCCGGCGGGGCAGTGGTTCGCCGAGCGCCGGTGCGGTGGCGCGGATATCGCGTTCCCAGTCCACCGCCTGATCGGCGAGCCGGGGGAGGCCGGCGGGCGCTTCGACGGCCAGCCTGCGGGTGAGCGCGCCCTGGATCGTGACGGCCCGCTCCGGATCGGTGACGGTCGCCAGGGTGGCGCCCGCGCGCTCGAGCAGCATCGCGTACCGGCCGTCGTCGCGTTCGTGGAGCCGGACCGCCCCGCGACCCTGCCACGCGGTGAAGGCGTCGGGTTCGTGGCGGATACCGGGGTGCGGGTACGAGACCTTGATGACCGCGGGGGTCAGCTCCCGATGCCGGACCGGCACCACGATGCCCACTTCGCCGTGCATCGTCGGCCCGTCGGGGGTGCACGACCATCGGCCGAGAAGCTCGGCGACCGTGCCCGGCAGTTCCGCGAGCCAGACCCGCCCCGGGCCGTCGAGGTAGTTGCGGGCGAACGCCGCAGGCACGGCGATCACCCGGCGGCGCCGATCGCCACTGCGACCTGTTGCACGGTCCTCCGATGATCGCCCGAATTCGAATCTCCGCAATCTATCGGACGGAGGCGCGAAACATGTTTCGCGGCAGCTGAATATGCGTACCTGCCCAGTTGTCCGACGTATCGAGACCGGAATTGCTGACCGAATGCCGAAGGGCTTCCATGGGAGGGTACTCCGGCGAATCGGTGGTGAAATCTCGACGGTAGTTATTGGGGGTAACGATGCAATCCGTCACATACGCACTGAGAGAAGTCTTCTGTGATCAAAACTACCATCTGGACTAGTGTCCAAATGCTGGAAATTTGCCGGTAGTTCAGTATTCTCGCCGCAGGTCGGATTTCGTTGTGCCACAGCAGGGCTGTGGCACCGATGCGAGGGTTGCACGGCGTGCTCGACATCTATCACTTCTCCTACGGCTGGATCACCCCCGTTCTCGCCTACTTCATGTCCTTCCTCGGTTGCCTGCTCGGGTTGCAGTGCGCGGCGCGCGGACGCAATGCCGGTAAGGGGCGCGCGGGCTGGTTGATCAGTGCCGCGGTCGCCATCGGCGGGACCGGCATCTGGGTCATGCATTTCATCGCAATGCTCGGTTTCTCCATCGCTGGCTCGGAGATCCGCTACGACGTTCCGCGCACGCTGCTCAGCGCGGCGACGGCGATGATCGTCGTCGGGATCGGCCTGTTCATGGTGAACAAGCCGCAACCCACGCTCGTGTCGCTGATCGGCGGCGGCACCATCACCGGCCTCGGTGTCGGCGCCATGCACTACACCGGCATGTCCGCGATGAAGTCCCATGCCGCCCTGTCCTATGACCCTCGGCTCGTCGCGGCATCGATGGTGATCGCGGTGGTCGCCTCGATCGTGGCGCTGTGGTTCACGCTGCGCGTCAAGGGGTTCCTGGCGACGGTCGGCGCCGCGATGATCATGGGTGTCGCGGTATGCGGGATGCACTACACCGGGATGGCCGCGATGCGTGCGCACGAAGGGCATCACAGCTCGGCGCCGCCGCCGGGTGTGGAGGCGATGCAGCTGCTGGGGCCCCTGATCGGGATCATCAGCATGGTGACCATGCTCGTGCTGATCAGCGTGAGTCTGTCGGAGATCGAGAACGAGGACGCGCTGCCCAGGATGCGGTGGAGCGCGACATCGCGCACCCGCCGCTGAAGTATCCGCAAACGTTCAGCTATGTTAGTTTTCCTTCGAACTCGACCGTCGGGGCAGCGGGCGGTCGCGTGAGGTTCGCTGCAGTGTCCAGGGAGTGCGGATGTCGTCGAGTGTTCCGGTCGGTGCTCGGGTCGTCGTCGGTCGGCGCAGGCCGTTCTCCGATCCCGGTTTCGAGCGCTTCATCGCGCTGGCCGATGGTCTGTCGGTCGAGTCGCACGAGATTCTGATCGGCTTCGCCGAGCGCTTGCGCGCCGTCGAAGGCATCCCCGTCGACCCGCTGGTCGACTAGCTCGTCTCACCCTCGCTCTCGGGGGCTTGTCGCACTGTGTCCAAGTATTCGGGACATATGACTCACTAAATCTGTGCAGGTCAGCGTAGTTCGCGCGTGATCTGGGGCTGTGTGCTGTCCGGATACTGGTGTCACCCAGGTATTGACCTGGACGTCGTGTCCAACCTAAATTACAGGGACATCGTGTCCCACATACCGGGGGCGCGCGGCACACAGGAGTGCGTACATGACACAGAAGGTGTTCGTCGTCGGCGTCGGCATGACGAAGTTCGAGAAGCCCGGCGAACTGGAGTGGGACTATCCCGACATGGCCAGGGAGGCGGGCACGAAGGCGCTCGCCGACGCCGGGATCGACTACCACCAGGTCGAGCAGGCCTATGTCGGCTATGTGTACGGCGAGTCCACCTCGGGTCAGCGCGCGGTCTACGAGCTCGGCCTCACCGGTATCCCGGTGGTGAACGTCAACAACAACTGTTCGACCGGATCGACCGCGCTATACCTCGCGGCGCAGGCGATCCGCGGCGGGCTGGCCGAATGCACCCTCGCGCTGGGCTTCGAGAAGATGCAGAAGGGCTCGCTGGGTTCGACTTTCGACGACCGTGAGCAGCCGATGATGCGGCACCTGCTGGCGCTGGCCGAACTACAGGAGTTCGCGATGCCGCCCGCGCCGTACATGTTCGGCGCCGCGGGCAAGGAGCACATGCAGCGCTACGGCACCACCGCCGAGCAGTTCGCGAAAATCGGGGTGAAGAACCACAAGCACTCGGTGAACAACCCGTACGCCCAGTTCCAGAAGGAATACAGTCTCGAGGAAGTCCTCGCGGCCAAGCCGATCTACGGCCCGCTCACCAAACTGCAGTGCTCGCCCACCTCCGACGGCTCCGGCGCGGTGATCCTGGCGAGCGAGGACTTCGTCGACCGGCACGGGCTGGCCGATCGCGCGGTGGAGATGGTCGGGCAGGCCATGGTCACCGACCTGCAGTCCACCTTCACCGATCCGACCGCGATCAATCTGGTCGGGGCCGACATGTCGCGCACCGCGGCGCTGAAGGTCTACGAGCAGGCCGGTATCGGCCCCGCGGACATCGACGTCATCGAACTGCACGACTGCTTCTCCACCAACGAACTGCTGACCTATGAGGCGCTGGGCCTGTGCGCGCCGGGCGAGGGCGGTCGTCTCGTCGACGACGACGCCACCACCTACGGCGGCACCTGGGTCGTCAACCCGTCCGGTGGCCTGATCTCGAAGGGCCACCCGCTCGGCGCGACCGGCCTGGCCCAGTGCAGCGAGCTCACCTGGCAGCTGCGCGGCACCGCCGACGCCCGCCAGGTCGACGGCGCGCGCATCGCCCTGCAGCACAACATCGGTCTCGGCGGCGCGGTCGTGGTGACCGCCTACCGCCCGGCCGTCCGCTGATCCCCCCACGAAATCATCGAGGAGTAACCCCATGGCATCTGTGACCGTTTCCACCGATCTCCCTGTCACCCCCGAGCAGGCGTGGGCACGCCTGAGCGATCTGGCCAATTGGGAGGACTGGCTGACCATCCACCAGGGCTGGCGCAGCGAGCTCCCCGCCGAGCTGACCGCGGGCGCGCGGTTTATCGAGGTCGTGTCGGTGATGAACATGGCCAACAAGATCGAATGGACCGTGGCCGAGGTCGACCCGAACACCTACCTCAAGATCACCGGCACCGGCATGGCCGGTGTCACCGTCGAATTCGCGTTGAAGGTGGAACCGACCGCCACCGGCTCGAGCGCCGCGTTCGACGCGAGCTTCAAGGGCACGATGATCGTCGGCCCGATCGGCAAGGCCGTCGCCAAGCACGCCGAGGCCGACTTGAAGGAGTCGATGGCGAAGTTCACCGAGCTCGTCGGCTCGGCCGCGTGACCACCGCGGAATCGGCCGGAGTCGTCTTCGACGGCTCCGGCCTGGGGGAGTGGACCGACGAGGAGCGGTTCACGGTCACCGCCGAGCGGATCGCGGAATACGCCGCGGCGACCAACGACCCGATCGCGGCGCACCTGGCCGGCGAGATCGCCCCACCGGTGTTCGCGGTGGTCCCGGTATTCACCTCGATGGCGCCCGCCGCCCTGTCGGTGGCGCCGGTGGAACTGCTGATGAAGCTGGTCCACGGCGAACAGGACTTCCGGTTCCATCGCCCCATCCGGGCCGGTGACGACCTGGTGGTGCGGGCCAAGCCGATCGGCTACGCGGGCAAGCCCAACGGGTCGACCGTGGTCGTCTACGCCGAAACCCGGGACGCGGCAGGAGAACTCGTCAACGAGCAGTGGATGACCGCGTTCTTCCGCAAGGTCGACGCCGGCGCCGGTGCCGGGGAGCTCGCTCCCGATCACCGGATCACCGAGGTCGACCGGGCCGGGGAGCCGGTCGCGCGGGTCACCGCGCACATCGATCAGGACCAGACCTTCCGCTACTCGCCCGCCTCCGGTGATCCCATGCCGATCCACCTCGACGACGAGATCGCCCGCATGGCAGGACTTCCCGGCATCATCAACCACGGTCTGTGCACCATGGCGTTCACCTCCTGGGCGGCGCTGACCGAGCTCGCCGAGGGTGACACCGCGCGGTTGCGCCGTCTCGCCGTGCGTTTCGCCAAACCGGTGCTGCCGGGCCAGGACATCACCACGACCCTGTGGCGCGCCGACTCCGCGCCGGGGGTCACCGCCTACGCCTTCGAGACCGAAGCCGCCGGGCAGATCGCCATCACCGACGGCCGCGTCGAATTCAACGAGGAGACACAGACTCATGGGAAAGCTTGACGGTCGCGTCGCCGTCGTCACCGGCGCCGGACGCGGAATCGGCCGCGAACACGCACTGCTGTTCGCCCGCGAGGGTGCGCAGGTCGTGGTCAACGACCTCGGCGGCGCCAACGACGGCTCGGGCAGCGACGCCGGGCCCGCCCAGCAGGTGGTCGACGAGATCGTCGCCGCCGGTGGCCGGGCGGTCGCCAACACCGACGACATCGCCACCTGGGCGGGCGCGAAAGCCCTCGTCGACCAGGCGGTCGGCGAGTACGGCTCGCTCGACGTGCTGGTCAACAACGCGGGCATCCTGCGTGACGCGTTCATCGCGGGGATGGCGGAATCCCAGTGGGACGCGGTCATCGCCGTGCACCTCAAGGGTCACGCCGCCACCCTGCACCATGCCGCGGCGTACTGGAAGGCGCAGTCCAAGGCCGGTACCGCGGTCGCGGCGTCGGTGATCAACACCGCCTCGGCCTCGGGCACCTTCATGCCCAACGCGGGGCAGGCCAACTACGGCGCGGCCAAGGCAGGCATCGCCGCGCTGACGCTGGTGGCCGCCGACGAGCTCGAACGCTACGGCGTGCGGGTCAACGCGATCGCCCCGATCGCGCGCACCCGGCTGACCCTGGCGACCCCGGGCATGGGCGCGCTGTTCGCCGCCGAGGTGCCCGAAGGCGAGTTCGACGCGTTCGCCCCCGCCAACATCTCGCCGCTGGTCGCGCACCTGGCCGAGGCCGACTGCCCGCTCACCGGCAAGGTGTTCGCAGTGCAGGGCGGCGCGATCGTCGAACTGGCCGGCTGGCACGACGTGCGCACGGTCGAGACCGATGGTCCGTGGACCATCGACGAGGTCGCCGCTCGGCTGAAGGAGACGAACTAGCCATGGCACGCACCAGCTATGAGCTCGGCGTCGGCGTCAGCGCGGACCATCTGGCGCTGGCCGACGCGGTCCGCGGCTTCGTCGAGCGCACCGTCACCACCGAGATCGTCCGCGCGGCAGTCGAATCCACCGAGGCGGGCAAGCAGCTGCCGTATTGGGACGCGCTCGTCGCCCAGGATCTGCTGAGCCTGCACGTCTCGGAGGAACTGGGTGGACAGGGCGCGGGTCTGCTGACCCTGGCCGTCGCCCTCGAGCCGCTCGGGCGCGGGCTGCACACCGGTCCGTTCGTGCCGACCGTGCTGACCAGCGCGGTGCTCGCCCAGGACGGCGGGACATGGGCGCGGGCGCAGCTGCCCGGACTGGCCGACGGTTCGCGCACCGGCGCGGTCGCCCTGTCCCCGGGGCTGACCGGTGTCCTGCGGGACGACGGTGCGCTGGTCGTGGACGGGACCACCGACGGCGTGACCGCAGCGGTGTCGGCGGATGTGGTCCTCGCGCCGGTCGCCGTCGACGGCGCGCAGCGGTGGGTGGCGTTCGAGAACGTCGACCTGACGGTGAGTGCGCAGGACTCCGTCGACGTGCTGCGCGGAGCGGCTCGGCTGCAGGCGGATTCGGTCGAGGTGCCCGCCGAGCGCGTGCTCACGGTGTCCTCGGCGCGGGTGCGGTCGGTGGCGGCGGTGGTGCTCGGCGCCGAGGCGGTCGGGGTGATGTCGTGGTGTGTCTCGACCGCGGCGGAGTACGCCAAGACCCGCGTGCAGTTCGGCAGGCCGATCGGGCAGTTCCAAGGTGTCAAGCACAAGTGCGCCCACATGGGCATCGCGCTGGAGAAGGCGCGGGCGGTGCTGTGGGACGCCGCGTTCGCTCTCGACCGGGACGACGCGAACGCCGACTACGCGGCCGCGGTCGCCGCGCTGATCGTGCCCGACGCCGCGGTCCAGGTCGCCCAGGACTGCATCCAGGTCCACGGCGGCATCGGGTTCACCTGGGAGCACGACGCGCACCTGTACTACCGGCGCGCGCTCGCACTGCGGGGACAGCTCGGCGCGCGCGACGTCCGGGCGGAGACCGTCGCCGGGTACGCGCTGTCGGGTGCGACGTTGTCCAGCGATCTGGAACTGCCCGCCGAGGCCGAACAGATCCGGGCCGGGATCCGCGCGGAACTGGCGGTGATCGCCGCGATCGACGACGAGGACGAGCAACTGGTCGCCCTCGGTGACGGCGGCTGGAACCTGCCGCATCTGCCGCGCCCCTACGGCCGGTCGGCCACCCCGCTCGAGCAGGTGGTGATCTCGCAGGAGATCAAGGCCTCGGGCATCCCGATGCCGCAGCTGCTGATGGGCACCTGGGCGGTCGGCGCGATCGTCCCGCACGGTGACGAACGGCAGAAGCGGGAACTCGTCGTGCCGACGCTGCGCGGCGAACTGGTGTGGTGCCAGCTGTTCAGCGAGCCCGGCGCGGGTTCGGACCTGGCGAGCCTGACCACCAAGGCGACCAAGGTCGACGGCGGCTGGCGCATCTGCGGTCAGAAGATCTGGACCACGGTCGCGCAGTTCGCGGACTGGGCGATGCTGATCGCCCGCACCAGCCCGGACAAGCCCAAGCACGAGGGCATCACCTATTTCGTGCTGGACATGTCGACACCGGGCATCACCGTCCGACCGCTGCGGGAGATGACCGGTTCGGCGCTGTTCAACGAGGTGTTCCTCGATGATGTGTTCATCCCCGACGAGAACGTGGTCGGCGCGGTCGACGACGGCTGGCACGTGGCCCGCACGACGCTGGCCGGCGAGCGGGTGGCGCTGAGTCAGAAGATGGAGGCCTACGCCACCGATACCGACCTGCTGCGGTTCGCGATCGGCCGGGAGCTCTCGCCGGTGGCGCGCTACCACGTCGGCGAGCTGATGGCCGAGAGCCGGGCGGTCGACGTGATCGGGTCGCGGGTGGTGCTCAAACAGCTCTCCGGCATCGACGTGTCCACCACGTCCAGCGTCGGCAAGCTGCTGGGAATGGGCCTGGGACAGGCGATCTCGGAGTTCGTCGTCGCCGAACTCGGGGTCGCGGGTGTCGTGTCGGTGCCGGGCGAGCGCAGCGACCACGCGATGGAACAGCTGATCGCCGGTCGCGCCACCACGATCTACGGCGGCACGACCGAGGTGCAGCTCAATGTCATCGGTGAGCGGATGCTCGGCCTGCCCCGGGACGCGTCGGTGACCGCCTGAGCGCGGTCACAGCCGTGGCCGCACCCACCCGCCGAAGGCGTCCTGGAGGGTGAGCGCCGCGGCGATCGACAGGTGGTCGCGGCCCGCACCCGCGACCACCTGTACACCCAGCGGCAGACCGTGGGCGCCCCGGCCCAGCGGCACCTGCGTCACCGGCAGCCCGGCGAGGCTGAAGGGGGCGACCGCGTCGGTGTGCCACGGCCGGCCGGTGGTGTGGCCGTGCCGCGGCGCGACGGAGGTGAGCGTGGGATGCAAGAGCAGACCGTCGCCGATGGTCTCGGCGATCTCGGCGGCGGCCTCGTGAGCGGCGCCGGTGATCCGGCGCGCGGGGCCGGCGGGCACGCGGGCGGCGAGGAGTTCGCCGAACGCGAGCAGCCGGGTGGGCAGGGTGTGGTCGCCGCGCGGGTCGACGAGTTGTCGGGGAGCCAGGATGTCGGCACCCTCACCGCGCATGATCTCGGCGAAGCTGATGCCGGTCTCCTTCGCCAGCACCATCGCGGTGAACAGTCCGATCATGCGCAGCGATCGCATCCGGACCCGGACGATCTCGGCGCCGGCGTTGTCCAGCGCGGCGGCCGCGCGATCGCGGGCGGCGAGCACTTCGCGGCCGACGCCGGGGGCGAACGCCCCGTCGAGCAGCACGACCCGCACCCCGCGCAGCGAGGTGGTCGCGGGGTCGCCGAGTGCCATGTCACGCGCCAGCGGGTCGATACCGTCCGGTCCGGCCATGATGCGCAGCAGCGGCAGCAGATCGTCGGCGCGGCGGGCGATCAGGCCGTTCGCGCACAGCGCGGCGACGCCGTAGGGCGGGGGCCAGGCGCCGGTGGTCGGCAGCAGGCCGGTCGACGGACGATGCCCGAAGACGCCGTTGCAGAACGCCGGAATGCGGATGGACCCGAGCGTATCGGTGGCCAGGCCCAGCGGCGATCCACCGCTGCCGACCGCCGCGCCCTCGCCGCCGGAGGACCCGCCCGCCGTGCGGGTCCGGTCGTGGACATTGCTGGTGCGTCCGTACACGCGGTTGTCGGTCTCGATCCACATGCAGCCCTCGGCGGTGTTGGTCAACCCGAGCACGATCGCACCGGCGTCCAGAACACGGTGCACCACAGTGGCATTCGCGGTCGGCCGGACGTGCCTGCGGGCCAGGACCCCCGCCGTATTGGGCAGCCCGGCCACGGCCAGCGACTCCTTGACGGTGATCGGCACACCGAACAGCGGCGGCAGCGTCGCGGGGCCGGTCGCGAGGTGCGCGTCGGCCGCGTCGGCCTGGGCGCGCGCGGCCGCGTAGCGCTCGACGACGACGGCGTTCGTCGCGGGAGTGAACCGTTCGAGCACGGCGATGTGGGCATCGACCACCGCGCGGGCGCGCACCGCACCCGTGCGGATCGCGGCAGCCAGGCCGAGGGCGGACTCGTCGGTGATCGTCGTCTCGACCGGACTGGAACTCATGCGTTACAGTATTACGCACGATGTCAACTCGACTGCCTGTTGCCGGGCGGCCGTTCAGGGCACGCTGTGGGCGAAGACCAGGATGCCGCCGATCAGCAGGGCGATGACCTTCGCGACCTCGAGCGCGATATAGGCGTGATGGCTGTGCGATCGCGGTGCGTCGAGGCCGGCGAGCACGGCGTCGCTGCGGCGGGTCAGGCGCGGGCGCACGATCGCGACCTGGACGGCGAACACGACCATCGCCACCGTGAGCGTCCGGGTGGCCGTCGTGCCGGGGGAGTCGAGGAGGATCGCGACGAGAATCGTGATGGCGAGGACGAGTTCGGCGATATTGAGCGCGCGGAAGACCAGCCGTCCGATGCCGAGCCCGATCGGCACGGTCACCCCCGGCGCCCGGAATTTCAGTGGTGCCTCCAGGAACGAGATGGCCAGCACCATGCCCAGCCAGCAGAACGTCGCTGCGGCGATCACGGCCGACGCGGTCGTCATATCGATCGGGTCCTCTCCGTCGGCGTTCGTCCCCGACCACACCAGGATCGCCGATGGCCACGGATCTGTCCCGAGTCCGCCTCGGCCGGGTACCGGACCCGGCTGGGATACTGTCCGGGCCGGATCGCCCCGATCCGGTGCCCGATGGGAGGAATGTGACCGCACAGCGCGCTGATGGCCGGGCCAGTCGGTGGGACCGGCACCGCGCCGAGCGTCGGGACCGGATTCTCACGGCGGCGCTGACGGCCGTGCAGAGGCAGGGCGCCTCGGTGGGCGTGCAGGAGATCGCCGATCTCGCGGAGGTGCCGAGGTCGGTGCTGTACCGGCTGTTCAAGGACCGCCAGGACCTCGACGAACAGTTGCGGGCCCGCATCGTCGACGACCTGATGGCGGTGCTCGCCCCGACTCTCAATCCCGAAGGCACCGTGGCCGAGGCCATCGCGCGCTCGGTCGACACCTACGTGGGCTGGATCGCCGCCAACCCCCGGCTGCACTACTTCCTCGGCGCCGGGTCGGCGGCGGAGAAGCGGCCGAATTCGCCGATCGTCTCCGGCACCAAGATCGCGATCGCGGGCACCGTCCGTGAGGTGTTCGAGAACGCGCTGCGGGCCCAGTCCGCGCCGGTGACGATCGCCGAGCCGATGGCCTTCGGCCTGGTCGGCTTCGTCGACGGCAGTGTGAACCGCTGGCTGAGCCGCTCCATGCAACCGATGGACGCCGCCGAACTGTCGTCCTACCTGCAGGGGGCCATCTGGGCGATCGTGGACAGCAGTCTGCGCCAGGTCGGTGTGATGCTCAATCCGCTGACGCCGATCGCCGATCTGGTGGCGCCGCCGGCCGAGGACTGACAACCGCCGTGGTGGCAGCCCGGACCGCGGCGAGCAGTTCGCTGGTGCAACTCGCGAGGTCGAAGTCGGGTTCGGCGGCGACGCGGGCGATCACGCCGTTGCGCAGGGACAGCACGAACCCGGCCATCATGTCGGTGTCGAAGGCCCGGAATTCGCCGTCGCGCTGACCACGGGCCAGCAGGTCGGCCAGCTTCGCCCGATCCGCGGCCGCGAGCTCGCCCAGGATCGCGCTGTCGGTGGAGGCGGACTGGATGCGCAGCATCGCGACCAGATGGTGACGGTGCTCGCGCAGGAACGCGCTGTTCGCGGCGAGGAACCCGGCGAGCTGGTCGGCGGCGGTGCCCGGCTCCGTGCGGGCCACCACGAAGGCGGTGAAGTCGGCCAGGATGGTTCGCATCACCTCGGTGATCAAGTCCTGTCTGTCCCGGAAGTGGTAGGAGATCATCCCGGTGCTGCTGAGTCCGGCCCGGCGGGCGATCGCCGCGAAAGAAGAACGCGCGTAATCCGTTTCGGCGATGGTATCGATGGCCGCGCGCACGATCTGGGCGCGCCGGGCCTGCTCGGTGACGGTGCGCACGTCGCGACGTCCCGACCCGGTCATCACCACCCCGTGATCGCGAGCGTGAAGGCGTGCTGTTGCGGCGCGGCCCCGGCCGGCAGTTCGACCAGCAGGTCGCCCTCGCGTCGCTTCCAGGTCAACGCCGGTGGCCCGCCCACCAGGCCGACCGTGGCGCTGTCGGGGATCGTCAGCTCGCGCAGGGTGATCGGGCCGACGGGCTGGTCGGCGAGCACGATCGCGTGCACCGTGTCGCCGCGACGGGTGAAGCGCACCGCGTGCCCGTCGGTCGTGGTGGTGGTGGCGGTCCGGTCCCCGGCGACCGTGTCGTAGATCGCCTCCGCGTTGCGCCCGAGCCAGGTGCCGAGGGCGCGCAGCGGCTCGCGCTGGAGCTCGGGAATCCGTCCCTCGCCGTTGGGGCCGACATTCAGCAGGAGATTGCCGCCGGCGGCGACCACGTCCACGAGCAGGTGGATCGCCTGGACCCCGGTGAGTGTGTCGGCGGCGGTCTCCGCGGCGTTGTACCCGAAGGACCGGCCGAGGCCCCGGGTCAGTTCCCACGCACCCGAGGGCGCCGCGGCGGGGACGGCGTATTCGTGGGTCGCGAAGTCGTAGTGAAAGTCCTTGGGCGGGTCGGGAATCGGCCTACCGAGCGCGCCCATCGCCCGCAGCGCCACCTCGAGGAAGCGCAGGTACGCGGCACGGGCGAACCGGTTTCCCGGCAGCTTCGGGCGCATCCAGCGATCGTTCACCACACCGTCGGGCACCGTGTCGTAGTAGTGCGCCATGATCTCGTGCGGATCCACCTGCGCCGGCCAGCCCATGTCGTTCCAGAGGATCGAGGGCGCGTAGGTGTCGATGAGCTCGCGCCACTGCGCGGTGGCGTAGCGCGCGTAGCCGGGGCCCAGGGCCTGATGGCGAATGAGGTCGGTCATGGTCCGCAGCGGCGTGGTCCGGAAGGTCCAGTTCATGCCGCCGCAGTAGTAGAGGCCCATCCGCAGGCCCCGCTGCCGCACGGCCACCGACAGTTCGCCGACGAGGTCGCGGGAGCAACGGTAGTCCGACGGCATGTGCGGATTGCCGATAGCTGTCGGCCACAGGGGATATCCGTCGAGATGGCGTGCTACGAGCACGACGTATCGGGCACCCGCTTCGGTGAACAGGTCGGCCCAGTCGGTGACGTCGACCGCTCGCGCGGCCGCGTCGAACCGGGGCTGGAAGTCGGTGTAGCCGAAGTCCGCACCATAGGTGGCGGCGTGATGCATCGCGGTGGGGGACCCGGGAACCCGCATCGAATTGAGATACCACTCGGCGTACGGGATCCGGTCCGCGGTTGTCGCGCCGGTGGTGAGATCACGCATGAACGAGGTGTAGTCCGCGGTCCCTGGCGCCGCGAAGGCCGGAACCGAGTACGGACCCCAGTGCACGAAGATGCCGAGTTCGGCGTCGCGGAACCACGGCGGGACCGGGCGCGGCGCCAGGGAGTGCCTGGGCGGTGCGTAGCTCATCGGCACTCTTCGGTGTCGCGCGGTGCGCTCGGCCTTGCTCAGGTAAGCAAAAATCAGCATACCCGAGCAGGAGTTCCTCGATCGCTCGGCTCGGGGGCTCGCGTTCATCGCGGCTTCCCGCTCAGCCCTGCGGCATCGGCAGCGGGATCACCACGCCCAGCGGCAGGGTGAGCTGCGGACCCGGGGTCGGGTCGGGGTCGGCCGGTGGACGGTCGGTGTCGGCGGGCTGCGGGCCGCACAGGATCCCGCATTCGATCGCGCCGATCACCGGGAGCGACACGAGGATCACCGGCTCAGGCGGCGGGGCCGGGGTCGGTGTCATCGGTTCTAGTGCCAGTGGGGATTCCGCTGTGGGGGAGGGTGTTTCGGGAGCCGGATCCACCGGTGGCCGCGTGGGTGTGACCGGGTCGAGAACGACCTCGACACGCACCGCAGCCCCGCCGGTGCGGTATCGCTCCGACCAGCCCAGGACGTCGGCCGCGTAGGCCGCCGAATAGTTGTAGCGCAGCACCGCCCGCTGCCGCGCCACGGCATCACGCAGATCGGTGCCGTCGGCGCACAGGTAGCGGGCCGCGGCCATCGTGGCGTCGAAGACATTGTGCGGGTCCGCCGTTCCGTCGCCGTTGCCGTCGGTGGCGTAGCGGCTCCAGGTGCTCGGCAGGAACTGCATCGGGCCGAGCGCCCGCACGAATCCACCGTCGGCGGCGGGGATCACCTCGTTGCCGGGCAGGGTGCCGTCGAGGGCCGGTCCGAGGATCGGGCGCAGCGTGGTGCCCGCGGTATCGGTGTTTCCCCGGTCGGCGTGGTCGGACTCGATCTTGCCGATCCCGGCCAGCAGATGCCAGCTGACGCCACATCCCGGCGTCGAGGATTGCAGGGACAGTTCGGCATTGCGGTAGGCGGCGAGGACGATCTCGGGAATACCGAGCACGCCGGTGGCGCCGAGCCCGACGGCGGTGCCGACCCCCTCAGCGACGTCGGTCGACGCGACAGCGATCGGTTCGCGCGGCGGCGTCGCGGTCCGCAGCTTGCGGGGCGGGGGTGGGGTGGGCGCCAGCAGTCCGACGACGGTCGACTCGCTCGGCGAGGACTCGACAGTGCTCGGCGCGGCGACGAATTCGGGAACCACCGGTGCGGCGACGCGGGCCGAACCGGTGACGAGCAGCCCGGCCGCGAGGATCGTGGTCGCGGCGAGAGGAGCGGAGCGCATGATGAGGAGGACACCTTTCGCGGCCGCGAGACGGGCCGCCTGGAATCGGGAATGGGCGGAGTCGGCCGGTCGCCGGCCGGAGGTTGACGTGATCAGCGCACCGGGTATCTGCGGTCGATCAGGTCGAAGGCATGGGGCCGACCCGCGTGGTAAAGCGCGCTGTCGGCCAGTTCGAGCGGTTCCCACAGCGGCATCCGGAATCGCGGCGTGATCAGGACCCGGCTCGCCGCCGAACCGTCGGCGTGCAGCACCGCGTTCGCCGCCCGCCGCCCGCCTTCGTTCGCGCCGTCCATACACGCGACATTGCGCTGGGTCCGGATCCAGTCGCCGGCCAGGAACAGGTTGTCGACGGCAGTGGTCGCGTCGGGCCGGTCGGCCCACGAGCCGGGCGTCGGGACGAACCCGGTGCCGTCGTGGGCCACGTCCGGTGTACCGGGATCGCGGAGCGCGGGATCGATCATCCATGAATGCAGCAGGTCGTCGGTGAGCGGTTCGCCACCGATCCCGGCGAGGTGGGCGGTGAGCTGGGCCCAGGTCTCCGCGGCGATCTCGGCGGGGCTGCACTGGGCGGCGCTCTTGCGGTTGACCATGCCTGGGGCCGTCCAGTCGGCGATGATCGCCGACAGCACGTCGGCCGCCCCGCCGTCGCCGTAGCGGCCGACCGGTGTCCGCCAGAACTGCGCCTGGCTGATCGAGGTCAGTCCCCACGGTGAGTCGAGGTAGGTGACGGGTCCCCGCGCCAGATCGGTCCGCCTGCGCAGGAAGAACTGGATGCCGACCATCGCCGCCGACCGCAGCCGCGACACGTTCGCGAGCCGGGGATCGATCGCGAGAAGCTCGTCGGAGAACACCGCCGCCGCCTTGTCCGGCGGAATCGCGCAGAGGTAGTAGTCCGCCTCGACGCGGTGCCCGGCACCGGTGTGGTCGATCACCGTGGCGCCGCGCAGGTGCGCGCCGTCGGTCTCGAAGCCCGACAATCGGGCGCCGAAAGCGAAGGTGACACCGAGGGAGCGCAGATGGGTGACCCACGGATCGATGAACGTCTCCGAGGTCGGCCCGTCGAGCACCCGGATCGCACCGCCGTCGGCGAGGTTCGACAGCGACCACAGGTACTCCTCGCCGACCAGCCCCATCGCATGCGCGCTGCAGTCGCGGGAGATCGTCGACGCAGGCGCGCGGAGGAAACCGTCACCGAGGAAGCGGCGGTACTCGGCCGACGCGTTGTCCAGGCCGGCGAAATCGGTCCAGCTCATCCGCTCCCACTGGCCGAGTCGGCGTTCCTCGCAGCTCGAGACGTAGACCGCCAGCCGCTCGGCGGCGAAGAGCGCCTCGTGCGAGGGCAGCCGGAACAGCGTCCCGAACACCGAGGCGAAGGAATCCGCGAAGTGCCGTGGCGTCATCGGGATCTGACCGGACGGCACCGGAACCGGCAGCGGGACGGCTGGATTGCCGCGCCCCACGCCCGCGATCATCGCCGCCTCGAGCCGGACCAGATTGTCGTGGACGCCGTTGCGGTTGCCGCGGAACGGGATACGGCGCAGGGTGTCGGCCAGGCCGCGGTGGCGGTCGACGAAGCTGCGGAAGCCGTGTTCGCCCGGCAGTGCCTGGTCGCTGTAGATGCTGCGGCACTGCCCGCCCGCCGTGCCGAGCCGTTCGTAGACGGTGACCGCGAAGCCGCGTTCGGCGAGTTCGTGCGCGGCGGTCAGTCCGGCGAGCCCGGCGCCGAAGACCGCGACGGTGCGTCCCTTCGGTGCGGTCACCCGGCGCCATGTCGGCCGCACGGTCCAGGCGGTCGAGATGTCGCCCACGGCGGTCGATTTCCGGAATCCGCGTCGCGGGGACTGCCAGTTGAATCCCATGTCTCGTCCAGTCGTCTGCCCGGCCGTCCTCGACGTGTGCGCGCCGTTGCCGGGTGTCGATACCCCTTGTTTATGTTACTGATGATTCTGGCCTACGGCTCGGAATTGGTCGACATAACAAATGTCCAGATAACCTGATGCCGGAACGTAAGTTGCTGACAATTCTGACAACTCGAGGTATCGTTCGAGATGCTCGGCGACGACGTGCGTGGCGGAATCAACCCCTCGCCACAGCGTGCTCGCGCGTCGTGCCTCCCTCACGCGTCGTCCGCGACAGCCCAGCGAACTCACTGTCGCGGGGAACGGGTGATCGAGTAGCGCGGCGTTCGGAGTCGATGTGCAGCTCCGGACGCCGCGCGCCGGACAGGCGGTCGGGCTAGTGCGGCAGCGGCCGGCCGAGCAGGACCGCCTCCAGCAGTGCGATCACGGTGTCCTGCGGGCAGATTCCGTCGTCGCCGAAGGTCCGTCCCAGATCGACGACCAGGCTGAACGCCGCATGCACCAGTATGCGCGCCTCGCCCAACGACAGTTCCGGTCGCGCCGCCACCACCAGGCGCGCCCACTCGGTGACGATCAATTGCTGGAGATGGCGCAGCGTCACCTGGTCGGTCTGGTCCACGTGCCGGAATTCCGCGTAGTAGACGAAAGTCAGCGCGCGTTCGTCGAACGACCCCGAGACGTACAGCGCGATCAGCGTGCCCAGCGCCGCGGCCGGCGACGTCGCGGCGGCGGTCGCGGGCCGGATCGCCGCCGACACCCGATCGGCCGCGCGGCGAAAGGCCGCCACCAGCAGATCGCTCTTGCTGCGGTGGTAACGGTAGACCGCCGACGCCGACGACAGATCGGCGGCAGCGGCGATGTCCTCCACGCTGACATTCGGATAACCGTGCTCGTGGAACAACTCGACCGCCCGGTGGAGGAGCACCTCGTGCTTGAACAGCGGCGGCCGTTCCGCGGCCCGGCGCACGCGCGTGCCGGTCGGCGAACCGGTGAGGTCGGCGTCGATCACCGCCCAGCTCACCGCACCGAGCAGAGCGGCGAGGGTTTTCGCGGGCACTGTCGCGTGGTGGTCGCCGATGCTGCTGATCACGGCGAAGATCGACACCGCGCGCACCGCGCGATCGTGCCCGTCCAGTTCCGGCCTGACCTCGCCGATGCGTGCCCGCAGGCTCGCGATGGCCACCGCGAACTGAGCGCTGAATTCCCGGTGGTCCTCGGGTTCCAGGTAGCGGCGTTCCCAGCGGGCCAGGGCAGCGGTGGGCCGGTTGGCGACGGTCGCGGCGACGATGGCGGCGAGCACGTGTTCGAGGCGCCGCCGTGGCGACCAGCCCGCCGCCTCCTCGGGGAGCTCGACCGCCCGCAGCGCCAGGCCGGACAGCCGCAGCAGCTCGGCGCGGAACAGCGCGTACTTGCTCGGAAAGTGCCGGTACAGAGCGGTGGAACTGATGTCGAGGCGACGGGCGATGTCGTCCATGCTCACACCGTGGTAGCCGTGCGCGCCGAACGCCGCCGCCGATTCCGCGGCGATCTGCGCCCGGCGGTTCTTCGGCCTGCGCCGGACGGCGCGCGCGGGCACGTCCGAGGACGGGGCGCCGGCACGCGCGGACGTGCCACGGTGCCGGGGGGATAGCGCGCCGGGTTCGGTCACTGGGCGGGCGCTGTCGTCAGCGGGGAGTTCACCTTCTCGACCAGCCATCGGCCGTTGTCGTTGTGCAGACGCAGCACCATGGACAGCTGGCCCGGTTTGGGCTTGTGCTCGGTGCCCAGACTGGAGATGGTCTGGCCGATCACCACGATCGCCTCGGCGGAATTCTCGTCGCCGGTGCGGATCGCGCACTGGGTGTCGGTGACCTTCGAGGTGACCTCGCCCTGGGTGAGGACTTCGCGCAGTTCGCCGCTGGTGGCCTCGAACTGCTTCTTCCAGTCGCCGGTCGAGCCGTCGAGGACCGCCTTGAAGTAGGCGTCGAGTTTCTTGCTGTCGTAGTCGGCCAGCACCGGTCCGTAGTGGCAGGCGGCTTCGCGGGCCTGCTGCTGTGCCGCGAGCAGGTCCTTGCTGCTCTGATTCTCGAAGAACAGGAACACCGAGGCCGCCAGCGAGGCACCCAGCAGCACGGCCGCGGCACCGCGCAGGCCGAGCTGCCTGCGGTCGACCGCGCGCCAGCGCGAGGACCACCCGGCCGCCATCGGAGTGGATGACGCTTCGGCAGGGGGCTTTTCGGAGCCGGTATCCGTGGCGGCCGTGCTGGTGCCGGTCGTCGTGGCGTCCTCGACGGGGGATTCGTCGGTGGGGGTGGGTTCGTTGCTCATCGCGGTGACTCCTTATCGAGGTGCCGGAACCGAGGGCTGGGACAGCTCGTTACCGGTGGCGCCGGGCGGGGGACCGGAGCCGTTGTCGGGACCGGCGGGGCGCGGCGCGTTGGCCGAGCCGCGGATCTGCAGCGCCGGATTGTCGGTGACGCAGTAGTTGTAGAGACGCACCCTGGTGTCGGTGGTCGGCGTGGTGGCCACCACGGGCACGGTGTCGTAGTCGCAGGTCGGGCGCGGCCAGGGATCGACCATCGTGAAGTACATGTTGTCGTGGGCGGGAACGCCGACCGCCTCGGCGAAGCGGCTCAGCGACGGGAACAGCGCCTCGATGGCGGGCTGGCGCAGCTTGGCCGCCCGAGTGATGGCGACCAGGTTCGTCACCAGATCGGTGATCGGGTTCTGCGTGCGGGAGACGAAGCCGCCCAAGGTGGCGAGCTGGCCCGGTCCCTGCTCGAGCAGGTGCCGCAATTCGGCGTCGGCGGCGGTGAACTGGCGAAACAGCGCGCTACCGGAGGCGGTGAGCGTGCCGAGATCGGGCTGCGCGTGCGAGGTGGTCGCGGCGATGACCTCGAGATTGCGGATGAGCTGTTCGGTCTGCGGGAGCAGATCGGTGAGGCCCGCCATGGCGCGGCTGAGCCCGGAGATCATGTTGCGCAACCCGTCCGGGCCGCCTGCCAGGGCCTTGTCGAGCTCGTCGACGATGACGGTGAGCCGTTCGGGATTCATCCCGGCGACGAGCCCGCTCATATTGCCCAGCACCGACTGCATCTGGACCGGCACCGCGGTGTCGGCCCGGCGCACGACCGCGCCGTCGGCCAGGAACGGCCCGGACTCGCCGGCGGGACGGAAGTCCAGGTACTGCTCACCAGCCGCCGACAACCGGGCCACGGCGACGGTGCCGCCCACCGGAATCCGGGTGTTGCCGTCGATCTCGGCGACCGCGGCGATCCCGTCGCCCGCGACGCGGACGTCACCGACGCGCCCGATACGCACGCCACGGAAGGTCACGTCGCTGCCGGTGGTCAGACCGCCCGAGGTCGCCAATTCCACGGTGACGTCGAACCGGGTGCGGGTCGGATCGAACCGCAGGACCGCGCCGCCCAGGTACAGGCTGCCCATGATCAGCACCACGACCAGCCCGAGGTTGGCGACCGCGACGCGACGGCGGACCAGCCATTGCCACAACGGTGGATTCATCGGGGTCCCTCCTGCTGCGGCTGCGGAGCCTGCGGTGTACTGGTGACCCGGCCGATCACCTTGGCGATGACCTCGGCGAGGCTGCCCAGGAACGCGGGCACGTCGCCGGCCTCGGGCCAGCGGCTGCCGGTGGGGTCGGTGAGCGCGCCGACATCGAGGTAGGACAGGGTGGCGGCCACGGACAGGCTCGGGCCGCGCAGGCTGTCGGTCAGCGACGGGTACAGCGCGTGGAAGCCGTTCAGCGTGCCGGTGAGGTCGTCGCCCATCTGGGAGAAACCGTTCATGAGGTTCTGGATGCTCTGGAAGAGACTGACGAACTGCGGCCCGTTGGTCGCGCTGAAATCGCCGAGCGCGTCCATGGTGATCGCGACCCGGTTGATCAGATCGACGATGGCCTGATTGTTCTCGGCGAACAGGCCGATCAGCTGCGGGAAACTGTCCGCGGCGGCACCGAGTTCGGTCTTGCGCCTCGCCAATTCACCGGTCAGCACCGACAAGCCACCGAGCGTGGCGTCGAGGTCGCCGGTGCGCTGGTTGAGCGCGGAGATGACCGAGGTCATCTCGCCGACCAGATGCCGCAGCTGCGGCGCCTTGCCCGCGAAGATCGAGTCCAGCTCGGCGGTGACCCGCGCCGCCTGGTTGAGCCCACCACCGTTGAGCAGCATGGAGATCGAGATCATCAGCTGTTCCACCGAGGCCGCCGAGGCGGTGTACTCGGCACCGATGGTCGCGCCCTCCCGCAGCGGTGGCCCGGCGGCCTCGGCGCTGGGCAGTGTCATCGCGACGAAGATGTCGCCCAGCGGCGTCGCCTGGCGCAGCTCCGCGGTGGTGCCCTGGGGCAGCTGGATGTCGGCGCGGATCTGCATCTGGACATCGGCCAGGAACGAGGTCGTCGAAATGCCGGTGACGACACCGATATCGGTGCCACCGATCTTGACGTGGGCGCGATCGGGCAGATTCAGCGCGTCGCGGAAGGTGGCGTGCAGGGTGTAGCCGGGGCCGCCGATGCCGGGTTCGGGCATGGGCAGGTCGGCCACGGTCATCGAGCACGCGGTGCTCGTCGAGGCGACGGCGGCGGCGCACAGGGTGGCTGCCAGTGCCGAGCGGAGGTTCATTTCGTCAGTCCCAACAGCGCGGCGGTGAGCCCGAAATCCGGGCCCATATCGGCGATCTTTCCGGTGCGGCAGCCGTCGAGACGCATCTGGACGCGCTCGCAGAACAGCGACAGTGCCTCGCTGTCGAGCACGATCTTGTCGAGCAGACCGTGCAGGCGCAGTGCCTGGCGTTCCCGGCTGACCGCGTTGTCGACGTTCTGGAACAGCAGCGGCGCGACATCGACGACCTCGGTGAGATTGCGGGCGTTGGCCCGCATCTGGGCGGCGATGGCCACGAACTTGGTGAGCGCGCCCGCGAGCTGGTCCTGGTTCTGGCCCAGCACCGAGGAGGTGTTGGTGATGAAGTCGTCGAGCTGGGTGAGCACCGCCTGCAAGCCGGGGGACTGCTGGCCGAACAGCGCGATCAGCTCGGTGATCCGGCCGCTGAAATCCCGGACGGTCTGGTCGTTCTCGGCGATGATCTGGGTGATCTCGCTGAGCTCGACGATGGTGTTGGCGATCTGGTCCTTGTTGGCGAAGGTCACCTCGAACGCCGCGGAGAGCTCGTCGAGGGTTTCGCGTAGCCGGTCGCCGTTGCCGTCGAGCAGCGGGAACAGGATCCGGCTCGCCATCGGGCCGGTCTCGTTCCCACCTTTGAGCGCTTCGCCGAGCTGATCGAAATTGGCCAGGATGCGGTCGAGCTCGACCGGTGTCCTGGTGCGCGCCAGTGGCAGATGCGCGCCGTCGGCGAGTTCGGGACCCGAGCCGGTGTAGGCGGGGGCCAGTTCGACGTGCCGGTTGGTGATCAGCTGCGGGGAGACCAGTGCCGCCATCGCCTCGGCCGGGATCCGTACATCCCGGTCGACCGACATCACCACCTCCACGTAGCCGCCCCGCGGGGTCACCGAATCGACGACGCCGACCGGAACGCCGAGCACCGAGACCTCGTTGCCCGGGTACAGCCCGGCCACGTTCTCGAAGTCGGCGCTGATCCGCTTCTGCTGGCTGACCATCCGATCGCCCAGCCCGGTCACGCTGTCGGGCAGCAGTGCGCAGCTCGAGGCGAGCAGCGCGGTCAGGCACACCGCCGCCAGCTTGCTCGTGTGTCGTGTGTTCATCAGTTGCACCCCTGTACGGCTTGCGCGAAGCACAGCCAGTTGTCCGGGAAGATCCACGGCGCCCAGATCTCGCCGTAGGGCCCGTTGCCGACGACGTTGTTGAACTGGCGCAGCGCGACCGGGGCGATCTCGTAGAGCCGGTCCAGGTTCTCCTTGTTCTTGGTCAACCCGTCGGCCATGGTGTTGAGGTTCTGGATCAACGGACCCAGCTCGCCGTTGTTCTCGATGCCCATGTCCTGCAGCAGTTTCGACATGGCCGCGACATTGTCGAGCAGTTGGGTGAGCAGGGTCTGGCGCTGCTGGACGGCGGCGCCGATGGCCTCACCCCTGGTCAGCAGCAGGAGCACGCTGTTGCGATTGTCCGAGACCAGCTGGGAGACCTGGTCCATGCTCTTCAACAGTGTGTCGACCTCGTCGCGCCTGCTGTTGATGACCTGCGCCAGCGCGCCGATGCTGTCGAGGGCCTGCACCGCCAGTGCGGGGGAGTCGCCGAGCTGGGTGTTGAGCACATCCAGTGCCGTGCGCAGCTTGGTCGGGTCGATCCGTTCGATGCGCTCGAACGAGGAGGTGTACTTCGGATCCTGCACGACCTTGCTCAGGTTGTACGGCACCGAGGTGTGGTCGAGCGCGATGCGGTTGCCGGGCAGCCCTTTTCCGTTGCCCGGGGTCAGCTCGATGTGCAGGCGGCCGAGGATCGTCGACATCTTGATCGCGGCGCGCGCGTCGGGGCCGAGGCGGATGTCGCCGCGGATTCGCAGCGCGACTTCCACCCGGTCGTTCACCAGTCGCACGGCCTGGACGGCGCCGACCTCGATGCCGGCGATGTCGACCGTCGCGCCCGGCCGCACGCCGGCAGCCTGCGCGAATTCGGCGTCGATCGTCTTGTCGCCCAGGCGGACCTGGGCGAGCAGGCTGGACCCACCGAGCAACAGCACCACCGCCAGCGCCGCGGACAGGCCGAGACGCAGGTAGCGGTTGCGCCGCCAGAACTCCGGAACTCGTGCCCGTATCATCGGCACACCCCCGACTGCGAGTTGCCGCCGACCTGGGAGAACAGGCCTTCGGGCAGCACCACACCCCATAGCGAGACGTCGAGCCGGCAGATGTAGGCGTTGCCGTAGGTGCCGTAGCTGGTGAAGCGGGCCACGCCGTTGAGGAAGTCGGGCAGCTCGACCGCGCCGCGGTCCAGCGCCGCGCCGTTGTAGAGCAGCATCATCACACCGGTGGTGGCGTCGCGCTGCGCGGCGCCCAGGCCGGGCTTGACCTCGCCGATCAGCGAGACCAGGGAGTTCGTCGCGCCCGCGACGCGTTCCACGGAGCTCTTCAACGACTGTCCTTCGGCGTACAACCCGTCCATCAGGCTGCGGGTCTGGGTGATCAGGGTTTCCAGTTCGCCACTGCGCTTGGCCAGACCGGCCAGGACCGAGCTGAGGTTGCTCAGGACGTCGCCGAGGATCTGGTCGCGCTCACCGAAGGTGCTCGCCAGTTGCGCGGCCTGGGTGATCAGCGCCGCCAGCGACACCTCGTTGCCCTGCAACGCCTGGATGAGCGTCTCCGACAGCGAGTTGATCTGGTCGGGTTGCAGGACGCTGAACAGCGGTTCGAATCCGGACAGCAGCGTCGAGACGTCGAACGAGGGCTCGGTGCGGTCCAGCGGAATCTGGGCACCCACGGGGACGACCGTGCCCGCGCCCTCGCCCGGGGCCAGGGCCAGATAGCGCTGCCCGATCAGGTTCTGGTACCGGACCAGGGCTTTCGTCGTGTCGGTCAGGTGCTGGCGGGCTTCGATGCGGAAGTCGACCTCGGCCGTGTACTCGGGGGTGAAGTCGATCTTGTCGACCCGGCCGACCCGGACGCCGGCCATGCGGACGTCGTCACCCACCCGGAGCCCGAGGACGTCGGTGAACACCGCGGAGTACGAGCTGGTCTCGCCCGCGACGCTGCGTTGCAGGGTGGACCAGATGGTGTAGGTGAGCACGGTGGTCAGCACCACGAAGAAGCTGAAGCCGACCAGTGGCTTGGTGTATTTCACTGGCGCAGGCCACCTTCGGTGTCGGGGACGAGGGGAACGGTGCCGATGATCGAGCCGAGCAGCAGCAGCTGGGTGAAGTTCGGCCGCCCGCCGACCAGCGCCGACACCGCGGCCACGCCGGTGAGGCTGCGCGGCTGCGCGGCCGGGGGCTGATCGGTCGCCGCGGCGGGCGCGGTGATTCCCGGGATGGCGGGCAGGCCGGGAATCATCGGCAGGCCGGGCAGCGCCGGCACCGAGATGCCGGGCAGCGTCGGCAGTCCCGGGATCGGCGCCGACGGCAGCACCGGCGCGGGGCCCGCCGCTTCGAGGCGTTGGGGTAGCAGCTGGGCGGGGTATTCCTGGGGCGGCGCGACGGTGGGCACGGTCGGACCACCGCACCGCGGCCCGGTCATCTCGCCGTAGCGTGGGCAGTCCTCGGCGGTGTACTGCTGGAACGGGGTGAACGACACGTCCATGCGCCACGCCATCTGCTTGCGCGGGCCGAAGGTGAAGGTCTGCTGCAACTTGGCCAGCGAGACATTGAGATTGGCGGCGGCGGACTGCAGCGCCCCCGGATCCTTGGCGATACCGCCGAGCAGGCCGTCCAGGCCCGAGACCAGTTCCTTGCCGGAATCGGGATTCGCGGCGAAGAGGCTGTTGACGGCCTCGACCGCGGAATTGCCCTGGGTGAGCAGCTCGACCAGCTGGGTGCGGTGCTCGTTGAGGGTGCGCGCCGAGGTCACCGAGTCGGCCAGCACGCCGACCAGCTCGGGCGCCGATTGGCTCAGCGCGGTCGCGGCCTGGCCGAAATTGCCCAGCAGGTCACCGATCTCGGGGATCTGGTGGATCGTGGTGAGCCAGGTGTCGAGCCGTTCCACCGTCGAGCCGGGGACCCGGGAGCCCGGGTCCAGCGCCGCGGACAGCGTCGCCAGTACCCGGCCGAGCTTCTCGGGCTGGATGTTGGCGAGCACGTCGCGCAGGGTGTTGAGCGTGGACTGCAGCTGGATCGTCTCGGCGCTGGTGTCCTGATGGATGGTGTGGCCGCTGCGCAACGTGCCGGTGGCGGCGCCGTTGTCGACCAGCTGGATGGAGGAGACGCCGAAGATGTTGTCGGGGATCACCCGCGCGGTCACCGTGTCCGGGATCGTCTCGGCGATACCGGGTTTCAGCTCGAAGGTGGCGTGCTGGCGTTCGCCCTTGGCGACCATCGCCACGTCGCCGACCATGCCGACGACCATGCCGCGGTATTTCACGTCGGCCCGCTGCGGTAGCCCGTCGCCGGTGCTCGTCAGCTCGGCGCCGACGATGACTTTGTCTTCGAACTCGCCGTTGTAGCGCAGTCCGAGCAGATACAGCGCGGCCGCGACCGCGGACACCATGGCCAGGCCCGCGACGGTCAACTGACGACCGGTCGGCCCGCGTCCACTGGGATCGAGAATCATCCGATCGACCTATCCCGAGATCCGGAATCCGGGGTCGATGCCCCAGATAGCAAGGGTGAGAAAGAGATTGGTGAAGACCATCACGACGATGACCATCTTGATCGCCCGGCCCGCCGCGACCCCGACACCTTCGGGTCCGCCGGCGGCGACGAAGCCGTAGTAGCACTGGATGAAGGCGGCGATCAGGACGAACACCACCACCTTGAACAGGGAGAAGAACACGTCACCGCCGACCAGGAACTGGAAGAAGTAGTGGTCGTAGGTGCCGGCTGTGGTGCCGCCGAGGAACAGCACCGACAGCTTGGTCGCCAGGTAGGCCACCGCCAGGCCCAGCGTGTAGAGCGGGACGATGGTGACCGTGGCCGCGATCATCCGGGTGGTCACCAGGTAGGGGAGCGGGCGGATCGCGATGGATTCCAGCGCGTCGATCTCCTCGGAGATCCGCATCGAGCCGAGCTGGGCGGTGAACCGGCAGCCCGACTGGATGGCGAAGGCGAGAGTGGCCAGGATGGGGGCGATTTCGCGGGTGGTGGCGAAACCGGAGATGGCCCCGGTCAGCGGCCCCATGGTCAGCAGGTTCAGCGCGGAGTAGGACTCCATGCCGACGGTGATGCCGCCGAACGCGCACAGCACGATGACGACACCGACGGTGCCACCGCCCACGATCAGCGAACCGTTGCCCCAGCCGACGTCGGCGACCAGTCGCGCGACTTCCTTGCGGTAGTGCCGCAGCGTGAACGGAACGGCGAGGAGGGCCTGGAAGAAGACGATGGCCTGGTGCCCGAGCCGCTGATTGGCCTGGACGGGAATCTTGGCCGCCGCGCCGACGGCGCGCACCGGGCGCAGAACGGGCGGGATGTACTCGGCGGCCATCTCACACCACCTTCGCGGGGAACAGGGTGTTGTAGAGCTGGGTGACGATGATGTTGGTGGCGAACAGCATCAGCGCCGAGGAGACCACCGCCGAGTTGACCGAGTTGGCCACGCCGCCGGGCCCACCCTTGGTGTGCAGTCCGATATCGCAGGCGATGATCGAGGTGAGCGCGCCGAAGATCGCCGCCTTCACCAGCGCGACGAGCAGATCGTTGGCGACCGCGAAGGACGCGAACGAGCTGATGAACGAGCCGGGGGTGCCGTGCTGGGCGTAGACGTTGAAAAGATAGGCCGTGGCGAAGCCGACGAACACGATGAACCCGCACAGCAGCATGCTGACCAGGACGGCCGCCGCCAGGCGCGGGGCGACCAGCCGGCGCACCGGGTCCACGCCCATCACCTTCATGGCGTCGATCTCCTCGCGGATGGTGCGCGAGCCCAGATCGGCGCAGATGGCGGAGCCGACTGCGCCCGCGATCATCAGCGAGGTGACCAGCGGCGCGCCCTGGCGGATGATGCCCAGGCCGGCCACCGCGCCGATGAAGGTGGTCGCGCCGACCTGGTTGACCAGCGCGCCGACCTGGATGGACACGACCACCGCGACCGGGATCGCGACGAAGACCGTCGGCACGGCCGAGACGTTGGCCATGAAGGCGCACTGCCGGATGAACTCCTGGAACGGGAACCGCCGCTGCACCAGGGACAGCAGCAGCTGGGCGATCGCGGCCCGGCCCAGCAGGACCTGCCTGCCCAGCGTTTCGACCGATTGCTGCGGGTGGCGTCGCCACAGGCCGGTCACACTGTCGGCGATCCGGCCGACCTCGGAGGGTTCCGGCGGCGCGATGCCTGCCGGGGAGTGCTCGGTGGAGGTCACGCCGCACCGAATCCTTTCTTGCCGCGCCGGAGCGCGGCGGTGTCAGAGCGTGCTCAGCCAGCGTTCGAGCAGGACGAGAAAGCCGGCGCCCGCGGCGAGCCCGACCGCGGCGACGCACAACAGCGCGATCCACATACCTACGCGCAGAACGGGATTGACCTGTGTGCGGCCACCGAGGATCTTGACGACGGTCACCACGATGTCGATGACCCAGACCAGTGCCATCATCAGGTCATCGTCACATTCGCGAAGGTGAGCACCGGCCAGCAGACGATCGATCCGAGGAACGAGATGACCAAGTCGACGCCGGAGAGATCGCGCAGGTGCGAGGTGTGGGTGAGCGTCCAGACGATGCCGACGAGTCCGTACGGGATGCCGATGATGATCAGGGTGCCGAGGAATTCGGAGACCTTCATCTCGTAACTCAGAAGCCTGTCGAGCCGTCGCAACATGGTGTACCGGTGTTCCTTTCCCAGGACCGGTGGCGTCGACGGCTGGTGGCCGACGTCGCTGACGGTCCGATGATGTTGCCGAGCATTCTGTCATCGGCGGGTACGTCTGTGGCTGATCTAGCGAGGATCGGCCTCCGATAAGTTACTACGGATTCTGGCGAATGTGAGCAAAATCGCCGGTAAGATTTCCGGGGTTCGGGCGCCGCTCGGGTCGATGGCCGCGCCGGTGCCGAAGCCGCGTTGCCCGGCGCCGACGCGACCTCTGCATCGCGCCCCCGACCCCAGTCGCACGATGCGGAATTGACGGTAACATGACCAGCTGAATGGCGTCTACGGCGCATGAAGCAGTTGAAATATCGATGAAATCTGGCGGAATCATGATTAACTTAGGGCGTTGAGGCCGCCGACGGTCGGCGGTTGCGCAGGAGGATCATGATGTCCGCGGTCATCGTCGATGTTGTCCGAACGCCGTCCGGTCGGGGAAAACCCGGCGGCGGCTTGTCGTCGGTGCACCCGGCGACCCTGCTGGCCGGAGTGCTGGCCGAATTGATCGACCGGACCGGGATCGATCCCGCGCTGGTCGACGATGTGATCGGCGGGTGCGTCACGCAGAGCGGTGAGCAGTCGAGCAACATCACCCGCACCGCCGTGCTCGCGGCGGACTTCCCGGAGTCCGTGCCCGCCACCACGGTCGATCGGCAGTGCGGCTCGAGTCAGCAGGCCGTACACTTCGCGGCCCAGGGCGTGCTCGCCGGCGCCTACGACGTGGCGATCGCCTGCGGCGTGGAGTCGATGAGCCGCGCGCCGATGTTCTCCAACGCGCAGGGCAAGGACGCGCTGCGCGGCCCGCTCGCGGTGCGCTACCCGGCCGGACTGATCGGGCAGGGCATTGCCGCCGAGATCCTCGCCGCCCGCTGGAAACTGGATCGCACCACCCTCGACGAGTTCGCGGCTCGCTCGCACCGGCTGGCGGCGGCCACCGCGGCGGCGGGCGGCTTCGACGCCGAGCTGAGCTCCGCCGGCGTCCTGGACACGGACGAGACGATTCGGCCCGGCACCACCGTCGAGAGTCTGGCCAACCTGCGGCCCGCGTTCACCGATCCCGCAGCGCTGGAACGGTTTCCGGAGATCTCCTGGTCGGTGACGCCGGGCAACTCCTCGCCGTTGACCGACGGCGCCTCGGCCGCGCTCATCATGAGCGAGCGGGTCGCGGCGAAGCTGGGACTGACCCCCCGCGCGCGGTTCCATTCGTTCGCGGTGGCGGGCGACGATCCGACGCTCATGCTGACCGCGGTCGTCCCGGCGACCCGCAAGGCGCTCGAGCGGGTCTCGCTCACAGTCGACGACATCGACACCTTCGAGGTCAACGAGGCGTTCGCGCCGGTGCCGCTGGTGTGGCAGCACGAACTCGGCGCCGATCCGGCTCGGGTGAATCCCCGCGGCGGTGCGATCGCGCTGGGGCATCCGCTCGGCGGATCGGGCACCCGGCTGCTGGCCACCATGGTCAACCATCTCGAGCAGACCGGCGGTCGCTACGGATTGCAGACGATGTGCGAGGCGGGCGGCATGGCCAACGCGACGATCATCGAACGGCTGTGACGGCGATGAACACCGCGGCGAAGTCCAGTGAACCCGACTACGACGACCCCACCAGCGACAGGTATGTGGCCGAGGGGCCGGGCCACGTCCCCGGGCCCGGCGCCGGCGCACTGTCGGAACCGACGCCGGCGACGCACGCGCCGTTGACGCTCGCGCAGGTGCGGATCCCCCTGCCCGATACCCACCGCTCGCCGCGCAAACGGCCCGCGCAATTGGCCGACGCGCTCGACTTCTGGGCGTTCGCGGGTGCGGCGGCCAATGTCGCGATGCAGTTCGCCCACCGCGGGGTCGCGGCGGGGGTGATGGAGAGCAAGGTCGAGTCGGGGGCGCTGATGGTGCACCCGTGGAAGCGGTTGCGCACCACCGCGTCCTACCTGGCGGTCGCGGTGCTCGGCTCCGACGAGGAGAAGCGGGCGATGCGCGAGGCGGTGAACGTCGCACACCGGCAGGTGCGGTCGGGACCGAACTCGAAGGTCAAGTACAACGCCTTCGACCGTCACCTGCAGCTGTACGTGGCGGCGGCGATCTACATCGGCTACGAGGACACCCACCAGCTGCTGTGCGGCAAGATGACCGAGGCCGAGCTCGAGCAGTTCTACCAGGGCGCCGACACCTTCGGCACCACTCTGCAGGTCCATCCGGACATGTGGCCCGAGACCCACGCCGACTTCGACGCGTACTGGGTCCAGGCATGCCGAGAAGTGGTGTGCGACGACGATTTCCGGGCCTACATCGACGATCTGCTGCACCTGCGGATGATCCACTGGTCGCTGCGCCTGCTGCTGGGCGGGCTGCTGCGGTTCCTGACGGCGGGATTTTTGCCGCCGCACTTCCAGGAGCAGATGGGTATCGAGTGGAGTGCCTCGGATCAGCGGCGGTTCGAGAATCTGTTCCTGTTCGTCGGATTCGTCAATCGGTTCATCCCACGGTTCATCCGGTTCTCCGGCACCAACGCGATGATGGCCGATGTGCGGCGCCGCATCCGTCAGCACAAGGCGATCGTCTGACCAGTCAGGGGGAGGGGGCCGCCGGTTCGTCGAGCCGGCGGCCCCGATCATCTCCCGGTGCGTGTTCTGGCCTGTGAGACGTAGCGAATTCGCCGGGGCGCCATCGCGAAGCCGGGGCGTGCCGTCATCGCGACAGCGCGCAGTGCGGCGGCATCGGCCCGGCCGGTTCGCACGTCGAACAGTTCGAGCGCCCGGGGATGTTGCATCGCCCGGGCGGCACCGGCGGGCAGGTGCCGGACGATCCACGCATCGGGACGCAGGACTTGATCGCGCAGTTCGCGCGCGGCGGGGCCGACCCGCAGCTGGGTGGCGCAGGCGTCGGCGAAGTACTCGGCGAACTCCGGCCGGGTCCGGGGGAGCAGCCGATCGCTGACACCGTAGGTGCGGTACCAGGCGCGGGTCTCGCGGTAGAGCTGGTCGCGGTCGGCGGCGCCGAGCGCGGGGCCGAACAGGTCGGCGGCGGTCATCAGCGTCTCGACGTAGGTGGCGTGCTGGAACAGGAACACCTCGGGGTGCAGCGCGTGATAGCGCTGCCCGCGGTCGTCGAGGCCTTTCACGTGCTCGTGGGCGAAGCGGATCACCGAGTCCGCCGCGCGGCCGGAGTGCGCCAGATAGATCAGCTGCGAGACGGTGCGCTTCTTGTGTTCCCACAGCCGATGTGGCGCGTGGTCGACCAGCGCGGTCGCGATGACGGGGTGCAGTACTTGCAGTCCGACCGCGCGCGGCAGCGTCAGCAGGAAGCGCCGGTCGCCGAGATGACGCCGTAACAACGGTCCGGCCTGCTCGCTCATGACTGCCCCCTCCGTGGTGATGCGAGCAGTAAGTTACTCGCTATTCTAGGTAATGGATAGCCATACAGCGAGTAAGACGCTCCTTATGTGACATTTAATTCTGATCTAGTCTTGCACGGGAGGCGGGTAGATGGGAGTCTGAATTGAAAACTCTCTCACTCTCTTGGAGGTTGGTCGTGGCACAGCCCCGCGCGGCAGCGCAGCCGCAGCATCCCGTCGACGACGACGCCGAGCGCAGGCATCGCTATCTGATCGGCGCCGGTGCGATCCTCGGTGGTCCCGCCAATGTCGTGATGCAGCTGAGCCTGCTTCCGGTCGGCCGGGGCGTGGTGGAGAGCACGGTCGAATCCGGGAGCTACGCGACGAATCCGGGCAAGCGTGCCAAGACGACTCTGACCTACCTCGCGGTGGCGATGCTCGGGACCGAGGAGGATCGGGCGGTGTTCCGGGAGGCGGTCGGTACCTCGCATCGCCAGGTGCGTAACCGCCCCGGTGGGCCGGTGAAGTACAACGCCTTCGATCCACGGCTGCAGCTGTGGGTGGCGGCGTGCATCTATCGCGGTACCCGCGACAGTCTCGAGCTGCTCTTCGGTGAGCTCGACGAGGGCTTCGCCGAAGAGCTGTACCAGGATTCCGCGCGGTTCGGAACGACGCTGCAGATGCCCGCGGAGATGTGGCCCGCCGATCGGGCCGCGTTCGACCGCTATTGGGACTCGATGCTCGGTGAGCTCGACCTCGATGCCGAGGTGCGCGGGTACCTGCTCGACAATGTCGTCGATCTGGGGCCGCAGCCCTGGATCATCCGGATCGCCGGGCGGCGGGTGAATCGCTTCTTCGTCACGGGATATCTGCCGCAGCGCTTCCGTGACAGCCTCGGATTGGCCTGGAGTCCGCGTCGGCAGCGCGCGTTCGAGCTGATCATGCGCGGTATCGGGCGCGTGCTCGCGGCGCTGCCGCCGGGGTGGCGTCATCAGCCGTTCCCGCGGTTGGTCGTCGATATGCGCCGGCGCAGGGCGGCGGGGAAACCGCTCGTCTAGCGGGGCGCGGCAAGGTAGGTGTAACACGAAGTAGCGTCAACCCTTGTATGGTACTGCCGGTACCACTAAACTGGAGGCAGTACCTACTGAGGAGACATCGATGACGCTGTCCACCGCCGCCAAACGTCCGGGTGAGCCCGGATATCACGAGATCCTGCGCGGTCTGTCCGAGGGATCGGTGACCAAGCACTTCGACCCCTATGTCGATATCGACTGGGAGTCGCCGGAGTTCGCCGTCCATTCCGACGATCCGCGCTGGATCATGCCCGACGAGGACCCCCTGGGCCGTCACCCCTGGTACAAGGCGCAACCCGTCGACAAGCAGATCGCGATGGGGATGTGGCGGCAGGCCGGGATCGCCAAGGTCGGCCTGGACTTCGAGCAGCTGCTGATCCGCGGGCTGATGCAGTACCTGATCTCGGTGCCCAACGGTGACCCGGAGTTCCGGTACGTCACCCACGAGGCGGCCGAAGAGTGCAACCACACGATGATGTTCCAGGAGATGATCAACCGCATCGGCTACCGCGATGTGGTCGGCATGGGCACCATCGACCGCAAGCTGACGATGATCATCTGGCCCGCGGTGAAGTACTTCCCCGAGCTGTTCTTCACCATGATCCTCGGCGGCGAGGAGCCGATCGATCACCTGCAGAAGTCGCTGCTGCGCGGTGGCGTGGACATGCACCCGATGGTCCACCGGGTGATGCAGATCCACGTGGCCGAGGAAGCCAGGCATATCTCGTTCGCGCACGAGTACCTGCGCAAGAACGTGCCGTCGATGAATCCGCTCACGAAAACCGTACTGTCGGTGGCCTTCCCGATCGCCATGCGGGTGATGCTGTCGATGATCGCGACGCCGCCGAAGGAATTCGTGGACAAGTTCGGTATCCCGGACGAGGTGATGCGCGAGGCGTACTGGGGCAGCCCGGAGTCACAGGCCACCAAGCGTGACGTCTTCGGTGACGTGCGTGCGCTGGCGGTCGGCACCGGCCTGATGAACCCGGTCGCCAAGCTCACCTGGCGTCTGCTCGGCATCGACGGCGCGGCCTCTCGCTATCGCAGCGAGCCCGCCCGCCGGGCCGCCTGAACCACGACGATCCGCTCCGACGGGCCGGTCTTCGATAGCCGGCCCGTCATCCGAACCCTTTCTCTGGAGTACACCGTTGACTGCCGACCCCACCCGATCGCGCGCCGAGACCTGGTCGGCCCCCGCCTGGGCCGTCCTGCCCGACAACGACCCGTTCTATCAGCCACGGGCCGGATTCGAGCAGCACGCCGAGGGCACGATCCTGCGGTCGCGACCGATCGAGCTCGCCGCCTTCGGCCTGATCCCGCTGAAGGTGACCGCGTGGCAGTTGCTGTACCGCACCACCGACCTGAACGGACGGCCCGAAGCCGCGGTGACAACCGTGATCGCACCGGTCGGCGGACCCGGACCGGCGACGCCGCTGCTGTCGTTCCAGTGCGCGATCGACGCGGTGTCCTCGCGCGGCTTCCCGTCCTACGCGCTGCAGCGCGGCTCGCGCGCGATCGGCACGTTCGCTCACGTCGAACTCCTGTGTTTCGCCGACGCGCTGAGCCGGGGCTGGGCCGTCTCCATCCCTGATCACGAAGGCATGCTCGGTGCCTGGGGCGCCCCGCGCGAGCCCGGCTACCGGGCCCTCGACGGCGCCCGCGCCGCGCTGTCCTTCGCACCGCTGGGCCTGGATCCGCGGGCGCAGGTGGGTCTGTGGGGGTACTCCGGCGGTGGCCTGGCGACCGCGTGGGCGGCGGAGATGGCGCCCACCTACGCGCCGGAGCTCGACATCGTCGGCGCGGTCCTCGGCTCTCCGGTGGGGGATCTGCTCTCGACCTTCCATCGGCTCAACGGCAGCCTGCACGCCGGCCTGCCGACCCTGGTGGTGTCCGCGCTGCGCCGGGTGTATCCGGCCTTCGACGCCGTCCTCGGCGAGCATGTCAGCGAAGCGGGTCACGCCGTGCTCGAACGGGCGGCCCGCTCGACCACCGGTGGGTCGGTGCTGCGTCTGGCGCGCTATCACGTCGACCGGCACACGACCACGCCGATCGCCGAGCTGCTGGCGCTCGAGGAACTGGTGGCGGTGTTCGCCGATGCCGAACTCGGCACCAGGGCGCCGTCGGCGCCGCTGCTCGTCGTCCAGGCGGTGCACGACCAGATCATCGCGGCCACCGATATCGACGCCCTGGTCGACCGCTATCGCGCCCACGGCGCGCACGTCACCTACCTGCGCGACCGGCTCAGCGAGCACATCACGCTGCTGGCGTTGTCGACCCCGCTGAGCCTGAACTGGCTGGCCGACCGGTTCGCCGGCGCGCCCGCGACACCGTCGCAGACGCGCACGGTGTGGAGTGTGCTCGGGCTGCCCGCGGGCAGGCACGGCCTGGCCGGGTTCGTCCGGGCCGCCGCGCAGGTGCTGTTCGGACGGCGGCTCTCCGGCCCGGCGACCGGGCCCGCCGCCGGTACGCGGGCAGGCGCGGACCGCCACGCGGCGTGACGACTCGACAGGTGAGCACCGCCCGGCGGCGGTAGCGGGTGAAGTGAGGGGTTCTGTGGTGCTGGGGATCGTGGCCGACGCGCGCCGGGCGGTGCGCAATGTGTGGTCGGTGTCGTTCGGTGACGGGCTCGAATCGGCGCGGCCCGCGCCGTCGAGCACGGTGTACTCCGGTGCGCACCGGCAGTTGCGGCGCTTCGACCGCGCGACACCGGGCACCGGGAACCCGGTCCTGCTGGTGCCGCCGCTGGCGGTGACGCCCGCCTGCTTCGATCTGCGTCCGGGCCAGAGTCTGGTGCGCTTCCTGCTGGCGCAGGGCAGGCAACCGTATGTCCTCGACTACGGCCGATTCGGTTACGCCGACCGCGATCTCGGGCTCGAGGACTGGACGCACGACATCCTGCCCGAGGCGATCCTGCGGGTCGCGCACGAGCACGACGGGCCGGTCGACGTCATCGGCTGGTCGCTGGGCGGTGCGATGGCACTGCTCGCCGCGGCCGCCCACCCCGACCTGCCGATCGCCTCGATCACCGGCCTGGCCACGCCGATAGACCAAGCACGCACCCCGATGCTGGTGCCCCTGCGGTGGGCCGCCCGGGTCACCGGCGGCCGCGAGATGGCCGTGGCCACCCGGCTGATGGGCGGGATTCCCGAGGAATTCGTGCAGCTCGGCTTCCGCTTGCAGGCCATCGACCGGGAGCTAGCCCGGCCGATGTTCCTGCTCCGCAACGCCCTCGACACCGAGGCGCTGGCCAGGATGGAAGCCACGGACCGTTTCATGTCGAGCATGCCCGGCTATCCGGGCCGCTCGTACTGGCAGATCTATCGCAGCCTGGTGCTGCGCAACGAACTGGCCGACGGATCGATCCGGCTGCGCTCCGACCTGGTGATCGAGCTGGCCAAGGTCACCTGCCGGGTGCTGCTGGTCGGCAGTCGCGCCGACCTGGTCGTGCCCGCCCGCGCGGTGCGGCGCGGGCTGGACATCCTGCCGAACGCCGCCGAGACCCACTTCGTGGAAGTCCCCGGCGGACACCTCGGCCTGCTCGCCGGTCCGGCCGCGGCCGAGACCACCTGGCTGGCGATCGAGGAATTCCTCGGGCGCTGACCGCGGCCCACGCTGCCGAAAGGGTCCCGGCGGACTGGTGTTCCGAGTCTGCCGGGACCTGTGATCGATGTGCTCAGTTGCTGGTGACGGGCGCCGAACCGTGCAGCTTGCGCAGTTCGTGCTTGACCACCTTGCCGCCGGCATTGCGCGGCAGCATGTCCACCACGACGAGGTCCTTCGGGTGCTTGTAGCGGGCCAGGTGGGCGTTGAGGTGCTCCTCGAGATCGGCGAGGCCGATTGCCTCGGCGTCCTCGACGGCGACGATCGCCACCGGTACCTCGCCCCACTTGTCGTCGACGCGGCCGATCACCGCGGCCTCGCGGATCCGGGGATGGCTGAACAGCACGTTCTCGACCTCGGCGCAGTAGATGTTCTCGCCGCCGGAGATGATCATGTCCTTCTTGCGGTCGACGACGTAGACGAACCCCTCCTCGTCCTGGCGGACCAGGTCGCCGGAGTGGAACCAGCCGCCGGCGAACGCGTCGGCGGTGGCGCGCGGGTTGTTCCAGTACTCGCGCATCAGGGTCGGTCCGCGATAGACGATCTCGCCGATCTCGCCGGGCGCGACGTCGTTCATCTCGTCGTCCACGATCCGGGTGGCGATGGTCGGGATCGGCTTGCCGACCGACCCGAGCTTGCGGATCGCGTCCTCGCCGTCGAGCACGCAGGTGATCGGCGACATCTCGGTCTGGCCGAAGACCGCCACATTCAGCGCGTCGGGGAAGGTCTCGGCCATGGCGCGCAGCACCGTGTCCGAGGCGGGGGCCGCGCCCCAGCTGATCACACGCAGGCGCAGATCACGCTGTGGCACCGAGGGATCGGCGCAGACGATCTGCCACTGCGCCGGGACCAGGAACACCGAGGTGGCGCGCTCGCGCTCCCAGGCGTCGAGGACCTCGGTGGCGTCGAAGGCCTTGAGCGGATGGATCACCGTCAGCGAGCCGAGCACGAAACAGGAAGCGATCGAACCCAATCCGGCGATGTGGAACAGCGGCGACGCGCAGAAGGCGATGTCGTCGCTGCTGTAGCGCATGGCGCGGATACAGGTGAGCGCCTGGGCGTTCATGTTGAGGTGGGTCAGCACCGCGCCCTTGGGGTTTCCGGTGGTGCCGGAGGTGTACATGATCAGGGCGGCGGTGTCCTCGGGCACGTCGAGCGGCTCGTGCGGTTCGCCCTCCTCGGCGAGCAGGTCGTCGTAGCCGAGCATGCCCTCACAGGTGCCGACGCCGACCACGATGCGGGTGTCGAGCCCGCCGGTCTGCGCGGCGACCGCGGTGACCAGCGGGGCGAACATCGCTTCGGTGATGATCGTCGAGGCGCCGCTGTCGGTGACCAGGTAGGCGATCTCGGGCGGGGTGAGCCGGAAGTTCACCGGGACCGCGATGGCGCCGAGGGTGTTGATCGCGAACACCGATTCGATGTACTCGGTGTTGTTGAGCATCAGGATCAGCACCCGATCGCCCGCCCCGACACCGCGCCGGGCCAGGGCGTCGGCGAGCTTGTGCACCCGCTCGTGCAGCTCGCGCCAGGTGGTGGTCTCGCCGAGGTAGCGCAGCGCGGGCGCGTCCGGGATGGTGGTGGCGTGGATCGCGATCTGGTTCATCCAGTGATTGCGTCGCGAGCGCATCGGTTCTGCGGCAATGGACATCGTCGTCTCCTCGAAGGGAACTAGGCCGGGTCGGCGATCGGGCGGGGAGCGCCGGCGAAAATCGGGGCGCGGCGGGTCAGCATCGCGGTCATCCCCTCCAGGAAGTCGGCAGAGGTGAGCAGTTCGGTCTGGCCGTCCTTCTCCCGCGCGAGCGCGCCGTCGAGCTCGGCCAGGGTCGCGGCGTTGATCGCGGCCTTGGTCAGCTCGAGTGCCCGGCGGGGACCGGTCGCGAGTTTCGCGGCGGCGGTGTCGACGTGCTCGGTGAGGTCCGCGGCGGGCACGGACCGGGTGATCAGGCCTGCCGCGGCGGCCTCGGTCGCGGGCAGGCGCGCGCCGAGCAGCGCCATCTCCGCGGCCCGCGCGCGTCCCATCGCCGCGGCCACCATCGCCGTCGCGCCACCGTCGGGCATCAGGCCGATGGAGGTGAACGGCAGCAGCAGGTAGGTGTCGTCGGCGGCGTAGATGAGATCGGCGGCCAGCGCGATCGAGGCGCCCACCCCGGCAGCGGGCCCGTTGACCTGCGCGATCACCGGCAGGGGCGAGTCGACGATCGCCCGGATGACGCTGTTGGCGGTGTCCATCACCAGTTCCGGCGTCGCCTCGTTGCCGCCGGCGGCGGCCGCCGCGGCGAGGTCGGCGCCGGTGCAGAACGCCTTGCCCGCGCCGGTCAGCACGATCACCCGGGTGGTGGGCTCGGCGGCGGCCGCGGTGATCGCCTCGGACAGTTCGGCCATGGTCGCGAGGTCGATCGCGTTCATCCTGGCCTGACGATCGATCGTGATGCGCAGGACACCGTGCTCGGAGTCGACGTGCAGGCTCTCGCTCATCGGGCGACCGCCTCGACGATCGTGCCCGACAGCCGGCCCGCGATGAGGTCTTCGGCCTCGCGCACGATGCGCGCGACCAGTTCGGCACAGGTCGGGATGTCGTGGATCAGGCCCTGACACTGACCGACGCTCCAGATGCCTGCGTCGACGTCCCCGTCCTCGTAGACCTTGCGGCCACGCGCGCCCGCGACCAGCTCGCGCACATCGGCGAATGTGCCACCGGCGCGCTCGATCTCGACGACCTGGCGGCTGACGGCGTTGTCGGCGACCCGGGCGGTGTTGTTCATGGTCCGGAAGATCAGCTTGGTGTCGAGCTCGGTGTTGGCCACGATCTGCTCCTTGACCGTGTGCGCGATCGGCGACTCCACCGTGCACAGGAACCGGGTGCCCATGTTCACGCCGTCGGCGCCCAGCGCCATCGCCGCGACCAGGCCGCGCGCGTCGGCGATGCCGCCCGAGGCGATCATCGGGATCTCGAGTTCGCGGGCGGCGGCGGGGATCAGCACCAGGCCGGGGGTGTCGTTCTCCCCGGGGTGACCGGCGCATTCGAAGCCGTCGATGCTCACCCCGTCGACGCCGACCTGCTGGGCCTTGAGCGCGTGCTTGACGCTGGTGCACTTGTGCAGCACCTTGATCCCGGCGTCCTTGAGGAAGGGCAGATGGGTGGCCGGATTGCCGCCCGCGATCTCCACGATGGGCACACCGCCGTCGATGATCGCCTGCCGGTACTCCTCGTACGGCGGCGGCGTGATCGACGGCAGGATCGTCAGATTCACTCCGAACGGCTTGTCGGTGAGGTCCCGGGTGCGGGCGATCTCCTCGCGCAGTGCCTGCGGCGTGGGCTGGGTCAGCCCGGTGACGATGCCCAGGCCGCCCGCGTTCGACACGGCCGCGGCGAGCTCGGCCCGGCCGACCCACATCATTCCGCCCTGCACGATCGGGTGCTCGACACCGAAAGCCTCGGTGAATCGGGTGCGCAGCATCGCGCCCTCCCTCCGGATTCGACGTTCCCGTCGGTCGCAGTCCGCTGGGAATGCTTTGCAACCGACGAGAACCATGATTAACTTAACGAGAATTGTGATTAACTTAACGGCGGTCGGCGCGACCTGTCAACAGTCCGCGCCGCCCCATTGGATCCCAGGAGTGTCCTGCTCGGCCGTCCGGCCGCGGGATGACCACCGAATTGGCTGAAGGATGGTCGAGGATGACCGAAACCCCCACTACCGCCCCTGTTTCTGCGACAATGATCGCCACCGCCAACCCGGCCACCGGCGCGCCGGTCGGCAGCTGGCCGGTCGACGACGCCGCCGCGGTCGGCGCCGCGGTCGCGCGTGCCCGCGTGGCGGCGCAGACCTGGCGTGAACTCGGGTTCACGGAGCGGAAGCGGGCCTTACAACGGTGGGCAGCCCACCTCGTCGTCCACGTCGACGAGTTCAGCGCGCTGATCAGCGCCGAGAACGGCAAGACCGTCGACGACGCCTATCTCGAGGTGGTCACCGCCGTCGAGCACCTGAACTGGGCCGCGGTGAACGCCCGCAAGATCCTGGGGCCGAAGAAGGTGTGGCCCGGGATGATGATGGCCAACCACGAGGCCGTGATCGAGCAGCGACCGCACGGCGTGGTCGGCGTGATCGGGCCGTGGAACTATCCGGTGTACACGCCCAACGGCTCGATCGCCTACGCCCTGGCCGCGGGCAACACCGTCGTCTTCAAGCCCAGTGAGCTGACCACCGGCGTCGGCCACTGGTACGCCGACGCGTTCGCCGCGGCGAATCCCGAACTGCCCGAGGGCATTCTGAGCGTGGTGTCCGGTGCCGGAGAAACCGGCCGCGCGCTGGTCGAATCCGGCGTCGACATGATCGCGTTCACCGGGTCGACCGCGACGGGCAAGCGGATCATGGCGGCCGCCGCCGCGCGCCTCACCCCGGTCGTGCTGGAATGCGGCGGCAAGGACGCCGCGATCGTCGCCGAGGACGCCGACATCGCCGCCGCGGCCGACGCGATCGCGTGGTCGGCGATGGCCAATTCCGGGCAGACCTGTGTGGGCACCGAGCGCTGCTATGTCGTCGCCTCCGTGCTCGACGAGTTCCTGGCCGAGCTCACCAAGCGGGTCAGCGACCTGCGGCCCGGAACCGGTCCGGATGCCTCCTACGGTCCGATGACCCTGCCGAGCCAGGTCGACGTGATCACCAAGCATGTCGAGGACGCGCTGGCCAGGGGCGGTACCGCCGTCGTGGGCGGGCCCGCATCGATCGAGGCGCCGTTCGTCGGCCCGATCGTGCTGCTCGACGTGCCGGAGGATTCGGTCGCGGTCCGGGAGGAAACCTTCGGGCCCACCCTCACCGTGCGCTCGGTGCGCAATGTCGAGGAGGCCATCGAGCTGGCCAACGCCTCCGAGTACGGGCTCGCCTCGTCGGTGTTCTCGCGCAAGCGCGGCATGGAGATCGCCCGGCAGCTGCGCGCGGGCGCGACCTCGGTGAACAGCCCGGCCGCCTACGCGGCGATCCCGGCGCTGCCGTTCGGCGGCGTCGGCGAGTCCGGGATCGGCCGTATCCACGGCGCCGCCGGCCTGCTCGGGTTCACCCGGCCGCACTCGATCGCGCGGCAGCGCTTCGTGATTCCCGGCATGGCGTTGCTCTCCTTCGCCCGCACCGAGTCGACGCTGTCGACGGTGCGCAAGCTCACCGCTCGCCGCTTCGGTCGAGCCAAGTAGACCCATCCATCGATCGGTACGGAAAGAAGAGGGACAGTATGGGCGTCGAATTCAGCCCGGAACAGAAGGATTTCGCCGCGGCCGTGGCCGCGTTCGCCAAGCGCGAGGCGGGGACGCGGGAGCAGCGTGACGCGCTGACCGATCACGACAAGGAACAGCACAATCCCGGCGTGTACGCGAAGATGGCCGAGCTCGGCTGGCTGGGTTTGACCGTGCCCGAGGAGTACGGCGGCTCGGACGCGTCGATGGTCGACATGTGCATCCTGCTCGAGGAATCACTGCGCGGCATGCTCCCGATCGGCGCCATCGGCCCGACGCTGATCACCGGCGGCGCCTACGCCAAGTTCGGTACCGAGTCGCAGAAGGACACCGTGCTGCGCGGCATCGTGCGCGGTGCCTCCCAGTCGATCTCGATGTCGGAGCCCGAGGCGGGTTCGGATGTGGGCAACCTGTCGACCAAGGCGGTCAAGACCGCCGACGGCTGGCTGATCAACGGCCAGAAGACCTGGTGTTCCAACGCGCACATCTCCGAGAACATCCTGCTGGTGGCGCGCACCTCGAAGGAGGGCGGCAAGCACGAGGGCATGACGATGTTCCACGTGCCCGCCGACACCCCCGGTCTGCAGATCACGCCGATCGAGCTGATGGGCAATCAGAAGGAGACCAACGACCTGTACTTCACCGACTGCGTGCTGCCCGAAGACGCGGTGGTCGGTGAGGAGGGCAACGGCTGGCGTCAGCTGATGACCGGGCTCAACTTCGAGCGGCTCATCCTCGCCGCCATGAGCCTGGGCGCGGCCGAGCGGGCGTTCGAGGACACGATCGCCTTCGTCACCCAGCGCAAGCAGTTCGGCAGGCCGGTCGGCTCGTTCCAGTCGCTGCGGCACCGCCTCGCCGATCTGGCCACCGAGATCGAATGCACCAAGCTGCTGATCTACAGCGTGGCCAAGGAAGCCGACGCCAACCCGACCAAGGTGCTGGCCCGGGAGGCCTCGATGGCCAAGCTCAAGGCCACCGAGGTGAGCAAGCGGGTGGCGCTGGAGGGCATGCAGATGATGGGCGGCTACGGCTACGCCCGTGAATTCGACATGGAGAAGCACGTCCGCGGCGCGCTCGTGTCGACCATTTTCGGTGGTACCAGCGAGATCCAGCGCGACATCATCGGTCGTACCCTGGGTCTGTAGCGGTCCACCGACCCCTCGCCGCCGCTCCCTCTCGCAGGCGGCGGCGAGGGGTCAGGCGTGGCCGAACAGGGTGGTGCGGTGCAGGGTGGTGACGCGGTTCTGGGGGGCGATGCCGTCGTCGCCGAAGGCGCGGCCCAGGTCGACGACCAGGGCGAAGCCGGCGTGTACCAGGATGCGGGCCTCGGCGTCGGAGAGCTCGGGGCGGACCTGGACCAGGAGTTTGGTCCACTCGGCGATGACGAGCTGCTGGATGTGCTGCAGGGTCACCCGGTCCTCGGCGGCGACATTGCCGAACTCGGCGTAGTACACGTAGGTCAGCGCCCGCTCGGCGAAGGAGCCCTCGACGTACAGGTCGATCAGGCCAGACAGCGCGTCGGCGGGGGTGGCCGACGCGGCGACCATCGGGCCGATCGCGCCCGAGACGATGTCGGCCGCGCGGCGGAACGCCGCGGCTAGCAGGTCGCTCTTGCTGCGGTAGTAGCGATACACGGCCGAGGCGGTGGCCAGGTCGGCGGCGGTGGCGATGTCTTCCACGCTGACGTTCTGATAGCCACGCTCGTGGAACAGCTCGACCGACTTCGCCAGCAGCACCTCGTGCATGAACGGCGATCCGGGCTCCGGCTCGGCCTGGAGCGCCGTGGGCTCCGGTGTGGGCAGCTCGACGTCGATCAGCGCCCGGCAGGTCGCGGCCAGCAGGGGCGTGAGCAGCCGGGTCGGCAGGGTCGCGTGGTGATCGCCGATGCTGCTGACCACACTGAACACCGCCACCGAACGGACCGCGACATCGTCGCGGGCGAGCCCGGGGCGCACCTCGCGCACGATGCCGCCGAGCAGGCGCACGGCCTCGGCGAACTTGCCGTCGAGCGCCTGGCGGTCGTCGTCGTCGAGGTAGCGGCGTTCCCAGCGGACCAGCGCCGTGGTCGACCGGTTGGCGACGGTCTTGGCGATGACGGCGTCGATGACGTGATCGAGGCGTTCTCGCGGTGTCCACGCGTCCGCGTCCTCGGGCAGGGTCACCGCCTGCACGGTCACCTCGGCCAGGCGGAACAGCTCCTCGCGGAAGAGCGCGTACTTGCTGCGATAGTGCCGATACAGCGCCGCCGAACTGATCCCGAGCCGACCGGCGATGTCTTCCATGCTCACACCGTGATACCCGTGCGCGCCGAACGCGGTGGCCGCTTCCGCCGCGATCTGGGCGCGCCGGTTCTTCGGCCGCCGCCGTACCACCCGTTCCGGCGCAGCCGTCTGCGTACCGGCTTCGGGCGCATTCGTTTCGGCCCGATGGTCGGTGTGGTCGGTGACGCTCATGGATCGATCGTACGGAGCCGCGCGTGTCGCCCGGACCCGTGGTCGCCACACCGCGTGTCTATCCGGTGCTTGCGCCGGTGGTATCGCGCGACAACTGAACGGCGAGGGCACCGAGGATGAGCACCAGCGCCAGGACGACGAGCCAGGCGGGCAGCCAGTAGCTGCGCGGCGGCCACGTGGGCGTCGGCCAGCAGGGTCTCGGCGCCCGCCGCGAACACGACCAGACCGGCGACCACGCCGTAGATCGCGCTCAGCCCGAGATGCACGGCCGCGATCGGGTCGGCGCTGCTGGTCAGATGGTCGACCACCTGCTGCTCGGCGCGGGCGAAGTACATCTGCCACAGGCAGACCAGCGCGAGGAAGAAGCCGAGGGCGAGGGTGAAGCTGATGCCGAAGGGCCCGTGCGCGGTGGCGACATCGCGAACGGGCCCTTCGTCGGGGGTGCTAGCTGGTCACCGGGGTGTTCTCGACCGCCGGTGCGGGCGTCTCGGCGGGAACGCGGGGCAGCGTGAACGTCGCCACGACCGACAGGACGGCGACGACGAAGCAGGCCAGGGTGTACCAGAGGTTGCCGATGGGGTCGCCGTTGGTGGTCTGCCCGTCGACCGCGTCGAAGAACGCGGGCAATGCGGCGATCCAGAGACCGGCCAGCACGACCAGATACACGATGGCGTAGCGCTGGACGAAGGGGTTGGTATAGCGCGGTTCCGTCGCGCCGCCGCGGCGCAGCTCGCGCCAGCGCCGGACCAGCACGACCGCCGCCACCACCGAGAGCGCGATCAGCTCCAGCGCGTAGACCACACCGCGCATTGTGGTGCTCCCCGCGCCGAGCACCGTCGCGGGCAGCGGCAGCAGGAAGGTGCCGACCGAGGCCAGCAGGCCGATCACGACGGTGCGCCAGACCAACTCGACACCGCTGAAGTCGCGGCCCTGGTCGACCTGACGTCCGACGAAGTACTGCACGCAGAACGCCAGCGACATCGGCCACAGCGCCGCGAACACCACGACACTGCCCACCGGAACCGAGTCGAACATCGGCTGATTGAGGGGGTTGTCGATCGACCACTCCCACCACCGCAGCTGCGGCCCGAGGTGGTCGAAGATCTCGTAGAACGCGTGGTGCACGAAACCCACACAGGTCGCGCCGACGAGGACGCCGTAGCGGCGGAAGACACCGAGCATCCGGACGATCCCGAAGGCCAGCGTGGCCATCAGCGGATAGATCGCGACGATGTAGATCGGCAGCCTGCCCCACAGGAAGTCGACGGTGAACACGTTGTGCGCGAACATCGTGTCGACGTGCTCCTCGATGCCGAACGCGGCGGGGAAGTACAGCGGCGGCTCGATCACGAACAGGTAGGCGGTGGCGCCGAACCACAGCACCAGATCGGTGGGATCGCCGTGGCGGCGCAGACGCACGATCGCGTAGACGAGCGCGAGCACCGCGCCGAGCACGATGGTGAGTTCGAGGACGGGCAGGGTCCAGTTCTCGAGGGCGAACGGATTGCGGAACTCGACGAGTCCGCCGGCCTCCTCGCAGGAGAAACCCAGCTGGGTCGCGAGATCGGCGAAGGTGGGGGAGCAGTGCTCGGCCATCGGGGTGCTCCTAGGAACTCACGGAATCGGCGGTGTACCAGCGGGTGACGTCGTAGCCCTCGTCGTAGCGGCGGAACCACTCGTCGGCGAGCGCGGGCAGATTCTCGTGCGCGGGATTGTGCCGCGGCATCTGGCTGCGGATGATGCCGCCCAGGGCGACGAGCTGCTCACCCAAGCCGAGATCGTCGAACGCGCGCGGCATGGTGCCGTTGTCGGCGGGGCGCAGCCCGGGCAGCAGCCGCCGCAGGGTCTGCCCGCGCCGGTAGTTGGCGAACATCGACAGCGCGTCGACCTGCCGATCCGCCAGGGGCACATGCTCGTTGAACCCCTCGCAGGCCACCCGGATCACCTGCAGGACGTGCCGGAAGATCGAGGGCGCCACCCGCATCCGGTACAGCTCGCTGTTCACCACGGAGTTGAAGATGATCAGCGCCGAACTACGGTGCTCGACCTCTTCGACGAAGTGCCAGATGAACAGGGAGGCCACCCGGTCGTCGCCGGGGGCGAACAGGGTGGCGTCGTTGTCGAGCATCAGCTTGAACACCGGCGTGAAAGTGGCCTCGAGATCGGCGGTGTAGGCCAACCGGTACTTGACCGGGGTGCTCGCGGTGAGCTTGTCGAACTCGGCGATCACCGCGTCGAGGGTCTGCTGCAGGCCGGGGTAGCGCCGGATGAGTGCCTTGACGTGCTGGCGGTGGGCGGTCGAGTGCTGACCCTCCTGGCGCATGAACGCGTCGGCCTCCTCGGCCACCTCGGGGTCGGTGATCTGCGGCTTCGCCTGCGTGATCAGCTGCACGATCATCTTCTCGAAGCCGATCGCCAGGAACGACACGGCGTTGGCCATCGAGGAGAAGGCCGGGTTCTGCGGGTTCCACAGGAACGGCACATCGTAATCGGCGAAGGCGAAGTCCATTTTGCGGACGTGGAGTTCGGTCACGGTGGAGTACCTCGTTGTCTCGGGCGTGCGCGAGCCGCTCGGATGGATTGAGGTAATCATACGAATAGGCCGTCATGTGTATGATCACTTTCGCGGAATTCGCGCTGACCTGGGGTTGTGCTAGCGTCCACCCGGTGGCGCGCAGACGTGGATGGGGTGGCAGTCCACCGGTGGACGATGCGGAGGCGTCGGCGCGGATCATCGCCGCGGCCGTGGATCTCATCGGCCGGACCGGCGCGGAGATCAGCATCGCCGACGTCGCGGAATCGCTCGGGGTCATCCGCCAGACCGTCTACCGGTATTTCCCCAGCGCCGACGCGCTGATGACGGCCGCGGCCATCGCCTCGGTCGACGGCTTCCTCGACCGGCTGACCGCGCACGTCACCGGACTCGGCGATCCGGCCGACGCGATGATCGAGGCCGTCGTCTACACCCTCACCGAGGTCCGCCGGACCCCGCACCTGGGCATCCTGCTGTCGAGCTCCTACTCGAACCTGCACGCCGACAGCCTCACCTCCGACGAGGCACAGGCCTTCGGCATGACGATGATCCGGCGCTTCGATGTCGACTGGCCCGCCTACGGATACGACGAACCGGCCCTGCGCGACCTCGTCGAGTACGCGCTGCGCACGATGCAGTCGTTCTTCCTCTCCCCGGGCGATCCGCCACGCACCGACGACGAGCTGCGGCGCTACCTGCGCCGGTGGATGGGCACCGCGATCAGCGCCCAGACGGCGTTCACGCCGGGCCGCTGAGATCGGCCAGGGCCGTGTCGACGTCGGGCCCGGTCAGCGCGTGCCGGACGCTGCGCAGGACCAGCCGGCGCGGGCGCGGGCAATCCGCGGGCCCGGAGTCGATGTCGGTGGGCACGATGCGCGCCGGGGCGCCGAGCCGGTCGCGCACCCGGGTCAGCAATTCGTAGCGGCTCACCGTCTCCGGGCCCGCGAGATGGACCACGCCGGTCTCGTCGAGGAGCTGTTGGAGCAACGGCGCCAGACTGGGCAGATACAGCGGGGTGCCGACGATGTCGGTGCGCGCCGGGATCGAGGGCGCGGCGAAGCGGGCGAGGAATTTGTCCGAGCGAGGGCTGCGGCCGTAGACCAGCGGCAGCCGCACGACCAGGTGCCCGGCGCGGGCGAGCACCCGCTGTTCGGCACCGGCCTTGGTACAGCCGTAGACATTGATCGGGGTGCGCAGCGCCGTTTCGTCGTAGGTGTCGCGGGTGCCGTCGAAGACGTTGTCGGTCGACAGGTACACCAGTTTGGCGCCCGCGTCGTCGACCGCGTCCAGCAGCGCCGCCATCGGCGCCACATTGGCCGCGTAGGAGGCGTCCGGATCACGTTGGGCGGTGGCCAGATCCACGATGCCCGCGGTGTGGATCACCACGTCGACGCGGTCCGCGACGAGCGCGCGGACCGCCGCGGCGTCGGCGAGATCCAGGGGTATGAGCCCGGCTCCGCGCCGGCTGGTCCCGACGACCTCGTGCCGTGCGCCGAGTTGCGCGTGCAGCGCGCCGCCGACGAAGCCCGAGGCGCCGAGGATCAGGATCCGCATGGTGGTCAGCGGGCCTGCCAGTTGGGCTTGCGCTTCTCGGCGAAGGCGAGGGTGCCCTCGCGCACGTCCTCGGTGCGCGCGACGCCCATGATCTCGCGATTGGTCAGGTCCCAGGCGTCGTCGTCGTCGATCTTGCCGTCGACGAGACCGAGAGCGACCCGCTTGCTCGCCTGCACCGCCAGCGGCGCGTTCGCGGCGATCCGGCCCGCCAGCTCGAGCGCGGCGTCGAGCACCAGATCGGCCGGGACCACCCGATTGATCAGCCCGAGCTTGAGCGCCCGGGCGGCGGTGATCGGTTCGCCGGTCAGGATCATCTCCATGGCGACCTTGCGCGGCAGTTGCTCGGGCAGCCGGAACGCGCCACCGGCGGCGGCGAACAGGCCACGGGCGACCTCGGGCAGGCCGAAGGTGGCCGTCTCGGCGGCGACGGCGAGGTCGCTGGCCAGGACGAGCTCGGTGCCGCCACCCAGCGCGAATCCGTTGACCGCGGCGATGGTGGGCTTGCTGATCGGGTGGCGGACGTAGCCGGCCAGGCCCCACGCCTCGTTGCCCGGCGCCAGGATGTTCTCGCCGCGACCGATCGCCTTGAGGTCGGCGCCGGCGCAGAAGGCGCGCTCGCCCGCGCCGGTGAGCACGACCGCGCGGATCAGCGGGTCGGCCTCGGCCTGCTCGAGCGCCGCGCCCACACCGGTGCTGACCTCGGCGTCGACCGCGTTCATGGCCTGCGGCCGGTTGATGACGACGACCAGCACATGCTCGCGTTGCTCGACGAGGACTGCGCTCACGATGGACTCCTAGACTCTCTGCCCGTCCGCTGACACGCGTGACAGGTCCCCTCGAGATGTATCACGTTGGGGCGCGATGGGTCCTCGGATCGGGCTACTCGCCGGTTCTCGCGCGGTCGCCGGTGGCTGTGGAAAACTCGGGGAAGAATATTTCGGTCGGTTGTCGATCGGTGTCGCAGCCCGTTCGACCTAGGGATGAACACGGACCCGCACCGGGTCCACGCCTACCCGAGGAGACAGACCATGAAGTACATGCTGATCATGCGCGCGACCGACGACGCCTGGGCCAAGGCCGCCGAGCTCGACTTCGACGAGATGCTCGAAACGATGGGCAAGTTCAACGACGAACTGATCCGGGCCGGCGTGCTCGTCGCCGCCGAGGGCCTCGACGACGCCGCCGAGACGGTGGTCGTCGACTACGCCTCGGAACCCCCGATCGTGACCGACGGGCCCTACGGCGAGACCAAGGAACTGTTCGGCGGCTACTACATCCTCAACGTCGCCTCCAAGGAGGAGGCGGTGGAATGGGCCAAGCGGATGCCGATGACCGGTCCCGGCGTCAAGACCGAGATCCGCCGCGTCCCCAGCATCGACGAATTCCCGCAGGACAACAAGTGGATCCTGAAGGAGAGGGCCTGGCGCGAGGCCACCGGGCAGCTCTGAACCAGACGACGGTGATTCAGTCCTCCGGCCGGGAGGCGGTCGCGGCGGTCTGGCGGATCGAATCGGCCCGCATCGTCGGCGCGCTCGCCCGCTACACCGGCGACTTCGCGATGGCCGAGGATCTCGCGCAGGAAGCGCTCGCCGAGGCACTGGTGACCTGGCCGCGCGACGGGGTGCCGCGGCAACCGGCCGGCTGGCTGCTCACCGTAGGCCGCCGCCGGGCGATCGACGCCTACCGGCGGCGCGCCGCGCTCGACGACCGGTACGCCACGCTCGCCGGACATCTCGGTGAGGGTGGCGTGCTGACCGGCGGCGAGGCGGCCGACCCGGTCCGCGCTGCCGAGGCGGTGCTGTGGGATCCCGACCAGATCGACGACGACGTGCTGGCGCTGATCTTCATCGCCTGCCACCCGGTGCTCTCGCGAGAGGCACGGCTGGCGTTGACCTTGCGCGTGGTCGGTGGCCTGACCAGCGACGAGATCGCCAAGGCGTGCCTGGTGCCGACCGCTACCGTGCAGGCCAGGATCACCAGGGCGAAGAAGACGCTCGGCGCGGCCGAGGTCGCCTTCGAGGTGCCGCCCGCCGCCGAGCGCCACGCCCGCCTCGGCTCGGTGCTCGGGGTGATCTACCTGATCTTCACCGAGGGCTCCTCGGCCAGCGCGGGCGAGGACCTCATCCGCTTCGACCTGGCTGGCGAGGCGCAGCGCTTGGCCCGGGTGCTGGCTCGGCTCATGCCCGGCGAGCCCGAGGTGTACGGACTGCTGGCGCTGCTGGAACTGACGGCGGCGCGGTTTCCGGCCCGGACCCGGCCCGACGGCGAGCCGGTACTGCTCGAGCAGCAGGACCGCCGCCGCTGGGACCACTCCGCGATCCGGCGTGGCCGGGCGGCGCTGGCCAAGGCCGCCCAGGTCGGTCGCGGGCTGGGCGCCTACGGGCTGCAGGCCGCGATCGCCGAATGTCACGCCGTCGCACCGTCGGTCGAGGCGACGAACTGGGAACGGGTGGTGCTGCTCTACGAGGCGCTGGGCCGGCTCGCGCCCTCGCCGGTGGTGGAGCTGAACCGGGCCGTGGCGGTGTCGATGGCCGACGGGCCCGCCGCCGCGCTGCCGATCGTCGAGGAGCTGGCGGCCGGGGGAGCGCTGGGGCAGTCGCACCTGCTGCCGAGTGTGCGCGGGGAGCTGCTGCTGCGCCTGGGCCGCACCACGCAGGCGCGCGAGGCATTCGCCGAGGCGATTCGCCGGTGCGGGAACGCACGGGAAAAGGCGGTCCTCGCAGGCAAACTCGCCGCCCTCGGCTGAACGCTACCCCGGGCCGCGGCGCACGGCCGCGAGTGCGTCGGCGCGCGAGCAGATCATCGGCAGCGCGGTCAGCCACCAGGTCGCGCCCGCGCGCACGTACGCCTCGCGCTCGCGGTTGTCGGCCGCGGCGATGACCACCTCGAAACCGGACAGGTCGCCCCGGTGCTCGGCGATGATCCTCAGCATCTCGACGAGCTGATCCGGGCTCGCCTCGGGACACAATCCGTCGAAGCGGGCCGCGCGCCGCAGGGGCGCCTGCTTCACGGATTGGGCGGCCACCCAGATCGGGATGCGGGGGCGCTGTACCGGCCGGGGCAGGAATCGCAGTCCGTCGACCCGGTAGGCGGGTCCGTCGTGGTGTACGGCCTCCCCCGACCAGAGTGCGGTGAGTACGGTCAGTGCCTCGTCGAGGCGCCGGGCGCGATCGCGTGGGGCGGCGACCTCGCCGAGCCGGGAGAACTCGCCGGTCGCCTCCGAACCCAGGCCGACCCCGAGGGCGAGACGGCCACCGCTGAGCAGATCGAGCGCGACCGTCTCGCGGGCCAGGTCCTGCGGTCGCCTGCGCGACAGCGGCGTCACCCGCGGACCGAGTACCACCCGGCTGGTCGCGGCGGCGATCGCGGCCAAGCCGATCCAGGCGTCACCGACGGCGAGCCCCGGCTCCTTCGGACGGGCCACGTGGTCCCAGAGGAAGACGCCGTCGAAACCCGCCGATTCCGCCTCGGCCGCCAGCTCGGCCAGTACCCGAGGGTCGGCGAGTTCACCGAACGGCGGCAGATAGACCCCGTGGCGCAGCGGCATCTTCGCAGTGTAAAAGGGGTCTCGGGGGAATCGTCGCACAGTCGTAAAGTTTGTCCGCCCCCTTGTCGGGTAGCCCGTAGAGGCGACGACGAGAGGTTTGTGTAGATGTCACAGGAATCGAAATCGGTGCTGCATCGCGCGATCGGTGCTTCGGCGATCGGCAATGCGGTCGAATGGTTCGACTACGGCGTCTACGCCTATCTGGCGACCTATATCGCCGCGTCTCTTTTTCCCGGTGATGGTGCCGGGTCGAGCGTCGTCTACACGCTGCTCGGATTCGCCGTTTCCTTTCTGATCCGCCCGATCGGCGGCATGATCTGGGGTCCGCTCGGCGACCGGATCGGCCGCAAACGGGTGCTGGCGACGACCATCGTGCTGATGGCGGCCTCGACGCTGGCCGTCGGCCTGATCCCCAGCTACGAGGTCATCGGGATCGGCGCGCCGATCCTGCTCTACCTGCTGCGGATGGTGCAGGGCCTGTCGGCGGGCGGTGAATACGGCGGTGCGGCGACCTTCATGGCCGAATACGCGCCCGACCGCAAGCGTGGATTCTATGGCAGTTTCCTGGAAGTCGGCACGTTGGCCGGTTTCACGCTCGGCAATCTGGTCGCCCTGCTGCTGGTGAATATTCTCGACGATCCGGCCATGGAATCGTGGGGCTGGCGAATTCCGTTCCTCATCGCCGCGCCGCTCGGTCTGGTCGGTATGTATCTGCGGAGCCGGGTGGAAGACACGCCGGTCTTCCGCGAGGTCGAGCGCAACGACGAGACCGAGGAAACCGTCGGCGTCTATCGCGATCTGGTCACCAGATATCTGCGCCCGGTGCTGACTCTGTTCGGTTTGGTGATCGCGCTCAATGTCGTGAATTACTCGCTGCTCAGCTACACGCCGACCTATCTCGGCAACACCCTCGGCATGGCCGAATCCGACGCGCTGCTGGTGCCGTTGATCGGTCAGGTCGCGATGCTGGTGACGCTGCCGTTCCTCGGCGCGCTCTCGGATCGGGTGGGCCGCAGGCCGATGTGGCTGGCCTCGTGTGCGGCGCTGATGATCGTGGTCATCCCGGTGTACAAGTTGATCGGCAGCTCGCTGACCGGCGCGATCGTCGGCTTCGCGATCCTGGGCATGCTCTATGCCCCGCAGCTGGCGACCATCTCGGCGACCTTCCCCGCCATGTTCCCGACGATCGTGCGCTTCGCCGGCGTGGCGATCGGCTACAACGTGGCCACCTCGCTGTTCGGTGGCACCGCTCCGGTGATCAACCAGGCGCTCATCGATGCGACCGGCGATCACCTGTTCCCGGCCTACTACATGTTCGGCGCCTGCCTGGTCGGCCTCGTCGCCGCCTACTTCCTGATCGAGACCAAGGGTGTCTCGCTGCGCGGCACCCAGGTGCCGGGCACCCCGGAGGCGATCGAGGAACAGCGCGAGCTGGGCGACGATCCCGTCCCGGCCCGCTGAATCGGTGCCGGTCGCCGTCGCGGCGACCGGCGCCGGGCTCAGCTCGCCGCGGCGGCGCGGAACACCGCCAGTGCCTCCTCGCCCAGGTGCGGCCCGCTGACCTGCACCGGCACGTTCGACGTGGCGACCAGATCGGCGCAGGTCAACGCGAAACTCGGGCCGCCGGGCAGGATCTGGCCGAACTCGGCCGACGCCGCGGCGAACACGATCCGCCCGACCTGCGCCCACACCATCGCGGCCGCGCACATCGGACACGGTTCGCCGCTGGCGTAGACGGTCGCGCCGCGCAGTCGGTCGGCCTTGCCCGCGGCGGTGGCCGTGGTGATCGCGGCCAGCTCGGCGTGCGAGGTGATATCGCCGCTGCTGCTCACCGCGTTCTCGCCCTCGGCGACGACGTGACCGTCACGGTCGACGGCGACCGCGCCGAAAGGGCGATCACCGCGCGCGGACGCCTGGCCGGCGAGCTCGATGGCCCGACGCAGGTGGGTGAGGTCGTTCTCGGTGAGTGCGGTCATGCGCTGAGGTCCACTTCCGTTCCGATGCCGTTGGCGCGAGCCTTGTCGATGAGCAGGCGGGCGGCGGCCAGGTCCTGCAGGCCGATGCCGACCGAGTTGAACAGGGTGATGTCGCGATCGCCGGTGCGGCCCGGTGCCCGCCCCGCGACGACCTCACCCAGCTCCGTGCCCACCGCCGCTTCGGTGATCGCGCCCTCGGCGATGGCCAGCAGCGTGTCACCGGACTTGGTGAGCGTGGTGCCGATCGAGTCTACGACGACCGTCGCACGGCGCAGGGCCTCGCCGTCGACCTCCCGGTGATCGGCCCGCGGTGGTGCGCCGACCGCGTTGACGTGCAGTCCGTCGCCGAACCACGCGCCGCGCACGATCGGCTCCCGCGAGGGCGTGAGCGTGCACAGGATGTCGGCGGCCCGGGTGACCGCCTCGGGCGAGGGTTGCGCCCGCACCTCGAGTCCGAGATCGGCGACCGCCGCGCGGAACCGTTCGACGGTCGCGATGGACCGTGACCAGACCAGGACCGTCGTCAGCGCGCGCACCTGGGCGATCGCGCGGGTGTGCTCGACGGCCAGCCCGCCCGCCCCGATCAGGCCGAGCACCGAACTGTCCCGGCGTGCCAGGTATTTCGTCGCCACCGCGCTGGCGGCGGCGGTGCGGACGGCGGTCACGAGCCGCCCGTCGATGAGCGCCTCGCAGGCGCCGTCGACGGCCGAGGTCACCAGGATCGCCGAGCGCTGCACCGGCAGCCCGCGCTCGCGGTTGGCGGGCAGATCGGCGAGCAGTTTCACCGCGGCGGCGCCGGCGGATTCGGCGGCCGCGACCATCGGCACGAAGGCCGCGCCGCCGAGCGTCACGGCGGGCGGTGCGGGGACCAGCGCGGTGCCGAGCGCGAGGTCGGCGTGCGCGCGTTCGACCGCGGCCAGCACCTCGGCGCGGTCGAGGACGGCGGCCACATCGGAATGCGACAGGATCAGAGTCAACGCGGGTGCTCCTCGAAAGCGGGGACGGGTCAGGACGTTCGGGCGAAGGCGACGGTCAGGTCGCGCGGCGAGCGGCTGTTGCCGACCAGGCCGCTGACGGCGACGATCGCGATCAGGTAGGGCAGCATCACCAGCAGGGCGAACGGCACGTCGACGCCCAGCGCGGGCAGCGCGAACTGCAGTGCCTGCGCGAGGCCGAAGAACACCGACGCCCAGATCACCCCGAGCGCGCGCCACCGGCCCGCGATCACCGCGACCACGGCGAGATAGCCGATGCCGCCGGTCATGTTGTCGCTGAACGAATGCACCTCCGACAACGCCAGCTGGGCACCGCCCAGGCCGGCGGCGACCGAGGCCAGCAGCACGCATCCGTAGCGGACGGCCCGCACGGACAGGCCGGTGCGGTCGGCGGCGACGGCGTCCTCGCCGATGGCGTCGACGACCAAGCCGAGCTTGGTGCGCCGGGAGAACACGATCGCGAGGACCGCGACGACGGCGATGCACAGGTAGCCGAGCGCGGTCTGGCCGAACAGGGCGGGACCGATCACCGGGATCCGGTGCAGCAGCGGAATCGCCAGCGGGTCGAAGCCGGGGACGGCGTGCCCCTTGCCGTCGGCCAGCAGCAGCCGCGCGCCGTAGGTGGTCGCGCCCAGGGCCAGCGCGTTGGCGGCGATGCCGACGACGATCTGGTCGGCCCGCAGGCCGATGCTCCAGACCGCTTGCAGCACACCGAAGATCAGCGCGGCGATCACGGCGGTGAGCGCGCCGAGCACCGGCGAACCGGTGGTGACGGCACCCAGCACACCGGCGAAGGCGCCGGTCAGCATCATCGCCTCCAGGCTCAGATTGAGCACGCCCGCGCGTTCGCTGACCAGTTCGCCGCTGGCGGCGACCAGGATGGGCAGGGTGAAACCGATACCGCTGGTGGCGATGTCGGTGACCGTGTCGAGGCTCATCGCGGCGCTCCTGCCAGGTCGGTGGAATCGGCGGTGTCGATCGGGGAAACCGTCGGTGGCGAAGCGGGTTCGGACCTGCGCCACGATCGGGTCCACAGCGCCGCGCCCGCGATGAACACGATCATCAGCGACTCGACGACCGAGATGGTCGACGCGGGCACGTTCGCCGCCAGCTGCAGATTGATCCCGCCGGAGACGAGGAAGCCGAGCAGCAGCGAGACGGCGACGACGGCCGACAGCGAGCCACGGGCCAGCAGGCCGACCACCAGGCCGGAGAAGCCGTACCCGGAGGAGAAGCCCTCGGCGAGCACGAACGGCGCGGTGGCGACGAGCAATCCGCCCGCGACGCCGGCGAACGCGCCCGCGGCCGACAGGCTCAGGAAGCGCAGTCGCTGTACCGGCAAGCCGAGCCGGGCCGCCGCGTCGGGGTTGAGCCCGACCGCCCGCAGCCGGGTGCCGAGCGCGCTGTGGCGCACCAGGATCGCCGTGCCGACCGCCGCAGCCAACGCGATCCACAGGGCGATCGTCGCGGGGGAGCGCTCGATGCCGAGCAGCGGCAGATGCGCCGCCGGGGTGAGCGGTTCGGATTGCGGCAGCGTCTCCGAGGACGTCACCGGCTGGCGCAGCAGCGCGGGTTCGTGCACCACCAGCAGCACCAGCGCCAGGCCGACGAAGTTGAGCAGCAGCGTGGTGATGATCTCGCTGGTGCCGCGCCGCACCCGCAGGTACGCCGCGATGGCCGCCCACAGCCAGCCCGCCGCCCCCGCACCCACGATGACCGCGGGCAGGGTGATCGCGGCGGGCGCGCCGGTGAGAGTGGTGCCGATCGCGGTGGCGGCGATGCCGCCCGCGCAGATCTGACCCTCCCCACCCACATTCACCAGTCCGGCCCGGTGCGCGATGGTGAAGCCGACCGCCACCAGCATCAGGGTCGCCGCCACATTGAGCGAGGCCCCGATCGCGTAGTCGCTGCCGAACATGCCCTCCCACAGGGCGGTCATCGTCGCCGCGGGCGCGGCACCGGCCGCGACGGCCAGAAGCAGTCCGATGACCCCGGCGGCCAGCATCGCCGCCACGGCCACGACGAGCGGTTGATGCGCCCACCGGCGCAGGGGGATTCGGTTCGCGAGCGGAGCGATCATGCCGCGACTCCCATCATGAGTTCGCTGATCTGCTGGGCCGCCGTCGGATCGGCGGTCTCGACCGGACCGGCGAGCGCGCCGCGATAGGCGACGAAGACCCGGTCGCACAGGGCGAGCAGCTCGGGCACCTCGCTGGACACCACGAGCACACCGCAGCCGTCGGCGGCGGCGCGGCGCAGCTGGGTCATCACGAAATCGACCGCGCCGATATCCAATCCGCGCGTCGGCTGGGCGGCCACCAGACAGCGCAGGTTCGCGGTGGACAGCTCCCGGGCGAGCACCACCTTCTGCTGATTGCCGCCCGAGAGCGAGCCCATCGGTACCCACGGGCCCGCCGCCCGCACGTCGAACCGCTCGAGTTCGGCCTGCGCGGCCCGGCCCATGGCGCGTTTGTCGAGCAGGCCGAACCGGCGGAACCGGCCGAGCTGCCCGAGGAACAGATTCTCGGCGATCGTCATGTCGGCGACCATCGCGTCGCGGTGCCGGTCCTCGGGGACCACCCCGAGCCCGAGCCCGGTGCGGGTGGCCGGGCGCGCCGCGGTGATGTCGGTGCCGTCGAGGGTGACGGTGCCGCCGGTGACCGCGTCACCGCCCGCCAGCACGGTGACGAGTTCGCTCTGCCCGTTGCCTTCCACACCGGCGATGCCGACGATCTCGCCCGGCCGCACCGCGAGCCGGACCTCGTCGAGCGCGACGCTGCCGTCGGGGCGTCGCGCGCTGACGCGGTCGACCGCGAGCACCGGGGCGGTATCGCCGAGCTCGGTCGCCGCGCGCGCCACCGGTTCGGTCGCCGTGTCCAGGCCGAGCGTGGCGGCCACGGTCGGGTCCAGATCGGCGGCGGTGCGTCCGACCATGGCGGTGAGCAGTTGCGCGATACCGGTGTTCGACATCCGCCCGCCCCCGGCCACCGTGCCGCGGCGCAGCACGGTCGCGGCGTCGGCGACCCGGGCGACCTCGCCGAGCTTGTGGGTCACCAGGACCACGGCCTTGCCGTCGGCGGCGACGGCGCGGCAGGTGTCGATCAGCGCGTCGATCTCGGCCGGATCGAGCACGCCGGTCGGTTCGTCGAGCAGGATCAGCGACGGATCGCGCAGCAGCGCTTTGACGATCTCGACCTTCTGTCGCGCGCCGACCGGCATGGTCGCCACCCGCTGGTCGAGATCGACGCGCAGCCGGTAGCGGCGGGCGATCTCGTCGAGCCGGTCGGTCAGCTCCGCCCGGCGCATCCGCACGCCCCGCTGGGTGAGCAGCAGGTTCTCGGCGACGGTCATGGTGGTGACCAGGCTGAAGTGCTGGTGGACCATGGCCACGCCCGCGGCCATCGCGGCGGCGGGGGAGTCGGGCCGGAACTCGGTGCCGCCCAGCGTCATCCGGCCCGTGTCGGGCCGGTAGCCGCCGAAGACCAGGTTGCACAGCGTCGACTTGCCCGCGCCGTTCTCGCCGAGAACGCAATGGACGGTGCCGGATTCGACGGTGACGTCTACATCGTGCAGGGCCTGCACGTCACCGAAGCTCTTACCCAATCCCTGCAGGGTCAGTGCGGAAGCGCTCATCGGATCAGTACGGCTCGACTGCGCCGGTGGCCAGGGCCGTCTTCGCCTTGGCGAGCGCGTCGGCGACCGCGGCGTCCTTGCTGCACAACACGAAATCGGTGCCGTGGTTGGGCGAGGTGAGCCCGAAGCGCACGTTCTCGGCCTTCCAGGAGTTGTCCAGCGCGGCGTTCACGGCGTACTCGACCTCGGCGCCGATGTCGGTGTGCACGTAGCCCAGGTAGACCGGATTGGTGCAGTCGCCGGGGATCGGGCCGCCGACCATGGCCGCGCCGGATTGGGTCGCGGCCTGCTCCATGCCCGCCTTGCCGAGGTTGACGATCTGGCCCAGCGCGCCCGCGCCGGCGCCGTAGTCGGCCAGGGCGGCCTGCTTGGCCTTGGCCGGATCGTTGAAGTCGCCGACGTACTGCGGGGTGAGCACCTTCACGTCGGGCTTGGCGAACCGGGCGCCGTTGCCGAAGGCGTTGGCGGCGTTGACGATCGCGGGCAGTTCGACGCCGCCGACGAAGGCGACCGCACCGGTCTTCGCGCCCGCCGCCGAGACCGCGCCGCTGAGGAATTCGGCCTCGGCCTGCTGCGGGTCGTAGTAGGCGAGGTTGGCCATCGGCGCGGCGTCGGCGGGACCGCCGATCTCGACGAACTTCACATTCGGGAACTGGGGGGCGACCTTGCGCACATCGGCGTCGGTCTGGCCGCCGAGGGAGATCACCAGGTCGTTGGTGGAAGCGAAGCGGACCAGGGCCTGCTGGTAGTCGCTGGCGGCGACCTGTTCGACCTTGCTCAGTTCCACCTTGTCGCCGAGTTTGTCGGCGATGCGCTGGTACCCGAGATACCCCGACTGCATGAAGCCGGTGTCCGACAGCGAGCCGGGGAAGAACACGCCGACCTTGAGCTTGCCGCCCGAAGCAGCGGAGTCGGAGGATCCGCAGGCCGACAGCAGGGCGGCGGCGGCGAGAGCGGCCGAGCCGAAGGCGATCGCGCGCCGAGTGGACTTGTGCACGGGGTACTCCTTGATCGAACGAACCGCTCACTTAGCGGTATACCGTTAAGTGTCAGCTTCGTGCCCGCAGATGACGGGCGGATTACCGAAACGTAAGAAACGGTCGCCGGTGGCCCGCGGTACTACCGTGGTGGACGTGCAGGCGCGGAAGGATGGTGCGGTGGCGGAGGAACCTGCTAAGAAATCGCTGCGGGATCGGGCCTACGAGGAGCTGCGCGACCGGATCATCGACCTGCGACTGAGCCCCGGTCAGCGGCTGGTCGAACGCGATCTCGCGACCGAATTGGCGATCTCCCGGATTCCGCTGCGCGAGGCGCTGCAGATGCTCGAGCGCGAGGGGCTGGTCGTCATCGTGCCGCGGCAGGGGGCCATCGTCGCGCCCTTCACCGTGACCGATGTGCGCGATCTGTTCGACGTCCGCGAGAGCCTGGAGGTCCTCGCGGCCCGCTTGGCCGCCGAACGCGCCGCCCCCGCCGACCGCGCCGCGCTGCGCGACCAGCTCGACGCCGCGCGCAGCGCCACCGCCGCCGGTGACCAGGCCGCGATCGCCGCCGCCAACGCCGGCTTCCACGCGCTCATCGTCGAGGTCTCCGGCAATCCACTGCTGCAATCGTTGCTGCGCCCCTTGGAATCTCGCGTCCGCTGGCTGTTCCATCTCACCAAGGAGCGCGACCCCGGCACCCAGTGCGAGGAGCACGAAGCCCTCTACGCCGCCATCGCCGCGGGCGACCCCGACGCCGCCGCCGAGATCGCCTACCGTCACGTCGCTTCGGGCCGCGAACCCAGCCTCGCCCTCTCGGCCCAGTGGTCCATGCCCGCCATCGACCCGGTCTCGGCCACCCGCACCCGCCAGCGGACTCCGCACCGGGAGAGGACCGCCGCGGGCGGTGGGTGATCGGTTGCCGGAACGGGTGACCGGGCCTGGCTTTCAGGCGATGTCCGCGGCGCGGGCCGCCGCGCGCAAGGCGGTGCGAGCCGCGTGGAGAGCGGGGTGGTCGGCGGTGCCGTTGCGGTAGGCGAGATGGGTGCGGCGGCGGGTCGTCAGCGGGGTGAGGACGATGTCGCCGGGTGGGGAGTGCAGGGCGAGGGCGGGGACGATCGCGGTGCCCGCGTCGGCGGCGACCAGGGCCAGGACGGTGTTGAAGTCGTCGGCGTGGTGGCGGATGTGGGGCGTGAAACCTGCGGCCTGGCAGGCGCGCAGGGTGACCGTGTGGCAGAGGGTGCCGGGAGTGCCCGCGATCCAGGGGGCTTCGCGGTGAGCGCGGAGGGCCTCGGTGGTGACGGTGGGGTGTCTGGTGGCGAGATAGACGGTCTCGGTGTGCAGGGGCTCGGTGTGGATGGCTGGGTCGGTGGTGGCGGGGACGAGGTCGTAGTCGTGGGTCAGGGCGATGTCGAGGGTGCTCGCGCGCAGGGCGTCGGGGACGTCGGCGGGGTCGATCTCGGTGACCGTGAGTTCCAGGCGGGGGTGGTCGGTGCTCAGGGTGACCAGGGCGGGGGAGAGCAGGGTACGGGCGGCGGTGGGGAAGGCGCCGATGCGCAGGGTGCCGACGAGTTCGTCTCGGGCGCAGGCCAATTCGGCATCGGCGCGTTCCAGCGCGGCCAGCACGGTCTCGGTGTGGCCGACGAGGACGTGCGCCGCCGGGGTGAGCCGGACGCGTCGGCCCGTGCGCTCGAGCAGCGGGACGCCCGCTTCGCGTTCGAGGGCGGTGAGCTGTTGGGAGACCGCCGACGGCGTGTAGCTGAGCGCGTCGGCGACCGCGGCGATGGTGCCGCGATGGGCGAGTTCGCGCAGCAGACGGAGTTTGCGGACGTCGAGCATCAGATCAGCTTACGTTTATCGTCACGAACGTGAACTGGACCTGATGAATCCGTGGCTCGACGATGGACCCATGACATCGCTGCAGGGACTGTTCGTTCCCATGATCACCCCCTTCACCGCCGACGGCGAGCTCGCGCTCACCGCGCTGGACGAGCACGCGCACCACGTGCTCGACGCGGGTGCGACCGGGCTGGTCGCCCTGGGCACCACCGCCGAACCCTCGGCACTCACGGCCGGGGAACGGGCACGGGTGCTGGATCGCTGCGCCGCCGTGTGCGCCGACCGGGACGCGCCGCTGATCGTCTGCGCGGGCGGCAATGCCACCGCCGACTCGGTGCGGGCGGTCGGCGAACTCCGGCAGCCGGTCGCCGGCGTGCTGGCGGTGGTGCCGTACTACGTGCGGCCCAGCGAGGAGGGCGTGATCGCGCACTTCACGGCGCTCGCGGCGGCCAGTCCGGCCCCGCTGTACGTCTACGACGTGCCCTACCGCACCGCGCGTCCGCTCGGTGGCGAGACCCTGGTGCGCCTCGCCGGGATTCCGAACATCGCCGGGTTCAAGCATTCCGTCGGCGGTATCGACGCGGCCAGTGTCGAGCTGATGGCGCGGGCGGGGGAGACCACGACGGTGCTGGGCGGCGACGACCGGTTCGCCTCGGCCCTGCTCGCACTCGGTGCGCGCGGCGGCATCCTGGCCGCGGCCAATGTGGCGCCCGCCGCCTACGCCGAGCTGGTCGCCGCCTGGCTCGCCGGTGACGTCTCCCGAGGACGCGCTCTCGGCCACGGCCTCGACGCCCTCGGCGCCGCCCTGTTCGCCGAACCCAACCCGACGGTGATCAAAGCGGTGCTCGCCGAGCGGGGGCAGATCCCCAGTGCGGCGGTCCGATTGCCGTTGTTGCCCGCTTCGTCCGAGTCCCTGGTGGCGGCGCTGCGGGCGGCCGAGGCGGCAGAATAATTCCACTGGTCTTCGGCGTCGAAAGGTGCCAGGCTCAAGCGGTGACGAAACCTCCGGATATCGGCGCCGCCGATCCCACCTCCGACAAGCTGGACGCAGCCGTACTCAAAGTGGCGGGCGTAGTCGTCCTCGGCGCGGTGATGTCGATCCTCGACATCACCGTGGTCACCGTCGCGATTCCGACGTTCATGGCGGACTTCAACGCCTCCGTCGAGGTCGTCGCCTGGACCATGACCGGCTACACCCTGGCCCTGGCCTCGGTCATCCCGATGACAGGCTGGGCCGCCGACCGCTTCGGCACCAAACGTCTCTATATGGCCGCGCTGAGCTTCTTCATCCTCGGCTCGGTGCTGTGTTCGATGGCGTGGAGTATCGAGTCGCTGGTGGCCTTCCGTGTCATCCAGGGCATCGGTGGCGGCATGCTCATGCCGCTGGGCATGACGATCATGACCCACGCCGCCGGCCCGCAGCGGATCGGGCGAGTGATGGCGGTCCTCGGTGTGCCCATGCTGCTCGGCCCGATCTGTGGCCCGATTCTCGGCGGCTGGCTGATCGACTCCTTCAGCTGGCACTGGATCTTCCTCATCAACCTGCCGCTGGGCCTGGTCGCTCTGGTCCTGGCCTACCTCGTGCTCGCCCCCGACAAGCCCAAGCCGTCGGAATCGTTCGACTTCCTCGGCATGCTGCTGGCCTCGCCCGGTCTGGCATTGTTCCTGTTCGGCGTCTCCTCCATCCCGGAGAAGGGCACGGTGCTCGCCGCGCGCGTGCTCGTTCCGGCGCTCATCGGCGCGGTGCTGCTGGTGGCGTTCGTGTTCCACGCGCTGCGCACCGAACATCCGCTGATCGACCTGCGCCTGTTCCGCAATCGGTCGCTGCGCTTCTCGGTGCTGACCATGTCGCTGTTCGCGACGGCGTTCTTCGGCGCAGGCTTCCTGCTGCCCAACTACCTGCAGCAGGTGCGCGGTGAGACGGCGTTCGACTCCGGTCTGCTCATGGCGCCACAGGGTATCGGCGCCATGTTGACGATGCCGATCGCCGGCTTCCTGGTCGACAAGATCGGGCCGGGCAAGATCGTGTTGTTCGGCATCACCTTCATCACCGTCGGCCTGGCCGGGTTCACCCAGCTCGAGGCCGACACGTCCTACCTGATGATCGGCGGCGCGCTGTTCGTGATGGGTCTGGGCATGGGCTGCACCATGATGCCGGTGATGACCGCCGCCATCCAGACGCTCTCGCACGCCCAGGTCGCGCGCGGCTCGACGTTGATGAACATCATCAACCAGACCGCGGCTTCGATCGGCACCGCGACGATGTCGGTGGTGCTGGCCGCCCAGCTCAACGATCACCCCGCGACGCAGATCGGCATCGCCTCCAACGCCAAGCCCGAACTCGCGGCGCAGTTCCCGCCCGAGGTGATCCAGCACGGCTTGGACCTGGCCGCCGAGGCGTTCAGCCACACCTACTGGGTCGCGGTGATCCTGGCCGGGTTGACCTTGATCCCGGCGTTCTTCCTGCCGCGCACCAAGCCGGACGCCCCGGTCGACGCCGAAGCCTCGCTCATGGTCTGATCGGCCGATCGAACCGGAAGGCCCGGGTGGAACACGATGGTCCACCCGGGCTTTCGCGTCGTCGCGGCATCGGGCGGCGCGCTCGCGCCGGACCACGCCACAGCAGGCGCCGACGTGACCGAGGGCACCGCCGGTCGGGTGGACCACCTCAGCCGTAGAGCTTCACGAATGCCTCGAGCGAGCGTTCGATGTCGCCACGCAGTGCCTTGGCCACGGCCGAGCCGATCGGGCCGAACAGCGGTGCGCCGCCGAGGTCGATGTCGACGCTGACCTTCGAGCCGGTGCCCTTCGGTTCGACCAGCAGGGCCAGGCCGAACTTGGTGCCGCCGATGCCCGCGCCGGTGAGCGCGAGACGGCGCGGGGGCTCGGCGGTGCGCACGGTCCAGGTGACCTTGTTGCGGAATCCCTTCACGCGCGCGATGCCGACCAGCACGGTGCCGGGGGTGAGGTCCTCGGGCAGGGTGCCGCGCCAGGCCTCGTGGATGGTGAGCCAGTCGCCGAGTGCGGGCAGGTCGGAAGCGTGGGCCCACGCCTGGTCCGGCGGGACGGGGACATCGACGGAGAGCTTCAGTTTCGCCACGCCGGGATGGTATCCGGTACCCGAGGTTCCGACTCGACCGGACCGCGGCATAGCAAACCAGAATAGATCAAGCGCCCAGGTGGACGGGCGGGAATTCTGATGCCGGACAGGACGATCCGCGCCGAAGTCGATCATGGTGCTGCTACTGTGTGCGGGTCGCTGGAAGCGGGGCGTGTGGATCGGATATCCGACCCCACCGCGCCCCCGGGCGAATGCCTCCCGGGCGGGCCGGTGAGGGCCCACCGGCCAGGGCGTGGTGTGGTCGACGACGACGAAAGATCTGATGAACTCAGGAATCGCGGTGCTGTTACTCGTCATCGGAGCGCCGCTGTTACTGCTCGCGCTGGCCGTGACGGTGTTCGCCATGCGCAACGAGCGCCAGCAGCGGCTGCGGGCCGATGCCGCTATCCGCGAGCGTGTCGCGTGTGAGAACGCGCTGATCCAGCTGGCGCAGACGACGCTGCCGGCGATCACCACGGCCGTGCGCAGGCACGAGATCCCCTCGGTCGCTGTCGATCTGCCCCCCGAGCTGCAGGAGTCGCAGGTCGGCCAGGTGCTGCAGATGATCGCCACCGGTCACGCGGAGGATCTGCGGGTGGTCGCCGAGGAGACCAGGGCGATGGTCGAACGCTACGGCGAGCAGCGGCGCATCAGCGAGGTGCAGGCCGCCCAGGAGGCCGCGCGCGACGAACTGTCGGCCACCTCGCGGGCCGCCACCAGTGCCGCGGTGCGCTCGTTCGGCACCTCCGTGGTGAGCCTGGGCACCGACCTCGGCCAGGTGGTGAGCGCGGCGCTGCGCGAACACCGCGACGACGCGATCTACGAGACGCTGACCAGGATCGACCACACCGTCCAGCAGATGATCCGGCAGGCGCAGTCCTATGTGATCGTCTCCGGTGGTCTGCCCGGGCGGCGCTGGCCGCAGCAGTCGCTCACCGATGTGGCGGGCGGCGCCACCGGCCGTGTCCGGGAGTACCTGCGGGTGCGCTCGGGACAGTCGGACCGGGTGGTGATCAGCCGCGCGGTCGAGCCGCTCGTGCACACCCTGGCCACGCTGCTGGACAACGCGTTGCGCTATTCGCCGCCGTCGTCGTTCGTCGAGGTGGGGTTCCAGGAGGGGCATCACGGCGTCACCGTGATCATCGACGACGCGGGCATGCGGATGAGTCCGGAGCAGCTCGAGGACGCGCGGCAGGTGCTCAGCGGCGAACGCGCCGTCGACATCCACGATCTGGGACCCGCGCCGAAGGTCGGCTTCCCCGGTATCGCGGCGCTCGCGCGGCGCTACGGGTTCTCCGTCCACGTCGACGGGCCGAACATCTTCGGCGGCATGCGGGCGATGGTCTATGTGCCGTCGGCGCTGCTGGTCAGCGGTGCCGCGCCGCGGCTGCCCGAACCGGAACTGGCCGCGCCCGCGCATCTTCCGGTGCCCGTCCCCGCGCTCGTCGAGGACGACGCGCCGCACGCCGAGGTACACGAGATCACCAGTGGGGGACTACCCAAGCGCCGCCGCAGGCCGGTCGCGCCGGATTCGGCGGGAGTACCCGCCGAAGAAGCGGGGCAGGCTCGCCCCGACCTCGCCGCTGCCTGGCACAGCGGCTCCCGCAGCGGTCGCCTCGCTGCGGCCGAGCGAACCACGGAAGGAACAGCCGATGAGCACACCGGTAGCCGATAGCACGAACCGATTGGCGTGGCTGCTCGAGGATCTGGAGATCCCGGGCGTCCGCTTCGCGGTGCTGCTCTCCGATGACGGTCTGCGGATCGCGCACTCCCGTGGCGTGGCCAAGGACGACGCCGAACGCTTCGCCGCGGCCGCCTCCGGCCTGCGCTCGCTCGGCAAGGCCCTCGGCGAGTTCTGCGGTGGTCCCGCGAACACGGTGCGCCAGAACATGACCGAATACGACGAGGGCATGGTGATGATCACCGCCGCGGGGTCCGGCGCGCTGCTAGGCGTCGCCACCACCGCCGATGTCGACGTCGCGCTGGTGGCGCACCGGATGAACGAGCTCGCCTCGCGGGTCGGCCACGAGATCGGCAGCGCGCCGCGGCACGGTGGCAGGTAATGAGCCGGGGCAGGCGCGATCCCGACCTGGTCAGATCGTATGTGCGCACCGGTGGCCGGGTTCGGGCCGCCCATGAACTGGACCTGGTGACCCTGGTCCGCTCGGTCGCCGACGCACGACCCGATCACCGTCCCGACGAGCGCCGGGTCCTCGCGCTCACCAGCCGCCGCGGTGCGCTCTCGATCGCGGAGCTGTCGGCGTATCTGGATCTGCCCGCGTCGGTCGTGAAGATCATCGTGTCCGATCTGCTCGACAGCGGCCATCTACAGTGCCCGACTCCGGCCGAAGTGAAGCCGGAACTCGCGTTGATCAAGGAGGTGCTGCATGGTCTCCGTGCCATCGCGGGGTGAGGTCGACTACGTCGCGGAGACCGTGACGCGATCGGTGAAGATTCTGGTCGCGGGCAATTTCGGCGTCGGCAAGACGACCTTCGTGTGCGGGGTGTCCGAGATCCGGCCGCTGCGCACCGAGGAGACCATCACCGAGGCCAGCATCGGCGTCGACGATCTGGCCGGGCTGGGCAGCAAGGTGCAGACCACCGTCGCGCTGGATTTCGGCAGGCTCACCCTGAATCCGCAACTGGCGCTGTACCTGTTCGGCACGCCCGGCCAGGAACGCTTCGCCCCGCTGTGGGAGGAGCTGGCCCGCGGCGCGCTGGGCGCGCTGGTGCTCGTCGACACCCGGCGCATCGAGAAGGCCGACGACGTGCTCTCGGCGCTGGAACAGCGCGGGGTGCCGTACGCCGTGGCGGTCAACGAGTTCGAGGGCTTCCGCCGCTACCCGCTCGAGGAAGTGCGTGAGGCGCTGGACCTGGCGCCGGAGACGCCGGTCGTCGCGGTCGACGCCCGGCGGCGCGACCACGGTCTGCGCGCGCTGATCACGTTGGCGGAGTATCTGTTCCGCAGGCAGGAAGCAACAGCGTCATGACAGTGGACCTCGCGGCCGACGAGCGGGTACCGATGTACGCCCCCGAGTTCGCCGCCGATCCCCAGGCGGCCTACCGGGAGATGCGACGCCGGTTCGGTTCCGTGGTGCCGGTCGAGCTGTCGCCGGGGATCCGCGCGACGCTGGTCATCGGATATCACACGGCGGTGCGGATCCTCAACGATCCCGAGCACTTCCCGGCCGACCCGCGGATGTGGCAGCGCAACATCCCGCAGGACTGCCCGGTGCTGCCGATGCTGCAGTTCCGCCCGGCCGCGCTGCGCACCACCGGTGCCGAACACGCCAGGTACCGGCAGGCCAATGTCGCCGGCATCGCGGGCGTGGACCTGTACTCGATGCACGCCACGATCGAGCAGTTCGCGATCCCGCTGATCAACAGCTTCTGCACGACCGGCTCGGCGGACCTGCTGAGCCAGTACGCGTTTCCGCTGGTGTTCCAGGCGCTGAACTCGATGCTGGGCTGCACGCCCGAGATCGGTCAGCAGGTGGCCACCGGCATGGCGCAGATCTTCGAGGGCGACGACGCCGAGGCGGGCAACAACCTGCTGGCCTCGGCGCTGACCGACCTGGTCGCGCTGCGCCAGCGCGAGCCGGGCGACGACGTCGCCACCCGGCTGCTGCACCATCCGGCCGCCCTCACCGACGAGGAGATGGTGCACCAGCTGCTGGTGCTCTACGGCGCGGGCATCGAGCCGATGCTCAATCTGGTGGTCAACACGCTGCGGCTGATGCTCACCGACGACCGCTTCGCCGGCAATGTCCTGGGCGGCAGCCTGTCGACCCGCGACGCGCTCGACGAGGTGCTCTTCACCGACCCGCCGCTGGCGAACTTCTGCATGACCTACCCGCGCCAGCCGATCCTGGTCGACGACATGTGGCTGCCCGCCAACGAACCGGTCGTGATCAGCATGTCGGCCTGCAACAACGACCCGGCCATCGCCGGGCGCGACGTGGTGGACAACCGGGCGCACCTGGCGTGGAGCGCGGGCCCGCACGGCTGCCCGGCCAAGTCGGTGGCGTACTTGATCGTGCAGGACGCGATCGACCAATTGCTCGACGCCCTCCCGGAACTGCGGCTGGCCGTGCCCGCCGAGGAACTGGTGTGGCGGCCCGGCCCGTTCCATCGTTCGTTGGCCGCGCTGCCGGTCGAGTTCCCGAAGACGCCGCCGCTGCCGCTGCCGTGATCCGCGCTCAGCGCGGGCGCAGGGCCGGGCCGACGAACCGTTCGACGAGCTGACGTTCGGCCGCGGCGTCGGGCAGCGGCCAGGTGAGCAGCGAGAGCACGACCCGCACGATCCAGCCCGCCGCCGCGTCGTCGGGGGCGATGCGGGTGAGCGCGGTCGCGATCCGGCCCAGTTCCGGTGCGTCGGCGAGGAATTCGTCGGTGTCGGGGGAGCGGTGCCGGACCAGCCACTGCCGCAGCACGGGATCGGCGCGGATCGCCGCCACGGCCGCCAGGATCGCCTCGACCGGACGTCGTCGGGCGGGCACCTGGTCGACCGCCGCCTCGACCCGGCCGGCGACGGTGCCCGCCGCCCGGACCATGACCGCGCGGACCAGGCGTGGCTTGCCGCCGACATGGCGATACATCGTCGCGCGTGAGCACCCCGCCGCGGCGGCGATGTCGTCGGCGGTGACGTCGTCGATGCCGCGTTCGAGGAACAGGGTGAGCGCGGCCCGCTCGATCCGGTCGATCGCCACGGCGCGGCGGTCGCCGCCCGCCAGCCAGTCGGTGGTCATCCCGGTCTCCTTCGTTGTCTCGAGGTGAGACGGATTCGCCACTGTGTCTACCTCATCTCGCGCAGGAAGAAGGCCCCTTCGTGTATCGGGTGAACCCCTGTTCTCCGCATCCTCCGTCTCACCCTGAGACGGATGTTGACCTCCTCATCACCCCGGGGAACCGTGAGCGCGACAACCTGATCAGGAAAGGCGGCGACGATGACCACGGACCTCGGGGCGATCGATCTGTTCGACGCGGCAGTACTCGACGACCCCTACCCGCTCTACGACGCGCTGCGCGAGCACGCCCCGGTCCACCGGGTGCCCGGCACCGACTTCTACCTCGTCGCATCGTGGGCCGCCGTCACCGAAGCGACCGCGCGGACCCAGGACTTCTCCTCCCATCTGACGGCCGTGTTGGTCGCCCAGCCGGGCGCGGCGCCGCTCGCCTTCGACCTCGACGCCACCGGCGCGGGCGTGCACGTGCTCGCGACCGCGGACGGCGCGGTGCATGCCGCGCACCGCAGCGTCGTCGGCCCCGCCTTGGTCAAGCGGGTCCGGACGCTGGGGCCCGTGGTCACCGACCTCACCGAACAGCTCTGGACGGAAGAACTCGACGGCGACCGGATCGATTGGGCCACCGGCATCGCCGACCGGCTGCCGCTGGCGCTGATCGCCGACCTCGTCGGCTTCCCGCGCGCCGATGTGCCGCGGCTGCTGGCATGGGCCTACGACTCCACCGAGATGCTGGGCGGCGTGGTCGCCGAGGGCCGGATGACCGAGCTGGTCACCTCGGCCGCCGCACTGGCCCACTACGCCTACCTGGCGGTGACCGCGGCGATCGCGCGGGCCGGCGGGCAGCGGGCGCCGCAGACACTGGTCGACGTGCTCGCCGCGGCCGTGGCGGCGGGCCGGATCGACGAGCAGCAGGCGGTGCTGATCGTGGTCCAGCTGATCGGGGCGGGGGGCGAGTCCACCGCGGGACTGATCGCCTCGGCGGCCCGGCTGCTGGCGACCGACCTCGACCTGCAGGACACGCTGCGCGAGCGTCCCGAGCTGGTGCCGGCCTTCCTGGACGAGGCACTGCGCGTGGAGTCGCCCTTCCGCGGTCACCACCGGCACGTGACGGCCGACACCGAACTGGCCGGGGTGGCGCTGCCGGCGGGCAGTCACCTGCTGTTGCTGTGGGGTGCGGCCAATCGGGATCCGGCGATGTTCGACGCACCGGACATCGTCGATCTGGCCCGGCCACGCGGTCGGGCGCACGCGGCCTTCGGCGCGGGCGCGCACTTCTGTATCGGGTCGGCGTTGGCCCGACTCGAGGCGACCGCCGCGCTCACCTTGCTGCTCGAGCGCACCGCGAGGTTCACCCTCGTCGAGGATGCGCCGCCCCGATGGGTGCCGAGTCTGTTCGTCCGGCGGCACGCGAGTCTGCCGATGCGGGTGGTCGTGCGCTGATCGACCGGCCGTGCGGATCGGGCGATCCCGCGGCGGCCTCGCGCCGGACCACGTGACTGCCCGACACTAGGTCCCGGGTGCGGGGTAGTGGCCGGCGGAAGGGCACCACGCAGGGTGTCGGGAGTGGCGGACGGGCGCGACGCCGGGTGCCCCGTGCCGGCGGCGGGGTGCCCTGCGGCGCAGAGCGGACGCTCTGACGGGTGTCCGGCGACCCGCGATGCCGCGTGTGGCACCGTGGCGGGGTGCGCACCACGCTGTTCCTGCCCGTCTGCCTGCTTCCGGCTACCGTGCTGTTCGCCGGATGTGCCACCACCCCGGCGTCTGCGCCCGCTCCCGTGGCGGTCGAATCCTTGACGAAAACCGGCCCCGCCCAGGCGGTCCCGTCCGCGTCACCGGTGTCGTCGGTGGCGCCGCCGGTGGCGGGCCGCACCGTCGTCCTCGATCCCGGACACAACGGCGGCAATGCCGCGCACCTCGAACAGATCACCGCGCAGGTGCCCGACGGCCGCGGCGGCGCCAAGGCCTGCAACACGACCGGCACCGCCGCGGCGAGCGGATACACCGAGCACGAGTTCACCTGGGACGTCACCCAGCGGGTGCGCGAGGCCCTGAGCGCGCGCGGCGTGCGGGTGATCCTGACCCGCGACGACGACACCGGCGTCGGCCCGTGCGTCGACCGGCGCGCGGCGATCGGCAACGACGCGATGGCCGACGCGGTGGTCTCCATCCACGCCGACGGCAATACCGGCGCGGACGCGCACGGCTTCCACATCGCCTATGCCGACCCGCCGCTGAATCCGGTCCAGGCCGAGGCGGGCGTGCGGCTGGCGACGGCCCTGCGAGACGCGATGGTGGACGGCGGCGCGGTGCCCGCCACCTATGTCGGCTCCGCCGGACTCGACCCGCGCGCCGACCTGGCCGGTCTCAACCTCGCGCAACGCCCGTCCGCCCTGGTCGAATGCGGCAACATGCGCTCCGGCATCGACGCCGAACTGATCGAGACGCCGGCGGGCCGGGCCCGCTACGCCGAGCTCATCGCCGCCGGGATCGTGGCCTTCCTCGGCTGAGCGACACAGCCCGCCGGACGAATTTCGAGGAGTCGCGCAACGTTCGCCGGGCTCGCCGCCCAGCGGTGCCGCCGACTCCCGGTAAGCATCCTTGTTGCCAACTCGATGGCATTTCGGCAACTTCCGGCAAACTTGCCGGAAGTCCAGAGCTGGGCTGATAACCGGATGATTGCCAGATGTGCGAACCGGTCGGTCCTGATCGGTGATTATTCGCTGTCTTCGCATCGAGTGTGTCGCGGAGTCGAATACCCGTGAGTAGTCGCATTTTTCGCTATTGGCGATGGTTGACGAGTGATCTTCCTCGCCCTACTGTCCCTGTCACGGTTCGATATCGAAGTGTTCGTGACATCGCTCGAATGGTTTCCCGGACGGCACGCCGGCCCCTGCCGTCCTCCGTGTGCGTTTCCTAGGAGTATTGACAGTGCGAAGCCGAATTCTGTCCATCGCCGGAGCCATTGTCCTGGCACCCCTCACCACCCTGCTGGTTCCCACCGCGAATGCGAATGCCCACGGTTGGGTCACCGGCCCGGCCAGTAGGCAGGAACAATGTGCCCGCGGATCGGTGTCCTGCGGTGCGGTGAAATACGAACCGCAGAGTGTCGAGGGTCCGAAAGGGCTGAACAATTGCAGTGCGAACAAATATCCCGAACTCGACGACGACAGTCTCGGCTGGGTTCCGCAGAAGGTCTCCGGACGCGCCACCTTCACCTGGAAGAACACCGCCAACCATCGCACCCTGAATTGGGAGTACTTCATCGGAACTACCCGCATCGCGGTGATCGACGGGCGCAACGAGCAGCCGCCGATGGAGGTCAGTCACACCATCGACCTGTCGAACTATTCCGGCCGCCAGAAATTGCGCGCGGTCTGGAATATCGGTGATACCGCGGCCGCCTTCTACAGCTGCGTCGACCTCGAAATCGGCGGCGGCGGAACACCGACGACCGCACCGAAACCGACCACCACCACGACACCGTCCACGACGACATCGCCGACCAGCACGACCAAGCCGTCGGCCACCACGACACCGCCCGCCACCACCACCCACCAGCACCCGACCACCACGGCCCCGGCCGTGTCCGGGTGGCGCCAGGGCGCCACCTACGCGATCGGCGACAAAGTCACCTACCAGGGCGTCACCTACAGCTGCCGACAGGCCCATACCGTGCACGACCCGAATTGGACGCCGCCGAACACTCCCGCCCTCTGGTCGCGCGTGTAGTGGACCGGGCCGGGAAACGTTTCGTGTGTTCTCCCACCATCGGTCGCGCGATGGGGTGAGGATTGACCTCGACTCGCCGGCCTCGCGTTCGGCCGGCCCCGCAGCACAAGGACGTGAGATATGAGTGACAGGAAATTCGCCTTCGCCATCGCGGCCACCGGGACGGCGTTGCTGGCCATGACGGCCGGCTCCCCGTCCGCCTCCGCGGCGGTCTCGCAATTGACGGTCGACCCCGGACTCAGCGTCGGGATGGCAACCAACTACGGCACCGGGTGCACCCATCACCTGGTCGCCCGGCTCAGCGTCGACCTCGAACCTGTCTCCTTCTACGACAACGGCACTCTGCTGGCCGTGGTCGTCCCGCTCGACGGCACCGCCAGCATCGACTGGATCCCGTCCAGCAGCGGTCCACACAGTCTGGCGGCGTTGCAGGGCGGGATCGGCCGCGGCGCCGACGTCCGCGTCGGCAAGGGCTACCGCTTCGGTGAATCCTGCGTGGTCACCGGCGGCTGACCCGCGGCGAACGACGATGGCCCGGTCCGCGCGGACCGGGCCATCGTCGTTCGCCGCTACTTCTTCGAGGAGGCGAGCTTCTTGTCCTCGCCCTTCTTCGCCGACTTCTTGGCGGGCTTCTTCGCCTGCGACTTCGGCGCGGACCCGTTGGTGGCGGCGGTGTTCGCCGCCGCCTGGGCGGTGACGACCAGGTCGTCGTCGGCGGTGTCGACCTGCACGGTGGCGCCCGGGTCGAGGCCGCCGTCGAGCAGCAGCCGCGAGATCCGGTTGTCGAGTTCCTTCTGCACCGTGCGGCGCAACGGCCGGGCACCGAACTCGGGCTGGAATCCGCGTTCGCCGAGCCAGTCCACCGCCGAGTCGCTGATCTCGAGCCCGATGTCCTGCGCCGCCAGCATGCGCCGGGTCTTGTCCAGGATCAGGTTCACGATCCGTTCCAGCTGCGTCTTGTCGAGGCGATGGAACACGATCTGCTCGTCGATGCGGTTGAGGAACTCGGGCCGGAAGTGCTGGCGCAGGCGCTCTTCCAGCTCGGGCACGATCGAGTCCAGATCGCCCTCGGGTGCCTTCAGGATCAGATCGGAGCCGATGTTGGAGGTCATGATCACGATGGTGTTCTTGAAATCGACGGTGCGGCCCTTGGAATCGGTGACCCGGCCGTCGTCGAGCAGCTGCAACAGCACATTGAACACATCGGGGTGCGCCTTCTCGACCTCGTCGAACAGGATCACCGAGTACGGCTGCCTGCGCACCTTGTCGGTGAGCTGGGCAGCGTCGTCGTAGCCGACGTATCCGGGTGGGGCGCCGACGAGCCGGGAGACGGTGTGCTTCTCCTGGAACTCGCTCATGTCGAAGCGGATCAGCCGGTCCTCGTCACCGAAGACGGCCTCCGCCAACGCTTTCGCCAGTTCGGTCTTGCCGACACCGGTCGGGCCGAGGAACAGGAACGAGCCGATCGGGCGGTTCGGATCCTTGAGCCCGGCCCTGGCCCGGCGCACCGCCTCGGCCACCGCGACGATCGCCTCGTCCTGCCCGATGACTCGCTTGTGCAGCACGTCCTCGAGCTGGAGAAGGCGCTGCTTCTCCTCGGCGGTCAGGTCGGCGACCGGGATGCCGGTCTGCCGCGAGATCACCTCGGCGATGTCGACGACCTGGACCTCGGGCTCGCCGGATCGCACGCCGGACTCCTCGAGTTCCTCTTCCTTGGCCGCGATATCGGCCTTGATGGCGTTGGCCTTCTCGTAGTCCTCGTTGTCGACGGCGGCGTCCTTCTCCCGGTACAGCCGCGCGATCTCCTCGTCTCTGGCCTTCGCCTCCGGATCGGGGGTGCCCGAGCGCAACCGGACCCGCGCGCCTGCCTGATCGATCAGGTCGATCGCCTTGTCGGGCATGAACCGATCGGTGATGTAGCGATCCGAGAGCTGGGCCGCCGCGATGAGCGAGTCGTCGGAGTAGCGCACCTGGTGGTGCTCCTCGTAGACGTCGGCCAGGCCGCGCAGGATCTCGATGGTGTCCTCGACCGAGGGCTCCGAGACCATCACGGGCTGGAACCGCCGTTCGAGTGCGGCGTCCTTCTCGATGTACTTGCGGTACTCGTCGATCGTGGTCGCGCCGACGACGTGCAGTTCCCCGCGGGCGAGCGCGGGCTTGAGCAGATTGCCCGCGTCCATCGAGCCCTCCCCGCCGCCACCGGCGCCGACGATGGTGTGCAGTTCGTCGATGAAGACGATCAGTTCGTCCTTGTGCGCGCGGACCTCGTCGAGGATCTTGGTCAGCCGCTCCTCGAACTCGCCGCGATACTTGCTGCCCGCCACCAGCGTGCCGACGTCGAGCGCGATGACGCGGCGGTCGGTGAGGGTCGATGGCACGTCGTTGTTGACGATCCGCTGCGCCAGACCCTCCACGATGGCGGTCTTGCCGACACCGGGATCACCGATCAGCACCGGGTTGTTCTTGCGCCGCCGCGACAGGATCTCGATGGTCTGCTCGATCTCCTCGGCCCGCCCGACCACCGGGTCGACCAAACCCTCGCGGGCCTCCGCGGTCAGATCACGGCCGTACTCGTCCAGGGTCGGCGTGTCGGTCTTCTGCTGCCGCTTGGCCGGTGCGCCCGTGGTGGCCGGACCCGAGGAAGTGCCGCTCTGGGTGGCGGCGATGCCCGCCATCAGCGACTGGGCGGCGACGGAGTCGGGCAGCGAGGCGATGCCGAGCAGGATGTGCTCGGGCCCGATGTAGCTGCTGCCGGACTGGGCGGCCTGGCGTTGAGCGGCGCGCAGCGCCATCTTCGTGCCGGGACTGAGGGTGATGTCGGAGAGGTCGTTTTCGCTGGGCGAGCCGGTGTCGAGGAAGTCCTGCATCTGCTCGGCAACCTGGTCGGGGTCGAGGCTGAGCTCGGCGACGATGCTGCGGCCCGGCTCGGCCTCGGTGGCGGCGTAGAGCAGATGCTCCGGGGTGATCTCGGTATTGCCCCACTCCTGGGCGGCCTCGCGCGCCGATCCGATGAGCAACTTGGCGTTGTCGGTCATCAGTCTGCCCAGGTCGATGCGCTGCACGGGGGGTTTGGCCGACATCCCGGGGCCGAAGAATCGCTGGAAGATGTCGTCGAAGGAGTTCATCGAACCTGGCCAGCTCGCTGTCATATCCACACCTCTTCGCTCGTCGTGCCGCGCGGGGCGGCGACTTCTGCAGATCGGGTCGGTACTGCTAGCAATACTTCGGCATCCCCGGGTGGGGTGCAAGCGATTGGACAGTTTCACATCTACAACGTCGTGAGGTGTGGCGCGCAAACCAAAGTCCGGCGGAAGCGGTCCGAAACCACCGGTTTTGTCTGATTCTGGATCGAGGAGCGGCACGGACGGGTAGCGTGACGACCCGCGCCGCGGTATCGACCGCGGCGCCCAGATTTGCCCGCCGACCGACTGGTCGAACAGGCCGACGGGAAGAGCACGGAGTTTGGTCACCGACGTCATCGATGTCTCCGCGGATTTCACGATCGCGCGTCAATCACTGTGGGACGTACTGCTGGACCCACAGAGCTACCCACGAATGTTCACCGGCATCGGCAGTTGCGAACGGGTCGAGCGACCCGACGGCTCGCTGGTCTGGCAGGTCCGGGTCGGCTCGGCCGCCGCGGGCATCCAGACCCACGAGTTCGTGCTCGAGATCGGACGCTGGTACGAGAGTTTCGAACTGCGCAGCTCCGCGCTGGGCAGCTTCGCCGCGATCCGCCTGCGCGGAGACGAGCAGCGCACCCGCCTCGACATCACCCTGTTCGCCGCGGCCAGGGTGCACCCGATGCTGGACGCGCGCAGCAATTCCGTGGTCACCGACTGGGTGAAGGCGGGTCTGCGCCGGACCGCCGACATCATCGCGGGCACCAGATCCTCGATCGTGATCAACGCCGAGCGCTCGGTGCTGCGCCGCAATACCGGAGTGGTCCGCAGCATCGCGGCCACCGGCCTGATGCGTCCTGAGCCCGTCTCGATCGTGAAACAGCTTCGCTCCCTGGCGAAGTGGGGCTTCAACCTGGCCGGTGGCTACGCCGCGGGCGCGGCGCACACCCCGACGCGGCTCGCGTTGATCGACCCGCACGGCACCCGCACCTTCGCCGAGGTCGACGCGCGCTCCACCGCGCTGGCCGGGGCGATGTACTCCCTGGGCCTGCGGGCCGGCGACGCCATCGGCCTGCTGTCGCGCAATCACGCGGGCATGGTCGAAACCATGGTCGCGGCGGGCAAACTCGGCGTCGACGTGGCGCTGCTCAACGCCGGGCTGTCGGGCCGGCGGATCGAGGAGATCGTGCAGCGGCACCGGCTCAGCGCGGTCTACGTCGACGGGCCGCTGGAGACCCTGATCCGCTACCTGCACAGCGACGTACCCCGGTTCACCACCGACGACCAGCCGCCGGACCCGGAACGCACGACCATCGACGGTCTGATTGCGTTGGCGCAGAACGACTTTCCGGTACCGGCCCACCCCGGACGGCTGATCGTGCTCACCTCGGGCACCAGCGGCTCGCCCAAGGGCGCGCGCCGTCCGCATCCCAAGGGCTTCGGCACCATCGCGGCGCTGCTGTCGCGGATTCCGATGCGGGTCGAGGAGGTCGTCCTCATCCCGGCGCCGCTGTTCCACACCTGGGGGCTGGCCGGATTGCAGCTCAGCACGGCGCTGCGCGCGACCGTGGTGCTCACCGACGGGTTCGACGCGCTCGCCTGCCTGCGCGCGATCGTCGCGCACCGGATCACCACGCTGATCGTCGTCCCGACCATGGTCGAGCGGCTGCTCGACGTGCCCGACGAGGTCCGCGCGAGCTTCGACCTGTCGAGCCTGCGCCACGTCGTCAGTTGCGGCGCGCCCCTGGCCGGGGCCACCGTGCTGCGCTTCCTGGACACCTTCGGTGACGTGCTCTACAACGTGTACGGCTCGACGGAGGTGTCCTGGGCCAGCGTCGCCACCCCCGCCGACCTGCGGGTCTCGCCGACCACCGCCGGTCGCCCGCCGCTGGGCACCCGGGTGGCGGTGCTCGGTCCCGACCTGCGACCGGTGCCGGTCGGGGCAACCGGGCACATCTTCGTCGCCAACCACATGCTCTTCGACGGCTATGTCAACGCCGCGCCGCCGGAGGAAGCCGATGGGATGCTCGACACCGGCGACCTCGGCTACCTCGACGCGGCGGGCCGGTTGTTCGTCGCGGGCCGCGACGACGAGATGATCATCTCCGGCGGCGAGAACGTCTTCCCCCGCCCGGTGGAGGAGGCGCTGGCCCATCTGCCGCAGATCACCGAGGTGGCCGTAGTCGGCGTGCCGGATCGGGAGTTCGGGCAACGGCTGGCCGCGTTCGTGGTGAAACGCGAAGGGGCGGGTCTGGATTCGGACATGGTGCGGACCTACATCCGCAACCGGCTCAGCCGCTTCTCGGTCCCGCGCGATGTCACCTTCCTGTCCGCGCTGCCGCGCGGGGAGACCGGCAAGATCCTCAAACGGGTGCTGGTGCGCCCGGAGTCAGCCCTGAGCGAGTAGCCGCCGCACCGCCCGCTCGATCGCGGCCGCGGTCTGCTCGCGAGACAGGCCGCGCCGATCGCGCAGATGGTGGTGGGCGGGCCAGGCCAGCGCGCCGTCGACCAGGTCGAGCAGCTGATCGTCACCGGCCAGCTCGGGGGCGAACAGCGCCGCCAGGGTGTCGCGGATGCGCTCGTCGGTGCGGCGCATCCGCGCGTCGATCGCGGGCACCGAGCGGGACTCCTGCAGGCCGGGCAGCCGCGGCGAGCGCTGCAGCTCGAAGATCGCCGCGCTCTGCCGGACCGCCAGCGTGATCCGATCATCCAGCGGCAGTGTGGGATCGGGGGTGATCAGGCACGCCTCCACCGTCGCCGACTGGCGCTCTACCGCGGCGACGAGCAGGGCCTCGCGATCGGCGAAGTGCACGAAGATGCTGCGCTCGGAGGTGCCCGCCCTGGTCGCGATCGCGCGGGTGGTCGGCGCGAAATCGCCGTCGATGAGCGCGGCGAGCAGTCCGTCGATGATGGCCTCGCGGGTCTTCTCCGGATCGCGCCGCCGCGGCGGGCGCGCCGTACGCTCGCCCGCCGCCTCGACTTCGTGCCCTGAACTCATCGGCCCATCACAGCACAGACCGCCCGGACCCGGGCTATGCGCTCGGCGGGACCGCCGTCCGGTTCATCACCGAATGCGTGCGCGAGTAGCCGAAATAGACGACCAGACCCACCATCAGCCACACCAGGAACCGCACCCACGTCTCCCACGGCAGCGAGTAGATCAGGTACGCCGAGAACCCGATGCCGACCAGCGGGATCACCGGCATCAACGGCAGCCGGAACGAGCGCGGCGCGTCGGGCCTGGTGCGCCGCAACACGATCACCGCGACGCACACCACGATGAAGGCCATCAGGATGCCGATGTTGGTGAGCTCGGCGACGGTGTTGATCGGCAGCACGCCGGCCAGGATCGCCGCGCCGACACCGACGATCCAGGTGACCCTGGTCGGGACCTTGCGGGTCGGATGGGTCTTGGCGAACCACGCGGGCAGCAGGCCGTCGCGGCTCATCGCGAACCACACCCGGGTGACACCGAGCATGAACGTCAGCACCACGGTCACGATGCCCACGATCGCGCCCACCGCGATGATGTTGGCGACACCCGGCATCCCGACCGACTCGAACGCGGTGGAGAAGCCGCTGGTCGGGCTGATCTCGGTGTACTTCTGCATACCGGTGAGCACCAGCGTGGCCAGCACGTAGAGCACCATGGCGATGGCGAGGGAGTAGATGATCGCCTTGGGCAGGTGTTTGCGTCCGTCCACCGATTCCTCGGCGGCGGTACTCATCGCGTCGTAGCCGAACACCGCGAAGAACACCGTCGCCGCGCCCGTCCACACCGCGCCGGTCCCGAACGGGAAGTACGGGTCGTAGTTGGCGCTGTCGATGTGGAACACGCCCAGCGCCACGATTAGCACGACCAGCGCGACCTTGATGCCGACCGCGATCGTCTCGAACCGGCCGACGCTGCCGATCCCGCGCGAGAGCACCCACGCGGTGCCCAGGCAGAACAGCACGGCGAACAGGTCGACGACCCGTCCCTCGCCGGTATCGGGCGCGCCGAGCATCCATTCGGGCAGGGTCAGGCCGACCTGGTCGAGCAGGAACCCGAAGTAGCCGGACACGCCGATCGCGACCACCGCCGCCACGGCGATGTACTCGAGCAGCAGATCCCAGCCGATGAACCAGCCCGCCAGCTCACCGAGCGAGACGTAGCCGTAGGTATAGGCCGACCCCGCCTTGGGCACCATGCCCGCGAACTCGGCGTAGCACAGCGCCGCCGCCGCGCTGGCCACACCGGCGATCAAGAACGAGATCAGCACCGCCGGACCGGTGACCGAGTGGGCGACCGAACCGGCCAGGGTGAAGATGCCCGCGCCGATGATGCCGCCGACGCCGATCGCCGTCAGCTGCCACAGGCCGAGCGATTTGGCGAGCCGTTCGTCGCTCGGGATCTCGTCCTCGACGTCGACGAGGGGTTTACGGCGCAGCATCTGGGCGCGCAACTGTGCGAAAGACATTCGCGTTCCTTCCGTCGGCGCACACCGCCGCGTCGCGATGTACGAGCCGACCTCCTGCCGGGCGGCTCAGCTGAGTACACCGCCACGTCGGGGCCGCGGGCGCCGAGAGTGAATATTGTTCAGCGGTGGTGCCCGAAGGGACAGCCGGTCGTCACCCGCGCCCACCGACCAGCGCGCGCAGGAAGAACCCCAGGTTGGCCGGCCGTTCGGCCAGCCTGCGCATGAAATATCCGTACCACTGGTCACCGTAGGGGACATAGACGCGAACGTGGTTGCCCGCGGCGGCGAGTCGCTGCTGTTCGTCGGCGCGGATGCCGAACAGCATCTGGTACTCGTACTCCTCGGTCTTGCGTTGCGCCGACTGCACCGCCACCCCGGCCGCCGCGATCACCGCCGGATCGTGCGAGGCGATCATCGGGTACCCGCCGCCCGCGGTCAGGATCGCCAGGCAGCGCAGATAGGACGCGTCGACCTCGGCGCGGTCGCGGAAGGCGACCGACTCGGGCTCGTCGTAGGCGCCCTTGCACAACCGGATGCGCGAGCCGGGACCCGCCAGCGCGCGGCAGTCGTCCTCGGTGCGGCGCAGGTAGGCCTGCAGGACGGTGCCCAGCCACGGGTAGTCGGCGCGCAGCTCGCGCACGATCTCGAGCGTCGAGTCGGTGGTGGTGTGGTCCTCGGCGTCGACGGTGACCCACAGTCCCGCGGCCTCGGCGGCCGCGCAGATCTGGCGGGCGTGGTCGCGGGCGATCGCGTGACCGTCTCGGGGGAGGGCCTGACCCAGCGCGGACAGCTTCACCGAGACCTCCAGTGGCCGAACGGCGCCCGCCGCGACCTCGGCCTGGGAAAGCCGGCCGAGCGCGGCGATGAGGGTCCGGTACTGCGCGACGGTCGATTCCGCGCTCGCCAGGTCGGTGGTGTCCTCGCCCAGATAGTCGACGCTGACGAAGCGGCCGGAGCGCAGCAGTGTTTCGGCCGCGCGCACCGCCTGGTCGGTGGTGGTGCCCGCGACGAAACGGGCGACCACGGCCCGGCTGACCGGCAGTCGGGTGACGGCGCGTTCCAGCCGGGGTGAACGGGCGGCGGCGAGCAGGGTCGAGCGCAGGAGGGCGGACATCAGCGGACCTCCGGGTCGGGTGCCTGATGGGGATAGCGGTGCTCGGTCGGCGGGGTGAAGGTCTCCTTGATGGTGCGTGCCGAGGTCCAGCGCAGCAGGTTCTGCGCCGAGCCCGCCTTGTCGTTGGTGCCCGAGGCGCGTCCGCCGCCGAAGGGCTGCTGGCCGACGACCGCGCCGGACGGTTTGTCGTTGATGTAGAAATTGCCCGCGGCGAAGGTGAGCCGCTCGGTGGCCGCGGTGATCGCGGCGCGGTCCTCGGCGATGATCGACCCGGTCAGCCCGTAGGCGCTGCCGCGATCGACGAGGTCCATGGCCGCGGCGAAACCGTCGGGGGTGCGGTCGTCGTAGACGTGCACGGCCAGGATCGGGCCGAAGTATTCGGTGTGGAAGATCTCGTCGGCGGGATCGTCGCCCACGACGACGGTCGGCTCGACGAACCAGCCGACGCTGTCGTCGCTGTGGCCACCGGCCACCACGGTCAGCCCCGGTGTCGCCTTGGCCCGCTCGAGAGCGGCGGTGTTGCGTTCGAAGGCGCGCCGGTCGATCAGCGCCCCACCGAAATTCGTGAAGTCGGTGACGTCGCCGTAGCGCAGCGCCGTCGTGCGTTCGATCAGATCCTCCGACATCGCCGCCCACACCGAGCGCGGGACGAACGCGCGCGAGGCGGCCGAGCACTTCTGGCCCTGATAGTCGAACGCGCCGCGCAGCAGCGCCGTGGTGAGCACGGCGGGGTCCGCCGAGGAATGGGCCAGCACGAAGTCCTTACCGCCGGTCTCGCCGACCAGGCGCGGGTAGCTGCGGTACCGGTCGATGCGCTGCGCCACCTCGCGCCACAGGTGCTGGAAGGTGGCTGTCGACCCGGTGAAATGCACGCCCGCCAGCCGCGGATCGGCGAGCACGACCTCGGAGATCTCCGGTCCCGCGCCGTGGACGAGGTTGATCACCCCGGCGGGCAGTCCCGCGGCCTCGAGCAGGCGCAGGGTCAGGTAGGCGGCCACAGCCTGGGAACGGGCCGGCTTCCACACCACGGTGTTGCCCATGAGCGCGGGCGCGGTCGGCAGATTGCCCGCGATGGCGGTGAAATTGAACGGCGTGACCGCGTAGACGAAACCCTCCAGCGACCGGTACTGCATCCGGTTCCACACCCCGGGCGCCGAGATCGGCTGTTCGGCCAGGATCTGGCGGGCGAAGGCGACGTTGAAGCGCCAGAAGTCGACCAGCTCGCACGGCGCGTCGATCTCGGCCTGATAGGCGGACTTGGACTGGCCGAGCATGGTCGCGGCCGAGATCCGCTCGCGCCACGGTCCGGCCAGCAGGTCCGCCGCGCGCAGGAAGATCGCGGCCCGGTCGTCGAACGACATCGCCTGCCAGGCCGGTGCCGCGGCGTCGGCCGCCTCGACCGCGGCGGCGGCCTCGGCGGCGGTCGCGTCGTGCAGGGTGCCGAGCACGGCGGTGTGCCGGTGCGGCTGGACGACCTCGAAACTCGGGCCGTCGCCGCGCAGGTGACGGCCACCGATCACGTGCTGGATCTCGGTGGGTGTCGCGGACAGGTCGGCGAGTGCGGTACGCAGCCGGGCGCGCTCCGGGGTCCCCGGGGCGAAGGTGCCGACCGGCTCGTTGACCGGCGGCGGAGTGGTCGCGATGGCGTCCATGAAGGCGGCTCCTGCGTCGAGTAGGGGCGGGATGTGACGTAGTCAACACCGATGGGGAGGCGGCATAATCAGCTGATCGGACGAAGAGCCCGACTGATATTCGTCCGATCGGACAAAGCAACGGGAGGTTCGTGATGCCGGAGGACGCCACCACCCTGGGTGAGCTGCTCGCCGCCCTCGACCACACCGTCGCCACCCTCGTCGCCGCGCCGGCGGGGGAGTCGGTCCCGCTGCGCTCGGTCGCGCTCGCCGAACCCGCCGATCTGCCCGACCAGCTCGACACCGAGGGCCCGCTGCCGGAGGTGTATCTGCTCGTGGGCGTCGACGCCGAGGCCATGGTGCGATGGCTGCGCGGCGTGGGTGCCCGCGATCCCGGCCAGCGCCCGCGCGTACTGATGACCAAGAGCGCCAACGACTCGCCCGCCGTGCGGGCCGCGGCGTCGGCGGCGGGCATCGCCCTGGTGCATGTGCACCGGCAGGCACGCTGGGACCAGGTGTTCGCGCTGGTACGCCGGATGCTGGCCCGCTCGCCCGGCCAGCGCGCCGCGGCCGACGACCACGACCTGCTCGCCCCCGACACCGACCTGTTCGGGCTCGCGCAGGTGGTCGCCAGGGAGACCGGCGGGATGGTCTCCATCGAGGACCCGCACTCACACGTGCTGGCCTACTCGGCCTCCGACGCCTCCGCCGATCAACTGCGTATCCGGTCCATCCTCGGCCGCGAAGGACCCGGCGACTACCTGCGGATCCTGCGCGAATGGGGTGTGTTCGACCGGGTGCGGCGCAGCGACGAGGTCGTCGACGTGCCCGAACATCCCGAGCTCGACATCCGGCGCAGGCTGGTGGTCGGCATCCGGCGCGGCACACCCCCGCGGATGCTCGGCACCATCTGGCTGCAACAGGGTCACCGCCCGCTGCGCCCCGATGCCGCCCAGGTGCTGCGCGGCGCGTCGGCGGTCGCGGCGCGGATCATCGCGCGCGGACTGGACGCGCCCTCGACCGAGGCCCTGCTGGTGCGCAGGCTCTTCGGCGCGCACGGTGACGGCGTGGACGTCCCGTCCGTGGCGGCCGCGCTGCACCTGCCCACCACCGGCCCCGCCGCGGTGATCGGCTTCGCGCCGGTCGGCCCGGGCGCCGACCTGGCCGCCTCCAGCGCCCTGATCCGCTTGCACGCCAGTGCTTTTCGCGACGACTCGGTGACCGAGGCGATCGATGACCGGGTGTATGTGCTGCTGCCGTCGTATCACTCCGAGCGCAGCGTCGGCTCCTGGCTGCGCAAGCTCGTCGAGCAGCTCGAACAGGCGCGCGGGCTGGTGGTGCGCGCGGCCGTCGCGGCTCCGGTGGCCGGGCTGACGGCGGTCGCGAGCGCCCGCGCCGAAGTCGATCGGGTCCTGGACAGCCCGGCCGCCGCGGCGTCGGGCAGTCGGGTCGCCACGCTGGCCGAGGCCAGGACGGCGGTGCTGCTGGCCGAGATCGTGGGGCTGGTCCGGGACCGCCCGCACCTGCACGATCCCCGGCTGAGCGCGCTCGACGCCTACGACCGCGAACACGCCGCCGAACTGCGCCGCTCGGTGCTGGCCTACCTGCGGGCACACGGCGAGGTCAGCGCCGCGGCCGCCGCGCTGCGCGTGCATCCGAACACGCTGCGGTACCGGTTGCGCCGGGCCGAGTCCGTGCTCGGCATCGACCTGGCCGATCCCGCCGACCGGTTGCTGCTCGAGATCCAGCTGGCCGCGGTGCCGATCGCCGCGCCCTAACTCGGCTATTGCAGTTATGCTGCAATAGCGACGCCTGGTCGCACCGCCGCGGCGGGACGTGAGCACCTGAGTGAGGTTGTCGTGGTGGACGGGACGAATACCCAGCGGTTCGAGGTGTCGCGCCGCGGCATGCTCGGCGTCGGAGCCGGGACGGCCGCCGCGCTGGCTGTCGGCCTGACCGTCACCGGCCGCGGCGACGACACCGGCGCGATCACACCGTCGAGGACGCAGACGGACCCGACCGAGGCCGTCGCGGACGCCAATCGCGCGCTGGCCGACAATCTGCCCTTCGGCGACACCGCCGATTTCGCCGATGCCGATCGGGGCTGGATCGCCTCCCTCGAGCCGGGCAAGATCACCGACGCCTCGGGAAAGGTGGTGTGGGACAACGACTCCTACGACTTTCTGGCCGGTGCCTGTCCGCGATCGGTGAATCCGAGCCTGTGGCGGCAATCCCAGCTCACCGTGAAACAGGGACTCTACGAGATCGCGCCCGGCTTCTATCAGATCCGCGGCTTCGACCTATCGAACATGACGCTGATCGAGGGCGACACCGGGGTCGTCGTCATCGACCCGCTCGTGTCCGCCGAAACCGCGGCCGCGGGGCTGGCGCTGTATCGCGAGCATCGGGGTGACCGGCCGGTGACCGGTCTGATCTACTCGCACTCCCATGTCGACCACTTCGGCGGCAGCTACGGGGTCCTCGCCCCGCAGGATGTCGCGGCGGGCCGCTGCCCGGTGCTCGCGCCTGTCGGCTTCCTGGAACACGCGGTCGCCGAGAACGTCTACACTGGCACCGCGATGGCCCGCCGCGCCGCCTACATGTACGGCGCCGCGCTGCCGCGCGGGCCGAAAGGTCAGGTCGGCTCGGGTCTCGGGCAGACCACTTCGACCGGCACGGTCAGCCTGATCCCGCCCACGCTCGACATCACCCGCACCGACCAGGTCGAGACGGTCGACGGCGTGCGGATGGTCTTCCAGCTCACGCCGGGCACCGAGGCGCCGGCGGAGATGAACATCTACTTCCCCGACCGTCGCATCCTGTGCATGGCCGAGAACGCCACGCACACCATGCACAACATCGTCACCCTGCGCGGCGCGCTGGTCCGCGACCCCCACGTCTGGGCGAAATACCTGACGGAGTCGATCAACCGGTACGGTCGCCGGGCCGAGCTGGTGTTCTCCTCTCATCACTGGCCGATCTGGGGCACCGACCGGATCGTCGAGTTCCTGTCGCTGCAACGCGATCTCTACGCCTACCTCAACGACCAGACGCTGCGGTTGCTGAACAAGGGCTACGTCGGCGCCGAGATCGCCGAGATGATGACGATGCCGCCCGCGCTCACCGCCACCTGGTCCACGCACGGCTACTACGGCTCGATCAGCCACAATGTCAAAGCCGTCTATCAGCGCTACATGGGCTGGTTCGACGGCAACCCCGCCCACCTCTGGGAGCATCCGCCGGTGGACAACGCCCGCCGCCACGTCGAGGCGATGGGCGGGATCGCCGCGGTGTTGCAGCAGGCGCAGCGGGCCTACGACGCCGCCGACTTCCGCTGGGCGGTGCAGTTGCTGAACTACGCGATCTTCGCCGAGCCGGGCAACGACACCGCGAAAGCGTTGCAGGCGAGTGCTTTCGAACAGCTCGCCTACGGCGCGGAGAACGCCACCTGGCGCAACTTCTACCTCAGCGGTGCCCATGAACTACGCCACGGCGCCTTCGGCACCCCGACCGCGGCGAACTCGGCGGCGCTGGCGGCGGCACTGAGCGTGGAGCAGGTGTTCGACGCGATGGCCCTGCGCATCGACGGGCCCAAGGCTTGGGACGTGAAGCTCACCAGCGACTGGCGGATCAGCGACGAGGGCAACCGGATCCACCGCGTGGAATTGCGCAACGGCGTGCTCGTGCACTACGACCGGTTCCCCGGCGACGAGCTACCCGCGCCGGAGGCCACCCTCACCCTGACTCGGCCCGTGCTGATCCGCAGCCTGGCCGGCGGCGGAGAACTGAGGAAGGAAGTGCTCAGCGGTGACATCGTCGTCGAGGGCGATGTCACCGCGCTGGCGAAGCTGCCCGGCCTGATCGACAAGCCGGACCCGAACTTCGCCATCGTGACGCCCTAGCCGCTACCGCTTGGCGTAGTCGGCGACGCCCTGCCAATCGAGCATCACGCAGGCTTCGTCGCCGACCACCCAGGCGTCGTGGCCGGGCGGCACCAGCATCAGGTCGCCCGGCCCGAACTCCTGCTGTTCGCCGTCGTCCATCACCACCACCATGCGGCCGGACAGGCAGTAGCCCATGTGCGGCGCCTGGCAACTGTCGGTCCCGGCGATCGGTTTGACGTGTAGTGACCATCGCCAGCCCGGTTCGAACACGGCGCGGCCCACCGGTCCGCTGTCGAGATTCACGAGATCGAGCCGGCCTTTGTCCTGCTCGAAGGGCCGGGTTTCCTCGGGTGCGTCGAAATTCTTGCGGGTCAGGGCGGACATCATCGGCTCCTGTGTTGTCGAAGGTGGCCGAGGAGTCGTGTCCACCAGGGCGCGTCCACGCGCTCGGCCCGCGACGGCAGCCACCGCACAGCTCATCGTTCGCCGATAGGGGACCATGCGCAAGCGAACGGCAGTGCGGATTCGCCGTCAGGCGCCGGTGGGGACCTCGCCCACGGCCTCGGCCGGATCGATGACGCCGAACACCTCGCCCTGGGGCGCCTGCAGGATGCCCATCCGCCCGAACGGGCTGTCGTCGGGGCCCATGATCACCGAGGCGCCCAGTTCGGTGGCCTTGGCCAGCGCGGCGTCGGCGCCGTCGACCTGGATCCAGGTGAGCCAGTAGGTCGGCGTGCCCAGCGCGGACGCGTCCATCATCCCGCCGATGGTGTGGGTCTGGCCGGGCAGCGCGAAGGTGGAGTAGACGAAGTTCTCGCCGTCGCCGATCTCGGTGTAGTGCCAGCCGAAGACGGCGTTGTAGAAGTCGTGGGCCCGGTCGTAGCCGCCGGTATGCAGTTCGTTCCAGCAGTAGGCGCCGTGCTGGTTGTAGACGCCGGCGCCGGTGTGCGCCTTGGCCTCCCAGACGCCGAACACCCCGCCGGTCGGATCGGCGCCGATGAACATGCGGCCCACGTCGAGCACGTCGAACGGGGGCATGAACACCTGGCCGCCCGCCTTGCTCACCTTCTCGGCGATCTCGTCGACGCGCTCGGCCGCGAAGTAGGTGGTCCAGGCCGAGGGCATCGGCATGCCGTCGGGCTTCGGGCCGATGCCGGCGGCGGGCCTGCCGTCCAGTGTCGCCATCAGGTAACCGCCCGCATCGGCGGGCCCGTCCTGGATGTCCCAGCCGAACAGGGCACTGTAGAAGTCACGGGCGGCGGTGGTGTCGTCGACCTGACAGTCGATCCAGCAGGGCGTGCCCTGCGGCCAAGCTTCGTCACGTGTCGGCATTGTCGAACGTCCTTCCTCGGTGATGGATGGAAGCCGGCCGGAACCACGCCGGCGGGTGCCAGTCAACCATCAGCCTCCGACAGTCGTGCGACCCGCACAGCGCGCTGAACTGGAACAACGGGTATTCACTGCGACAGTCCGAGCGGGCCGACGCTCGGCTCGCCAGGTCGTTACCCCTGTTACAGTTTCCGCGCTCGATCGTGTGGTGGCTAGGTCAACAGTGGAGACGAACGAACCGGTCGGGGAGCGACGCAATGGCAGTGAGAGGTTCCGAACGTGGGTTCGTCCGGATGCTCGTGACGATCCTCGCGGTGATGCTCGTGCTCGGATGCGGCGGCGGACCGGCGGCGGGTGACCCGGCCGAACCGCCCGCGGCCCGGTGGACGGCCCTGCACGACGGGCCGGGCGCCTATCCCGAGGTGCGAGTGGAGCGCGGCGTGCGGATCACCATGAGCGACGGCGTCGTGCTCAAGGCCGACGTCTACCGGCCGGCGAACGCCGCGGGTGAGATCGAGCAGCAGCCGCTGCCGACGATCGTCAGCCTCACGCCCTACTCGAAACTGATGACCGGCCTGATCGAATCCGCCGCCGCCATCCCGGGCCTGCAGGCCACGGCGGTCGACATCGTGCGCAGGCTGAACCTGTCGGCCACGCCGATCAGCGGGTTCGGCGACCTGATGCAGGCACTCGACGGCGGCATGATCCAGACCATGCTCGGCGTCGACCGCAAGCTCATCGGCAGCGGGTACACCGTCGTCGTCGCCGACGTGCGCGGAACCGGCCTGTCGCAAGGCAAATGGGACACCCTCGGCGCCCGCGAACAGCTCGACACCCGCGAGGTGATCGACTGGGCGGCCCGCCAGCCGTGGTCGAACGGGCGGATCGGGATGAGCGGCGGCTCCTATTCCGGCATCAATCAGCTGCGCGCGGCCGAGAACGCCCCCGCCGCGCTGCAGGCGATCTTCCCCGTGGAACCGGGCAGCGACCTGATGCGCGACGTGGTCGCCCCCGGCGGCGGCGTCGGCACCACCTTCCTGCCGCTGTGGCTGAACTCGGTCAACCAGCTCAAACTCGTACCCGATGTCGCCTCGATGGCCGACGGCACCTTCGACTGGACCTGGTTCCACGATCGCCTCGCCGACCCGACCACCAATTTCGACCTGCTCGCCCAGTCCCTGCTCACCCCCTCGCTGTCGAATATGCCGCCCGCGCTCGACGGCGCCCTCGACGACACCTCCGCGTTCCGCGAGGCGATCATGGGGCATCCCGAGCAGGTCACCGTGCCGACCTTCGTCTACGGCGGCTGGCACGACATCTTCGCCAACAGCGCGACCAAACTCTACGAGCAGATCCCGCTGCCCGCCGGGCGCAAACAGCTCGTCGTCGGCGACACCTATCACGCCAATCCCGGTGCGGGGACCGGTGTTCCGGGCGCACCGCCGCGTCTGGACGTCTTGCAGCGGGCCTGGTTCGACAAGTGGCTCAAGGACATCGACAGCGGCGTGGACACCTTCGGGCCGGTCACGGTCAAGCAGCAGGGCGGTAGCTGGATCACGCTGCCGGAGTTCCCGATGCCCGGTGTCACCCATCGTCGCGTCTATCTCTCGGCCGCGCCCAGCGGCAGTACCGAGGACAGCCTCCACGACGGATCGTTGAGTGCCACCGGGCCGACGACGACCGAAAACCTCACCGTCGCACCCGGTCTGAGCACGATCTGCTCGCGCGACGCGGCGCAGGGCTCGGCCGGGATGGCCGCCGCGCTGGACACCTGCGCGAAGGACTCCCGGATCGCCGAACGCAACGGGCTCACCTTCACCAGCGCCCCGCTCACCGAGCAGACGGTGATCTCCGGTCCGATCAATGTGCGGCTCAACACCGTGCACGACACGACCGACGGCTTCTGGAATGTCACCGTCAACGACGTATCGCCCGACGGCACCTCGACGGTGCTGACCACCGGTCAGCTCACCACATCGATGCGCGCGATCGACGAACGGCGCAGTGCCCGCTCGGTCAACGGCGACCTCACCGCGCCGTTCAATCCGCTCACCGTCGACGATCTGCTGCCCGTGGTGCCCGGCGCGCCCACCGACCTCGACGTCGCCGTCATCCCGACGCAGGCGGTCCTGGCGCCGGGGCATCGGCTGCGCATCGATGTCTACGCGGGCAACGCGCCCAAAGCACTGCCGTTCCGGCCGATGCTGAACGCGAGCGGCATGGAACCCCAGCACCTGCGTCTGGATCCGGCCGCGCCGAGCTTCGTCAACCTGCCCACCGACCGCCCGATTCCCTGAAACGGCGCACGGATCGACCGCCGGTCCGGCGTTTCCCGAACCCGGTCGCGGCGTGGTGTGTGAGCCTGTAGGGCAGTGGCTCGGACGAGGAGGTCGGTGTGGTGCAACCCGTCATCGTGGTGATGGGCGTGTCCGGATGCGGGAAGACGACCGTCGGCGCGCTCGCCGCCGAACGGCTCGGGGTGCCCTACGCCGAGGGCGACGACTTCCATCCCATCGAGAACATCGAGAAGATGGCGGCGGGGATCCCGCTGACCGACGAGGACCGCGCGCCCTGGCTCGACATCGTCGCGGGCTGGCTCGGTGAGCATCAGGAATCCGGCGGTGTCGCCGCGTGCTCGGCTCTGCGGCGCACCTACCGTGATCGACTCCGCCGCGGCGCCCCGAACACCTACTTCGTGCACTTGGCCGCGGGCCGCGAGGAACTGCTGCGCCGGATGACCGGCAGGCTCGGCCATTTCATGCCGACGGCGCTGCTCGATTCCCAGCTGGCCACGCTGGAACCACTACAGCCCGACGAAGCGGGGATCACCCTCAACGCGCTCGAGCCGCCGACCGTCCTCGTCACCGAGGCCGTCGAGGCCTGGCGCGCCGCTCACCGCTGAAGCAGCGGGTGCAGCTGCTGGACCGGCGCCAGCAGCAGTGCACCGCCGACCACCAGCGCGGCCAGGCACAGCACCGCGAAGATCCCCACCCACAGCAGCGCGGGCAGATGGGTGAGCCGGGCCAGCTGGTCGGCGTCGGAGGCGGTGTGACCGGGCTGCCTGCGGCGGCTGCGCTGCAGTTCGATCACCGGGCGGACCGCGGCGGCCAGCAGGAACCAGGCGGCGAGATAGGCGAACGCGGCCTGCATCTGGTCGGTACCGAACCAGGACACCCCGAACACCAGCGCGCCGAGCACGGCCACGGTCAGCAGCCCATAGATGTTGCGGACCTTGATCAGCACGGCGGCCAGCATCAGCAGCGTCGCCCACAGCATCAGCGTCACCCGGCCCGACCCGAGTAGCGCCGCGTACCCCAGCCCGAGCAGCGCGGGCGCCGGATAGCCCGCGGCGGCGGTGAGGATCATGCCGGGACCGGTCGGCTTGCCGCTGGACACGGTCAGGCCCGAGGTGTCGGTGTGCAGGGTGATCGCGTGCAGCCTGCGCCCGGTGAGCAGGGCGACCAGCGCGTGTCCGCCCTCGTGCGCCACGGTGACCGCGGCCCTGGTGAGCCGCCACAGCGGCCGGTAACCGACCAGGAAGAGCGCGACGGCGGCGGTGGCGAGCACCAGCCACCAGGCGGGCGCGGGTTGGGTGGCGAGGAGACGATCGAGCAGCGAGCTGGCGGATCCGGTGTTCACCGCCGCACTTTAGCCGTCCACGGCGGGTGGCGTGGGTTCGCGCGTGAGCTGGGACGGCAGTGGATGATCCGGTTCCAGCGCCGGCAGGCCGTCGATGCTGGTGGCGTTGTCGCCGGCGATGCGGCGGGCGAAATCGGCGTCGGTGCGGCGGGTGTGCGCCTCGTCGAGGATCGAGCGTTCCTCGACGAGGTCGAGATAGGGCACCGACCAGCCGCACGAGTCGGCGATCCGCTCCACCGACACCACGACCACCGCCCGGATACCGGGGTGGTCGGTGCCGAAATGATCACGCAGCGTGGCGAATTCGGCCGAGTCGGGCCGCACTACGCGGCCGGTGCCGAACAGCCGCAGGATGCGGGCGGTGCGGGTGAACGAACAGAACATCACGGTGATCCGGCCGTTGTCGCGCAGATGGGCGATGGTTTCGGAGCCGCTGCCGAACAGATCGAGATAGGCGACGGTGTGATCGTCGAGGACCGCGAAGGTGTCGCGGTAGCCCTTGGGGGAGACGTTGACGTGGCCGCCGGCCGAGGGCGCGGTACCGACGAAGAACATCGGCTGGTCGCCGATGAAGGTTCGTAGTCTGTCGTCGATCCGATCGAACACCTTGCCCATGACGCACTCCCTCGTCCCACCCGTCGGTGGGTTCCCCCGCACCACTGTATCGATCGGCCGTGCCGGGGTCGTCGTTCGGTTCACGCTGAGGGTTACCGCAGACGTGCGCGGCCCGTGCGGCGACGATGGCGAGATGACGCAGACCGCCCCCAGCCCCGTCCACATCGTGCAGCAGCGTTACGCCGATCCGGCGACCGAGGTTCCCGCGCAGTGGAACCCGGTGCTGGAGGTGCTGCACAGCCACAAGTCGGTGCGCCGCTACCTGCCCGATCCGGTGCCGCCCGCGACGATCCGGCTGCTGGTCTCGGCCGCGCAGTCCGCGGCGACGTCGTCGAATCTGCAGGTGTGGAGCGTTGTCGAGGTGCGCGATCCGGCGCGCAAGGCCCGTCTCGCCGAGGTCGCCGGTGGGCAGGAGCACATCGTGCAGGCTCCGGTACTGCTGGTGTGGACGGCCGACTTCGCCCGTCTGCGCCAGCTCGCCGACGATCGCGGCGTGCCGCTCGACGGCGCCGACTACCTCGAATCCAGCTACGTCGGTTTCGTCGACGCGGCATTGGCGGCGCAGAACGCGGTGGTCGCCGCCGAATCCCTGGGCCTGGGCACCGTCTACATCGGCGCGCTGCGCAACGATCCGGAGCGGGTAGCCGCCGAGCTGGGGCTGCCCGACCACGTGTTCGCGGTCTTCGGCCTGGTCGTCGGCCATCCCGACCCGGCCGAGGGAACCCGGGTGAAGCCGCGCCTGCCGCAGGCCGCCGTCCTGCACCAGGAGACCTACGACCTGGCCGGTCAGCGCGCCCCGATCGACACCTACGAGGAGCGGATCGGCGAGATCTACGCCGACCAGGGTCTGCCGTTCTCCTGGACCGAGCGGGTGCTGGCCCGGCTCGCCTCGGTGGCCTCGCTCAACGGCCGCCACCGCCTGCGGGAGTCGTTGCAGACCCGGGGATTCCGGCTGCTGTGAGCCGGGTCCGGCTCAGCCGTTGATCGCCTTGCTGCTGAGCTCGAGCGAGCGGATCCTGGCGTCGATGTCGTAGACGAGGGTGTTGAGCATCAGCTCGTCGGGCGCGGTGGCGGAAAGCAGCGCGGCCGCCTGTTCGCGCACCGTGTCCGGCGAGCCCTGCAGCTGACCGGCCTTGCGCTGCTCGGCGAAGCGGCGCTCGGCGTCGCTGCCGGGGAAGGCGGCGGCCTGCGCCGGCGTGGCGAGTGCCTGCGGGCGGCCCGCGCGCAGTTGGGCGAAGGCGAGGTCGCGCGGCGCGGCGAGCCGGTCGGCCTCGGCATCGGTGTCGGCGCAGATCGCCGAGGCGGCCACGATCGTGTACGGCTCGCTCAGCACGTCCGAGGGCCGGAAGTTGTCGCGATAGAGGGCCAGCGCGGCGGCGGTGTTGTCCGGGGCGATGTGATGGGCGAACGCGAAGGGCAGCCCGAGGACCGCCGCCACCTGGGCGCTGTAGCCGCTCGAGCCGAGCAGCCACACCGCCGGTTCGGTGCCGCGGCCGGGGCTGGCGACGATGCCTTCGCCGTCGGCGCCGCGGAAGAACCCGATCAGCGCGGTGAGCTCGCGGGAGAACGACTCGCCGCCGAGCCCTTCGGCGCTGCGGCGCAGGGCACGCGCGGTCACCGGATCGGTGCCGGGGGCACGGCCGATCCCCAGATCGATCCGGCCGGGATGCAGCGCCTCGAGCGTGCCGAACTGCTCGGCCACCACCAGAGGCGGATGGTTGGGCAGCATCACCCCGCCCGAACCGACCCGGATGCGCGAGGTCGAGGCCGCCAGATGCGCCAGCACCACCGCGGGCGCCGAGCTGGCGATGCCGGGCATGTTGTGGTGCTCGGCCACCCAGAATCGGCGAAAGCCCAGTTCCTCGGCGTGCTGGGCCAGCCGCGTGGTGGCGCGCAGGGCATCGCCCGCGCTCACGTCGGCTTGCACCGGCGCCAGATCCAGAACCGACAGCGTGACCGCGCTCATGAGCCTCCTCGACCGTGACGAACCCCCGCAAGGGGCAACTCGTGCGCGGCGGCCGGTATTTCCGTGCCCGCGGTGGGGGTGACTGGGGCCACGCTTGCCGGGCGGTAGCGTGCAGGACTGATCGACGCGACGGAAGGACACGATCCATGTCAGCTGACGGCCCCGGGCTATCCACCGCAGCCGTGCAGGCGCCCACTCCGACGACCGAATCGGAGGGCTACGCGCGGGGGCTGAGCCCGCGCACCATCCAGATGATCGCCATCGGCGGCGCGATCGGCACCGGCCTGTTCTACGGCTCCGGCGCCGCCATCGAGCAGGCCGGGCCGTCGTTGATCCTGGCCTACCTGGCCGCGGGCCTGGCGATCTTCGTCATCATGCGCGCGCTCGGTGAGTTGCTGACCTATCGACCGGTGTCGGGCAGCTTCGCCGAATACGCGCACGAATTCCTCGGCCGCTTCGCCGGTTTCGCCACCGGATGGTCGTACTGGGCGGTGTGGGTGTCGACCTGCATGGCCGAGATCACCGTCGCGGGCAAATACGTGCAGTACTGGTTCGACATCCCGCAGTGGGTGACCGCGCTGGTGGTGCTGGCGGTGCTGTTCGCCGCGAACCTGATCTCGGTCCGGATCTTCGGCGAGGGCGAGTTCTGGTTCTCGGCCATCAAGGTGACCGCGATCCTGGCGATGATCCTGATCGGCATCGGCGTGCTCGTGTTCGGCTTCGGCCATGCCGCGAACCCGACGGTGACCAACCTGTGGGCCGACGGCGGGGTCTTCCCGCACGGCTTCGGGCAGACCCTGCTGGTGCTGCAGATCGTCGTGTTCGCCTATGTGGGTGTGGAACTGGTGGGTGTGACGGCCGGGGAGGCCCGCGATCCGAAGGCCACCCTGCGCAAGGCGATCAATACGCTGCCGTTCCGCATCGGCCTGTTCTATGTCGGCGCGCTCGTGGTGATCATGTCGGTGGCGAGCTGGCGGACCTTCCATGCGGGCCGCAGCCCGTTCGTGGAGGTGTTCGAGCAGATCGGTATTCCCGCCGCCGCGGGCATCATCAACTTCGTGCTGCTCACCGCGGCGCTGTCGTCGTGCAACTCCGGCATCTACTCCACCGGCCGGATGCTGCGCAGCCTCGCGCTGCGCGACGAGGCGCCCGTCGGCTTCGCGAAGCTGAGCAAGCAGTCGGTGCCGTTCACCGGCATCTGCGCCTCGGCCGCGGCGATGGTCATCGGCGTCGTGGTCAACCTGATCTCGCCGGACAAGGCCTTCGCCTACATCACCTCGGTCAGCACCGTCGGCATCATCGTCGTGTGGGGCGTGATCCTGATGTGCCACCTGAAGTATCGCGCCAAGGTCCGGGCGGGGGAGCTGCCCGCCAGTGACTACCGGCTGCCCGGCGCGCCCGTGACGACCTGGGCCGCACTGGGATTCCTCGGCCTGGTCGTGGTCCTGCTGCTGTGGACCGACGGTGGGCGCACCGCGCTGGTCGTCGGCGCGGTCTGGGCGGCGCTGGTGTGCCTGGGCTACTACGCCTTCGGCCGCCGCGGCGTCACACACACCGGCTGAGCACCACCTCCGTTTGCTGGAAAGCCGCTGGCAGACAACCGTTTTCTGTCATACCCCACCGGTATCGTCGAAGGGTCACACAAACGAGCCCGGCGCGAGTGTGGCCGGGCGGTGCGAGAACGGGGGCACGGGGATGAGTGACGACGACCGTGGCGATCTGCAGCCACCGAGCAGGCATGGGACCACCTGGCGGGAATCGGAATACCGGGTCCTGGCCGATGATCTGCGCGCGGGGGCCGACCTGGCGCGCACCGCGAGGACGGTGGGGCGCACCGAGTCCGCGGTGCGCGCCGCCCTCCGCAATTTCGTGCCACCCGAGGAACGGGTGCCCACGGCCGAGCGGGAACGCTGGATTCGCGGCAGGCTGGTCGCCGAGCCCGAATGGGATTGGTGGGCGGTGGTCGTCGATCAGCACCGCCGCACCCGCAGCGGGCTGTGGTTCACCCGGCACGAACACTGCGCCCGGATCGGCTGGCGCCGGCGCACGCCGATGACCGCGCTGGCGCAGGAATTGGGGACCTCGGAGCTGTCGGCGGCCGAGCTGCTGCGCTCGCTCGGGCTCGTCGCGAGCATCGAGGAGGCGGCCGACCAGCTGGGCGCTACGCCGGGACTGGCCCTGGCCAAGCGGGTCTCGGCCCGCCGCGACGACGCCGTCGGCGCCCGGTGGATCCTGGTGATCGACGGCGCGGCGGGCACCACCCGTTCCCGCAACGCCCCGGTCCGCAGGCAGGTCTCCCTGCACGAGACCCGCGCGGCCGCCGAGGCAGAACGCGATCGGGTGTTGGCCTGGCACGCGCGCGTCGGTGTCGGCGAACCGGAATCGACGGTGTGGTGGACCATCGCCGAGCGCGGCCTCGGCGCGACCACCGGCCACACCCGCTGCGGCACCTTCGATCCCACCGCGGCGTTCGGCGGCCCGGTCCGGGCCGAGGCGCTCACGGTCGGTGACGTCATTCGCGTCGGCGTCCCCGACGGCGGCTTCCTCCAGGACCGGATCACCGCGATCGCGCAGGAGGGCCCGGGCGCGCCGATCGTCGTCGACCTGGCGCCCATGGCCAATTCACGGGTACGCCGGGTCGTCGAGTTCGCGCCGGGCGAGGTCGTCGACGTGGTGCGTGGCCTGGCGGAACGCGCGAGCTGACGCTCAGTGCCGCGGTGATCCGCGCAGCACCGCCCGGATCACCTCGGTACGCAACGGGAAGTCGAACTCGCCCTGTGCGGTCTCCGGTGTCGCGCGCAGGTAGTCCCGGATGCGGTCGAGCAGCGCGGTGCGCTGCTCCGGGGAGATCACCACGGTGTGCGAATGGGTGCCGATCGTCGTGACCAGCGATTCGGCGGTGCGTCGCTGTGCGTGCGTGAACTCCGCCTTCTCGAATGCCGTGAACAGTGGATGCGCCGGGAGCTGGTCCTCGGTCTCGGACGGGGTGAACGACACCGCCGACCGGGAGATCCGCTGGAGCCCGGCCACCCACTCGGTGCTGTCGTCGTCGGTATTCCAGAACGCCGCGAACACCCCACCCGGCCGCAGGACCCGCGCGATCTCGGGGAACGCGCTGTCCTGATCGAACCAGTGGAACGCCTGCCCGGCGACCACCGCGTCCACCGAGTCGTCGGGCAGCGGAATCGCCTCCGCCGCACCGGCGAGCGCCCCCACCGCCGGATACCGCCGCACCAGCTCCGCGAGCATCGCCGCATCGGGTTCGACCGCGATGGTCGTCGCTCCGGCCGCCAGCAATCCGTCGGTCAGCTTGCCGGTGCCCGCGCCCAGATCGAGGACCACCGGGTCTGTCCGCCCGACCCGGGCCAATGCCCACCGGATCGCGGCCGCCGCGTAGTCCGGCCGGTGCTCGGCGTACACCGCGGCCTGCGCCCCGAACGACCTCGCCCGACTCGCCCGTCGCCCCGCCGGATCCGTCGAATCCCCTGTTCCCCACACCGTCTCGACCCTACCGGCGCGCACCCCGGCGGTGCAGCGCAGCTCCGCCGGTGGCGTCCGATCGTTCGGCACTGCGCCGAGAGCTCGTGTGGCCGAGCGGGTTCGATCGGCCCAGTATCTAGCGCGGGTGTCGTGGCCGCTGGCAGTGAGGGTTCGGTGCCGCGACCGAATGCTCGTGCGGCGTAGCGGGGATCAGTCGACCTGGACGTCGGCGGGGGCGGTGGGCCGTGCGCCGGGCATGGTGGCCGCGGCGGCGAGCAGGACGACCGACATGGCCAGGAGGGTGACGAACACCAGGTGGATCGCGTCGGCGAGTTCGCCGGGGTCAGGGCGGTCGGCCGCGTCGACCCGCGCGTTGACGACGGCGCCGAAGACGGCGACGCCGACCGCGCTGCCGATGGAGCGGGCGAACATGGTCGCCGAGGTGACGACGCCGCGCTCGGACCAGGCCGCGTCGGTCTGGGCGGCGATCAGCGTCGGGTTGGCGACCAGGCCCATGCCCGCGCCGATGAGGAAACAGGCGCCCGCGAGCTGCCACGGACTCGCGTGATCGCCGATCGGCAGCAGCGTCAGGCAGCCGAGGACCGCGATCACGCTGCCGATGAGCGCGGTCGTGCGGAAGCCGAGTCGCAGGTAGAACCGGCCTGCTTGGGAGGCGGTGATCGGCCAGCCGATGGTCAGGGCACCGACGGTGAGGCCGGCGAGGGTGGCGGAGGTGCCGAGGACGCCCTGGGCGAAGGTCGGGACATAGGAGGTGAGCCCGAGCACGATCGCGCCGATCAGCATCGACACCGCGCTCGCCGCGACGACCACCCGGCGGGTGAAGATCCACAGCGGCAGAATCGGATTCGCGGTGCGGTGCTCGACGACGCCGACGACGACCAGCACGACGGCGCTGCCCGCGAACAGCGCCAGGCTGACGGGGGAGTTCCACGCCCACGACTGGCCGCCCTCGAGCAACGCGAGGATCAGCGCGCCCGCGCCGAGGGTGAGCAGGGCCGCGCCGAGATAGTCGACGTGTCCGCGCGCCCGGCGCGGGGCCGGCTCGGTGAAGTTGCGCAGCAGCATCACCCCGGCCAGCGCCGCCAGCGGCAGGTTGACCAGGAAGATCCAGCGCCAGCTGGCGAAATCGGCGAAGGCGCCGCCGACCAGGGGGCCGAGCACCGCCGATCCGGCCCACACCCCGGCCAGATAGCCCTGTACCTTGGCTCGCTCGGGCAGGGTGTACAGGTCGGCGGCGATGACCATCGTCATCGGCTGGATCGCGCCCGCGCCGATGCCCTGGATCGCCCGGAACGCGATCAGCGCCACCATGCTCGTGGCGAGCCCACACAGCAGCGAGCCCAGCGCGAACACCGCGATGCCGAACAGGATCACCGGTTTGCGGCCGACGGTGTCGGCGATCTTGCCGTAGATCGGCACCGTCACGGCCTGGGTGAGCAGATAGATCGAGAACAACCACGGGAACAGCGCGAATCCGCCGAGATCGCTGGTGATGGTCAGGACGCCGGTGGCGATGATCGTCGAGTCCAGCGCGATCAGACTCGTCGACATCATCAGCGAGGCCAGGATCGCGCCGCGTTCGGAGCGCAGCCCGACCGCGGGACCTGCGGTATCGGTCGCCACTACCGCTCCCTTCATGAGCTCAACTAAACAAATACAAAGTATCGTCCCAGGAATTCGGGTGCACCCGAACGGACCCAAGGGGCGCGGTCAGTCCGCGGCGGCGGCGAAGGTGGCGGCGATATCGGCCGCGGTCACCTTGGCGAGTTCGACGAAGAACGGCACCCGTTCGTCGATCATCAGCGCGACCGGCCCACGCAGGCCGAGCGCGAAACGGCACCGGCCCTGCGGGTCGAGGATGGGCATGCCGATGGTGCGGTAGCCCGGATCGAGCTCCCGGTCGTTGAAGGCGTAGCCGCGGGCCCGGGTCGCGACCAGTTCCGCGCGCATCTCCTCGGCGTTCGACACCGACCGCTCGGTGCCCTCTTCGTAAGGAAGGGAACGCAATTCGTCGTTGTCGACGTCGGACCACGCGAGCAGTGCCTTGCCGAGCGCGCTCGCGTGCAGCGGCAGGCGCACGCCCTGTAGCTCGTGCCCGTCGCTCTCGCGCCAGCGGCTCGTGCCGAGCAACACCGCGTGGATGCCGTGGCGGGTGGCGACCGACCCGGTGGCGCCGGTGGTGGCCGCGAGCTGCTCGAGATACGGCTCGGCGAGGTAGATCTTGTGCTGGCGGTAGGCGATCTGCCCGTACTCGGCCAGCGCGCCACCCATGCGGTAACGGCTCGATTCGGCGTCCTTCTCCAGGAATCCGGCCTGCACGAGGGCGCTGAGCAGTCGGTGGGTGGTGCTCACCGCCAGGCCCTGGGCGCGCGCGACCTCGGAGACGCCCCGTTCCTCGCCGCCGCGGAAGCAATCGAGTACCGACAGGGCCCGGGTCACGGTCTGCACGCTGGAGGTCTCCACGGAGCCGACGGTAACACAGCGGTTCGGCGAGACGCCTCGTCATCTTTCCGATATTCGGAAAGGGATGGGGGTCTGTCGCGGAAGTGGCTATAGATCGCCCGATCGGCGGCTGTCAAGCTTTCCGATCATTGGAAAGACATACCTCGTTCGGCGACAGGGCCGCTCCTACGCTGCGAAAGCACTACCCGCCCTTCCCCGAACACAGGAGCCCCGATGTCCCGCAGGCTGCCGGCCTTCTCGAGGATCGCGCTCGCGATCGTCCCCGTCGTCGCCCTCGTCGCGGCGTGTGGCTCCGGCTCCACGCCCGAACCGGGCGCGCAGGCCTCGTTCGTTCTCAAGGTCACCGATCCGGGCAATACCGGACCGCTCGCGGTCGGCAAGCGCGACGGCACTTTCGACGCGGCCCTGGCTCCGCTCGGCGCGAAGATCCAATGGGTCAGCACCACACCGGGTTTCAGCTCGATGCTGAAACTGTTCAACACCGAGGAGCTCGACGTCTCCGGCGCCGCGTTCAGCCCCGTCGTGGGGGCGCTGTCCAAGGACGTCGGCGTCAAGATCGTCGCCGTGGCCGATCCCGCCGGTCAGGATCAGAGCGGCATCGTCGTCACCCCCGAGTCCGGGGTCACCTCGGTCGCCGGGCTGGTCGGCAAGCGGATCGCGGTCAACCCCGCGGGCAAGGGCGAGTACATCACCCTGAAAGCCCTGGCACAGGCCGGCATTCCGGCCGACGAGGTGACCAGGGTCCCGCTGCAGCAGAAGGACGCCGCCTCGGCCTTCGCCACCGGCAAGGTCGACGCCTGGGCCTCGTTCCTGGTGCCCTACCAGGAGGCCAAGGCCGCCGGCGCCCGCGAGATCGTCACCGAGAAGGCCATCGGCTCGCACGACAACACCGTGGTCGTGTTCCGCACCGAGGTCCTCGAGCAGCGCCCGGACGTCGCCGCCAAGTACCTGGAAGTGCTGCAGGGACTCACCGCCGAGCAGAAGGCCGCGCCCGCCGACTTCGAAAACGTCTTCGACAAGACCGGTCCGCGCGCGCTGACCGGTGACCGCCTCGCCGACGCCGTGCGGGTGGGCTCCGAGGTCACCGTGCCGCGCCTGCCCGCCGAATCCGACGCCGCCGCCCTGGCCGACGTGGTGAACACCTTCGCCGACAACGGCGTGATCAGCCGTCGGATCACCGCCGCCGACATCTTCTACGACCTGCGCTCCAAGCTCAGCCCCGAGCAGCTGGCAACACTGAAGGAAAAGTGACATGACCACCCTCGAACTGGCGCCGCCGCTGGCCCGGGTCACCGGGCAGCGTCCCCGGTGGCTGTCCCTCGGCCTGCGTGCCGCGCTGCCCGCGGCCGTCGTGGCGGCCTGGTGGGTCGGCTCGGCGAGCGGGGCGATCTCGCCCCGGGTGATCGCGAGCCCCGGCGCGGTCTGGGCGGCCTTGCTGGAACTGCTCGACGGCGGCCGGCTGATCGACTTCGCGCTGGCCTCCTTCGGCCGGGCCGCCGCCGGCGTCGCGATCGGCGTCTCGGTGGGCCTGGTGCTCGGGCTGCTGTCGGGGCTGTCGAGCCTCGGCGAGGAACTGGTCGACTCGACGATGCAGATCGTGCGTGCGGTGCCCTTCCTCGCGCTGGTCCCGCTGTTCATCTCGTGGTTCGGTATCGACGAGCTCTACAAGGTGCTGCTCATCGCGGTGGCGACCACCGCTCCGATGTATGCCTACACCTATCTGGGCGTGCGCAATGTCGACCGCAAGATGGTCGAGGCCGCGCGCAGTTTCGGACTCACCGGCACCCGGCTGGTCGCCGAGGTGATCGTGCCCGCCGCGCTGCCCGGCATCCTGATGGCGCTGCGGATCTGCCTGTCGATCAGCATCACCGGCCTCATCGCCGCCGAGCAGGTCGGCACGCAGGAGGGCGTCGGCTATCTGGTGACGCTGGCCCAGGAATACAACCGCACCGACTACATGGTGCTGTGCGTCGTGCTCTACGCGCTGCTCGGTCTGGTGTTCGACGCACTCGTACGGCTCGCGGAACGCTACGCGATGCCCTGGCGCAAGCAGGTGGCGATCCGATGACCACGACAGCGGCCGCGCCCGTCGAGCCTGCGGTCGATCAGCAGGCGCCGGTGGCGGTCTCGATCACCGGGCTGCGCAAGGCCTTCGGCGACAAGACGGTGCTCGACGGCGTCGACCTGACCATCCGGCGCGGCGAGTTCGTCGTGCTGCTCGGTCCGAGCGGCACCGGCAAGACCACGCTGCTGCGCCTGCTCACCGGCCTGGAGGTGCCCGATGCCGGGGAGGTGCTGGTGCCGCCGCGCCGCACCACGGTCTATCAGGAGCCCCGGTTGATCCCGTCCAAGCGGGTGCTGGCCAATGTGCTCGTCGGTCTGCGCCGCACCAAAGCGCAGCGCGAAGCGGGTCTGCGGGCCCTGAGCGAAGTGCACCTCGACGGCAAGGCGGGCCAGTGGCCCGCCACTCTGTCCGGCGGCGAGGCCCAGCGCGCCGCCCTGGCCAGGGCCCTGGTCCGGGAACCGGAACTGCTGCTGCTCGACGAGCCGTTCGCCGCGCTGGACGCGCTGACCCGGCTCCAGATGCAGGACCTGGTCGGCGATCTCGTCGCCCGGCACCGCCCCGCCGTCCTCATGGTCACCCACGACGTCGACGAGGCGATCCGGCTCGCCGACCGGGTGATCATCCTCGACCACGGTCGGTTCGCCGTCGACGAGGCCATCGACCTGCCCCGGCCGCGTGACCACGCGGCACCCGAAACCCTCGGTTACCGAACGCAATTCCTCGCCCAACTCGGCGTCGGACCACACATCAGGAGCCTGTCATGACCGAAACCCTGTGGTACACCCGCTGCCCCGTGCCGACCGCGAGCGGTCTCGCGCACAGCCTCGGCTGGCTCGGCGAGACCGCCGCGAGCGCCGGCCTCGACTTCGGTGTCCTGCAGGACGCGGGCCCCGAACTCGCCGGCCACCACTTCCTGCACGATCTGTCCGGACTGATCCGCGAGGGCGGCAACGTGCCCGCGCTGGCGGCCCGGGCGCAGGGCTCGCCCACCCGGCTGATCGGCCTGACCTGGATCGACGAATCCCAGGCGATCCTCGTCGGCCCCGACTCGCCGGTCACCGACGCGGCGGGCCTGGCCGGACTGCGGCTCGGCGTGCCCGCCTGGGCGCAGGACCAGGCCCGCAGCTTCCCGCGGGCGATGGCACTGCACGGTTTCGCCAACGCGCTGCGCCCGGCCGGGCTGACCTTGGCCGACGTGCGCGTCACCGAACTCGACGTCGACCGGGATCCGCAGGTACGCACCGCGATCCCGTCGGCCCGCCGGTCCACCACCTGGGGTGTCGAGGAACTGCTGGCGGGCACGGTCGACGCCGTCTACGTCAAGGGCGCCCGCGCGCAGGAGGTCGCGCGGGAGCACGGGCTGCGCGTCGCGGTCGACCTGGACGCCTCGGCCACCAAGCACCTGCGCGTCAACAACGGGACCCCGCGACCGATCACGGTGCACGCGGACCTGCTCGAATCCCGGCCCGAGGTCGTCGTCGGCTTCCTCGCGCAGAGCCTGCGCGCCGCCGACTGGGCCGCCGGGGACCTCGACGGGGTCCGCGCGGTGCTGCAACGCGAAACGCTGTCCGGCCCCGAGGGTGTCGTCGCCGCCTACGGCGACGAGTTCCATCGTGGGCTGCACCCGTCGCTGAGCGAGGAACGCATCGAACTGCTCGGCGTGCAGAAGCAGTTCCTCTACGCCCACGGCTTCCTGGCCGCGGACTTCGACCTCGAATCCTGGGTCGCCGCCGAGCCGTTGGCCCGGGCGAAGGAACTCGTCGCCGCCGAGCGGGTGCCCGCATGACCGAGTTCGTCTGGACCCTGCCCAGTCGGGGCGACGGTCGCCGCGCCGTCCCCGCGCTGCGCGGTCGTGGCGGATTCGGGCCGCAGGCGCCGCGCACCGAGGCCACCGATGTGCGACCCGGCCGGTTCGGCCCGTTCGACGATCTCGCCCAGATCGTCGACGCCGCGGAACTCAACGGCTTCGACGGCGTACTCGCGCCCTATGATCCACTCGGCGAGGAATCCTGGATCGTCGCCGGCGCCGCGCTGCGCTCGACCCGCTACGCGCGGGTCACCGTCGAATTCCAGCCCGCCTTCGGCACACCGGTGTACGCGGCCAAGATCTCGGCCACGCTGCAGCGGCATTCGCGGGGCAGGCTGAACTGGCGGCTCGCGGTCGAGACCGACGACGCCGAGGCCCGCTCGCGCGGCGACCAGGTCGGCGGGGACCAGCGCTACCGGCGCGCCGCGGAGTTCCTCACCGTCGCCCGCGGGGTGTGGAACGAAACCGAGGTCGGCGCGGCCGGATTCGCGGGCACCGGGTTCGAATACGCGGGGCAGTACTACGACGTGGTCGACGGCGGGTTCCGTGGCATCCTGTCCGGCCTGCCGTTCCCGACGGTCCATCTGAGCGGCACCTCGGCGGCCGCGCTGGAGCTGTCGGCCGCGCACGGCGACGTCCACGTCTTCGGCGAGGAACTCGACGGGATCTCCCGCGCCGCCGCGGAACTGGGGGAGCGGGCCGCCGCCGTGGGCCGCCGGGTCCGGGTGGCGCTCGACCTGCCGATCATCGCCAGGGAGACCGAGGACGAGGCCTGGGCGCGCGTGCACCGTCAGTGGGAGGAGCTGGGCCGCACCGATTCCGCGGCCGCGCACGCTCTCGGCGACGGCCGCTGGGCCGGCTTCGACGCGCTCGGCTACGGGCAGCGCATCGGCCTGGTCGGCAGCTACGAACAGGTGGCCCGTCAGCTGTCGGTCTACGAGCTCGCCGGCGTGCAGAGCTTCGTGCTGTCCGGTCATCCGCAGATCGAGGAGATCCACCGCGCGGGCGAACACCTGCTGTTCCTCGCCGACCCGGCAGGCCGCACCCTCAGCACCGCGCAGGAGCTCACCGCATGACCATCGACGTCTACTGGCGCATCGGCATGGAAGGCGACCACGCCTCCCTGCGTACCCCGCGCCGCTACAACCGCGGCAACGCCGGCGGCTACGGTCCCGGCAATCTCGCCCCCGCCATCCGCGGCGGCGCCCTGGACGAGTACAGCTATCTCGACCACGTCGCCGCCGTCGCCAAGGCCTCCGAATCGGCGGGCTTCCTCGGCGGTCTGCTCCCGTCGTTCCCGGTGACCGACGATCCGTGGGCCGTGGCGTCCGCGCTGGCCGCCGAGACCACCACCTACCGCTTCATGGTCGCCTTCCAGCCCGGGTTCCTGCACCCGGTGCAGGCGGCCAGGATGTCGGCGAGCCTGCAGCGCGCCACCGGCGGCAGGCTGGTCTACAACATCATCAGCGGCGGCGGGGGACCGGCGCAATTGTGGTGGGGCGACAAGGTGTCCCACGACGACCGCTACGCGCGCACCAGCGAATTCCTCGACGTCCTGCGCGGTGTGTGGGACGGCGAACCGTTCGACCACGACGGTCGCTTCTTCCGCACCGCCGGGGCCGCGCTGCCGTCCGGTCTGGCCGGGCAGCCCTTCCCCGAGGTGTACTTCTCGGGGTCCTCCGGCGCCGCGGTGGCCGCCGCGGGCCGCCACGCCGACTACTACCTGTCCTGGCTCGAGCCGTTCGCGGACCTGCGCGCCAAGTTCGACGGTGTCCGGCGTAACGCCGAAACACTCGGCCGTACACCGAAGTTCGCGGTCCGCGTCGACGTCGTCGCCCGGCACACCGAGGAAGCGGCCTGGGCCGAGATCGAGAAGGGCTGGGCCTTCGTCGACCGCGACGCCGCCAACCGCGCCGCCCAGGGCGACTCGGTCGGCGCGGCCAGGATCGCCGGCTGGGTGCCCGAGACCATCACCGGCTACCGCGATCTGGAAGTCCAGCCCAATGTCTGGTGCGGCTTCAGCCTTATCCGCGGCGGACCCGCCTTCGGTCTCGTCGGCAGCTACGAGCAGGTCGCGCAGCGGCTCGACGAACTCATCGACCTCGGCGTCGACGCCTTCATCCTCGCGGGCAACCCGCACCTGGAGGAGGCCTACCGGGTGGGCGAGGAAGTGCTGCCCCTGCTCGGCCGATCCCGGCTCACCACCCCGTCCACCGACACCGTCCTCGCGACGGTCCGATAACCACAGGAGTCCTTCGATGACCACCACCGAAACCCGTCTGCCGGAGGCCGTCGCGGCCTTCGTCGCGGCGGCGACCCGCGACGCCGAGACCGCGTTCCGGGTGTTCCGCGAGACCGGCACCGTCACCGGCAACGGCACTGTCAACTTCGTCGAGCGGGTGCCGGGCGAGGAGATCGCCGTCGCGCTCAACGAGCCCGGCCCGTGGGCGGCCGAGCGCACCGTCGAACCCGTCGTCGCCACCTTCGACGGGCACGTGCTGTCCGGCAAGGGATCCGCCGGTTTCGTGACCGGCTACGCCGAGGTGTTCCGCGCGCATCCGGAGATCACCTCCGTCGTGCACATCCACACCCCGTGGCTCGGTGGCTGGGCGCAGACCCATCGCACCCTGCCGATCCGCTACGCCGCCTCCCAGCGGCTGACCCTGTCGCGGGAGATCCCGCCGCACATCGACCGCACCATCGGGGCGGGCGAGTTCATCCTGAACAAGCTCGAGACCGACCCGCACCTGGTCGCGATCTTCGAGGCCAACGGTGGTGCCAATGTGCTCGGCCGGGCCGGACTGCTGGAACTGGCCGAGTTCGTCGTCCTGCTCGAGGAGGGCGCGCAGTATCAGGCCATCGCCGAAACCCTCGGCGGCTCGGTCGAATTCGATCCCTCCAATCTCGCGGTGCAGTGGCACCGGAGCGGCCTGGCCGAGGAGGCCCGTCGGCTCGGCCTGATCGGAGACGCCCGATGAGCCTGCGCGTCGGGTACTTCCCGCACAACAACTCGCTGTTCGTCCTGCGCCACCGGGGCATCCTGGAGCGCGCGATCCCCGACGTCGAGTGGGTCGATCTGCGCGCCCTGCCGCAGGCCGAGCGCGTCGACCCCACGACCGGTCTGCCCGGCGAGCACTCGGATTGGTTGTTCACCGAAGGCGGCTACGACATCATCGGCACCGGCTTCACCCCGCCGTTGACCGCGCTGGCCAATCAGCGCGACATCGTCTACCTCGGCATCTCCGGCCCGCGGGTGGAGAACGGCAGGCTGGTGGCGACCGCCGCGAGCGGCATCACCACCGCCGCCGACCTGAAGGGCAAGCGGGTCGGCATCGCGCACGGTTCGTGGCAGACCACACTGCTGCTGTTCGCCCTCGACCAGGTCGGGCTCAGCTGGGCCGATGTCGAGCCCGTCGACGTCGACGTGCGCGGTGGCGGCGCCGCGCTGCTGTCCGGGGAACTCGACGCCTGGGTCGGCACCTATCCCGGCCTGCGGGAGGTCGAGGCCGCCACGGAGTTGACCACGCTGGTCGACACCGCGTCGGTGTTCAGTCACCCGTCGCTGTGGTTCACCCGCCGCGATCTCGCCGAGCACAACCGGGCCGCGGTCGAGGCGGTGCTGGCCGCGCTGCAGGAGTCCGACGCCTGGATCGTCGCCAACCCGCGCGCGGCGGCGCAATACTTCGTCGACGACGCGCGGTCTCGCGACCTGCCCGCCGACCTGGACGCCTGGGAAGCCGCGCTGCGCGGCCGCCCGTTCGGCGTGCACCCGGTGAGCGAGGAGTTCCTCGACGAACAGCAGCGCGCCGCCGACCTGCTCGCCGCCAACGGTCTGCTCCCGCGCGCGGTCGACGTGCGCTCGGCGGTCCTGCCGTGGATCGGGGAGATCCTGGCCGAGAAGGCGCCCGCCGCGGTCTGAGCCCGAGCCGACGATGCCCCGGAACCGAATCAGTCCCGGGGCATCGGTCGGTGTGGGTCAGTCGCGCTGGGAGCCGGTGACCCACACCGGTCCGGTGAGCAGCCAGATCACGGTGATCACCCCGAGCGAACCGAACACGCCCATGAGTTGCTCGCGCTGCTGGGCGTCGGCCACCGTGTAGCTCAGCGCCAGTGTGAGCGCGCCGGCGATGGCCGCCGCGCCGAGCCAGCGCGCGAAGTCGGCCCACTCCTTGCGGGTGCGTTCGGGACCGTACTTCGGCACCTTCACCGGCGGCGGTCCACCGGCGAAGCGGTAGGCGAAGCGCGCGTCGAGCCATTCGATCAGCCGATGCCCGAACATCACCGTGCAGCCGAGATAGATGCCGGCCAGCCGGTGGGCGAAACCCACCTCGCCGCCGCGGTGCAGATCGATGGCCACCGCGACCACCAGGACCACGTCCAGCACCGGAACCAGCGCCAGCGTCACCAGGCCCGCGCGGCGCAGCCGCACCACATAGCGCAGCAGCAGACCACCCACCACCAGCACCCAGAAACCGACCTCGCACGCGGCGATCGTCAGCAGTACGGGGTTGTTCAATGCGTCCATTTCCCTACTGTGCCGGGCCCACCGGTGCGTCGTCGTCCCGCTGACGGCGCGGGTGTGGTCCACCTTTCGGGGGACCCGAGGCGCGGTCGCGGTGTGCTGAAATGGGGCATGCCCGCTGCCCGCCCGTCCCTGTCCCGGCTCGTGGCGGTGTTCGACACCGCGACCGCGGCCGCCGTCGGGGTGTTCCTGGTCGGGGTGCTGTTGTGGGTCGCCGGCGGCTGGCCGGTGGTGATGGATCGCGATCTGTATCCGGCCGCCGCGAAGCTGGCGCTGCTGTGCGCGGCCTTCGCGATCCAGCTGACCGCGCAACGCAGGCCCGGCCTGGCCTTCGGGCTGATGGTCGTGCTGCTGGCCGGTGACTTCGTTCTCGGACCGTCGTTGCCACTGTGGATCGCGCTGTCGGACGTGATCTACCTGGCCGTCAGCACCGGATCGGATCGGCTCGGCGCGGTGGTCGCCGGGTTCGCGCTCGCGGTGACCGCGGGCGGAGCTCTGCTGGCGCTGACCGTGCTGGGGCTCAGGGCGGCCATCTACACCGTGCTGATCGGTGTCGCGATCACCTGGTCACCGGTGGGCTACGCCCGGTCGGTGCGGGCCTCGCGCCGCATGGTCGGGGTCGAACGCGCCGCGGCCAGAGCCGAACTCGCGGCACGCGACGCCGAGCGGTCGGCCGCGCTCGGTGACGAACGCAGACGGGTCGCCCGGGACCTGCACGACACCGTCGCCGGTCACCTCTCGGCGGTCGCGATCCTGGCCGAGGTGGCGCAGAAGAAGCCCGGTGATACCGCCGTCCTGCAATCGATCCGCGCGGGCAGCCTGGCCGCGCTCGACGAGATGCGCGCGACGATCGACCTGCTGACCTCCCCCGGCGACACCGCCGTCACGGCGCGGCTCTCCTCCCTAGACGGGCTGATCGATGCCGCCGAGGCGGCGGGCGGGACAGTGACCCTGCGACGCCAACCCGACCTGCCGCTGTCCACCGCCGTGGAAGCGGTGCTCACCCGCATCCTGAGCGAGACGATCGCGAACGCGACCAAGCACGCGCCGGGCGCGCCACTGGCCATCGACGTGCGCCGCGACGCGGGCCGGGTGGTCGTGACAGCCGCGAATCCGATCCCGCCGGGTCGGCCCGAGGGGGAAGGAAACGGATTGCGCAACATGATCTTCCGCGCCGAATCGATCGACGGCACTCTCACCGCGGGCGCCGAGGACGGCATCTGGCGCGTGCGCGCGCGGCTGCCGCTGGGGGAGCGATGACGGTCACGGTGGTGGTGGCCGACGATCACGCCACGATCCGGGCCGGGATCACCATGCTGCTCGAGTCGTCCGGGCAGATCCGGGTCGTCGGCGAGGCCGGCGACGGTGTCGCCGCGCTCCGCCAGACCCGCGCGCTGCGTCCGGACGTGGTGCTGATGGACGTGCGCATGCCGCGCGTCGACGGGCTGGAGGCCACCGCGGCGGTCGTCGCCGAGACGGACGCGAAGGTCCTGGTGCTCACCACCTTCGCCATCGACGACTACGTCCTGGGCGCGCTCGCGGCGGGCGCGAGTGGCTTCCTGCTCAAATCCGTCGGTGGCGACGAGCTGGTGCGTGCCGTCCTCGCCGTCGCCGACGGTGACGCGGTGCTCGACCCGAAGGTGACCCGCGCGGTGATCGCCGCGCTGCCCCCGGCGACGACACAGGCGCCGCCGCCGGACCTGTCCGCCCTCACCGACCGCGAACGACAGGTGCTCGCCGGTCTGGGGGCCGGGCTGTCGAACCAGCAGATCGGCGGCCGCCTGCACATCGGCGAAGCCACCGTGAAGACCCACGTCTCGCGGGTGCTGACCAAACTCGGTGTGCAATCGCGCGTCCAAGCCGCGGTGATCGCCACCCAGGCGGGGCTGGAACCGTCCTGACCGCGCTACGGCGATGCCCCCGCGGACCGGTGTCGGTCGCGGGGGCATCGGGGTCGGCGGGGCGGTGATCAGCGTGCGGGGTGTGGGTCCGTCCGATCGTGACGGATCCGTCGAGATTCAAACCAATAGGTCAGGGAGACGGTGGCGTAGGAAGCCACGACCACTGCTGCGGTCACCAGAAGAAACGCGACGATCAAGGAAATCAGGAAAGCCATGTGCCCTCCTCGCGGTACGGTAGATATGCGATGAAGGTGGTGGTCAGCGCCTCGTCGCGCCGATTCCGGACAAGCCCCGCGCTGTCGATAGTAGGGGCACGGCGCGACGGTGACACGGCCCGACGAGTGTGACGCCGGTCATGATCGTCGCGGAGTGTCGGCTACCCCATCGAAGCGGCCTGAGGTTGAATGTTCAATGGATCTGGGGTTCTACCGCGTCACGAGTTCTCGACATCGGCTTCACCACGAACATCCGACGAAGGAGCACGATCGTGAGCATGATCCTGGCTGTGTTGGACGGCGCTGTTCTCGCGCAGGTCGGCAATCCCACGCCGGAAGCCCCGCCGATGGCGGAGAAGATCTTGCAGTTGGGCCGGTACTTCACCTGGATGATCCTGCTGTCCGGCGTCACCGCCATCACCTACGGTGGCGGCCGGTTCGCCTGGGAGAAGTGGAGCGGCGGCGGTCTGCAGTCGCCGAAGATGATCGCCAGCGCCATGGCGGGCGGCGCGGTGGCGACCAGTGCGGGCACGATCATGAACGCCGTGATCGGGGCCTGACCACCGGCCCCGTGGCGCGCGGCCCCGGCTAGGGTCGGGGCGTGCGTATCTTCCTCGCCGGCGCCACGGGCGTCATCGGAACGCGATTGCTGCCGTTGCTGATCGGCGCGGGCCATGAGGTAGCCGGCCTGACGCGCTCCCCTGGCAAGGCGGCGGCGATCCGCACCGTCGGAGCCCAACCGATCGTGCACGACGTCTACGACGCGCCCGGCCTGGCCGCGGCGGTCACCGCCTTCGCGCCCGATCTGGTCATGCACCAGCTCACCGACCTCCCCGACGATGTCGCCGAGCTGGCGAGCTCCGGCGAGGCGAACGCGCGCATCCGCACCGAAGGCACCGCGAATCTGCTGGCCGCGGCCGCCTCCGCCGGCGCGGAGCGCTTTCTCGCCCAGAGCATCGCCTGGCAGCCGCCCGCGGGCCGCGGCGCGGTGATCGCCGCGCACGAGGCCGCAGTGCTCGGCGCGGGTGGTGTCGTGCTGCGTTACGGCCAGTTCTACGGTCCCGGAACGTATTACGAGTCGACCCCGCCGCAGCATCCGCGCGTCCACGTCGACGCGGCCGCCGCGCGCACGGTCGCACTGCTCGACGCGCCCACCGGGACGGTGGTCGTCGCCGAGCCGCAATAGACGAACGCGCAGACCTGCGGCGGTTCGATAGAAGCTATCTATCATGATGGCCATGGAGCTGCGTCATATCCGGTACCTGCTCGCCGTCGCCGACCACGGGAACTTCACCCGGGCCGCCGAATCGCTGCACATCTCCCAGCCGACGCTGTCCCAGCAGATCAAGCAGCTCGAGCGGCTGCTCGATGTGCAGCTGCTCGACCGTTCCGGCCGGACGGTAACCCTCACCGACGCCGGCCTGGTGTACGCCGAACACGCGCGTAACGCGTTGCGCGACCTCGAAGCCGGGGAGCGCGCCGTTCACGACGTGCAGGACCTGACCAGGGGGCACCTGCGGGTGGCGATGACGCCCACGCTCACCGCCTATCTCATCGGTCCGCTGATGGATCGGTTCCACCGCGCGCATCCGATGGTCACCGTGTCGGTTACCGAGACCACTCAGGATCGGCTGGAAGAGGACCTGCTGGCCGACGCCATCGATCTCGGCATCGCGTTCAGTGGCACCCACACGGCGGGGATCGACGCCACAGCCCTGTTCACCGAGCACCTGAGCCTGGTGGTCGGCGCGGACCACGCCCTCGCCACGCACGCGGGGCCGCTGCCGATCGCCGATCTGGCGGTCCAGCCCTTGGCGCTGCTCAGCCGCGATTTCGCGACCCGCGTCCATATCGACGGCTACCTCGCCGACCATGACGTGGCCCCGCGTGTCGCGATCGAGGCGAATTCGATCAGCGCGCTGGTCGAGTTCACCCGGCGGGGCACGCTCGGCACCGTCCTGCCCGATGCCATCGCTCGCGCCCACCCCGACCTGCGCCCGGTCGCGCTCGTGCCCGCGCTCCCGAGCCGGACGGTGGAGTTGCTGCGCCGCCGCACGGTCTATCACTCGGCGGCCGCCCGCGCCTTCGCCGCGATCGCCGAGGACGTCACCGCCATGCCATAGAAGCCATCACATCGAACTGTGAGAACCGCGTATCGGGAGCTACAGCTCACCTGAGACGCAGCCACTCCGGTGCGCGATCCAGGCGCGGCAAGGTGTCGGAAATCTGCGTGACCAGCTGCCAGGGGCGGTTCGTGTCGGTGGCGGCCTTGCCACTGGTGAGGATCGCGCCCGCGAGGCCGCGTTCGGGGTCGGCCCAGCCGTACTGGGTCGTCAGACCGCTACGGCCGAAGTGGAATCGGGTGTCGCGGCCGAATTTCGATCGGCGACCGCCCAACTCGAAGCCTGCGCGGCTGACCCGGCCCGCCGCACCGGGAATCCGGTCGGCCGGCCGGATCGCGTCGGCGAGCGTAGTGGGGTCGATGATCCGGATGCCGTCGAGTTCGCCGCCCCGCGTGAGGATTTCGTAGAAGCGGGACAGTTCGAACGCGGTGGTCACCAGGTTGCCGGAGGGCAGTTCGGCGGTGAGGAACGCGTCGTTGTCGGCCTTGGACGCCTTGTCCATCCGCCCGCCCAGCGCCTTGCGCGCGAGAAACAGCGACAGCCGCGACGGTGGCGGACCGGTCTTCACGCTCGGCACGACCTTGTCGAGATCGGCCGGGTCGACGCCGAAGTTGTTCCAGCGGAAGCCGAACGGGATCAGGACCTGCTCGGCGAGGTGCTCGCGCATGCGCTTGCCGGTCGCCCGCTGGACCAGCAGTCGCTGGATCAGGCCGCTGGTCAGCGCGTGGTAGACCCGGAAGCGGCCGGGCGGCCAGCTCGGCACGAGATCGGCGAGCGCCGCGACGGCAAGATCCTCGTCGGGCACGACCTCGCTGCCCCGGTAGGGCGGCGTGATGAACGGGACCCCCGCCGAATGCGACAGCACAGCACCGATAGTGATCCTGTCCTTGCGATGCGCGGCGAACTCCGGAATGTAGTCGCACACCCGGTCGTCGAGCGCGAACGCGCCCTGCTCGACCAGCATGGACATCACCGTCGCGGCGACGCCCTTCGCGGTGGAGAAGCCACAGAACGGGGTGTCCGGTGTCGCCAGGATCTTCTCGGCGTCGGGAGCGTCCCTCGGCGCGTTGCCCCACCCGTGACCGATCGTCCGGTTCAGCACGATCCTGCCGTTGCGTCGCAGGCACACCTGGATCGCCGGCGAAGTTCCCAGCGCGTACCAGTCGCGCACCGCATCCCACAGCCGCGCGACCGCCACGGCGGACGTGCCGGCCTCGATGGGGTCGTCCTCGTGGCCGATCGTGGTCACCGTGTCCAGGTCCTCGGCGACCGGCACCAACGTGGCAGGGAGTGCGCTCATGCGACCCAGCCTATCGACGCCGCGGATCACCGACACTGTGACGCGGGCACCGCGGGCCTGTGAACTGGGCAGATGCCGGTGAGATCGGCTCGATGGAAACCGCGGGTGGACCGAACGCCGGGCCGGTCACCAACGGCCCCGACGCCGCAGCGGCGTCGCGTGTCGCCGAGGCGCGCACGTCGCCCGGTGTCGTCGGGGTGGGGCGGCCCTGCCTGGCCCGGACCGACCCGGCGCCGGTCGATCCCGAGGGCCGACCCGCCCGGCGCCCGGTGCCGACCGGAAACCGTGCCGTAGCGGCGCTCCGGCCCGGTCCCGATCCGGTGCCGGTCACGCGCGCGCTTCGGTGAGCACGGCGGCCCGGGGCGGTTCGCCCGGAGCGCGGCCCGCCGCGACCACGGCTCGCCGGGCGTAGGCGCGGACGTCGGCGTCGGGGTCGGCGATGGCGGTCTCGAGCGCGTCCACGGCCGCGCTGTCGGCCGGCCAGGTCGCCAGCGCCAGCACCGCCGCCTTGCGGACGTCGAGGTGCCGGTCGGCGAGTGCCTCGGTCAGCGGCGGTACGGCCGCTTCGGGTGCGGCGCCAGCGAGGCCGCGCGCCGCGCCGACGCGCACCTGCCAGGCCGAATGCCGCAGCGCGGCAGCCAGTTCGGTGTCATCGGCGGGCTCGGTGCCCAGTGCCGCGTACGCCGTCAGCGCGGCCGCCCGCACCAGCGGATCGGGATCGCCGAGGAGCACCCGGATCACCTCGACGCCCCCCGCGCCGATCGACGCCAGACCGTGAGCGACGGCGATGCGCACCTCGCGATTGACATCACCGGCGATGGAGGCCACCGCCCCGGCGTCGTCGAGCGACACCAGCGCCCGCACCGCCTCGATCCGCACGCGATGATCGGGATCACCGAGCGCCGCACGGTATTCCGCCGCCGTGCCCGCGCGCAACGCCCGCAGCAGATCGACCACCGTCGCCCGCACCAGCGGATCGGGGGAGCCGAGATGCCCGGCCAGCGCGCCCGCGCCCGGCAGCACCTCCACCAGTTCGCGCAAACTCTCGGTGGCGGCCCGGCGCACCGACGCGGCCTCGTCGCCGAGTGCCCGCACCAGTTCGTCGGCGAATCCGTCCGGGGTGTTCTCGGTGAGCACCGACAGCGCCGCTACCCGCACCACCGGATCCGGATCGCCGAGATAGCTCGACACGTCGTCGACCGCAGGGGAATCCAGCGCGAGCAGGGTGACCAGCCGGGGCGAGGACGGCGAGGCGGCGACCGGCTGACTGCGCGTCGGCGCGTCGTGCTGCGGCGCCCGGGTGCCGACCAGCTCGGGCTGGGCGATCACCTCGACGATCGGCACGGCCGAGGGCACCTCGTCGAGTCCGGGCACGGGAACCAGATACGGCGCGACCGACCGCTTCACGAACTCCATCTCGCCCGCCGCGGTCTTGCGCAGGTTCAGGTGGAAGTTCCACGATTCGTCGTCGCGCTCGGGCAGATCGGCCCGGTCGTGATAGAGACCCCAGCGGGATTCGGTGCGGGTCAGCGAACTGCGCGCCGCCATCTCCGCGCAATCCCGGATGAACGAGACCTCGGCGGCCCGCATCAGCTCGTGCGGTGTGCGCGCGCCGATGCCCTCGACCTCGCCGCGCATCCGCGCGAAGGTCTCCACCGCGATCGACAGCTTGGCCGCGGTCTTCGGGGGTGCCACATAGTCGTTCACGAAACGCCGCAGCTTGTATTCGACCTGCGGCTGCGGCGGGCCCTCCGGCTGCCGCAGGGGCCGGTAGACGAGTTCGTGCGCGTCGGCCAGCTGGTCCTCGGGCAGGTCGGTGGGCGCCGCGACCTCGGTCAGCGTCGACGCCGCGTGCGCGCCGGCGAGATCGCCGTAGACGAACGCGCCGATCATGTAGTTGTGCGGCACGCACGCCAGATCACCCGCCGCGTACAGGCCGGGCACCGTGGTGCGCGCGTTCTCGTCCACCCAGACACCCGAGGCGGAATGCCCACCGCACAAGCCGATCTCGGAGATGTGCATCTCTACGTCGTGGGTGCGGTAGTCGTGGCCGCGATTGGCGTGGAAGGTGCCGCGGGTGGGTCGCTCGGTGGTGTGCAGGATGGATTCGAGGGTGGACAGCGTCTCGTCGGGCAGGTGCGAGACCTTCAGATAGATGGGCCCGCGCGCGGATTCGATCTCCTGCTTCACCTCGGCCATCATCTGCCCCGACCAGTAGTCGGAGTCGACGAACCGCTCGCCCTCGGCATTGACCTGGTAGCCGCCGAACGGATTCGCGACGTAGGCGCAGGCGGGACCGTTGTAGTCCTTGATCAGCGGGTTGATCTGGAAGCATTCGATGCCCGACAGCTCGGCGCCGGCGTGATAGGCCATCGCGTAGCCGTCCCCGGCGTTGGTGGGGTTCTCGTAGGTGCCGTACAGATAGCCCGAGGCGGGCAATCCGAGGCGGCCGCACGGACCGGTCGCCAGGATGACCGCCTTCGCGCCGACGGCGACGAATTCGCCGGTGCGCGTGTTCAGCGCGGCCGCGCCCACCGCCCGCCCGTTGTCGGTGAGCACCCGCACCGGCATCAGCCGGTTCTCGATCCGGATCTTCTCGCGCATCGTGCGCTGGCGCAGTACGCGATACAGGGCCTTCTTCACGTCCTTGCCCTCGGGCATCGGCAGCACGTAGGACCCGGACCGATGCACCCGGCGCACGGCGTACTCGCCGTACTCGTCCTTCTCGAACTTCACGCCATAGCGTTCGAGCCGCTGCACCATGGCGAAACCCCGGGTCGCGGTCTGATAGACGGTGCGCTGGTCGACGATGCCGTCGTTGGCCCGGGTGATCTCGGCGACGTAGTCCTCCGGTTCGGCCTTGCCCGGGATGACGGCGTTGTTGACCCCGTCCATGCCCATGGCGAGCGCGCCGGAGTGCCGCACGTGCGCCTTCTCCAGCAGCAGCACGTTCGCCCCGGACTCCGCGGCGGTGAGCGCGGCCATGGTGCCCGCGGTGCCGCCGCCGACGACCAGGACGTCACAGTCGAGCCGGACGCGATCGGACAGGTCGGGAATGTTCACAGTGACTCCAGGATTCGGTCCCGTAGCGCCTGCCGGTCCACCGGCTCACGCGGGTCGGGCACCTCGACGAGCGCGCGCAGCGCACCGTCGCCGAGGACGGCGATCCGGTCGCCGAGCAGCAGGGCTTCGTCGAGGTCGTGGGTGACGAAAACGATGGTGGTGGGATGCGCGCGCCAGGTGTCGACGAGCAGGCGCTGCATCTCCGCGCGAGTCTGGCTGTCGAGCGCGCCGAACGGCTCGTCCATCAGCACCGCGCGCGGCGAGCCGGCCAGGCTGCGGGCCAGCTGCACCCGCTGGCGCATGCCGCCGGACAGGTCGCGCGGCAGGTAGTCGGCGTAGCCGGTGAGCCCGACCTCGTCGAGCCAGCGCTGCGAGCGGATCGCGCGCTCACCGCGCCCCACGCCCCGAAGCCGCAGGGCCAGTTCGACATTGGCGCGTGCGGTGCGCCACGGCAGCAGCGCGTCGTCCTGGAACACCAGCGCGCGATCGGCCGAGGGACCGGTGACGGTGTCCGCGTCGGCCCGGATGACGCCGCCGCTGGGACGGCGCAGCCCCGCGATCGCGCGCAGCAGTGTCGACTTGCCGCAGCCGGATTTGCCGACCAGGACCAGGATCTCGCCGGGCGCGATGTCGAGATCGATGCCGCGCACGACGGTCTTGGCGCCGTAGCTGATCCGCACCGATTCCAGGCTCAGCCGCATGCCGACCGAGACGGCGGGCGCGGCGGTGGTCGTGGTCATGACGCGACCTCTCTCGGCAGCCAGCGGGTGACCCGGCGGCCTGCCAGTTCGACGATTCCGGAGGTGAGGAAGCCGAGCACGCCGATGGTGATCATGCCGACGAACACGGCGGGGTAGTCGACGATGGTGTAGGACTGCCAGGTCCGGTAGCCGATGCCGAGCCGTCCGGAGATCATCTCGGCGGAGATGAGGCAGATCCAGGCCACGCCCATGCCCACCGAGAGGCCGCTGAACACCCCGGGCAGGATGCCGGGTACGACGACCCTGGTCAGCACCTCGCGCCGAGATGCGCCGAGGGTGCGGATCGCGTCCTCCCAGATGGTCGGCAGCGCCCGGGTGGCGTGGCGGGTGCTCACCAGCACCGGGAACAGCGACGCGGTGAAGGTGATGAACACGATGCCGGACTCGTCGCTGGGGAACAGCAGGATCGCCACCGGCACCAGCGCGATGGCCGGGATCGGGCGCACGAGTTCGGCCAGCGGACCGAAGACGTCGGCCAGCAGCCGCGAGCGGCCCAGGCCGATGCCGGCCAGCACGCCGACCACCGCGGCCAGCCCGAATCCGGTGACGATGCGGATCAGCGACTGCGCGACATCGAGGTAGTACTGCCCGGTACCGAGGTGCTCGCCGAACTCGGCCACGATCTCGGTCACCGTCGGCAGCGTGTCGAAGCGCAGGCCCGCGCGGACATCGCCCGCGGTGAGCAGCTGCCACAAGCCGATCGCCGCCAGCACCGAGGCGACCCGGATCGTCCGCGAGATCCACACCGATCGGCCGGTGGTGGCGTCGATGTCGTCCTGATGCCGGGGCGCGGCACCGGCCGCCAGGACGGTGTCGTCACCGGCGGCCGCGACGAGCGGCCCGGAAACCGTACTCATCCGCGGACTTCCGTCACGGCCTGGTCGTAGGCGATCGGCGCGGCGGCGGGATGGGCGGCGCGATAGCGGTCGGCGGCGGCCTGCGTGGTGAACGGCAGGTACCGGTCGCCGTCGCGCAGCCAGATCGCCTTGTCGGCGAACCAGCGGGTGCCCAGTTCGGCGTCGGGGAGGTAGACCGCCCGGATTCTCTTGCCCTGGGCCTTGGCGGCCTGCACCGCTCGCAGCAGGCAGGCCGGGTTGGCGGCGGGCTGCGGCTTGTCCGCGCCGTCGACCCAGATCTCCCCGGCCAGCGCCGGATCGGTCACGGGCACCGCGCAGATCGGGTCGGTCCCGGTGATCTTGCTCGGGTTCACCCGCGACGCCAGGGCGGTGTCGTAGTCGCCGCGCCCGGTCTCGGCGAAGGCCTTGCGCAGCGGTCCGTCCTGGACGAACGCGTCGATATCGAGGTCGGCGAAATCGCCGATCGACTTCAGATACGTCACATCGTCTTTGAACGCGGCGACGAGGTCGGCCTTGAGAGTGGTGTCGAAACTGGTGCCGCCGGGGCCGTTGTAGAGGTAGACGACCTCCTGCGGCAGGCCCGAGCCCTTTGCGACGAGATCGGCTGCCTCGAAAGGCTTCTCGTTGAGGAACGCGGTCGCGTCCAGCTGCGCGGCCAGGAAGGCCTGCAGTACCTCGGGGTGGTCGGCGGCGTAGGCGCGGCGGGCGACCACGCCGTGGAAGGTGGGCACGTTCAGCTCGGCGCCGTCGTAGAGCAGTTTGGCCTTGTTCTGCTGCACCAGCAGACCCGGCCATGCCACGAACTGCGAGAGTGCGCCGACCTGATGCGATTCCAGCGCGGTCGCGCCGACCTGCGGCTGCTGGTTGAGCACCTCCACGCCCTCGGTCGGGTCGATACCCGCCCGGCTCAGCGCCTGCACCAAGGTGCCGTGGCCCGCCGAACCGACACTGGCCGAGATCTTCTGGCCCGCCAGATCGGTGAGCGAGCGCGCCGGTGAATCATTCGGCACCACCACCATGTTCAGCGCGCCCTTGGGGTGGTAGCCGGTGATCGACACCAGCTCGGTGCGGGCGCGCTCGTTGGCCTGGGTGCGGGAACCGTTGATGAGCAACGGGTAGTCGCCCATCGAGCCGATATCGATCTTCTCGGCCACCATCTGCGCGGTGATCGGCGCGCCGGTGTCGTAGTCCTGCCACTCCACCTGGTACTTCGCGCCACCGGCGTCGGTGATCTTCTGCAACCGCTGCTCGAGGTAGCCCTGCGCCTCGAGCAGGGTGCCCGCGGTGACGGTGTTGATGGTCTTGGACTGGTACCCGACGACGACCTTGACGGTGCCCGCCGGTGCGGCGTCGGTGCTTTCGAGCGAGCAGCCCGTCGCGGTGAGCGCGAGCGCGAGCGCGGCGGGGACGAGACGAGTGATCTTCATGCGTGGATTTCCCGGGTTCAGCGGAGCAGATAGGGCATGTTGACGGTGACGGCGCCGGTCGGGCAGCGGGCCGCGCACGGCCCGCAGTACCAGCATTCGTCGACGTGCATGTAGGCCTTGCCCGAATCCTCGTGAATGGCAAGGGAATCGAGTGGACACATGTCGACGCACAAGGTGCAGCCGGTGATGCACAGCGATTCGTCGATCGTCACGGGGACGTCGGCACGCTGGGGGACGAGTGCCATCTAGAGGACCTTCCATTCGGGTGCGCTGCGGGTGAGGCTGCCGCGCATGGTGATGCGGTCACCGCGCATGCGGATGTATTCGAGGTCGACGGGTCTGCCGTCGTCGAGATGGGTGAGGCGCTCTAGCATCAGCAGGGGAGCGCCGGCGGGGGTGTCGAGGGTGGTCGCGGTGTGCGGGTCGGCGGCGACCGCTTCCAGGGCGAGGTCGGCCGCGCCGAGCGACTGACCGGTGACCTGCTCGAGCAGCACGAACACGTCGGTGGTCGCGAGATCGTTGGCCAGCACCGCGTCGCCGACGTCGGGCGCGAGATAGGTGAGATCCAGGCTCAGCGGCAGGTCGGCGAGGAATCGCAGCCGCTCGATGTAGACGACGCGATCGCCGGGTGCCACCTCGAGCCTGCGCGCGACGGCCGGGGGAGCGGTGATGTGGGTGGCCGCGCGTACCTCGTTGCGGACGGTGCCGTGCTCCGTGAGCGTCTCCTGCAGGCCGAGCAGGGCGTCGAGGCCGTGGTCGTACTTGCGGGCGGCGACGCGGGTGCCGACCTTGGGCGCGCGATCGATGAGGCCCTCGGCACGCAGCAGGGCCAGCGCCTCGCGGATGGTGTTGCGGGAGGTGTCGTGCTCGGCGGCGAGCTCCTGCTCGCCGGGCAACGCGCCCTGCACCGCGCCGGCCAGGATCTGGTGGCGCAGGATGTCGGCCACCCGGCGCGCCCGATCGGCGCGCTGGCCTCGAATCGGAGTGGGTTCTGCGGCTGCCGTTTTCTCGCTGACCTGCATGAACAGCGACGATAGCGGCCGCTATGGGGCCCGGGGCCCGTCGTGCGTCGGGCCCGAATTCAGGGGATGTTTCTACGCCGGGTGACCGTCGCCGGGACCTGCGGCGATCGGACCACGCGGCGGCATTGCGCCACCCCGGCCGGTGCGGGCGACATTCGGATCACGTCGATCGCAATGTCGCCCGGCGGCCGGGCTCGGTCAGGGCTGACCGGGCTTGAGGAGGATGAACAGCCCGTTCGCCTCGGCGCACAGGCGCTCGCCGTCGTGCATCGTCGCGCGCAAGTACACCTTGCGGCCGTCGGTACGCTCCACCCACGCGCGCACCGTCAGCTTCTTGTTGAGCGGGGTGATCGAGCGGTAGTCGATGGTGAGCGAGGCGGTCCGGGTGACGGCCTTGGTGTGCACCGCGGCAGTCATGCCGAGGATGTCGTCGAAGGCGACGCCGATCTGCCCGCCGTGCGCGGCGTTGTTGCCGCCCAGGTGGAAGGTCCGGAAGGTCAGCTCGGCGGTGACACCGTCGACGTCGGCGCTGGCCACCGTGTACGGCGGCAGCGTGATGTTGCCGCGCGAGGGCAGGTCGGTGCGGGTCCAGGTCGGTGCCGACCACTCGTCTACGACCGCGGCGTCCAGGCGCGCGTTGAGCTGCTCGAGCGTCGCGATGGTCTCCTTGGCCAGCTCGTCGGACGGGTTCAGCAGGCGCGCGCGGTCCATCAGCTCGCGCACCTGTTCGATCAGTTCGCCGTAGTGCGGGCCGCCGATGGTGTGGTCCTGCTTCGCTTGCCTGCGCTGCTGGATCAGCTCGGCGACCGGCCGGAACCCGCCCTCGTGGTGCTCTGCGTCCGGCAGCGAGTTGCCGACCTGTGTATCGTCCATATGCAACACGTTATCGCTGCGGAGCTGGATGTTCGCGTTCGGTGTCCCACTTGTGTCCGTGCTCGTGACACGGCTCACCGCCGCGGGTGCGCCTCTATTAGGCTGGTCGGCGATCACCGAGCAGGTCTGTACGTACCGAGAGTCGGCGCGCCCGCGTGGTGCCCGGCGGATGAACGGCGAAAGGCTGAGCGCATGGGTATCGCGGCGGTAGTGTTCGACATGGACGGCGTGCTGATCGATTCCGAACCCATCTGGGAACAGGTCCGGCGCGACTACGTCGAACTCAAAGGTGGCCGGTGGCAACCGGATTCGCAACGCAAGATGATGGGCATGAGTACCCAGGAATGGGCCGCCTATATGAGCGACGATCTCGGGGTCGCCATGCCGCTCGACGACATCTCGACCAAGATCATCGATCTGATGGCCGACCAGTACGCCCACCACGTGCCGTTGCTGCCGGGCGCGGTCGAGGCGGTGCAGCGGTGCGCGAGCCAGTGGAAACTGGGTCTGGCCAGTTCGTCGCCGCGCTCGCTGATCGACCTGGTGCTGGCGAAGTCCGGTCTGCTCGAGTACTTCTCCGCGATCCTGTCGACCGAGGAGGTCGGCCGGGGTAAGCCCGCGCCCGATGTCTACCTCACCATCGCCCAGCGGCTCGGGGTCGACCCGAACAGCTGTACCGCCGTGGAGGATTCGACCAACGGCCTGCGCTCGGCCCACGCGGCGGGCATGCGGGTCGTCGCCGACCCCCGTCCGGAGTTCCCGCCGGTTCCCGACGCGCTGGCGCTGGCCGCCGTGGTCATCGACGACCTCGATCAGCTGACCACCGAGGTGATCACCGGGACCGCCTGAGGCGGTCAGAAGCTGCCGGTTACGCCGTCGATCCGCTCCCGCAGCAGGTCGGCGTGGCCGTTGTGCCGGGCGTACTCCTCGATCATGTGCAGATACACCCAGCGCAGGGTGTAGCCGTCGGACCGCCACGGGACGTGGAAGACATGGTCGAGCGGCAGAGCGGCGACCGCCGCGTCACAGGCGGCGATCTCGGCGTGGAAGACCGCGAACGCCTCCGCGGCGGGCAGCGAGGTGAGGTCGTCGAAATCGGCGTCCGGTTCGGTCTCGGACCCGTAGACCGGTTCGAGGGACTCCCCGGCGGCCGACACCCGGAACCAGCCGCGCTCGACCTCGGTGAGGTGCCGGATCAGTCCCAGCAGCGACAGCGTGGACGGCGGCACCGAGCGGATCGCGAGCTGGTCGCCGTCGAGGCCGCCGCACTTGTTGAGCAGGCTCTGGCGATGGAAGTCCAACCAGGACTGCAACATCGGGCGTTCGTCCACCCCGACCAGCGTGCGCGTCGGGACGACTTCGGGCGCTGTCCACGTCATCTCGGTGACGGTACCGGCCGCTGTGGCGACGCGCAGGCCGATGACCGGTCGCCGGGTGCCGATTCCGCGCTACCCCTGGTCCGGCCCTGCCTCCATCCGGCACACTGGCCGGATGGAGGCCCAGCGTGACGAATCGCCGGAGGTCGTGGTCCACCTCGGCGACGGCTTGGATGCGCCACGGGCCGTCGACCCGGCCGATCCCGGCACCGCCGCGACCGACCCGGCCCCCGATCATCCGTTCCTGCTGCTGACGCGCACCGCGACCGAGCGGCTCCAGGCCAGGTACCTCGACGACGGCACCTACGAGGTCGAGCACATCGACGGCACCGACCGTCGCCAGTTGTTCACCACCGACGCCCTGCTGGTGCGCGATGTCGTCTGGTCCTGGGTCCAGCGGGACCGCTGGTGGCGCGACACCGTCGCCTGGACCACCGTCGATCCGGCGATCGCCGAATTGGACGCGCTGCGCGCCGAACTGTCCGAGATGCTCGACGGGATCTCGGTGCTGGACGCGGTCACCGACGATCTCGACCGCGCGCTGGCCAGGGCCGATGAACTCCTCGCCGCCGAACCCGACCTCGACTCGGACTAGTCGGCGTCGCCCTCGCACCAGTCGTCGAAGGCGTCGAAGACGGGCTCGACGACGGCCGGGACGTAATCCTCGACGGCGTCCTCGATCGGGTCCCAGACCCGGTCGCAGCCAGATGGGGCGGGCGGCCACGATTCGATGTACTCGACCAGGGGCGATTTCGGCGGTTCGGTGTCCTCGGCGGCGGCGATGCCCGCGGCCGCCAAGGTCAGTGCCGCGGTGGCTCCCGCGGTGGCGACGATCCGGTACCCGATCCTCATGACATCCTCCTGTCGGTTCCGACATGCGATGTCCCGCGATCGTAACCGCCGGGGGTGGGTCGTGTCAGCGGGCGCGGGCGCTCCAGCGGCCCTCGTCGTAGCGCACTTCAATGGGGTGGTCGAAGGCGGTGGAGACGTGGTCGGTGGTGATGACCCGGTCGGCGGGGCCGGTGGCGACGGTGCGCCCGTCGGCGATGAGCAGGGCGTGGGTGGTACTGCTCGGCAGTTCCTCGAGATGGTGGGTGACCAGCACCGAGGCGACCTCGGGGTGGGTGCGGTCGAGGGAGTCGATGGTGGTGAGGAGCTGTTCGCGGGCGGCCAGGTCCAGGCCGGTGGACGGTTCGTCGAGCAGCAGCACGCGGGGACCGCTGATCAGGGCGCGGGCGATGAGGGTGCGGCCGCGTTCGCCCTGCGACAGGGTCGGCCAGACCTCGCCGGCCTTGCCGGTCAGGCCGAGGGTGTCGATGATCGCGTCGGCGCGGGCCAAGTCGTCGGCGGTCGGCGACCAGCGCATCGGAGTGTCGATGGTGCCGGTGATGCCGGTCAGCACCACCTCGCGGACGGTGAGCGCGTACCGCAGGGGATGGCGCGGATCGACGTGCCCGATCGAGCGGCGCAGCCGGGCGAGTTCCACCCGGCCGAACTGCTCGCCGAGCACCCGCACCGTGCCGGTGGTGGGGAAGGTGACCGCGCCGCAGAAGCCGAGCAGGGTGCTCTTGCCCGCCCCGTTGGGCCCGAGCAAGGCCCAGTGCTCGCCGGCCCGCACGGTCAGGGAGATGCCGTTGATGATCTTCTTGCCCGCCCGCCGGAAGGTCACCCCGTCGAGTTCGATCACGGGCGCGCCGGTCATGCGAAAGCCTCCTTCAGGGCGGACAGGTGGGTGCGGCTGAATGCGGCCGCCGCCGTGGGGTTCCGGTCGGCGACGGCCTGGGCGAGTTGTTCGTGCGCGGCGTGGTCGGCCTGCTCGGAGGCGACGGGACGCAACTCGAGCATGTCGATCATGGCCAGGCGCAGGCGGGGCAAAAAGCTGTCGAACAGCTGGGTCAGCACGTCGTTGTGGGCGGCGACGATGACCGCGCGATGGAAGGCCATATCGGCGTCGACGTGCTCGGCCACGGTCTGGCCGTCGGCCCGGCGACCGGCCAGGGCCCGGCGGATGGCGCGCACGTCGGCGGGGGTGCGTCGCTGTGCCGCCAGCGCGGCCGCCTCGGCCTCGATCGCGATGCGCGCCTCGATCACCGCCGCGATGGTGGCGCCGCGCAGCACGACGTCCCAGTCCTCGCTCACGTCGAGCGCGGTGACGAACACCCCCGCGCCCTGTCTGCTGTCGAGCACGCCTTTGCCCGCCAGCTCCCGGATCGCCTCGCGCAGGGTGGACCGGCCGACGCCCAGCTGGGCGGCCAGCAGCGTCTCACCCGGTAATCGGTGCCCCAGCGGCCACTCGCCGGCGCGGATGCGCGTGAGCAGGAGTTCGGCCGCCTGAGCGGCCAGGGGCTGACGCCTGACCTGTGCAACCACCGAAAAACCTCTCTACTTGTCTGAGGAGTTGTGGTAGAAGTGTACCCATCATGACCTACACCGCGCTTCTCCTCCGCCGCCATGGCGGGGCCTGACCGACCGGCCGCCCCGCCGTGGGGCTCTGTCGTGGCCGGTCGCCGTCGTCTCGTGGCCCCCGCGGCCAGGAAGCAGAACCGTCATGACCCCCTTTCCCACCCTGATCACCCCCACCGGCGCCGTCGGCACCGACGCGCCCGCGTGGAACCGGCAGCGCCACTCGGCCATGCCGTCGCATCGCTACCGCGATGTCCACCGGCGCGTGGACGTGCCCGCCGGAGAACGGGACTGGCCGGATGCCAGGATCACCACCGCCCCGCTGTGGGTGCCCGTCGACCTGCGCGACGGCAATCAGGCGCTGGCCGAACCGATGGATCCCGACCGCAAGCGCCGGTTCTTCGAACTGCTGGTCGCGATGGGGTACAAGGAGATCGAGGTCGGCTATCCCTCCGCCTCGCAGACCGACTTCGACTTCGTCCGGTTGCTGGCGCGCACCCCGATCGCGCCGCCGGACGTGACCGTCGTCGTGTTCACCCCGGCCCGCCGCGACCTGATCGCGCGGACCGTCGAGTCGGTGCGCGGGATCGCCAACGAGGTGGTCATCCACCTGTACACCGCCACCGCGCCGGTCTGGCGGGAGGTCGTGCTGGGCAAGGATCGCGAGCAGTTGCGGGAGCTGATCCTGGCCGGTGCGCGCGAGGTGCTCGACACGGCGGGTGAGCTGCCGAACGTGCGATTCCAGTTCTCGCCCGAGGTGTTCAACCTGACCGAACCGGACTTCGCGCTCGAGATCTGCGACGCGGTGACCGCGCTGTGGCAGGCCTGCCCGCAGCGGCCGGTGACCTTGAATCTGCCCGCGACGGTGGAGGTGGCGACGCCCAACGTCTACGCCGACCAGATCGAGTACATGCACCGCCACCTGGCCCGTCGCGACGGGGTGATCCTGTCGGTGCACCCGCACAACGACCGGGGAACCGGCATCGCCTGTGCCGAGCTGGCGGTGCTGGCCGGCGCCCAGCGGGTGGAGGGCTGCGTCTTCGGCAACGGCGAGCGCACCGGCAATGTCGACATCGCGACCTTGGCGCTCAACCTGCACGCCCAGGGCGTCGACCCGATGATCGACTTCTCCGACATCGACGAGATCCGCCGCACGGTGGAGTACTGCACCCGGTTGCCCGTGCCCGAACGGCATCCCTACGTCGGCGATCTCGTCCACACCGCGTTCTCGGGTACCCATCAGGACGCGATCCGCAAGGGGATGGCCCATCATCGCGAGGTGGCGGCGCGCGCCGGTGTCGCCGAGCGTGAACTGCCCTGGCAGGTCCCGTACCTGCCGATCGACCCCGCCGATATCGGGCGCTCCTACGACGCCGTGATCCGGGTGAACTCCCAGTCCGGCAAGGGCGGCATCGCCTACCTGCTGCACACCGAGTACGGGCTGGACCTGCCGCGCCGCCTGCAGATCGACCTGGCCCGCCGGGTGCAGGTGCGCACCGACGACACCGGCACCGAGGTCACCGCGAAGGAACTGTTCACCCTGTTCGAGCGGGCCTATACGGTGGCGGATCCGCGCATCGTGCTGACGCGGTGGCGCATCGTCGAGGAGACCACCGAGATCGTGCTCGACATCGACGGACGCGAACTGCGCTCGGTGCACCACGGCATCGGCCCGGTCGACGCGGTCACCACGGCACTCGCCGCCGCGGGTCACCCGGTCGAGATCCTGGGCCTGACACAGCATTCCGTGGCCGAGGGCGCCGACAGCGCCGCGGTCGGCTACCTCGAATACCGGGTTGCCGGCCGCACCGGCTGGGCCTTCGGGCGCAGTACCTCGGTGATCGCGGCGTCCTTGGACGCGGTGCTGAACGCGGTGAACGCGACCGCCTGACCGACGATCTCGTGGGGCGCCCGCGCCGCCCCACGAGATCTCGGCGTCAGCACCAGCCGGTGAGGTACATCAGGCCGAGGCTGGCGATGCCCAGGATCAGGCCCAGCGCGCCACCGAGGACCAGGGGCCGCACGCCCGCGCTGCGCAGCCGCTCGACGCTCAACGAGGTGCCGATGGCGGCCAGCACCGCGGCGATCAGCCAGCCGCTGGTGGTGGCCAGCGGCTGGGTCAGCGCGGTGGGCAGGATGCCCAGCCCGGCGACGATCGAGGCCGCCAGGAACAGCACCACGAACAGCGGGAACGCCTGGCGCAGCGAACCCGCGGGGGCGCCGGTCTCCGCGGTCAGACGGCGGCGGCCGACGTGCAGGCCGATACACAGCGGGACGATCGCGAGACTGCGCACCAGCTTCACGATGACCGCGAAGTGCGCGGCGCCCGCGCCGAAGATGACCCCGGCGGCCAGCACCGAGGAGGTGTCGTTGATCGCGGTGCCCACCCACAGGCCGAACGCCTCCTGCGACAGGCCGAGCGCGCGCCCGAGCGGCGGATACACCAGCACCGCGGCGACATTGAAGACGAAGATGGTGCCGAGGGCGTAGGCGACGCGCTGCTTGTCCGGCCGCAGGACCGCGGTGGCGGCGGCGATCGCGGACGCACCGCAGATCGTGGTGCCCACCGCCACCAGCGTCGCCGATTCCCGGTCCACCGCCAGCATCCGGCCGACGAAGAACGCCGCCACCCCGCCGACGAGCAGTGTGCCGAGCAGCACGACGGCCGTCTCCTTGCCCACACTCATCACCGACCCCAGCGGCAGCCCGAGCCCGAGCAGCACGATCGCCGCGCCGAGCAGCCGCTGCCGGGCGAGGTCGAGGCCCGGGCCGAACGTCTCGCCCGCCGCGTCCCGACGGCGCAACACCATCCCGGCGACGGCGCCCGCGGCCAGCGCCAGCACGGGCGCGCCGATCATCGGCAGTGCCTTACCGAAGGGCATGGCCACGGTGGCCAGGAGTGCGGCGAGGGCCAGGCCGGGAGCGATGGTACGTACTCGGTTCACTCCTCCACCTTCGCCGCGCCGAAGACTCCGAGGTAGAGGCCCGTTTTCGGGGTTCTCATAAGGCAGGCTTATGGCTGGTGGTGCGGCGGGTGTGCTTTCCTGGAGTGGTGCGGACATCGACCCGGCTCGCGCTGACCGCCGCGATCGCAGCGATGCTGTGGGGCGAGTGGGCGAACTGGCGCGCCTCGCGCAGGCGCGTCGGCTCGGCGGGCCCGGGGTCCGAGGCGGTCGTGGTGCTCGGCTACCGCGACGCGGGCCCGCGAGCCAATGCCATGAACCGGTGGCGGGTGCGCGCGGGCCTGCGCTCGCTCGATCCGGCGGCGACCGAATACCGGCTGGTCCTGTGCGGCGGTGCCTGCGCGGGTCCGGTGTCCGAGGCGGCGCTGATGGCCGCCTACGCCACGGACGCGCGCGGCTATCGCGGTGAGCTCGTGCTCGAGGAATCGAGCCGATCCACTTGGGAGAACATCGCTTTCGCGATTCCGTACCTGAAGGACGTCGACCGGATCAAGATCGTCTCCCTGCCCACCCACGCCGCAACCGGTCGTGACTATCTGGCGGAACAGAGCCCGGAACTTGCCGTGCGACTGGTGCCGGGGCGAGAGTACCGATTCGGGGAGTGGATGCCGCTGAAACCGGTGATCGCGCTCTACGGGGTGGTCAAGGACCTGCGTGGCCGATACGCGGCCGAACACGACGACGACAGTGCCTGATGCGGCGCCGCGGCGCGCGTCGCCCATAATCGGCGCATGACCCTGCCACCCGGAACCCCCGACCTGGAGGTCCTCGACCTCCTCGTGTCGGTGGCCGAGCTGGGCAGTCTGGGCGCAGCCGCGCGCCGCCACGGCATCAGCCAGCCCGCGGCGAGCATGCGGATCCGCGCCCTCGAACGACGGATGCGGGTCAAGCTCCTCGACCGCGGCCCGACCGGCTCGGCGCTGACCGACGCCGGGCATTCGGTGGTCGAGCACGCGCGCATCGTGCTCGCCGCCGTGCGTGATCTGGTCGACGACGTCGATCGCCTGCGCGCCGCGGCCGCGCCACGATTGCGCATAGCCGCGTCGAAAACGATTGCCGACCACCGTATTCCGCACTGGTTGGCGGCGCTGCGCACCGATCATCCCGAAGTGCTGATCTCGCTGGAGGTGGAGAACTCGACCCAGGTCGCGGCGCTGGTGCGCGACGGTGTCGCCGATCTGGGATTCGTCGAGGGCCCGCATCCGCCCGCCGGGCTCGGCAGTCGCGTGCTCGGCGCCGACGACCTGGTCGTGGTGGTCGCGCCGGAGCACCCCTGGGCGCGCCGGACCACCCCGGTCGCGCTCGCCGAACTCGCCGGCACCGCCCTGCTCTGGCGCGAGCCGGGCTCGGGCACCCGCGACACCGTCTGGGACCTGCTCAGCACCGCCGCGACCCCCGCGGGCCCGGCCGCGGAACTGGGCTCGGCCGCCGCCATCGTGGCGGCGGCCCGCGCCGGCATGGCCCCGGCGGTCCTGAGCCGGCTGATCGCCGCGCCGGATCTGGCGACCGGCGCGCTGGTGGCGGTGCCGTCGGCCGACGCCGCCCGGCTGACCCGCAAGTTCCGGGCGATCTGGCGCCGCACCACCCCACCCTCGGGCCCGGGCGAACTGCTCGTAGATCGGGCCGCGCAACTCGAGATCGCCCGCTCGCCGGTGGTGGGACTACCGGACACGGGGATATCGTCGCAGGTAGAGGGCTCGGAGCCGCAGCGGTAACTGGCGTAACGGCCCGGTAATTGCCCGAAACGTCCGCCGTAACGCGGCCTTCGGAGCATGTGCCGCATGACAGCCACTCCCTTTTCCTCGGCGCGGCCCCGGCCCCAGCCCCCCGATCCGGGCACGGGCCGACGCAGCGCACCGGCCCGCCGCATCCGCGACGTCCTGCGCGCCCGTATCCGCAGCGGCGTCTACGGCACCCGGCCGCTGCCTGCCGAGGCCCAGCTCGCGGCCGACTTCGCCACCAGCCGCAATATCGTCCGCGACGCCCTCACCCTGCTGCGCGACGAAGGGCTGATCGATCGGGTGCCGGGCGCGGGCACCTTCGTCGTCGCCGAGAAGGCCGTGCAGGGTCTGGACCGACTGCGCGGGCTCGCCGAGACCTTCCAGACCCACAGCGACCGGGTGGTGAACCGGGTCCTGCTCGCCGAGGTCGTGCCCGCCACGCCGCTGGTCGCCGAACGGCTCGAGCTGGAGCCGGGCGATCCGGTCGTCGCGCTGGAGCGGGTGCGCTATCTCGACGGCGCCCCGCTGTCGCTGGACGCCAGCTACCTGACGGCCGACGTCGGCATCCCCCTGCTCGACCAGGACCTCACCGGCTGCGACGTCTTCGGCCTGCTCGAAGCCGAACTCGGACTGCCGTTGGGCTCGGCCGCGGTCGCGATCGAGGCGGTCGCCGCCGACCCCACGGTCGCCGGCCTGCTGGAAGTCCGCGCCGGTTCGCCGCTGCTGTTCCTGGAACGGCTCACCTACACCGATTCCGGCCGGCCCGTCGATCTCGAATACATCCGCTATCGCGGTGACCGGTTCTCGCTGTCCGGGCGGTTGGACCGCGTCCCGGTGACCCCGCGGCGCACCGTCGCCCGCGACTCCAACGAAAGGGGTTGATCCCCATGCAGATCCCACCGCTCACCGAACGGCGCGAGCTCGTCTGCGACGTCCTGATCGTCGGCGGCGGCACGGCGGGCACGATGGCCGCGCTCACCGCGGCCCGCCACGGCGCGAACGTGCTGCTGCTGGAGAAGGCGCACGTGCGGCACTCCGGCGCGCTCGCGATGGGCATGGACGGCGTCAACAACGCCGTGGTGCCCGGCAAGGCCAGCCCGGAGGACTACGTCGCCGACATCACCGTCGCCAACGACGGCATCGTCAACCAGCGCACCGTCTACGAGACGGCCACCCGTGGCTTCGAGATGGTGCAGCGCCTCGAGGGGTACGGCGTCAAGTTCGAGAAGGACGAGCACGGCGAGTACGCGGTGCGCAAGGTGCACCGCTCGGGCTCCTACGTGCTGCCGATGCCCGAGGGCCGCGACGTGAAGAAGGTGCTCTACCGCACCCTGCGGGCTCGCGACGTGCGCGCCAAGGTGACGATCTCCAACCGGGTGATGCCGGTGCGGGTGCTCACCGTGGACGGGCGCGCGGTCGGCGCCGTCGGCTTCGATACGCGCACCGGCGAATTCGTCACCATCTCGGCGGGCGCGGTGATTCTGGCCGCGGGTGCGTGCGGCCGGCTCGGCCTGCCCGCCTCGGGCTATCTGTACGGCACCTACGAGAACCCCACCAACGCCGGGGACGGCTACGCGATGGCCTATCACGCCGGCGCCGAGCTGTCGGGCATCGAATGCTTCCAGATCAACCCCCTGATCAAGGACTACAACGGTCCCGCCTGCGCCTACGTCGCGAATCCGTTCGGCGGCTACCAGGTCAATGCCGAGGGCAACCGCTTCGTCGACTGCGACTACTGGTCGGGGCAGATGATGGCCGAGGTCAAACGGGAACTCGACAGCGCCCGCGGGCCGATCTACCTGAAACTGAGCCACCTGCCCGACGCCACGATCCGCGAGATCGAAGGCATCCTGCACACCACCGAACGACCTACTCGCGGCACCTTCCACGCGGGCCGCGGCACCGACTACCGCACCGGCGACATCGAGATGCACATCTCCGAGATCGGCTTGTGCAGTGGACATTCGGCCTCGGGCGTGTGGGTCGACGAACACGCCGCGACCACCGTCCCCGGCCTGTACGCGGCCGGTGACATGGCGCTGGTGCCGCACAACTACATGATCGGCGCCTTCGTCTACGGCGACATCGCCGGCGAGCACGCCAGCGCCTTCGCCCGCGGCGCGACCCATCCCGAGCTGCCCGCCGACCAGGTCGAGGCCGCCCACGAGCTGATCTATCGCCCGCTGCGCAATCCCGACGGTCCGCCGCAGCCGCAGGTGGAATACAAGCTGCGCCGTTTCGTCAACGACTACCTGCAACCGCCGAAAGCGCAGTCCTACCTGGCGCTGGGGGTGGCCGCCTTCGAGCGGATGCGGGACGAGATCGCCGCCATGGGCGGGCAGACACCCCACGAACTGATGCGTTGCGCCGAAGTGAGCTTCATCCGCGACTGTGCCGAGATGGCGGCGCGGGCCTCCCTGCGCCGGACCGAAAGCCGCTGGGGGCTCTACCATCAGCGCGCCGACTGGCCCGCGCGCGACGACGCGGAATGGTTCTGCCACCTCAACCTCTTTCGCGGCGCGACCGGGTCGATGGAGTTCCGCACCCGCCCGGTCGCGCCGTACATCGTGCCGGTCCCCGGATTCGTGCGGCCCGACGGCGTCGCCGATGTCGCGGCCCCCGAACTCGTCGGCGCGTGGGGTGCCCGATGAGCGCGCGCCTGCTGACCCTGCTCGACCTGGCCGAGGAGTGCCCGGAACTCGACGAGCTCACCCCGTATCTCCGCGACGTCGATCCCGAGGTCCGGCGGACGGCCCTGTCGGTGCTGAGCGAGACCACCGAGGACTGGGCCGCGGCGGCGCCGATCATCGCGGGCGCTCTGGCTGATGCCGATGTCGACGTACGCCACACCGCGATCGGGCTGCTCACCGAACTGCTCGAAGTGCTGATACCCGGGCCGGAGTTCGACGCGGCGCTGCGCGAGTGCCTCACCGCGCCCGAACCGGCCGTGCGCTCGGCCGCGATCGAGGCACTGTGGCGGCACCGCAGAGTGAGCGCCGGGGAACTGCTCGCCCGGCTGGCCGACCCGAACGCGGCCGTCCGGCGCACCGTCGTCGGCGGACTGACCTCGGTCGACGCCATCGACGAACTCGCCACCGCGGCCGCCGACGAGGACCAGAACGTCCGGATCGGCGTCGCGAAAGGGCTTGCCGCCGTCGGTGACCCGCGCGGGGCGGTCACCCTGCTGACCCTGGCGCACGATCCGGAACCGCTGGTGCGCGCCGCCGCGCTGGCGAGCCTGGCCGGCACCGGCTGCGACGACCAGGCCGCCGCCGTCGCCACCGCGGCGATGACCGATCCGGCCTGGCAGGTACGGCAGGCGGCAGCGGTCGCGCTCGGCGCGGCCGACCCCGAACTCGCGGCCGCGCCCCTGCTCGCGGCCGTGTCCGATCCCAACCTCGACGTCCGTAAGGCGGCGGTGCGCGCACTGGCCGAACGGATCGCCGAGCGCCGCGACATCACCACGGCGCTGCAACGGGCACTCGACGACCCGGACGCCGACGTCCGCGCCTTCGCCCGCATCGGCATCGCCAACTCTGGAAAGGAACTCTGATGGCCCAGGTCAATGCCCGTCTCGATGTCCCCGTCTCGGTCGACGAGGCCACCTGTATCGAGGGCTGCACGCTGTGCGTCGACATGTGTCCGCTCGATTCCCTTGCCATCCATCCGGATTCGGGCAAGGCCTACATGCACGTCGACGAATGCTGGTACTGCGGGCCCTGTGCCGCGCGATGCCCGGTCGGCGCCGTCACCGTCAACATCCCGTTCCTGTTGCGTTGAGAAGAACGGACCGACCATGAGCTCGACCTGCTTACGCCTGACCGCGCTGCTGCTCGGCGCCGCCGCGGTCGCCACCCTGGCCACCGGCTGCGGCGCCGGCGACGACGGCAAGACCGTCACGGTGAACATCGGCTACCAGTCCAAGACCATCAACACCGTTACCGCCGGTACCCTGCTGCGCGACCGCGGCACCTTCGAAGCCGAACTCGCCGCATTGGGCAAGACCAACGGCCTGACCTACCGGGTGGAGTGGAAGGATTTCGCCGCGGGCCCACCGCTGACCGCCCAGATGCTGGCGGGCCAGGTCGACATCGGTTCGATGGGCGACGCCCCGATCCTGGTGAACGGCTCCAAGACCCGCGATCACGCCGATGTGAAGTCCGAGCTGATCGCGGTCACCGGCTACAACCTGCGCGGCTCGCTCAACCAGATCGTCGTCCCGCTCGACGCGCCCGCGGCGACCCTGGCCGATCTGCGCGGGCAGATCGTGTCGACCAGTGTCGGCTCGGCCGCCCACGGCATGCTGGCCACCGGATTGTCGGCGGCGGGGATGACCCTCGACGACGTGAAACTGCTCGGCCAGGACCCCGCCGTCGGCGCCTCGGCGCTGCAGGGTGACCAGGTGGCCGCGCTGGCCCAATTCGTGCCGTGGCCACAGAAACTCGTCTACGACGGCAAGGCCCGACTGCTCTACGACGGTGGCAGCGCGGGCATCCCGACCTTCCATGCCGTCGTCGCCAACGAACGGTTCGGGACGCGGCACCCCGAGATCGTCACGGCGTTCCTCACCGCCCAGCGCAAGGTCACCGACTATCTCAACCAGCATCCGCTCGAGGCCGCGCAACGGGTCGCCGAGGTCACGGGTCTGCCCGCGGAAGTCGTCTACCTCTACAACGGCCCGAACGGCCTGGTCGGGTTCGATCCGACGATCAAGCCACAGCAGGTCGACGCGCTGGGCACCCTGCTGCCGTTCCTGAAGAGCCTGGGCGCGCTCTCCGACCTGAACCTCGATGAATTCGTCGACGATCGGTACGTGCGGGCCGTCTACGGCGCCGACTACGAGACCGCCCGAGCCTCGGTGGCCCCGCCGTCGACGCTCACCGGCACCGACAGCGTGTGCGGGGGAGCGGTCGACGGGCTCGCGACCGCCTCGGAAGCCTGGTTCGCCGACACCGCCACGACCGCGGTCGCCAGGACCCCTACCTGCCTGTTGCGCCGAATCGCGGCCGCGGGCGGCACCGTGCGCGCCGCCTACGTCCCCGACCACGGCACCGGAACCCGGCTGTTCGCCGCGACCGCGACCTGGGTCAGCGATCCCGGCGCGGGCCCCGACGATCGCCTGCTGCCGTTCGCGATCCGCGCCGACGCGCAGCGCCACGCCGCCGCTCATCCGGGCGCCGCGGTCATCGACTACCAGGCAGCGCTGACAGCCCGCTAGATCCGTCACGTGAGACCAGGAGGCTCACCATGACCGTTTCCGCCCAACCCCTCGCCGCCCCGGTCGCGGCACCCGAGACCACCGCGCCCCGCGCGCAGTCACCCACCCGCTTCACGATTCCCCGCAGAGCGCGCAGGACGGCACTGACCGCCGTTCCGTTGCTGGCGCTGCTGCTGGCCTGGCATCTGCTCACCACCTACCAGGTGGTGCTGTGGTTGCGCTTCGACAAAATTCCTACGCCCGCCGCGGTTTTCGACGCGTTCCGCACCCAGCTCGGCGCGGCGAGCTACTACCGCGACGTCGTCTCCAGCACTCGGCGGATCCTGGTCGGCTTCGGCCTGGCGACGGTGTCCGGCGTCCTGATCGGGATGGCGGTCGGCCGCTCGGCCGTCGTCAGCGCCCTGGTGCGGCCGCTGCTCGAGGTCTTCCGGCCGATCCCCGCGATCGCGCTGGTGCCGTTGGCGATCCTGCTGTTCCCGACGGGAGAGCAGGGGATCGTGTTCATCACCTTCTTCGCCGCGTTCTTCCCGGTGGCGGTGAGCACCATCCACGCCATGCACGCGTTGCCCCGCGTGTGGGAGGAGGCCGCGCACACCCTCGGCGCGCGCCGGCGCGACATCCTGTTCCAGATCGCGCTGCCGGGGGCACTGCCCGGCATCTTTTCCGGCCTGTCCGTCGCGATGGGGGTGGCCTGGATCTGCGTGATCAGCGCCGAGATGATCTCCGGCCAGTTCGGGATCGGGTATTTCACCTGGCAGTCCTACGGATTGCTGGACTATCCGGGCGTGATCGTCGGCATGCTCACCATCGGGCTGCTCGGCTGGTTCACCGCCTGGCTGGTGGAACTGGCGGGGCGCCGGGTGAACCGGTGGCTGCCGAGGGCACAGCGATGAGCGCCGGCGCCGCGGTGCGGCTGGCCGGACTGCGCGTCGCCTACGGCGAAAGCCTGGCGGCCGAAGTGGATCTCGACATCGCGGCCGGGCAGATCGTCGTGCTGCTCGGACCCTCGGGCTGCGGCAAGTCCACGGTGCTGCGCGCGATGGCCGGACTGCTGCCCCCGATCGGCGGCACGGTCTCGGTCGACGGCGCGGCGGCGGCCCAGCACTGCTCGATGGTGTTCCAGGAAGACGCGCTGCTGCCGTGGCGCACCGCCCGCCGCAATATCGAATTCGCGCTGAAGTTGCGGGGTGTGGCCCGCCGGGACCGCCGGGGCGAGGCGCAGGACCTGCTGAACCTGGTGGGGCTCACCGACTTCGGTGATCATCTGCCCGGTGCCCTGTCGGGCGGGATGCGCCAGCGGGTGCAACTGGCGCGGACACTGGCGGCGCGACCGCGGGTGCTGCTGATGGACGAACCGTTCGGCGCGCTGGACGCGCAGACCCGCGCCGACATGCAGCGCCTGCTCATCTCGGTGTGGCAGCAGCGCCGGACCACGGTGCTGTTCGTCACCCACGACGTCGACGAGGCGCTGCTGCTGGCCGACCGCATCGTGCTGCTCACCCCGCGTCCGGCGCGCATCCAGCGGGTGATCGAGATCGACTCGCCCCGTGCGCCGGGCGCCCGTTTCGAGCCCGAATTCGCCCGTCTGCGTTATGAGATCCTCGCCGCGCTCGGCGAGCCGAACGAGAAGGAACGACAGCCATGACCTTCGTCATCGGAGCCGCCTGCGTGGACGTGCTGGACCGCGCCTGCGTGGAGGAATGCCCGGTCGACTGCATCTACACCGGTGACCGGATGGCCTACATCCATCCCACCGAATGCGTGGATTGCGGTGCGTGCGAGCCGGTCTGCCCGGTCGAGGCGATCTCGCTCGCCGAGGACATCGCGCCGGGGCAGGAGGACTTCGTCGCTGCCAATGCCGCGTTCTTCGACCTGCCGCTGCCCGGCCGCGATGCCGCGCTCGGGTCCCCGGGCAGTGCCGCCGCGATCGGTGATCTCGGCGTGGACACCCCCTTCGTCGCGGAGTACCGGAAATGACAGCCGCCGATCCCGCCCTGCGCGTGGCGATCGTCGGGGCGGGACCGGCCGGTATCTACGCCGCCGACGCATTGATGAAGTCCGATGCCGATGTCAGCATCGACCTCTACGAGCGCATGCCCGCGCCCTTCGGCCTGATCCGCTACGGCGTCGCCCCCGACCACCCGCGTATCAAGGGCATCATCACCGCCCTGCACAAGGTCCTCGACAAAGACCAGGTCCGCCTGCTCGGCAACATCGACTACGGCACCGACATCACCCTCGACGACCTGCGTCAGTTCTACGACGCGGTCATCTTCTCCACCGGCGCCAACGCCGACCGCGCCCTGCCCATCCCCGGCATCGACCTCGACGGTTCCTACGGTGCCGCCGACTTCGTGTCCTGGTACGACGGGCACCCCGACGTGCCGCGCTCGTGGCCGCTGGACGCGGAGAAGGTCGCCGTGCTCGGTGTCGGCAACGTCGCCCTCGACGTGGCGCGCGTGCTGGCCAAGACCGGTGACGAGCTGCTGCCGACCGAGATCCCGCCGAACGTCTACAAGGGGCTCAAGGCCAACAAGGCCGTCGAGGTCCACGTCTTCGGGCGCCGTGGCCCCGCCCAGGCCAAGTTCACCCCGCTCGAGCTGCGTGAACTCGACCACTCGCCGACGATCGAGGTCATCGTCGATCCCGAGGACATCGACTACGACGAGGGCTCCGAAGCCGCCCGCCGCAACTCCAAGCAGGTCGACATGGTCGCCAACACCCTCGAGCAGTGGGCGATCCGCGACCAGGGCAACCGCCCGCACAAGCTGTTCCTGCACTTCTTCGAGTCCCCGGCCGAGGTCATCGGCGAAAACGGCAAGGTCGTCGGTCTCAAGACCGAGCGCACCCAACTCGACGGCACCGGCAACGTCAAGGGCACCGGCGAGTTCAAGCAGTGGGACGTGCAGGCCGTCTACCGCGCCGTGGGCTATCGCTCCGCCGAGGTGCCCGACATCCCGTTCGACGAGGACACCGGCACCGTTCCCCACGAGGCGGGCCGCGTTCTCACCGCCACCGGACCGCTGCCCGGTGTGTACGTGACGGGCTGGATCAAGCGTGGCCCGATCGGCCTCATCGGCCACACCAAGGGCGATGCCAACGAGACCGTGGCCTGCCTGCTCGAAGACCGTCCGACCTCGCCCCGCCCCGCTCGTCCCGATCCCGGCGCGGTCCTGGAATTCCTCGCGGGCGCGGGCATTCCGTTCACCACCTGGGCAGGCTGGTATCGCCTCGACGCGCACGAGCGCGCGCTGGGCGCGCCCGAAGGCCGGGAACGGGTCAAAGTCGTCGAACGCGCGGACATGCTGCGCGCCAGCCTCTGCCGGTGAAGGACACACCCATGCCCCCGCCGAGCACCCCGACCGAAACACAGATCATCGCCGCCCTGGGCGAGGTCTGCGATCCCGAGATCGGCCGTCCGCTCACCGAACTGAACATGGTCGCGGCCGTCGTGGTGGACGCTCACGGCCACGTCGGCATCCGCGTCCTGCTGACGGTCGCCGCCTGCCCGCTGCGGGCGAGGATCAGCGAGGACATCTGGGCCGCCGTCACCGCGCTCCCCGGCGTCGCCGGTGTCGACATCGACTTCGGTGTGATGAGCGAAGACCAGCGCCGGGCGCTGCGCGTCCAGCTGCGCGGGCCGGACGCCGCAGCGGCGAGCGGGCCGGCCGACCCGGCGTCGCCGACGACGGTGTACTGCGTCGTGTCCGGGAAGGGCGGTGTCGGAAAGTCCAGCGTCACGGTGAATCTGGCGGTCGCGCTGGCCCGCCGCGGTCTGCGGGTCGGCATCATGGACGCCGACGTGCACGGGCATTCGGTCCCCGCGATGCTCGGCATCACCGTCGGCCCGACCCTGGTCGAGCGAATGATGATGCCGCCCAGCGCCTTCGGTGTCCGGGTCATCTCGATCGGCATGTTCGCCGACGGCAACACCCCCGTCGTCTGGCGCGGCCCGATGCTGCATCGCGCATTGGCGCAGTTCGTGCACGACGTCTACTGGGGTGAGCTCGACATCCTGCTGATCGATATGCCGCCCGGCACCGGTGACATCGCGATCTCCCTGGCCCAACTGCTGCCCGCCGCCCAGCTGCTGGTCGTCACGACGCCGCAGCGCACGGCGGCCCGCATCGCCGAACGGGCGGGCGCCGTCGCGGCTCGGACCGGGCAGCGGGTGGCGGGCATCATCGAGAACATGTCCTGGTACGACAGCCCGGACGGGACCCGGCACACCCTGTTCGGCGCGGGCGGGGCCACTGCCGTCAGCCGGGCGCTGAGTACGCTCCTCGACACCTACTGTCCGGTGCTCGGCCGGATCCCGTTCGATCCGGGCGTCTGCGCGGCGGGCGACGAGGGCGCTCCGTTCGCCCACACCGCCCCGGAATCCGCGGCCGCCCGCGCCGTCGCCGACATCGCCGCGATCCTGGCCCCCACCAGCGCACCCCTGACCGGCAGACGCCTTGCCCTGACCGCGATGAACCGCTCGGTACAGCGAAATGGTGCGTAAGCGACACGGACGGCTCTAGTCTGTATCCGCTACACACTGTGGAGGTTGGATCAATGACGGTCGAGATCGTGACCGAGCCGGCGCCGGAGGACCTGTGGACCGGATCGGGCCGGGCCGCCGGTGCGCCGCCGACGTCGATGATCGAGCGGATGACGCTGATCCTCGACGCGTTCGACTCGACCACTCCCACCCTCACACTGCTCGGCCTGGCCGAACGCACCGGGCTACCGCGCTCCACGGTGCACCGGATCCTCGACCAGATGATCCGGCTGCGCTGGCTCGCGCACACCCCCGGCGGCTACCGGCTCGGGCTGCGCGTGCTGGAGCTGGGCGGACTGGCCGCTGAGCACAACGAGCTGCGCGAAGTCGTCGGTCCGCTGCTCTACGACCTGAGCCAGCGCACCGGCCTGATCGGTCATCTCGCCGTCCTCGACGGACGCGAGGTGCTGTTCCTGGACCGCGCGGGCGGGCGCAGCCAGGTCGCCATCCCCACCCGGGTCGGCGGACGACTGCCCGCGCACTGCACCGCGGTCGGCAAGGCGCTGCTGGCCACCCTCGAACCCGGCATCGCCGAGGCCTCGCTGCGCGGGGTCACCGTGCCGCGCACTGCCCGCACCATCATCGATCGCGCCGAACTGCATCGTGAACTGGCCCGGATCCGCAATCGGCAGGGCGTGGCCGTGGACACCGAGGAATCGCTGCCCGGTGTGGGCTGTGTCGCGGTGCCGATCCGCGGCCGCGGGGTCGCGCTGGCCGCGATCTCGCTGTCGGGCACGGTGCACGGCGACCGCAGTGCCCTCGACACCGCCCGGCTCGCGCGGGCGCTGGCCGAGGTGGCCAAGGAAGCGGCACGCGCCCTCGGCCCCCGGCACGGCCGCCCCGTCTAGCGCCTACTCGGTCGCCCGCCGCGCCATCGCCCGACCCGCCGCGCGACCCGAGAAGATGCACCCGCCCAGGAACGTGCCCTCCAGCGCGTTGTAGCCGTGCACGCCGCCGCCGCCGAAGCCGGCGACCTCACCCGCGGCGAACAGACCGGGGAACACCTCGCCGTCCGGTCGCAGCACCCGCGAATCGAGATCGGTCTGCAGGCCACCGAGCGTCTTGCGGGTCAGGATGTTCAGCCGGACCGCGATGAGCGGGCCGTGCGCGGGATCGAGAACGCGGTGCGGCTTGACCACGCGCCCCGCCTTGTCACCGAAGTACTTGCGGGCGTTGCTGATCGCGGAGATCTGCGCGTCCTTGGTGTAGGGATTGGCGACCTCACGGTCCCTGGCGACGATCTGGCGCTCGAGCGCGGCCGCGTCCAGCTTCGGTCCCCGGGCGATGTCGTTCATGCCGTCGACGAGCTCGGTCAGCGAATCGGCGACGACGAAATCCACACCGTGCTGTTTGAACGCCTCCACCGGACCCGGAGCGCCCTTGGCGACGCGGCTGCGCAGCGTGAGCTTGAGGTCCTTGCCGGTGATGTCGGGATTCTGCTCCGAGCCCGAGAGCGCGAACTCCTTCTCGATGATCGTCTGGTTGAGCACGAACCAGGAGTAGTCGTGCCCGGTCGACAGGATCCGGCGCATCGTCTCGTTGGTGTCGAAACCGGGGAAACACGGTGCGGGCATGCGGATTCCGTTCGCATCGAACCACAGCGACGAGGGTCCGGGAATGATCCGGATCGCGTGATCGGGCCAGACCGGATCCCAGTTGTTGATCCCCTCGGTGTAGTGCCACATGCGATCTCGGTTGACCAGCGCCGCGCCGGCTTGTTCGGAGATGCCGAGCATCCGGCCGTCGACATAGGCGGGCACGCCCGAGATCATCGTCTCCGGGCACGGACCGAGCCGTTCGGTGGGCCAGTTGCGGCGGATCAGGTCGTGCGCGTGCCCGATGCCGCCGGAACTCACCAGCACCGAGGGCGCGTGGAAGGCGAACTCGCCCACCGTGTCCCGGTTCGAGGCGACCCCGCGCTCGGTGTCGCTGGGGGCCAGGACGCTGCCGCGGACCCCGGTGACGGCGCCGTCGGTGACGATCAGCTCGTCGACTCGGTGCCGGAACGCGAACCGCACCTGGCCGCGGACCTCGCCGACGAGCACGGGCTCGAGGAAGACCCGCACGACCTCGGGTCCGGTGCCCCAGGTCAGATGGAAGCGGGGCACCGAGTTGCCGTGCCCGTCGGCCAGTCCGCCGCCGCGCTCGGCCCAGCCGACCAGCGGCGTGACACGAAGACCCAAGGCGTGCAAGTAGTCCCGCTTCTCGTCGGTAGCGAACCGCACGTAGGCCTGTGCCCACTGGCGCGCCATCCGATCCTCGTCCTCGCGATCGAAACCGGCCGAACCGAGCCAGTCCTGCAGTGCCAGTTCATAGGAGTCCTTGATCCCGAGCCTGCGCTGCTCGGGGCTGTCGACGAAGAACAACCCGCCCAGCGACCAGAACGCCTGGCCGCCGAGATTGGCGCGGTTCTCCTGGTCGACCACCAGGACATTGCGGCCGGCCAGTACCAGCTCGTGCGTGGCGACCAGCCCGGCGAGGCCTGCGCCGACGACGATCGCGTCGGGGGTGAAGTCGTCGGTGGGCTCTGACACTGTGCTCGACATCCACGGAACGTAGCATTGGTGCGTCGGTGGCCGGCGGCAAGTGTTGGAAAATGCTCTGACCAGCGGCGTTTCGTTCGAGAGAGGTCTGGGAATCCATGAAAGTCCGAACCCGTACCGGTGCTGCCCTGCTCGTGTTCACGGTACTCGCCGGTCTCGGCGCCACCTCCTGCTCGCGGTCGGAGCGGTGGTGCGAGCGTGACCAGGGCGATGTCCTCGTCGAGAACTCCTACTGCGAGCGCGGCGTTCCCGGCTACGAGTGGGAGCCCGACCACGACAAGCCCAAGAAGAAGAAGAAGCCGAAGAAGCACTGATCCGCCTGCGGCCTTGTGCCGCACGATGATCCGAGACCCGACCGTGGCGCAAGAGATGCCGACTTCGCGTCGAGTCGATGCAGGTCAGCGGGTATCCCACCAGTGAGCACGCCGAATACCGTTGCGGTGGACGGTGATCGCTCGTCTCTCTAGTTCTCACAACGGCGTGAGTGGGTGGGTGCCATGACCAACCGGAAGGTAATTCGTATCGTCGCAGGACATACAGCGCGAGCGCTGTCGGTGTTGCTACTGGCCGCGGGGATCGGGACAGCGATGTCACCGGGACTGACGGCGATGGCGCAGAGTTGCGCCACGCTCGATGTCGTGGTCGCCCGTGGGACACAGGAACCCGGCTATCTCGGCTCGGTCGTCGGCGACCCGCTCTACGCGGTGCTGAGCGCGCAACTATCGGTCGACACCACCGCCCATCGGGTCGAGTACCCGGCGGATCTGCTGGTGCCCTCCTCGGTCAGCGACGGTACGAGGGCGATGACGACGCATGTGCTCGCTCAGGCCGCGGCCTGCCCCGACCAGCGTTTCGTGCTCGTCGGCTACTCGCAGGGCGCGGCGGTGACGCACGGAGTCCTCGGCTCGCCGGCGATGATGATCCTGCCCGGCATGTGGGTGCTGCCGCCGGAGGTGTCCTCGCGGGTGGTGGCGGTGCTGCTGTTCGGTGATCCGTTGCGGCTCGTCGGCGGCACGGTCGCGCCGTGGTACGCCGACCGCACCGCGAACTATTGCACCGCGGGCGATCCCGTCTGCGCGGGTGGTGTCTTCCCGACCGCGCACGGGGCCTACAGCTGGGCCTTCGCCAACGCCGTCGGGCAAGTCGACGCGCGGCTGTGAGCCCGCTGCCCGTCGTCGTCAGACGGCGGGCAGTACCCCGTTCAGGACAGCGCCGATCTGTGCCACCGCGCGGTCGACGCTGCCGGTCGGCTGGAACAGATGGCTCAGCGTCAGCCGGACCATGATCTCGACGAACGAGGTCAGTTCGTCGTCGGACAGCGCGTCGAGCCGGTAGTGCTCCCGCACGGTGCCGGTCAGCGTGGCGACCGCGCGGCCCAACACCGGCTCCGGATCGCTCATCAACGCGGGCAGCAGCGCGGTGTCGCCGTCCGCTCGGGCCGCGAGCACAGCCTTGATCAAAGTGTTGTCCCCGGCGTTGCGCAGCGCGTAGTCCGCGGCGGCGGTCATGCCCGCGATGGCGTCGGTGGGGTGTTCGGCCAGGGTGTCGGCGATGCCTGCCAGGTAGATGCCCAGCTCGCGCTCGATCAGGGCGTCGGCAAGGGCCTGTTTGGTCCCCATTTCCTTGTACAGGACCGGCCTGCTGACGCCGACCTCCTTGGCCACGCGCGACATGTTGACCGCGCCCCACCCTTCGGTGACGACCATGGTGCGGGCGGCATCGAGCATGCGGTCACGCAACAGCAGACGCATCTCGGCGTGGAAGTTCGGCGATTCGGCCACTCGATCATCGTACATGTGCTATCGAATCTGCTCGTTCATTGACAATTCTTCCTAAAGTGTATTCACTGAGAACACATCGCGCTATGTTGTAAACGAACACAGCAATGACCGAGCCGGTGTCTCGGCGATCAGGAGAATGACAATGACGACATCTCGCATCGACGACCACGAAGGGTCGACGGCAGTCCTGCACTGGCGCGACCCCAAGCGCTACCTCTGGCTGTTCGGCCTGATCGCGCCCAGCGCGACGCTGCTGGCCGTCGCCTTCGTGTGGGCGTTCAACCAGCTGGGTTGGACCGCGGTCGCGCCGGTCTGGTGGTGGCTCGGGCCGATCCTGCTCTACGTGCTGCTGCCGATCCTGGATCGCTTCTTCGGCCCCGACGGCAAGAACCCGCCGGAAGAGGCCATGGAGCTGCTCGAGAACGATCGGTACTACCGGTACTGCACCTACGCCTACATCCCCCTGCAGCTGGTGAGCCTGGTGTTCGCCTGCTACCTGTGGACGGCCGACGATCTGTCCTGGCTCGGCATCGACGGCGGCCTCGGCCTGGTGTCGAAGATCGGCCTGGCCTTCACGATCGGCGCGATGGGCGGCATCGGGATCAACACCGCGCACGAGCTCGGGCACAAGAAGGACGAGCTGGAGCGCTGGCTGTCGAAGATCACCCTCGCCCAGACCGGCTACGGTCACTTCTACATCGAGCACAATCGCGGTCACCACGTGCGCGTGTCCACGCCGGAGGACCCCGCCAGCGCCCGCTTCGGCGAATCGTTCTGGACGTTCCTGCCCCGCAGTGTGTGGGGCAGCCTGGTCTCGGCCTGGGAACTCGAGCGCACCCGCCTCGAGCGACTCGGCAAGGGACCGTTCAGCATGCACAACGACGTGCTCAACGCCTGGCTGATGACGGTGGTGCTGTGGGCGGCGCTGGTCGCGGTGTTCGGCCCGGTGATCCTGCCGTTCCTGCTGATCCAGGCCGTGTACGGCTTCTCGCTGCTGGAGACGGTGAACTACCTCGAGCACTACGGTCTGCTGCGGCAGAAGACCGCCTCGGGGCGCTACGAGCGGTGCACCCCCGAGCACAGCTGGAACTCCGACCACATCGTCACCAACATCTTCCTGTACCACCTGCAGCGGCACAGCGATCACCACGCCAATCCGACCCGGCGCTACCAGACGCTGCGGCACATGGACGGCGCGCCCGAACTGCCCAGCGGCTACGCCAGCCTGATCGGCCTGGCCTACCTCACACCGCTGTGGCGCAAGGTGATGGACCCGCGCGTGCTCGCGCACTACGACGGCGACATCACCCGCGTGAACATCCAGCCCGCCAAGCGGGACAAGGTCCTGGCGAAGTACGGAGCGCGCTGATGGCCGCCTACACCTGTCCGGTCTGCGACTACCGCTACGACGAGACCACAGGCGCGCCCCGCGAGGGCTTCCCGGCCGGGACCGCCTGGGCGGCGATCCCCGACGACTGGTGCTGCCCGGACTGCGGGGTCCGCGAGAAGCTCGACTTCGCGCCGAGTGAGGAGGTGTCACGATGAGCGACTACAAGCTGTTCCGTTGCGTGCAATGTGGTTTCGAGTACGACGAGGCGCTCGGCTGGCCCGAGGACGGGATCGTGGCGGGCACCCGCTGGGACGACATCCCCGACGACTGGTCCTGCCCGGATTGCGGTGCGGCCAAGGCCGACTTCGAGATGCTCGAGGTGAGCCGCGGATGAGCGGCCGGATCGTCATCGTGGGTGCCGGCGTCGCCGGCGCGACCGCGGCCCAGACGCTGCGGCGCGAGGGCTACGCGGGGGAGATCGTCCTGGTCGGCGACGAACCGGACCTGCCCTACCGCAGACCCGCTGTGTCGAAGGAACTGCTGGCAGGCACCGGATCGTTCGATCGCGCGCTGCTCAAACCGGTGAAGTTCTGGGTCGACAACCGGATCGATCTGCGCCCCGCGTTCGGGGTGGAAGAGATCGATATCGACCGTGCGACAGTGCGATCGGGCACCGGCGAGGTGCTCGGCTACGACAGCCTGCTGCTGGCCACCGGGGCTCGGGCGCGGACGATCGACACCACCTCGACCCGGGTGCACACCCTGCGCACCCGCGCCGACATCGCCGCGCTCCAGGCGGCGGTCACCGCGGGCGGCTCGCTGCTGATCATCGGTGGTGGGCTGATCGGTTGCGAGGTCGCCGCCACCGTGCGGGGTCTGGGTGCCCGCGTGACGGTGCTCGATGCCGGAGCCGCGCTGATGGATCGGGTGGTGCCTGCGGCGGTGTCGGACGTGCTGCGGCGCCTGCACGAGGAACACGGCGTCGTGGTGGAGAACGGCGTGCTGACCACCCAGGTGGTCGACGCGGGCACCGGCGTCACGGCCACCGCTGCCGACGGGCGCACCTGGTCGGCCGCCGCCGCGCTGGTCGCCGTCGGGTCGGTGCCGGAAACGGCGCTGGCCGAGGCCGCGGGGATCGCCGTCAACGACGGTATCGTCGTCGACCAGCACTACCGCACCTCGGCGGCGGGGGTGTTCGCCGCGGGCGACGCCACCACCGGATTCCACCCGCTGCGTGGGGAATTCGAACGCGGTCAGCACTGGAACTCCGCCATGACCGCCGGTGCGGCGGCGGCCCTGTCGATGCTCGGGCACCCGGCCGCGCCCGCCGAGGTGCCGTGGGGCTGGACCGACCAGCACGGCGTCTCGATGCAGTTCGCCGGCTGGATTCACCCGCACGACGAACTGGTCGTCGACGGGGATCTGGCGGGCAAGGACTTCCTCGCCGTCGCTCTGCGCGATCGACGCCCGGTCGGAGCCGTCGCGATGCGCAGGCCCCGGGAGCTGCGCGCGATCCGTCCGCTCATCGCGGCCGGACAGCCCTGGCAGGCCACGGCGCCGGTGCCCACGCACTGATCGCGAGACCGGTCGCGACCGCGACGAACCGGGCCGCGCACGAGGTGATCGTGCGCGGCCCGGTGTCGTCGATCCAGGGCGACTACCAGTGCACGCCCGGCAGCACACGGCTCATCCGGGCCGCCGAACCCGGCATCACCATCAGCGGGGTGAGCACCGGAGCCAGGACAGTGAGCGCGTTGCGGCTGGGCTCGACCGGCGCCGCCGGCTCGGGGGCGGGCTCGGCGAGCACCGGCTTGCCCTGTGCCGCAGTGGATTCGCCGAAGAGCCGGAAGCCGGTGTGCATGATGGTCCGCTTGAGCGAGGGCAGGAACATCTCGACCGCCTGCGAGAAGGTGCCGACCGGGGTATCGATCCGGTCGGGCCGCTCCAGCATCGCGCGCACCACGATCCGGGCGGCGCGCTCGGGGTCGGGCAGCGGCAGGGCGCGGTAGAGATCGGTGGGGGCGATCATCGGGGTGCGCACCAGTGGCATCCGGATGGAGGTGAACGTGACACCGGCGCCACGGTTCTCGACGGCGGCGATATCGCTGAAATTGTCCAGCGCCGACTTGCTGGCGGCATAGGCGGCGAAGCGGGGAACCTTGGTCTGCACCGCGATCGAAGAGATGTTGACGATGTGGCCGAAGTGGCGCTCCCGCATCGACGGCAACAGCGCCAGGATCAGCCGCACGGCGCCGAAGTAGTTCACCGCCATCGTCCGCTCGAAGTCGTGCATGCGGTCCACCGAGTTTGCGACCGAGCGACGGATCGAGCGACCCGCGTTGTTGATCAGGTAATCGACATGGCCGTGCTCGCTCAGCAGCTGCTGCACGAGGCCGTCGACGGCCGTCGCGTCGGTGATGTCGCACGGGTAGGCGAAGGCGGTGCCGCCGTCGGCCCGCACGGATTCCGCTGCGGCGGTGAGGTCTTCGACGCCACGGGCCACCATGAGCACGGTGGCGCCGCGCTGGGCGACCGCGTGCGCGGTGGCCAGGCCGATGCCCGAGGACGCGCCGGTGATCAGCACGATCCGGCCCGCGAGCCGGTCGGCGTCGGCCGGGACCCGCCCGCGATGCGGGTCGAGGTTGGCACGCCAGAAGTCCCACAGCCGCTGGGCGTAGGTGTCGAAGGCGGGCACCGTCAGGCCGGGCAGCTGCGCGCGGGTCGATTCGGCGACGAACTCGGCGGTGAAACCGACGTGCGGCGCGACCTCGGCGGGAATGCCCGCCTGTTCGAACAGGAAGTCGCGCACCGCGTGGGCGCCGGGCACGTGCCCGAGGCCCGACAGCGCGCGGGCACTGCCGGGGACCGTGCCGATGCCCACCGGGCCACCCGCGGCGGTGGCCAGCGCGCGGTAGATCTCGCCGAAGGGCTGCGGCTCCGGGTTGACCAGGTGGAACGTGCGCCCGTCGAGTCCGTCCTTGCGCACCAGCCGGACCATCGCCTCGGCGACGTAGTCGACCGGAACGACATTGGTGGCGCCCAGATCGGGCAGGGGCAGCGGCAATTCGGCCGGCAGCGCCGAGAGGGCGTCGATCGCGGCGAAGAAGTAGTACGGGCCGTCGATCTTGTCCATCTCGCCGGTGCGCGAATCACCGACCACGATCGCCGGGCGGTACACCCGCCAGCGCACGTCGGTGGTTTCCCGGACGAGCTTCTCGGCGGCGAACTTGGTGCGGTGATACGGCGAGGTCAGGTTCTGGCCGAGATCGAAGTCCTCCTCGAAGAACTTGCCGCGGTGATCGCCCGCGACGGCCACCGAGGACACGTGGTGCAGCACGGCGTCGAGCCTGCGCGCCAGCTCGATCACCGAGCGGGTGCCGGCGACATTGGCCGCGTGCGCGGTCTCCTCGTCGGCGGTCATGTCGTAGACCGCGCCCAGATGCAGCACGTGATCGGCGCGCGGCGGCTCGTCGCCCAGGCCGAGGCCGTCGGCGGTCAGGTCGCCGACCAGCGCGAACACCCGATCACCGTCGGGATGCTGCGCGGTCAGCGCGGTGAACTTGGCCAGCGACTCGGCACGCACCAGCACGTGCACGATCGCCGTCGGGTCGGCGGCGAGCAGCCCCCGCACCACTCGCCGACCCAGAAATCCGGTACCGCCTGTCACGATGTAGGAAACCATCGCCCCTCCTGAAGATTCTCGAAACACGGTGTCGTGCAACAGTGATCCGGCATGCGGCGGTGGATGCGGCGATCAACGGTCGAAATCCAGCAGCAAGTGGCTGGAGAGAAACCGGGCACATCGTCGTCCCGGCAGGCCCTCACCGTACTCGTCGGTAACCTTGCCGGGCAAGCTCGTGGCGCCCGGTCACCGTGTGGGAATTGTCACCGATCGTCGCAGGTCAAAGGGTGTGTGTGACAGTTGATTTCAGTAACTGCGAGTTTCGGACAACTTGTCGCTATCGGCCGGCGAGGACGTCGTCGACGACCCCGGCCATCCGCGCGCGGAACACCTCGGGAGCGAAGGTGAGCGCGTGGTCGCGGATCTTCGCCGGATCGTAGGTCGCCGAATCGAACTCGCCCATCAGCTCGGCCAGTGCCGCGACGACCTCGTCGTCGGTGCCCGCGGGCACGTAGGCGCCGACGACACCGGGCCGCACCGTGTCGAGTGCGCCGCCCGCCCCGACGGCGAGCACGGGGGCGCCGCACGCCATCGCCTCGACGGGCACGATGCCGAAGTCCTCGATGCCCGGCATCAGCAACGCCCGGCAGCGCCGGTACATGTCCTGCAACTGCGCGGCGGAGGTGGCGCCGAGGAAGGTGGTCTCCGGGCCCGCGATCGCCGCGAGCTGGGCGCGGAAGCGGCCCTCGCCGAGAACGACCAGACGCACCCCGGCCCGCTGCGCCGCCCGGATCGCCAGGTCGGCGCGCTTGTAGGGCACCAGCCTGCCCGCGCACAGGTAGAAGTCCTCGCGGGCGAGGGCCGGGTCGGGAGTGAACCGCGCGACCTGGACCGGCGGATTGACCACCGAGGCGGGCAGTCCCCACCAGTCGGTGACCCGCTGCGCGACCGCGTGCGAGTTGGCCACCACGTGGGCGAGCCGCGGCGCGGCGCGCAGTTCCCCGCGGCGCGCCAGCGTGCCCAGCGCGGCGAGGGCGAGCTGCCCGGCGCGCCCACCCGCCTCCTGGGCGCGGAACTCGCGATCCCAGGCCCACCGGGCCGGGCTGTGCACGTAGGCGACGACGGGTGCGTCGGTGGCCAGGGCGGCCTGGGTGGCGAAGGCGTGATGGCTGATCACCACCACGTCGTGGTCGCGCAGCGGCAACCGGCGCAGCACGCGCGGCACCAGCGGCAGCAGGGGAGCGTGTCTGCCGCCGGTCAGGGCATGGGCGCGGCTGAGCCAGCTGTCGTGGACGGCGCCGACCGGTTCGCGGATCCCGCCCGGCGCGACGATCGGCGCGAAAACCTCGGCATCGGGCCAGGTTTCGACGAATTCGCCGACCACCGCCTCGGAACCGCCGAACTCGGTGAAACGTTCGTGTACGAGGGCGACACGGGTCATCGGGAGGTGCTCGTTTCGATCTGTCGGGGGGCGGCGGTGCGGCGCAGGGCGGGGGCGACCGGCCTGCCGCGCAGCAGACCCTCGACGGTGCCCCGGTCGATCGCGCGGCGATAGACCACGGCGGCCTCGGCGCAGGCGGCGACGGTGGCAGTCACGGCGGCGGCGTCGTGGGCCGCGGAGACGACGAAGGACTGACCGAGCACCCCACGCTGGAGCAGCTCCTGCAGGAACAGCGTCCGGAAGGCCTGGGACGCAGCACCTTCCGCGTCGAGGGTACGGAAGATCAGGCAGGACGGACGGCCCCGGACCTGGAGGTGGTCGGCGAGCCCGAGCTCGGCGGCGACGGCGTTCACGCCGTCGGCCAGGTCGCGCCCCGCCTGCTCCATCCGGGTGACCGGGTCCTCGGTGCGGTAGGCGTGCACGACCGCGCGGAACGCGGCCAGCGCCGAGGTCTCCGGGCCGTGCGTGGTCGAGAGCAGGAACACCCGGTCCCGCTCGGTACGCAGCCCGCCGAGCTCCATGTACTCGCGCTTGCCCGCGAGCGCGGAGATCGGGAAGCCGTTGCCCATCGCCTTGCCCCAGCACGACAGGTCGGGCGTGACGCCGTAGACGGCCTGCGCGCCACCCGCCGCCCAGCGGAAGCCGGTGATCATCTCGTCGAACACCAGCAGTGTGCCGTGCCGATCACAGAGCGCGCGAACGCCTTCCAGATAGCCGGGCAGCGGCTCGGCCAAGGCGGTGGCGGCCTCGAGGAACACCGCGGCCACCTCACCGGCGGCCAGGGTGCCCGCCAGCGCGTCGAGGTCGTTGTAGGGGAACTTCACGGTGTCGACGGCGGGGATGCCGCCCGCCATCTCGGTGGTGCCGATGAACCAGTCGTCGACGGAGAAGAACGGCTGATCGCAGACGGCGATCCGGGTCCGCCCGGTGACCGCCCTGGCGAGACGCACCGCGGCGGTGGTGGCGTCGGAGCCGTTCTTGGCGAACTTGACCATGTCGGCGCCGGGCACCAGCGACAGGAAGTCCTCGGCGGCGAGCAGTTCCGATTCGGTGGGCCGGGAGAAGCTCGAGCCGTCGGCGGCGGCGCGCGCGGCGGCCGCGCACACCGGCTCGTAGCCGTGGCCCAGCGTGACCGCGCGCAGCCCCATCCCGTACTCGACGAACTCGTTGCCGTCGACATCCCAGACCCGAGCGCCCTTGCCGCGCACCAGCACCGGGGCCATGCCCTCGGGGTATTGGTCGCTGCCGCGCGCGTAGGTGTGCGCGCCGCCCGGAACGAGCTCGTGCAGCCGGGCCTGGACGGCCGTGCTGTGATCGAAGCTGCGCATCAGCGTTCCTCTCGGCTCGTGTCGGTCGGTCCGTGGCGACCCGGTCCCGAGCGGTTGCCCGCCCTACGCGCTGGGCGTCGAGTTCTTGCTCGCGGTCTTCACCGGGGCTGCCCGTGGGGGCCACTGGCGGGGGAGGACCGTGGTCTCGGGGTCGTAGGCGACGGATACCGATGCCGGCGCGATCGCGTCGGCGCGGGCGGACGGGTCGACCTCGGAGGTACCGACCGACGCGGATGTCTCGGCGGGCTTCGGTTCCTCGGCGGTGCGCTTGCGACCGGTGCGCCGCTCCAGCGCGCCACGCGCCAGCACCAGGCCCTCGGCGGCCACGATCAACGCGGCCAAGGCGGCGAACAGCCCTTCCTGCACCGGGTGCGGGGCCACCAGTTCCGTGCGCGGATTGCTGATCACGGTGAGCCGGGCCATGCCGAGCACCTGGCGGAACTCGATTTCGCGGGCGACGTCCCTGGCGTCGAAACTCAGCTCCGGCCGCAGCGGATCGTCGACGAGCCGCTTGGAGAAGGTGTCCTCGACGGCCCGGCGGTGATCTTCCAGGTCGGCCGCCGAGCGAGCGATCGCCTCGGTGCGCATCTGGGATCCGACACGGTCGAGCGACTGTTCTACCGCGAGGACGAGTTTGGCGGCCTGCTCGGGAGTGCTCGCCTGCGCTGTGATGATCAACAGCGAGGGTGCGGGGCCGGTCATGGCCGAGACCCGGGGCCGCAGATCGTCTTCGGAGGGGGCCAGCCCGTTCTTCACCACGTCCGACAGCACCCGGCTCTCGGTGATCAGCACGATGTAGGGCTGGGTGAGTTCGTTGAACACCGCGCCGATCGATTGCTGGGAGATCTGCGCGGTCAGGCTCGCCTCGTAGGTGCGGTCGCTGCGGTCGCGCACCAGCCAGACGCCCGCGCCGACCAGCACGGCCACCACCAGGGCGATCGGGAGGACCCGGACCAGCTGGCGGGCGTGCCCGGCGAGGTCGACGCCGGACATCGACGCGCTCGCCGAGCGGGACTCACCCGTCGCCGCCGTCTCACTCACACTTCCCCCACATTCCACCGGTAGTGGTGGCGATGGTAGCTGGGGTTCCGCTGCGCCGCGAGACGTGACCGCGACGGGTTTACCCGGCGGGTGCGGCCGGTAAACGTGTCCCGGAATCTGAAACGTCGATGCGGTCCCACTCGATACGCACGTGGCGCGACGTGCCCGCAGCGCCGCGGAAACAGTTCAGCGGGTCGATGTGGCGGAAATCGCCAGATGAGCGCGGGCGCGGGGAGATCGGTACGCTGAGCCGGTTCGTGCCCGCCCGCGGCGGGCACGCGGGATCGGTGAGTGACGGAAATCATGGAGGATCGAACAGTGGTGGGGGTTCGGGTGTCGGTGTGTGTCCCGGCATTCAACGCGGCACGCACGATCGTCGAGACCATCGGGTCGATCCTCGCGCAGGACTTCGCGGATTTCGAGATCGTCGTGGTCGACAACGCGAGCGTCGACGGCACCGGCGAGCTGGTGCGGTCCTTCGACGACGACCGGATTCGGCTCTACACCAACGACGTCGTCCTGCCGATCGCCGAGAACTGGGACCGGACGATCGGACTGGCCTCGGGTGAGCTGGTCAAGCTCGTCTGCGCCGACGACCTGATCACCCCGAATTGCCTGTCGGCGCAGGTCGATGCGCTGCGCGATCCGGAGATCGCCGTCACCGGCGCCAGGTTCGACGTCATCGACGACGCGGGAACGCTGCTCGCCCGATCGCGTGGGCTGACGGGACTGCTCGGGCGCCGCTCGTCGCGGACCGCCCTGCGCGCCTTCGTCCGCAAGCTCCCCGACGAACTGTGCCCGACGGCCGCGTTCATGTTCCGCCGCAGCGATCTGGCCACGACCAGCGGGTTCCGCACCGACTTCCTCTACGCGATGGACATCGACCTCATCGCGCAACTGATCGAGCGCGGCGGCTTCTTCGGTGACAGCCGGGTGCTGGCGATCAACCGCGCCTCGGCGTTCAATTACTCCTCCACCACCTCGACCCTCAGCAAGCTGTCCGACGTGCTCCGGTTCAACCACCACTACCGGCGCAGGCACCGCGATCAGATCCGCCTCGTCGATGTCCTCGTCGGCGACGGCAAGGTCGTGCGTCAGGCACTGGTCCGGCTGGGCGCGCGGGTCAAACGCGCGGCCGGGAAGGGCTGAATCGTGGGCCCGCTGCTGTACCTGCTCGCGGTTCCGGTCGCGTGGGTGTTCCTGCGCTGGATCCGCCATCGGCCGCAGCGCGGGCTGTTGCTGGTCGCCGCGCTGGTGCCGTTCAACGGTCTGCTCCTGATCGCGCCCGGGTGGATGCAGGTCAACGGGTGGAAGGAGGCGCTGCTGCTGCTCACCCTCGCGGTGGCTGTCGTCGTCCCGCAGCGCGAATCCGAACCGCGCCCGGTGATTCCGTGGTGGTCGTTCGGCGCGGTCCTGGTCGTGTTCGGGGTCGTGTCGGCGTTCGTGACGGCAGGATCGCTCGGCCTGTTCGCGATCAAGATCACGTTCTTCTACTTCGTCGTGGTCCCGCTGATCCTGTACCTGCGACCGTTCAACGCGCGCGACCGCGATCTGCTGGTGACCATCATGATGATGGAGTCGATCGTGATCGCGGTGTTCGGATTGGCCCAGCAGGCGATCGGCGCGGCAGGACTGGCCCAGATGGGCTACGAGTACAACGAGACGATCCGGTTCTCGGGGGGCATCCTGCGCTCGTTCAGCACGTTCAATCAGCCGTTTCCGTTCGGGTTCTACCTGGTGACGGTCCTGCTCGTCGGTGGTTCGGTGGCGCTGGCCGCGCCGCGGCGCCCGCGCAACCGGATCTTCCTGCTGGCGACGCCGGTACTGGTCGCGGGGATCGCGGCGAGTGTGGTGCGGGCGGCGCTGGTGGGCCTGCTGGTCGGGGCACTGGTGCTGGCGGTGGTGCGGTATCGGCGGCAGCTGAAGGCGGTGATCATCGGCGGCGTCGTGCTGATCGGCCTGGGCAGTGTCGCGGTGTCCGCGCAGGCCCGCAGTTCGCTGTTCTCGTCGTCGAGCCTGGCCGACCGGGGGACCGGCTGGAACACCGTGATCCGGTCGGTCGGCAGTCATCCGTTCGGGGACGGTCTCGGTTCCACCGGCGCGGCGAAGGCGCGTCTGCTGGTCGAGGAACTCGGCCCGATGGCCGAGAAGCTGCCGTACGCCACCGGCGAGGTCCAGATCTACGGACGTCCGTATCAGCCCGACAACTACTACGTGAAGCTCCTGATCGAACTCGGGCCGATCGGTGTGTGGCTGTTCGCGGCGATCATGGTGGTGATCTACCTGATGTCGATTCGCGCGGCCCGCACACTGCGTGGCAACGACGCCGCCCTGGCGCTCGGCGTCGCGGCGGCGGTGCTGGCCAGCGCGGTGGCGGCGGTCGCGTCGAGCTACTTCGAGATCTTCCCCAGTGATTTCTACTTCTGGTTGCTGGCCGCGGTCGTCGGCTGTGCGATCACCCAGCAGTCCACGACCGTCGAGCGCAGCGCTGTCCCCGAGCAGGTCACATGAACGTCGAGGCACAGGAAAAGCGAGGTGGCGCACTGTGTTTCGGTGCGCTGGCCTGCCGTCCGAACGGGGCGGGGGTGTCGACCTATCAGCGTGAGCTGCTGGCGCGGATGCCGGCCCTGCTGGCGGGAACCGCCCTGTCGGCCGTGGTCCAAGCCGATGCCGTGGCGATCCTGCCGCCGGGCATCAGCGCGGTGACGCGTCCGGTCGCGGCGGGGGCGCGGCGGGCCTGGCACGGCATCGCCCCGCTGCGCGGCGTCGATGTCTTCCACGGGCTCGACGTCGACGTTCCGGTCACCGGGCCGCGCGCGACCGTCGGTACCGTGCACGACCTGTCGGTGTTCGATGTCCCGTGGGCGTTCAGTCGCTACCGGGCACGGGGCGAACAGCTGCTGGTCCGGATGTCGCTGGCCCGCGCCGATCTGCTCATCGCGGTCTCGGAGTTCACCGCCGAGCGGATCGCCGACCGGTTCGGCCGGGACGCGGTCGTCGTACCGCTCGCCCCCGCCGGGTGGGCGCGGGAACCCGGGGAACACGACGTCGCGCGAGTGCGCGCGCGGTATGACCTGCCGCCGCGCTTCGTGCTGCAAGTCGGCACCGTCGAACCGCGCAAGCAGGTCGCGATGCTGGCCGAGGCGGCCGGCCTCCTCGACGTCCCCCTGGTGCTGGCCGGCGCCGGATCCGACGGCCCGCAGGCGCCGAGCTCGGCGATCGGGCTCGGCTACGTCGACACCGCGGACCTGCCCGCGCTGTACGCGGCCGCGACGGTGGTCGCCTACTGCTCGCAGTACGAGGGATTCGGGCTGCCGCCGGTCGAGGCCATGGCCTGCGGTGGCGCGGTGGTCGCGAGCGCGGTCGGCGCGCTGCCCCAGGTCTGCGGGGACGGCGCCGTGCTCGTGGCGCGATCGGTCGCCGAGGACTGGGCGAAAGCCCTGCGCCCGCTGGTGCACGACGCGGCCGCCAACCAGGACCTGCGCCGTCGCGGCCTCGCCGCGGTGTCCGGGCTGAGCTGGCAGGCCACGGCAGCGGCGACCGTCGCCGCCTACCGCGCGGCCGGGCTGATGTCGTGACCGACGACGCCACCGCGGCCGTCGCCCGGGAGGAACCGGCCGACGGCGGACGCGCGCGATCCGGCCGGGCCGCGGCGAACAACACCGCGGCGATGCTGGCCAGCCGCGTCTTCGCCGCGGCGCTGGGACTGCTCGGCACCACGCTGATCGCCCGCATGCTCCCCGCGGTCGAATGGGGCTACTTCTCTTTCGTTTTCGGTCTGCTCGGCATGCTCGCGATCGTCACCGACCTCGGTGTCGGCCGCGCGGTCATCGGGAAGCTGGTCCACGGTGAGCCCAGCGAGGCCGCCGAGATCGCGACCTCGTTCATCGTGTTGCGGACCGTACTCGGGCTCGTCGGCTACGGACTGGCAGTCGGCTACGTGCTCGTGCTGCGGTGTCCGCCCGAGGTGGTCACCGCCACCGCGGTCGCGGGACTGGTGGTGGTCGTGGCCACGCCGAGTCACGCGCTGACCGTGCTGTTCCAGTCGACCATGCGGCTGACCCTCGTCGCCGCGGCCGAAGCGCTCGCCCGCACGGTGCAACTGGCGGTGACCGTGTTGGCGGTCGTGTGGTCGCCGACCCTGCTCGTGGTCGTGGTGCCCGCCATCGTCTACGAGATCGTCGCGATCGCGGTGAAGATCGTCGCGGTCGGGCGCGGGCTGGGCGGGCCGATCCCCGCGCGGCACATCGAACTGCGCTGGTGGGGCGGCATGCTGCGGGAAGCGCTGCCGCTGAGCATCGGGCTCGCGCTGATCATCATGTTGCAGAAGGTCGGGCTGTTGCTGCTCGGGCATTTCGACAGCTACGAGTCCGTCGGGCTCTTCGCCGTCGGCATGAAGTTCGCCGATCTGCTCGACACCGCCGCGATCGCGGTGGTCGCCCCGCTGACCACCCTCTTGATCGCCCTGTGGCCCGACGATCCGGCGCGGTTCCGCCGCTATTTCCGCCAGGCGACCACCGCGCTGACCGCGCTCGGCCTGGCCGCGCTGGTGGCCTTCTGGCCGGTCGCCGCCGACGGTGTGCGGCTGCTGTTCGGCGCCGATCTCGAAGCGGCGGCGGACGCCGCCCGGATCCAGATCCTCGGCGGGCTGCTGGGGGCGCTGGCACACCTCGCGCTGGTGGCGCTGATGGCCGTCGGGCGCAACGTGGTCATCCCCTGGATCGCGGCGGTCGCGCTGCTGGTCGATCTCGCGGTGGCGTGGCCGCTGATCTCGCGGTGGTCCTACGAGGGCGCGGCCGTCGCCGGACTGCTGGCGCAGCTGGTGCTGCTCATCGCGGTCTGGGTGGCGCTGGCCGCGGCGGTCCGGATGCGGCGGCTGGTGCCGCTGGCCACGGTGGCCGCCATCGCCGGAGTGGCCGTCGCGGTGATCGCCGCGGCGACCGCGATCGACCGGCACTGGGCGCCGCCGTGGATCGTCACCGCGATCACCGCCTGCCTGATATACCTATTTCTCGCCGGATGCATCGTGCGGCGGACCGACGGACTGACGATACGAACCTTGCGGGGGCCGAAACCTGATGACACTGTGGCGAATCGCCCGGGTGATGCTCATCGCCGCAGTCGTCACGGTGACAGTGTCGGGATGCGCGACGATCGTGCCGACGAGCCCCACTGACACCGCCCCCGGCGGCCTCGGGGTGTCGGGCGGCCACGCCTGGCTGGAATCCGGTGCGGCGGAACTGGACCGGCAGATGGGCATCGTCGCCGCCAGCGGAGCCACCTGGGTCCGGATCGACCTCGACTGGTCGGTGATCGAACCGCAGCGGGGCCGCCAGGACTGGTCGGCGACCGATCGCGCCATCGATGCGGCGCGCGCCCACGATCTGTCCGTGCTGGCGATCCTGACCTACGCGCCCGCCTGGGCCGGGCTGCACGAGGGCGCCCCGAGCAGCAAGTCGGTGCCGCAGCCGGTGCTGTTCGGCCGGTTCGTCGGCGACGCGGTCGATCGCTACCGCGACCAGATCTCGCACTGGGAGATCTGGAACGAACCCAATGTCACCGCCTTCTTCGCGCCGCGGCCGGACATCGGCGTCTACGCGCATCTGCTGCGCCAGGCCGCGCTGTCGGTCCGGTCGCGCCAGCCGCACGGCCAGGTGATCGTCGGCGGCCTGGCACCGGCGACGAACAACGGTCAAGACATCGCGCCGACCTCGTTCGTGGAACTGCTCTACGAACTCGGGGCGGCGGCCGACTTCGACGGGATCGCGGTGCATCCCTACTCCTATCCGGAGCTGCCCGCCTCGCCTGCCTGGTACAACGCCTTCGGCAATCTGATGGCCATCCGGCGCATCATGGACGCGAACAGCGACACCTCGGCCCTGTTGTGGCCGACCGAATTCGGGGCGCCGACCGGCACCGGCGCACGATCGGTCAGTGAAGCGGTGCAGGCCGAGATCCTCGATCAGGGACTCGGCTTGATCGCCACGATGCACGATGTCGGGCCGGTGTTCGTCTACTCCCTCCTCGATGCCGGCGACAACCGCGACGATCTCGAGGACAACTTCGGCCTGCTGCGCCGCGACTACACCGAGAAGCCCGCGCTGGCGGTGCTGCGCGCCCACGCGGAGGCGCGGCGTGCCGGTCGATAGCAGCGCTCGGGAGCTGGTGTTCGTCGCGCATTCCGGCCGGGCTTCCGGCGCCGAGAAGATCATGCTGACCCTCGCCGAGCGGGCCGTGGCCGAGGGCTGGCGGGTGCGGGTGGTCTGCCCGGACGGTCCGCTCCGGAAGCTGCTGCCCGCCACGGTCGGCCACGTCGCGATCCCGGAACTCGGATTGGCCGGGCAGCGGGGCGGGCAGCGCCTGCGCGCGGCCGCCGTCATGCTGTGGCGGTGGGCCCTGGCCGCCCGCGTGCTCCGGCGGGTAGCGCGCACCGCCGGGGTCCGGCTGGTGGTGAACTCGACGATGGCGCTGCCCGCGGTGGCCCTGGCGCTGCCGCCTCGGCGGGCGGCGGTGTGGCTGGTGCACGATGTGGTGGCGGGCCGACGGCAGCGCACGGTGGCGCGGGTGGGCCGACGCGCGGTCGGTCGCGCCGTCGCGGTGTCCGAGCGTGCCGCGGCGCCGGTGCGCGCGTTGGGATTCGAGGTCGAGGTCGCCCGGCAAGGAGTGCGCTGGCCGGTCGAAGCCGCCCCGGTCGTCGAGCGCAGCCCGCTGGTGGTCGGGATCCTGGGCGTGGTGACCGAGTGGAAGGGCCAGCACGTGCTGCTGGCGGCCGCCGCCGAGCTCCCCGAGGTCGTGATCGAGATCGCCGGCTCGCCGCACCCCGGTGACGAACCGTATCTGGCCGCGTTGCGGGAACGAGCGCGGCGGCCCGATCTGGCCGGCCGGGTCCGATTCCTCGGCAATGTCGATCCGTTGCCGACGATCCGGGGATGGGACGTGCTGGTGTCGGCGAGCGTGCTGCCCGAGGCGGGCCCGCTGGTGGTGCTGGAGGCGATGAGCGTCGGCGTGCCGGTCGTCGCGACCGGCCACGGCGGCAACGTCACCGACGACACGGCGGTGTGTGTCGCGCCCGACGATCCGGTCGCCTTGCGCGAGGCGCTGCGGCGTCTCGGCCGGGAACCGGACCTGCGAGCCCGGCTGCGAGACAGCGGCCGTGCGGCCGTGGCGGCCCGCCACGATCTCGCCGAGACGTTGCCCCGCATGCTGGACGTGCTGCTCGGGACCCCGGATCAGATCGAAGAGGTCGGGCCGTAGGCGGGCAACGGCGGACATCGGTGTGGCCGAGCACCCCGTTCACGGTGCGGCGGAACCCGGAAAGCCGCGGCGCGCCTTCGATTCCGGCGATATCGTCACCGGCGGCCTCGACACCGAGGCTTGGCGTCGACCACTCGAACGGTCGTGCGTCCTCAGCGAAAGATCAACTGCGCCACAGTGTTCCGGGCACGCCGTCGAGCGCAGGAGCGCGCGGGCCTGCCGGATCGTCGACGAACCAGCGTCCGTCCAGCGCGGGCAGCAGGGCGCTGACCTCGGTGAACAGGTCGGGCAGTGTCAGTAGGACGGCATCGGGGACTGCGTGGACGAGGTCTGTGGGGGAGATGATCGGGATGTCGGTTCCCGGCATCCGGCAGCCCTGTTTGGCGGGCGAGGCGTCGGCGACCCCGGCGAGCAGGCCGCGGTGCGCGCCCGCCATCGCCAGCAGGGCGACGGCGCGCGAGGCGGCCCCGTAGGCGTACACCCGCTGCCCGGCCCGGTGCTCGAGCCAGGCGCGCAGGGTGCCGACGTGCTGATCGACCACCCGTTGCAACGTGTCGGCCGACGGCGCGGCGGCCTCGGCGGCGAGGATCGCCGCCACGCTGGGATCGGCGTCGTGCTCGCCATGGCGAGCGGCGAGCAGCACGGTGCCGCCGTAGAGCTCGAACCGCCACCCGCTGACCACGCTCATCCCGGCCGCGCGCAGCAGGCTGCGCAGGGTGTCGAGGGAGTAGTAGGCGAAGTGCCCGTGCCGCAACGCATTCCACTGTCCTTGGGCGAGGATCGCGGCCAGCGAGTGGTATTGCACCAGGAGCACTCCGCCGGGCGCGGTGGCGGCGGCCCTGGCCGCGAACGCCGCGCGCTGATCCGGTTCATGCATGATGCCGAAGCAGTCCAGGACCACGTCGGCGGGGCCGTCGGTCGGGGTGAAGCCGCGGTCGGTGAGCAGCGGGAGCCAGGTGCCCCCGTGCGGGCTGCCGAACTCGGCCACCGTCGAACCCCGCAGCAGCCCGGCGGTCTCGACGAGTCGTACCGCCGCCGTGGCCTGCTCCCGCAGGGCCAGCGGTTCGATGCCGCGGGGTTCCGCGGTGACGGTGTCGTCGTCGGCGAGCTGGGCCAGCCCGCACCCCGCGCAGCGGTCCATGCGCAGCGGATGACCGGGTTCGGCGGGGTCGAGGGGGCTGTCGTGGGGCGGGAAGTGGTCGGCGGCGGGCACCGAGCCCAGGTCGAGAACGGTGGTGAGGGCGGTACTTCCGCAGCCGCGGCACCGGCGGGTCATGACAGGATGTCCTCGTGCGTATCGAGCGGACCGACTTGGCCGACGTGGTGGTGCTGGTTCCCGAGCCGTTCCGGGACGAGCGCGGACTGTTCACCCGTACCTTCGACGCCGCGGAATTCGACGCCCACCTGGGCGTCGACGGCGCCGCGGCGAGCTTCGTGCAGGACTCGCAGTCGCGGTCGCGGCGCGGGGTGATCCGGGGCATGCACGGGCGCGGCGGTCGCGGCGAGGCGAAACTGGTGCGCTGCGCGCACGGTGCCGTGCACGACGTCCTCGTCGACATCCGGCCCGGCTCGCCCACCTTCGGCGCCACCCAGGCCTTCCGGCTCGACGACGAGGACTTCCACCATCTGTACGTGCCGCCGGGTTTCCTGCACGGGTTCCAGGCACTGACCGAGGTCGCCGACGTCTGCTACCGCATCGACCGTCCGCACGACCCGGCCGAGGACCTCGGTGTCGCCTACGACGACCCCGACCTGGCGATCGCCTGGCCGCTGCCCGTCGGCGTGGTCTCCGCCCGCGACGCGCGGGCGGGCAGCTGGTCGCGGCTGCTCGCTACGCTGACGCCGTCGCACTGACCCGGCGCAGCCGCGCGTCCAGTTCGCCGGTGTCGCAGAGCTTCTGCAACTGCGGCAGCCGGGTGAACCGCTGGAAGAAGTCGTCGGCGGTGAGTCCGCGCGCGGTGTACTCGGTGAAGAGTTCGGCGGCACCCGCGGGTACCGTCCACCGCGCCTCGAAACCGAGAACCGCACGCGCGGCGGAGAAGTCGACTCGATAGGAGCGGGGGTCCGCGCCGTTCTCGCCGGTGATCAGCAGCCGCGACCCCGGCACCGCGTCGACGACCGCGGCCGCGATCTCGGCCACGGTCAGGTTGTTGACCTCGGTGCCGATATTGAAGGCGCGGCAGGAGATGTCGGCGGCCGGCGCGGTCAGGCAGGTCGCGAACGCGGTCGCGATGTCCTGGGCGTGCACGAGTGGCCGCCACGGGGTTCCGTCGGAGAGCACCTTGACCTCGCCGGTGAGCACCGCGTAGCCGACCAGGTTGTTGAGCACGATGTCGGCCCGCAGGCGCGGCGAGAAGCCGAAAGCCGTGGCGTTGCGCAGGAACACGGGGACGAAATCGGCGTCGGCGAGGGCGGCGACGTCGTCTTCGACGCGCACCTTGCTCTGCGCGTACGGGGTGATCGGGCGCAGTGGGGCGTCCTCGGTGACCAGCTCGGCACCGGCGGCTCCGTAGACCGAACAGGTGGAGGCGTACAGGAACCGCCGCACCCCGGCCTCTTTCGCCAGTCGCGCCAGGCGCACCGAGGCGTGGTGATTGATGTCGTAGGTGATCTCCGGCGCCAGCGCGCCCAGCGGGTCGTTCGACAGCGCGGCCAGATGGATCACCGCGTCGAACCCGCGCAGCTGCTCGACGGTGACCGTGCGCAGGTCGACGGCTGCGCCCTCGGGGTCGCCGGCGAAGTCACCGAGCAGGCAGTCGGCGAAGTAGCCGATGTCCAGCCCGGCGACGCTGTGGCCCGCGGCCCGCAGCACCGGCACCATCACGGTGCCGAGATAGCCCTGGTGCCCGGTGACCAGTACCCGCATGCTCACGTCCGTTCCCATCTGATGATCGCCTTGTCCAGCACGAACGCCTCGGCATAGGGCGCGTGACACTGCACGCCACGCATCCTGGCCAGCCCGAGGAAAGCCTCTTCGTCGAACCAGTCACGGCCGGTCTGCGACGGATAGTGCTCGTGCAGCAGCCGCGACTTCTCCCGCGCGAGTTCCCGGGTGAGCGGGTGATACAGGGTGGGCGCCGGAGTGTCGGTCTCCCACTTGAGGATCTCGTAGCCCAGGGTCAGGTGGTCGCGGAACTCCGTGGGCACCAGCTCGGCCAGCAGCCGGTGGTCCTGATGGGCATCACCGCGCTGCGGCGCGAACACCACCTCGGGCTCACCGGCACGCCGGAACCGGGCCAGGGCGTCCTTGATCCGGTCCCAGTGCGCCGGGGCGCGGCCGTCGGGCACGTCGAGCACGTCGAGCTGGGGCTCGGTGCCGGAACAGAACGCGGTCAGCGCCGCGCGTTCCTCGTCCTCGCGCGCGGTGCCGCCACCGGAGAGCACCAGTGCCCTGACCTCGATCTCGGGGTCGGCGGCGGTGAGGGCGAGCAGGGTGGCACCCAGGCCGATCGCGATGTCGTCACAGTGCGCGCCGAGCAGCGCGAGCCGGCGCGGCGGGCGGGGGAACAGCCCGATCACGCCTGCTCCCACACCATCCACGGCCGGGAGCCGTTGCGGTAGGCGTCGTCGAGTTCGGCGCGCTCCTTGAACGTGTCGGCCGGCTTCCAGAAGCCCAGGTGCTGATAGCCGAACAACCGGCCCTGCCCGGCCAGCGCACCGCACGCGTCGGCGACCAGATCACCGCCGGGCGGGAGCAGGTCGAAGATCTCCTGGCTGAGCACGAAGTAGCCGCCGTTCTCCCACAGCGGCATCCGGGCCACCGGCATGATCTCCTTCACCTCGCCGGTCGCGGTGATGTCGACGCAGTGGAACGAGGACTGCGGCGGGACCACCATCATCGACGCCGCGGCGCCCGAGGCGTGGAAGGTCTCGACCATGGTGTCCAGCGGGGCGTCGGTGAGCACGTCGGCGTAGTTGGCCAGGAAGTACTCGTCGCCGTCGAGGTGCGCGCGGACCCGGCGCAACCGCTCACCGATCGCGGACTCGACCCCGGTGTCGACGAAGGTGATCGACCAGTCGCCGATATCGCTGCCGAGCAGTTCCACCTGGCCGTTGCGGATGACGAAGTCGTTGGACGCCGATTCCTGATAGGTGAGGAAGAAGTTCTTGATGTGCTCGGCGCCGTAGCCCAGGCACAGGATGAACTCCTTGTGTCCGTAGTGCGCGTAGTAGCGCATCACGTGCCACAGCAGCGGCCGCGGCCCGACCAGCTGCATCGGCTTCGGGACGACGTCGTCGGAGCCGCCGCGCATGCGCATGCCGTATCCGCCGCAGAACAGCACGACCTTCATCGGTTCACCTTCGTTTCCGTGCCCGCGCGGTGCAGCACCGGCAGCGGATAGATCAGTTCGCCGCCCCAGTCGCCGACATGGCGCAGCTGGGCGGTGATCTCGGTTTCGAGATTCCACGGCAGGACGAGCACGACATCGGGCCGGTCGGCGTCGATGCGCTCCGGCGGATGAATCGGAATCCGGGTGCCCGGGGTGTATCGGCCGTGCTTGTAGGGGTTGCGGTCCACGGTGTACTCGAGCAGGTCGGGCCGGATGCCGCAGTAGTTCAGCAGGGTGTTGCCCTTGCCGGGGGCGCCGTAGCCGACGACCCGCTTGCCCTGATCCCGGCAGTCGAGCAGGAAGCGCAGCAGCTCGAGCCGGACCCGTTCGGCCCGCACGCCGAGTTCGGCGTAACCGGCCGGGACGTGCAGGTCGGCGGCGCGCTCGAGCTCGAGGACCTCGGCCACCCGCCCGGTCGGCACCGCGACCTGCTCGGGGCGGGCCCACAACCGGATCGAGCCGCCGTGGGTCTCGAGCAGCTCCACGTCGACCACCGTCAACCCGGCGACCGCGAGCGCACGCTGGGCCGAATGCACGGTGTAGTACTGGAAGTGCTCGTGATAGACCGTGTCGAACTGGCCCAGCCGCACCAGGTTCAGAGCGTGGTGCACCTCGATGCTCAGCCAGCCGTCGTCGGCGAGCAGGGTGCGCAGGGCGCGGGTGAAACCGCGCAGGTCGGGGACGTGCGCGTAGACGTTGTTCGCGACCACCAGATCGGCGGGCCCGTGCTCGGCGCGCACCCGCGCGGCCGATTCCGCGTCGAGGAAGGCGGTCTCGGTGGGCACTCCCGCCGACCTGGCCGCCTCGCCGACATTGACCGACGGCTCGATGCCCAGGCACGGGATGCCACGGGCCACGGCGTGGCGCAGCAGATAGCCGTCGTTGCTGGCGACCTCGACGACGAACGAATCGGTGTCGAGACCCAGCCGCTCGGTCGCGGTGGCGACGAATCGCGCGGCGTGGTCGACCCAGCTGTGTGAGTACGACGAGAAGTACGCGTACTCGGTGAAAGTCTCCTCCGGCGTGATCAGTGCGGGGATCTGCAACAGCAGGCAGTCCCGGCACAGGCGCAGGTGCAGCGGATAGGTCGATTCCGGCAGGTCGAGCTGGGTCTCGGACAGGAAGCTCTCACACGGCGGGGTCGCGCCCAGATCGAGTACGCTCTCGAGCCGATCGGAATCGCAGAGACGACACTGCACGCGGGCTCACCTTCTAGCTGTTCATTCCGTCGCGGCCGGCGCCGGACATGCCGGACGTCGGCGCGGCGTGGTCAGACGTTACAACCGGAGGTAGGCGGGGGCCATTCGAAACAGTCGGGGTGGAAACCAATTCATGGCATGTTTCGGGATCGGGGCTGTTCGCGGGCATTTCGGCAAATTGTCGGCGACGACAACTTCTCCTCGGCGAATTGTGATCCGTCCCATCCGGAAATCAATTGTCCTGCGATCATATCCGATAGCCATCATTCATCTGTCGATAGCCATGTGATAGCCATCATACTCGGCTACCTATGGAATGCACTGTGGCCCTTAACCTTCGGAAAGAAGTCGCCTCGAGACTCTGTAACAATCAGCGGGCGGGCATCGAATCGACGGGCAGAGGGCGGCCGAGCGGGCCGCATTCCGGTCGACGGCGACCGGAAATTTGATTCGTCTCCCGAGGGGGAGGTGTGGGTTCATGAGCTTCGAGCTCACCGGTGGCAGCGATGTGAATGTGGTCAACGGTGTCCGAGTGCTGCGCCGAACGCAGCGCGAGAATTGGCAGGAGGCGTATCTGCAACGCCTGGCCGTCACCGACGTCGCCGCCGTGTTCGCCGCGGTGGCGGCGGCCCAGGTCCTGCGCTTCGACGGTCCCGCCGCGCCGCCGCTGGCCTGGCCGCTGCCCTACGAGATCGGCTACTCGGTGGTGTCGCTGGCGCTGGCCGCGGGGTGGCTGGCGCTGCTGCACGGCACCCGCACGCCGCAGGTGATCGGCTCCGGCAGCGAGGAATTCCGCCGGCTGGTCTCGGCGACGATGCGCCTGTTCGGGGTGCTGGCCATCCTCGCGCTGCTGTTCCGGGTCGAGGTGGCGCGCGGCTATCTCGCCATCGCGTTGCCCGCCGGGCTGTGCGCCCTGATCGTAGGCCGGCTGGCCTGGCGGTCGCGGCTGCGACGCTGGCGCGCCCAGGGGCGCTGCCACACGGCGGTGCTCGTGGTCGGCTCGCCCGAGGCCGCGCACGCCATGGCCACCGCCTTCACCGACGACCCCGGTTCCGGCTATCGGATCGTCGGTGTCTGTGTGCCCGCGGGCTCCGGTGACCGGCGCTTCACGACGGTCGACGGACCGACGGTGCTCGGCGACGATCGTTCGGTGCTCGAGGCGGTGCGCCGCAGCGGCGCCGACTCGGTGGCCGTGGCGGCGACCGACCATCTCGGTCCGGTCGAATTGCGACGGATGGCCTGGGAGCTGGATCCCTTGGGCGTCGATCTCATCGTGGCGCCGGGCGTGGTCGACATCGCGGGCATCCGGCTGACCAACCGGATCGTGGCCGGCATGCCGATGCTGCACATCGACGGGCCCCGCTACGACCACGCCAAGTCCAGCCGCAAAGCGCTGTTCGACTTCTGCTTCGCCACCGCCGTGCTGGTGCTCATCGCGCCCATGCTGCTGGCCATCGCGCTCGCGGTACGCACGACGAGCCCGGGGCCGATCTTCTATCTGTCCGAACGGATCGGCCGTGACGGCATCCCGTTCCGGATGATCAAGTTCCGCAGCATGCTGGTCGGCGCCGACCGCGCCGTGGACGCGCTGATCGAGAGCCACGGCGGCAATCCGGTCTTCTTCAAGGTGAAAGACGACCCGCGCGTCACTCCCGTCGGCCGCTTCCTGCGCAAGTACAGCCTCGACGAGCTGCCGCAGTTCTTCAATGTGCTGCGCGGGGACATGAGCGTGGTCGGGCCGCGACCGCAGGTGCAGCGCGAGGTCGACAGCTACGACGGAGAGATGCGCCGCCGACTGCTGGTGAAGCCCGGTGTCACCGGGCTGTGGCAGGTGAGCGGGCGCTCGGACCTGTCCCCGGAGGACTCGGTGCGGCTGGACCTGTCCTATGTCGAGAACTGGTCGATGGTCCTCGATCTGATCCTGATCGGCCGCACCATCGGCGCGGTCACCCGCGGCGACGGCGCGTACTGACCACCGGGGTGGTGGGCGAGGCGCACCACCCCGGCCCCGGCTCAGCGCAGGTCGCGCCGACGGAAGGCGGTCAGTCCCACGGCGATTCCCGCCACCGCGACCAGCAGCAGCCAGCCGATCGGGACGATGTCGAACGTCGCGCCGGGCAGCTTCGGCGGATGCACGAACGGCACCAGATCCATCAGCCACTGCGGGAACGTGCCCAGCGAGCCGAGCAACACGATGACGATCATCGCGCTCAGCACCGCCCAGGCCAGCGACGCGTACTTCGGGACCACGCCGAACAGCAGCAGCGCGATCGCGGTGACCACCCAGACCGCGGGCAGCTGCACCGCGACGGCACCCAGCGATTCGCCGAGCTTGCCGACCACGTCACCGTCGGTGGCGCCCCAGACGACGCCGATGCCCAGACCCGCCACCAGCAGTGTCACAGCCGGTCCGGCCAGCGCGAACAGCAGATGGCTCGCCGCGTACCGCACGCGGCCGACGGCCGCCGCCAGCACGCTCTCGGCACGACCGGTGTTCTCCTCCTCGTGCAGCCGCAGCACCGCCGACACCGAGTACGCGGCCGCCGCCGCGGCCAGCATGGTGATCGCGTAGGCGATGAACGACTTCTCCAGATCGGCCGATCCGCCCATCGAGGTGACCACGTCCTGGAGTGTGCCGCTGTCGTCGAGCATGCCGCCGATGCTCTGCACCGCCCCACCGATCAGCAGGCCGTACAGGCCGAAACCGATCGTCCAGGCCAGCATCGACCCCCGCTGCAACCGCCATGCCAGTCCGACCGGGCCCGACAGCGCGGCACCCGCGGTGGCGGGACCCGGACGGTCGGCCAGCAGTCCCGCACCGAGGTCACGGGTTCGCAGCAGCTGGTAGGCGAGCAGGGTCGCCCCGGTGGCGACGGCGGCCAGGGGCACCAGGACCCACCAGCGCTCTTCCGCGTACGGGCGGATCTGCAGACACCAACCCAGCGGCGAGAACCACGACAGCACACCGTTTCCGGCGTCGCCGACCGCCCGCACCGCGAACGCCGCGCCCAGGATGCCCAGCGCGACACCGCGGGCGATCCGCGCGCCGTTGCTCAGCTGCGCGGCCACCGCGGCCACCGCGGCCCAGACGATGCCGGCGGCGGCCAGCGCCGCACCCCAGGCCACCGACCCCGCGATCGGCAGGTCGGTGCCGAGCAGTGATGCGGTGCAGGCGATCCCGGCCACCGCCGACGCGCCGAAGGTCAGCAGCAGCGCACCGGTGAGCCCGGCGAACCGGCCGATGCTGGTGGCGCCCACGAGCTCCGCACGCCCGGTCTCCTCCTCGACCCTGGTGTGCCGGATGACCGTCAGCACGGCCGCGATGGCGATCATCGAATACATCGCCCCGGCCTTCCAGGTGCCGATGGATCCCAGCGAGGAGTTGAACACGGGGCCGTACATGGCCAGCAGCGCCGGACTTGCCGCGGTGGTCGCGGCGAAGCTGTCGAGCTGCTGCTGGGTGCTGTAGAGGTCCTTGATGGAGACGATCTGCAGCGCCGGCATCAGCCCGATCAGCAGCGACCACAGCGGTGCGATGATCCGGTCGCGACGCAGGTACAGCCGCAGCATCTGCCCGGTGCCCGCGAATTCCCCTGCGGTGCGGGTGGTTCCGAGGAACCCGGGGGAGGCGGCGATAGTGGTCATGCCCGCACCTTCTCTCCGGTGGCCGCGCCGTCGGCCTCGACGTGGTAGTGCCGCAGGAAGAGGTCCTCGAGCGTCGGCGGTGCGCTGGTGAGGCTGCGCACGCCCGCGTCGCCCAGCACTTGGATCAGCCGGCCGAGGTGATCGGCGTCGACCTGGCAGCGCAGGGTCGACCCGTCGCGTTCCACGTCCTCGACGCCGGGCAGTGCGCCGACATCGCCCGGGTCGCCGATCAATTCGGCGGTGATCGCGGTGCGGCTCAGGTGCCGGAGCTGGTCGAGCGAACCGGATTCGACGGTGCGGCCGGCGCGGATGATGGTCACCCGATCGCAGAGATGCTCGACCTCGGACAGGATGTGACTCGACAGCAGTACCGTGGCCCCGCGGGCAGCGGCATCGCGGACGCAGCCCTGGAAGATCTGCTCCATCAGCGGGTCGAGGCCCGAGGTCGGCTCGTCGAGGATCAGCAGATCGGCATTCGCCGAAAAGGCCGACACCAGCGCGACTTTCTGCCGGTTGCCCTTGGAGTAGGTGCGGGCCTTCTTGGTCGGGTCCAGCTCGAACCGCTCGATCAGCTCGGCGCGGCGGGTCTCGTCGATGCCGCCGCGCATCCGGGCGAGCAGGTCGATCGTTTCGCCACCCGACAATGACGGCCAGAGCGTGACATCGCCTGGCACATAAGCGATCCGGTGGTGCAGGGCGACCGCGTCGGTCCACGGGTCGCGGCCGAACAGGGCCGCCTCGCCGCCGGAGGCGCGCAGGACGCCGAGCAGGACGCGAATGGTGGTGGATTTGCCCGCGCCGTTGGGGCCGAGGAAACCGTGGATCTCGCCGGGACCGACGTGCAGGTCCAGTCCGTCGAGCGCGGCGAATCGGCCGAAAGTCTTACGCAGGTCATGGACTTCGATGACCCGATCGGTGGTGGGGGAGGGCATCGTCTACTCCTCGATGAGGCTGTCGAGCAGAGTCGAATCGGTCAGCATGCCTTGGGTGTAGAGCTCGAGCGCCGGGAAGGTGGTCAGGTCCGACAGGTCCCGGATCGCCTTGCGGTAGTCGAGCTTTCCCTCGCGCTGCATTCGCATCTGCAGATAGAGGTTGGTGGCTCCGATGTGGCAGAGCACGACGTATCTGGCCCGGGCCGCGGGATCGCGGCTCGGTTTGAGCTGGCCCGCCTCGACGGCGGCCTGCATGTAGTCCTGCGCGTCGGCGACCATGTGTTCGAGCAGGGACTCGGCCAGCGCGCCGCCGGCTTGGAAGCTGCGCAGGATGTAGGCGAGCAGCGGGGCGTAGATCTCGATCTCGGCCAGGGCGCTGAGCATTCCGGCGGCACCCTGTGTGCGGATGACGCGCAGCTTCTCGTCGCGAATGAGCTCGAGCACGCGATCGTCGCAGGCGGCGCGCAGTCCGTCCTTGGAACCGAAATGATGGTTCACCAGGCCGGGTGACACTCCGGCCGCCGCGGCGATCGCCCGGACGCCGACGCCGAAACCCTGTTCTCCGAACAGGTCGATCGCGGTGTCGCGAATGCGGGCCATGGTCGTCAGATCGGTGGAGGATCCTTGCGGTACGGGCTGTTGGCTGAACACATGTTCAATATACTAAACACTCGTTCAATCCACGAGCAAGGTTTCGCGGCGACCAGTCTTCCAATCAATGTTTGAAATAATGATTGAAACGGTGATGGAAATCTGGTTGGCTGCCGGTATGGGATCACTCGGGACGAGGGCTCGCGACGCGCGCTCGGTGGAGACACGCGAGCGGCTGCTCGCCGCGGCGGAGGAACTGCTGCTGGCGCAGCCCTCGACGGAGGTCTCGGTGCGGGCGGTGTGCGCTGCGGCCGAGACCAATCCGGCGGCGGTGCACTATCACTTCGGGAGCAAGGACGCGCTGGTCGCCGCGTTGCTCGAGGCCCGGCTGGCGCCGCTGTGGACCGAACGGCTCGGCGCGGCGGCCCAGCGCGAGGCCGAACTCGCCGAGGTGGTGGACGCGGTGATCGGACCGCTGACCGACCTGGCCGCCGATCCGCGCGGCCGGCTGTACCTGCGGCTGCTCGCGGAACTGGTGCTGGGCCGGCGCGACGTGGGCTGGACCGGAGACTGGTTCCAGCTCGACACCTGGGTGCGATTCCTTCCCGACCTCGACCCCGCCGAGGCGCAGCGGCGCTGGCTGCTCGCGTTCGAGGTGCTGATCATGCGCTTCGGCGCGGGACACCCACCGTCGCAGGGCAGCGTCGGCACCCTGCGCGATTTCGTGCTGGCCGGACTCGACGGGCCGGGTGCGCGATGACCGACATCTTCACCCCGGCGAAGCTGGGCCCGATCACCCTGCGCAACCGCGTGATCAAGGCCGCCACCTTCGAAGGCCGCACCCCGGACGCGCTGGTCACCGACGAACTGGTGGAATTTCATCGCCGCATCGCCGCGGGCGGTGTCGGCCTGTCCACGGTCGCCTACTGCGCGGTCGCGCCCGAGGGGCGCACCGACCGGCATCAGATCTGGATGCGACCCGACGCGGTGCCGGGACTGCGCCGGCTCACCGACGCGATCCACGCCGAGGGCGCCGCGGCGTCGGCCCAGATCGGGCACGCGGGGCCGGTGGCCAACGCCGCGTCCAATCGCTTGCCCGCGCTGTCGCCGAGCAGACTGTTCTCCCCCCTGGGGATGCGGATGACCCGGCGACCCGATGCCGAGGGCATCGCCGAACTGGTCGCCGCGCACGTGCGCAGCGCGCTGCTGGCCGAGGAGGCCGGGTTCGACGCCGTGGAAATCCATTTCGGCCACAACTATCTGGTGAGCGCCTTCCTGAGCCCGCTGCTCAACCGGCGCCGCGACGACTACGGCGGCAGCCTGGTCAACCGGGCACGGCTGGCTAGACAGATCGCCGAGGGGGTGGCCGGCGCGGTCGGGGGCCGGCTGGCCGTGCTGGCCAAACTCAACATGGACGACGGGGTCGCCGGTGGGCTGCGCCCGGTCGAGTCCGTGCGGGTCGCACAGCTGCTGGAAGCCGACGGGACACTCGACGCGCTCGAACTGACCGCGGGCAGCTCGCTGCTCAACCCCATGCTCTACTTCCACGGCGACCCGCCCCGGCGGGCCTTCGCCCGCGCCTTCCGGCCGCCGCTGAGCTGGGGACTGCGCGTGGCCGGCCCGGTGTTCCTGCGCGAGTACCCCTACCGCAGCGCCTATCTGCTCGAGCGCGCCCGCCTGTTCCGGTCGGCCCTGCGCATGCCACTGGTCCTGCTCGGCGGCATCACCGACTACGACGGCATGCGCCTGGCCCGCACCGAGGGCTTCGAGTTCGTCGCGATGGGCCGCGCCCTGCTGTGCGAACCCGATCTCCCACGCCGGATCGCGGCCGAGACCACGACCACCGCCGCCTGCACCCACTGCAACGAGTGCATGCCGACCATCTTCACCGGCACCCGCTGTGTGCTGCCGATCGCCGAGGGAACCCTGTCGTGAGAATCGCCGTCACCGGTGGCACCGGGTATCTCGGCGCGCCCACGGTCGCCGCGCTGCTCGCGGACGGTCACGAGATCCAGCTGCTGGTCCACCCCGGCGAATCCCTGGACCGATGGTGGCCGGAATTCGCGCAGGACCGCGACCGCATCACCGTCCTGCGCGGCGACCTGCGCGACAGCGACACGATCACCACGCTGCTCGACGGCTGCGCGGCGGTGCTGCACGCGGCAGGCATCGTGGCCACCGACGACCGCCGCGAATCGCTGATGTGGCAGGTCAACGTCGATGCCACCGCGGAGATCCTGTGCCGCGCGGCCCTGGCCGGACTCGATCCCATCGTGCACGTGGCCAGCTACAGTGCGCTGTTCCCCTGCCCGGATCCGGTCATGACCCCGGACAGTCCCACCGCGACCGGGCGCAGCGCCTACGGTCGCACCAAGTCCGCCGCCGACCGGGTCGCGCGGGCACTCCAGCGCAGCGGTGCGCCGGTGGTGATCACCTACCCCTCGAGTGTGATCGGGCCGGGTTTGGCCGGCACCCGCGGCATCACCGAGCGCGGCTGGAACACCATGCTGCGCAGTGGATTCGCGCCCCGGCTCGACGGCGGAATGGCGATGATCGACGTCCGCGACGTAGCCGAGCTGCACGCGGTGGCGATGCTGCCGGGTCAGGGCCCGCGCCGGTATCTGTGTGGCGGGCACCAGGTCCCCTTCGACACGGCCATCGACCTGCTCGCCGCCGCGTCCGGACAGCGGATCCGCCGGATTCCGGTGCGCCCCGGCCTGTTCCGGGCGCTGGGCCGGGCCGCCGACGTCGCCTCGCGATTCGTCGAGGTCGACGCCGCGTTCGGCTACGAGGCGGCGTGGCTGCTCACCTCCGACACCCCGACCGACGACTCGGCCGCGCTGAGCGAGCTCGGCGTGAGCTGGCGGCCCACCGAAGTGTCGATGCGGGACATGTTCCTCGGCTGAGACGCGGCGTCGGCGCGATGTGAGGGAGAACGCGAATCCGTCGCCGGGCGCGATGCACGGATTATGGTCGAAGTATGGCTACCGGCATTTCGACGACGGCAGAACATCTCCGCGCAGCGCTGGACGGACCGTGGCGCGAGGTCAGAGACCAGGCGCGAGTCCAGCTCGCCGACGACCGCTTCACCGGCGATCCCGAACTCGACATCCACGCCGCGCGGGCCCGCGTGCTCGATCAGATGCGGGTCATCGCGACCATGGGCTATCCGGAGCGTGGCTTCCGCTCCGAGAACGGCGGCACCGGCGATCCGGGTGGTGCCGTGACCGGGTTGGAGATGCTGGCCTACGCCGATCTGTCCCTGTGGGTGAAATCCGGCGTGCAGTGGGGTCTGTTCGGTGGCGCCGTGGAGAACCTGGGCACCGAACGCCACCGCGAGTACATCAAGCGGCTGATCACCCTGGATCTACTCGGCTGCTTCGCGATGACCGAGTCCGGGCACGGCAGCGACGTCGCCAATCTCGAGACCACGGCCACCTACGACCCGGCCACCCAGGAATTCGTGATCCACACTCCGACCCCGTCGGCGCGCAAGGACTACATCGGCGGCGCGGCGGTACACGCGCGGATGGCCGCGGTGTTCGCCCAGCTGATCACCGGTGGCGAGAGCAAGGGCGTGCACTGCCTGCTCGTCCCGATCCGCGACGAGCTCGGCGCCGACCTGCCCGGCGTGACCACCTACGACGACGGGCTCAAGGGCGGCCTGCCCGGTGTGGACAACGGCCGCATCGTGTTCGACCACGTCCGGATCCCCCGGGAGAACCTGCTCAACCGCTACGCCGACGTCGAGCCCGACGGCACCTACACCTCCGAGATCGAGAACCCGAGCCGCCGCTTCTTCACCACCCTGGGCACCCTGGTGCGTGGCCGGGTGAGTGTCGGCGGCGCGGCCGCGGCGGGCGCGCGCGTGGCGCTGAGCATCGCGGTGCGCTACGCGCTGGCCCGGCGCCAGTTCGCCGATCCCGACACCGGCGCGGAAACGCTGCTGATGGATTACCGCAGCCACCAGCGCAGGCTGCTGCCGCTGGTCGCGAAGTCCTTCGCGCTGGCCTTCGCCCAGAACGACCTGGTGCGCCGGATGGACCTCGTACAGAGCGGCCGCGAGATCGAGCCGGGCGCCCAGCGCGCGCTGGAGAAGCGCGCCGCCGGCTTCAAGGTCGCCCAGACCCGGCACGCCACCCGGGCCATCCAGGAATGTCGCGAAGCCTGCGGCGGTGCGGGCTATCTCACCGAGAACCGGCTCGTCACCCTCAAGGCCGACACGGATGTGTTCACCACCTTCGAAGGCGACAATGTCGTCCTCACCCAGCTCGTCGCCAAGGAACTGCTCACCGCCTACTCCGACGAGGTCCGCGACCTCGACGCCATGGGCTGGGTGAAATTCGCCGCCACCATGGCCGGTGACGTGGTGCGCAAGCGATCCGGGGTGCGCCAGCTGATCCAGACCCTGCGCGATCGCTCCGACGAGTCCGTCGACGAGGGCGACCTGTCCAAGCGCTCGGTCCAGCTGCAGCTGTTCGCCGATCGCGAGGACTACCTGCTGCGGACCGCGGCGCACCGGCTGCGTGCCAGGGCGGCCGACACCGGCCCGTTCGAGGCGTTCAACAACGCCCAGGACCACATCCTCGCCGCCGGCGCCGCGCACATCGACCGGCTGGTGCTCGAGGAATTCGTCGACGGGATCGCCGAGATCGAGGACCCCGACGCCAAGGCGCTCGCCGAGACCGTCTGCGACCTCTACGTGTACTCGACGCTGGAGGAGAACCTGTCCTGGTACATCATGCACCGGTTCATGTCCGTGGAGCGGGCCAAGGCGGTGCGCCGCGGGGTGAACGAACTCGTCGACCGGCTGCGGCCGGACGCGCTGACCCTGGTCGAGGCGATGGGTGTGCCGGAGACCATGCTGCGCGCCGAGATGCTGCACGACGCCAGCGTTTTCGACCGGACCTAGCGCACCGCGGCGCGCAGCGCCTCGGCGAGCCAACACAGTGCCGCTACCAGCGCGGTCGCCGCGGCCGCCCCACCGAGGACATCGGTGGGGCGGTGATAGCCGAGGACGACCATGCCGGGCGTGATCGCGAGCAGGGCGAGCACAGTGAGCGCCGCGACCGTGATGCGCGCGGTGCGCGTTGTCACCAGACACGCGAACGTCGTTGCGACAGCGACCAAGTGGACCGTGTGGCCGCTCGGATAGGCGAGGTAGTCGTGCATCTGCCTGTCCCACAACGGTTTCAGCACCACCGTGTTGATCGCCAGGGCGAGCTCGGGCACCACGAGCATGGTCAGCGCCGCCCGCCACCGGCGGCGCACCGCGAACCAGCCGACCGCCGCCAGCAGCACCGCGAGCACCACCGGGGCGTTGCTCGGTGCGACCAGCACCTCGGCCAGACCGGGGGAGACCGTCGCGGCGATCGGGTCGGCGACGGCCGCGTCCAGTCCGGACGGTCCGTCGTCGGCGGGGAAGGTCAGCGGGAGCGCGACGGTGAGCGCGGTGCCCGCGGCGATGGCCGTCGCGCGGACGACGGTGGCGGTCCGGGCGGGAGCGGGGGCGATCACCGATGCGACGATAGCCGCCGCGCGGGGCTGTCTCAGGCGGGACCGTAGGTGAGCACCGCGGTCACCACGAACCACAGCACCCACACGATCGCCACGATCATGCCGATCGCCAGGGTGATCCGCAGGAACGCGCGGCCGAAGTCCAGGTCGCCGCCGACCCGCGGGTACAGCTTCCACGGGCTGTACCAGGGCGCCACCAACCCGCGCGAGGCCAGCTCCTGCTCGCGCTGGGCCTGTTCCTCGGCATACTGCTCGGCCTGGGCCTGGGTGGGGCCACCGTGCCACAGCGTGACGTCGATCGGGCCCAGGAAACCCTCGTTGAGCAGGTCCTGCGGGGCGGGCAGGAACGGCAGGATGCCCAGCCCGCGGAACGCGATGGCGATGTCGTTGGCCGTCCAGAGGTTGTGTTCCTTGGCGGCCAGCATCTCGAAGTACTGCTCGAGCCGGTGCGGATCGTCGGTGACGATGACATCGAAACTCGGATCGTTCCAGCCCTGGTGGATGTCGATCTGCGCGCCCGGCTGCGGCACGATCACGCCGAGCCCGTGCACCGCCCGCTGGCCGAGCCCGCGCGCGGCGAGATAGTCCTGCAGCGCGAAGGTGTGTTCCCGTGAGCGCTCCAGCGGCGTCGACTTCTCCCCGCCGGTGAACTGGGCGAGCTCACCGGAGACCATCCACGGGCCGTTGAGCGGGATCTCCAGCACGCCGTCCTGCGCCACGGCGAAGGTCTCGGCCTCGATGATCACGCAGCTGGTCGGGGTCCACACCACCGCGTCGAGCTGGTGCAGCCGGTCGTTGTGGAACAGGCCGCAGTTGATCGTGGCGACGCCGTGCGGGCTGGACGGATCCTTCCACGTGCGCAGCCAATCGATCAGTGCCAGCTCGGCATCGGTGCCTGCCGCATTCTGCACGCGCACGAGCATGGAGTCCGCCCTTCTGGGTCGTTGGCGCCGCGGGCCGAGAACCGTTGGCGTACATCGTAGCTCGACAATCGATGGATGCCCGGCAGGATGCCGGTGGTGTTCAGCTCGGTTCGGCGGCGATCTTGCCCGCCGAAACGGCGGCGACCAGTTCGGCGTGATCGGCCTCGGTCCGGTCGGCATAACGTACCGCGTAGGCGGCCACCGCCTCGTCGAACGCCTCGCCGTCGTCGTCGAGATAGCCGGCCAGCGTGCGCGGGTCCAGCGACCGCGAGTGCGCCCTGGCCAGCAGCGCGCCCGCGAGCCTGCCGTAGTCGTCGAGATCGTCGGCCGAGAGCCCGGCCGGGTCGATGCTGCCCTTGAGATTGCGGAACTGACGGACGATGAACGGCAGCGGCTCGTCGAGCTCCACGGTGGTCCAGCCGAGCAGGATGTCGGTCTCGGACTGCACGCTGCGCGCGCCTGCGACGATCCGCTCGCCCTCGTGCCGCGGCGCGACCGGTGGCAGGAAGGGCGCCAGCGCGGACGGCCTGGCCTGCTTGACCTGCAGCACCAGCGACTCGCCGTCGTTACCGTGTAGCAGCGCCACGTAGCTGTGCAGGCCGACGCTGCCGGTGCCGACGATCCGGAAGGCCACATCCGAGACCGCGAAGCGCGCCAGCAGCGCACGCCGCGACTCGCGGATAGTGCCCGCGTAGCGCTGCAGCCCGTCGATCACGGCGTCGGCGACCGGCTCCTCGACCGGGGTCAGGATCGGCGGATCGCTGACGAAGCGGTGCTTGCTGATGCCGGTCTCGTGATCGTCGAGGTGCTCGGTCCACTTCGCCACCACCTTGGCACTGGTGTTCTTGCGGGCCTTCTTGGCGGCCTTCTTGAAGTCGTCGATCAGGTCGTCGGCCTTGGCCTTGCCCAGGATCGACTCGTCGGGCAGCGCGGTCCAGGACTGCATGAACGGCATCTCGGCGAGCTCGGCGGCGGTCTGCCGGTAGAAGCGGGCGGCGTCGCGCGCGGCGCGTACGCAGTCGTCCTCGTCGGCGCCGCTCTCGCGCCCGGCCAGCACCAGGCTGGCGGCCAGCCGCTCGAGATCCCACTCCCACGGGCCGAGCACGGTCTCGTCGAAATCGTTGATGTCCATCACGATCTCGCCGCGCTGGGTGCCGTAGAGGCCGAAGTTGGCGGCGTGGGCGTCACCGCAGATCTGGGCGGTCAGCCCGCTGTCGGGGCCTGCGGCCAGGTCGGCGGCCATCAACCCGGCGGCGCCGCGGAAGAAGGTGAACGGGGACGCGGTCATCCGGCCGATCCGCAGCGGGATCAGCCGCTCGATCCGGCCCTGGTTGCTCGCCTCGACGAACTCGAGCACCGTCGGCCGGTCGGGGCTTTCGACGGCCCGGTCGCGGGCGTCGACGGGCACGCGCTGCCGGGCTGCGCGGCCGCGCTCACGGGCGTCCTCGGCGGAGACGTAGGAGCGCAGATCTGGACCACTGTCGGACACAACTGCCCAGGCTAGCGGGTCGGCGGGCGGTGGGCACCGCGACCGCGCGGCAATCGGACACGCCCGACGATTTTCGGCGTGGCCGGATGGCGCGATCAGGGGTCGGTGCGGTATGCAGGGGCGTGGCAACCGAATCGGGAACGCCGGGCACCAACGACACCGAAACCGGTGGCGTGTTCAGCGACCGCATCCTGACCGTGCCCAATGTGCTCAGCCTGCTCCGGCTGATCGGAATCCCGATATTCCTGTGGTTGATGCTGGTCCGCCATGCCGACGGCTGGGCGTTCACATTGCTGATCGCCAGCGGTGTCACCGATTTCCTCGACGGCAAACTCGCCCGTCTGCTCGACCAGTCCTCCCGGCTGGGCGCGCTGCTCGATCCGCTCGTCGACCGGTTATACCTCGTGACGACACTCGTGGCGTTCGTCGCACGCGGGCTGATCCCGTGGTGGATCGCCGTGATCCTGATCGGTCGCGATCTGGTACTCACCGTGACCCTGTCGGTATACAAGCGCCGTGACCTGCCCGCGCCCGAGGTGATCTACCTGGGCAAGGCGGCGACCTTCGCGCTGATGTCGGCCCTGCCGTGGCTGCTCACGGGGGAGATGGACTGGGCAGGGGCGGGTTTCGGCTGGGCCTTCGGCTGGGCACTGCTGATCTGGGGCACCGCGCTCTACGTCTGGACGGGGGCGCTCTACGCGGGGCTGGCGGTCGCGGTCGCGCGATCGATACCGCCTGTGCCGCACCGTGGGAGCTAGTCGATACTGTTGCGTGCAACGTTGACGACGAAAGGACGTCCTGTGACCCGGACCCCTGAGGATCTGCGCTACACCGAAGAGCACGAGTGGGTGCGGCGGACCGGCCCCACGGCGGTTCGTGTGGGCATCACCGACTACGCCCAGTCACAGCTGGGTGACGTCGTGTTCGTCCAGCTGCCCGATGTCGACAAGGATGTGACCGCGGGGGAGAGCATCGCCGAGGTCGAGTCGACCAAGAGCGTCTCCGACATCTATGCCCCGCTGGGCGGGAAAGTCGTTGCGGTGAACGAGGATCTGGTCTCGGAGCCGGAGACGCTCAACAGCGATCCGTACGACGCGGGCTGGCTGTTCGAGCTCGCCTTCGACGATGCGGCAACCCTCGATTCCGCACTCGGTGAACTGCTGGATGCGGCGGGTTATCAAGGAGTTATCGGGGGCTGAGCAAGCCTTCACAGTTCTCCCTGCACGGGTACGCCCCGGCAGGGTACGGTCAAAGCCAAGCGGATACGTCGGGGAATCGACGCCGGGATCTTTTTTCCTGGCGATGTGATCGCGCCGGTCGTGTCGCCGAATACAGCACCTGCTTGCATGGATAATCAGGTTCGAGGAGGAGAGAAACGGTGAGCGAGAACAGGGACCCGGGTTACGGGGAGACCGCGGCCGAGACGACGTCGGTCTTCCGCGCGGACTTCCTCAACGAGGTCGACGCGTCGCGCTCCGGAGAGCCGACCGGCGAACAGCCGGTGCAGGGCGTCGAGGGCCTGCCGGTCGGCGCGGCCCTCCTGGTGGTCAAGCGCGGCCCGAACGCGGGCTCGCGTTTTCTGCTGGATCAGCCGACCACCTCGGCCGGTCGCCATCCCGACAGTGACATCTTTCTCGACGACGTCACCGTCAGCCGCCGGCACGCGGAGTTCCGTCAGGACGACGACTCGTTCCAGGTCGTCGATGTGGGCAGCCTCAACGGCACCTACGTCAACCGGGAGCCGGTGGACTCCTCGGAGCTGCAGAACGGCGACGAGGTCCAGATCGGCAAGTTCCGGCTGGTCTTCCTGACCGGTCCGCGCGCGCAGGCGAACGAGTCGGCGTCGGGCGCGGGGTCGCGATGACCCCTACGGTGCTGGTGTCCGTGAAGGGCGCAGTGCTGTGACGGGGGCGGCGCAGTGGGCGCGCGGAGGAATGTCGATCGGCTCCGTGCTCGACCTGCTGCGACCAGATTTTCCTGACATCACCATCTCGAAGATCCGGTTCCTCGAATCCGAGGGCCTGATCCGGCCGGAACGAACGCCGTCGGGTTACCGGCGGTTCTCGGTGGCCGATTACGAGCGGCTGCGTTTCGTGCTGACCGCGCAACGCGATCAGTACCTGCCGCTGAAGGTGATCAAGGAGCAGCTCGAAGCGATCGACAGTGGTGCGGCGACCCTGGGCGTGCGTGAAGCGCGTGCCAGGGCGCACTCCCACCACAGCGCCGCGGAGGCCGGGCAGTCGCTGTCCGGCGCCGCGCGTGCCGACGGCGAGGCCACGCCGGCGCCGCCGCGTCGGCTGGGCGTTGTTCCCGGCGAGATCACCCCCGACGAATTGCGCGTCGATGTCGGGGTCCGGCTCACCCGGGCCGATCTGCTCGCCAAGGCGGGCATCGACGACCGTTTCCTCGACGACCTGCTACGCGCCGGACTGATCGTCCCCGGTGCCGGCGGTTTCTTCGAATCCGACGCGGTGACGCTGGCGCACGCGGCAAAGTCGATGGCCGAGTTCGGTCTGGAAGCCCGGCACCTGCGCGCGTTCAAACTGGCCGCCGACCGCGAGGCGGCTCTGGTCGCCCAGATCGCCGCGCCGATCGCCAAGAGTCGCGACGCCGACGCGCGTGCCCGCGCCGAGGAGACCGTCCGCGAACTGGCGGCATTGTCGCTGAACTTGCACGCGGCACTGGTGAAGGCGGCCGTACGGGCCGCCCTCGGCAACTGACACACCCGACCGCCGGATCGGGTATCACCCCGGCAACACGCCGATTTCGGCTCGGGCGTCCTCGTTGCACCGCCCGGAATTCGCCTAGACTCGTGGGTACGGCGAGCTGGGCAGCGGTCCTGCCGGCCGGCGGCGAGTATGGGAGGCAGACAACTCATGAGCGAGATGCGCGTCATCGGCATCCGTGTCGAGCAGCCACAGAACCAGCCCGTGCTGCTGCTGCGGGAAGCGGCGGGCGAGCGTTACCTGCCGATCTGGATCGGGCAGGCCGAGGCCACCGCGATCGTGCTCGAGCAGGAGGGCGTCACGCCGATCCGTCCGCTCACTCACGATTTGATCAAGATTCTGATCACCGAACTCGGCCACACCCTCAAGGAAGTGCGGATCGTCGATCTGCAGGAGGGCACCTTCTACGCCGATCTGGTCTTCGACGGCGACCTGCGGGTCTCGGCGCGGCCGTCGGATTCGGTGGCCATCGCATTGCGGGTCGGCTGCCCGATCTTCGCCGAGGAACCGGTCCTGGCCGAGGCCGGGCTGGTGATGCCCGACGAGCGCGAGGACGAGGTGGAGAAGTTCAAGGAGTTCCTCGAGTCCGTCTCGCCCGACGACTTCAAGGCCACCGACAGCTGATTCACATCACGATCTTCTAGACCTGAAGTAGAGGTCGAGGGAATCGCCGCGCGCGGTGCTTGGTGCGACAACGGTGCAGGTCCGACAATGGCAGGAGTAACCTCGAAAGTCGGGCAACATCCGTCGTGACTCCGGTACTCGAGAACGTCGGCAGAGCAAGGAGTGGTCAGTGGAAGAGCAATCGCAGGATGTGGTGCAGCCTGGCTTGTTCCCGGACGACTCGGTTCCGGACGATCTGGTCGGTTACCGGGTGCCGAGCGCGTGTCAGGTCGCGGGCATCACCTACCGTCAGCTCGACTACTGGGCGCGCACCGGGCTGGTCGTGCCGTCGATCCGTGGCGCCGCCGGGTCGGGCAGTCAGCGGCTGTATTCGTTCAAGGACATCCTGGTCCTCAAGATCGTGAAGCGACTGCTGGACGCGGGCGTCTCTTTACAGAACATCCGGATCGCCGTCGATCATCTGCGCAGCCGCGGCGTGCAGGATCTGGCCGGGATCACGTTGTTCTCCGACGGGACCACGGTGTACGAGTGCACCTCGCCCGAGGAAGTCGTCGATTTACTGCAGGGCGGGCAGGGTGTCTTCGGGATCGCGGTCAGCGGCGCCATGCGGGAACTGACCGGGGCGATCGCCGACTTCCCGGCCGAACGGGCCACCGAGATCACCGATCGACCCGAGGACGAGCTGTCCTACCGCCGCAAGGTGCGGGAGAACCGTAAGACCGGGTAGTGACGAGCACTACACCCCCGGCGTGCCCCAGGTGGCGCGGCCGGGGGTTTGCTGCATCTAGACTTGATGACGCGTCGCCGCCGTGCGGGAGAGTCCTGGATTCGTGAGAGTCCGGGCGCCGAAGGAGCAGCACCTCCCCGTCAATCTCTCAGGCAACAGGGACCGCACGGTGATTCGACGCCTCTGGAAAGCGGTGGCTTCTGGCTGCCCGCCCACGGGGAAAGGGGCACGGCCGTCCGCGGTCGGGTCACCGAATCTCTCAGGCGCCACGACAGAGGGGGAGGGCTGGTACCCGTCGACCACCTGGTCGACCCGCCCGACCTTGGAGCTGCCGTGACCCGTTCGTTCGCCGACCGCCACATCGGACCCGAATCCGGCGAACTCGCCCGGATCCTCGCGACCGTCGGCGTCGAGTCCCTCGACGCGCTGGCGGCCACGGCACTGCCCGCGACCATCCTCGACGAGTCCGGCCTTGGCGCGCTGCCCGCGCCCGGCACCGAGCACGAAGTGCTCGCCGAACTGGCCGCGCTGGCGCACTCCAACACCGTCGCCACCTCGATGATCGGCCTGGGCTACTACGACACGCTGACCCCGCCGGTGCTGGTGCGCAACCTGCTGGAGAACCCGGCCTGGTACACCGCCTACACCCCCTACCAGCCCGAGATCAGCCAGGGCCGCCTCGAAGCGCTGCTCAACTTCCAGACCATGGTCTCGGACCTGACCGGCATGGATGTCGCCAACGCCTCGATGCTCGACGAGGCCACCGCCGCCGCCGAGGCGATGACGCTGCTGCGCCGCGCGGGCAAGTCCCCGTCGAACCGGCTGCTGCTCGACGCCGACCTGTTCCCGCAGACCAAGACCATCATCGGCACCAGGGCCGAGCCGCTGGGAATCGAGATCATCGAGGCCGACCTGTCGACGGGCGTGCTGCCCGAGGGCGAGTTCTTCGGCGTCATCGTGCAGACCCCGGGCGCGTCCGGCCGGATCGTCGACTGGACCGCTTTGTTCGGCGCCGCGCACGAGCGCGGCGCGCTGGTCGCCGCCGGTGCCGATCTGCTGGCCCTGACCCTGATCACCCCGCCCGGTGAGCAGGGCGCCGACGTGTGCTTCGGCACCACCCAGCGTTTCGGCGTGCCGATGGGCTTCGGCGGCCCGCACGCCGGCTACCTCGCGGTGCGCACCGCCTTCGCCCGGCAGCTGCCCGGCCGGCTGGTCGGCGTGTCGGTCGACGCCGACGGCGCTGCCGCCTACCGCCTGGCCCTGCAGACCCGCGAGCAGCACATCCGCCGCGAGAAGGCCACCTCCAACATCTGTACCGCGCAGGTGCTGCTGGCCATTGTCGCCGCCATGTACGCCAGCTACCACGGTGCGAACGGACTGCGCGCCATCGCCCGCCGGGTGCACGCGCACGCGGCCGCGGTCGCGTCCGGGATCGGTGCCGCGCTGGTGCACAACACCTTCTTCGACACCGTGCTGGCGCATGTGCCCGGCGGCGCGGAAGCCGTTGTCGCCAAGGCGAAGTCGCAGGGGATCAACCTGCGCCTGGTCGACGCCGACCACGTCGCGATCGCCTGTGACGAGGCCACCACCGACGCGCACGTGGCCGCCGTCGTCGAATCCTTCGGCACCGCACAGGCTCCCGACGCGGGCGCCGGTGCCCAGCCCGCCGCGATCGAGACCCGAATCTCGGAGTACCTGACGCATCCGGCGTTCACCCGCCACCACACCGAGACCGCCATGCTGCGCTACCTGCGTTCGCTGTCGGACAAGGACATCGCGTTGGACCGCAGCATGATTCCGCTCGGTTCCTGCACCATGAAGCTCAACGCGACCGCCGAGATGGAGGCCATCACCTGGCCCGGCTTCGCGCGCCTGCACCCGTTCGCGCCCACCGAGGACGTGCCCGGCATCCTGAAACTGATCGGCGATCTCGAGCAGTGGCTGTCGGAGATCACCGGCTACGACGCGGTGAGCCTGCAGCCCAACGCCGGGAGCCAGGGCGAGTACGCGGGTCTGCTGGCGATTCGCCGCTACCACCTCGATCGCGGTGACGACCACCGCGACACCTGCCTGATCCCCTCCAGCGCGCACGGCACCAACGCGGCGTCGGCGGCCATGGTCGGCATGCGGGTCGAGGTCGTGAAGTGCCGTGAGAACGGCGACGTCGACCTCGACGATCTGCGCGCCAAGATCGCCGACCACGCCGACCGGCTGGCCTGCATCATGATCACCTACCCGTCCACGCACGGCGTGTACGAGCACGAGGTGGCCGAGCTGTGCGCGCTCGTGCACGACGCCGGCGGTCAGGTCTACGTCGACGGCGCCAACCTCAACGCCCTGGTGGGCCTGGCCCGTCCGGGCCGGTTCGGCGGCGACGTCAGCCACCTGAACCTGCACAAGACCTTCTGCATCCCGCACGGTGGCGGCGGTCCCGGTGTCGGTCCGGTGGCGGTGCGCTCGCATCTGGCGCAGTACCTGCCCGGTGACCCGCGGGAGGCGGGCTCGCACGCGGTGTCGGCGGCGAACTACGGTTCGGCCTCGATCCTCCCGATCACCTGGGCCTACATCCGGATGATGGGCGCGCAGGGCCTGCGCGCGGCGACGCTGACCGCGATCGCCTCGGCCAACTACATCGCCCGCCGCCTCGACGCCTACTTCCCGGTGCTCTACACGGGCGAGAACGGCATGGTCGCCCACGAGTGCATCCTCGACCTGCGCGAGATCACCAAGCAGACCGGCGTCACCGTCGACGACGTGGCCAAGCGTCTGGCCGACTACGGCTTCCACGCGCCCACCATGAGCTTCCCGGTGGCGGGCACCCTGATGGTGGAGCCGACCGAGAGCGAGAACCTCGAGGAACTCGACGAGTTCATCGCGGCCATGATCGCCATCCGCGGGGAGATCGACCAGGTCGGCGCGGGCGTGTGGCCGGTGACCGACAACCCGCTGCGCGGCGCGCCGCACACCGCGGCGAGCCTGGTGGGCGAGTGGGACCACCCCTACAGCCGGGAGGTCGCGGTCTACCCGCGCGGCATCGGGCACACCCGTCCGAAGGTGTGGCCGCCGGTGCGTCGCATCGATGGTGCCTTCGGCGACCGCAATCTGGTCTGCTCGTGCCCGCCGCTGGACGCGTACGAGGACTGATCATTCCGCCGACGGGCCCCGCCGACACTGTTCGGCGGGGCCCGTCGGCGTCGGTAGCGGTGCGCGTGCCGAGGACTAGCCGGTCTCCTCGGTCAGCAGCCCTGATCGGGCGAGCACGGCCGCCGCATCGGCGGCCCGGCGCGCGTGGTCGGCGGTGACCGGTTCGTGGGTGACGAAGAGCCGGTGGAACAGGGGCGCGACGGCGAACCGGACGACTTCGGTTCCGCTGACCGCTGCGTCGAGTTCACCGCGCGCGATCGCCCGGTCGACGATCACCGCCGCCTCGGCGTGCCGGGCGGCGTAGTAGGCGCGCAGGGCATCGGCGGCGGCAGGGTGCTGCATGCCGGCCGCGATGAAAGAGGTTGCCACGGGCGCTGATTCGGGATCGGTGAAGCCGGTGCGTAACAGCTCGGTGAGGGCGCGCAGGTCGCCGGTGAGACTGCCGGTGTCCGGGATCGCCCACGGCAGGCCCGCTGCCCGGTCGAGTGCGTCGGCGACCAAGCCCTCGGGACCGCGCCAGCGCCGGTAGACGGTGGTCTTGTGCACCCCTGCCCGCTGCGCGACGGCGTCGACGGAAAGGCCCTGGTAGCCGTGCTCGGCGAGCTCGGCCGTCGTCGCGTCGAGGACGGCCTCCCGCACCCGGGCGCTGCGCCCACCGGGGCGCCGTTGCGGTTCCAAAATCTACTCCTGTTGCGTTAGTGGGCGAGCCTTTGTACATTTAAAGCTACACAAGTAGCGATTGGAGCGCTGTTTGACCACTCAACTAACCATGCGGGGCGTGTCGAAGTCCTATGCCGACCGGCTGGTACTCGACGCGATCGCCGCGACCATCCGGCCCGGCGAGCGAGTCGGCATCGTCGGGGAGAACGGCGCGGGGAAGTCGACCTTGCTGCGGCTGCTCGCCGGTGCCGAGTCCGCCGACGCCGGATCCATCACCGTCACCGCCGACGGCGGCGTGGGCCACCTCGCCCAGACCCTGACCGGCGACACCGTCGAGGCGGCGGTCGAGCAGGCGCTGGCGGAGCTGCGCGGGCTCGAACGCGCGATGCAGGCCGCCGCCGAAGCGCAGGACATGGACCGGTACGGGGAATTGCTCACCCGATTCGAGGCCAGGGACGGGTACGCGGCCGACGCCAGGGTCGAGGCGTCGATGCACGGACTGGGGCTGGCCGGGATCGACCGATCGCGCCGCCTCGACAGCCTCTTGGGTGGGGAGCGGGCCCGGCTCGGCCTGGCCTGTCTGCTCGCCGCCTCGCCGGAGGTGCTGCTGCTCGACGAACCGACCAATCACCTCGACGACAGCGCGCTGACCTGGCTCGAGGACCGGCTGCGCACCCACAACGGCACGGTCGTGCTGGTCTCGCACGACCGGATCTTCCTCGACCGGGTGGTGACCGCGATCCTCGAGGTGGCCGACCGCGGCCTGACCCGGTTCGGGGGTGGGTACAGCGGATTTCTCGCCGAGAAGGCGGCCGCGCGCGTGCGCTGGGAGCAGGCGTACACGCAGTGGCGCACCGAGATCGGGCGGCTGGAGGAGTTCGCGACCACGACCGCCCTGCAGGTGGCGCACGGCCGGGCGATGACCGACAACAACAAGATGGCCTACGACCGCAACGCCGGGCGGGTCCAGAGCTCGGTCGCTTCCCGGGTGCGCCGGACCGCCGAGCGTCTGCGCCGGTTGCGCGAGCAGCCGGTGCCCTGCCCGCCCGAACCGCTGCGGTTCCGTGGACGATTCGCGGCGGCCGGGTCGGGCGCGGAGTTCACCGTCGGTCCCCTGACGCTGGGCGCGCGAGGACGGCTGCTGATCCACGGTCCCAACGGCGCGGGCAAATCGACGCTGCTCGACGCGATCCACGCGACGGCGCCGGACCGGATCGGATACCTGCGGCAGGACGAACGTTTCGATCCGGACCGCAACGTCACCGAGACCTACGGGTACGGCCGGGCCGCGCTGCTGGCGACCGGGCTGTTCGCGTCCGACCTGCTGGATCGTCCGGTGGGTAGCCTGTCGGAGGGACAGCGGCGCAGGCTGTCGCTGGCGCGAGTGCTCGCGGGCGAACATGATCTGCTGCTGCTCGACGAGCCCACCAATCACCTCTCGCTCGCGCTGGTCGACGAGGTGGAACGCGCGCTGCACGACTATCGGGGCGCGGTGGTCGTGGTCTCCCACGATCGGGCGCTGCGCCGGCGGTTCCGGGGAATACAGAAGGGAATTCAGGACTTTGGCTGACATCGTGCAGGTGGTCGAGGTGCCGGGCGCGCCGTACGGGGTGACGATCGGGCCGGACGACGCGGTGTGGTTCACGCTGGTCGCCCAGGGTGCTGTCGGCCGCTACGCCGACGGCGAGGTGCGAGTCTTCCCGCTCGAGCCGGCCGACGGACAACCGACGGTGATCGTCACCGGACCCGACGAGGCCCTGTGGTTCACCGAATTCCAGGGCGGACGGCTGGGTCGGCGCACCCTCGACGGCGCCGTCACGAGCATCGCCCTCGACGGACCCTACGGGGTGTGCACCGGACCCGGCGGGGCGCTGTGGTTCACCGCGTTGCAGGCGGGCCGGGTCGGGCGGCTCGCCGCCGACGGCACCGTCGAGTACGTCGACGTGGACGGGATGCCGTCGATGATCACCGCGGGATCCGATGGCGCACTGTGGTTCACGGTGAACCAGGGCAACGCGATCGGCCGGGTCGACCAGGCCATGGCACTCACGCTGTTCCCGCTGCCGACACCCGCCGCCGCCCCCGTCGGGATCGCGGCCGGACCCGACGGCGCGGTGTGGTTCACCGAGATCGGGGCGGGCGCGATCGGGCGCATCGAGACCGACGGCACTGTCACCGAATTCGCGCTGCCCGACCCGGCCGCACGCCCCCACGCGATCGTCGCGGGCCGCGACGGCGCGCTGTGGTTCACCGAATGGGCGAGCGGAAAGCTCGGCCGGATCACCACCGGGGGCGAGATCGACCACCTGACCTTGCCCGGCGCTGAACCGCACGGACTCACTGTCGACCCGCGCGGCCACCTCTGGATCGCCATGGAATCCGGTGCGCTGGTGGAGGTCTCACCCGGCTGAGGACCGCAACCGCTCGAGCAGCGCGCGGAGCCCGGGTGCGGTCGGTGCCGTCGCCGCATCGATCGTGCCCAGCGGTACCTCGAGCATCCGCAGTGGATAGCCGTCACCGGTCACCACGCCGGTGTCGGCGAAGCCGAACGCGGCGAGCAGGCGTGCGACGCCGGTGCCGGTGTGCTCGGTTTGCGCGTAGACGCGGGTGGTCGGCCGGGCCGGGTCGGCGGTGTGGATGTCGAGCAGGACCTCGGCGAGATGATCGATGTAGATCTGCGAGATGGTCAGTGGGCTGGCGCCGAGCCTGCCGCGGAACCCGCGGAGCAGACCGACCGAGAACAGCACCACCGCGTCGGACCATTCGCCCGGCCTGCTCAGGTGCAGACCGCGCAGCTGCGCGTCGGTCAACCCGCCGGTCCGGCAATAGGCGGCCTCGCCCAGCCGGTTCAGCGGCAGGATGCACGAGAAGCCGACCGGCACGAAGGTGCCGTCGACACTGGCCTCGATCAGGCTGTAAGCGAGTGGATTGACCTGATGCACACTGAGATTGCGCTGCCGGATCAGGTCGAGCGGGGTCGCGAAACCGGACCGGGCGAAGGCTTCCCGGTTGATCTGGCACAGCGTATCCAGGTCGCGATCGTCGAGATGGCGCACGCGGTAGTCGAGCTGTGGTGTCGCATCGCTGTCGCCGGTCATACGTCTCCCATAGTGCGAGGTGAGGTCGGGCAGCAGCCCGCTCTCGTCGATGATCCCGGCCAGCACGTCGATCGGTTCACGGCCCGCGAGCCTGCCGACCACCAGCGACAATCCGCGCAATCCGGCCGCGATCACGACGGTGAAGAGGACGAAACCGAGCCAGTCGCTGTTGGTGACCACCGGCAGCGCGTCGATGCCCCGCTTGACCGGGTCGGCGAGCTCGAGCGAGCTGAACACCCCGGCGGTGGCCGTGCTGACCGTGAGGATGTAGTGATTCGGCTTGCGCGCGGCCAGGATGACGGCCCGGGCGGCACGTTCGCGCCAGTGCCGGAACGCGACCCGCGCCCCGTAGTACGTCAGCATGGCTCGTCTCCCCCCCGTGGATCGGACCGAACGCAGTGGGATGCGAGTACCCGATGGTGCGTCGGTTCACACCAACGATGTCGGCCGCGCGCACGAATGCTGTTGTCCGCGCGGCCGTGTGAGACGCGTCAGGGCGTGGTGAGCGCCTTCACGACAGCGGTGCCGAAGCCGAGGTCGTTGCTGGTCGGGACCCGGGTATAGGTGCCATTGGTCTGCTGCGCGAGGGTCTGCAGGGTTTGGGTGCCCTGACCGCCGATCACGACGACATCGATCCGGACGGGTTTGCCCGCGGTCGTCGCGGCGGTGATCTCGTCGACGAGGGCGGTGCCGGTCAGGGTCGAGTCGTCATCGGGACCGTCGGTGACGACCAGGATCGAGTTGGTCCGGCCGGGGGAGTAGGCGGCGACCGCGGCACGGTAGGCGGCGAGCAGGCTCGGGTAGGCCTGATCGGTGGCGCTCTGGGTCGCCTTGGTGCTGGTGACCGCCGACCCGACGGCATTGCGTTGGGCGTCGGTCAGCAGTCCGGTGGGGACCTGCACCTTGTAGGGGGTGGTGCCGTCGAGGTTCTTGCCGAAGGTCCACAGCCCGAGGCCGAAGTCCGGCGGCATCACCGTCAGTGTCGAGGCCAAGGCCGCGCCGGCGTTCGCGAGGCGGGTGGTCGAGCCCTCGGCGGTGCCCATCGACGACGACACGTCCAGCAACACCGTCGCGTTCACGCCCAGCACCGGATCGGCCAGGATGGACTGCACCTTCTGCAGCGCCGCCTTGTCCGGGTTCGGCGGCGCGGACCCGATGGCCGGGCCGAAACCATCGGTGGCCAGGGCGCCCGCCTGCTCCGGGGCGCGCAGGAAGTCGATGAAACGGGAGGCGATGAGGTTCTGGGTCTTGTCGACCCAGGGACCCGACAGCAGCGCGGCGGGATAGTCCGCCAGCGGCGCGGTGCCGACGGGCCGGAACGCGGTCAGGCCGCCGGTACCGAGCTGCTGGGCGGTCGCGGCGACGGCGTGCACCTCGTCGGCGGTGGGGTCGGCACTGATGGCGGCCATCGCGGTCATCAGGTCGGCGGGTGTCTGGGCGCCCGCGGCCAGTCCGGAGATCGCGGCCACGACCTGGCCGGATCCGGCGGCCTGCGCGGTCAGCGGTTCGGTGCCCGAGACCGCGCCGCCGATCGCGGCGGCCGCCGCGGTGGTGGCATCGCCCGCGGGCAGGGCCATCCGCAGGCCGCCCCAACCGGACAGGCCGAGCTCGTCGAGCGAGCCCTGTTGCAGGCGTGGCAGATCGGACCAGGCGATCCGATGCTGTTCGAGGGCCTGGCGCAGCGCGTCGGGCACAGCCAGCACGATCGGGCTGGTGGCGATGGAGGCGGGCGTGCCCTCGATCAGGCCGGGTACCCGCACGAGTTCGATCGATCGGGTCGAATCGGCGATCCACAGCCCCGGCTTGGGTCCCAGCGCCGGGTCCCACTTCCCGGGATCGGCCAACCCCGCCACCACGGCGGCCGACGGCCGGGCCGACACCTTCACCTGGGCGCAGTGATCGCGCACCCGCGGCTTGGTCGCGTTGTAGCGATCGGCGGCGGCGCGGACCGGGCCCGCGATCGCCGGGTCGACCGTCACGTCCAGCGACGCCGGTCCCTCCACGCATTCGGCGGCCGCCGCGACGTCGGTGCTCGCGGCGCGATCGCTGAGCTGGAACCAGGCGAAGACGGCCACGAGTATCAGCACGAGTACCGATGCCGCGATAACCGGACCTTTGCTGATACTTCGAGATCTGGTCCCGCTGCGATGAGTACCCACGTGGCAAGTTTAAGGAGTCGTGACCGGGCCGCCGCACGGTGTACACCGGTGCGCATCGGCGCTGGTCACGACCTCGGGCCGGGTGTCACGACGGACACCCGGCCCCGGCCGGTCACTCGCGGATCACCCGTCCGCGGTCGTATTCACGGCCGCCCCAGACCCCCGACTGGCCCGTCTGCGCCGCGTACTCGGTGCACCCTGCGAGCAACGGGCAACCGGCGCAGATCCGGCGGGCGTAGTCGAAGTCCTGCGATGGATACGGGAACCACGCCTCGTGGTTCGGGTCGCCACGGCAGGCCGCGCGATGCCACTGCCCGGAATCGGACAGAGTCAGCAGTTCGGTCAGTGCGAGGTCGGTGGTGGTCACGGCGCGTACTCCTTCCAGATCCGGCGCTGGGTGCGGGCCAGCGGGTCGGGAGCCTTGGGCTCCCACAGCAGCCGCATCCCCGCTTCCTCCGGGGTGCGGTCGGCCTTGCTCGTATTGCAGGGGCCGCAGCAGGCGATCAGGTTGCCCCAAGTGTTCGGTCCGCCCCTGCTGCGCGGGCGGATGTGGTCGACGGTCTGCGCCCAGTCGTCGCAGTAGCCGCAACGGTGCTTGTCACGGCGCAGGACGCCGGCCAGCGTGGCGCGGCTGTCCTCGCCCACCGGGGCGACGTGGCCCAGGTAGACGTAGCGCACGAGGCGGATCGTCTCCGGCAGGCCGATGACCAGGTGCTGGGACCGGATCGGGAACCGCGGCGCCCGTTCGATGACGGTCTCCGCGGCGCCGCTGATCAGCAGTGTCACGGCCCGGTCGGCGGTGATCTCGTCGAGGGCTTCGTAGCTGGCGTTGAGCACGAGCACCCTGGTGCGTATCCAGGTGTCGGAGGTGGGCGCCATCGGGTCGACGGCATGACGGATCGTCATGGGAATCACCATGTTTCGGGAGAGAAAGGCGAACGACGGTCGAAGGGGAGCGGCTACCGCGTCAGTGCGCGAACCGGAGACGGGCCATGGCATCGGGGCCCGCGTTCGACACGCTGTGGGCCGAACCGGCGCGGCGGTAGGTCTTTTCGGACTGTCGCCGTGGCGCAAGGGTTTTCATGGCCGTCTCCTCCTCTCGGGGTGTCTCGTCGGTCTCGCCGTGTCGCGACTGACCGGCGTGGAATTCATGGTGACATACGGCGCGCCGGATGTCGGCTGATTTATTTCCGGTAACGCTCCGATACCGACGGAAACCCTGAACCGGCAGGTCGCGATACATTTTCGGGGTGAGGTGCCCGTCGGGCGCACCGATCGCGAGGAGTGGTGCTCATGCGGACAGCGCTGATTCCGGCCACCGTGGTCTGCGCGGTGGCCCTGCTCCTCCCCGGCTGTGGCGCCGATTCGGGTGGCACGAGCGCGCCCGCCGATCGGCCGAGTCCGACCCTGCCCGCGCCCGGCTCGGCGTCCTCGGTCGAGCCGAGCGCGGCCGGGCCGGCGACACTGGTGCCACCGGCCGCCCTGCCCGCCCCGTCGCGTGGCCCGGCGGTGAGCTCGGCACCGGCGGCGACCGGCGGGCCGACCAGCCCGCCCGGTGTCCCGGTGCCCGACACCGCGCCCGCGTGCGCCGACGGTCAGGTGCTCGTCGGCGGCGGACCGGTCACCGCGGCCGCGGGCCATCAGGGGCTGACCCTGCGGTTCTGGCTGGTCGGCGCCGGCGCGCCCTGTTCGCTCACCGGCTATCCGGGCGTGGACGCGATCGGCGCAGCGACCGTCGGTGCCACCCGCACGCTGCGTGGCTACCTGGGTGGCCTACCGCCCCATCAGAACGAGCCACCGACGGTGATCCTCACCCGGGACCACGGTGCGGAGGCGGTCGTGGAGGGCACCGCGACCGACGCCTCGGGTACTGCGTGCCCGGCGTACACCGGATTGCGGGTCACCGTGCCCGACACCACCGAGACCGTCCCGGTCGCCGAGACGCTGTCGGCGTGCGATCTGTCGGTCCATCCGGTCACCCCGATGAGCTGATCGCCGGCGCGGCGCTGCGGATCACGTCTGTGGGCACGAAACCGGTTGGACCGGAACGATTTCCGTGGCCGGGGTGACGCGTAGCCGGGCCAGGCCCCAGACGGTGAGACCGCACAGGGCGTAGCCGGCGCCGAACGCGCACGCGGCCCACCAGCCCCACGAGCTGTAGGCCCAGGCGGTGGTGACCGCGCCGAGGGCGGACCCGGCGGAATAGAAGGTCATGTAGGCGCCGATGACGCTGCCGGTGCGGTCGGGGTGCGCGGTGGTCAGCAGGTGCTGATTGGAGACATGCACCGCCTGCACGGCGAAGTCGAGCGCGACGATGCCTGCCACGAGCGGGAGCAGGGCCGGCCCCAGCGGGGCGATGAGCAGCCAGGATCCGGCCAGGATCATCAGCGACCACCCACTGACCGTGCCTGCCCGACCGGCGTCGGCCCACCTGCCCGCTCGGCTCGCGCCGAGGGCACCGGCCAGACCCGCCACCCCGAAGAGCCCGATCGCGGTGGTCCCGAGGGACCACGGTTCGGCGCCGAGCGGCAGGGCCAGGCCGCTCCAGAGCGTGCCGAAGGACGCGAAGAGGAAGAAGGCGATCAGGCCACGGCTCAGGAACAGGCGATCGGTGACCAGCAGGCGACCGGTCGACCGCAGGGTCGGCAGGTAGCGTGCGCCGGCCATCCGGACATCAGGGCGCAGAACCGCCCGGGTGACTACGGCGAGCGCCACGCACGAGCCGGTCAGCAGGACGAAGACGACCCGCCACCCGAGCGTGTCCCCGAGGACGCCCGCGACGACGCGGACACCGAGAATGCCGAGCACCACTCCCGAGGTGACGGCGCCGATGACGCGACCGCGTGCACCGGGGGCCGCCATCGCGGCCGCGTAGGCGACCGTCACCTGCACCACGACCGCGAACACCCCGGCGACGGCGAGCCCCACCATCGCGACCAGGCCGTTCGGTGCGAGGGCTGTGATCGCGGCGCCCACCGCGGTGAGCACGAGCAGACCGCTGATGAGCCCGCGTCGGTCCATCAGGTCGCCGAGCGGCACCAACAGGATCAGCCCGGCGACATAGCCGAGCTGTCCGGCGGCGACCAGCAGGCCCAGTGACTCGTCGGGCAAACCCAGTTCGGCGCCCGCCGTCTCCAGCACCGGCTGTATCGCATAGATCGTGGCCACCGCCGTGGCGCACACCGCGGCCAGCAGCGACCGCTGTGGTCGCGTGATTCCGGGGACCATCAGCCCTCCATTCGGTAGCAAAATGCAACCAAATCACGATAGGGAATAATGGTTTCGAAATGCAACCCGATGGAAGGGGTGGGGATGACACCGACGTCCGGCGTCGATCGCGCGTGGACCGATCCCACGTGTCCGGTCGCCCGCACCGTCGACCTGGTGGGCGATCGCTGGAGCCTGCTCATCGTCCGCGACGCCATGGACGGACCCGGCTCGTTCACCGAGTTCCGGCAGCGGCTCGGGATCGCCCGCAATATCCTCGCCGACCGGCTGCGCAGGCTCGTCGAGGACGGCATCCTCACCACCAGCGCCACGCCGAGCGGCAAGCGGCACGTCTACGAGCTCACCGCCGCCGGGCGCGATCTGTTCACGACCATCGTCGCCCTGCGGCAGTGGGGCGAACGGCACGCCTTCGCCGACGGTGCGCGGCATTCGACCCTGGTCGATCGAGACGGTGAGGCGCTCGCCGAACTGCGGCCCCACAGTCTCTCGGGCGTGCCGGTCACCGCCGAGACCACCGACGTGCGGCGCGTGGACTGAGCCGGCACCGGCACCGGATTCCCGGCGGTGACCTCCCGATCAGAGGTTGCCGACTTCGCGTTCGAGCCGCCGCGCGACCAGGTCGCGGGCCTGCTCGCGCAGCACCGGGCGGAAACCGGTGGGATACACCGGGTCCGCGGGCGCGTACTGCTTCAGGACCTCCTTGGCCAGGGTGATCTTGTGGACCTCGGTGGGCCCGTCGGCGATGGCCATGACCTCGGCGTAGGTGGTCATGTCGAGGAACGGGAGATCGGTGCTGACGCCGAGCGCGCCGTGCAGATGCAATGCGCGGCGGGCGATGTCGTTCATCACCGTCGGCATCGCCACCTTGATGGCGGCGATGTCCTTGCGGACCGCGCGATAGTCCTGGGCCTGGTCGATGCGCCAGGCCGTGCGCAGTACGAGCAGGCGGAACTGCTCCATCTGGATCCAGCTGTCGGCGATACGCTCCTGGGTCATCTGGAAGCCGCCGAGCACGCCCTTGCGGGCCGGGCGCGACACCGCGCGCTCGCACATCATGTCGAACGCCTTGCGGACCAGCGCGACCGTGCGCATCGCGTGGTGCACGCGGCCGCCGCCGAGGCGGGTCTGCGCGACGACGAAACCGGCGCCCTCCGCGCCCAGCAGGTGATCGGCGGGCACCCGGACGTCGGTGAACCGCAGGTGCCCTTCGTGTTCGCTGAAGCCGGGCACGGTGAAATTGCGCACCAGCTCGAGCCCGGGCGCATCGGCCGGGACGATGAACATCGACAGCCGCAGATGTGGTTCGGCGTCCGGATCGGTCACCACCATCACGATGTGGAAGGTGGCGAACTCTGCGCAGGAGTTGAACCACTTCTCGCCGTTGATGACCCACTCGTCCCCGTCGCGGACCGCGGTGGTGCGAAACGCCGTCGGATCCGAGCCGCCGGTGGGCTCGGTCATCACGTAACAGGAGCCGATCTCGCCGTCGAGCAACGGCTGCAGGTACTTCTGCTTCTGCTCCGCGGTGCCGAAGTGTGCCAGGATCTCGGCGTTGCCGGAATCCGGTGCCTGACAACCGAAGACGAGCGGCGCCCACATCGACGTGCCGAGCACCTCGTTGAGCAGCGCGAGCTCGAGCTGACCGTAGCCGGGACCGCCCAATTCGGGGCCGAGGTGGCAGGCCCACAGTCTCTGATCTTTCACCTGCTGCTGCAGCGGCCGCATGAGCGCGCGGATCTCCGGATCGGTCCGGTCATAGGGGTTGGGGTAGATCAGATCCAGGGGCTCGACCTCGGTGCGGACGAACTCCGCGACCCAGTCGAGCTTGCGCTGGTACTCCGGATCGGTCTCGAAATCCCAAGCCATGGTCAGCCTTTCGGTTCGGTGTCCGTGGTGCTGAGCCCGGACAGGACGGTGTCGGTGAGGATGTCGGCGATCTCGGCGGGGGAGTGCGCCCCGCGTTCGCGGTACCAGAACCCGAGCGAGTTCAGCATGCCGAGCAGGCCGTTGGTGACGACGTGATCGGCGGTGCGTAGCTGCCCCGCGGCGTAGCCGGCGTCGATGACGTCCTGCCAGCGGTGCTGGAGGCGGTCGCGCAGCCGCTGCAACTCGATCGCGCGGTCGCCGGTCAGGGCGTCGGCATCGCGCAGGTGTACGGCGACCGCGCGGCGATGGGTGACGATCAGCTCCACATGACTGCGGATGAGCAGGCGCAGCGTCGCGACCGGGTCGGTGCTCGCCTCGGCGAGGCGCTCGGCGTCGGCGAGCAGCAGGCGGGTGTAGTCGGCGAGGATCTCCCACAGCAGCTCCTCCTTGGAGCCGATGTGGTAGTACAGCGCGCCGCGCTGGACGTCGGCCCTGGCGCCGATCTCGGCGACGCCGGTGCCGTGGAAGCCGCGCTCGGCGAACAGCTCCAGCGCGGCGGCGCGGATGCGATCACGGGTGTCGGCCGCGCCGCGATCGGCGGCCGGCGGGCGGCCGCGGCGACGGACCGGAGCGACGGGTTCGCCTGCTCGCGCGACGCTCATCGTGCCTCCGCTCCACCCGGCGACCTGGGCGAGCCGCCGAGAAATGTTCCGGTCAGTACATTAATTCTCCGGGTGCCTACAATCAAGGGGTGTGCCGCCACGCCCACGCGCCGACCCCGGCGTCTCGGCGTGGCGGAATGGACGGCGGTTCCACGACGTTCGAACCCACACGAGGTGTCACCACTACCCACGGGTAACATGACATCGACTTTTCCCACCCGGCTTTCTCAAAAGTGAGGCAGTAGATGACAGAGCGGATTCAGGTCGGCGGGCTCCAGGTGGCCAGCGTTCTCCACGATTTCATCGAGAACGAGGCGCTCCCCGGTACCGGCGTAGATTCCGCCGCGTTCTGGGCCGGAGCCGAGCAGGTCATCAACGACCTCGCCCCGCGCAACCGCGCCCTGCTGGCCGAACGCGACGAGATCCAGGGCAAGCTCGACGCCTGGCACCAGGAGAGCCCCGGCGCCGGCTACGACAAGGGCGCCTACAAGCAGTTCCTGACCGAGATCGGTTACCTGCGTCCCGAGCCCGCCCCGTTCCAGATCGGCACCGGCAACGTCGACGCCGAGATCGCCACCACCGCGGGCCCGCAGCTCGTGGTGCCGGTGATGAACGCGCGCTTCGCGATCAACGCCGCCAACGCGCGGTGGGGCTCGCTCTACGACGCGCTCTACGGCACCGACGCCATCTCCGAGGCCAACGGCGCCGAGAAGGGCACCGGTTACAACCGCGTGCGCGGCGACAAGGTCATCGAGTGGGGCCGCAACTTCCTCGACGACGCCGTCACCCTGATCACCGGCTCGCACATCGGTTCGTCGTACTACAAGATCGTCGACGGCGAGCTCGAGGTCGGCCTGGAAGACGGCACCGACATCGGCCTGGCCGATCCGTCGCAGCTCGTCGGCTACCTGGGCGACCCCGAGGCCCCGACCTCGGTGCTGCTCAAGCACAACGGCCTGCACATCGAGATCCAGATCGACGCGAACTCGCCGATCGGCTCGACCGACACCGCCGGCGTCAAGGACATCGTGCTCGAGTCCGCGCTCACCACGATCATGGACTTCGAGGACTCGGTCGCCGCGGTCGACGCCGACGACAAGGTCGTCTGTTACCGCAACTGGCTCGGCCTGATGAAGGGCGACCTGGCCGAAGAGGTCACCAAGAACGGCAAGACCTTCACCCGCACCATGAACCCCGACCGCGTGTTCACCGCGCTCGACGGTTCCGAGCTGGTGCTGCACGGCCGTTCGCTGCTGTTCGTGCGCAACGTGGGTCACCTGATGACCTCCGACGCGATCATCGACGCGCAGGGCAACGAGGTGCCCGAGGGCATCATGGACGGCCTGATCACCTCGCTGATCGCCGTGCACTCGCTCAACGGCTCCGCCCGGCTGGCCAACACCCGCACCGGCTCGGTCTACATCGTGAAGCCGAAGATGCACGGCCCCGACGAGGCCGCGTTCACCAACGAGCTGTTCGGCCGGATCGAGGACGTCCTCGGCCTGACCCGCAACACCCTCAAGGTCGGGATCATGGACGAGGAGCGCCGCACCACGGTCAACCTCGCCGCGTCGATCGAGGCCGCCAAGGAGCGCGTGGTGTTCATCAACACCGGCTTCCTGGACCGCACCGGCGACGAGATCCACACCTCCATGGAGGCCGGGCCGATGGTCCGCAAGGCCGAGATGAAGACCCAGACCTGGATCACCTCCTACGAGGACTGGAACGTCGACACCGGTCTGGCCAAGGGTCTGCCCGGCAAGGCGCAGATCGGCAAGGGCATGTGGGCCATGCCCGACCTGATGGCGGGCATGCTCGAGCAGAAGATCGGCCACCCCAAGGCCGGCGCCAACACCGCGTGGGTCCCCTCGCCGACCGCCGCCACCCTGCACGCCACCCACTACCACCAGGTGGACGTGTTCAAGCGGCAGTCCGAGATCGCCAAGGGCGGCCCGCGTGCCACCGTCGACCAGATCCTGGAGATCCCGCTGGCCCAGTCCACCGACTGGTCCGACGAGGAGAAGCGTCAGGAGCTGGACAACAACTCCCAGGGCATCCTGGGCTACGTCGTCCGCTGGATCGATCACGGTGTCGGCTGCTCGAAGGTGCCCGACATCAACGACATCGGCCTGATGGAAGACCGTGCCACCCTGCGCATCTCGAGCCAGCTGGTCGCCAACTGGCTGCGCCACGGCATCGTCACCGAGGCCGACGTGATCGCCAGCCTCGAGCGCATGGCGCCGGTCGTCGACCGCCAGAACGCCGGCGACAAGGCCTACCGCCCGATGGCGCCGGACTTCGACGCCTCGATCGCCTTCCAGGCCGCCAAGGAACTGGTGCTCGAGGGCACCAAGCAGCCCAACGGCTACACCGAGCCGATCCTGCACCGCCGCCGCCGCGAGTTCAAGGCTGCGCAGAAGTAGTGCTGCCGAGTGCATGAAAAGTAGCTCATAGCAGTGCTTTTCGCTTGTGGCCCCGCGTCGGAGAGATCCGGCGCGGGGCCACTGCCGTCACTGGACATGAACGTTGGAGACGACGAGCGGGCGATGCTCGGCGTCAGTTCACGGCACGCTGAATCCGGGTTCTCCTTGCGCGCATCGCTTCGGTGGATTCGCGAATCTTCTGCTGGATACGCCAGGACTGCCGAAGGAATTCGATGAAACCGTCGGCAAGCTTGTGATCCTCAGGGGCACACTCGTTGTAGAGATAGACTGCACCGGATCCGCGTCGGAAGAAATAGACCTTATAGCCTTGATGGTGGCCGAAGAAGAAGTGGTTCTCCAGTGTCGGTCCCTCGCCGGAGATGTCTTCGGCGGCCTCTCGGGCATCCAGCATTCGCGGAAAGAACAGGTCGGTTCCCCGGAAGAGTGTGCCGGCCTGCTTTCCCATCTGCGCGAGAAATGCGTGATACTCATCGGGGATCGGGAAGCCTTCGGGCGCAAGAGAATAGACCTGTGCGATCTCTGCTGAGTCACACCCGATGATCGAGTCGCTCGTTGCGAATCCGGACTCTATCAGGTCGCGACCGAACGATTCCATGTCACGGCTGCTGGTGTTCCTGGGCGTATCGATCTCACGTGACACGCGACCCCCCCATCGAAGACAACAGAATCGAGGCTAGCGATGGTGGCGCCGGAAGGGCAACAATCTATCGGGGGCGGGCCAGTTGGCGTATCGCACCGCCTCGGTGCTCTGGTTTCCGCTGTTCAGAAGTAGCTACTCGCGAATGAAGCGTGCTGCGCGTCGAGCGAATCGCTCGCAACGCAGCCGGTCGATGACGTCGTCTTCGACCTGTGCGAGGGCACAATTGCGGAAACCACCTCTGGGACAACGATCGGTGACACGACTGGGACCCTCACCAGTAGTGCGGGGTGAGTCCCCAGAAGTCGAATTCGGTGGTGAGGAGGGTGCGGAGGGCGGCGCGGGTGGGGAAGCGGTCCGGGTCGGCGCCGGTGACGGCGAGGGTGACGGTGTGGCCGTCGGTGCAGAAGGAGAGGTTCACACCGACTTCCACGCGGCGGAACATGGCGGGATCGTTCGTGCAGACGACCGGGCGCATGAGGACGGCCGAGGCGTGGTGGCCGGCGAAATCGGCGACGCCTTGGGCGGTGTCGCCGAGGTTGGTGCACAGGCATTCCGGTGCGGTGGCGGTCCGGGCGAAATGGCGCAGGACGAAACGCGGCAGGATCATCTGGAGGGGTTGCAGGTGTTGCAGGGCCGGGGTGGTCGCCGGGTCGCGGTAGGCGGTCGCCGCCTGTTTGACCGCCGTGCGGACCGCGGCGAGGTCGACGCGGTCGGTGGTGCGGTAGCGGACCGAGATCGGCAGGCCGGTGGTGGCATTGGCGCGCGGGTCGTCGGCGGTACGCATCGAATGGGGGATGTCGACGCGGATGTCGGCGGCGTCGCCGACACGTCCGCTGCGCCCGAGCAGGCCAGCGCCGAGGGCGATCAGCAGCCCGTTGGTCGTGCCGGAATGTGTTGCGGCGACGGAGTTCCACTGGTCCAGCGACAGCTGCACGACGACGTCGGCGGGGGACCATCGCCGCGGCAGCGGCAGCAGGGGTTGCGCGGGTCGGGGCGTGCGGTCGGGCTCGGTGACGGCCCGGGCCGCAATCGCGGCCCGGATGCCCTTCGCCACCGCGCGCAGCTGATGCAGCGCATCGGAGACGTTCGCGCCGAGCGCGTTTCGCGGCGCCCGGCCGACCAGCGCCCCGGAACTCACGGCCCGATCGGGGTCCTCCGCCAGGCGGGCCAGCGCGTCGCCGACGGCGAACATCACCGCGCCGCCGTCGGAGGCCACGTGCGAGGTCACCAGCGACACCAGGGTCCCGCCCGTGGTGGTCGGCGCGGCCGACAATCGCCACACCAGGCCGGTGCCGGGGTCGAACTCCACCCGGCTCTGGGCGAAGTACCAGTCCAGCACCTCGTCCTCGGCGACCGGCACCGTGTCCCACGCCAGCGGGATCGAGGCGGTGGCGGGCATCCAGTACGGCCGGGCGAAGGGCACCCGGGTGCCCTGGACCCGGCGGGCCAGGAAGCCCTGGGCGAGGTGGGCGTGGAAGCGGTCGAGCAGGTCCCGGCTCAGCGGCTCGTCGAACCGCCAGGCGAGCTGGTTGACCAGTGCGTTGCCGTAGAGGCTGTGCAGTTTGAGGAACAGGTCGTCGTCGGCGGTGAGCCGATTGACGGCGGCCACGGGAGTGATCGCGGGAGCGGTGAGCGTCATGGTGGCTCCTCTCAGCGGGCACGCAGGGTGCGGACGGTCAGGGGCGCGAAGACGGCGACGACGACGAGCGAGGCGACCACCGACCAGCAGGCATCGGCGCCGATCGCGCCGTTCTCGGCGAGCGCGCGGACCGCCGACACCAGATACGACACGGGGTTGTAGTCGGAGACGTAGCCGAGCCAGGTGGGCATGGACTCCTCGGGCACCAGCGCGTTCGAGGCGAAACTCAGGAAGGTCAGTACCAGCATCGACATGCCCTGCACGGCGGCGGGCCGCGACACGGTGACCCCGATGAACGCGAACAGCCAGCTGATCGCGGTGGTCGCCAGCACGACCAGCACCGCGCCGGCGACGAAGCCGATCGGATGCGCCGGTCGGTAGCCCATGGCGAACCCGACGATCACCACCGTGGTCGCAGCGATCACATAGCGGGTTGCCCCGGCCAGCAGCGCGCCGGCGACCGGGGCCGACCGCGCGATCGGCATGGCGACGAACCGGTCGAAGACTCCCGAGCGGATGTCCTCGGACAGCTGCACCCCGGTGGCGACCGACGACGTCAGCACAATCTGCACCAGTACGCCCGGGATCAGGATCGGCAGGTAGGCCGTCATGCTGCCGGCGATGGCGGTGCCGAAGATGCTGCCGAACAGCAGCGGCCCGACGATGGGCAGCAGAAGGGCGTCGTAGAGCAGCTGTGGGCTGTGCCGGAAGGTGAGCAGCCCGCGCCAGGCCATCAGCAGGGACTGGAACAGCGCGGCGCGCAGGCTCACGTGCGTGACGCGGGGGCGGCGAGCGATCGTCGCGGGCGTGGTGGTCTCGACGGCGATCTCGGCGGTGGTGACGGTCATGATGGTCTCGGCTTCCGTGATCAGGCGGCGGCGCGAGCCGTGCCGGTGAGAGCGAGGAAGACCTCGTTCAGGTCGGGTCGGTCGACGGCGAAGCCGCGCAGTGCGATGCCCGCGGCCCGGCAGGCGGCGACGATGTCGGCGGCGGTGCCCGCGTCGGCGAGCGCGACGGTCAGGACGCCGGCCGAGGAGCCCTCCGGCACCTCGCCGGTGAGGTCGGCGACGATGGCCTCGGCGTGCCCGGACTGGGCCACATCGGCGAGTTCCAGGCGCAGCACCTGTTCGCCGATGGAGGACTTGAGCTCGGCGGCGGTGCCCTCGGCGACGATGGCGCCGCGGTCGATCACCGCGATCCGGTCGGCCAGTGCGTCGGCTTCCTCGAGGTACTGGGTGGTGAGCAGCACGGTCGCGCCGCGGGCGACGAGCTTGCGGATGATGCCCCACATGCGGTCGCGGGTGTGCGGGTCCAGGCCGGTGGTGGGTTCGTCGAGGAAGATCAGCGGGGGATCGGTGATCAGCGTCGCGGCCAGATCCAGGCGCCGCCGCATGCCGCCGGAGAACTGGCCGACCGGGCGATCGGTGACCGCGCTCAGCTCGAACTCCGCGAGCAGTTCGGTGCTGCGGGCGGCGGCCGCGCGCCGGGAGAGACCGAGCAGGCGGCCGAACAGGCGCAGATTCTCACCCGCGGTGAGGGTTTCGTCGACGGAGGCGTATTGGCCGGTGAGCCCGATCATCGAGCGCACCGCGGTGGCCTCGCGCACGATGTCGTAGCCGAAGATCTCGGCGCTGCCGCGATCGGGCCGCACCAGGGTCGCGAGCATGCGCACGGTGGTGGTCTTGCCCGCGCCGTTGGGGCCGAGCAGGGCGAAGACGGTGCCCGCCGCGACGGTGAGGTCGACCGCGCCCACGGCGGTGAAGTCGCCGTAGGACTTGCCGAGTCCGGTGATCCGGATGGCGATATCGGGGTTCATGGGAGTCTCCCTGGGGCGTCGATGAGTTCGGGCGCGACCGGGGCCAGCGCCGCGACGATGTCGGCGGCACGCTCGACACCGTCGGTGGTGAAGGCGGCGGCGTAGTCGGCGGCCCGGCGGCGGACCTCGGGGGTCGAGATCCGGTCGAGCAGCGAGTCGAGCCGCGCGCCGGTGAGCGTGCGCGCCGGGGTGGTCGCCGCCAGGCCGCGTCGTTGCAGCGCTCGTCCCCAGTAGGGCTGGTCGGCCTGGACCGAGCAGATCACCTGCGGCACACCGGCTCTCAACGCGGCCGCGGTGGTTCCCGCGCCGCCGTGGTGCACCACCGCCACACAGTGCGGCAGCACCTCTGTGTGGTCGACCTGGTCGACGACGGCCACGTCGGCATCGATGCCGGGGGTGATCGCGGCCCAGCCCGAGGCCAGCAACAGTCGGCGCCCGCGACGCGCGCAGACCTCACGCAGCATGGCGACGAACTCGACGGGATCCCCGACATCCATCGAGCCGAAGCCCACGTAGACGGGTGCGGAACCGGCCGCCAGCCACCGGCGAACCGCTGCCTGGGCATCGGTGCGGGAGCGGAAACCGGCGGAAGCCGTGGCGGTCGCGCTCGACGGCAGCGCCGGATCCGTCGAGGCGCCGCACCGCACGTCGTCCCGGGGACCGAGCGGCCCGGCCTCGGGATGCGCGCCGCGCGGCCGCCGGTGACGATCGGAATCCCTCGGCGTGGTGCGGGCACCGTCGACGTCGACCGGAAAGCCGGTGAACGGCCCGGGCAGTTCGTCGCGCAGACCGGGGAACAGCGTGGGGTCGTACGCCTGGATACGCACCCTGGTCGGCGGTTCGCCCGTGGGCAGCACCGGAGCCAGCGCGGCGGCCCTGGCGAAGGCGAGCGCCGACCACCCCCAGCGGTGCACGACACCCGGGAGTCGCTGCGCCCAGCGCGCCGGAACCACCGGGACGACGGCATTGGCCTGGATCGGGAAGAAGTGCATCGCCGCGAACGGCAGCCCCGCCTCGTGCGCCACCGCGGCGGCGGCCTCCTCGCCCGCCATCCCGGCCACCACCGCATCATGGCCGGGCACCAGCTCGCGCAGGTCGGCGACCATGTCCGGCACCCCGCGACGCTGCAGGTCGAGCACGGCGCGCAGTCGTGACCACGGATTGCGGGCCTTGAATCGGCGGTCGGTGCGCTGGGCGTGCAGCAGCACGGCGCTGTCACACCCGAAGGGGACCGCGGGGACGCCGTGTTCGGTCGCGAACCCGACGAGGTTGGGGGCCAGCGCGAGGGTCACCTCGTGTCCCCGGGCGATCAGGGAGCGCGCCAGCAGGATGCCGGGCTGGGCATCGCCGCGGCTGCCGGTGAATGCCAACAGGGCCCGCATCGGCTCATACCGCCTGCGCGACGACCGGCGCCGCGACGGGCGCGGGTGCGTCGAGGTGGACCGCCGCGGTGACCTCCGTCAGCACCGCGCCGAAGGCGGTGAGGAAATCGTCCATCACCTCGGCGGGCAGCCCCGCGGGATACCGGGTGGACACGTAGAGGCCGTCGGCGGCCCGCACGACCCACAGGAACACCTCGTCGGTGGAGTACGACTCCGCCCGCAGGGTCCGTCCGCGCAGGTCGGCGACGAGCTCGTAGCCGGGCAGCACCCGGATGTCGAGGAAGGACACACCGAACCGGGGCGTCTCGCGCACGCCGAGGATGTCCAGCACGCGCGACCAGGACGCGTCGTTGGCGGTTCGCGACCGCCGCAACGCGGCGCGGGTGCTCTCCAGCGCCGCGGCCATCCCCGCGCCGGGCTCCACCCGGATATCGACCGGGACGACATTGACGAACCAGCCCATCGCTTCCAGCCAGCGCAGGTCGGGCCGGGTCGCGATCGGCATCACCGTGCGCAGACGTTCCGTGCCGAACCGGCGCTGGTGGGCGACGGCCAGTGCGGCGAACACCGCCACCGACATCCGGTGCCGCACCTGGTCGAGCACCGCCTCGACCTGTTCGAGCTGGTCGAGCTCGAGCACCCGCCGCGACACACTCGGCTGCGCGAGGCCGGCGGCCACGGGCCGGTGCGTGTGCGGGGCGAATTGTGGCATGGTGCCGTCGCCGCCGGCGAGGAACTCCCGCCAGATCGCCACCGCGGGCGATTCGGCGTCGAGGTCGGCGGCGGCCGCCCGCTCGACCACCGCGAAGTCGGCGGGACTGCCGAACGTGGCCGATTCGCGGGCCTGCTCGCCCGCCAGCACCTCGCGGTAGAGGGTGCGCAGCTCCAGGATGAGGATGGCCTGGGAGTAGGCGTCCATCACCGAGTGATCGGCGCCCACCAGCACGGTGAAGTCCGCGGTCGCGGCATGCTCGACGGTCGCGGCCAGCAGATGCGGCCAGACCAGTGGGGACAGCCGCAGTTCCAGTGCGCCGCAGAGGAATTCGTTGATACTCGGCCCGTCGGTGAGGCCGTCGACCTGCTGTTCGACGATGCCGACCGCGGTGGCGGGCGCGAGGAGCCTGCCGGGTTCGCCCGCGGCGTCGGCGCGCACCGTGGTGCGCAGTCCCTCGTGCCGGGCATGCCAGCGGCGCAGCGTCTCGGCCCAGGCGGCGCGCTCGAGCCGGGCGTCCATCTCGAAGACGGTGCCGATCCAGCGGCCACGGCCCGGTCGCGGATCGGCGGGGTCGACGCTCGCGCAGTAGCCGGCGTGCACGCTGGTCAGCGGACGGTCGTCGGGGTGCCAGGCGTTCGCGGGCAGTTCCGGTGTCCAGAGCGACAACGTGCCGGGGCGGATCTCGAATTCGGACAGGTGGGTGTATTCCATGACCGGTTCACCTCGTGACGAATACATGCCGGAACGGCGGAAGACGGATTCGAAAAGGGGCACGTCGATGTGTCACCACTGATGCTCTGGAACTTCGACGGCGGTAATTCCCGGGAAGCCTCGGCGGATCTGATGGTATAGCCGGAGCGGTGGAATTCATGCCTGTGACGGCGATCACGGTTTTGCTGAACAAAACTCTTCTGCCAGCGGTTGGTGCTGAGGGTTCGGTGGATTGCGGCTGTCGCACAGAATATTTCGGATGGAAATATTGGTGCACACCGGTGTCCGTCGACACTTTTGTTCACCTATGGTCGGTGCGCGGTGTCGGCGTCATCACAGCCCGGGTAGCCTGTTGTCCGGTGCTGTTTCCCGGCCGTTCACCCGGTGCGGTGTGGCAGCGAGTGAAAATGCCGGAATCGATGGGCTGTGCTCAGCGCGATGCCGCGACGTCGCCGCGAATGGCCAACTCGCGCAGCCGGAGCCAATCGATCGTGGGCCGTGCGGGCGGTGTTCCCGGCCGATCGCGCGGCACCCACACGCGCAGCGCGCCCGGTTCGATGACGCAGTGCACCGGCGTGTCGAGCCGGCGGGACTCACCGTCGACGCCGACCGGGAGCTGCGGGGCGTCGGTGTCGACGTCGACCCGCGCGGTGGTGTGCTGGGTGAGCCCGCGGCTGCGGGTGCGGCGGAGCAGGCCGACCGCGTCGCGAGTGTTGGCGACCGAGACGGTGACCGCACCGAGCATGCCGCGATCGAGGCGGTCGCGGCGGTTCAGGCCGGCGAGATCGCTGGTGCCGTAGGGGTTGTTGCTCACCAGGATCGCCTGCGGTCCGACGACCGTGGTGCCGTCGATTCGGGCGACGAGCTGGTGGCCGGTGTGGCCGGCGAGCAGGTCGGGCAGCAGACGCAGGACCGTCGCGGTCTTGTCGTCGCGGTAGGCGGGACTGCGCACGATCTCGGCGTAGACGCCGAACGAGGCGTTGTTGACGAACGGCAGTCCGTTGATCCGGCCCAGGTCCACGCGCAGCTCCACGCCGTCGCGGAGCGCGTCGAGCCCGGCGGCAGGATCGTCGCGATCCAGGCCGAGGTCCATCGCGAAGTGATTGCGGGTCCCCGCGCTGATCACCAGGAACGGCAGATCGTGCTCGGCCGCGACGCCTGCCACCAGGGCCTGGGTTCCGTCACCGCCCGCCACCCCGAGCAGATCCGCGCCCCGCGCGACGGCCTGTCTGGCCAGCGCCTCGACATCGACGTGGCCCTCGAGCATCGCTACTTCCGCACCCAGTTCCTCGGCGCGGCGACGCAGGTCGAACTTCTCGACCTTCCCGCCGCCGGACCGTGGATTCATGATCAGGAACGGGTGCTGGGCGCGCGGGGCCGACCGGCCCGGCGCGGTGGCGGGTGGTGTTCCGGCGCGCAGCGCGATGCGCGCGCAGACCACCGCCAGCAGGGCTGCCGCGACGGCGAGCAACACCACCCACAGCAGCCGGGCGCGCACGAACACCACGACGACGAAGATCGGCGAGAGCACCGCGATCGCCAGCGACACCCAGCGCAGCACTCCGTACCTGGTCAGGAACCAGTACAGCGCGGCCATCGTGACGACCACGCCCCCGGTGCCGATGATCAGCACACCGAGGGTCCCCACGACCCCGGCGAACAGCACCGGGATCACCGCCGTCAGGGCCGCGAACACGAAGGCGGCCCGGGCCGACCAGGTCCGGATCCGCCGTCCGGAGTCGGTGGTCATCGCCCGGCCCGCCGTGGCGCGGGCCGGCATGTCGTCCGTCGCACGGGCGGACTCAGGGCTGTGGTTTCCAGGTGGCGATCGCCCAGATGATCACCACGCTGAGGGCGATGATGATGAACGACCAGGCCGGGTAGTAGGGCAGGGAAAGGAAGTTCGCGACGATCACCAGCCCGGCGACACCGAGCGCGCTGTACCGGCCCCAGGTGGCGCCCAGGACCAGGCCGACGCCGACGATCAGCGCCAGCGCTCCGAGGACCACATGGACCCAACCCCAGGTGGTCGTATCGAACTCGTACACGTAGTCGATTCCGGCCACATATATTTCGTCTTCCAGCAGCGCGGAAATGCCCTGCAGGATCGAGACCGCCGCCAGGATGAGAAGCATGCACGCGGCCGTGATGGATATTCCTTCCGCGACGGCTTGTCGCTGAAAGGGTTCTGCTTCGGGTGGTGCGCGATGCGCTGAGGTATTGCTGGTCATGCTCGACTCCTCGCTGTGCGGAGGGACGCCAGCCCGTCGCGAACAGGATCGCCGACAATTCTGCCGACAGTCCGGTGACGAGGTCGGCGAGCGGGTGATATTCGGTCGAAGAACGTTCTGATTTTACCGAAATAGCATCCTCCGAACAAGGAATCGGGCAGGCACGGAATCAGTCGGTAGATGGGGGGTACGCGTTCACGAGCGCTCCTCGCCTCGGGACCCTGCGGTCGGCCTGTTCCAGCCAACCAGCCGGGCCCGGCGCCGACCTCACCCGGAACGGGTGATTCCCGAGGCGGACCGACGGGGCAGCAGGCCGGTGCCGAACAGCGCCAGGACCGCGATCAGCGCGGTCACCGCGAACGCGACCTGCAGGGCCTCGAGGCGGGCGTCGGCGTTGACCGACTGCACGGCGGCGGCGGTGGTGGCGTCGACCCCGGCCTCGTCGAGGGCGTCGGAGAGCTGCTGGTCCGACAGGAACGGCACCCCTGAAGCCAGATCGGTGGTGGCCTGCTGTTGCACGGCGACCGGCACGTCCGGGTTCTGCTCGATTCCGGCGACCACCGAGGACGTCAGCGTGGCGATCAGGACCGACCCGATCAGCGCGGTCCCCAGCGAGGCGCCGAGCTGGGTCGCGGTGTTCTGGATCCCGCCGACCTCGGAGGTGCGTGAATCGGGCACGGCCGAGACCGTGACCGCACCGAGCTGCGAGGCCAGCGCGCCCAGACCCAGCCCCATCAGCAACATCGGGATCGACACCACCGCCGCGTTGGCGCCGGGATCCATGCCCGCCGCGAGCATCAGCACCCCGACGATGATCACGCCCAGGCCCAGCCGGACCACCCGGCGCGGGTTGGCATGAGGACGGAACTTGGGGATGCCCACCGCGGTCAGCACCAGCGCGACCGACAGCGGCAGAATACGCACTCCGGTCTCGACCGCGCTGAGCTCGAGCACCACCGACAGGAACAGCGGCACCGTGAAGAACGCCCCGGCCTGCACGGCGAACTGCGCGAAGAACATGCTCGACCCGCCCACGAGCTGACGGTTCCGCAGCAGCGCCGGATCGACGAGCGGATCCCGGTCGTGGTCCACCAGATACGCCTGCCAGCGCAGAAACAGGTACAGGGTGAACAAGCCGCCCAGCAACAGCCAGATCACCGCCGACAATCCGAACAGCGCCGGGGCGCCGGATTCCGGCCGCACCCAGCCCCATTCGCTCGACCGCAGCACGCCGAACACGATCGCGCCGAGCCCGACGACCGACAGCGCCGAGCCGATCAGGTCGAGGCGGACCCGCTCGGCGGGCGCGTCCTCGACGCGGCGCAGCACCAGCAGGATCGCCACCACGATGACCACCTCGCCGAAGAAGACGTAGCGCCACGACGCGAATGTCGTCACCGCGCCACCGACCAGCGGGCCGACGGCGACCGCGATCGCACCCGCCGCCGCCACCATCCCGTAGGCCGCCGGTCGTCGATCGGGCGCGAAGTTGCCCGCGACCAGGGAGACGATCGCGGGCATGATCAGGGCCGCGCCGATGCCTTCCAGCAGCGACCAGCCCAGCAGCAGGACGGCCAGATTGGGCGCCAAGCCGGTGACGAACGAGCCGATGCCGTAGATCACCAGGCCGATCCCGAACACCCGGCGTCTGCCGACGATGGCGCCCACTTTGCCGCCGGTGATCATCAGCGAGGCCATGACCAGGGTGTAGAGCGTGATGGCGGTCTGGATGCCGGTGATCGTGGTGTCGAGGTCTTGGGCGACGGTGGCCATCGACACGTTCATCACCGAACTGTCGAGGGTCATCAGGAACTGGCCCGCCGCCAGCACGAGCAGGACGAGCGAACTGGACTTCACCGGTGTCGCCGACATCCGGTCCTCCTCGCGATCAGTGGGTCAGGATGACTTTGACCGCCACCACGGTGGTGGCGACGCAGCCCAGCACGACCGCTCCGGTCAGTGCCGATCGGTCGGGGCGCCGGCCTTGCAGCCGCCGGATGACGAACACGATGCCCGCGATGCGTACCAGCATCGCGACCTCCGCCAGGATCTGCGCGGTGCGTGGTTGCAGCCACCCGAAGGCCGCGGCCGCGAGAATCGCGCACGGCAGCACCGCCGAGGTGAGGATGGGCAGCGAATCGCGCAGGTTCGCCCAGCGTTGCGCGGCGGGCATCGCCATGCCCTGCCGCACCGATTGCCCGACGCTCTCGGCGAACGAATGCGCGATGAACGTCGACACCGCGGTCCCGAGGACGACCAGGATGCCGACGTCCTCGGTGGACGGCGCGACCGGGATCAAGGCGGCGAGGATCAGCACGTTGCCGTAGATATAGGCGCTGATGCGACTGGCCGCATTGCGCTGATCGAGGGGGACCCGGGAGAACAGGGGCCTGTGCAACAGCTCGTGGGTGGTGCCGTCCATCTGTCCTCACCGTGTTCGTCGGGCGCTACCGGTCTCACGTCGGAAAGGTTTGCTCCCTGTGTACTGTATTCGCGGTTCGCCACGGCCGCGAGGAGGTTCGCCCTCCGGCGCCGCCGTGGCGCGGCGTCGGTGCGCGCCGCGCCACGTGCGGCGAATATGTCGACGGCGAGAATTCGTGGCCCGCCACCCGCGGAAATTGCGGCCCGGCCGGAAATTGATCGGCCGGCGCACCCGGTATGCGCGGAACTCGCTGCCCGCGCCGATTTCGCTCCGTCGACGCCCTCACCTGCTGAAACGGCGATCGCGTTGTCGGCGAAACGAATGCGCGCGCGGTCCGGCTGGTAATGCTCCAGTGCTTCGAGATCGCCTCGTGATCGGCGGTCACGAGTTGCTATGGTGGGCAAGCGAATCGTTCATCCGAATGTGAGGAAGCTTGATGGGAAGCACTGCTCTCGACGTCATTGCCCTGCTGGTCAACCGTGCCGCCGGATTCTGGAACTGGATGGCGACCGGCTCGGCGGGATTCCCGCCGCTGTGACGGTGTGATCTGTGCGCGCGAAACCCCTGAAAGCCCCGGGCCTTCAGGGGTTTCGCCGTTTCCGGCTGGTGCGTTTGTAGGGTGGGCCCATGACGACCGTGGACACCGAGGCCGCGCCGGCGCCCCGGCGCTGGGTGCTGGCGATGCGCACGTCGATCGTGCTGGCGGCCGGAGCGATCGGCGTCCTCGTCCTGAACGACGCCACCGAGTTCGACCTGTTGGTCACGGTCGGCGGCGGGCTCGCGCTGCTGGTCGCCGGGGTGCTGTGGATGGTGTGCGCGCCGATCGGGTGCGCGCGCTACCGGCGCTACGGCACGGTGCTGGTCGCGCCGCTGGTGGTGTCGGCCGGCATCGGCGCCGCCGTGGCCGGGATTCCGGATCGGGTGGCGTGGTGGCTGTCGGAATCGGCGGTGACGGAGGTGGCCCGCGCGGGGTGCGACGAGACCCGGGCAGGCTGGATCGGTGTCGTCCGGGTGCACTCGGTCGCCGCGAGCGACGGCGGCTGCCTGTTCCGGATCGGGGACTCGCTCGGGGGCCTGGCCTACTTTCCCGACGGTGCGCGGCCGCCGGTCCACGCCCCCGCCACCTACCAGCCCGTCTACATCCCGTTCGACGGGAACTGGTACCGCTACTCCGTCGACCTGCACGACGAGCACTGAGACGGTCGTCCGGTTCTGTCGGACCCCGGCGTTACCGTTGGCGCACAGCCCATGTCGAGGAGGGTGACGATGACCGACAGTGTCGACGGTGTGCGCGAACGAGCGCGGCGTCCGGAGGATCTGAGCCGGCTGGTGGTCGAACGGCTGAATGCCGGTGACGTGGACGGCCTGGTCGAACTGTATGAATCCGAGGCGGTGCTCGCCCTGCCGGACGGCGTGGTGGCGACCGGCATCGCCGAGATCAGAGCCGCCTACGCGCGCCTGATCGCGGATCGGCCGGTTTTTCAGCTCGGCGCGCAGGCGCCCGCATTACGCGCGGGCGATCTCGCGCTCACCTCGTCGCGGCTGCCCGGCGGAACCGGGGCCACGGTCGAGGTTGCACGCAGGCAGCCGGACGGTAGCTGGCGCTGGATCCTGGACCAGCCGAACGTGCTCGGCTGAGCGGTCGGCGGTGTCCAGAATGTTGGACATCGGCGGCACCGCCTTCTCCGTAGCGTGGTGCTCGGGTCGGGACCAGAACATCGAGGAGGCCTGTACATGACGAGGTCGAATTCCGTCCTCGCGCGGGCGTCGGGCTCCGACGGCGAGTGGCGCACGACGATGCCGATCGCCGCGCACGGAGACGACGCGGGCCGGGTGCAACGCCTGGTCGCCGCGTTCACCGAGGCCGAGGACACGGTGGGCGCCGCCGAGATCGAGGACGTCGTCGCCGCGTGGGTGCGCCAGGGCGTCTCTCTGGAGACGGTGCTGCGCTACGCGGTGCTGCGCGAACACCACAGCGCGGTGCACGCGATCACGGCGGCCCTGCTCGACGGCAGCGCGACCGCGACCATGGCGCGGCGCTGCGGGGTCGAGATCGCGTCGCACTACTGGGTCCTCGCGCTGGCCGTTGCCGACCATCCGGAGTCCGCGGGCCGGGTGCGTCCCGACCGCGCGCAGGCCAGGCGCAGGCTCGAACAGATGCGCGCCGAATTGTTCCGCTGGTCCGACGGCACCGCGCTGTCGCTGCTGACCGGCGACGGCGGCACCGCGCTGATTCCCGGCGATGTCGACGCCGACGAACTCGAGCCGCTCTTCGCCGCGCTGACCCACGCCGCGGGAGTGCCGATCACCGCGGCGGTCGCGCACTGCCCCAGTGACGCGTTGCCGACCTGGGCGGACCGGACGCACAGTCTGCTCGATATGGTGCAGCGGCTCGGCGTCGACGGCCGGCTGCACCACTTCGCCGACCTGGCGCTGGAATACCAGCTGACCAGGCCCGGCCCCGGGCGGGATTTCCTTGCGGCCCTGCTGGATCCGCTCGACGAGCACCCCGAACTGTTCGCCACCCTGCAGTGCCACATCGCGCACGACGTGAACCGGCAGCGCACCGCGCGCGCCCTGCACGTGCATCCCAACACCGTCGATTTCCGGCTCGAGCGCATCGCCCGGCTGACCGGCTGCGACGCGACCCGCAGCCACGGGCTGTGGCGCTTGCGGTCGGCGCTGGTCGCGCGCAGCTACCGCAGTGCGGAACCGGTGTAGCGCAGCGGCTTTCGCCGCACGTCAGTTCTGGTTCAGACCGGTCGACAGCACGACGACGACCTTGTCCTGGGTGACCTCGCTGACCCGGACGTCCATGCCGTTGGCCGCCTGCGACTGCCCGACCGGCACCGTCAGCTGCTGACCGCCGATGCTCAGCGTCACCATGTCGCCGTTCACGGCGACCAGTTCGGCATCGATCCCGAGCACCGACGCCTTGGCGCTCACGCCGCGTTCGAAGGTCACCGTGCACCCGCCGACATTGCATTCGGAGGTGGTGCCGGGCCCCGTCATGGTGCAGGCGGTGGCGGCGAAGGGCAACAGGAGGGCGAACGCGCACAGCGTGATCAGCCGACGAACTGGCATGAGGGCCAGTGTAGTGCGCGCCGACAGGCCGCGGTCCACAGCGTGGACTCGGGATCGAAGGTGCAACGGAACGGTCTCGCCGTGTTGCGGGTCGACCTCGCCGGGTAATACCGTCGCTGACAGGTAACTGGCATCGCAGACGGGTTGCCGATCGTGTCCGGTACGTCGGGGTGAACTGGCCGAATCTGTTGTTCGCGGACAGACGTGCCGGTCAACCGGGTAGTCGCTGGGGCGAGCGGCCGAGATCGGGAGGTGGGTCGATGAGCGCGAGCGAGATGACGGTTGCCAGCCGCTGGTGGTGGCGGCCGGGATGGACGCCGGGGCGGTCCTTCTACGACTGGCAGGTCACGCCGACCCAGCCCGTCGCCGACAAGCTGGTGGAGATCTTCGCGCCGACCCTGACCAGGCTGCCCGGCTTCGAACCCGTCGACGCCGGCCGTCTGCGGATCGGGGTCCAGGGCATCGGCTTCGTCGACGGGGTCAAGGGAGTGCATCTCGCGGCGCTGGTCGCCGGTTCGCGCGCCGCGCTCGCCGAGCGCGCCCCGTTCCAGCTCACCTTCGGCGCTCCCGTGGTTGCCGCCGACTCGATCCGTCTGCCGATCGAGCTGCCCGCCGATCTGCTCGAGGTCCGCGAGGACCTCACCCGCGCGCTGACCGAGGTGTGGATTCGGGAGCGGGTCCCCGAGTTCGGTGAGCCGCTGCGGCCCTTCCTCGCCCTGGCGTACGCGACCCGGCCGACCTCGGTCGAGCACATTCGCGCGGTGCTCGCCGCGGACGGTTTCGCCGATTTCGGCCTCGACGACACCGTGTCGTCGGTGTCGCTGGTCGAATTGCTGTGTGAGAACCAGCGATACGACTGGGCCGAGGTGAGCAACGCCGACCTGCTGCGGGTGCCCGATCCGGTCGTCGAACCCACCGTCTACGACGATCCGCTCTTCGGCGCGTTGCGACGACCGGCGGACCTGCTCAGGGGATGAGCCGCGGCGGTGGCGTGCCGTGCGGCGCTATCCTTCCGCGCACCGATAGCGGAATTCGACGGTTGCGGCGCGGGCGCTACTCGTCCTCGGCCGGGGCCCGGCCGATCGGTGAGGAGAGCCGGATGACACCGGCGTCCAGGTCGACGGCCAGCCGGGGATCGTGATCCTGCCCGTCGCTGTCGCCGCTGCCCTCGTTCTGCAGCTTCTTGCCCGGAAACAGCTCGCCCATGATGCCCACGGCTCCACGATAGCCGCGGGCAGCGGCGCTCACCTCACCAGAAGCGCGGAGTCAGGCCCCAGTCGGCGAACTCGGCGGCGAGCAGGTCCTGCAGGGCCGCGCGGGTCGGGAAGCGGTCGGGATCGCCCCCGGTGACCACCAGGGTGACGGTGTCGTCGTCGCAGGAGAAGGCCAGGTTGACGCCGACTTCCACCTGCCGGAACAGTTCCACCGGGCCGGGGTTGACCACCGGTCGCATGATGACGTCGCGGGCCCGGTGCGGGCCGAGGACGGCGATGTTCTGGGCGGTGCGCCCCATGTTCGTGCACAGGCATTCCGGCGCTTTGGCGGTGCGCGCGAACTTGTGCAGCACCACCTTCGGCAGCAGCATCTGGACCGGCTGCAGGTGCTGGATCGGCGGGATGGTCTCGGGATTGCGGTAGGCCAGGCCTGCGGCCTTGAGCGCGGCGCGGACCGCGGGCAGGTCGGCGCGCTCACCCGCCCGGTAGGTGACGCTGATCGGCAGCCCGGTGGTGGCGTTGGCCCGGGGATCGTCGGCCACCCGCATCGAGTGCGGGATGTCCACGCGGACCTCGGCACCGTCGGCGATGCGGCCACTGCGCCCGAGCAGACCGACGGCGACGCCGATCAGCAGGCCGTTGGTGGTGCCGCCGTTGGCCGCGGCGACCGCGTCCCAGTCGGCGAGGTCGACCTGGACGATCGTCTCGGCGGCCTGCCAGGTCTCCGAGTGCGGGAGGCGGGGTTCGGCCGGGCGCGGATTGCGGGCGGGCTCGCTGACACCGCGAGCGCGCCGCGCCGCGCGGACACCGCGCGCGACCGCGCGCAACTGCCCCGTGGCGTCGGCGAGGTCGGCGGCGAAGCGGCCACGGCCGGCGACCGGGCCCACCAGATTGCCCGCGCTGGCGGCGCGGTCGGGATCCTCGCCCCGGTTGAGTCGGTCGAGCGAATCGACGATCGCGTGCATCATCCCGCCGCCGTCGCAGGCGACATGGGAGGCGACCAGGGTGACGACGGTGCCGCCGGACTCCGTGTGCGCGCCCGCCAGCTGCCACACCAGGCCGCGTTCGGGGTCGAACTCGACCGCGGCCTGCTCGAGGAACCACTCCAGCACCCGGTCGTCGGGCAGCGGTGTCGGCGTCCAGATCAGCGGCATCGACTCCGTGGCGGGCTCCCAGTGCGCCCGCGCGATCGGGAACCGGGTGGTGCGGACCTTACGGGCGATGAACCCCGTGGCCAGGTGCGCGTGCCAGCGCCGCAGCAGCTCGGGGTCGAGCTGCTCGTCGAAGCGGTAGGCCAGCTGGTTGACCAGTGCGTTGGGGTAGAGGCTGTGCAGTTTGAAGAACAGGTCGTCGTCGGCGGTGATCCGGTTGAGGCCGGCCGGTCCGGTGGCGACGGCCGCGACGGCGGGGGAGGTGACGGTCATCGGGAACTCCTCATCGGGAACGGAGGGTGCGCACGGTCAGCGGCGCGAAGACGGCGACGACGACCACCGAGGCCACCAGCGACCAGCACGCGTCGGCACCGACGGTGCCCGCGGCGGCCAGCTCGCGCACCGCGGAGACCAGGTAGGACACCGGATTCACGTCCGAGACGTGCTGCATCCAGGTGGGCATGGACTCCTCGGGAACCAGGGCGTTGGAGGCGAAGCCGAGGAAGGTCAGGACCAGCATGCACATGCCCTGGACGGCGGCGGGCCGGGCGACGGTCGCGCCGATGAAGGCGAACAGCCAGCTGATCGCGGTGGTCGCGACGACGACCAGTACGGCGCCGGCGAGGAACCCCGCGGTGTGCTCGGGCCGGTAGCCCATGCAGAACCCGACGATCACCACCGTCGTCGCGGCGATGAGGTACCGCACCGTGCCCGCCAGCAACGCTCCGGCAACCGGGGCGGAACGGGCGATCGGCATGGCGACGAAGCGGTCGAAGACTCCCGAATGGATGTCCTCGGACAGCTGCACGCCGGTGGCGACCGAGGAGGTGAGCACGATCTGCACCAGCACGCCCGGGATCATGATCGGGAGGTAGGCGTCCATGCTGCCCGCGATCGCGGTGCCGAAGATGCTGCCGAACAGCACCGGGCCCACGATGGGCAGCAGGATGGCGTCGTAGAGCAGTTGCGGGCTGTGCCGGAAGGTGAGCAGGCCACGCCAGGCCATCATCAGCGCATGGTGCAGCGCGGCGAGCGCGCCGACCCGGGTGATCCGCGGCGCGCGCACGACCTGCGGCGGCGTCGTGGTGGTCGTGGTGAGAGTCATGGCGTTGCTCGACCTTTCACGAAGGGCGGTCATGCCGCGTCGACGGTGTCGGCGGTGCGGGCGTGCCCGGTCAGTGCCAGGAACACCTCGTTGAGATCGGGCCGGTCGACCGCGAACCCGCGCAGCGTGAGCCCCGCGGCGCGGCAGGCGGCGACGATGTCGGCGCCGAGCGCGACATCGGGCAGGGTCACCGTGAGCGTGCCGGTCGAGGAGCCCTCGGGGACCTCGCCGGTGAGTTCCTGGATCAGCGCCTCGGCGCGGCGCAGGTCCGCGGTGTCGGGAATGTCGAGGCGCAGCACCTGTTCGCCGATGGAGGACTTGAGCTCGGCGGCAGTGCCCTCGGCGACGAGCGTGCCCCGGTCGATCACCGCGATCCGGTCGGCCAGCGCGTCGGCCTCCTCGAGGTACTGCGTGGTCAGCAGCACGGTCGCACCGCGGTCGACCAGACCGCGCACGATGCCCCACATCCGGTCGCGGGTGTGCGGGTCCAGGCCGGTGGTGGGTTCGTCGAGGAAGATCAGCGGGGGCACGGTGATCAGCGTCGCGGCCAGGTCCAGGCGGCGGCGCATCCCGCCGGAGAAGGCCGAGACGCTGCGGCGCGCGACAGCCGAGAGCTCGAACTCCGCGAGCAGTTCGTCGCTGCGCGCGGCGGCCGCGCGCCGGGAGAGCCCGAGCAGGCGGCCGAACAGGCGCAGATTCTCACCCGCGGTGAGGGTTTCGTCGACGGAGGCGTATTGGCCGGTGAGCCCGATCATCGAGCGCACGGCGGTGGCCTCGCGGACCACGTCGAAACCGAACACCTCGGCGCTACCGCGATCGGGGCGCAGCAGCGTCGCCAGCATGCGGACCGTCGTGGTCTTGCCCGCGCCGTTGGGGCCAAGCATCGCGAAGACCGAGCCCGCCGGGATGCTGAGATCGATGCCGCCGACGGCGGTGAAGTCGCCGTAGGACTTGCCGAGTCCGCTGGTGCGGACCGCGATGTCGGTGGTCACCGGTGCCTCCCGGCATGGTCGAGTTCGGGGGTCGAGAACGTCAGGGGGACGAGGTGTTCCACCTCGTCGGCGGCCAGCGCGACGCCGTGGTCGGGGAAGCGGTTCGCGTACGCGGTGGCGCGCGAGACCACGGTCGGGTCGGCGACTCGGTCCAGCAGGGTGGTGAGCCGCTCGGCGGTCAGCTCGGCGGCGCGCAGGGTGTCGGCCAGTCCGAGGCGGGCCAGGGCCTGTCCCCAGTACGGCTGGTCGGCCTGGATCGAGCAGATCACTTGGGGCACACCGGCGCGCAGCGCGGCGGCGGTGGTGCCCGCCCCGCCGTGGTGCACCGCGGCGGCACAGCGCGGGAACACCGCGGCGTGGTCGACCTGTTCGACGATCGCGACGTCGGCGGACAGCTCCGGCTCGATGCCGGCCCAGCCCGCGGCCAGCAGCAGTCGCCCGCCCCGCCGGGCGCAGACCGTGCGCAGCATCGCCACCAGCGCCGCCGGATCGTCGACGGCCATCGAGCCGAAGCCGACATAGATCGGTGCGGCGCCCGCGTCGAGCCACGCCGTCAACGCGGGATCGGCCGGGCCGCCGAGGAATCCGTCGGTATCGACGGCGAAGCCGGTGATCGGATGCCGATCGGGTAGTTCGGCCGCGAGCCCGGGGAACAGGTCGATGTCGTAGGCCTGGATCGAGACCCGCTGCGGCAGGGGGTGTTCCACGATGCCGAACTCGGCGAGCGGTTCGGCGAGCGCGGCATCGCGGGCCCAGCGCAGACCCGACCAGATCCGCCGGTTGAGCGCGCCGGGAATCCTGGCTCCCCACGCGGTGGGTACCACGGGCACCGAGCGATTCGGGTGGATGGGGAAGAAGTGCACCGCGGCCAGCGGCAAGCCGACCCGCCGGGCGGCCTTCTCGGCCGCCTCCTCGCCCGCCATGCCCGTCACCAGCACGTCGTGGCCCGGCGCGAGCGCGAGCAGGTCACGGACCGCTTCGGCCACGCCGCGGCGCTGCAGATCCAGCACGGCCCGCAGCCGCTGACGCGGGCTGGGGCTGCGGAAACGCCGGTCGGCGTGCTGGGTGCGCAGCAGTTCGGCGCTGTCGCGACCGAAGCCGACCGCGGGAATGCCGTGCGCGGTGGCGAAGTCGACGAGGTTGGGGGACAGGGCGAGCGTCACCGAGTGCCCGCGAGCCTGGAGCTCGCGGGCCAGCAGGATGCCCGGTTGGGCATCGCCGCGGCTGCCGGTGAAGGCCAGCAGTGCGCGCATCGTCAGCCCGCGCTCAGCGCTGCCGACGCGGAGTCGGCGATCGGGGCGTTCGTGACGGGCGCCGCGAGAGTGGTGACCGCGTAGATGGCCCTGGCGAATTCGGTGAGGAACCGGTCCATCACCTCGGCGGGCAGCCCGGCCGGGTAGCGGGTGGACACGTAGAGCCCCTCCGGACCGCGCACGACCCAGAAGTACACCTCGTCGGTGGAGTACGACACCGCCCGCAGCGTGCGTCCGCGCAGGTCGGCGACCAGCTCGTAGTCCGGCAGCATCCGGATGTCGAGGAATGACGCGCCGAAGGTCGGGCCCTCGAGCGCACCCGCCATCGCCAGCGACCGGCCCCAGGAGGCGTCATTGCAGATGTGGGCGCGCTTGAGGGCGGCCCGGGTGATCTCGAGCGCGGCGCCCATGTCGGCGCCGGCGGGCAGGGTGATGTCGACCGGGACGACATTGACGAACCAGCCCATCGACTCGAGCCAGGTCAGGTCCGGGCGGGTCGCGATCGGCATGATGGTGCGGAAACGGTCGTCGCCGAACACTTCTCGCGAAGCGGCGGCGAGCGCGGCGAACACTGTGACCGAGAGCCGGTGCTTGAGCCGGTCGAGCGCCCCTTCGACCTCCTCGAGCTGGTCGAGGGTCAGCAGCGTGCGCGAGACACTGGGCTGGGCGTGCTCGCCGTCGAGCGCGGCCACCATGCCCTCGGCGAAGCGGGGCATCGGCGAGCCGGGGGTGCCGACGAAGTCGCGCCACACGGCGACGGCGGGGGAGTCGAGGGTCAGTTCCTCGGCGGCGGCGCGTTCGACGGCGGCGAAGTCGGCCGCACTGCCGAAGGTGGCCGAATCACGGATCTCCCCGCCGTCGCGCACCGCGGTGTAGAGGGTGCGCAGCTCGAGGATCAGCACGGCCTGGGAATAGGCGTCGAGCACCGAGTGATCGGCGGCGACCAGGACCGTGAAGTCGTCGGTGTCGTGGGCGACGGTGGCCACCAGCAGATGCGGCCAGACCAGCGGCGAGAGGCGCAGTTCCAGCTCGTCGCACAGGAATTCGTTGATCAGCTCGCCGTCGGTGAGCTCGGGCACCGGTGCCGAGGTGACCCGCACGGTGCCGGGAGCGGTGGTGACCCGGTGGTAGTCGCCGTCGCCGGTGGGGGCGACGGTGGTGCGGAAACCCTCGTGGCGGTCGTGCCACAGTTCCAGGGTCCTGGCCCACACCTGCGCGTCCAGCGGCGCGTCCATCTCGAAGATGGTGCCGATCCAGCGGCCGCGACCGGGGGTGGGATCCTCCGGATCGAGGAAGCCGAGGTACTGGGAGTGAACGCTGGCGAGGGGGCGTTCGTCGTCATACCACGAGTCGGCGGTGGCCAGTTCCGGTGTCCAGATGGACAGGGCGCCGGAGCGAATCGTGAATTCGGACAGATGGGTGTATTCCATGCGGGGTCACCTCGAGGTGCAGTGCATGCCGAAGACGGCGCGAACGGGGATATCGGTGACCGCGGTCGCGTCACCGGATGTTGCTCTGGATCCCGCACCGGATGTAGCTGGCGAACCCTGGGCTATCCCGAGTCTATAACTCTGAGAGTTTTCTGAAATACGCGTTAGTCACAACTGGTCTATGTGAAGAAGCTCACTTTCAAATTGTCCCGGATCCCCAGCGTAACCCGGTGCCCCTGAAGTAAGGGGGTTTCAGTTCAGAAAGTCCACGACCGAACCGGTGAATCGGCTATGACCTGCGCTTATGTCGTGAAAGTCGGGCCGAACTCGGCGAGCACGGTGCCGTGCCGGACCACGCCGGAGAGTCCGGGGAGCTCGATCGGGGGCGTCCAGGAGCGGAATCCGTCATAGCTGTCGCTGACGACATAGCGGCCGTCGGTGTAGGCATCGAGGTAGATCCGGTGCCCGCCGTCGGGCAGCCGGACCACCGACTGACCCTCGCTCGGACCACCCCAGCCGGCCCAGTCGCCGGTCGCCACGAAGGTATAGGGCCCGACCGGACGGTCGGCCACGGCCAGTTCGATCAGTTTGGTGTCCTCGTTCTTGACGAAGGCGAACAACCGTCCGTCCCACCGGACCAGGGTGGTGTCGATATGGCCGAGGGAACCCGGTCGGGCGGGGCCGAGCCCGAGCAGCGGCACCGGCGGCGCCCAGGTCGTGAGGCCGGCGTCGAGCGGGATCAGCAGATGCGGGGTGAACCCGTGGCCCCAGGTGAGCGAGACGATGATGGCGACGCGGCCGGCGGCGTCGGCGTACCACTCCGGCGCCCACGCGCCTTCGAGCCTGCCCGGCACCAGCATCGGCGCGGGCGCCATGGGCGTCCAGGTGATGCGGTCGAGGCTGTGGGCCAGGCCGATCGCGGTGGCGTCACCGGCCATCGTGTAGGTGAGGTAATAGCGGCCGTCGGTGTGACGCAGGATGCTCGGATCGCGGACCAGTCCGGTGGGCGGGGTATACGCGTGCTCGCTGACCGGGGTGAACTCGGTGCCGTCGACCGACTCGTACACCGCCAGCGTCGTATCGCTGTCGGCGCGGAACGCGGTCATCGTGTAACGGGTGGGGGTGCGCTCGGGGTCGATCCCGACACCGGGCCCCAGCGCCGATTGCGCCCGCGCGGTTCCCATTGCGAGCAGCGGCACCCCGGCCAGCAGCGCGAGTGCGGATCGTCGGCCCACTGTCATCGCCATGACCTGGGATTATCCGAGGGGAAACCGCCCCGGCGACGCAGACGCGCCGCACGGGTTCAGCCGCGCGCCGCCACCGGCTCGGTCTCCGAGGCCGTCGGCGGAGCCGTGACCGGCATCTTCGCGTCGAGGGCCAGCCCGAGCAGGCCCAGCGACAGGCAGACCGCCGAGACGGTGACCGCGATCGGATCGGTAGGGCCGGCCAGGGATCCGGCGAGCACGACCGTCGAGATCGTGCCCGGCGCCGACCCGACGAGCGTGGCCGCCAGATAGGGCAGCACCCGCACCGAGGACAAGCCGCAGCAGTAGTTGACGATCGAGAACGGCGCGAGCGGGATCATCCGCAGCGCTGCCACCGCGAGCCACCCGCGCTGGGCCAGCCGGTCATCGATCGCGCGGACCGCCGGATGGTGCAGATGCTCGGCGACCCGGTCGCGGCCGACCGCGCGCACGCCCAGCAGCGCCAGCGTCGCGCTGATCGCGGTGGCGCCCAGCGCGACGGTCGACCCCAGTACGGGACCGAACAGGACACCGCTGGTCACCGTCAGCACCGTGCGCGGCACCGGCGCCACCGCGACGAGCGCGTAGAAGAGGAAGAACAGCAGCGGCAGCAGCGGACCCGCGCCGCCTGCCCACTCCCTGATCTGCTGCGGGCCGGGCAGCGGAACCATCATCGCCACCACGAACAGCACGGCGATCCCGGCCAGAGCCATGAGCAGGCGCGGGGAGCGGATCAGTCGGGACACCGGATAAGCGTACCGGCCGGTAGGGGATGGCCGGAGCGAGTGGACAGGGTGTCACAGTTAGCATCATGTAAGAACCGGACACATCCTGGTTCGCCGCAGTATTCCGCTGCTGGGCTGATGCTGCCGGATCGGCAGTACACCGGGATGCGGTCGTCGAATGGAAGAGAGAACAGCAGCTATGCCGATTGGTTCAGAGTCCGGGGCGGGACTCGCACCGGATCCGGTGCCCGAGTACGCCGCGTGGCGCAAGGGTGTGGCGGGCGTGCTGGCGAAAGCGCGACGGGTCGAGGCTGCCGAGCTCCCGGCGGAGCCCGAGCATCTGCTCGACGAGACCACCTATGACGGGCTGACCATCGCCCCGCTCTACACCCGCCGCGACGAACTGCCCGAGCAGCCGCTGCCGGGCGCTTTCCCGTTCGTCCGCGGTGGCAGCGCCACCCGCGACCCGCAGCGCGGCTGGTTCGTCGCCGCCTTCGCCGGCTCGGCCGATGCCGCGGCCACCAACCGGACGATTCTCAGCTGGCTGGAGAACGGCGTGAGCGCCGTGTCGCTCGGCGTGGGCGCCGAGGGCATCGCGACCGCCGACATTCCCACCGCCCTGACCGGCCTGCTCTTCGAGCTGGCCCCGCTGACCCTGGTGGCGGGCGCCGACGTCGACGCCGCCGCCGCGCAGGTCTTCACGGTGCTCGACGGCTACCAGCTCGCCGAGCGGGCGCAGATCCAGGTCGGCCTGGGCGCCGCGCCGCTGACGAGTGCTTTCGCCGGCGCCGCCGACATCGACATCGATCAGGCCGTCGCCCTGGCCACCCGCGCGATCGCCCGTCCGGAGACCGTGCGCGCGATCACCGTGGACGGCACCGCCTTCCACAACGCCGGCGCCGCCGACGCTCAGGAACTGGGCGCGTCCGTCGCGGCCGGTCTGGCGTACCTACGCGCGCTGACCGCCGCCGGCGTCGACATCGCCGACGCGTTCGGTCAGCTCGAGTTCCGCTTCGCGGCCACCGACGACCAGTTCGCCACGATCGCGAAGTTCCGCGCGGCCCGGCGTCTCTGGGCCCGCGTCGCGCAGGTGTGCGGCGCGCCCGCTTTCGGTGCCGCCCCGCAGCACGCGGTGACCTCGGCCGCCATGATGACCCAGCGCGACCCCTGGGTGAACCTGCTGCGCACGACCCTGGCCGCCTTCGGCGCCGGTGTCGGTGGTGCCGACTCGGTCACCGTGGCCCCGTTCGACTCCGCTCTGCCCCCGGGCGAACTCGGCGTCTCGCAGTCGTTCTCGGAGCGCATGGCCCGCAATATCCAGCTGCTGCTGCTCGAGGAGTCGCGTCTCGGGCACGTCCAGGACCCGGCCGCCGGTTCCTGGTACGTCGACTCGCTGACCGACGAACTCGCCGCCAAGGCCTGGGAGTTCATGCAGGAGATCGAGGCCGCCGGTGGCTATCCCGCCGCGCTGGCCGCGGGCTTGGTCGCCGAGCGCATCGCCGAGACGGCCGCCACCCGCGCCGCCGACATCGCGCACCGCAAGGCCGCGGTCACCGGCGTCAACGAATTCCCCAACCTGGCCGAGACCCCGCTCTCGGAGCAGGCCCGCACCGCGGACTCGGTCGCGCGCTACGGCGCGGCGTTCGAGTCGCTGCGCAACCGTTCCGACGCCTACCTCGCGGCCAACGGTGCCCGGCCGCAGGCGCTGATCGTGCCGCTCGGCCCGGTCGCCGAACACAACGCCCGCACGATCTTCACCGCGAACGTGCTGGCCTCCGGCGGTATCGAGTCGGTCAACCCCGGCCCGCTGACCGTCGACGGAATCGCCGCGGCCGCCACCGCGTCCGGTGCGCCGATCGCGGTGCTGTGCGGTGCCGACAAGCGCTACGGCGAGGAAGCCGGCGCCGCGGTCGAGGCCCTGCGTGCCGCGGGCATCGACACGGTCCTGCTGGCCGGACCGGAGAAGTCGGTCGCGCAGTACAGCGGTACACAGCGTCCCGACGGGTACCTGACCCTGCGCATCGACGCGGTCGCGGTCCTGTCGCAGCTGCTGGAGAAGGTGGGAGCCTGATGACGACATCCGATATCGAGCACCTGGTCGGTAGTTTCGCCGAGGTGCCGCTGACCGAGCACGCGCCGACGGCCGCCGAGGTCGACGACGCGCAGGTCAAGGAGTTCGTGGCCGAGGCCGCCGCGGCCAACCACACCACCGCCGACCAGCTCACCTGGGCCACGCCCGAGGGCATCGACGTGCCGCCGGTGTTCACCAAGGCCGACCGCGATGCCGTTGTCGCGCAGGGTTATCCGCTCGACACGGTGCCCGGCGTGGCGCCGTTCCTGCGCGGTCCCTACCCGACCATGTACGTCAACCAGCCGTGGACCATTCGCCAGTACGCGGGCTTCTCCACCGCCGCCGACTCCAACGCCTTCTACCGCCGCAACCTGCAGGCCGGTCAGAAGGGCCTGTCGGTCGCCTTCGACCTCGCCACCCACCGCGGCTACGACTCCGACCACCCGCGCGTGCAGGGCGACGTGGGCATGGCCGGCGTCGCGATCGACTCGATCCTGGACATGCGCCAGCTCTTCGACCAGATCCCGCTGGACCAGGTGTCGGTGTCGATGACCATGAACGGCGCGGTGCTGCCGATCCTGGCGCTCTACGTCGTCGCCGCCGAAGAGCAGGGAGTCGGGCCCGAGCAGCTGGCCGGAACCATTCAGAACGACATTCTGAAAGAGTTCATGGTCCGCAACACCTACATCTACCCGCCCAAGCCCTCGATGCGGATCATCTCCGACATCTTCGCCTTCACCAGCGCCAAGATGCCGAAGTTCAACTCGATCTCCATCTCGGGCTATCACATCCAAGAGGCGGGTGCCACAGCCGATCTGGAGTTGGCCTACACCCTGGCCGACGGCGTGGAGTACATCCGGGCCGGAATCGCGGCGGGCATGGACGTCGACAAGTTCGCTCCGCGCCTGTCGTTCTTCTGGGCCATCGGCATGAACTTCTTCATGGAGGTCGCCAAGCTGCGCGCGGGTCGCCTGCTGTGGAGTGAGCTGGTCTCGAAGTTCGAGCCCAAGAGTGCGAAATCGCTGTCGCTGCGGACGCATTCGCAGACTTCCGGTTGGTCGCTCACCGCCCAGGACGCCTACAACAATGTGGCGCGCACCTGCATCGAGGCGATGGCCGCGACCCAGGGCCACACCCAGTCGCTGCACACCAACGCCCTCGACGAGGCGCTCGCGCTGCCGACGGACTTCTCCGCCCGCATCGCCCGCAATACCCAGCTGCTGATCCAGCAGGAGTCCAACACCACCCGTCCGATCGACCCGTGGGGTGGCTCGTACTACGTGGAGTGGCTCACCCACCAGCTCGCCGAGCGCGCCCGCGCGCACATCGCCGAGGTGGAGGCGCACGGCGGTATGGCGCAGGCGATCTCGGAAGGCATTCCGAAGCTGCGCATCGAAGAGGCCGCTGCCCGCACCCAGGCGCGCATCGACACCGGCCAGCAGCCGGTGATCGGCGTCAACAAGTACCAGGTCGAAGAGGATCAGCAGGTCGAGGTCCTCAAGGTCGAGAACTCGCGCGTGCGCGCCGAGCAGATCGAGAAGCTGGAACGGCTGCGCGCCGAACGTGATTCGGACGCCGTCGAGGCCGCGCTGGCCAACCTCACCCGCGCCGCGGCCTCCGCCGAGGGCGGCATGGACAACAACCTGCTGGCCCTGGCCATCGACGCCGCGCGCGCCAAGGCCACCGTCGGTGAGATCTCCGACGCACTGGAGAAGGTCTACGGCCGCCATCAGGCCGAGATCCGTACGCTCTCCGGTGTGTACCGTGACGAAGCAGGCAAGGCCTCCAACATCGGCGCGGCCATCGCGCTCGTCGAGGAGTTCGCCGAGGCCGAGGGTCGCCGCCCGCGCATCCTGGTCGCCAAGATGGGCCAGGACGGCCACGACCGCGGCCAGAAGGTGATCGCGACCGCGTTCGCCGACCTGGGCATGGACGTCGACGTGGGCCCGCTGTTCCAGACCCCCGAAGAGGTGGCGCGCCAGGCGGCCGACAACGACGTGCACATCGTCGGTGTCTCCTCGCTGGCCGCGGGTCACCTCACGCTGGTGCCCGCCCTGCGGCAGGCGCTGGCCGATGTCGGTCGCCCCGACATCATGGTCATCGTCGGCGGTGTCATCCCGCCCGGTGACTTCGACGAGCTGTACGAGGCGGGCGCCGCGGCGATCTTCCCGCCCGGCACGGTCATCGCCGACGCGGCCATCGACCTGCTGAAGAAGCTGGGTGCCTCGCTCGGGCACGAGATCGGTGGCGGCGCACCGGCATGATCGGTCAGCGTCCGGACGCGATAGCCGGCGTCATCACAGTGGGTGCGCGAGCGTGCTGTGGGGGAGCCGTATGAGCGACGCCGTAGAGCGGGCCGGGGGTACGGCAGCGCACCCCCGGCTCGGCACCACCGCGGGCGTCGGGGCTCCACGCAACGAAGGCCGGTCGGTCGCTCGGGCCGCGCGCACGATCGACATCGACGAGCTGGCCGACGGGATCCGGGCGGGTCAGCGTGCCCCGCTGGCGCGGGCGATCACGCTGGTCGAATCGACCCGTGCCGATCACCGGGAGCTGGCGCAGCAGTTGCTGCTGCGGCTGGGCACCGAGCCGGGCACGGTCGTGTCGAACCGGGTCGGCATCACCGGCGTTCCCGGCGTGGGCAAGTCGACGTTCATCGACGCCCTCGGCATGTACCTGCTGGGCAAGGGCCATCGCGTGGCGGTGCTGGCGGTGGACCCGTCCTCGACCCGCACCGGCGGCTCGATCCTCGGGGACAAGACCCGGATGGCGCGGCTGTCGCTGGAAGCCGACGCGTTCATCCGGCCCTCGCCGACCGCGGGCACTCTCGGCGGCGTGGCCAAGGCCACCCGCGAGACCATCGTGCTGCTCGAAGCCGCCGGCTACGACGTGATCCTGGTGGAGACCGTCGGTGTCGGTCAATCCGAGGTGACCGTCGCCAATATGGTCGACGTGTTCTGCTTCCTCACCCTGGCCCGCACCGGTGACCAGCTCCAGGGCATCAAGAAGGGCGTGCTGGAACTGGCCGAGCTGGTCGCGGTCAACAAGGCCGACGGCAAGCACGAGATCGAGGCCAAAGCCGCGGCGCGCGAGCTGTCCGGGGCCCTGCGCCTGATCCACCCGCACGACGCGCTCTGGCGTCCGCCCGTGCTCACCATGAGCGGGCTCGAAGGCGTCGGCCTCGACAAGTTCTGGGACACCGTCCTGGAACACCGTCGCGTCCTCACCGAGGCGGGCGAATTCGCCGAGAAGCGCCGTCGTCAGCAGGTCGACTGGACCTGGACCATGGTGCACGACCAGATCCTGCGCCGTCTCGCCGACAACCCCGCCGTGAAATCCGCACGCCCCCAGATCGAATCCGCCGTCCGCGACGGCACTCTCACCCCGGCCCTGGCCGCCGAACAGATCCTGCGCGCCTTCGACGCCTGAGCCGGATTCCGGGGCTGTCACGAATCGCGGCTCGGCGATTCGACGGGATTCACCAGGGCGACACCGAGGGTGATCACGGTCAGTCGCTGTCATTTTCCTCGTCGCTGGACGTCGTTTGCCCGCAGGGGTTGCGCGGAGGACCGCCGATGTGAATACTTAGGCATGTGCCTAAGTATTCGGGTGGTGAGTCGGACGGGGGACTGGACAGTGTCTTCCGGGCGCTGGCCGATCCGACGCGGCGGGCGATCGTCGAGCGGCTCGCTCGGGGACCTGCCTCGGTGTCGGATCTCGCGGCGCCGTTCGAGGTCGCGTTGCCGACGATCGTGCAGCACCTGAAGGCGCTCGAGGCCGGGCGGATCGTCAGCTCGGCCAAGATCGGGCGCGTGCGGACCTATCAGCTGGCTCCGGGGGCCTTCGGGTCCGCGATCGACTGGCTGCGGCAGCAACGACCACCGGCCGAGCGGCAACTCGACCGGCTCACGGCACTACTCATGGAATCAGTGAACAACGCAGAGGGAGAACAACAATGAACGACACCGCGACCCGCACCATCAACCACGCCCAGTTCACCATCGAGCGCGAGGTGCCCGTGACGCCCGCGGTCGCGTTCCAGGCGTTCGCCGATCCCGCCGTCAAGAGCAAGTGGTTCGGCGGCGAGGAGGGCTGGGAGCTGACCGAGGCCTCCGTCGACTTCCGCGTCGGCGGCATCGAGATCAACGAGGGCATCTTCCAGGAGTCGGTGACCTCGCGCTTCGTCGCCACCTACACCGACATCATCGACAACGAACGCCTCGTCTACACCTACGACATGTGGCTCGACGGCGCCCACATCTCCACCTCGGTCGCGACCTGGGAATTCGAACCGACCAGCACCGGCACCAAGCTCACCCTCGTCGAATTCGGCGCCCACCTCGACGGCCACGACACCGGCGCCCAGCGCGAGGAAGGCACCCGCGAGCTGGTCGACACGCTGGCGAAGTACCTCGAATCCGTCGCCTGATCACCCGTGGTCCATGTCCATCCGCATCGGGGCCGGCTGCTGCCCCGGCGCGAGGACCAGGAACTGGCCCATCATGCCCTGGTCCTCGTGATGGAGCAGGTGACAGTGGTACATGTACGGGAAGGTCGGGTCGGTGTGATCGGCGAAGTGCATGGCCAGGGTGTAGGTGACGCCCGGCGCCGTGTACACCGTGTCCTTCCAGCCGGAAAGTGCTGGGGGAGGCGGGTTTCCGTCGACCGCGAGGATCTGGAACTGGACGTCGTGGATGTGGAAGTTGTGTGGCCAGTTGTCCTCGTTGCGAACCGACCAGACCTCGGTGGTGTCGACCGGGATGGTCATGTCGATGCGGTTCATGTCCATCCGCCGGTTGTTGATCATGAACCAGCGCAGCTCGACGCTGCGGGTCGGCGCGGTGGTCGCCGCGGCGAGGGGTCGGAGGGGCACCAGCGCCGCGGGCACGGCCGCCGCGGGGCGCAGGGTGTCGGCGGCCCGCAGGTCCAGGATGGCGAAGGTGTCGTCGAAACCGAACTCGCCGGCGCGATCGATCCCGGCGCGGTCGCCGATCGGCAGCGACCGTAACGTGACGTTCTCGCCCGCGCGAACGGTGACCACGATCTCCGCCCGTTCCCCGGGGCTGAGCTGGATTCGCGACAGTGCCACGGGTTCCGGGAGCAGGCCGCCATCGGTGGCGATCAGCTGGAACGACCGGCCGTCGCCGAGCGCCAGGTGGTACAGGCGGCCCGCGGATCCGTTGAGCACGCGCAGCCGCACCCGCTCGGTGGTGACGTCGAGATGGGCGCCCGCGATGCCGTTGGTGACGATGGTGTCGCCCAGCAGGCCCACATCGGTGGCGTCGGATTCGTCGATGGCGCCGTCGGCGGTGAACCGGCGGTCCTGGATCACCAGCGGAATATCGTCCACGCCATAGTCTTTCGGTAGATCCAGCGCGTCGGCGGGATCGTCGTCGACGAGGAAGAACCCGGCCAGCCCGCGCTGGACGTGCCGTTCGGTAGCGCCGTGGGGGTGCGGGTGGTACCAGAGTGTCGCGGCCTGCTGCGCCACCGTCCAGCTCGGCGTCCACACCGCACCGGGAGTGATCATCTGATGCGGTCCGCCGTCGGCGGCGGCGGGCACGTGCATGCCGTGCCAGTGCACCGACGTCGGTTCGGGCAGGTCGTTGGTCACCGTGACCGCGACCCGCTCACCGCGCCGGGCCCGCAGGGTCGGGCCGAGCACCGACCCGTCGTAGCCCCAGGTCGCGGTGCGGACACCACGCAGCATCTCGGTGTAGCCCGCCTGCGCGCGCAAGGTGAACCGGCGGACACCGTCGACGCCCACCGTCGACGGCGCCGGTGGCGGGATCGGGAGCGGGCGCGTGGCCGACGACGGCATGGGCGCGGCGGTGCGGAACGAACAACCGGCGGCATAGGCGACCGGAGCGAGGGCGAGTCCGGTGAGGAATCCTCGGCGCGAGACCACGTGGCGTACTCCTTGTCTGTGCGGAGTCTCCAGCTTCGATCGGTTCGGGCCCCGGCCACTCCACCCCGGAGCCGGAGAGCGGGCCGCTGATTCCGGCCGCGCGGCTGTTGCGGACGCGCCGATCGCGTGCTACCCCCGGTGCGTCGCCTACCGTGGGTGCGTGATCGACACCAGCGCACGCCGCGACCCGCGGCCGCTCCTGCGGTGGCTGCCGCTGGCGCTGATCCCGGTCCTGCTGCTGGCCAGCACCTACCCGGGCCAGTACCGGGTGCCGCCGCACTACTGGCTGCTCGCGATGACGGCCGGCCTGGTCTTCCTCGCCGGGGCGCGGTGGCCGCTGGCGGTGTCGCTGATCTTGTCGGCGCTGGCCGTGCCGCTGCTGCGGACACCGGCGTGGGGCGTGTCCGGCCTGGTGCCCTACCTCGGCGCGGTGGCGCTGGTCGACGTGATCGCGCGCACCCGTCGGCGTTCGACGGTGTGGGTGGCGACCGCGGCCTGGGCCGCCGCGGTGGTGCTCGGGCGCGTCGGCCTGCACGACACCTCCATCGGGCGGGCCTCGACCGTGGTCGAGGCGGTCGCCTATGTCGGGCTGCCACTGCTGCTCGGGCTGTACCTGCGTGGCCAGCGCGAGCTCGCCGACAGTCTCCGGATGCGCGCGGCCGACGCCGAAGCGCGCACCCGCCTCGACGAGCGCGCGGCGATGGCCAGGGAACTGCACGATGTGGTCGCCCACCACATGGCCTCGATCATCCTGCGCGTGTCCGTCGCCGGACGGGTGGTGCGCGACGCCGATCCCCGGGTGGTCGCGGTCCTCGACGACGTCCGCGCGACCGCGACCGACGCGCTGTCCGACATCCGCCGATTCCTCGCCGCGCTGCGTGATCCCGCCCTGGGCGCCGTGTCCCTGGTCGAAGCGGACGCGGTCGGCACCGAGATCGCCGCCGCCCTCACCCGCGCGCGGGCCGCCGGCTTCACCATCGACGCCGAGCTCGAGGCCGACCTCGGCGCGCTGGACGCGATGAGCAGGCTGACCCTGCTGCGGTTGGTCCAGGAATCGCTGACCAATGTCATGAAGCACGCGGATCGCGATGCGCCCGTGCGGATCCGGATCGCCCGGCGCGACAGCGGCATCGACCTCGAGGTGCGCAGTGGCCGTGCCGGAACCGCCGCGCCGCCGGGTCACGGTCTCGTCGGGATGCGGGAACGCGCCGCCGTGGCGGGCGGCACGCTCACCGCCGCGGCCGACGGTGGGCACTGGGTCGTCCGGGCCCGGCTGCCCGATGTCGCGAAGGGAACCGATCCGGCATGATCACGGTATTGCTGGCCGACGATCAGCGCCTGGTGCGCGCGGGCCTGCGCATGCTCATCGAGGACACCACCGATCTCGCCGTCGTCGGCGAAGCGGCCGACGGGATGGCGGCTGTCCGCCAGTTCGCCGAGCTCGCGCCCGATCTGGTGGTGATGGATCTGCGGATGCCCGGTCTGGACGGTGTCGCGGCCACCCGGCAGATCCTCGCGTCGGCGCCCCGGGCGAAAGTGCTGGTGCTCACGACCTTCGACGACGACGAACACCTGTTCCCGGCGCTGGCCGCCGGCGCGTCCGGCTATTTCGTCAAGGACACCGATCCCGAGGTCCTGCTCGACGCCATCCGCCGGACGGTGGACGGCGACCTGCTTTTCTCGCCCGCGCTCCTGCGCCGACTGGTCGACCGGGCGCTCGCCGCTCAGCCCGCGCCCACGGTCGCCGGGCCGGAGCTGAGTCCTCGTGAACGCGAGGTGCTGCTTCTGGTCGGGCAGGGGTACGGCAACCAGGAGATCGCCGATCGGCTGCACCTGGGGGTGAGCACCGTGAAGACCCACCTCGCGAACCTGTTCGAGAAGACCGGCACCGACAACCGTGTCCGCCTGGCGGTGTACGCCTCCAAGCTGTCTCAACGGTGAGAGCCGTCATGGCAATGCCCGACGCCTCGGCGACGTCGCTGCACGGTTGCTGCTTCATCATTCGCGAGTGCTCCCATTGTCTTTGGTGACGAATCGGTAAGAAGCCGGTAACGGTGCCGTGATCGAGCCCGATACTGAACCGACCGCACTGAGCGGTCTGTTTTCGGTAGGAGGTTCGATCGATGCGATGCCGCAGCGCCCTCTCGGCGGTGGCGGCGGTGTTCCTCGCCGCCGGTTCGATGGTCGGCGGTGGTGCTCCCGCCCTGGCGGAGGTTCCGGAAGCCGGTGTGGCGGTGGCGAATCGGGCCGTGGCGATCGACGGCTCGCGTGCCGAGGTGACCTCGATCGACGGTCGGCAGGTGACCGTCCGGATCTACTCGGCGGCGATGGCGCGCGAGGTCTCGGTGAAGGTGCAGCGACCGGCCGACACCTCGGTCCCGCGCCCCTCGCTGTATCTGGTCAACGGCGCGGGCGGCGGCGAGGACACCGCCACCTGGGAGCAGAACACCGATGTGGTGGACTTCCTGGCGGCCAAGGACGTCAACGTCGTGATGCCGGTGGGTGGCGCGTGGAGCTACTACACCGACTGGCGCAGTACGGATCCGCGACTCGGCGTGAACAAGTGGCGCACCTTCTTCCTCGACGAACTCCCCGCCCTCGTCGACACGATGTTCGATACGACCGGCCGCAACGCCATCGCCGCGAACTCGATGACCGTCACCTCGGTACTGCAACTCGCGATCGCCAAGCCGGGCCTGTTCCGTTCGGTCGCGGCCTACAGCGGCTGCGCGCAGATCAGCGATCCGGTGGGCAGGCAGTTCGTCAACGTCGTGGTCGGCACCGGCGGCGGGGACGCCTCGAACATGTACGGACCGCCTGGTGACCCCGAGTGGGTCGCCAACGATCCGGTCGTCAATGCCGAAGGATTGCGCGGCACCAAGCTCTACATCTCCAACGGCAACGGCCTGCCGGGCGAACACGACCAGCTCGGCGACCCGCACCTGATCACCTGGGGTCCGGTGGGGCTCGCCAACCAGATCGTCGTCGGCGGCGTGATCGAGGCCGCGACCAGCTGGTGCACCGAGAACCTGCGGGAACGGCTCGCCGAGCTCGACATTCCCGCCACCTTCGACGTGGACACCCAGGGCACCCACTCGTGGGGCTACTGGCAGAAGGCGTTCAAGAACTCCTGGCCGCTGCTGGCCGAGGGGATGGAGATCCCCGCCTGATCAGCGCAGCTCGAACAGCGCGACCGCGTTGTCGTGACACACCTTGCGCAGCCAGTCCGGCCCGAGCTCGAGGCGCTCGAGCGCCTGGACGGCCTCGGCGTACGGGTACGGGATGTTGGGGAAGTCGCTACCGAACAGGATCCGATTCCCGAAGCGGCGCAGGCGGTCCCGCTCGGCAGGCGGGAACGGCGCGCCTGCCTCGCTGAAATCGGTCCACACCATGGTGGTGTCGAGGTACAGGCGCGGGTACTGCTCGGCCAGGTCGAGGAACTCGCTGTACTCGGGGGTGCCCATGTGCGCGATGATCAGGCACAGATCCGGAAACCGCCGCAGCAGTTCGGCGATCGGCGCCGGCCCGGTGAATTCGCCCGGGGCCGGACCGGATCCGCAGTGGATGAGCACGGGCACTCCCGCCTCGGCGAGGATCGCCCACACCGGGTCGAGCTGCGGATCGAGCGGGGAGAACGCGCCGACCTGGATGTGCACCTTGAAGACCCGGGCGCCGCTGTCGATCGCCGCGCGGACGTAGTCGGGCGCCGACGGTTCCGGGTAGAAGGTGGCGGTGTGCAGGCAGTCGGGGGTGCGGGCCGCGAACTCGGCGGTCCAGTCGTTGAGCCAGGCCGCCATCTGCGGCTTGTGCGGGTACACCAGCGAGGTGAACGCGCGGACGCCGAAGTCGCGCAGCGTCTTCAGTCGCACCTGCTCGTCGTCGCGGTAGGTGATCGGCCACGTCCGCCCGGTCAGCGGGCCGACCTGGTCGAAGTACGCCCACACCTTGCGCATCACCTGGTCGGGCATGAAATGGGTGTGCACGTCGACGATCGCGGGCAGCCCGAGGCGGGCGCGGAAGTCGGCGAGATAGGCGGCGGTATCGACGGTCACGAGGGCGGCTCCGGGTACAGGCGACGGGCCAGCGCGCCGACGCGGGTGACGAGACGTTCGAAGAAGACGGCGGGATCGGTGCCGACCACGATGTCGGCGTTGGGTTCGCGGCCCCACATGCCCGCCCAGTCGGCGACGGTGGTGGCCCGGGTGAGGGTGCCGGTCAGCTCGACGTCGACGGTCGCGGGCCTGGTCCGCGCCAGCGCGGGGTCCAGCGCCACGGCGGCGGCGAAGGGATCGTGCATGTGCGCGAGATAGCCCAGGTCGTAGCCGTCGTGGAAATCGAAGTAGAAGCGCACCGCGTCGACCAGGTACCGGATGACCGGATTGCCGGCCGCCGAGCGCCAGTCGGCCGCATCGCCTGCGGCCACCCGCTCGAGCGGCGCGCTGTGCGCGACCTCGGCCAGCCGGACCAGGTGCTCGGGCCGCATCTCGATGGACTCGGTGATGTCGAGGGCACACACCAGGGGCCTGCGGTCCGGCGGGGCGGCCGAGAAGGCGTCGAAGACCTCCTTGGCGGCCTCGGGGTCGACGTGGATGTTCCACTCGTTCGTCGGCGTCGTGTTCCCGGGGTGGTTGAACGCGCCACCCATGACGACCAGGCGGTCCAGCAACAGGGGCAGCTCGGGTTCCATCCGCAGGGCCAGTGCCAGGTTGGTCAGCGGGCCGGTGCACAGGCCGATCGCGGAGCCGGGGTGCGCGCGGGCCAGCTCCACCCACATCCGCGCGGCGGACCGATCGGAGAGTGGCCGGGGCGAGGCGGGGAGTTCGGCGTAGCCGAGGCCCTGCGAGCCGTGGGTGTCCTCGGTGGTACGCAGCGGCACCACCAGCGGGCCGTGCGCGCCCGCCGCCACCTCGACGCTGCCCGCCCGCGCGAGATCCAGCAGGGCGAGGGTGTTCGCGGCGACCTGGGCGGTCGGCACATTGCCCGCGGTCGCGGCGATCCCGAGGAGCTCGGCCTCGGGAGAGGCCAGCAGATACAGCAGCGCCAGCGAATCGTCGATTCCGGTATCGACATCGAGGATGATCTTGCGCGCCACAGGTCGAGGGTAACCGCGGGCGTTTCGCGCGCCGCCGCCGACCGTGCCGTAGCCGGACCGTTCGCCGCTGGTCATGGCGTTTTCGCCGCGTGACGGGCCGATCCCGGGTCGGCGAATGTCGCGCCGACGACGACGAAAGAGCTGTGACGGCGGCGTTTTCGGCTACTCTGCCTCAAGATTGCGGACCGATAGCTCCTGACTGGCGAGGGTAGGTGCATCTTGAAGGCGACGACCGCTGCGAAACTGGAAGAGTTGCGGAAGAATCTGGCAGCCGCGCAGGAGCCTGCGGGGGACGTGGGGGTCGCCAAACGGGCCGCCAAGGGGATTCCGAGTCCGCGGGAACGGATCGGCATGCTGCTGGATCCGGGGAGTTTCGTCGAGATCGGGGCGCTGGTGAAGCAACCCGGCGTCGCCAACAGTCTCTACGGCGACGGCGTGGTGACCGGCCACGGCACGGTCGACGGCCGCCCGGTGGTGGTGATCGCCCACGATCAGACGGTGTTCGGCGGCTCGGTCGGGGAGATGTTCGGGCGCAAGGTCGCCAAGGCGATGGACCTCGCGGCCGAGATCGGCTGCCCGTTCGTGGCGATCAACGACTCCGGCGGGGCGCGCGTGCAGGACGCGGTCACCTCGCTGGCCTGGTACGCGGCCATGAGCAGACGGCAGCTGAATCTGTCGGGCGTAGTGCCCCAGGTGTCGATCATGCTGGGCAAGTGCGCGGCGGGCGCGGTCTACGCCCCGATCAACACCGACGTGCTGATCGCGACCGAGAACGCCTACATGTTCGTCACCGGACCGGAGATCATCCGCGAGACCACCGGTGAGGAAGTGACGCTCGAGGAACTCGGCGGCGCGTACAACCAGGCGCAGAACGGGACGATCCATCACGTGGCCGTCGACGAGCGGGCCGCGTTCGATTGGGCCCGAACATATTTGAGCTTCATGCCGTCGAACTGCTTCGACAGCGCCCCGGTGGTCAACCCGGGACTGGAACCCGAGATCACCGCGACCGACCGGGAACTCGACACGCTGATCCCCGATTCCGACCGCGCCGGCTACGACATGTACGACGTGCTGCTGCGGATCTTCGACGACGGCGAGTTCCACGAGGTCGGAGGCAGCGCCGCGCGCAACATGATCACCGGATTCGCGCGAGTCGACGGCCGCAGTGTCGGTGTCGTCGCCAATCAGCCGCAGGTGTTCAGCGGGGCGATCGATGCCCGCTGCTCGGACAAGGCGGCGCATTTCATCCGGCTCTGCGACGCGTTCGGGCTGCCGCTGATCTTCGTGGTCGACACTCCGGGGGTGCTGCCCGGCGTCGAGGAGGAGAAGATCGGCGTCATCAAGCGGGGCGGGCGGTTCTTCTACGCCGTGGTCGAGGCGACCGTGCCGATCGTGACCGTGGTCGTGCGCAAGGCCTACGGCGGCGGCTACGCGGTGATGGGCTGCAAGCAGCTCGGCGCCGATGTGAATCTGGCCTGGCCGACCGCGCGCATCGCGGTCATGGGCGCCGAGGCCGCGATCGGGCTCACCCAGCGCAGGCAACTCGCCGCGGTGCCCGAGGCCGAGCGGGCGGGAGTCCGTCAACAGATGGTCGACTACTACAACACCGCGGTCGCCACGCCGTGGATCGCGGCCGAGCGCGGCTACATCGACGCGGTGATCGAGCCGTCCACCACCCGGCTGGAGATCCGCAAGGCCCTGCATCTGCTGCGGGACAAGCGCGTCGAGCAGCGGCCGCGCAAGCATCTGCTGATTCCGCTGTGAGCCCGGCGCCCGTGTCGCGGCGGCCGGGCCGGGCGGATCAGTAGCTCGGCAGGGCGAACTCCTCGGTGTGGCCGAAGAAGATCTTCTTGGTGATCGGCCGCATCGGACGCGACATCATGACGCGCACATTGGTCTTGGCCAGTCGTGTCATCAGCGGGGTCTTGGGGATCATCATCGCGATGCCGCCGCCGGGGATCTCCTTGGCCTTGGCCAGGAACGGCGTGATCTTGTCCTGGTAGCGCTGCTGCGCGCCGGCCGGATCGTCCGGGGTGGCGGCGATCTCGGCGGCCAGCACGTAGGCGCCGACGATCGCCATCGCGGTGCCCATGCCGGTCATGGGGGAGCCGCAGTAGCCCGCATCGCCGACGAGGGTGACCCGGCCGACCGACAGCTCGGGCACGTCCACCCGGGCGAGTTCGTCGAAGTAGAAGTCGGTCGTGGTCTCCATCGCCGCCAGGACCTCGGGGGCGTGCCAGCCCGCGTCGGCGATCCTCCGGCGGATGAGCGCGCGCTGGGCGTCGCCGTCGCGGCGCAGGGCCGGGTCGACCTCGGTGCGCAGGGTGATGATCGCCTTCGCGGTAGCCGGGTCGCCGTCGGGGCGGATCCCGAGCATGGCGCCGGGCACCAGGCGCATGCCGAACCAGCCGGGCTCGATATCGGCGGGCGAGGGCATGGTGAAGAACGCGCCGTAGCCGCCGAGGTTGGTGCTGAACTGCTCCTCGGGGCCGAAGACCAGCCGCCGGGTCGCCGAGTGCACGCCGTCGGCGCCGATCACCAGGTCGAAGCGCTCGGTGGTACCGGAGGCGAAGGTGACCTCGACGCCGGTGGCGTCCTGCTCGATCCGGTCGATCCACTCGCCGTAGCGGTAGTCCAGCTCGCCGGTCTCGACGGTGGCGATCGCGTCGAGCAGGACCTGGTTCAGATCGCCACGGGTGATCTCGATTTCGGCGACGGCGCCCTGGCCGTCGAAATCCTCCATCGCCATGCGGGCGTAGATCTTGCCGTCGCCGTCGACGTAGGACATGCCGCGCTCGTCGAGCTGGTACTGCGCGATGCCCGCCATCAGCCCCATCCGCTCGGCGGCTTCCTTGCTCGGTCCGCGCAGGTCGACCGCCTGGCCGCCCGGGCGGGGGACCTCGGCCCGCTCGACCACCGTCGTGCGAATGCCGTTGCGCAGCAACTGGAGTGCGACCGCGTTGCCCGCGATCCCGCCGCCGGAGACCAGAACGTGCAGGGGGTTGGTGGTGGTCATAGTGTGTCCCGTCTGGAGAAGAACGAATGTCTTAGACATATGTCTAACACAGGGCTGGTACGAATGTCTAGAACAAATGTCTAAGACAGTCCGGTAGGGTGGTGACCATGGGAAACAGAGAAGACCTGCTCGCGGGAGCGCGGAAGGTGATCCTGGAGCGCGGCGTCGCGAAGGCGACCGCGCGCGACATCGCCGCCGCGGCCGGGGTGAGCCTGGCCGCGATCGGCTATCACTTCGGATCGAAGGACCGGCTGGTCACCGAGGCGCTGGCCGAGGCGCTCGGCAACGCGATCGGCGATGCGATGGAGGCGCTCATCGCCGACGGTGCCGGCTCGTCACCGCTGGCCGGGTTCACCGGTCTGTGGAACGCGATGCCCGCGGTGTTCGCCGACAACCACGAGGCCATGCTGGCCAGCCTGGAGAACATCGTGCGCATCGTGCGCTCCGACGACGCGCGCGCTCAGCTCGGTGACCAGCTCTCCCACGCGTTCGCCGACCTCGCGGCCACCGTCCGGGCGGCGCACCCCGAACTCGACGCGGCACAGGCCGACGCCATCGGGCGGCTGTATTTCGCGCTGGTGCAGGGATTGGGCGTGCTGTGGCTGCTGAACCCGGGCGGGGCGGTGGCCGACGGTGACCAGCTGGCGACCGCGATCCGGGCGCTGGCGGGGAAGTGACCGCGAGCCGCCCCGCGGTCGATCAGTCGCGGTGGAAGTGGTCGGGTGCTTCGATCCAGAACGGCTGGGCCGAGCCGTACGGCGGGGCGGGCCAGCGTAGTCGTCGTAGTCGGCGAAAGCCGGTGCGGCCGTGACGATATCGCCGTGGCGGTTCGTCGCCGCCGGGTCGGGCGGCAGCGGCGCGGGGTGGTCGGGGTGGCGGTCGGCCGCGCGGAGCCAGGAGCCGGTGCGGGCCAGCGAGACCCGGACGTCGCGGCCTGCGCCGTCCTCGGCCCGGGCACGCAGCGCGTCCATGACGCCCGCGGCGAGGAGATAGCCCGAGCCGTGGTCGAGGGCCTGGGCGGGCAGCGCGCCGGGGCTGTCGGCGTCGCCTTCGAGCAGGGCGATGCCGGAGGCGGCCTGGACGATGCTGTCGAAGCCGCGCCGACCGCCCCATGGCCCGGTCGTTCCCCACGCCGAGACCGACGCCTCGATCAGACCCGGCCGGGCCGCGGCGCGCACCCCGGCCGCGGCGAGCGCGCCCGGGCGATAGCCCGTCACCAGGACATCGGCGGCGGCCAGCAGGTCCTCGAAGGTCGCGAGGTCGGAGCGCAGATCGAGCAGCGTCGAGCGCTTGCCCTGGCAGGTGTCGCTGAACTGCCAGTCGATCTCGGGCAGGTGCGGCGGGTCGACGCGCAGCACATCGGCGCCGAGCAGCGCCAGGGTCCTGGTGGCGACCGGACCCGCGAGGACCCGGGTGAGGTCGAGCACGCGGACATCGGCCAGCGGACGATCGATCGTCGGCGCGGCCGCGCCGGGGCGTGTGGATTCCGTGGGTGGACGGTCCGTGCGTGAGTCGACGGCCACCAGCGGTCCGGCCGCGGCGGCCCGGCCCATCGGGGAGGCCGACCACTCGGCCTCGGTGCGGACCCGCACCGCGATCGCGCCCACCACGGCGGCGACGTCCTCGATCTCGGCACCCTTCCTCGTGGCGACCGCGGCGGCGAGCCGGGTGCGGTCGGTGTCGGCGGGCAGGTCGAGCGCCCGCAGCAGCCGCGCACGGTGGTGCGGGTAGTTGGCGTGGGTGCGCACCCAGCCGTCGGCGCTGCGGAAGAACCCGGACAGCTCGGCGAAGGCCGACGGTGCCGACTCGCCCTGCCGGAACAGTCGCTCGCTCGCGAAGGCCGCGGCGATGCGGGCCGGGTCCAGGCGCGTCGGCCGGGTGGCCAGCCCGAGCGCGGCGCGGTACCGATTCGCCGATCCGGCCGCCGCGGCCACCGATCCCGCGGCCAGCGCCCACACCGGTAGCGTGGCTGCCAGCCGAGCACCGGGCGCCGGCTCGTCGTCGAGTGCCGACGGCTCGAGTCCCAGCCCGGTCTCATAGGCGTGCACGAGGTGCTGCGCGGTGGTCACGCCGCTCAGCCTAGCCACGACGAGGACAGGTGAGGAGCGTGATGTGGCCGTGAATACAGCGGCGACGGAATGGATTCGGGTGCTGCGGGCGGACCCGGCGGCCCGGCGGCGACTGGTGTGTTTCCCGCCCGGCGGGGGATCGGCCTCCGCCTACCGTGAACTCGCCGAGCACCTCGGTCCCGGCACGGAGGTGACGGCCGTGCAGTATCCCGGCCGCCAGGATCGCCTCGCGGACGCCGTGATCACCGAGATGCGTGCGCTCGCCGACCGCATCGCCGAGGACGTCCTGCGCCGCCCCGGACCGCCGCGCGTGCTGTTCGGGCACAGCATGGGCGCGACAGTGGCCTACGAGACCGCGCGCAGGCTGGCCGCCGCGGGCGAACCACCGGCGGCGTTGATCGTGTCCGGCCGTCCCGCACCGGCTTTCGTCGAGACCGGTCGCCTGCATCTCGGCTCCGACGCGGCCCTGATCGACGATCTGGAGCGCCTCGCCGCCGACCCCGTCCCGGTGCGGCTGCTGCGCACCGAACCCGGCCTGGCCGAGCTGGTCCTGCCCGCTGTCCGGGCCGACTACCAGGCCGTCGAGACCTACCGTCACGAGCCGGGACCCGCGCTGAGCTGCCCGGTCGTGGCCTTGGTCAGCACCGAGGACCCGACCACCACGGTGGAGCAGGCCGAGCAGTGGCGCACCGTCACCGATGGGGTGTTCGCGTTGCGGACCTTCCCCGGCGGGCACTTCTACCTCGACGAGGACCCGGCCGCGGTGGCGCGGGAGATCACGCGGCACCTGAGCTGAGTCCGCGGTGGCGCAGCTGCAGGCGCACGTACCCGGCCCACGACACCAGCACCGCCACCGCGGCCACCAGCCGCACCGACCCGAGCGCGCTGTCGGGGTAGATCACGCCGGTCAGGTAGTGGTCGATGAACCCGGCCTGCGGCAGTTCGGCCACCCCGGCGTGCCTGCGCGCCCAGTTCTCGGCGTAGGTCAGCGGGCAGTCGAAGCCGATCAGGATGGTGCCGAATCCCCACGAGGCCGCCAGCAGGTGCAGCCCGATGGTGCGGGGCCATCGCCACGCGAGGAAACCACCGGCGACCACGTACGCGATGAACGCGACGTGGGTGACGGCGATCAGATCGGCCAACACCCGGAACGGCACGTATTCAGATTAGGCGGCGACCGGCCGATACGGAATCATGATCAACATTCCGGTTCGGCATCGCTTGGATGCCGTCACCAGGGCGAGGGCTGGTAGTCCTTGAGGAAGCAGCCGTAGAGGTCGACGCCGTTCTCGCCCTGCACGATCGGGTCGTAGACGCGGGCGGCGCCGTCGACCAGGTCGAGCGGCGCGTGGAAGCCTTCCTCGGCCAGGCGCACCTTCGTGTAGTGCGGACGCTCGTCGGTGATCCAGCCGGTGTCGACCGCGGTCATCAGGATCGAGTCGGCCTCGAACATCTCCAGCGCGCTGGTGCGGGTCAGCATGTTCAGCGCGGCCTTGGCCATGTTCGTGTGCGGATGGCCCGGACCCTTGTAGCCGCGGCTGAACTGGCCCTCCATCGCCGAGACGTTGACGACGTACTTGCGCCGCCCCGCCGACGCGGCCATCGCCGGGCGCAGGCGCGAGACCAGGATGAACGGCGCGACGGAGTTGCACAGCTGCACCTCGAGCAGCTCGGTGGCGTCCACCTCGGCGACCGTTTGCACCCAGCTGTTGGTGTGCGCGAGATCGGGCACCAGCCCGCCGGCGTCGATCGCCACGCCCGCCGCGATCCGCTCCGGGGTCGCCGATCCCGCGACCAGCGCCAGCTCGGCGACATCGGTGGCCGACAGCGACGGCGTCAGCGAGGCGGTGAGCGCGGTCGGATGCGCCTGCATGGTCTTGCCGAAGGTGACCATCTCGGGCAGCACACCCGCGGGCAGCGGCGCGGTCTCGGCGTCGACCAGGGCACTGTAGGCGCCCGCCGAACGGCGCACGGTCTGGGCGGCGTTGTTGATCAGGATGTCGAGTGGACCCTGGGCGGCGACGTCGTCGGCCAGGGCCACCACCTGTGCCGGGTCACGCAGGTCGATGCCGACGATGCGCAGGCGGTGCAGCCAGTCGGCGCTGTCCTCCATCGCGGCGAAGCGGCGGATCGCGTCGTTGGGGAAGCGGGTGGTGATGGTGGTGTGCGCGCCATCGCGCAGCAGCCGCAGCGCGATGTACATGCCGATCTTGGCGCGGCCACCGGTCAGCAGGGCGCGCTTGCCGGTCAGGTCGGTGCGGGCGTCGCGCTTGCTGTGGCTGGCGGCGGCGCACTCGGGGCAGAGCTGGTGGTAGAACGCGTCGACCTGGGTGTAGCGCTGCTTGCAGATGTAGCAGGGCCGCGGCCGCAGCAGGGTGCCCGCGCTCGCGCCGGTCGTGGCCGAGCTGATCGGAATGCCCGCGGTCTCGTCGTCGATGCGCTGCGGCGAGCCGGTGGCCGTCGCCGCGATGACCGCGCGGTCGGCCGAGGCGACCTGCTCCCTGGCCTCGATGCGCCTGCGCTGCTTGAGCTTCTTGAACATGTGCCCCACCGCGCGCTGGACCGCGATCGAATCGGGGTGTTCCTTCTCCAGTTGCCCGGCCTGTTCGAGCACCCGCAGACAGGTCGCCAACTCGTCCGGATCGATCATGTTCGCGGTCATCGGGGAGTGCGGCATTCCTTCGTGCGGGAGCGGGGGACGACACTCATTGTCGCATTGGCCGCTCGACGGACCCGCTGGGTATCGTGGTGCACCGTCGCCGCAACAGCGCGGCGACCCTCGAACCCGACGGAGCAGCCCGATTTCCCCGCTCGACACCGATACCGCAGACGCGCCGCGCAGGCGCAGGCTCGAACCCGACGAGCGACGCGCGCAGATCCTGGCCTGTGCCATCGACATGTTCGGTGAGCGGCCCTACGCGGCGGTGTCCACCGCGGAACTCGCGCAGCGCGCCGGTGTCGCCCGTGGGCTGATCAACCACTATTTCGGCAACAAGCGCGACCTGTATCTGGCCGTCGTGCGCCGGATGGTGACGCTGCCGCGGCCGGACAAGGTGTCGATTCCCGACGGTACCCCGGTCGAGCGGGTCGACGCGATCGTCACCTGGCTGCTCGACACCATCGCCGAGCACGGCACCACCTGGGTGAAGGTGACCAGCCACGAGGGCGTCGGCGACGACCCCGAGGTGCAGCAGATCCTCGACCAGGCCGACGACGCCGCCGCCGAACGCATGCTGGTGATGATCGGCCGGTCCGATCTGGCAGACAATGCAACATTGCGCGCGCTGGTCCTGGCCTACGCGGGTCTGGTGAAGGTGGCGGGCCGGGAGTGGATCACCCGCGGCACGCTCACCCGCGAGCAGGTGCACCGGCTGCTCGCCGACACCCTGATCACGGTGATCACCGAGACCATCCCGAGCGTGGAACCCCAGCCGGGCGTGCTCGGCTAGGACCTCAGCCCGCGCCGGGTGGGGTTCGGCAGCGGAATGTCGCGGGCGCTGTAGCGCTGCGGGCCGACATGGCCGGGCGCGTGTCCGCTGCGCCCGTAGACGTGTTCGATCCGTTCTTCGCGGTGATGCTCGAACAGCAGCGCGCCCGCGCCGCCGAGAAGGAAGATCGCGGTGACGACCCCGGCGACCGCTGCCCACCCGTAGTACTCCGACCCCGCGGCCACCAGCGTGCAGGCCAAGCCGACGACGCCGATCGCGCACGCGATGATGCCGGGCACGTTGTAATCGTCGGCGAGCAGATCGCCGGCCTGGGCGTGCCAGCGTTGCTCGTCTGCCGGAGTGGTGCTGCCTGGCATGGGGTCCTCCTCGCGGACCGGGGCTGCGCGCTGTCGTTCACCTGATGACCAGCATGGACCCGTCGATGGTGGGGAGGCAAAGGTGTTTGCCGGTTCGTTACCCGTGTCGATGCCCCTGGATTCGGGGGCGAACCGCAGGTACGCGCATTTGTCGTTTGCGCTGACCGACCGCGTCGGAGTCCCTATTCTCGTCGCGTAACCCGGCGCCGCAAGTGGTTCGATTCCGCGCCGGGGGGATCGAGAGGGACCCGGGGTTGATGGCACGGTACGACGAATGGGACGACGACCCCGAGGAGGACGTGAACGATCGGCGCTGGAACGGCCAGCGCTGGCCGCACGCGACACCGGAGGACGGTGGGGCGGGCGCGGGCCGCGCCGACCAGCCACGGGTGAATCCGTACGCGATGATCGCGCTCGCCGCCGCGCTGGTCTTGCTGTTCCCGATCGCGATCGTGTTCGGGCTGCTGTCGTTCGGGCATCCACGGGGGCGCGGAATGGCGGTGTTCGCGCTGCTGCTCGGCATCACCGAGGTCGCGGCCCTGGCGACGGTGGGACTGGTGCTGTTCGGTGGGCTGGATCTCGACGTGCCCACGCTCGCCCAGGAGACGACGGTGACCTCGGTGTCGACGACGGTGCCCTCGCACGGCGCGCCGAGCGCCACCCCGACCGGGACCGTGCCCGTGCTGAGCCCGGCGGGCACCGTCGTCGAGAAGGGCACACCCTGTTCGGCGGATCGGGCCGGGCTGTTGGGCGTCGCGGCGGACGGTGCGACCCTGCTGTGCCTGCGCGCTGATGGCGCCTACACCTGGTCGGGCCCGTTCCGGGTGTCCGGGTCGTACTACACCGAGGGCACGCGCTGCGACCCCACGGTGGACAAGTCGGGGCGCACCTCCGACAACCACGCCCTGGTGTGCGAGGGCAAGGCGGGGGCGGGCAGCTGGGTGCCCTGGACCGAATAGGTCCTCAGTCGGCTTTCTTGGCCCGGCTCGGCTGCACCCGCGGCGGTTCGTTCGGCATCTTCGGGTACTGCGGCGGCCACGGCGCGTCCATCAGACCCGCTGCCATATCGCGTTCCGACATCTCCAGCAGCGGTGCGATGGACTGCGGCACGCGGGCGGCCCACGGGTCACCGAGTTCGGCCAGCCGGGCGGGGACGGTGGCGAGGGTGAGGTCGTCGGGCACGACGGTGTCGAGGTCGGCCCACGCGATCGGCGTGGACACCTGACCGCCGACCTTCGGCCGCACCGACCACGCGCCGAACACCGTCTTGTGCGGTGCGTTCTGGTTGAAATCGACGAAGACCCGCGACCCGCGCTCCTCCTTCCACCAGTGCGCGGTGATCTCCTCGGGGTGGCGGCGCTCCAGTTCCCTGGCCAGCGCCACGGCGGCGGCGCGCACCTGGTAGCCGTCCCAGCGCGGTTCCAGCAGGGCGTAGATATGCAGCCCCCGCGAGCCGGAGGTCTTGATCCAGCTCTCGATGCCGAGCTCGGTCAGCAGTTCCCTGGTGCGCACCGCCGCCCGGCGCAGATCGTCGAAGCCGATCCCGGGCGAGGGGTCGAGGTCGATTCGCAGCTCGTCGGCGATCCGCAGGTCGGGCACATGATTGGGCCATACGTGGAAGCCGAGGCACCCCTGGTTCACTGCCCACAGCAGGTGGGCGAGGTCGTGGGCGACGAGCGCGTCGCTGGTCGTACCGTTCGGTGTCGACACCTCGACGGTCCGCAACCAGTCCGGCGCCGACTTGGGCACCCGCTTCTGGAACCACGACTTGCCCGACGCGCCGTCGGGATAGCGCTCCAGCAACACCGGCCGGTCACCGATGACGCCCAGCAGCGGTTCGGCGACGGCCTGGTAATAGCGGACCAGGTCGAGTTTGGTGTCGCCGCGCTTGCTGAAGTAGATCTTGTCCGGGTTGCTGATCGCCAGGACGCGCCCGTCGACCTCGATCTCCACGGCCGCGCTCATCGCGCACCGCCGAAGATCGCGTCGAGCTCGGCCGGGGCGACCTCGTCGAGCTGGGCGTAGGTGCACGACTCCGGGGTGCGGTCGGCCCGGAAGCGCACCAGCCGCCCGCCGTGGCGGAACCTCCCCGACTGCACGTGCTCGTAGCGGACCTCGGCGACCAGTTCCGGGCGCAGTGGTTCCCAGGACAGGTCCTTGCCGCCGGTCCACCGGCTCACCCCGCCGGGCATCTTGCCGTCGGCGTCGGCTTGGGCGACCGCGTCGGCCCAGTTGCGCCACGGATGGTTGTCGAGCGCGTTCTCGCGCAACGGCGCCAGCTCACCGAGCAGTTCGCGGCGCCGGGCCGCGGTGAAACTCGACGCGACACCGACGTGATGCAGGTTGCCGTCGTCGTCGAACAGGCCGAGCAGCAGCGAGCCGACACCTACGCCGTCCTTGTGCATCCGGTAGCCGGCCACCACGCAGTCGGCGGTGCGTTCGTGCTTGATCTTGAGCATCACGCGTTTGTCCTGCAGATAGGGCAGATCGTCGGCTTTGGCCATCACCCCGTCGAAGCCCGCGCCCTCGAACCGGGTGAACCAGTCCAGGGCGACGTCGGGGTCCTGGGTGATCGGGGTCAGATGGATCCGGCCCGGTGCGGCCTCGAGCAGCGATTCCAGCGCGCGCCTGCGCTCGGTGAACGGTTCGGCGGTCAGATCACGATCACCCAGGGCGAGCAGATCGAAGGCGACGAAACTGGCCGGGGTCTCGGCGGCCAGCTTGTTCACCCGCGAGGCCGCCGGATGCAGCCGCTGCTGGAGCGTGTCGAAGTCCAGGCCCTGATCGGTGACGACGACGATCTCTCCGTCGACGACACAGCGGTCCGGCAGTGCGGCCGCGAGCAGCTCGGCCAGTTCGGGGAAGTACCGGGTGAGCGGGCGGTCGTTGCGGGAGCCGAGCTCGATCTCGTCGCCGTCGCGGAACACGATGCACCGGAACCCGTCCCATTTGGGTTCGTAGCTGAGCCCGGGCTCCCGGGGCAACGACGGGGTCGACTTGGCCAGCATGGGGCGCACTGGCGGCATCACCGGTAGATCCATCCGATCCTCCTCGCGGGTGGGTTCACCCGTGTCGACGGCGCGAGCGTGCCCGATTCATCGGTGCGGCTTCGATCGTAGGGCCGTCCACCGACACCGGCGCGGACATCGCCCGGCCCGGTGTCGCGCTCAGCTGTCGACGCGGCCCGCGCGGCGGTGGCCGCGATACACGCTGGTAGTCGAGGGGGAGTAGCGGTCGTCGCGGCACCGCAGCGACCGGATCAGCCGGGCGTCCGGGCGCCGCGACCGCGCGGGCGCGAGGTCAGCTGTCGAGCCAGCCGTGATCGTCGGCGAACGTGGTGAACCGCTCACGAATGGTGAGGATCTCGGCCGCGGTCAGCGCGGGGGAGGCGTCCAGCAGCAGCTCGGTGATCTGGCGGCGCAGCTCGTCGGGACCGAGCCGGTCACCGCCGGTGCGCTCCTTGCGCGACTTCGGCGCGGGCGCGGTGTGACCCGCGGCGGTCAGGTTGATCGCCTTGGGGCCGCGATCACCTTCGGTGACATCGAATTCGAACAGCCTGCCCTGGCGCAACTCGTCCTCGTCGAGGCCGATGTCGTTGACGTGGACGAAGACATCGGGCCCGCCGTCGTCGGGCCGGATGAACCCGAAACCCCGTGACCCGTCGAACGACACCAATTTCCCGATGGACACCGACCAGCTCCTCGCTCCGCTTCCCGACGCCACTGTAACGCGGCTTTTGGGCGTTTTTCCGGGAAAGTGGACAGACAGCGACATCGCGGAGACGCCGCACCGCCGGGCCGACCGGACGTGGTCACAATCCGGTAACTGTTCGTTCACATCCTCTCGTTAGCGTTCCGAATCTGTTGGTACGGGTGTGGAGGTTGTGACGAGTGTTCGACCCCGGTCGGGGGATGAGGTCGGGGGGATACGACGCCGGTCGCGGGGTGCTGACAGCACCTCGGGCGGGATCGGAGACGGTGTGTTTCCGGCCGCCGGCGCCGCCGGTCGTCCTGCTCGGGCCACGCCCGCGCCCGGCGCATGTGCCGTTGGCGCCCGCGCAGGAGCGCATGTGGCATGCCGCTCGGCTCGGCCGCTCGGCGGACTGGAATGTCGCGCGGGCGCTGCGGCTGCGCGGCGCCGAGGTGGACCCGGCCGCGCTGCGGTCGGCGCTGGAATGCGTTGTCGCCCGGCACGAACCGCTGCGCACGATCTACCCGGCGACCGAGCACGGTCCCGCCCAGCACGTCGTCGACGCGGCGGAGACCGCTCTCGATATCGCCGAATGTGCCGTCACCGAGAGTGAACTCGCGGTCGCGGTCGCCGCGCTGTCGGCGCGGGCCTTCGATCTCACGCGAGAGCTGCCGGTGCGGGCCCGACTGTTCGTCGTCGGCCCCGGCGACGTGGTGCTCGCCCTGGTCGTGCACCACATCTCGGTCGACGGGCGCTCGCTGGGCCCGCTGATCCGGGATCTGGTCACCGCCTATCTCGCCTGCCGCGCCGGGAGCGCCCCCGAGTGGGCGCCGCTGCCGGTGAGTTACACCGACTACACCCTGTGGAAGCACGCCCAGCTCGGCGAGTTCACCGACGAATGGAGCCGCGCGACCCACCAACTGCGCTACTGGGCCAACGCGCTGGCCGGTCGGCCCGCCCTGCTGGATCTGCCCGCCCGTGAACCCCTGTCACCGCCGGTCGACCCGGCCGCCGGTGCGCTGCTACCGATCTCGTTCGACGCGCGGACCCACGCCGGGCTGCTGCGGCTGGCACAGGACGGACGGGCGAGCCTGTTCATGGTCCTGCAGGCCGCGTTTGCGGTGGCCGTCGGCGCGTTCGCCCGCAGCGCCGACGTCACTGTGGCGACCGCGGTCTCGGGGCGCGACCACCGCCTCCTCGACGACCTGGTCGGCAACTTCTCCGACGACGTCCTCCTGCGCGTGCGCCTGGACCGCGCCGCCGACGTCGACGAGCTCATCGACCAGGTGCGCCGGGTCGCGCTGGCCGCCTACGCCCATCCCGACACCCCCAATCCCCGGCTCAAGCGCTGCCTGCTCCAGGACGCGGCGCTGCCGCTGTTCCAGGCCACACTGATCCTGCAGCGAGCCGACGCGCGCCGCAGCGCCACCGAACTCGGTGCGGCTCCGGGTTTCTCGATCACCGAGGTGCCGACCGGGGTGGTGCGGGCCAAACACGATCTCGAGTTCGGGCTGACCGATCACTACGATCCGTTCGGCGCGCCCGTCGGCATCGACGGCTCGTTCCTGTATCCGCTCGCCCGGTTCGACGAGGAGACCGCCGAGCGATTCGTCGCCCGGTTCCGGGCGGTCGTCGGACTGCTGGCCGACGGCTACCGTGGCCCACTGGGCGCCCTGCTGGCGGCCACGGGCAGCCGCCGCTCCCTCGCGGGGGTCCGCCGGGCGGCGCGGGTGCTGGTCTGATCACCCGCCGCGTTCGAGCGGATGACCGGCGTCGCGCCAGGCGACGATGCCCCCGGCCAGGCTGTAGGCGTCATAGCCCGCGCGGTGGGCGAGGGCGGCGAAGCGCAGCGAGGTCTCGCCGACGGGGCATACGAACACGACCGGGCGCGAGCGCGGGAACGGCATGCCCTGGGCGAGCATCTCGTCGAGCTGATCGTCACGGATGTTGAGCGCGCCGGGCACGTGCCCCACCCGGTAGGCCATCGCGCCCCGGGTGTCGACGACGGTCGGTCTGCCGGTGCGGTCCAACTCGGCCAGCGTGGCGGGCGTGAGCGTCGGTGCGGCGGCGGTGTCCTCGGGGCCGGGCGCGCCCGCGCCCGCGGCCTTGCCGAACAGCTCGGGCCTGCGCTTGGCGATATAGGACAGGTACGGCTCGAGCCGGTCGCACACGATGAGCACCGCGACCAGCGGCCGATCCTCGGGGCGCGGCGCCGTGGCCAGGGCACGCAGGGCCGCCGCGTAGCCCGCGCCGCTGGTGGGTCCGGCGAGCACTCCGTAGCCGTGGATCAGGGCCAGGGTGGCGTCGATGGCGGCGGCCGAGTCGACGGTGACGATGTCGTCGTAGAAGTCGGGCCGGAACAGTCCGACATCCCACATCTCGCGTTCGGAGCGGATGCCGGGGATGAAGTCGAACCGGTCCGAGACCACGCCGATGGTGCGCAGCGCCGGATGCCGGGCCAGCAGCGCGGTCGCGGTGCCGCGCGTGGAACCGGTGGTGCCGAGTCCGCCGATCAGATAGTCGAGATGATCGATGCCCGCCTCGGCGAGGTCGGTGGCGATCTCGGTGCCGGTGCCGTCGTGATGGGCGTCGATATTGCGCTCGTTGGTGTACTGCGAGGGATGGAACCACCGTTCGGGCGCCTGACCGGTGGTCTGGGCGATCACCGCCGAGACATCGTCGGCCGCCTGCGGATCCGGGCATTCGGACAGGCCTGGCAGTTCCACGATCTCGGTGCCGAGCAGTTGTAGCAGCTGCCGTACCTCGCCCACCCTGATCCGGTTGGTCACCGCCCGCAGCGGGATGCCGTGCAGCGCGCCGAGCACCCGCAGCGCCTTGGCGGTGTTGCCGCTGGAGGCCTCGATGAACGACTGCCCGCCCGCGGCGACGCGGTCCACCTCCGCGCGGATCATCGCCCAGGCGACCCGGTCCTTGACCGAGCCGAACGGATTGTGCGACTCCAGTTTCGCGTACAGCTCGACTCCGGCCAGCCCGTGCACCGCGGGATCGAGGCGAAGCAGGGGAGTGTTGCCGATGAGCTCGGTGATGTGGTTGTAGACCATCACGGCACCCGGTAATCCGCGTCGGGGCAGAGCGTGAATCCGCTGTCACTTTGTCGCACAGCGACTTTCGGCACCACCGGGTGCATGCTGGCCTGCGCGGCGGACAGATCCATGTGATACGCGCCGGTATTGGCGAACAGCACCGGATCGCCCGGCGCGGGCACCCCGGCCACCCGCACCTGCCGCTGGGTCACCAGATCCCGCTCCAGACACAGATGTCCCGCGAAGAAGACCCCGACGGGTTCGGCGACGGCGGGTTCGGCGAGCACCACGGGGTCGATGAGCACCTCCTGGTCGGCGGCGGTGACCGTATCGCGACTCAGGTCCAGATGCACCAGGGTCGCGCCGTTGCCCGCGGTTTTGACGAATTCCACACTGGCGAGGGTGACCCCGGCCTGATCGACGAGCGCCTTGCCGGGCTCGAGCCACAGTTCGAGCAGATTGTCGGCCAGCACCTGCCCCAGCGCGCGGCCGCTGTGCCCGGGCAGCGGGGTGGCGAGCAGATCGGCGAGGATGGCGGCGGCCGGTTCGATGTTGGCGTACTTGTGGAACACCGGTCCACCGTGGACCGCGCCGCCGGCGACGTGATAGCCGAAGGTGCTACTGCCCCAGTGCAGCGCCTCGCCCCGCCCGAGCAGACCCGCGCGCAGCGCGTCGTCGTAGGCGTCGTAGCGCGCGGCGTCGGCGGTGAAGACCTGGCGCAACCCGCCGCCGATGTCGAGCACGGTCGGCGTCAGATCGTGTCCGTAGGCGCGCTCGACGAGCTCCAGGCACGCCGCGACCGCCCGGACGCGTTCGGCGGTGGCGGCGGTGTCGAGGTGGAAGGCGAAACCCAGCAACCGCAGCCGATCCCGGTGCCGGGTGAGCACGTCGAACGCGGTATCGGCGGCCGCGAGGTCGATGCCGAAGCGGCTCGGGGCGCTGCCGGGAAATCCCGAGATGCGCAGCAGGACCGGCACCGGCGCGTCCGCCAGCTCGGCCAGCGTGGACAGTTCCCACAGATTGTCGACATTGACCGTCACCCCCGCCGCGAGCGCCGCGCGCAGCAGAGACACCCCTTTGGGGCCGGTCGCCTCGATCCGGTCGCCCGGAAATCCCGCGGCCAGCGCGGCCGACAATTCCCCCGCCGAGGCCACGTCGACGGAGATCCCCGCCGCCGCGGCGGTCCTGGCGAAGGCCGCCGAGCGGTTCACCTTGTGCGCGTAGCAGATCCGGTACGGGCCGGCTCCCGCGTCGAGGACCGCGCGCACGGTGGCCAGGTTCACCGCGTACACCTGCGGGAACAGCAGGTGCAGCGGCGAGCCGTAATGGTCCAGCGCCGCGCGCACGGCCGCCCCGTCGGCGAGGAAGTCGGCGACCAGCGGGGGGAGCGCGGCGGGAACGGCGGGCGGGGKCATCCCACCGCCGCGCCGGGCGCCGGGGCGGGCACGTCGTCGACCGGGTTGTAGCCGCCGTCACGCAGCGCCTCGAACACCCGGAACCGGTGGCGCGGGCTGCGGATCCGGGCGATGACCCGCTTGGACTCCAGGTCGACCTCGGCCACCGGGATCTCCATCGATTCGAGCAGCGCGGTGATGGTGCGGACGCAATGCTTGCAGCTCATATCGGGGACGTAGAAGACGCCGTCGTCGCCGGGCGGCGCACCGTCGAACACCTGCTCGGCGGTGTCTCGCACGACGACGACGCTGTCCGCCAGCGCGGCGAAGGTCTCGACGAACCGGTCGACCACGGTGGCCAGCACGTGCACCGCCGCGCCGTCGACCGCCTGCGGTGCCGCCGCCAGGCAGGCGGGCCTGGCGCCGGCGGGCAGCAGGGCGTACTGGCGGGAGATCAGGTCCAGCTCGTCGTGATATCTGGCGACCGCGGCCTCGGTGTCGAGCCCCTCCTCGGTGACCGCACGCCGCATCACCGCGTGCGCGTCGGCGATGGTGGCGTCCTTCATGGCGCGCAGCAGCGCGAGGGAATCGGCGGTGTAGCGCACGCTCCCGTCGGGCTGGACGGCCAGGCGCACCGGGATCATCCCGCGCCGGAACGTCGAGGCCTGCAGCTCCCAGAACCAGCGGGTCGCGACGGCGGCGAAGATCCCGGAATCGCGCATGCCCCTGGCGAAGCCGACGATATCCCGATAGGGGGTATCGGCCGCGATGAGCCCGTGCTGGACGAGTGCGCGCCCGGTGGCCTCCACCCCGACGCGGAAGATCTCGTGCGGGTCGTGATCGGTGGTGGTGCCCGTGAGCACCGCGAGATCGGGCTCGCTCAGCGCCGCCGAGCGCGCCACCAGACCGGACCCGGCCAGCTCGCGCCACAGCGTCAGCACGGTCTCCCTGGCCACCACGGCCAGGTCGGGACCGGCGCCCCCGGTGTGGAAGTAGCCGGTATTGGGCACACCCGCGCTGTCGGTCCAGGTGATGCGGTGGGTCGCGCTCGTGACCTGGTCGGGGCGGCACGGCCGCATGAACCGCTCCAGATACATCCGCTGCGACTGCGTCAGCGCGCTGCCGGGCTCGGGGCGTAACTCGGTGGCGCGGAAGGTGATCCGGGTCGGCGACGGTGGCTCGGCGGCCGCGAACAGACCGGGCGCGGCCAGCTCGGCCAGTACCCGGGACGCGGACCGTCGATCGTAGTGCTGCGCGGGGTGCGTGCCCATGGGTTCCTCCTCGGCTCGGGACAGGAAAGGGTCAGCGCCCGTGCCCGGCGAGGCCGGCCACGCAGGCGACGAAACGATCGATCTCGTCCAGGATGTTGTAGAGGTGGGTGCTCACTCGCACCGAACCCGCGCCGGGCTCGGTGCCCGGCACGCAGTGCGCACCGGTGCGGACCAGGAAACCGGCCTCGGCCAGCACGAAACCGAGATCGGTCGCGCTGATCCCGTCGAGGGTGAACGAGACGATCCCGTACCCCACCGCGCAGCCCGCGTACGCGGGCCCCGGCAGGAACTCCAGGCCGGGCACCGGCCGCAACCCCTCGATCAGCCGCAGCGTGAGTTGCCGGTTGTGCGCGGCGATCGCGATCGGGTCCAGCTCGTCGAGCAGATCGAACGCCGGTGCGAGGGAGAGGATTCCGGGAATATTGTAGGTTCCCCCCTCGAGCAGCTCCGGCATCCCGGAGCCGGTCAGCCCGGATTCGCCGATCGTCACCCCGGTGTGGCCGCCGGGCAGGAACGGCCGCAGCCGCTCGTGGACCCGCCGTCGGCAGTACAGCAGTCCGATCCCGGGCGCGCCGAACATCTTGTGCCCGGCGAACACCGCGAAGTCGGCGCCGAGGTCGAGCACGTCGACCGGCAGGTGCCCGCCACTCTGCGAGCAGTCGAAGCACAGCAGGATCTCCGGATCGATCCGGCCGCGCAATTCCTCGAGCGTGGTCAGCCCGCCGTAGACGTGGTGCAGGTGGCTGGTGGTGATCAGCCGGGTGCGCGGGCCCACCTTAGCCAGGATGTCGTCGATGTCGGCCTCGCCCGCCGCGGTGCTGCGGTAGGGCCGCAGGACGATCCGGCGCCCGAACCGGGCCAAGGTGTCGCGCAGGTGGTGCCAGGGCAGCACATTGGACGCGTGATCGGCGGGGTTGTAGAGGATCTCGTCCCCGTCGTCGAGGACGGCCAGCCCCCAGCTGTAGGCGACGGCGCCCAGTGCGGCGGTCGCGCCAGCGGTGAACACGATCTCGTCGGGGTGCTCGGCGCCGACGAACGCCGCGGCCCGGGAACGGACGGCCGCGATCCGCGCGGACAGCGACGTCGCCCAGCCGTAGGTGCCGCGCCCGGCGTTGGCCGTGTGCTCGGCGTGATAACCGGTGACCGCGGCGATCACGGTGTCCGGCTTCTGGGTCGTGGCGGCGCTGTCGAGATACACCACGGCCGGATCGGCCAGTGCGGGAAAGCGGCCGCGGATCGTGGCGGGCACCGGGGTGGGCGCGTGCCGCAGCACCGGAACGGCGGTGAGCTCGGGCCGGAGGGGGTGCACGAGATCAACGATACGCACTTTTCTGGTACGGCTGACGAAGAATTCTCGCGGGCAACGCTTTTCGGGCGCGGGCTCAGTACTTGCCCTGCAGGTAGTCGACCAGGTGTCCGCGTTCGGCGGCCAGTTCGGTGATCTCGCTCTTCACCACGTCGCCGATGCTGACGATGCCGATCAGCCGGTCCGCCTCGACGACGGGCATGTGCCGGACGCGATGCTCGGTCATGACCTCACGCAACGAGGAGACGTGGTCGTCTGGTCCGCAGGTGCGCACCCGGTCGGTCATGATCTCGGCGACCGGCCGGTCGAGCAGGGCGGCGCCGTGGCGGTCCAGGTGGCGGACCACGTCGCGCTCGGAGACGATTCCGCTGATGGTCGCGCCGTCGGGGGAGACCACCACCGCGCCGATATTGTGCTCGGCCAGCACAGTGAGCAGGGCGCGCACCGTGGTCTGCGGCCCCACCGTGGCCACCGTCGTGCCCTTGTTGCGCAGAATCTCCGCTATCCGCATATGCCGCTCACCCGTGTCGAGCCCGATCGTTCCCCTTCAGGATGCCTCGGGTGACACGGCTGTGACCAGCACGAAGACGTTACAACCGGCTATTCGTCGTCCAAGCCGGCGGAGAGATAGGCCGCGGCGGCCAGCCATTGCCTGCACTGCGGACCGTGCACGTCGTGCTGGCGCAGCATCTCGCGGGCCTGGCGGTAGGTGAGCCCGAGCGGCTCGTCGCTACACGATCCGGAGGACGCGCCCGCCGTGCCGAGGTATCGCGGGATCTCGAGGCCGGTGCTTCCGGCCGAGACCCGGCGGGGTGTTCGAAACGGCGTACTCATCCGAGTCCCCTCGCATCCGGCAGCGGAGGGCCCATCCGGCTGGTGCTGCCGACGTCCCTTCCGGTGATCTTGAGGCCTGAGTCTACGGGGGTGTTGTTTGCAGATGCAAGAACATCTGCACTGTCGATTCGGACGTGTCGGGCAGCTGATCGGGTTGTCGCGCTTGCGAATTCAGGGGACTGGACGTCACCGATCGAGCGTGCGCCCAGGTCGTGTCGTCGGGTAAGTACCGACCGGTGCGGCCGCATGTGAACCGTGTTAGTGTCCCGATCGCAATGTGCAGATGCAAGAACGTTTGCACGTGCATCTGCAACTTTCGCACTGATGGCATCAATCGAGAACGAGGAGTGTGACGTGTCCGGTATGCACCATGATCAGCGGGAACGCCCGGGCGTCGGCGACTGGCGCAAGAGCACGTTCAGCAACCCCAGCGGCAACTGTGTCGAGGTGGCCGAGGCGACGGACGGTTCGGTCGCCGTGCGCAACTCGCGCGACCCGCACGGCTCGGTGATCTTCTACACTCGGCCGGAAATCGACGCTTTCATCCGCGGCGCGAAGGCCGGAGAGTTCGACTACTTGACCCGGTGATCGGTAATATCGGCAGCCATGACGGCTGAACCCGACGAGATCGGTCGCGTGCAACCCGTTGTCGATCGCGGCCCCACCGTGCTGCGCATCGCCCTCGGTGGCCAGTTGCGCAAACTGCGCGAGAGCAAAGGCATCACCCGCGAGGCGGCTGGTGACGCGATCCGTGGCTCACACGCCAAGATCAGCCGGCTCGAACTGGGACGCACCGGATTCAAAGAACGCGACATCAGGGACCTGCTCACGCTCTACGGTGTCCACGACACCCGCGAGCGTGAGTCCTTCTTCGAACTGGCCAGGCAGGCAAGTGAACCCGGCTGGTGGCATCGCTACAGCGATCTGCTGCCTTCCTGGTTCAGTACCTACCTCGGGCTCGAGCAGGCGGCCAGTCAGATCCGCACCTACGAGGCCCAGCTGGTGCCCGGCCTGCTGCAGACGCCGGAGTACACGCGCGCCATCGTGACTCTCGGGTTCGACGACGCCGATACCGAGCGACGGGTGCAGGTCCGTCAGCTCCGCCAGGACGTGCTGCGCCGGGTCGACCCACCGGTGGTGTGGGCGGTCATCGACGAGGCCGTCCTGCACCGCCCGATCGGCGGGCACGAGGTGCATCGCGCGCAGCTGCGCTACCTGGCCGAGCTGTCCGCGCTGCCGAACGTGACCGTGCAGGTGCTGCCGTACTCCGCGGGCGGGCACGCCGCGGCGGGCAGTTCCTTCAGTATTCTGCGGTTCGCCGAGCCCGAGCTGCCCGACATCGTCTACCTCGAGCAGCTCACCAGTGCGCTGTACCTCGAGCGGCGGCAGGACCTGGCGCTGTATCTGTCGGTGATGGACCAGCTCAGCGTGCAGGCCGCCCGGCCCGATCGCTCGCGCCAGATCCTGCTCGACTACGCCGATCGCGCCTGAGGCCGGACACCGCTACCGGGCGCCGCTGACGGCGCCCGGTCCGGGTCGGTGATTCAGTAGCGGATGCAGCCCGCGGCGATCCGCCAGAAGGTGTCGGGGGTCAGCGTCTGCAGATCCCAGTCGTCGGCCAATTCGTGCGCGGTGGTCACGATCCGGTCGATATCGAAATCATTGCGTGTCGCCGCGCCGGTGGATTCCACGGCATCGATGACATAGGCGACCGCTGTTTCCCTGGAGCACCCTGCGGTGACGGGGTGGGTCGTCGCTGCGCGATCAGCGAGGCCGAATCGGCCGTTGGTGTTGTTCATGGTGAACGCCCCTGTGTTTAGGCAGTGGCAAACCCAAGGCAAACATAGCCCCAGGTGTGCCGCTCGCGGCCTCCCCTGACTATCCCCTGAATTGTGTTGCGGCCCTGAGTTTAGGACGGGGCAAGTTTCGAATGCAAGCACATCTGCACGATCGATTCCGTCTCGATGCAGCGCATTTCTCGGCTTCTGAGCGGCGAATCCGCGGGTGCGCCACCGTGTTCACGACAAACGACGGGTGGATAACGGCGTGACCGGCGGCTGGTCCCTCCCGCGGCGTGATGCGGGGACTGCCGCCGGTCGGCGAGAATCGACCCTACGGCCGAATATTGTTGCGATAGTTAATTTTCGGCTACCGAATTGCCGACACGGCCGCCGCGATCGGCGCCGTTCCGGAGACCACTTCCAGCGTGCGCCCAAAAGTGTTGTCCGCGACCAAGATCGACGCGAGCGTCGCGGCGACGTCGGCGCGGGGGATCGGACCCCGCGAAATCGGCGGTGGTCCGAGCGTGACCAGACCGTTGCCTGCCGTGTCGGTGAGCATGCCGGGGCGCAGGATGGTCCAGTCCAGGGCGCGCGACCGCAGATCGTCCTCCGCGCGGGTCTTGGCGTCGACGTAGGCGGCCCAGACCTCGTCGGTGCCCGGTGCGGGCGGCGCGCCGGCGCCCATAGTCGAGATCTGCACGAAGCGCCGGACGCCGGTCCGCTCGGCGGCGTCGGCGAGCTGCACCGAGCCGTTGAGATCGACGGTGTATTTGCGCGCGGCACCGCTGCCCGGGCCCGCGCCGGCGGCGAAGACCACCGCGTCCGAGCCGGCGACCGCGGCGGCCAAATCGTCGGGGGTATCGCGTTCCATATCGAAGATGACCGGAACGCCGCCGGTCGCGACGATATCGGCGGCCTGGTCGGGGCGGCGGATGAGCGCGTGGACCTGGTCACCGCGGCGGGTGAGCAGCGAGGCCAGCAGCAGGGCGATCTTGCCGTGCCCACCGGCGACGACGATACGCATGCGAGTGCTCCTTTCGAGCGGAGAGCGGACAGTCAGCGTTCCGGGCCGCCGGGATTGCAGTTCGCCGACACCGTGGCCGAATAGCCGACGGCCGGTCGCCACGGTTCGAGGTTCCAGCTCGGTTTGTCGGGCGCCACCATCCTCGCCCACACCCAGTGGCAGAGGAACTGGTCCCGCATCCCCGGCGCGTCGGCGTCGGCGTCCAGGGCGAGGACCTCCTGCCAGGCGAGTTCGTCGGTGCCCGGCGCGGCGGTGCGTCGGCCCGCGACGGTCGGCACGACGAGCAGGCGAGGGCCGTCGGCGGTGTCGGTCCAGGTGAGGTGGTCGATCAGCGGCAGTCCGGCATACGGATCGACCGTCGGTGTCGGCGCGGCGAGGGTGACCGGAGGCTTGCTGGTCGAGCGGGGCGGCGTGGTGGTCGTCGACGGAGTCGCCGTCGCCGGCTCCTCGGCGGCGGTCGAGCCGCAGCCGGTGAGGCCGAGCATCGCGACGGCGGCGAGTGCGGCCGACAACTGCCACCGAATCACGCGTCGCCCCTCCTTGTCGTCCAGGCGCGCGGCCGGGACGCGGCCGCCCGGCCAGCCTAGTGCGGTCGGCCCGGCGGTGCCGGTGGGCTCAGTGCCAGAGCGAGCGGCAGGGGAGTCGGCGCAGGTCGGGACCCACCTGCCCGTCGACGGTGACCAGCAATCCGGCGTGCACCGCCGCGGTGGTGAACTCCCACGCCTCGGCAGGGGTCGCCGCGTACTCGAGAATCAGCGCGTCCTGCGGTGTCGCGCCGTCGAAGTAGACCGTGATCCGCCGGGTCGGTATCTCGGTGCGGTCGGCGCGGTGGGAGGTGGCGGCGATGTTCTCGTCGATGGGAATCATGGCGTGCTCCTTATGCCCCGGCGCTGGTGGGCGCCTTCCTACTCGACGGTAGGGCCCGGGCCGTCGAGTGGAACATGTTCTGGAATTCACTGGAGATCTCACAGCCCTCCGGCGCCGCGGCGTGACGGTGGCAGACGAGAATCGCCGTCGACTTGCATCCGGTCACAACCCGCATTCCTGCCGGTTGTGAGCTCCGCCGATCTCGGTCCGAAAGGGTACCGACGAGCCACGCTACCGGCAAGTATCGGTCTCGACGGCAGCGACACGGGAGGACGGCCGGATGATCTGGGTTGCCGCGGCACAACGGGCTCGGCCCCGCCGCGCCCTGCTGGCCGTGGCGGCGGCGCTCGTGCTGGCCGTGGTCTGCGCCGCCCCCACACACAGTTCACCGCTCTATCCGAGCGCCGATCCCGACCCCTTCTACGCCCAGCCCGCCGACCTGTCGGCGTCGCGGCCGGGCGACGTACTGGACGTGCGGCCGATGCCGCCCCTGGCGATGTTCCCCGACACCAGGATCACCCTGGTCAAGTTCCGCTCGACCAACTCGGCGGGCGAACCGATCGCGGCGACCACGACCGTGCTGCAACCGGCGGGCCACCGCCGGGACGCGCCGGTGCTGTCCTACCAGCACATCATCAACGGACTCGGCGTGCGCTGTTCGGTCTCCAAGGTGCTCTACACCGACGACCCGAACCTGATGGTTCGCGAGGCGGTGTTCTGGAATCTCGCCCTGCGGCGCGGCTGGACGATGGCGCTGCCCGACCATCTCGGGCCCAACTTCGCCTACGGCGCCGCCAAATTGGGCGGGCAGGTGACCCTGGACGGCATCCGGGCGATCCGGAAGGTCGCCGACCTGCAGGTCGGGGGGAGCCGGGTCGCGATGGCGGGCTACTCCGGCGGTGGCATGGCGACGGCCTGGGCAGCGGCGCTGCAACCCAGCTACGCGCCCGACGTCGCGGTCGCCGGCGCGGCGCTGGGCGGGGTGCCGATGAACCTGGTGTCGATGCTCGAGGGTCTCGGCTTCGGCTCGCACCCGGTGTTCGGCCTGGCACTGGCGGCGGGGATCGGGCTGGAACGGGAGTATCCGCAACGGTTTCCGATCAGCGAGCAGATGAACGCGCGCGGCCTGGCCGCCCGCGCCGCGATCGCCGACGCGTGCACCAACGACATCCTCGGCGCGGGCGCGGGCCGCGGCATCCTCGACTTCGCCGCGACGACTTCGATGGTCGACGACCCGCACGCCCGCGCCGTCGTGGAGGAGAACAGCCTCGAGCTCTACCCAGGAACGCCGACGATGCCTGTCTTCGAATGGCATTCGCCCATCGACGGCCTGATCCCGGTCGAGGCGATCACCGCCACCACACACCGCTGGTGCGCGGCGGGCACCCCGCTGGTCACCGAATCGACCCCGACCCCGGACCACCTGACCGCAGCTGTGCTCGGACTGCCTTCCGCGCTGAGATGGCTCGACGCGCGGCTGCAGGGGGAACCGGCGCCCAGCACCTGCTGAGCCCGGTTTCGATCGGCCCGGATCCGCACGCCCCGAAGCGGATTCGGGCCGATTGTTGTTGCGATCGTGCCGCATTGCGTCACGACTCGGGCACGACGCCGATCCGGCGGGGTGGTTCCGGCGTACCTTCAGTGGACTGACGAGGGTGCGCTGGGGGAAGTTCGACGGGAGACGAAGCACCGCATCGCCGCACGTCAGCGACGAATCCGACGTTGCCACCCGAAGGCGTGTGTGCCATGCGATCTGTGCGTGTGTTGGTCTGCTCGATCCTGCTGCTGTGTTCGTTGTCCGTCGGCAGTGCCGCCGCCGAACCCACCCCGGAATTCCCGGTGCCGCAACCGGGTACGCCGGGGTTCCTGCCCGACCTGCAACGCTGGATCGATCAGGTACTGCCGTCACCGATCCAACCGGCGGCCGGTGCCGATCCCGATGCCGAGCTCGCCGCGCTGCGGGCCGCGGTCCTGCCGTCGGCCGTGGGCGACGCGATGTTCGACCATTGGCCCGACGGGCTGGCCGATTACACGCCGGGACAGATCATCGCCACCCGCGACATCCTCGCCACCGCGGGTCCGCTGACCCTGGTGCCGCTGCGCTCGGCCACCCTGCTCAAATACCGCACCGATGATTCGCAAGGTCGCCCGTCCTTCGCCACGGCGACGCTGCTCGTGCCCGCCACCGACTGGACCGGACCCGGCGATCGGCCGGTCCTGGTCAACAACCTGCCGATCGACGCGCTGGGGCGCGACTGCACGCCGGGATACACCCTCGCGCACGGCCTCACGCTGCACTCGAGCTCGACCGAATTCATCCCGCCGACCACGCAATTGGCGGCACTGCGTGGATACGCCGTGCTGGTGCCCGATCACGAGGGCCCGTGGATGGCCTACGCGGAGCCGTATGTCGCCGGGCACGCGGTGCTCGACGGAATCCGGGCCGTGCGCGGCCTCGACCCGGCGGTGTTCGGCGCGAGCCGGTTCGCGATGACCGGCTACTCCGGCGGTGCCATCGCCACCCACGGCGCGGCCAAGCTGATCGACTCCTACGCGCCGGAACTCGCCGACGTGATCGTCGGGGCGGTGCTGGGCGGTGTGCCCGCCGATTTCGAGATCCTCTCGCGCAGTATGAACGCCAATCTCGCCTCCGGGATCTTCATGGCGGCCACCTTCGCGATCGGCCGGGAACGTCCCGAGATCCTGGCCGCGATGAACAACCTCGCGCGCTGGGTCGCCACCTCGGTGATGAAGGACCAGTGCGTGAGCGTGTTCGCCGTCCCCGGCGTCCTGCACCTGCCGATCGATGTCGGCGCGAACATCCCCGACCCGCTGCGCTCGGACCTGGCCACCCGGATCTACGAGATCACCCGGATGGCCGGAATGCGCTCGGCCACACCGCTCTACATCTACAACGGCGAGCAGGAGTTCTGGATCCCCGCCGCCGGCGCGCGGAATCTGTACAACGAGCAATGCTCGCTCGGCGCGAACGCGGTGTACCGCAGCGTGTTCGGTGAGCACGTGATCGGTGCGGTCACCGGATATCCGGAGGCGATGCTCTGGCTCGACGAGCGATTGCAGGGTGTCGCGGCACGCAGTGAATGCTGACCGGCGGAAGTGGGAATTCTCTTCGATCTTCGCGGGCGGCTGCTGTGAAAGGTCAGCGGGCCGCGGAATTCCCGGGTGGTGTGGGCGATGACGGCCGGTCAGTGCTGGTGAGACGGCGATGAAGGGGATCCGGTCCGCGGTGCGGTCCGGATTGCCGAAGAATTCCTGTGCCCCCTCATGGGGGTTTTCGATGAGCCGTGGTGACCTGTCCAGAAACCCGGAAACGGCCGAATTGCGGGGATTTTCGGGACTTATGTTCGGTGCGGTTTCGACAAAGCCATTCGTATTTCTCGAATCGCACAGGAAGATACGCCAACGATGAAATCTCCCAGTCGCAGACGGACGCTACACACGGCGGTGCTCACCGGCGTCGGCGCGCTCGCCGTCGCGCTCACCGGTCCGGGGGCCGCCGCGTCTCCCGACCCCGCGCCCTCCGAGCAGGCCCTCGCCGACATCATCACCTCCGGCCGCGAAGTGGCCGGGCCGGGTAGCGGTTCGGCCTGCACCTCCGGCAGCGGCGCCGGATCGGGGAACGGCTCGGGCAACTGCTACGGCGGTTCGGGCTCCAGTTCGGGCTCCTCCGGTGGAAAGTCCACCGACACCATCGGTTACGGTCCCGCGCAGACCGCTTTCCTGGCCGCGTTCGCCTACGGCCTCGGCAACGGCGACGCCGCCCCGCCCGGCGCCAACGACTGGAACTGCAAGCCGACCGCCGAACATCCGCGTCCGGTGGTGCTGTTGCACGGCACCTGGATGAACGCCTACAACGGCTACGCCTTCATGGGTCAGCCGATCAAGGACGCGGGGTACTGCACCTTCACCTTCAACTACGGCCGCTCGGGCCTGGTCGAAGGCGGCGGCCTCGGCTCGCTGCTGCCCGGCGTCATGGGCACCGGCTACATCCAGGACTCGTCCAAGCAGGTCGCCACCTTCGTCGACCGTGTGCTGGCGGCCACCGGCACCGACGAGGTCGACATCATCGCTCACTCCCAGGGCGGCGCGCTGGCCAACTGGTACACCAAGTACGACGGCGGCGCGGCCAAGGTGAAGAACCTCGTCACCTACGGTGCCACCCACCACGGCACCAGCCTCGACGGCATCGGTGCCCTGGGCCGGATGATCAACAACGCCGGTATCGACATCCTGGGTCTGATCGAGATCTTCGTCGGGCATGCCGGCATCCAGCAGACGATCGGTTCGGACTTCGTCAACCAGCTCAACGCCAACGGTGACACCGTCCCCGGCGTCGACTACACCGTCGTCGGCACCCGCTACGACGAGGTCACCAACCCCTACGACCTGACCTTCCTGAAGCCCGGTCCCGGCGCCACGGTCGACAACATCACCCTGCAGGAGGGCTGCGAACAGGACGTTTCCGACCACCTGACGATGATGTACTCCCCGCGCGCGCTGTCGATCGCGCTGCGGGCCCTCGATCCGGCGAGCAGCCCGAACCTGGTCTGCGAGTTCAACCCCTGGCTGGTCGGGGGTGGTGGCTCCCTGTGAGACGAGGCGAAGGCGCTGTCCGCGATCGCGGACAGCGCCTTCGGCGTCGCGGGGGTGGGATCAGGCCGCGGAACGGTAGCTGCGGGCGACCAGCGCCGAGCGCAGATACCACAGACCCGAGGGCTGGGTCGGGTCGAAACCGGTGAGCTGGCCGATCCGCTTGAGCCGGTAGTCGACGGTGTTGGTGTGCACGTGCAGCACCCGGGCGGTGCGCTGGCGGTTGAGATTGTTCGCGATGTGGCGCTGCAGGGTCTCGAGCAGTTCGGGGTACTGATCCAGCGGATCGAGCAGCGAACCGAGGAACTCCCGGCCGGGGCCAGGGCGGGTCAGCTGGTACTCGAGAGCCAACTCGTCGAAGCGGTACAGCCCGGAGGTGACCTCGAGCCGCTGCACCATGTCGAGCAACTCGTGGGCCTGGTCGGCGGCATCGGGCACGCCGGTCGTGCTGGTCTCCACCAGCGCCGCGGTGATACCGACCTGGGCCGCCTGCGAGAGCTGGGCCACGAGGGCGGCGAGGCCGTCGCGATCGAAGGTGCCCGCGGGGATGAGCACCGTGCCGCCGTCGACACTGAGTAGCGACAGCGCCGAATCGCCGCAGCGCTTGGCCAGCTCGGCCTGCACCCGGCGCAGCTTGCGGCGCGCGACCACCTGGGCGTCGAGGGCCGGGTTGGCCTCCTCGCGGTGCGGCGGGATCGCCAGGGCCAGAACGGCATAGGTCTCGGCGATGGCGATGCCGCACTCGCGGGCCATCGTCGAGGTGCTGTGGCCGCCGAGCAGCGCCGAGGTGAGGGTGTGCACGGCGGTGTGGTGCTCGCTGACCACGCCGCGCAACTCCCGCACGTAGGCCAGCGACACCTGGGCGGTGATGGTGTCGAGCATCTCCATCACCATCTTGACGCCGTCGACGAGATTGTCGTAGTCCTTCACCGACGCGTTCGCGACCACCAGGTCGAGGCCGATCTTGAACCCTTCGGCGATCGAGTGGTGGATGGTGTCGATCGGCACGCCCTCGCGGGCCCAGCCGCTGGCCGCGTCCTGCAGGCGCTGCAGCTTGTTCGGGATGTCGCGGCCGTCGAGCATGCTGACGGCGAATTCGAGGCAGATCCGGGTGATGGTGGTGACGTCGCCGGTGATCGCGTCGCCCGGCAGCGTGCCGCAGGGGACGACATTGGCGACGAAGTGGCCGACCATCTGCCGAGACAGGGCGCGCACGTCCTTCAACGGCGACGACATCGGCTGACCGGAGATGGTCAGCGATTGCCGGGGTGGATTCTCAACGGACATCTGTGTTCCCTTCGCCCATCTTGCGGCTCTGCCCCCGCTGTCCAGCGTGTTCACCCTAGCCAACCCGCGGCGATGCCGGAATGGAACGTCAGGTTATGGGTCGTGGACCCATGCTTGCTTGCCTGCTTGGTGAGCGGTCACAAGTCTGGTCCATCGCTATGAGTGGTTGTAGAGTTCTCCGCGCCGGAACGAACCGATAGGGGCACCATGCGACCTGCCGTCCGTTGTCTGGTCTGGGAACTGGACGAAACCCTGTGGGACGGCGTGGTCCACGACTCGACCAGCACCACGCTGCGCCCGCAGGCACTGCGTACGCTCACCAAGCTGAGCGAACGGGGAGTGCTGCATGCCGTCGCGGCACGTGGTGATCGTTCGCGCACCCTGCGCACGCTCTATCGGCACGGCCTCTACGAGATGTTCTCGGCGGTCGAGGTGGGCTGGGGCCGCAAGTCGGCCTCGATCGTGCGGATCGCCGACACCCTGGGCCTCGGGCTGGACGGGATGGCGTTCCTCGACGCCGAGCCGGTCGAGCGCGCCGAGGTCTCGCGTGCGCTGCCGATGGTGCGCTGCTATGCCGCCCGCAACGTGGACATGCTGCCGCTGTTGCCGGACTTCCGGCACGACCTGCGTTCGGGCCCGGTCCCGACGCCGCCGCTGGGGTTCGCGCGCGTCCCGGCCCTGTGACGGCCCGGATTCGGCTGCGCGCGCTGCCTTCTCGCACGCGATGCGGCACCGCATCGCGTGCGATCTTGCACAGCGTGCCGAAATCGACCGGGTGGCAGCGTCTCAGGACTGATCCGGCAGCAGCGACAAGGTGAGACCGGCCAGCCTGACCGGGTCGGCGACCACGTCGTAGGCCGCGATCCGCGTTGCCCGGATGGTGAAGGTGAGCACGAACAGCGGCCTGCCCGCCCGGACAACGACGAGCCCCGGCCGACCGTCGACGAGGACCAGGACCGCTTCCCGCGAGCGCTGCCGCAGCACGACCGCGCCTTCGGCGACGGCGGCCGCGCCCCGGACCAGGGCGGCCATGCCGGGCGGGAGCGCCGCCGGATCGGCCGAGCGCACGACATCGGGGGCGAGCACCGCCAGCAATTCGTCCAGGTCGCCCTCGCGCGCGGCCTTCAGGAACGCCGCCACCGCGGTCCGCTGCGCGGTCAGTTCCGCGGGCTCGATCCGGGCCGGCGCGTGGACGCGCTGCCTGGCCCGGCTGGCCAGCTTCTTGGTGGTGGCCGGTGTCCGCCCGAGCATCGGGGCGATCTCGGCGAACGGCACGGCGAACAGGTCGTGCAGCACGAACGCGACCCGCTCCTGCGGGCCGAGCACATCGAGCACGACCAGCAGCGCGCGGCCGACCGCGTCGGCGAGCAGCGCGTCGTCCTCGGGGTCGGCGCCCGGACCGGTGGCCCGCGTATCGGCGAGGTCCGGCGCCGTGGTCTCGGCGCGCTGGGCGCGGGCGCGCAGCAGATCCAGGCAGATCCGGGAGACGACCGTGGTCAGCCAGCCGTCGAGATTGCCGATCTCGGCCACGGCGACGCGATCCAGACGCAGCCAGGCCTCCTGCACGACGTCGTCGGCCTCGGCGGCGGTGCCCAGCATCCGGTAGGCGATTCCGCGCAGCCGGTCACGGCGCTGTTCGAAGGCGAGCGCGAGCGCATCCGTCTGCATCGGTCACCTTTCGGCCGGCCCGTTCGTCATCGGATCGACGGCGGTCGCCGTCGCTCACCGTAGACCGGAGGAACCCACTCATGCACACGAGCTTCGTCGTCGTCACCGTGCTCGCCGCCTCGGCCGCGCTGATCGCCGCGGCGATCGACGTCGTCCGCGCCGACTGGATCCGCGCGAACATGCGCCGCTACGGGGTCGCACCGTGGACGCTCACGCCGCTGGCGGTGATCAAGGCGGTGGGCGGTCTCGCGCTGCTGGCCGGGCTGGCCTGGCGGCCGCTGGCGATCGCCGCCGCGGCCGGGCTCGTGGTGTATTTCCTGTGCGCGGAGCTGACCGTCCTGCGTGCCCGCGCCTACGCCGACCTCGGCTACCCGTTGCCGTATCTGCTGCTCGCGGGCGCCTCGCTGACGCTGGCCGCGGTGTGAGGCGGTGGTGGCGCGCCCGGTCGGACGCGCCACCACGCCCGGGTCAGGACTCGGCCAGGATGAAGTCCGCCGCCTGTTCACCGATGAAGATGGCCGGGGCGTTGGTGTGCCCGCGGATGATCAGCGGCATCACCGAGGTGTCGGCGACGCGCAGGCCCTCGACACCGCGCACCTTCAGGTCCGGGGTGACCACGCTGGCCGCGTCGGTACCCATTCGGCAGGTGCCGACCGGGTGGTACAGGGTGTGCGAGAACTTCTCGAGCGTCAGCGCCATGGTCGCCTCGAGATCGTCGGGCGCCTCCGGCGGGTAGATCAGCTCGCCCAGCGCGCTCTTGAGCGCGGGCTGCTGGACCAGGCTCGCGCACACCCGCAGTCCGGCGATCAGCGCCGCGCGGTCGGCGCCGTCGGGATCGGACAGGTACCGCGGGTCGATGACCGGCTTGGCGGTCGGATCGGCCGACGCGAGACCGATCCGGCCCCGGCTGCGCGGGCGCAGCAGGATCGCGCCGAGGACGACGCCGTGCTCGGTCGCCTCGACCAGGCCCTCGTGATAGAACGGCGCCGGCGCGTAGATCAGTTCCAGATCGGGGTGCTCGAGATCGGGCTCGCTGCGCACGAACCCGTACGCCTCACCGACATTGGAGGTGAGCATGCCGCGATGGCGGACCAGGTAGTTGATCAGCTCCAGCGGTTTCTCCGCCGCGAACAGCGAGTCGCCCTCGACGCTGTAGCCCAGGGCCGCGATCAGATGGTCCTGCAGGTTCGCACCGACCTCGGGGGAGTGCGCGACCACCTCGATGCCGTGCTGCTTCAGCTCGTCCTGGTCGCCGATGCCCGAGAGCTGCAGCAGCTGCGGGCTGTTCACCGCGCCACCGCACAGGATGACCTCGCGATTCGCGGTCACGGTGTGGGTCTGCCCGGCGTGCAGGTACTCCACGCCGGTGGCCTTGGTACCGTCGAAGAGCACCCGGGTGGCCAGCGCTTCGGCGCGCACGGTCAGGTTGGCGCGCTTCATCGCCGGGCGCAGGTACGCGTCGGCGGTGCTCCAGCGCCTGCCGTCGCGCTGGGTCACCATCGTCTGCGAGAAGCCCTGCGGCGCGGGCCGGTTCGGCGACTCGAGCTCGTGGCCCGCCTGACGCACGGCCTCGAGGAAGGCGTGCGTCGAAGCGCGCGGGCTGCGCTGGCGCTGCACGTGCAGTGGGCCGCGCGACCCCTCGTCCGGGTACTGCGCGTCCTGGACGTTCTCGATCTTGCGGAACTGCTCGACCGCCGCCGCGAAGTTCCACTCCTTGCCGGCCAGGAGCCCCCACTCCTCGTAGTCGGCGCGGAAACCACGCACCCACATCATCGCGTTCATCGACGACGAGCCGCCGAAGGTCTTGCCGCGCGGCCAATAGATCTGCCGGTCGCCGAGGCCGGGCTGCGGCTCGGTCAGGTAGTCCCAGTCACGCTCGGTGCGGAACAGCTTCGAGAACGCCGCCGGAATATGGGCGAACTTGTCGTCGTCGGCCGGACCGGCCTCCAACAGCACGACCGTGGTGCCCGGGTCGGCGCTGAGCCGATTCGCGAGCACCGCCCCCGCCGACCCCGAGCCGACGATCACGTAATCCGCGGACGTCCCACCTGCTTGCACTGTCCAACTCCGATCCTGCACTGCATCTGTCGTAGCCAACTGGACGCGCCCGCTCGCGGGTCCGAAAAGCCCGCGAGCGCAGCCGGACTCGTCGTCCGGCGGCGGCGCTGCAAGCAGCGTACTGACAGTGGCGGTCCGGTGGGTGCCGCCTGACTCAGTCCGAGCCTGCCGCTGCCGCGGCCTTGCCCGCGCGACGGCCGTAGAAGCTGCCGTCACCGAGTGACGCACCGCTGACATAACCGTACGCGCACAGCCCTGACGTGCAACGACCCGCGGCGTAGAGCCCGGCGATCGGTTCGCCGCTGACGTGCAGCACCCGTGAGTCGAGGTCGGTGCGCAGGCCGCCCAGGGTGAATCCGGCGGTGAAACCGCGCAGATCGAAACCGGCCAGCGGGGTCGAGATCGGGCGCACCCACTCGGGCTTCTTGCCCAGCAGCGGGTCGTTGCCGTTCTCGGCGTGACGGTTGTAGGTGGCGATCGTGGTCTGCAGCGTCTGCTCCGGCAGCCCCATGTCCGCTTCGAGCTCGGCCACCGTCTCGGCGACCCACTTGGGCGGGAACCGGAAGAACGGGGTGGCCGACTCGGTCGTCAGCGCTTCCTCGAGCGAGGCCTCGTCGATGACGAGGAAGGCCTGGTTGTCGTTCTGCAGCAGGGTCGCCTGTCCGATGCGGCCCGGGTAGGTGTCCTCGGTGACGTAGCGCTGGCCGCGCCCGTTGACGAGGATGCCACGCGCCATCATCTGCGGATCGCCGAAGATGGCGACCTCGCTGGCGTCCATGTGCGCGAGCTCGGCGCCCAGCGCCTGGGCGAGCCGGATGCCGATGCCGTCGTGCTCCTCGATCGCCGCGCCGGGCCTGCCGCTCAAGCGCGGGGTGTAGCGGTCGATCATCTCGGTGTCGTAGGCGAAGCTGCCCGTCGCCAGGACGACGCCGCGCGCGGCCCGCACGGTGACCGGCTTGCCGTAGGTGGTCGCCAGGACGCCGACCACGCGATCGTCGTCGTCGACGATCAGCCGGCGGATGCGGGTGTCGTACTCGACGTCGATGTCGAGCGTGGCGACGGTGTCGGCCAGCGGCTTCATCAGCATGTAGCCGCCGCTGCGCTCACCGATCTTCTTGCCCGCCAGCTCGGGAACGTGACCGCGCGGCGCGGGCTCGGCGATGTCGAGGAAGGGCGCGGAGTTCTCGCCGCCGGAGTACATCAGGCCCTCGTCGTGCGGCGGCTCCCAGCCGGGCTCGCCCCAGAACGACTCCTTGAACGGCACACCGCAGTCGACGAGCCAGTTGTAGTGCTCGACGCTGCCCGCGCAGTAGTCGTCGATCTTGGCCTCGTCGACGCCGGGACCGAGCGCCGCCTTGAGGAAGGCGGCCATGTTCTCCGGGGTGTCGTCGAAGCCGAGCGCCCGCTGCAGCGGGGTGCCGCCGCCGAGGTAGACGAACCCGCCCGCCAGCGCCGCCGCGCCGCCCCAGCCGCCGGTCCGTTCCAGGATGAGCACCTTCGCGCCCGCTCTGGCGGCCTCGATCGCGGCGCACACACCGGCGATGCCGTATCCGGCCACCACCACGTCGGCCTCGAAATCCCAGTGCTCCACGGCGTTCGCGCGCAGCGGGCGGACGGTGTCGATCCGATGGGGCTGTTCGGTCACGGGCTTCCTCCGCTGCTCGGGTACGTACCGAAATGGTGCCGCCAACCGCGCGACAAAACAAGAACGTGTTACAAAACCTCCCGCCCAGCGGGACGCTTGCGCCCCGGTCGGGCTCCGGTACGGTGGCGATCGAACCGACGTAGACGAGATCTGGTGGTGTTGTGGTGAGCGCGAACATTCGAGACATTGCGGTGCAGACCCTGACCGGGACCGACACGACGCTGGGCGAGCTGGCGGGGGACCGGGCGGTGTTGCTGGTGAACGTGGCCTCCAAGTGTGGCCTGACCCCGCAGTACACCGGCCTGGTCGAGTTGCAGAAGACCTATGGTGAGCGGGGCTTCACGGTGATCGGCTTCCCCTGCAACCAGTTCATGGGGCAGGAGCCCGGCACCGCCGAGGAGATCCAGGAGTTCTGCTCGGTCACCTACGGCGTCGACTTCCCGCTGCTGGCCAAGGCCGACGTCAACGGCGAGGACCGGCACCCGCTCTACACCGCTCTGGTCGAGACCCCCGCCGCCGACGGCAGCGCGGGCGATATCCAGTGGAACTTCGAGAAGTTCCTGATCGGCCGCGACGGCACTGTCGCGGGCCGCTTCCGCCCGACCGTCACCCCGGACGCCGGCGAGGTCGTCGCCGCGATCGAAGCGCAGCTCTGATCGCGGGCTCGGCAGCATCGCTGTCGAGCCCCTGCGCCGACAGCGGGCAGGCTGTCGGCGCGCCAGTAGTGCCGCGGGTCAGCGTCGCGCGCACCAGCCCGCACGCGTCCTGAACGGCCGCACCGATGCCTGCGTCCTCGCGCGACAGCGGGGCCGGCCAACCCGGCGCCGCCGCCCCGAGGCCGAGCGGGGTCGATGCCCGCATGCCATCGCTGCGGGATCCGCTCAGTGCAGTTCGGCGGCCGCGAACGTGATGCCCCTCGGCAGGCAGTGCATGCCTGGCATGCACTGCACTGTCACCGAGTTCGCTCCGCAGATGAATCGCGAACAACCGGCCACCGGAACTCGCCATGATCGGCAGCAGCGTGGCGGCGGTGAACAACAGGCCTGGCGTCGCCTGCACACGCGGTGAGAGCAGCGGCTCCCCGTCGCACGCGGCCAGCCGTCCGTCGACCCGGGTATCGCCGCTGCCCGGCTGATGTCACACTGCGCGACCGCATGTCGTCATCTCGTCGACAGGTTCACCGGCGAAGGAGAAACCCCCATGCGGATCGCAGTGATCGGCGCGAGCGGACGGATCGGCCGTGAGGTCGTCGACGTGCTGAACAACCAGGGGGAGGAGGTCGTCGAGATCACCCGCTCGGCCGGGATCGACGTGGTGACCGGGCACGGGCTGGCCGAGGCGCTGGCCGGAGCCGATCTGGTTGTCGACGCGATCAACGCCGAGACCACCGACACCGCCGCGGTCACCACCTTCTTCGACACGGTCGCGCGGACCGTCGGCAGGGCCGCGGCGGCAGCGGGGGTGCGGCGGATCGCGGTGGTCTCGATCATCGGCATCGACGACTTCACCAACGGACACTACGCGGGAAAACTGGCCCAGGAGCGCGCCTACCAGGCGGGCCCGGTCCCGGTGCGCATCCTGCGCGCCGCCCAGTTCCACGAGTTCACCGAGATGATGCTCGACTGGACCACCGTCGGTGATCGCGCCGAGGTGCCCGAGTACCGGGCGCGTCTGGTCGCCGCGCGCACGGTCGCCGAGCATCTGGCCGATCTCGTCCGTACCGACGGCCCGATGATGGTCGAGATCGCCGGGCCCGAGGAATGGCGCCTGGCCGACGCCGTCGCCCGGGTCGCGGCCCGCCGCGGCGCACCGGCGCAGGTTGTCGAAGTGCGGAACACCGCCGACCCGGACCGCCGGTTGCAGGCCGAGGGGGCCCTGTTGCCCGGACCCACGGCGATCATCGCGGGCCCGACGTTCGCGCAGTGGCTCGACCGGCGGTGACATCGGCCTCGGGATAGCTTCCGTGCCAACGGAACCGATGCTCTAGGCTGAATTCGTACAGTCGGTCCGATGCCCACGGAGGCGCCCGATGTCGCACTCTCCTGCCGCCTACCCCAGCGCCGTTCCGGTCGGGGTGGACACGACCCGCGCGAGCATCGCGCGGGTCTACGATGCCGCGCTCAACGGCAAGGACAACTACGAGGTGGACCGGGCGGTGCTCGAGCAGGTCCGCACCGTCGCGCCGCAGGTCAACGATTTGGCGTGGGCCAACCGCGATTTCCTGATCCGCGCGTGCCGATTCCTGGCCAAGGCCGGGATCGATCAGTTCCTCGATCTCGGCTCCGGCCTGCCTACCGCGGAGAACACCCACCAGGTGGTCCAGCGCGTCGACCCGCAGTCGCGGGTGGTCTATGTCGACAACGACCCGTCGGTCCTCGTGCACGCCCAGGCGCTGCTGGCCAGCAACAGCCGCACCCGCATCGCCGAAGCCGACATCTTCCGTCCGCTCGAGGTGCTCGGCAACGAGACGGTTCGCGGCACGCTCGACTTCACCCGGCCGCTGGCGCTGTTCCACATCGGCACCCTGCACCACTACCTCGGTGAGGACGGGCCCGCGCTGATGCAGACCTATATCGACGCCCTGCCCTCGGGATCGTTCGTCGCGATCGCCCACTTCCACGACCCGCAGACACCGGAATACAGCGAGCTGGCCCGCAAGATGGAAGAGAAGTTCATCCACAGCCCGATGGGCAGCGGCCGCTTCCGGACCAGGGACGAGATCCAGGCCATGTTCGGCGACCTGGAGATGGTCGAGCCCGGCCTCGTCCGGTGCGACGACTGGTGGCCCGACGGTCCCCACCTCACCCCGCTCAACGCGGTCCGCCATTGCATCGTCGGTGGTATCGGCCGCAAACGGTAGGCCGACATTTCTGCTTGAATGGAAGTATGTGCCGGTGGATGGCGTACTCGGGTGAGCCGATCCTCGCCGAGGATCTGCTGTTCCGCCCTGAGCACTCCCTGATCGACCAGAGCCTGCACTCGCGCCTCGGCGTGACCACCACCAACGGGGACGGCTTCGGCATCGGCTGGTACGGCCTCGGCGCCGAGCCCGCGGTGTACAAGAGCATCGAGCCCGCCTGGAACGACCGCAATCTGCGCGAGATCGCGAGTCAGGTGCGCACGCCGATGATGCTCGCGCACGTGCGGGCCTCGACCGGGACGCCGGTGCAACGCAGCAACTGCCATCCGTTCCGGCACGGGCGATGGCTGTGGGTGCACAACGGCGCCCTGCGCGGCTTCCACGAGACCCGGCGCGATCTGCTCACCGCCGTCGAACCAGCGCTCTTCGCCGACATCGAGGGGTCGACGGACAGCGAAACCCTGTTCTACCTGGCTTTGACCTTCGGTCTCGCCGACGATCCGTTCGGTGCGGTCGCCCGCGCGGTCGGTTTCGTCGAAGACGTCGGGCACGCGCACGGCGTCGAGTATCCGGTGCAGATGACCGTCGCGACCACGGACGGAGAATTCCTCTGGGTGTTCCGCTATTCGAGCGAGCGAGAATCACGGTCGCTGTTCTTCTCGACCGAACTGGCCGCGTTGCGGGCACTGCACCCGGAGGTCGAGATCCTGCGCGAACTCGGCTCCGAGACGCGATTCGTGGTCTCGGAGCCGCTGCGCGACCTGTCGGGGGCGTGGAACGAAGTGCCGGAATCCTCGGCGGGGGTGGTGGGTGCCGGCGCCGATTCGATCCGGTCCTTCGAGCCGATCGCACCCGGCTGAGGATCAGCCGGCGGGATGCTTCCGGGCACGCGCGCGGCGCGGCGTCTTGGCCGGCGCGGCCGCTCTGGACGGTGGCGGTGCGGCGGGCGCCGATTCGACCGGCTCGTCACGCCATTTGATTTCGATTTCGATTTCGGTCTCGGTACCGTCGACCTCGATTTCGAATTCCCAACTGACCCGGTCGGCGACTTCGACCTCGATGGAATCGCCGTCCGAACCGAATTCCACCTCCGATTCGCCCGCCAGAGCCTTGCCAATCGCGATCAGGCGCTCGGACGCCTCTTTACGAGAGAGTTCGGACTTCCTCTTGATCTCCAACTTCGGCATATCGACTCCAGCTGTCGGGTCTCGTGAATTGGATAACTACACCGTAGCCGACAGGTGGGTGAGGTCCTCGGAGATCTGCCAGAGGCGTGCGGCGTCGTCCGCGCTGCGCAGCCGGGAGTAGACGGCCTGCTCGGCGGGTGCGCCGGACAGGTGCCCGAGACCACTCGGACCGTACAGTCGGGCGCCGCGGGCGTCGGGCGAGGTGGCGGCCAGCAGCGCGGGCAGCAGCGCTGTCTCGACCGTCCCGACGAGGATGCCGCGCCGCGACAGCGCGTGAATGAGGCGCCTGCCGAGCGTGTCTCGTGTTCGGCCGAGTTCGGGCCGCGCCGCCAGGAGACTGGTGGGTGCGACCCCGGGGTGGGCGAGATTGCTGGTGATGCCCCAGCCCGCCGCCCGGCTGCGCCGATCCAGTTCGAGCCCGAACAGGCCGAGAGCGATCTTCGACTGGCTGTACGCGCGTTGGCCGTCGTAGGACCGTTCCCAGTTCAGGTCGTCCCAGTGCATGGCGTGCCGATTCGCGGCGATGCTGATCTGCGAGGTCACCCGCGCCCGCCCGGCGCGCAGCAGCGGCAGCAGCTGGGCGACGAGCGCGAAGTGCCCCAGATGGTTGGTGCCGAACTGCAACTCGAACCCGTCGGCGGTGGTCTGCCGCTGTGGCGGGGTCATCACGCCGGCGTTGTTGACGAGCAGGTGGATCGGCCGGTTCTCCTCGCGCAAGGCCGCACCGAGTGCGGCGACCGAGTCCAGCGACGACAGATCCAGCTCGCGCACCGACAGCACCGCCCGAGGGTGCTGGTGCCTGATCTTCGCGACCGCCGCCTCGCCCTTGCGCCGGTTGCGCACGGGCAGGACGACCTCCGCGCCGGCGGCGGCCAGCCGGGTCGCCAGGCCCAGCCCGACGCCGTCACTGGCGCCGGTGACGACGGCGAGTTTCCCGGTGAGGTCGGCCACGATGAGGTCCGGCCGTGTGTGTGCCATGCGTTGCTCCTGGGTCGCTGGACGGGGGACGTGGTTTCAGGCTGCGCCCCGGACGCGCGGATATCCACGGTCTGTCGATCCCAGGCAACCCCACGCCGCCGAGGGCAGACTGGGGACAGAACCGTGAGGGAGGATGCAGCCGATGATCGACCGAGCGGGGCTCGCCGAATTCCTGCGACGCCGCCGAGAAGCACTGCAACCCGAAGACGTCGGGCTCCCGCGCGGGGAACGCCGCCGAACGGCCGGACTGCGTCGCGAAGAGGTCGCCACGCTGTGTCACCTCTCCGCCGACTACTACAGCCGGCTCGAACGCGAGCGGGGCCCGCACCCGTCCGAGCAGATGATCGCCTCGATCGCGCAGGGGCTGCACCTGACGCTCGACGAACGCGACCACCTGTTCCGCCTGGCCGGACACAACCCACCCGCGCGTGGCTCGACCAGCGAGCACGTCAGCCCGGGCCTGCTGCGCATCTTCGATCGCCTGACCGATACCCCCGCCGAGATCGTCACCGAACTCGGCGAGACCTTGCGCCAGACCCCACTGGGTGTCGCCCTCACCGGCGACACCACCCGCTACACCGGCCCGGCCCGCTCCCTCGGCTATCGGTGGTTCACCGACCCTGCCACCCGGTCGATGTACCACCCCGACGACCACGCTCTGCACTCGCGCGTGTTCGCCTCGGGATTGCGCGCGATGGTCACGCTGCGCGGCCCCGATTCACGCGCGGCGCACCTGCTGGAGCTGCTGCTCGACCGCAGCGAAGAATTCCGCACCCGCTGGAAAGAGCACGAAATCGGCGTTCACTACACCGGCGTGAAACGCTATGTGCACCCCGAGGTCGGTGCTTTGGACCTGACCTGTCAGACACTTCTCGACCCCGACCAATCGCATCTCCTGCTGGTCTACACCGCCGTCCCCGGCAGCGAGAGCTACGACAAACTCCAGCTCCTGTCCGTCATCGGAGCACTCCCACCGGCATCTCCGACCGCGTGAATCAACAGCGCGCCCGTGGAGTTCGTCACCGCACCGGGAACGAGTTGTCCCCCGCAACAATGGGCCTCCGGCTGTCGCCATCGCGTCGGCCTGCCCAGTGACGTCGCTGCGCACGCGCAGACGCCGATGACCGGACCGGGATTCGACTGCCTGAACATGTGGGGGGAGCCCGCGAGGGGCATGTTGATACTCACATATGCGCATCAGAGCATGTAAATCCTGGCGGCACGCAGCCGACGTCACCCACCGCGTCGGTAGCAAGGAGCGGAACCGACACGGGTAAGTGCGCATCTCGGTACCAGCAGCGGAATCCACGACGCTGGTCCGATGAGTGAAGTCGTCGGTGTCGGTACGGCTCGCGGGACCATGCGCCAGTGCTGGAAGCGGTTTCGCGGACATTGCGGCTCGATCCGGCGAAGAAGGCCATGTCCAACGGCTGGCCGATGTGCCGACGGTGACGCGCGTGGCGGTCGCCGAGGCCACAATGCCGCCGGGCGTGCCGGTTGCGATGAGCGACGAACAGCGTCGCGCCCCCTGGGTCACACTGCGCGGTGGCACGGCGTCCGCTGACAGCGATGGGGAAGGGCGCTCGTCGTGTGGGTCGGCCTGCCGCACGGCCGACCCGCACGCGGTCAGTAGGCGCGGGAGAAGATCACGCGCTTGCCGTAGGCGCTCGGCACGGCACAGCGAACGCAGGGGCTGCTGGTCGCTTCGCCTGCCAAGGGAACGCAGCGCGGCGTCGCGGTGGTGATCGCTGCGATCTCGTTCTCGCAGCTGGGCCGCCCACAGTGGTGCGCGAGCGCCCACCCGGTCGATACCGCGACCTCGAAGGCCGCCCAGTCGTCGACGGTGCTGGTGTTCTCGTCGCGGAACGCGGTGGCGCGCGCCAGCAGGTACGCCTGGAAGTCGTCGAGGATGCCGGGCATCGTGTCGGGCAGGCTCGCCAGCTCCACGACCTGTTTGCCGTCGTCGCCGAGACGGCGGACCAGCACCGCGGTGCCCGCGGCGAGGTCGCGCGGGCCGAGTTCCAGCCGGACCGGCGCACCCCGCATCTCCCACTCGTTGAATTTCCAGCCCGGCGTGTGGTCACGGTCGTCGACGTGGACTCGGACACCGGCCGCGCGGAGCCTTCCGGCGAGTTCGCCGGCCGCGGCCAGGACAGCGGTCGCGGTGTCGCCGCGCAGGATCGGCACGATCACCACCTGGTGGGGTGCCAGCCGGGGCGGGAGTACCAGGCCGCGGTCGTCGCCGTGGGTCATGACGATGCCACCGAGCATGCGGGTGCTCATGCCCCATGAGGTCGTGTGGCACAGCGTGTCCCGACCGTCCGCGGCCGCGTAGCTGATGCCGAAGGCTTGCGCGAAGTTGGTGCCCAGGTAGTGGGACGTGCCTGCTTGCAGGGCTTTGCCGTCCCGCATCATGGACTCGATGGTGATCGTCTCGACCGCTCCGGCGAACCGCTCACCGGGAGTCTTCTCGCCGGGGACGACAGGCATCGCCGCCAGGTCCCTGGCGACGGTGGCGTAGATATCCAGGGCCAGCGCGGTCTCCGCGCGCGCCTCGGCCTCGTCGGCGTGGGCGGTGTGGCCCTCCTGCCACAGGAATTCGGTGGTCCGCAGCAACATGCGCGGGCGCATCTCCCAGCGCACGACATTGGCCCACTGATTGAGCAACAGGGGCAGATCACGGTGCGAGTCGATCCATTCGGCCATCATCTCGCCGATGATCGTCTCGCTGGTGGGTCGCACGACGAGGGGTTCTTCGAGCTCTTTCCCGCCCGCGTGGGTGACAACGGCGACTTCGGGGGCGAACCCCTCGACGTGTTCGGCTTCGCGTGCGAGATGGGACCGGGGGATCAGGAGGGGGAAGTAGGCGTTCTCGTGACCGGTGTCCTTGATGCGGCGATCGAGCTCGGCCTGCAAGAGTTCCCAGATCCGGTACCCGTACGGTCGGATGACCATGGTGCCCTTGGCCGGTCCGCGGTCGACGAGCGCCGCCCGCAGGACGACCTCGTTGTACCAGGTGGAGAAGTCGGCGCTCTGGGCGGTGATTCCGCGCTCATCCCGTGCCATGGCACGAGGGTATCGCCGTGGTCTACCGATTTTTCGGGCCAGGATGTGTGGTCCAGGAGGTGCCCGAGGCCTGCTGTTTCGGCACTCGGAGACCGGGGTAGTACCCGGTCGGGTCGGTGATCCATACGGGGTCGGGACCCATACCGCGGGAGACGGGATGACGGCTCTCCCGGACCAGCGGTCCGGCGGTTGCCGGGCGACGAAGGTGGCCCCCGGTGGTCAGGGCGCCGAGGGACTCGCTCGGCAACCGTCGATCCATGGTCGAATCCGCTCGACCCGACGACCCGAATCCGACCTCGCCGCCACCGAGGGGCCGGTGCGGGCCACCGGTGTCCCGGTGGCCCGCACTGGGTCTGTCGATTCTGATCAGCTCAGGTGCTTCCCGAAGAACGGCACCAGGTTCTCCAGCGCTTCCCCGGTCGGGCCGGGCTGGTCGTAGAGGTCGTAGTGCGAGGCGCCCTCGACCACCACGAGCTGCTTGTCCTTCGACGCGGCACGACCATAGAGCTCCATGCTCAACCGCTGCGAGGCGAACGCGCCCGGCTTGTCACCGATCACCACGCACAGCGGCTGGGTCAGGAAGACCTCGACACGGTCGTAGGCGTCCCAATCGGCCAGCGCGGCCTGACGAGCGAAGTTGAAGCTCGTCTTGCCGCCGGGGGCCTGACCGCGATCGGTCTTGTAGTAGTCGGTGGCCTCGAGGACATCGATATCGGTGACCCCGGCCTGCTTGGCCGCCTCCACCGACGGCGGCAGCAAATCGTTGATCACCTGGGCCTGGCCACGGGCCTCGGCGGTGCGCTGCGCGGCGATCGCCTCGAGCATGCCCATCGGGTTGTACTCGGAGAAACCCTCCCGCATCAACCGGCCGACATTGCTGCCGACCACGGTGCCCAGTGCCTTGATCCGCCGGTCGATCTTGGTGGCCGCCACGGCGTAACCCGCGCCACCGCAGATCGCGAGCACCCCGATGGTGTCGGAGGTCTGCGCTTTGCGGCTGCCGGTGGGGTGGGCCGAGACGATGGTGGGATTCACCTTCGACTGTCGATGCCCGGCGGGAAGTAGATGTCGGTCGCGATGTCCCAGGCCCAGCCCTTGACGGCCACTGTTTCGATGTTGTCTGCCGTGACCTTCTTCTCTCTCGTCGGCTAGCTATTCATCGGCTACGACACCAAGCTATGCCGATTTCGGCAGAACGAGAAGGTCAGAAGGGTTCCTGGGAACGATCCTTCCCAGGCAGGGCGGAAACCAGCATCCGAAAACTCCACTGCGCGCTTGCAAGTCGCAATCTGCGAAGCTCGGGTACTATCGCCGTCGGGGGAGCGCGAGATGTCCGATGGTCTGCTTAGTATGTCGCAGGCACCGGCAGCTTCGGCTGCCTCATCAACGCCATACACGACATCTCCAGGGGATGAAACTTGATCGACACGACACCGCACCCCACCCCCCGGAGCCGCTTCGCGCGGCGCTCCGGCATCACTTCGATCGTCGCGGCCGCTGCTCTCTGCGCCGCGCTCGTCACCGGCTGCACCAAGGACGACGCCACCACCACGGCGGCGCCGCCGACCGGTCAGCTGCCCGACGGCGCGCAGATCGTGAAGGAGTCGGCGAAGACCACGCAGACCCTGCACACCGTGCACCTGAAGATCGACGTGAAGAACCTGCCGAACCTGCCCGTGGAGACCGTCTCGGCCGACGTCACCAACGAGACCCAGGGTTCCGGCGCCGCGATGGGCGAGGCGAAGGTCAAGCTCAAGCCGGAGGCCGACTTCACCGAGTCGAAGTTCCTCGTGGTGGACAAGGTCCTCTACACCCAGGCCGGCGGCCGCTACGTGCCCGCAGGCCCGGCGGAGAAGGTCTACGATCCGGGCGTCATCCTGGACAAGGACAAGGGCATCGCGAACGTGATCGCCAACGTCCAGAACCCGAAGACCGAGGGCCGCGAAGTCATCGACGGCATCAACACCGTCAAGGTCACCGGCACCATCGATGCCGCCGTGATCGACCCGATCGTGCCTCGCGTCGGCGAGAACGCCGGCACCATGCCGATCACCCTGTGGATCCAGGACACCGCTCCGCCTGCCTCGGATTCGACCAAGCCGTCGGACGCCGCGTCCACCGGTGAGGGCCCGAATCTCGTTCGCGCCGTAGTGAAGAAGGACCAGGGCGAGGTCACCGTCGGCCTGTCCAACTGGGCCAAGCCGGTCAACATCGTCAAGCCGGCCGGCTGATCCGAGCCGACCGAACCGGATAGTCACCCACCGGTCCGGGGACCGCGGAGCCTGGCACGCAGTGCCGTCCGCAGCCCCGGGCCGGTGTGTCGTCTGGGTGTCGCCTGCGGCAACCGGCGCTTCGAGCCGCGGACGCGGCACCAATAAGAGAATGTTCAGCGAGATGCAAGGCGCCACAAGGACTATACGTGTCGGGACGCTGGTCGGCAGGCAACACGCATCGAACGCCGATCGACACGGAGGAAGAACAAATGACGATCGATGATCGACCTGATGAAGAGGAGCGCGAGCTCCCGCCACCGCCCGGCCCTGGGGGTCGGCCTCCCGTCAACAACGTATGGGTCTTTAACGGCAGAGCCTACGACCTGAGTGACTGGATCTCCAAGCATCCAGGCGGTGAATTCTTCATCGGCCGGACGAAGAACCGCGATATCACCTCGATCATCGGTTCCTACCACCGTGATCCGGAAAAAATCGCGCGGATGATCGAGCGTTACAGCCTCGGTCGCGATGCCACCCCTGAAGACATCCACCCGAAGAACAACGCGCCCGACTTCCTGTTCAAGGAAGGCTTCAACAGCTGGGACGACACGCCGAAATACAAGTTCGACAACAAGAGCGACCTCCTGCATCAGGTCAAGGCCCGGATCAAGGAACCCGAGCTGGCGGCCCGCCTGAAGCGGATGGACCGCGCGTTCGACATCGTCGTCGCCGTGTTGATCTTCCTGTATTTCGCCGTGCAGGGCCTGCGCCTGTGGGACACCAGCTGGATGCCGTTGCCGGTCTTCGTGATCGCGATGGTGCTGCTGCGCAGCTCGCTGGCCGGATTCGGCCACTACGCGATCCACCGGGCGCAGAAGGGGCTCAACAAGTACGCGGTGAACGCGTTCGACATGAACTATGTCGCACTGTCTTTCGTCACCGCCGACGGCCACGCCCTGCTGCACCACCCGCACACGCAGAGTGAAGTCGACATCAAGAAGAACGTCTTCACGATGATGATGCAGGTGCCGCGCCTGTACCGGGTGCCCGTGCACACCGTGCACAAGTTCGGACATCTGCTGACGGGCATGATCATTCGCCTGCTCGATGTCTGCCGGCTCACCCGCAAGGTGGGCATCAAGGACATGTACGGCACCTGGCGCGGCGCGCTGCCGCACTTCATCGGTTCGTTCGGCGTGCGGTTCCTGCTGGTGGCCGAGGTCGTCGTCTTCACCCTCGCGGGTGACTTCTGGGCCTGGGCGCTGCAATTCGTGATCACTCTGTGGATCAGCACGTTCATGGTGGTGGCCAGCCACGACTTCGAGGTGCCGACCGAGGAACTGCACACCGAGACCGAGGACTGGGCGGTCAACCAGCTCGAGCAGGCCTACGACCTGACCGTGGTCGGCAACAAGTACGTCGACTGCTTCCTCTCCGCCGGTCTGAGCTCGCACCGGGTGCATCACGTACTTCCGTTCCAGCGCAGCGGCTTCGCCAATATCGCCACCGAGGACGTGGTGCGCGAGGAGGCCGCGAAGTTCGGCGTGGAGTGGCTGCCCGCGAAGAGCTTCTTCGGAGATCGTTTCCCCAAGCTGTGCCGGACCTACCTGCTCGCGCCCTCGCGTGAGGCCGAGGAGAACCGGTGGGGATTCGTGCGCGAGCACTGCGCACCCACAGCGCTGAAGACCTGTGTGACCTACACGGTGCAGGGCTTCACCGGCATCGGAACCGTCTGAACCGATTCCGCTGCCACGTTCAATTCTGTTTCGAAAGGATTTGTGCCCGTGTCTGTTTCCTTTGACCTGCTCCGCACGGCCGACGTCGAGCGCGGGCACGACCTGCTACCGCCCGCCCCGCCGACCACCGTCGGCGTGATCGAAGCGGTCGCCACCGGATCGCCCGAACTCGTGGTCGACCAGACCGTGAATGCGGGCCGGGTCGCCGAGCTGTTCTCCGATCCCGCACAGCGCCAGCGTATTCCGCGGATCTACCAGAAGACCCGGATCGACACCCGGCACCTGGCGATCGACCCGCTCGATCCGGAGTTCCTCGCGTTCAGCCGTCGCCCCGGCACTATCCGGGACCGGATGAACCTGTTCTTCGAGCACGCGGTGCCGCTCGCGGTCGACGTGGCCAGGCGGGCCGTCGCCGGCCTGGAGAACCCCGCCGACGACATCGGTCAGCTGATCTTCGTGACCAGCACCGGCTTCATCGCCCCCGGCGTCGACGTCGCGGTGGTCAAGCAGCTGGGGCTGTCGCCGACGGTGGGCCGCATGGTCATCAACTTCATGGGCTGTGCCGCCGCGATGAACGGCATCCGCGCCGCCACCGACTATGTCCGGGCGCACCCGGACAAGAAGGCGATGGTGCTGTGCATCGAGCTGAGCTCGGTGAACGCGGTGTTCGACGACGACGTCAACGACGTCATCACCCACAGCCTCTTCGGTGACGGGTGCGGCGCGGTGGTGATCGGCGCCAACCAGGTGCACCAGCCGCTGGCGGCGGGCAGCATCGTGATCCGCGACAGCTTCAGCCACCTGTTCGACGACGCGGAGGACGGCATCGTGCTCGGCGTGAAGGACGCGGGCATCACCTGCGAGCTGGCGACCAGCCTGCCCGACTACATCTACCGCGGGGTGGATCCGGTGGTGACCGAGGTGCTCGCGCGCAACGGCCTGGGCAAGGACGACATCGATCTGTGGGCGATCCACCCCGGCGGGCCCCGCATCATCGAGGAGTCGGCGCACTCGCTGGGGATCCCGGCCGAGGCGGCGGCGCCGAGCTGGGAGGTGCTCGCCGAGCACGGCAACATGCTGAGTGTCTCGCTGATCTTCGTGTTGGAGCGGATGATCCGCGACGCGCGTTCGGCGGCACCGATTTCCACCGGGGTGGCGTTCTCGTTCGCGCCCGGTGTCACCCTCGAGGGCATCGTGTTCGATGTCATCCGCAGCTGAGAGCACCCGCTATGCATCTTCTCCGTTTTCTCGCCGCGCTCTCGCCGGCCAGGATCGCGGCCGTGGTGGCCGCGGGCCTGATCTGCGGTGTGGCCAACACCTACCTGGTGACGCTGATCAACGCGGTCGTCTCACCGAAGCCACAGCCCGACCATCTGCTGCTGCGTTTCGGGCTGACCGGCTTGGTGATCCTGGTCAGCGGGGTGGCGTCGCAGGTGCTGCTGATCCGGCTGTCGCAGGACGCGATCTTCCGGCTGCGCAGTGACCTGAGCTCCGGGATCGTCTCGGCGCCACTGGAACACCTGGAACGGCTCGGTATGCACCGCCTGATGGCGACACTCACCGAGGACGTGCGGTCGCTGTCGCAGGCCGTGACCGCCATTCCGTCGATCTGCGTCGACGTGGCGACCATCATCGGCTGCTTCGTGTTCCTGGCCATCGTGTCGGGGCCGATCTTCGCGGTGACGGTGGCGGGCACCTTGGTCGGCATCGCGTGTGTCGAACTGGTACTCAAGCGGGTGCGCGGGATCTACCGCGAGGCCCGCGAGAACGAGGACGCGCTGCTGCGTTCGTTCCAGGCCGTCACGCTCGGCATCAAGGAACTGAAGCTGCACCGTGGCCGGCGCCGGGACTTCATGGATCGGCATCTGCTCGGATCGGCGGGCACGCTGCGTGATCAGAACACCGACGCGGGCTCGAAGTTCTCCTACGCGCAGGGTTTCGGCCAGGCGCTGCAGCTGGCGACGATGGCGCTGATCCTGTTCGTCGTCGCGGCGGCCCTGGAGCTGCCACGTGACACGATGGTCGGCTACGTGCTGGTCACCACGTTCCTGGCGATGCCGATGCAGAACTTCATGCACCGCATCCCGGACCTGCTGCGTGGCGATGTCGCGCTGGCCAAGATCCGGGCGATGAACCTGTCGATGGAGACCCTGCACGACGAGGAGCTCCTGCCGTACACCGAGCGTCCAGTGGCAGGGGAGGCCAAACTGGAACTGACCAATGTCAGCTACGTGTACCGCGCCGAGGCTCCGTCGCCCGTGCCACCGCCGCCGGGAGCGCATCCGGCCGGACCGCCCGAGCGTGGGGGACATCCGCCGCGTCCGGGAATGCCGCCGCGCGACGGCAACGGCAGGCCGGGCCACGGCGGGCCGCATCCCGCCCATCCCGGTGCGCATCCGGGTGCCGGGCAGCCGGATGTCAACGGTAAGAACTGGATCGACCACGGTGGCACCGATGTGCGACCGCTGGCGCCGCCGCCCGGACTCGACGAGTCCGAGGACGCCGGCTTCCGGCTCGGTCCGATCGATCTGGTTTTCGAACCGGGGCAGATCACGTTCATCGTCGGTGGCAACGGCAGCGGGAAGTCGACGCTGGCCAAGCTCATCACCGGTCTGTACGTGCCACGCTCGGGGTCGTTGTCGCTCAACGGGGAGAGGATCGACCACGACAACATCGAGTGGTACCGGCAGAATTCGTCGGCGGTGTTCACCGATTTCCATCTGTTCGAGGACTACCTGGGCTTCGACCGTCCCGGTATCGACGCCGAGGTCCAGCGGTATCTCGAGGAGCTGCAGATCGCGCACAAGGTGAAGGTGCGCGACGGTCGGCTCTCGACCGTCGACCTGTCGCAAGGGCAGCGCAAGCGGCTGGCATTGCTCACCGCGCTGCTCGAGGACCGGCAGATCTACGTCTTCGACGAATGGGCCGCCGATCAGGAGCCGCGCTTCCGCGAGGTCTTCTATCGCGAGATCCTCACGGATCTGAAGCGGCGCGGCAAGACGGTCATCGTGATCACCCACGACGACCGCTACTTCGACTGCGCCGACCAGTTGGTGAAGCTGGACTTCGGTCTGGTCGCGGCGTAGGCAGGGTCGTCGGACGCCGGTCCGGTCCTTGGGACCGGGCCGGCGTTCGTCGTGTCAGGCGATCTCGCGCTGGGCCGCGATCAGCTCGGTCATCGGTGGGCGGTCGGTCAGGCTGACCTCGGACGGCAGGCGCTGCCAGCCTGTTTCGCCCGGCAGGAATTGCACGAGCCCGATGCCGGAGTCGCGGATACCGAGGCGATCGAGCAGGGTCGCCACCACCTGCCTACTCATCACGGCCAATTCGTGCGTGGGCCGGTTGCGGTGGCGCCGGACGCCGAGATCGACCTGGGCGATCGACGACAGCCCGTGCCGCTGCCAGCAGTCGATGAGGATCCCGATCTCCGCGCCGTATCCGCTGGCGACGGAGATCCCGCCGAGAAATGCTCGGGTGGAGGCGTATTCGCCACCCAGCGGTTGCACGATCTCGGCCAGTGCCGGCGCGAGCGCGGTGAGCAGCGGGCGGGCGACGAGCTGGGTCACCCGGCCGCCGCCGTCGGCGTCCACGCTCGGGCCGCTCGGCATCGGCCTGCGGTAGTAGCCCTTCACCAGGGCGAGCCCGGGATCGTCGAGCAACGGCGCGACCAGGATCGGGACGAAATCCGGATCCGGTGCGACCAGATCGGCGTCGAGGAAGACCAGCAGATCACCGGTGCTCACCGCCAGCGACCGCCACAGCACCTCGCCCTTGCCCGGCCGGGGCGCCACCTCGGGCAGCGCCTCCTCGCGGGTGTAGACCGTGGCGCCTGCCGCGCGTGCCCGCGCGATGGTGCGATCGGTCGAGCCCGCGTCGATGACGAGCAGTTCGTCGACCAGCCCGCCGAGCCAGGGCCGGACGGCGGCGATCACCCCGGCGACGGTGTCCTCGTCGTCGAGCGCGGGCAGCACCACCGAGACCCGGCGACCCAGCTTGCGGTCGATCAGTGCACGGACGTCCATGGCGACCAGTGAACGACACCGGCCGCCGCGGGCGCCACCGATCCGGGCGAATCCTGTGAACGACGCCAACGGTCCGCCCGACCCGCTATCGAGACCGACAGTCCGGGTACCCGCTGCGCGAGCTCGCGCGATGCCGGGCCGCACGCACGGGGCGCGGGTACCGTGGGGTCGCGATGAGGGCAACGACCGGTGGAGGGCGGCGTCATGACAGGGAACGCAACGGTGGTCGAGGTTTCGAAGGGGTCCAAGACCGATCTGGTCGACGGGCGCTACACGGTGCGCATCGACCTGGACGGTCCGGCCGGCGCGGTCGACGTGTCGGCCGTGCTGGTGACCGCGGACGGCCGGGTCCGCTCCGACGCCGATTTCGTGTTCTTCAACAATCCGTCGGCCCCGGGCGTGCGGCTGGAATCCGACGCCGTGGTGTCGGTGGACCTGGCCGCCGTCCCCGCCGAGATCGAGCGGGTGGTGATCGCGGCAAGCACCGAGGCGCAGGGTATCCGGTTCGGGCAGGTCAGCGGGCTTCGGGTAGCGGTGGCCGGACCCGGGCAAGTGCTGACTTTCGTTCCGCCGGGCCTGGATTCGGAGACGGTGCTGCAAGCGGTCGCGCTGTATCGGCGGGGCAGCGGGTGGCGGCTGGACGCGATCGGGCAGGGTTACAGCGCGGGACTGGCGGCCTTCGCGACCGAGTACGGGATCGTGGTCGACGAGGAGGAGCCTGCCGGGATCGTCGCGCCTGCCGGTGCGCCGTCGCATCCCGCCGAATCCGTCGGCGTGCTGCCGCAGCCCGTCGCGCTGCGACCACATCCGGCTGCGGCGATCGACCTCCGCAAGGTCGACGTCGTCCTCACCAAGGACTCGCCCGACCGGCGCGCCAGCATCGACCTGCGCAAGGGCGACCCGGGCTACGTCCTGACCGTCGGCCTCGAATGGGACGGCCGCGGCGCGCACTACGACACCGACGGGCGCGTGAGGAAGTACGGCAAGGGCGATCTGGACGTGTACTTCTTCTGCCGCAACGAGATCACCGGCGACTACGTCGTGATCAGCGGCGAGAAGGGGCACCAGGGCGACCTGGCCGAGTGGCCGTTCCTGCACCACCAGGGCGACAGTCGCGGCCCCGGGGCGAAGAACCTGCCCGCTACCGAGCAGGTGATCGTGCGCCCGACCGAGAACGGCGACCTGCTGCTCAACGTGTATCAATCCGTCGACAACGGCGCGGGCGCGATCGATACCTTCGGCAGACCTCGCGTGCGAGTCCGCTACGGCCGTGCCGGTCGCGACGGGCTCCCCGGTCCCGACGCCGATCAGATCACCGTCATGATCGGCAACGGCAAGAACTCGTTCTGGGCTACCGTCGCCCACATCGATGTCCGCGACGGCATCCTCACCGTCGACGGCACCACCCGCTACAGCCGTGCGTTCAGCGAACGGATGCCCGTCCTCGACACCAGGGGCACCTGGCTGCGATCGGCCAAGAACGGTCCGGTCGGGCGCAGCAAGAGCAGCAACGGCCTCGGCTTGAGCCACTACGCCGGACGCTGCCCCGACCCACGCTGAGTTCCGAGGAGTTCCGCACGCCGTTCCTCGACCGTGGCACGCAGGGCGTCGACGACTGCGGCGACCTCGGGCCGCCGCAGCGTTTCGCGACGGGTCACGAGCCAGTAGGTGAGCTGTACGCGCACCTGTGGTCCGAGCACCCGGACGAGATCGTCGTGCCGGTCGGCCATGAAGCACGGCAGCAGGCCGATCCCGGCCGCGGCGCGGGTGGCCTCGACATGGACGAAAACATTGGTGGACGAGACGGATCGGCGCATGTCGGGCGCGAATCTGGTGGCCAGGTCGAGATCGTCGACCTGCAGGATGGATTCGATGAAGTAGATCAGCGGATAGTGGCGCAAATCCTCGACGGCGGCCGGTGTGCCGTGCTCGGCGAGGTAGTCACGCGCGGCGTAGAGGCCGAGGCTGTAGTCGCCGAGCCGGATCGCCTCGGCGCGATGGACCTGGGGTTGTCCGACCACCACTTCGATATCGAGCCCGCTGCGCTGGGTGGACGCGCGCCGGGTGGTGGCGATGATGTCCACCGCCACCCGAGGATGCGTGCGCTGCACCCGCGCGGCGGCGGGTGCGGCCAGGTAGGCGCTGAATCCGTCGGTGGCCGAAAGCCGCACCACTCCTTCGAGTTCCCGCGCCCCGCCGGCGGAGCCGAGTGAGCGCACCGCGGTCTCGATGGTCTCGGCGGCGGCCAGGGCCGATCGTCCGAGATCGGTCAGTTCCCAGCCGCCGGTGACGCGGGTCAGCACCCGGCCACCGACCGCGCGTTCGAGCGCGGCGATCCGCCGCGAGATCGTCGTGTGGTTGATGCCCAGTTCCTCGGCGGCGGTGACATAGCGGCCCGATCGGCCGACCGCCAGCAGCACCAGCAGGTCGTCGGCGCTGGGCCGCCGCCCTGGATCAGTCGAGGTCCCGCTCATATCTGCATCTTTGCAGATCCTCGGTGCGAACTTGGCCATTGCGACGGAATTCGATCTGCACGAATACTCTTCGCATTGCTAGTGGGCCACATCACACTGTCGGCGTGATGTGGCCCCGATCACCAAGGAGCAGTGATGAGCGTCCGCAATGCGACCCCGGCGGCCGGCGAGGACCGCGCCCCGAGCGGTCTGCGCCGAGTGGTAGCCGCCTCGATGGCAGGCACCGTCGTCGAATGGTACGAGTTCTTCCTCTACGGCACCGCCGCCACCCTCGTCTTCAGCAAGGTGTTCTTCGCCAAAGGCACCAGCGATCTGGACGCGATCCTGGCCGCGTTCGTCACCTACGCCGTCGGCTTCGCCGCGCGCCCGCTCGGCGGCATCGTCTTCGGCTACTTCGGTGACCGCTACGGCCGCAAGAAGCTGCTGCAGTTGAGCCTGGTCCTGGTCGGTGGCGCGACCTTCCTGATGGGCTGTCTGCCCACCTTCGCCCAGATCGGTTACTGGGCCCCGGCGCTGCTGGTGACCTTGCGCTTCATCCAGGGCTTCGCGATCGGCGGCGAATGGGGCGGCGCCGTCTTGCTGGTGGCCGAACACAGTCCCAGCCGCAGTCGCGCGTTCTGGTCGAGCTGGCCGCAGGCCGGTGTGCCCGCGGGCAATCTGCTCGCCACGGTGGTGCTGCTCGTGCTCACCTCGACGCTGTCCGATGCCGCGTTCCTGAGCTGGGGCTGGCGCGTCGCCTTCTGGCTGTCGGCGGTGGTGGTGCTGGTCGGCTACTACGTGCGGACGAAGGTCACCGACGCCCCGATCTTCGTCGAGGCGCAGCAGCAGATGGAGCACGCCAAGGCGACGTCGTTCAGCGTGTTCGAGGTGCTGCGCCGGTACCCGCGCGGCGTCTTCACCGCCATGGGGCTGCGTTTCGGCGAGAACATCATGTACTACCTGGTCGTCACCTTCTCGATCACCTACCTGAAGGTGCACGTGCACGCCGACACCACGACGATCCTGTGGTGGTTGCTGGCCGCGCACGCCGTGCACATGGCGGTGATCCCGCTGGCGGGTCATCTCGGTGACCGGTTCGGCCGCAGGCCCGTCTATCTCGCCGGCGCGCTGGCCGCGGCGACGTGGGGCTTCTTCGCCTTCCCGCTGATGGACTCCGGCCACAGCCTGCTGATCCTGACCGCGATCATCATCGGCCTGGTCTTCCACGGCCTCATGTACGCCGGTCAGCCCGCCATCATGGCCGAGATGTTCCCGACCCGGATGCGGTATTCCGGTGTGTCCCTGGGGTATCAGGTCACCTCGATCGTGGCGGGCTCGCTCGCCCCGATCATCGCGGTCAAGCTGCTCGATTCCTACGGCTCCTCGGTCCCGATCGCGGTGTACCTCGCGGTGGCGGCGGCGATCACGGTGATCGCGGTGCTGTGCGCGAAAGAGACCAAGGGCATCGACCTGGAATCGCTGGATGCCGCGGACGTGGCCGAGACGGCGAGCGCCCCGGCGGTCGTGTCGACGAAGGTCGTCGCGGCATGAGCGACCTGATCGGACGCACGGCGCTGGTCACCGGCGCGGCCGGCGGCATCGGCGCGGCCTGCGCCCACGAGCTGGCCGCGCGGGGCGCGGAGGTGACGGTCGCCGACGTGAACGAGCTGGGCGCCAAGACCGTGGCCGCCGAGATCGGCGGGCACGCCTGGGCCGTCGACCTGCTCGACGTCGACGCGCTCACCGAACTGAGCCTGTCGGTGGACATCCTGGTCAACAACGCGGGCGTGCAGACCGTCAGCCCGCTCGAGGACTTCCCGCCCGCCCGGTTCCGCCTGATCCAGACGCTCATGGTGGAAGCGCCGTTCCTGCTGATCCGCGCGGCGCTGCCACATATGTACGCCCAGGGGTTCGGCCGCATCGTGAACGTGTCCTCGGTGCACGGCCTGCGCGCCTCGCCCTACAAGGTCGCCTACGTCACGGCCAAGCATGCGCTGGAAGGACTGTCGAAGGTGACCGCGCTCGAGGGCGGCCCGCGCGGCGTCACCAGCAATTGCGTCAATCCCGGGTATGTGCGCACTCCGCTGGTGGACAAGCAGATCGCCGAACAGGCCGCCGCGCACGGCATTCCCGCGCGGGAAGTGGTGGAGAAGGTGTTGCTCACCGAGAGTGCGATCAAGCGGCTGATCGAGCCCGAGGAGGTGGCGGCGCTGGTCGGATGGCTGGCCTCCGACCAGGCGGGCATGGTCACCGGATCCTCGTATGTCATGGACGGTGGGTGGAGCGCGCGATGACCAGCGTGACAGCGGCGCCGCAGTGGGTGCCGGGAGAGCAGGACATCGCGCGGGCGCGGATCACCGATTTCGCGCGGTTCGTGGCCGCTCGGCACGGGGTCGAGGTCCCGGATTACCGGGCACTGTGGCAGTGGTCGATCGACGACCTGGCCGGGTTCTGGGGGGCGGTCTGGGACTACTTCGAGCTGGGCGAGCGGTCCGCGCAAGTCCTGGCCGACACCGGAATGCCCGGCGCGCGCTGGTTTCCGGGCACGCGGGTGAACTACGTCGATCAGGTGATCCGGCAGGCGCGCACGGATCGGCCCGCGATCGTCACCGTCGACGAGGACGATGCGATGTCGGAACTGTCGTGGGCCGAGATGCTCAGCCGCGCCGCCGGATTCGCCGCTACTCTCCGCGGGATCGGAGTCGGGCCCGGGGACCGAGTAGTCGGCTACCTGCCGAACATCGCCGAGGCGGTGATCGCGTTCCTGGCGACGGCGAGTATCGGCGCGATCTGGAGTGCGTGCGGGCAGGACTACACGGCGAAGGCCGCACTGGACCGGCTGGGCCAGCTCGCGCCGAAGGTGCTCGTGACCTGCGATGGATATCGCTTCGGCGGCAAGGAACACCGCAAACTCGCCGAGATCGCGGCACTGCGTGCCGCACTGCCCGAGCTGCGCGCGACCGTGCTGGTGTCCCGGCTCGGCGACGCGGTCGAGGGCACGCTCGGCTGGGACGAGGCGACCGGATCGGCGGGCACGGCACCGGAGACCGCGCAGGTCGGCTTCGATCATCCCCTGTGGGTCCTGTACTCCTCCGGCACCACGGGGTTGCCCAAAGGCATCGTGCACGGCCACGGCGGTGTCCTGCTCGAACATCTCAAAGCGCTGGCCCTGCAGTCCGATCTCGGCCGCGACGACACCTACTTCTGGTACACCAGCCCGAGCTGGATGATGTGGAACTACCAGGTCGCCGGGCTGTTGGTCGGCGCGACCATCGTCTGCTATCCGGGGAGCCCGACCGCGCCCGCCCCGGATGCGCTGTGGAACATCGCCGCTCGGGTGCGCGCGACCGTGGTCGGGACCAGCCCCGGCTACGTCCTCGCGTGCGCGAAGGCGCAAGCCGTGCCGCGACGCGACCACGACCTGGCCGCGTTGCGTCTGATCGGGGTCACCGGCTCGGCGCTGCCCGCGTCGTCGTCGCTGTGGTTGCGCGACAATGTGGGCGACCACATCCCGGTGTCCTCGATCAGTGGCGGCACCGACATCGTGTCGGCCTTCGCGGGTGGGGTGCGCACCGTCCCGGTGTGGCCCGGGGAGTTGTCCGCCCCCTACCTCGGTGTCGCGTTGGCGGCATGGGACGACGCGGGCCGACCCGTGCACGACGCCGTCGGCGAGTTGGTCGTCACCGCGGCGATGCCGTCCATGCCGCTGCGCTTCTGGCACGACCCCGACGGATCGCGGTACCGCGCCGCCTATTTCGAGACCTACCCGGGCGTCTGGCGGCACGGCGACTGGATCACCGTCACCGAGCATCACAGTGTCGTCGTCCACGGCCGCTCCGACTCCACCCTCAACCGGCACGGCATCCGGATGGGCAGCGCCGATATCTACCAGGCCGTCGAACAGCTTCCCGAGATCGTCGACTCCCTGGTCATCGGCGCCGAACAGCCCGACGGCGGCTACTGGATGCCCCTGTTCGTCGTCCTCCCGGCCGGTGCCACCCTCACCGAGGCGCTGCGGACCCGGATCGCCGCCACCATCCGCACCGACGTCTCGCCCCGCCACGTCCCCGACGACATCCTGGCAGCGCCGGGCGTGCCCCGCACCCGCACCGGCAAGAAGCTGGAGGTCCCCGTCAAGCGAATCCTGCAGGGCGCGGATCCCTCGGACGTTCTCGACCCGACCACCGTCGATCACCCGGCTCTGCTCGACTGGTACGCCCAGATCCGCCGTCGACGTCTGCGCCCGGCCGGCGACCCTGCCGGGCGGCCATGACACGATCGCTGGGAACCCGCGACCTGCCCGAACGGCAGCCCGCGGGATCCGAGGCGGATCAGGGCTGGTCCGCGGGCGTGCGCGACGGTCGTCCGGCGCGGCGGACGGCACGAGACGTAACGTGCCGGCCGTCGGCGGCGACCGCAATGGTGTGGGCTGGACCAGTGAGGACGGGAGGGCGGGCGCGTGACGGTCGGTCGGATGAGACGAACAGTCGTGGTGGCCGGGACCGCCGGTGTCCTCGGTCTGCTCGGATACGGCGGGGTCGCGGGCGCCGAGCCGGGTCTGGTCGCCAGTGCGGCGATCGGCATCGCGGGAGCACCCGCCGGGAACGGTTTCACGACGAGTGCGGATCCCTGGTTGGTTGCCGGCCCGGGCGACCACGGCAACGGGGGCGGCAATCACGGCAATGGCAACCAGGGTAACGGCGGCGGCAACAGCGGCAACCAGAACCCCGGCAGCGGAAACGGCAACCAGGGAAAGGGGAAAGGCAACCAGGGCAACAACGGGAATTCCGGCAACAACGGGAATCAGAACCCGGGCAGCGGCAACGGGAATCAGGGCAACGGCGGCGGCAACCAGGGCAACAACGGGAATTCCGGCAGCAACGGGAATCAGAACCCGGGCAGCGGCAACGGGAATCAGGGCAGCGGCGGCGGCAACCAGGGCGGCAACCCGAATCCGGGCAACGATCCCGAGCCGCAAGCGCCGGCCCAGCAAGCCGCTCCCGAAGGCCCGGCTCCCGAAGCTCCGTCGGCACCAGCCCAGCCCGACCCCGAGCCCGCCGCACCCGGGGACGCCGAACCGGATGCCGCCGAACCGGGCGGGTCGGCACCGGCGAGTCCACCCGGCGGAGGTGCCCCGCCCGCGGGATCGGGGCCGGGTGGTGCGGCTGCCGGAGCACCGGCGCCCGGGGGAGCGGCAGCGCCCGGGGCAGTAGGAAATCCCCCCGCGGCGCAGAGCCCAGGCGGCGGCGGGGCGGCTCCCGCGCATGATGTGCGGCCGACCAGCGACACCGGCCTCCTGCCCGAACCGGACCTGCTCTCGGTGATCGGCGGACTTCTCGCGCTGGGGCTGGCCGGCGGCGGATCGGCCGCGGTGAGCTTTCAAGGCGCCGCCCAAGCACAGGCACGCATCGACGCCGCCCGCGCCGAGTTCTTCGGCCCGCGGACGTGATGCGAGTGCTGTCCGCGGCCACCCGCTGACAGGTGTCGACCGGCGCTCGTGCAGCGGGCGACAACCTTTGTCGCACGATCGTTCTCGAGTTCGAGTGCAACATTTCCGAACTCGTCTACGATGCGATGCTCATGCAGGGGATGACACGGGTCGACGTGCAGCAGCAGGCCTCCGGATTCGGTGAGTTCACCGTGGTCGATGTCGAAACCTCCGGACTCCGACCGCACCGGCACCGGGTCCTGTCGGTCGCCGCGCTGACCTTGGACAGCACCGGACAGGTGACGCGCGAGTTCCACACCTTGCTCGACCCCGAATGCGACCCGGGCCCGGTGCATGTGCACGGGCTCACCGCCGAAGTGCTGCGTGGCTCACCGCGATTCGCGCATGTGCACGAGCAGCTGGCCGCGATGCTGGCCGGGCGGGTCCTGGTCGCGCACAACGCGATGTTCGACTTCGGGTTTCTGGCCAGTGAGTTCGAACGGGCAGGTGGAGTGCTTCCGGTCCGTCGTCGGCTGTGCACGCTGGCGCTCGCTCGCCGCGTCGCGCTACCGACCCCGGACTACAAGCTGGCGACCCTGGCCACCTATTACGGTGTGCCACAGCGGAAAGCGCACGATGCGCTCGACGACACCCGGGTTCTCGTGAACGTGCTGCGCGCACTGGTGGCCGACGCGGCTCGCCTGGGCATCGCGCCGCCGTTGCTCTCCTGCGAGCCGACAGCGGACAGGCGCGCGGATTCTGTGTGGCCTGTCGAGCGAAGCGGCCCCAAGCCGCCGTGCGCGTACGCCTACCCGGGACGCTGGGAGCCGTCGGCGCCACTGCGTCAAGGGATGAAGGTCGCGTTCACCGGCGAAACCCGGATCGACCGCGAAGAGCTGGTGTCGCGCGCCGAGACTGCCGGGCTCGACGTGACCAGCGTGGTGAGCGGTCGCACGAGTGTGCTCGTCACCAACGCGCCGGATTCCGGGACCGGCAAGGCACGCAGGGCGATCCAGCACCGGACTCCGGTCATCGACGAGCCGCGCTTCATCGAACTGCTCGCGACGATCGAACCAGGGCAGCCCAGGACTGCCCGGACCGCGGCGCCGGTCTCGCGTCGTCGGGTCGCCGTGCCGTCGGGGCCGCTGTCCGGGCACCGCGTTCTGGTGCTCGGCGGTACGCACGAGGAAGCCGCGCGGACCAGGACCCGGGTCGTGGAGCTCGGGGGATCCGCGGCCGTCAACTTGTCGGCCACCGTGACGGATCTGCTGCTCCTGCCCGGCGGCGACGCGGATCGCCGGGTGCGGAAGGCGACCGACCTCGGGCTCGCGCTGCACGGGCTGGAACTGCTCACCCGGTCGCCGGCGGCGGAATCCGAGCCGGCGGCGGGAGTCCCGGAACCGACGGCCCCCGAGCCGACCGTGTTGGCGCGCGGCCAGGTGATCGATCTGCCGATCGACTCGGACTCCTGGACCCTGCGCGCCACCTGGAACCAGCTCGGCGCCGCCGCCGTCGACCTGGTCGCCTTCCTCGTCGATACCGAGGAAAAGGTCGCCGGTCCGGCCGATTTCGTGTTCTACAACCAGCCGATCGCCGCGGGAGCCAGGCTCGCCGAGGAAGGGCCGACCGAGCAGTCGATCGCGGTCCTCCTCGACGAGCTTCCCGAGCATTGCTCTCGCGTGGTCTTCGCGGCGGCCCTCGATGCGCCCGGCGTGACCTTCGGCGACGTCGGCGCCGTCGAGGTCGATGTCGCGACCGGCCCAGAATCGAGCGCGGTGATCCGCTCGACGATGGACGCGGCCACGGTCGAACGGACCCTACTGCTCGCCGAACTGTATCTGCGGGGCGAGACCTGGCGGTTCCGCGCCGTCGGACAGGGCTACGAGTCCGACCTCGCCGCGTTGGCCCGTGGGTACGGGGTCGAGGTCGAATAGCGCGTCCCTCAGCCGCCGAAGCGTTCGGCGACCATCTCCTCGGTCAGGCCGTAGTCGGCGAGGGAGTAGTGGTGGGTGGGTTTGCGGTCGCCGGTGCGGCTCTCGTTGTCGAGGGCGGTGATGGCGGTGCGGGCCTCCTCGGTGAAGTCGGTGCCGATGCGGGTGTAGATCCGTTCGACCACGCCGAACGGATCGGCGCGCAGGTCGTCGAAGTCGACGTCGATGAAGGTGGCGTCGGTGTGCCGGGCGCGCGCGGCGGTGAATGCGGCGAGACCGCGGGCCCACAGGTCGAGCTGGGTGCGGCCGATGGTCTCGCCGGTGAAGGTGGTCGACCAGCCGCGCGTGGCGTGTTCGTTGAGGCTGCACACCGACGGGATGATGGTGGCCGGATCGCGGTGGGTCTGGATGACGATCGCGTCCGGGTAGACCGCCAGCAGCGCATCCAGACAGAACAGGTGACTGGGGTTCTTGAGCACCCAGCGCCTGCTGTCGTTCATGCCGATCAGCTGCAGATTGCGACGATGCCGCGTGTAGGCGGGCGTCCAGTCCTGGGCGGCCAGCCACCGCGAGTAGCTCGGCACATAGGCCAGGCATTCGTAGGAATGCGAGGTGCCCGACTGCCGCAGCAGCTGCCAGCATTCCTCCACATCGGAGGCGCTCATGTAGTGCAGACCCATGAACTCCGGATTCTGCACCTGGTGCTGACGCAGACCGGCGTCGATCTGCTGGTAGGCCGGATTCTCCGACCAGGTCTCGCGCGGCGGACGCGGCTGCGGGAAATCGGTCAGCCACATCTCCAGCCCCTGGTTGGCCGGATCGGCCGCCAGCAGCCGGTGCAGCGCGGTGGTGCCGGTGCGGGGCAGACCCGTGACGAAGATCGGCCGGGTGACCGGGGTGTCGACATAGCCGGGGTTGGCCGCCCACGCGGCCTCGCTGAGCGCGCGGGCCACGAGCGTGCCGCGCAGGAAGAACCGCGACATCTTGCTGCCGAGCTCGGTGAGCCCGGCCTCGTCACGGTAGGAGTCGAGCAGCACCTGCAGCGCCTCGGTGTAGTCGTCGGCCCCGAAATCGGTGAGACCGGTGAGTTTGGTGGCGGAGGCGTGCAGGTCGGCCACGGTGCCGACATCGGTGCGCACGGTCATCGAAGGGAGCTCCTTGCTCAGTTGTGGTATTCGCCGCAGTTGACGTCGAGGGTCTGGCCGGTGATCGCCGAGGACCAGTCGGATGCGAGAAACACCACGGCGCGGGCGATCTCGTCGGGTTCGGGCAGCCGCTTCAGGTCGGACTTCGAGGCGGTCTGCTCGTACACCTGCTCGACGGTGATGCCGTACTTCTCGGCGACCTGCCCGAAATACCACTTCAGCTGGTCGGTCCAGATGTAGCCGGGCAGCACGCTGTTGACCCGCACACCCTTGCCGCCGAGTTCGGTGGCCAGCGTCTGCGACATGGCCAGCAGTGCCGCCTTGGTCAGTTTGTAGCTGCCGTAGCGCGGTTCGGAATGCCGCACGACCATCGAGTTGATCATCACCACGGCGCCCTTGGCCTCGGCGAGGGCGGGCGTGAACGCCTGCGTCATGCGCAGGCCGCCCAGCACCGTCATGTCCAGGCTGGAGCGGATGTGGTCGAAATCGGTGCGGTCCAGCGGCTTCATCGACGGCACCGAGAACGCGTTGTTGACCAGCGCGTCGACCCGGCCGAACGTCTCGACGGTCCGCGACACCAGGTTCCGCACCGCGGCGTCGTCGGTGATGTCGGTGGGCACGCTCAGGGTCGCGCCCCCGGCGGCCTCGATCTCGGCGGCTACCTCGAGCAGCCGCGATTCGGTCCGTGCCGCCAGCACCACCGTGGCACCCGCGGCGGCCGCCTCCAGGCAGATCGATCGTCCGAGTCCGGGACCGACCCCGGACACGACGACGACCTTGCCATCCAACAGTGCCCCGCTCATCCGAGCATCCTCTCTGCGAAAGCCCGCTGCCGGGCGGCGATCCGGTCGCGCCAGCCGGCGGCGTCGATCCGGTTGTCTGTGTAATGGGGAAGGTGCTGGGCGACCTCGGCGACCGGGACCACCGTGACCGTCGGGCCGTCGGCTTCGGTCATCGGCCGGTCGGTGCGCTGCCAGCGGAACTGCAGAATGCCCCGGGTGCGGCCGGTGGTCTCGATCCAGTTCGCGATGCCGGGATCCTGCTTGCTCACCACCATTCGAATCAGGCCGTCCGGATCCACTTGGGCCTGGGCGTGATTGAGGCTGGTCTGGTGGTTGACGTAGTCGAGCGAGATGTACCAGAGGCTGCCGAGCTGGAAACCCTGATACGGTGCGTCGGATTTCGGCACGGTGATCACCAGCGCCTGATCGTCGGCCAGGTCGAAATGGCCCACCGAGGAGTACTGGGTACTCAGGCCACCCGGGGTGAGCCGGGGCGCGGTGAGCGTGTTCGCCGGCAGGTCGAGGTAGAACCATTTCGGGAAGTTGAACCAGGTGTGCACCCTGGTCAGCAGCATCTTCGCCGCCGCGCCGTAGCGCTTGCGCATCCGGGCGAGATCCGGCTCCACCGGGGCGGTACCGATCGTGTCGACGCGCTCGATCCGGATCGAGCCCTTGCGCTCGGTCCAGTCGCTGTAGACCTCGCGCACCGCCAGCATCGACGCGCCCTCACCGAGGGCGAAGTAGCCCGGACCGGCGTCCGGCTTGGCGGGGCCGAACCGGATCGAGAAGCTGCCGTCGGCGGCGATGGGGATCCGCCGGTCGTCGAAGGCGTCCGCACCGCCGGGGACGTCGGTCGCGGTGTAATCGCCTTTGAGTACTTGGAAACTGAGGTCGACGGTGCTGCCGCGCACACCGCTCACCACGTACTCGGCGTCGGGTTCGATGTTCGCGTGGTAGTAGAGGGTGTCCGGATTGTCCAGGCCCATCTTGGCGTAGGGCCCGGTCGAGGACACGAAGTACGGATGACTGGTGCCGTGCGCACCGGACAGGCGCAGGCAGGCGGCGACGCTCGCGGCGAGGTAGTCGTAGCCCTCGGCCAGGTCGGCGTCACTGCGCACGAATTCGGCGCCGGCGATGAGCTTTTCGGCCTGGGCGACCGCGGCGGTGAACGGCGCGGTCAGCGGCTCCGGTGGCGCGGTGCTCCCGGCTTCGGTGGCGGTGCTGGAGTGGGTCAACGGTCTGCGATTCCTAGCTCTCGGAGGATATGGGCGGCGATCTCGGCGGGGGAGCCGAGATCGGGGGTGATGACGAGATCGGCGTCGGTGGGTCGCTCGTAGGGCGAACCGACACCGGTGAAGCCGGGCAGCTCGCCCGCGCGGGCCTTGGCGTAGAGGCCCTTGGGGTCGCGGCGTTCGCATTCGGGCAGCGGCGTATCGACGAACACCTCGTGGAACGGCAGCTCGCGCTCGGCGTGGGTGGTGCGCGCCTTGGCCCGCTGCGCGGCGAACGGGCTGATCACCGACACGATCGCGATCGCGCCGGAATCGGCGAACAGCGCGGCGACCTCGGCGACCCGGCGCACGTTCTCGTCCCGGTCGGCCGCGGAGAAGCCCAGGCCGGCGTTGAGTCCGTGCCGCAGGTTGTCACCGTCGAGCAGGTAGGCGGCCCGGCCCGCCGTGACCAGCTGACGCTCCACCTCCACGGCGATGGTCGACTTCCCGGAGCCGGACAGGCCGGTCAGCCAGATCGTGGCCCCGGCATGGGCGCGATCGTCGCGTCCGACCGCCGAGCGATGCCAGACCACCGTCGCCGGTGCGGCGTGCGCGCCGGTGTCGCGTCCGGTGACCATGCCCGCGGCGACGGTCTGGTCGGTGACCGGGTCGATCAGGATGAAACTGCCGGTGCGGCGGTTCTCCCGGTACGGGTCGAACAGCAGCGGCTGGCGGCTGCGCAGGCGCACCCGGGCGATGTCGTTGAGCGACAACGCTTCCACGTCCTCGAGCCGGTGCAGGGTGTTGACGTCGAGCTGGTAGTCGATGGCGGTCACCTCGGCGGGCGAGGTCTGCGCCGCGGTGCGCACCAGATACCGTCCGCCCGCGCGCAACTGGGCGGTCTCGGAGAACCAGCACACCATCGCGTCCAGATCGGCGCCCTGCTGGGGGCGATTGCCCGGCCGGGCCAGCAGATCGCCACGGCCGATGTCGATCTCGTCGTCGAGGGTCAGCGAGATCGCCATGCCGGTGAACGCCTCGTCGACCTTGCCGCCGCCGGGCCCCCAGATCTCGCGCACCCGGGAGGTGTGCCCGGCGGGCAGCACCACCACTTCGTCGCCGGGCTTGAAGATGCCGCCCGCGACGGTACCGGCGTAGCTGCGGTGATCGAGGCCCTGCTGAGCCCGGATGACGTACTGGATCGGCAACCGCGCGTCGATGAGATTGCGGTCCGAGGCGATGTGCACGTCCTCGAGGTGGCGCAGCAGCGGCGGCCCCGGATACCAGTCCATGTGCTCGGAACCCTCGACGACATTGTCGCCGAGCAGCGCCGAGACCGGCACGAAGCTGAGGTCGCCGACGGTCAACTTCGCGGCGAACGCGGCGAATTCGGCCCTGATCTCCTCGAATCGCTCCTGCGACCAGTCGACCAGGTCCATCTTGTTCACGCACACCACCAGGTGCGGTACGCCCAGCAGGGTGGCCAGGAAGGCGTGCCTGCGGGTCTGCTCGGACACCCCGGCGCGGGCGTCGACCAGGATCAGCGCCAGATCGGCGGTGGACGCGCCGGTGACCATGTTGCGGGTGTACTGCACGTGACCCGGCGTGTCGGCGATGACGAACTTGCGGCGCGGTGTCGTCACATACCGGTAGGCGACATCGATGGTGATGCCCTGCTCGCGCTCGGCGCGCAGCCCGTCGGTCACCAGCGCGAGGTCGGCCGCGTCGCCGCCGCGTTCGGTGCTGACCCGTTCGATCGCGGCCAGCTGGTCGTCGAACAGCGACTTGGAGTCGTAGAGCAGTCTGCCGATGAGGGTCGACTTGCCGTCGTCGACGCTGCCGGCGGTCGCCAGGCGTAACAGGTTGCGGCTCATCAGAAGTAGCCCTCTCGCTTGCGGTCTTCCATGCCGGTCTCGGAGATCCGGTCGTCGGCGCGGGTGGCGCCGCGCTCGGTGAGCCGGGTGGCGGCGGTCTCGGCGATCACCTTCGCCGCGGTGTCGGCCTCGCTCTCGACACAGCCGGTGCAGGTGGCGTCGCCGACGGTCCGGAAACGGACGGTGGCGTCGAAGGTGCGCTCGCCCGGTTGCGGGGTGATGAATCGGCCCGCCGACAACAGCATGCCGTCGCGTTCGACGACGCGGCGCCGGTGCGCGTAGTACAGCGTCGGGAGCTCGACCGCTTCGCGATCGATGTACTCCCAGATATCGAGCTCGGTCCAGTTCGACAGCGGGAACACGCGGATGTGCTCGCCCTGCTGGTGCCGTCCGTTGTAGAGGTTCCATACCTCGGGACGCTGTGCGCGCGGATCCCATTCGCCGAACCTGTTGCGGAAGCTGAACACCCGCTCCTTGGCCCGCGCTTTCTCCTCGTCGCGGCGTGCCCCGCCGAACACGGCGTCGAAGCGATGTTCGCCGATCGCCCGCAGCAAGGTGGTGGTCTGGAGCGGGTTGCGGGTGCCGCCGGGGCGTTCCACCGCGCGGCCGGCGTCGATGTCGTCCTGCACCGAGGCGACCAGCAGGCGCGCGCCGGTGCGGTCGGCGGTCCGATCACGGAACTCGATGACCTCGTCGAAATTGTGCCCCGTGTCCACATGCAACAGCGGGAACGGCAGGGGCGCCGGCCAGAACGCCCGCCGTGCCAGATGCAACAGCACCGCCGAGTCCTTGCCACCCGAGAACAGCAGTCCCGGTCGCTCGAAGGTGGCCGCCACCTCCCGGAAGATATGCACCGACTCGGCCTCCAAGGCCGCCAGGTGCGACAGCTCGTACCCCGTCTGCACTCGTTCACCCACTTCGCTGTGTGCGCCGCCGGCGGATCCGATCCGCCGAGTTGCGTTGTCGAATATTCGACGCTATTGTTCGATATTGTGACACCGACGATAAGCCGGGCCGAGCGCGCCGGTCAAGAGGTGACCCCTGACCCGGTGCCTGCGATGAGCGCGGCCGAGGTGGCGTCGCCGCCGACCCAGCGGGTCGTGAAGGTGCTCGAGCTGCTGTCGCGGCATCCGCGGGACCGGCTGTCGCTGGCGCGCATCGTGCGGGAGGCTGGGCTGTCCAGGGCGACCGCGCACGCGGTGCTCACCCAGCTCACCGCCGACGGCTGGACCGTCCGCGACGACGACGGGTGCTACGGCATCGGCCTGCGCCTGCTCACCGTCGCACGGCGCGCCGAAGCGGCGTTTCCGCTGCGCCGCACCGCGGCGCCCCACCTGCGCGCACTGTGCGAACGCACCGGCGATCCGGTGTTCCTCGCCGAACGCGACGGCGACAGCATCGTGGTCACCGAGGTGGTCGGCGACCCGTCCGCGGACTGGATCCGCGCGGGACGCAGGCTCCCGATCGCGCCGCCGGTCTGCCGGGAGTTCGTCGCCTGGGCGCCCGAACCTGTCCGGGCCGCGTGGCTGGCAGCCGCCGACCCGGCCCACCGCGATCGCCTGACCCGCGTACTCGCCGAGATCCGGGAGCGCGGCTACTCCGTCGAACGGCTCGTCGACGACTCCACGCCCATGCTCGAGGTACTCGCCGGACTGCGCGATACGCCGATCACCGCCGCGCTGCGCGCCCAACTCGGCTCGGTCATCACCGAGCTGATCACCATCGACTACCTGCCCGACGAACTGGGTCAGGAGAACGCGGTCGTGACCCTCGCCGCGCCCGTGCGCGACGCGAGCGGCGCGGTGGTGGCGGCGGTGGTCAGTTGCCCCGACACCCGCCTGTCGGCCGCCGCGCTGAACGAGCTCGGCGCGGCGACTGTCGCTGCCGCGGAACGGATCGGCGCGCACGCGATCCATCCGGCCTGACCCACCGGCCGGACCACCCGAGCCCGGCCGTTCGCCGTTACGCTGACGGGGAGAGCCTGACCGCCGGATGGTCGCGGCAGGTGGCAGGAGAGGACTCGACGTGGCGGACGACAGCGATCGCTGGTGGGAGGCGCCGGGCCTGGCGGGGCAGCAGCCGCAGACCGGTCCGGAACCGTACGCGCAGCCCGCGCCCCAGCAGCCCTACGGATACCCCCAGCCGCACCAGGGTCAATATCCGCCACCCCAGTACGGTGCGCCGCCGCAGGGCTACGGGCAGCCACCGTACGGTCAGCAGCCGTACGGTTATGTGCCACAGCCCTCTCCGGGTCCGCCGCGCCGTGGTGGTGGCGGTGCGGGCGTGATCATCGCCGTGGTGGTCGTGGCGGTGCTGGTCGTCGTCGTGGGCATCGTGGCCGTCGTGCTCGGAACGCGCTCGTCCGACGACACCACCGCGTCCCCGACATCGGTCACCTCCGCGGCGGTGCCGACCGGGTCGCTGTCGGGCACCACCACGGCCCCGGTGACCCCCGGTGCGAAGGGCGTGCTCATTCCCACCTATCGGGTCGCCTACGACGTGCCGTCGACCTGGTCGGTCGCCCCCTCCTACGACACGATGAGCTTCACCACCGCGAGCGGTTCCATCGACGGCCGCGGCCAGTCGACCGAGGGCGAGAAGTACTGCCCCGGCTCCGCCTATCGGGCGATGGCCGCGGTCACCACGAGCACGGAGTCCGATCCGGCCGCCGCGGCGAAGACGGTCGCGAAAATCGCTGCCGAGGGCGGGTATTCGGATCCCAGTGGCGGCAAGCTCACCACGCCGAGGTCGTTGACCACCCGGAGCGGCGTCGCCGGACAGTTCGTGGAGAGCACGGGACCGTGGAAGCCCCAGCTGTCCGGCTGCACGGCCGATGCCTACTCGGTCTACACCTTCGCCTTCCGCAATGCCGCAGGCACCCTGCTCGTGCTGACCCTCCTCGTCGACCGCAACACGAGCGGGGAATTGAGCGCCGAGGAGGCCGAGAAGCTGGTCACCAGTCTGCGCCTGGTCTAGCGGCGGAGGCCGCGCGGCCGCGGTGTTCGTAGACTCGACCTATGACGGCAGCGGCATCCGATTCGACTGTGCTACCGGCGAGTCTGGTGGAGATGACGGCGCGGCACGTGCGGGCCGAGGTGCTCAGCGGCGCACTGGCCCCGGGCGCGCGGGTGGGGGAGGAGGCGCTGTGCGCGCGGTTGGGGATCAGCCGGGCGCCGGTCCGCGAGGCGCTGCGTCGCCTCGCCGAACAGGGCTTGATCGAGCACCTGCCGCGACGGGGCTACCGGGTGGTGGTGTGGTCGGCGTCCGACATCGTCGAATTGTTCGAAGTACGCCGGGCGTTGGAGCGCCATGCCTTGACCACCGCGCTGCCCCACGCCGACCTGGACCGTGGGCTCGGGGGAGTGCGCGCGGCTCTCGACGAGCTGACCGAGGCCGACCGGCGCGGCGACTGGGTCGCCCGAGACGACGCGCACCGCCGTTTCCACGCGGAGATTGTGGCGCTGGCGGGTAATCGGCAGCTCGACCAGGTGTACGGCCAGATCCTGGTGAAGCTGCAATTGGCGATGGCCCGCAATCTGCGACAGGAGACCGAGGTGGCCGCGCGCCGCGAGGGTGTGCGCCGCCACCAGGAGTTGCTGGCCGCGGTGGCCTCGAACGACCCGGCGACCGCGGAGGCCGCGCTGAGACAGCACGGCGAGCAAACATACCTGAAACTCGGTATCTGCTAACACATCCGATACAGACGGCGCCTTCGGTCGTCACACATTTTGTCGACAATCGACAACATGATCGGTTCGGCAGGCCCCACGGTCACGGAAATCCTCGCCCAGCACCAGGACGGCAACGGTTCGCCGACCAGAACGGCCGCGCGGGTCGCCGACGCCGTCGCGGCGCGCGGCGACGACGGCACCTGGATCACCCCGGTGCCGCGCGCCGCGTTGCTCGCCGCCGCGGCGGAGATCGAGCGTAGGCCGGGGGCGCGGGCGCTGCCGTTGTACGGCGTCCCGTTCGGGGTGAAGGACAGCATCGATGTCGCCGGCTACCCGACCACGCTGGCCTGCCCGGACTACGGCTACACCGCGACCCGCACCGCGCCCGCGGTTCAGCGGCTGCTCGACGCGGGCGCGTTGTTCGTCGGCAAGACCAACCTCGATCAATTCGCGACCGGGCTCAACGGCACCAGGACGCCGTATCCGGTGCCGCGCAGCGTGTTCGGTGGCGATCTCATCTCCGGTGGCTCGAGCTCCGGGTCGGCGCTGGCGGTCGCGCTCGGGCAGGTGCCGTTCTGCGTCGCCACCGACACCGCGGGCTCGGGCCGAGTGCCCGCCGCGCTCAACGGGATCGTCGGCTGGAAGCCGTCGCGCGGGTTGATCAGCACCGTCGGGCTGGTGCCCGCCTGTCGATCGCTGGACTGCCTGACCTTGATGGCCACCACGGTCGAGGACCTCGACCTGGTCTTCGACATCATCGCCGGGATCGACCACGACGATCCGTGGACGCGGGCGCGCGGGCCGCGCTATCGCGGCGCACCGATCCGGGTCGGCCTGCCCGCCGCGACCGAGCTCGAGTTCTTCGGCGACGAGGCGATGCGCGTCGCCCACCTGGCGGCCCGGGATCGCCTGCCGCGCTCCGGCTTCGACTGCGTGCAGACCACGTTGACGCCGTTCCTGGACGCCGGCGCCCTGCTCTACCAGGGCCCGTGGGTCGCCGAGCGACTCGTCGAGTTCGAGACCTTCCTCGCCGAGCGGCCCGACTCGATGCTGCCGGTGATCCGCGAGATCCTCACCGGCGGGCAGCGATTCACCGCGGTCGAGGTGTTCCGCGCGCAGCAGCGGTTGCAGGAGCTGCGGGCCGGGGTCGGCCGGCTGTGGGCGGACTTCGACGTGGTGATCGTCCCGACGATCGGCACCACCTTCACCGTCGAGCAGGTCCTGGCCGACCCGATCGCGACCAACACCGTCCTCGGGCACTACACCCACTTCGGCAACCTGCTCGACCTCACCGCGGTCGCCGTGCCCGCGGGCACCACCCGCGACGGCAGGCCGGTCTCGCTCATGGTGTTCGGGCCCGCCCTGGCCGACGATGTCGTCCTCGCGGCCGCCGCCCGCCTGCTCGACGAACCCCGCGCTGTCACTCCGTCACCCGCCACCGTCCTCGAGGACCACCGATGACCGAGATCCCCGCCACCCCGGCACCGTTCCCCTTCGACCCGGCCACGACCGCGCTGCTCGTGATCGACATGCAGCGCGACTTCCTGCTCCCCGGCGGCTTCGGCGAGAGTCTCGGCAACGATGTCGCGCTGCTGCGGACGGTCATCGACCCCGCTGGCCGGGCTGCTCGCCGCCGCGCGCGCCACCGGCATACCGGTGATCCACACCAGGGAGGGGCACCTGCCCGATCTCTCGGACTGCCCGCCCGCGAAATTGCGGCGCGGCACCCCGTCCCAGCGGATCGGCGACCCGGGCGCGTTCGGCCGGATCCTGATCCGCGGCGAGTACGGACACGACATCGTCGACGAACTCGCGCCCATCGAGGGCGAGGTGGTGATCGACAAACCGGGCAAAGGCGCGTTCTACGCGACCGAGCTCGGCGAGGTACTGCACCGGCTGGCGATCACCTCGCTGCTCGTCACCGGCGTCACCACCGAGGTATGCGTGCACACGACCGTCCGCGAGGCCAACGATCGCGGCTACGAGTGCCTGGTCGTCGCCGACTGCGTCGGCTCCTACTTCCCCGAGTTCCAGCGCGTCGGGCTGGCGATGATCGCCGCCCAGGGCGGGATCTTCGGGTGGGTCGCCGACTCGACCGCTGTCGTCACCGCGCTGACGGCCACCACCGCTTCACCAGTCACGGCCTAGCGAACAGGAACAGCCCATGTCCGTCGACACGACCACCACCAGCAAAGCCCCCGAACCTCCTGCGCCCCTGGTGCTTCCGTGGTGGACACGCGGTGACACCAATGCCTTCTTCGGTCTGGCGTTCAACATCCTGGTCAACGTCTTGACCCTCACCACGCTCACCATCGCCGTGGTGCGGATCCCCAGCGGTGATGTCCTGGGCACCGTGCTGCCCGCGCTCGGGGTCGCGCTGGTGCTAGGCAATCTCTACTACATGGTCCTCGCGCGGCGGCTGGCCCGGCGGGAGAATCGCGGCGACGTCACCGCACTGCCGTACGGACCGAGTGTGCCGCACATGTTCATCGTCGTGTTCGTGGTGATGCTGCCGATCTACCTGACGACCGGAGATCCGTTGCGGGCGTGGGCGGCCGGGCTGGCCTGGGCGTTCATGATCGGGGTGATCGTGATGATCGGCGCCTTCGTCGGGCCCGCCATCCGCCGGGTCACCCCGCGCGCCGCGATGCTGGGCACCCTCGCCGGCATCTCGATCACCTTCATCGCGATGCGGCCCGCCGCGCAGATGTGGGAGGTGGCCTGGATCGGTCTGCCCGTGCTGGCCATCATCCTGATCGGCTTCTTCACCGATGTGAAGCTGCCGGGCAATATCCCGGTCGGGCTGGTGGCGCTGCTGGTGGGCACGGCGATCGGCTGGATCGGCGGCTACATGTCCGCACCCGATGTGGCGCAGGCGGCGAGCGATATCGCGCTGGGCCTGCCGGATCTGCGCCTGGATCTGCTGTTCGACGGATTGAGCAACCTCGCGCCGCTGCTGGCCACCGCCATTCCGCTCGGCATCTACAACTTCACCGAGGCGATGAGCAATGTCGAGAGCGCCGCGGCGGCCGGGGACAACTACAACCTGCGCAGCGTCCTGCTGGCCGACGGCTTCGGCGCGATCATCGGGGCAGGCTTCGGCTCCCCGTTCCCGCCCGCGGTCTACATCGGCCACCCGGGCTGGAAGGACGCCGGCGGGCGCACCGGATACTCGCTGGCCAGCGGCCTGACCATCGGCGTCATGTGCCTGCTCGGCCTGTTCGGAGTGCTGGCGACGCTGCTGCCGATTCCGGCGATCGTGCCGATCCTGCTCTACATCGGCCTGCTGATCGGCGCCCAAGCCTTCCAAGCGGTGCCACGACTGCACGCGGTGGCCGTCGTCGCCGCCCTGCTGCCCAATCTCGCGGAGTGGGCGGTGACCCAGATCGACAACGCGTTGTCGGCGGCGGGCACCTCGGCCGACAAGGTCGGGTCGGCGGCGCTGGGCCAGGCCGGTGTGGTGTACGACGGGCTGAAGACATTCGGCTCCGGGGCGGTGCTGGCCGGTCTCGTGCTCGGCGCGATCGTCACCTTCGTTCTCGACAAGCGTTTCCGCGCAGCGGGACTGGCCGCGCTCATCGGCGCGGTACTGAGCTGGATCGGTCTCATCCACGCCCACGCGGTCGAGTGGGCGGCCGCGCCGCAAGTGGCCCTCGGGTACGCGTTCTTCGCGATCGTCTGCCTGGCCTACTCACTGGTGCCCTCGGCCGCGACCGAACCGGCGGCGGTCGACGAGACCTGATCGCCGCTCAGCCGGTGCCGTGCTGGTCCGCGGACTGTCCGGGCTCCGGGAGTTCGGTGTAGAACTCGCGCAGCGCCGCCGTCACTCCGACCAGCACGCGGTGGGCCGCCGCCAGATCGCTGTCCGGCAGATCCGCCAGCGCCGCCCGGACGCGCGCGCTGAGCGGGCCGAAGAATCCGGCCGCCACGGCCATGCCGTCCTCGGTATAGCCGAGATGGACGCGCCGCCGATCGGTGGCATCGGGTACTCGCGCGAGATGGCCGGATTCGATCATCCGCTCGACCAGATAGGTCACCGCGGGCGCGGACACGCCCATGAGTTTGCTCAGCTGGCCTGCGGTGACCGGCGCGCCCTCGGCGTCGGCGGTCGCCACGTGCATCAGGGCGCGGAAGTCGTTCGGGCGCAGATTGTTCGACCGTGCGAAGACGTGGCCGATCTGTTCCGAGATCGCGGTCAGCGCGCGCAGATCCCGGGCGATCTCGGTCTGCAGCTCCGTCCGGTCGACGGCCGGATCGGGCTCCGCGATGTCCTCGCCCACGCACTGTCTCCTCTCACTGTCCGGCTGCGAGCTTAGCGTCCGGATCCTGCGACATTGCCTATTAGTTAAGTTTCTGAAATAGTCTCCCTCGTGACGGGAGACAGCGACGGAAATGGCTGGGACCGGTTCGCCCGACTGGTCACCGGAAGGCGATCGTGGGCGGTGCTGCTGGTAGTGCTCGCTGCCGCGGTCGCCGTGATGGCGCTGGCCGGCGGCAACGACAGTGCGGGTCAGGCGCCGGTGTCGCTGCCCGGGTCGGCGGAATCGGCACGGGCGGCCGAAGCCGTCGAGCAGTTTCCCGACGCGGGGACCGCCACCGCGATCATGGTGGCCACGCGCGTCGACGACGGCGTGCTGACCCCGCCGGACCTCGCGGCGGTGGACGCCGCGCTCACCCGGGCCGGGGTGCCCGCGCCCGAGGGACCGCGGGTCGTTCCCGCGCCCGACGGCCGCGCCGTCCTCGCGCAGATCCCGGTGTCGGCGGAGCTGAACGGTTTCGCGCTCACCGATCGGATCGCCGAGTTGCGCGTCGGGCTCACCGCCGAGCTGCCGGATTCGTTGCGCGTGCAGGTGACCGGCGGTCCCGCCTTCGGCGCGGATATCGCCGACTCGTTCTCCGGCGCGAACACCCTGCTGTTGCTGGTCACCGCGCTCGTGGTGATGGTGCTGCTGATCGTCACCTATCGCTCGCCGGTGCTGTGGTTGGTCCCGTTGACCGTCGTCGGCCTGGCCGACCGCGTCGCCACGAGCGTGGGCACCGCGCTGGCCCAGGTCACCGGGCTGACCTTCGACGGGTCGACCTCCGGGATCACCAGCGTGCTGGTCTTCGGCGCCGGAACCAACTACGCCCTGCTGCTGGTGTCGCGCTACCGCGACGAACTGCACCGGCACGACGATCATCGGATGGCCCTGCGCGCGGCGGTGCGGCATGCCGCACCCGCCATCGTCGCCAGCAACGTCACGGTGGTGCTGGCGCTGCTGACGCTGTTGCTGGCCCTGCTGCCCAACACCCGCAGCCTGGGCGCGTTCGCCGCGGCGGGCCTCGTCGTCGCCCTGATCTTCGTCCTCGCGGCCCTGCCGCCCGCACTGGCGCTGTGCGGACGAAGGGTGTTCTGGCCGTTCGTGCCACCCGCGGACGGTCGCGATACCGCCGCGCACGGCGTCTGGTCGGCCGTGGCCACGCGCGTGGTGCGGCGGCCCGCGATGGTGGCCGGTGTCGCGTCGGCGGTCCTGGTGGTGCTCGCCACCGGGCTGGCCACCACCGACATCGGACTCTCGCGCACCGAACAGTTCCGGGTCGACGCCGAATCGGTCGACGGGCTCGAGACCATGGCCGAGCACTTCCCGTCCGGCTCCTCGGACCCCGCCGTGGTGATCGCCCGGACGAGCGCCGATGCCGCCGTGCGCCCTGCACTCGAAGGCGTGCGGGGTGTTTCGCGGGCCACGGTGTCCGGTGTCTCCGAGGTCGGCACCACCCGCTGGTCGGTCGTGCTGGACGCGGCACCCGGCTCGGCGGAGGCATTCACCACCATCGAAGCGGTCCGCTCGGCCGTCGGCGCGGTTTCGGGCGCCGAGGCGCTCGTCGGCGGATCCGATGCCGAGGCGCTCGACATCCGCGATGCCGCCCGCCGGGATCAGGCGCTGGTCATCCCGCTGATCCTGGCCGTCGTGCTGCTGGTGCTGCTGGCGCTGTTGCGGGCCGTTCCGGCGGCGGTGCTGCTCGTCGGAGTGACCGTGCTCAGCGCGCTGGCGGCGCTCGGCGCGGGCAGCTGGATCAGCGGCACGGTGTTCGGGTTCCCGGCCCTGGACACCAATGTGCCGCTGTTCGGCTTCCTGTTCCTGGTGGCCCTGGGCGTGGACTACACGATCTTCCTGGTGACCAGGGCCCGCGAGGAGGCCGGAACGTACGGCACCACACAGGGAATGGTGCGTGCCGTCGCCTCGACGGGGGCGGTGATCACCAGCGCGGGTGTCGTTCTCGCCGCGGTGTTCTGTGTGCTGGGCGTTCTGCCGTTGATCACGCTGACCCAGCTGGGCATCGTCGTCGGTATCGGCATCCTGCTCGACACCTTCGTGGTGCGGACCCTGGTCGTCCCGGCGCTGTTCGCGTTGCTGGGCGACCGGGTCTGGTGGCCGTCGTCGCCCGCGAGCACCGAGGACGCGGGCGCCGAGCCGGTCCACGCGTCGTGAGGACGGGGCCTGGCGATCAGGCGTCGTGCGGCAAGGACGCCAGGTAGTCCCGGAAGTCGGTGGCCTGGTGTCCGGTGAGGGCGGGCACCGCGTCGGAGACCTGGGCGAGATCGCCCTGGGCGATGGCGGTGTAGGTGCTCACCCAGCCGTCGACCTCCCACTGCGGCGCGTGGTAGCCGGCGCGCGTGGCGTAGGCCTCCTCGACGGTCTGATCGACGAAACGGTAGGGGCGGCCGAGGATTTCGGTCATGTCGGCCGCGGCGGTCGGCAACGTGAAGGCGCGCGGGCCGGTGAGATCGAAGGTCTCGCCGGTGTAGGTGGTCGAGGCCAGTACGGCGGCGGCGCAGTCGGCGACGTCGGCGCGGGTCACCGCGGCCACCTTGCCGTCACCGGCCGGGCCCGCGATGACGCCGTCGGCATCGGCGAAGTGCGGGATGATGTCCTGATACTGGTTGTCGCGCAGGAACGTGAAGTCCAGACCGGACTGGCGGATGGCCTGCTCGGTGTACCAGTGGTCGCGGCCGAAGGTGAAGGTGCAGTCCGGTGCCGCGCCGACGAACGACAGATACACGATGCGCCGGACACCCGCGCTCCGAGCGGCGTGCACCACTGTGGCCTGCTGCGCGGCGCGGTCGGCGCTCTCCGTGGCCGAGACGAAGAAGAAGGTCTGCACACCTTCCAGCGCGGGTGCCACCGTCGCCGGATCGGCGAAATCGAGGACCGCCCGGCTCGCGCCCGCGATGGCCGGCAGGCGGTCGAGGCGCCGGCCGAGCAACCGCAACGGTGCGCTCGAGTCCGCGAGCAGCCGGGCGACCCGCCCGCCGATCTGTCCACTGGCCCCTGAAATCGCAATGGTTTCCGGCATCCGCCCAGGCTATTGCACGCGAGGTGCGTGGCAGTGGACGCGCCGGTCGCCGTGTCGCGCGCTGCGGTTCGGCCGTGCGAATGATGAAATCTGCGGGTGCATGTTTCGAGCGGGATCGCCGCCTTCGCCGCGGCCGTGATCATGACCTTGCCCGCGCTAGTCGCGGCACCGGCGAGCGCGGCGGTGCGTGACACCGCCTGCGGGTCGACACTGTCCGCCGCCGACATCGCCGAGATCGTGCGGCTTTCCGACACCTCGACGATCACCGGCGCCGACGGTCTCGCCCGCCTCGAGGACGCCGTCGCCCGGCATCATCGGATCACCGAGATCCTCGTCGACCACCGAGATCTGCGCGGCTTGTTCGCAATCGGGCTCGACGGCGTCGAATACGCCGCCGTCATGCCGTTGCAGCGCGACCCCGGCGCGTTCGTCGACCGCGAGTACGCGCACGCGATCAGTACCGAACTGCTGCGACGCTTCCTCGACAACCTGTACGCCGAGTTCACCGGCGGCGTCGCCGAGCCGCAGTGGGCCCACTACTTCGCGCTCGCGCAGGACTGCGGCGCTTCGCGCGCCCGCACCGCGATGGCGGGCTACAACGCCCACCTGACCGTGGACCTGACGTATTCGGTTGCGGCCGTGGGCAGCCGGCCGGAGAACGCGCCGGACTATTTCGAGATCGTCGCCGGTATCGCCGCCGCCGGCGATCTGATCGTCGAGCGCACCAAGGCCGTCTACGGGGCCGACCTCGGCCCGCTGTGGCGGTTCTACTTCGTCGGCGAAGGACTCGACCAGCTCTTCGGCGCGGGAGTAGCGACCGAACAGCTGCTCATCGCCGCTGATCTCGGCGCCAACGTCGTCATCTTCACCAACGGCCTAGCCCTCCAGGACCCCGCCCTCGCTCCCACCGTCCGAACCGAGATCACCGCCCTGTGGCAGGCCGCGGACCTGGCATTCGAGGCGCTGGCCCGGATCAACGCCCTCTGAGATCGGGAGGACGAAGCTACCGGCGAGGACAGTCTCCGAGTCGGCGGGCGAGCTGATCCGCGCCGCGGGGAGGACAAGGCGAAGCGATTGTCAGAACCTGACACCGATCGCTGATAGATCATGCCGAAGCAGCTCGATCTCGAGAAGTTCGTGAATCCATGTCGGCGCGGTTATGCGGTGGCGCGCCATCTCCCGGACTGTGGTGGCGGCGACCACGGCAGTGGCCAGCGATTGTCCACGGCCGCTGGCCCAGCGTGAGGACCCATCGAAGGCTCGCACGAGCACAACCCATCTGTCGCCGCCGGGCATTCGATGCGGAACCACCGCCCGTAGTGCGGGTGCCCAGGTGAGTGCTGCCAGCCCGGCGGTGGCGAGGCGGGAGTCCAGTCTCAGGTAGCTGCGGACTGGTACTGCGAATTCGCGGGTGAGTCGGTGCTGGTCGACGAAGTCGGCGCGCAGCGCGGGAAACGGCCGGTATCCCCGTGTATTCGGGAATGGTGAATTGCGCGGGTTCGGTGAAGTTGCGGACGCTGGTGCCGTCGGGGTCGGGGAAGTGTTGTCCCATCAGCCGGTCGTTCCAGGCGGTGGCGGCGGCGCCGTGGTGTTCCCCGGAACCGAGACCGACCATGATGTCGACGGGGCCGGGGTCGCGTGAGAGCACGTCGACGGCGAGCAGGGTCGTCAGGCCGGGCGCCAATCCGACCCCCAGCACGACAGGCCCCTCGACGCGCTCCAATGCCTGCACGTAGCCGGAGGTCGCGGAAATCTCGAGGAAGGCGATCCCGCGGCAGGCGCACGCCTCCGCGAGCCCAATGTCCTCGACGCCTGCGCAATTCACCACGATCGAGACTCCGTCGAGAGCGGAGACGACACTGTCTACCAGGGCGACGTCGAGCACGCGGTCCGCGCGTGCCGCATCGCGTCCGGCCGCGAGCACCGGTACACCTCGTGCGCGCAGTAGCCGTACCAGATGGCCTCCGACGGCTCCGTATCCGCCCAGGACCAGCACACTCACCGGGTCTCCTCGGGCGCGAGCGCTTCGACGGAGTCGCCGCGGAGTCGTGCTGAGGGGAGCAGTTGCCGTGTGAGCGCGTCGGTGGCCCACGACGCCCACTCGGCATCCGTCCAGCCGCGTTGGTGGACGAGTAGGCGGTAGGTCTCGGGGGCCAGTGTGGCAAGAGCGATGTCGGCGGCGCGGGCAGCGGTGATGCCACCACGCAGCGTCGTCTTGCCGGCGAGGGCCTCGGCCAGACGAAGTTGGACCAGGTGACGTTGGGCGACGTTGGTTTCCCAGATCTCGGCGAGTTCCGGGTCGGTCGCCGCGGCCGACCGAATCACCTCGAGCAACGGGCTGACCCGAGCGAAAATCGTTGCCGCCGCGGCGACTTGAAGCCGGATCTGCTCGGCGGGCGCCGCTGCGAGGGCCTCGGTGAACCAGAGACGGTCCATGGTGGCGACCGGTTCGGTGTCGCCGGCGATCTCGACGTCGAGTAGTTCGGACAGGATCGCGCGCTTGGTGGCGAAGGTGAAGTACAGCGTCTGCACCGCCATGCCGGCCTGATCGGCGATGGCCTTCATCGTGGTCGGTGTGTAGCCGCGGGTGGTGAACAGTTCCCGTGCCGCTGCCAGCATCTTTTCTCGGTTGGCCGTTGTCCTGGCTGCTCGCACACCGGTGTTCTTGCCTGTCATGCCTCGCATACTACTTGACTAGAGCATGACTCTAGTGAAATCTGACTAGAGTTACGCTCTAGCGAAAGGGTTGTGCTCATGCCGAGCAAGGTTGTACTCGCGCCGAAGGACCGGCTGGTCCTGCTGTTGATCACGATGGTCGAGCTGGTGGTCTTCCTGGACACGACCGTGCTGAATGTGGCGCTGCCCAGCATCGGCGCGGACCTCGGGCTCGACGAAGCGGGATTGGGCTGGGTGACCAACGCCTACCTCCTCGCCTTCGGCGGATTCATGCTGCTCGGCGGGCGCGCCGCCGATCTGCTCGGACCACGCCGGGTGTTCGCGGGCGGGCTCGCCGTCTTCACGGTGGCGTCCGCGCTGGCCGGATTCGCGCCGACCCCGGCGGTCCTCATCGCGGCCCGGGCATTGCAGGGCCTCGGCGCGGCCGTGGTCATCCCCGCGCAACTGGCACTGCTCACCCTGACGTTCACCGAACCCGCGGCACGCAACCGCGCCTTCGGCGTGTGGAGTGCGATGGGGGCGGCGGGCGCGGCCATCGGCACCGCGGTCGGCGGACCACTCACCGATCTGTTCGGCTGGCCGTCGATCTTCCTGATCAACCTGCCCGTGGGTGTGCTGGCGCTGGCCTACGTCCGAGTGCTCCCGCCGGATCCGGCGCCATCCGTCCGGGCGCTGCGTCGGCTCGACGTGCCGGGTGCGATCACCGGCACGGTGGGGCTGTTGATCACCGGATATGCCCTCGGCGCCCTCGGCGACGAGTCGACGCGCACCGCGGCGTCGGGTCTGCTGGTGACCGGGCTCGCGCTGCTCGCGGGCTTCGTACTCCTCGAGGCGCGGAGCGCGCATCCGCTGATGCCGTTGCGGCTGTTCGCCGTTCGCCAGGTGAGCGGGTCGGCCGTAGTCAACGCGCTGGTCGGTGCGGCGCACGTGCCCACCTTCGCCCTGCTGGCGCTGTACCTGCAGAACACTCAGCACTACAGTCCGACCGTCTCCGGCCTCGCGGTGCTACCGGTGGCCGTGGTGAACGTGGTGGTCTCCCGGACGCTGATCCCGTACGCGCTGGATCGGCTGGGTGCCTGGCGGGTGCTGGCTGCGGGCCTCGGGCTACAGGCGCTGGCCATGGCCTGGTTCGCTCGTCTGCCCGAGCATGGCAACTACCTGATCGACGTGCTGCCCGGTGCGGTACTGCTCGGCGTCGGCCTGCCCGCCGCGTTCGTCGGCGTCACCGTCCCCGCGGTCACCTCCGTTTCCAAGAGCGACGCCGGGATCGCGGCGGGCATCGTCAACACCGCACAGCGTGTCGGATCGGGGGTCGGAGTCACGGCTGTTCTGCTGCTCGCCGATGTGGTGGCTCGGCAGTCCCCGGCAGTCGACGCCTACCGGACGGGCCTGAACGTCGCCTTCGCGGGCGCCGCCGCGCTGGCCGCGATCGGCGCCGTGCTGACCATCGCCTTGCTGCGCACGAGTCCGGCCACGGACGCGGAGCCGAAGTCCGAAACCCCCGCCGTAGTGAACGATTGACAGGAGTACCCCGATGGCAAACGACAAGCGTGGCTTCCACTGGATTCGCACCGAGATCGAACGACTCGATCCGGAGGTGGACAGCGAACGGATCGTGAGATTGACCAGCTGCCAGCTCCTCCCGAAGAGCCTGCTCGCGGTGCACCTGTTCTATACCGTCGGATTCGTCCGTTTCGCCGGTCCGCCGGTCTCGGCGGAATCGGTGGACCGCAACGGCACCGGGATGCTCTACGGCCACGGAATCCGGCGCGCCGACGAAACCATGTTCCACCTCTTCTCCTGGGTCGACGACGGCGTATCCAGCCCCACCAGCGTCGAAAGCCTCGGCTACGTACGGAACTGGCACTCCGGCGTTGCCCGCAACTGGCCGATGCCCATGCATACCTTCCAGCACAGCGCCGCCGTCTTCACCCTCATCTACGAGCGCCTGCTGCGACAGGTCGTCGGAGCTCCCGGACTGAGCGAGAACGAGCGCCGCGCCCAGCTGATCCACTGGCGCGGCGTGTCCGAACACCTCGGTGTGACCGATATCCCGGGTACCTGGCGGGACATGGAACAGTTCCTCGAATCCTACGAATACGGTGCAGAGTTCGCGTATTCGCCGGCCGGCCGACGACTGGCGGAAGCACTCGTCGACCAGTTCGCGACCCGTTGGTTCCCGCGGCCACTGCGCTGGTTCGGGCGCTGGCTGGTGTTGGCGTTCTCCGAAGAACACGTCCTCGACACCCTCCGAATCCCGCGCCCGCCCGCCGCGTTCAGTTGCGCGGTACGCCGCCTGGCCCGATTTGCCGTGTTCGCGAAACGCCACCTGCTGCCGGATCCGCGTGCGGTGTTCCGGCTCAGCGACATCATCGCCGAGCACAAGTACTCGGCACTGGTCACACCATCCATCCCGGCGTCGGGAACCACACAGAGCGAACGCTGAGGCGGTGTCGGTTTCCGGCGCGATACGCGGGTGCCGCCGATGTCGAACCTCTGGTTGAGCGTCCGCCCGTTTGCTGGTCGGCCGGAGGGAAACGAACAGGCCGGCTCAACGGAGACCGACATCGGTGCTGTGGTGATCGGTACCGTGATCGCTGGATTGGGCTTCGAACCATCGGTGCAGTGCGTCGACCAGTGTGGGGTCGGCCGAGGAGTAGTGCAGGGCCGCACCGGCGGTCAGTTCCTCGTAGCGAACGGTGATGCGACCCGCGCCTGCCCGGAGTTCGGCCAGTCCGGGCATCTGGTCGCCGTGAATTCTTGCGGGATCGGTGAAATCGCCCGCGGCGAACTTCGCTGCCTCTGCGGTGAGGTGTTCGCGGATCAGCCGGGTCTGCTCTGTCCCGGCGAGGTCGTTGGCGGTGACGGTTTGCTGTCCGCCGTCGGGGGTGGGCACGAAGGAGTGGGTGGTCTCGGTCAGATCGAACGGCATGACGGCGGCGCCTCGGTCGGCGACCTCGGCCCGCCGTTCCACCAGGCCTGACGGGGAGACTTCCCGTGTCGACGCCCACCACAGTCCGCCGGCGGCGACGATGAGCGCGAGGAAGACCGATACCACGGCACGGGTACGGCCGGACATGTTGTCAATGTTCATCTGCTGCCTCTGTCAGGGTCGAAAGTGCTTGCAGCACAGCGTCTCGCTGCGCTGTCGGGATGCGGCCGAGGAAGGTCTCCATTCGCGTGCGCCGGGCGGCCGAGATGTCCGCGGCCACCCGCTCACCGCTGTCGGTGAGCCGCAGTAGGACCATGCGTCCATCGGCCGCGCCGCCGCGGACTCGCTCGATCCAGCCGCGCCCTTCCATCAGCCCGACCATCCGGCTGACCGTGCTTTTGGTCAGTCGCAGGATCATGCCGAGTTCGGACTGGTTGATCGGTTGCCGTGCGGCGAGTTCGGTCAGTGCATGCGCTTGGGATATCGGGATCGTCTGCCCGCACGGCGTCGTGTCGGGTTGGTGCAACCCGAACGCTCGCACGAAGGCGACAACGCCGCTTTGCAGACGATCGACGTCCGGGTTCGCGGCAGGTTCGTTCGACATAGTTCGACCGTACAACCAATTAGTTCGATCGCACAACTACATGTCGGCAGGAGACTCGTCTGCGCTGGCGTCACCCGCCCGGGTCGCAATCCCGGGCCGAGCTGCCGTGACCAGAAACAAAACAGCCCCGGGCAACGGGTGAACCGTTGTCCGGGGCCGATTTTCGGGACGGGGGTCAGCCCGCGGTCTGCTCCTTGCTGCGGATCTCGATGATCGGCAGGACCAGGGCGGCGGGGGCGCCTGCCGGGACGGCGGGCTGGTGCGGGGCGACCGGGTCGATGCGGGTGTAGCCGGCGCTCTGGTCGGGGCGGGTGTCGACCTCGCCCTTGTTCGGCCAGTAGGCGGCCGCGCGCTCGGCCTGGGCGGTGATGGTCAGCGACGGGTTCACGCCCAGGTTGGCCGAGACGGCGGCGCCGTCGACGACGCTGAGGGTGGGGTAGCCGAAGACGCGGTGGTAGGCGTCGATCACGCCGTGGTCGCGGTCGGCGCCGATCGCGGCACCGCCGAGGAAGTGCGCGGTGAGCGGGACGTTGAAGACCTCACCCCAGGTGCCGCCCGCGACGCCGCCGATCTTCTCCGCGACGCGACGGGTGACATCGTTGCCCGCCGGGATCCAGGTCGGATTCGGTTCGCCGTGGCCCTGCTTGGAGGTCAGCTTGCGTCCACCGAACAGCCCGCGCTTGGTGTAGGTGGTGATCGAGTTGTCCAGGTGCTGCATCACCAGCGAGATGATGGTGCGCTCGCTCCAGTTCTTCACGCTCAGGAAGCGCAGCAGCAGTAACGGATGCAGGAGTGCGACACCGAGGAAGCGCAGCCAGCGCGGGACCTTGCCGCCGCCGTCGACCATCAGGGTCTGCAGCAGGCCCATCGAGTTGGAGCCCTTGCCGTAGCGCACCGGCTCCACGTGGGTGTCGGGCGTCGGGTGGATCGAGGACGTGATCGCGACGCCCTTGGTGAAATCCTGACCGGGCGCGAGCGTCTTGGTCGCCGCGCCGACGATGGACTCGGAGTTGGTGCGGGTCAGCAGGCCGAGCTTGTCCGACAGGTTCGGCAGCACGCCCTGATCGCGCATCGAGTGCAGCAGCTTCTGCGTGCCGAGCGTGCCCGCGGCCAGCACGACGTGCTCGGCGGTGAAGGTCTTGGGGTCCTTGCGGACCCAGGCGCCGGTGCGCTCGGTCGCGACGTCCCAGGTGCCGTCGGGCAGCGGACGCAGGGCAGTCACGGTCGTCATCGGAATGATCTGCGCCCCGGCCTTTTCCGCGAGGTACAGGTAGTTCTTGACGAGGGTGTTCTTGGCCCCGAACTTGCAGCCGACCATGCAGTCGCCGCATTCCACGCACCCGGTGCGCTCGGGGCCCGCGCCACCGAAGTACGGGTCGGCCACGGTCTTGCCCGGCTCACCGAAGAAGACGCCGACGGGGGTCTGCACGAAGGTGTCGCCGACGCCCATGTCCTCGGCGACGGCCTTGAAGATCTCGTCGGCGGGGGTCATGTGCGGGTTGCGCACCACACCGAGCATCTTCTGGGCCCGCTCGTAGTACGGGGTGAGCTCGGCGCGCCAGTCGGTGATGTCGCGCCACTGGGCGTCCTGGAAGAACGGCTCCGGCGGCACGTAGAGGGTGTTGGCGTAGTTCAGCGAACCACCGCCGACTCCGGCGCCACCGAGGATCAGGACGTCGCGCAGGGGGTGGATGCGCTGGATGCCGAAGCAGCCGAGCTTGGGTGCCCACAGGAATTTGCGCAGGTCCCAGCTGGTCTTGGGCAGTTCGTCATCGGCGAACCGGCGACCCGCCTCGAGAATGCCGACCTTGTAGCCCTTCTCGACCAGGCGCAGCGCGGTGACACTGCCACCGAAGCCGGAGCCGACGATCAAGACGTCGAAGTCGGTGGTGCGATCGGACATACGAGGGCTCCTCGATCGGTGTCGACAGTGACCTCGGTAACGCTAACGTCGACAGCCAGAGCTGTCAAAGTCCGGCGCGGGCGGCCCTATGCTGGTCGGGTGCCCCGATATACCCGAGCGGAACTCGCCGACGTCAGCGGCGTCGCGGCGCGCACCATCCGCTACTACCACTCGCTCGGCGTGCTGCCGAAACCCGGCCGCGCGGGCAAGGAGGTCGTCTACTCCGACGCGCACCTGGACCGGTTGCGCGACATCGTCGCGATGCAGGCCCGCGGGCTGCGCCTGGACGCCATCCGCGAGGTGTTCGACGCCGAGCCGTCGCCCGGTGCGGGCGATTGGCGCACGCTGTTCGATCCGCGCGCCGTGCAGGCGGGGGAACGGGCGGTGATCGTCGACGACGCCGAGCTGATCGAGCTGCTCGGTGACCGCGGCACCGACGTCCTCGCCGAGCTCATCGGAGCGGGCTATCTCGAACGTCGCGACGACGCCTGGTTCGTGCCCGACCGTCCGATGCTCAAGGGCGCGCTCGTGCTCTACGACGTCGGCACCGACATCACGCTCAGCGGCGTCCTGCGCACGCTGATCCGGGAGCGGATCGCCGATCTGGCCGACGACGTGGTGCGCACGGTGCGCGCCGCCGCGGGCACCGGCTACGGCGGCGAGGACATCGGTGTCGACCTGAGCCGGTTCCGCGAGCAGTTCCTGGCCATGGCCTGGGAGGTCGGCGGCGCGACCTTCGCCGCGGAGATCGAACGCGCGGCCGGGGTCGTCGAGCCGGCCGACGACACAGCCCAGCGGCGGCGACTGGACCGGGCCGCGGGTGCGCGATGATCGGGGGATGAGTACCGATCGACCGGGGCCGCGGGCACTGGCGCGCGCCCAGACCCTCGCCGACATCAAGCGGATCGGCCGCGAGCACCTGGCGTCGCAGGGTGCGGCCGCGCTGTCGCTGCGCGCCGTCGCCCGTGATCTGGGGGTCGTGTCGTCGGCGGTGTACCGGTACGTGCGCAGCCGCGACGAATTGCTGACGATGCTCGTCGTCGACGGCTACAACGCGCTCGGCGACGCGGTCGACGCGGCACTGGCCGACGCGCCCGACGACCCGGCGACGCGGTTCCGGGTGGTCGCCCGGACGGTGCGGACCTGGGCGCTGGCCGAGCCCGCCTGGTACGGATTGCTGTTCGGCACGCCGGTGCCGGGCTACGCCGCCCCCGCCGAGGACACCGAGACCCCCGGAATCCGGGTGATCGCGACGCTGCTCGGCATCATCGACAGCGCCTTCCGCGCCGGACAGCTCGGCGCTCCCGCCGTCGAGCCGGTCGTGTCGACCGCCACGTCGGCCGACTTCACCGCAATCCGGGAGCAATTCGGCATGACCGCCCCGGACTGGTTGATCGTGGGCGGCCTCACCGCCTGGACGACCCTGTTCGGCGCCGTGAACTTCGATGTCTTCGACATGTACGGCCGCGACACCTTCGCCGATCGGGCCGAGGTGTTCGACCTCCAGATCGACCAGATGCTGCGAATGCTCGGGTTCGGTCGAGTAGCCGTGAACTAGCCATTCGGTCCGGTGTGGCGGACCGCCTACTGTGGACCGGTCGGTACCGTAGCGAACGAGGTGATTCCCACGGTATGTGGAAAGAGAGATGTGTGTACGGCGATGTCCACCGGCGTCGCCAACGAACGGGAGTGCCCGAGTGAATTCTCGCGAGGAGATGTTGCGTCGCGTCCGTGACGGGCTGCTGGACCTACCCGACGACGAGCGCCGAGTCCCTCTGCGCCGGACCTCACGGCACGGCGACGATGTCGATCCCGCCGAGCGTGCCGCGGTCCTGGCCGAGTTCGCCGAACGGTTGCGCGACCACGGCTCGCTCGTTCGTACCGTCGACCTCGCCGGCCTCCCGGCCGCGGTCGCCGACGTCCTGTACGGCATGAGCGTGCGCTCGGTCCAGGCCGCGGTCGAACCGGGCCCGGCCTGGCTCGATCACTGGGCGAGCGCGCCCGGGCACGAGGTCGTGCACCGCGGCTCGGGTGCGGCGGACTCCGGCGACGCCGTCGTCCGCGACGCGGTGGCGGGCGACGCCTCGACCGGCTCTCTCGCTCTCGACGTCGACGGCGGTCCCGACGTCTCCGAAGTGGTTCCTCAGGTCTGTGTCCTGCGCGCCGAGCGTGTCTTCGGCTCCCTGCCCGACGCCCTCGACCGCCTCGACCCCCGCCGCCCCCTGGTCTGGCTGGGCGGTCCCGGCGATGCCGATCTCGCGCGCCGGCTGGTCGTGCTTCTCGTCGAATAGCGGTTCGCGGTCGGCGGTCACAAGTCGGTGTGGCGGGTTGTGTGGGACTGTGGGTCTCAGTTATTCTCGGATCAACCGGTGTGACGACGCTTACAGCGCCGACGCCGGACGCGAACCGAGGAGGCACCGATGACGCTGACCGAATCGAGCCGTGGCGGACTCATCACCGAGGAGTACCGAGATGCGCTGGCGACCCTCTCGCAGGGGTCGGTCGACCGGCATTTCGATCCCTACCTCGATATCGACTGGGATTCGCCGGAGCTCGCCCTTGACCCGGACGACGTGCGCTGGGTTCTCTCGCCCGACGTCGACCCGCTGGGTGCCACGCAGTGGTATCGCGACCAGCCGCTGGATCGGCAGATCGCGATCGGGAAATGGCGAATCGCGAACACGATCAAGGTGGGCGCGGCCTTCGAGAGCATCCTGATCCGCGGAATGATGCAGTACATCATGAAGCTGCCGAACGGCTCGCCCGAGTTCCGGTACTGCTTGCACGAGATGACCGAAGAGTGCAACCACATCCAGATGTTCCAGGAGCTGGTGAATCGCATCGGGGTGGACGTGCCCGGTATGCGCCCGATGTTCAAGGCGCTGTCGCCGCTGATCGGTGTCGCGGGCGGCTACGCCCACACGATCCTGTTCATCGGCATCCTCGGCGGCGAGGAACCGATCGATCACTATCAGAAGGCGGTCATCCGCGAGGGTGCGTCCATGCCGCCGATGGTGTTGCGCACCATGGAGATCCACATCGCGGAGGAAGCGCGGCACATCTCCTTCGCCGGTGAGTTCCTGGCCGCGCACATCAGCCGGATGGGCAAATTCAACCGGGGCGCGTGTTCGGTGGCGTTCCCGATCGCCATGCGCTGGCTGGCCGGAGAGATCATGGCGCCACCGCGGTCGTTCGAGCGCGAATTCGGCATTCCCCACGAGGTGATCGAGCAGGCGTTCTGGAAGTCGGAGCACTCGCGCAAGATCCTGTCGGGCTACTTCGGTGACATGCGCAAGCTCGCCGACGACCTCGGCCTGATGAATCCGATCGCCCGGCGGTTGTGGCGCACGCTCGGTGTCGACGGCCCGGCCTCGCGCTACCGCAGCGAGCCCGAGCGCGGACATCGCCGGGTCGCCTGACGGCGGATCATCTCGTGGCGAGTCGGGTGATGATCTCGACCAGCTGCTGATCGGGATCAAGGGTCAGGCCGTGGCGGCGGGCGACACCGTCGACCACGTGCCAGGCGTAGGAGGCGACCTCCTCGATCAACTGGTCCCTGGTCAGCACCGGCTGCGGGTCGTTGGCCCAGCGGGTGACGGTGGCCTCGGTCATCGACACGATGGCGAAGGTCATCGTGTCGGCCGAGCCGTCGTCGCTCACGCCGACGACACCGGCGAGGCCGGTGACCAGCGCCCGGGTCGACGCCGCGATGGTGCCGATCAGCGCGCTCATCGCGTCGATCTCGGAGTCGTCGTCCGACGGACCCGTCCGCAGGAACTCGTGCAGCCGGGGGTGGTCCTCGATCCAGGTGACCACGGCACCGACCGTGCGCACGAGAATGCTGTTGATGGATCCGTCCGCGATGTCGAGCGCGTCTTCGATGTCGGCGACGAAGCGGTCGGCGATCTCGCTCCTGATCCGCCGGTCGAGTTCGTCGCGGCCCGCGAACTGCCGGTACACCACCGATTTCGCGAGGCCGGCGTGCTCGGCGATCTGGACGATCGGCACCTCGACCCCGGCGGGCGCCTGCTCGAGCAATTCGACCGCCGACAGCACGATCCGCTCCCGGCGGCTGTCGTTGTGCGGTTGCCATCGGGCTTGTCTGCCGCTCACGGCGCTGGAGGGGCGTGACGTTGCGCTCGACACCCGCCCGAGTGTAGAGCACCCGGCACGCGCGGAAACCGCTACCGAGGGACCGACACGGGATCGGTGCAGCTCGTCGCCGCGTCGACCAGCGAGCACGGGACCGGTGCGCGGGTCGGGCGGTAGTCGGCGGGGACGCCGCCGCCCGCGGTGATCGCGCGGTAGGCCGCGACAGCGTCGGTCGGGGTACGGGTCAGCGTCGGGTCGGTCAGCACATCGACCGTGTACAGCCCGAAACGTGGTGTGTAGGAACCCCATTCGTAGTTGTCGGTCAGGCTCCAGTAGTTGTAGCCAATCAGCGGGATCCCGTCGGCGACCGCGCGCTGCAGCCAGTAGACGGTGTCGCGCAGGGAGTCGGCGCGGGTGTAGCCGTCCGCGCGTGGGAGGCCGTTCTCCGTGGGGATGCCGTTCTCGACGATGTAGAGCGGCTTGCCGGGGAATCGGCGGGCGTAGTGGTCGAGGGCGTAGTAGATGCCTTCGGATTGCAGGGGCAGTGTCCAGAGTCGGTCGAAGTCGGGGACGGTGAGCTGGGTGGGGGAGACGCCGTAGTAGTAGTCGATGCCGATGTAGTCGAGACGGGCCGCGATGCGGTCGAGCAGTGGCCCGCTGACCGCGTCGTCGACGCCGGGAATGAAGGCGATATTGCTGGTGACCCGCGCTCCGGGCTGCACGGAGTGGATGTAGTCGTAGATGTTGTTGTGCGCCTGGGCGATTCGGTCGGTCATGGCAGGGGCGTCGGCCACGCCGATCCCGCCCTTGCGCACTTCGTTGACCAGGTAGAACGTCGGCTCGTTGAAGGTCACCCACAGGGGGTCGACGCCGGCGAAACGGTCGACCACCGCCCGCGCGTTGGCGAGCCAGTTCGACACGATCTCGGGATCGCGCCAGCCACCACGGTCGGCGGTCCAACCCGGGTACACCCAGTGGTCGAGGGTGAGCATCGGGCGCATCCCCGCGTCGGTGATCGCGCGCACGACGTCGTCGTAGAAGGCGAGTGCGCTCTCGTCCCAGACGCCGGGTTGTGGTTGCACCCGCGCCCACTCGATGCCGATGCGGTACACGCGCACACCGAGATCCGCGGCGAGGGCGATGTCGGAGCGGTACCGGGTGCGGAAGTCCGCCGAGTTCAGATAGGGGTCCTGGGTGGCGCCCGAGGCCGCGTAACGGCGCCAATTGCTGTCCGGCGCATCGCCTTCGGCCTGGAATCCGGAAGCGGCTACGCCCCAAAGGAATTCGGGGCCGAGTGACGCGAGGTGAGTCGGCGCCGGTGGACGGGCGATGGCAGGGGAGGGGCTGGCTGCCAGGAGTGCCGTGGCGGCCATGGCGACGGCGGCGAGGAATCGGCGACCGCTGGGGGAGGGCATGGCACTCGCTCCTGAGAGGAAAGGTGGGGGAGTGGTCCAGTGTGCGTCATCGGGACCACGGATTCCGGGAATCGCGTCGGTGCGGCGCCCGAAGAGCGGCGAACTCGCTTTTGAGACATGATGTTACGTAGATATGCGCATCTATCTATTAAAGCCCACCTACCCCATTCAACCCACTCACGTTCTCGACATGTCCTCATGCCATCACCGCTCACTCGCATGGACGAGGGAGCGGGCGGCAGCGCTCCGCATGTCGCCCCCGGCACTCCGGGAAGGTGAGTGAGTTGCCTCTCAGCGGCCGGTCCCGAGTCGAGGTATCCGTTCCGCTCGAGACAGGATTCGAGGATGGCGTGGAATCCCTTACCTGCCCTCGCACGTGAATTCGCGGCACAGCCCTGGGTGATGCGCGGCGCGGGCATCGTGCTGCCGACCGAACGACTGCTCCGCAAGCTCAGTGGCGGCCGGTGGGGAGTTCTGGATCTGGCCGGCCTGCCGTCGATCGAGGTCACCGTGGTCGGGCGCAAGTCCGGGCAGCCGCGCACGACCTCGCTACTGTGCGTCCCCGACGGCGACGGCTTCTATCTGGTCGGGTCCAACTGGGGTAAGCCCGAGCACCCGGCGTGGTCGGCGAACCTGCGTGCGGCGCGCACGGCCTCGGTCCGTTACAACAGCAGCTCCGCGTTCCCGGTGACGGTCGCCGAGATCACCGGCGTCGAGCGCAAGCGTGTATGGGACCAGGCCGTCGAGTTCTGGCCCGGCTACGAGATGGAGTTCGAACGCTCCGGTGGTCGCGAGTTCCGCATCTTCCGCCTGGACCGCATCGCTGACTGACACGACGCTACCCACCGTGCCAGCGGGGTGTCAGAGGCCGAGTTTGGTGACGGCGTTGTCCTCGAGGGGGTTCGCGGTGCGGATGTAGCCGTGGACGGTACGGGGGTTGGACCAGCGGCCCTGGCGCATGATCTCGCGGTCACTGGCGCCGCCGAGGGCGGCCTGGGTGGCGAATCCGGCGCGGAGGGAGTGACCGGAGAACAGGTCCGGGTCGAGGCCGGCGCGGGCGGCGTAGCGTTTGACGAGTTCAGCGACGGCTCGGCCGGACAAGGGGGACGCGCCGATGGAGCCGTGGCGGTTGATGGTCGGAAACAGTGGTCGCTCGGTGTCGGTCGCCAGGGGCGTGCCGGTGAAGCCGTGGCAGCGGTGAATCGTGGTATCGGGGACGGGGTGATCGGCGGTCCAGGAACGGGTGCCGAGGTCGCCCGCTGCCGCGTGCACTTCCAGGAGGCGCACCCAGTCGGCGAAGGCGCAGATCGGGCAGGTGCGGGGATGCTTGCCGCGCGGCAGGGCGATGCGCTGTTCGGCGACGCCGGTCGGGTCGGTCTTCGTGGTCGGCAGATGGACGACGAGCAGTGGTTCGCCGGTGGAGTGGTCGGTGCGCACATGGACGTCGCTGACGCGCAGGCCCGCGAGTTCGCTGCGGCGCAGAGCGCCGGCGAAACCGACCAGCAGGGCGAGGGCGTCGCGGCGGCGGGCGGGTTCGGTGGGCCAGCCGGCGTCGGGGAGTTCGGCGAGCAGCTGGTCGAGGGTGTGCAGCAGGACGGGTCGTTTGCGAGTCGGTGGGGTGCGGCGGGTGCGCCGGATGCCGCGCAGGGTCAGCCGGACGACGTCGGAGCGGGTCGGCGAGGGTAATCCGTTGGCGGCGTGCACGGCGGCGATGGCGGCCGACTTGCGGTCCAGCGTCGCGGGGCTGAAGGCCCAGGAGCCGTTGTCGCGCCGGGCGTCGGCGGCCGCGGCCAGGTATACCGCGACGTCGAGGGGGTCGGCGGGCAGCGCCTGCCGGTGCTCGGCCGCGCACCAGCCCGCCCAGGCGATCCAGTCGGTACGGTAGGCGCGCAGGGTGTTCGCGGACTGGGAGGCTTCGAGGTAGCGGCGCAGGGCGGCGGCTTGGCCGTCGTCGAATCGTTCGCGGACCAGGCGCAGCGCGGCCGTGTCGACCAGGACGCTGCGCACGCCGCGCCGCAGTTCGGTCCGGACCTGTTCGGGAAGGACGACCGCTGCGTCGCTGCCGCTCACCTCGCCACTCCTCGCGTGAATCAGTCCGCCGCCGATGACTCCTGGCGTTCGAGCCTAGGTCATCGGCGGGCGTTCACGGCATTTCGGCGAGCTCGGCGAGCTTGGTGTGGATGAAGGCGGCGAGGCGGTGCCGGGCCGCGGTGGTGAGGAAACTGGTGTCGCCGAGTCGTGGGAAATGGTCGTCAGCGGGGTCCGACGGGGTTTCGGGGGTGTCGACGAGTTCGAGGCGTGCCGGATGTTGCTGGGGGAGAGGAACATTCGGCACGTCCGAGTCGGTGTGTGCTGCTCCGTGACGTACCATGCCTGAACCCTAACGTTTTGATTACGACCGTTGCCAACACGGTGGGGCCGGTAGTGATAACCGCCACGTTTTCAGAGTACGTGGATGATCGGCGCCCGCCAGCGGAACAGCCGCGACGTCGCGGAGAGGGCCACGACATCGGGCACGACCCGGGCGGTGGCGTCGCGGATGGCCGCGCTTCGCGGGGAATCGGGCATGTTGTTGCCGGTGGCCTGGCGCGACAGCCACGACACCGTCCGTACCCGCCGCCGTCGCGCCTTCGAATACGCGCGCAGGTCGGGTGCGTGGGCGGCGAGGGTCACCGCGTCTTCGAGTGCCATGGCCGCGCCCTGCCCGAGTTCCGGGCGCATCGCGTGCGCCGAGTCGCCCACCAACGCGACCTTGCCGAGGGTGAGGGTGCGCGGCACCGGCACCTCCAGGAACTCGTCGCGCAGGATGCGCGCCGGGTCGGCCGCGGCGAGGATGTCGGGCACAGGCGCGGCCCAGTCGGCGAAGTGGTCGAGGCTGTCGATGCCGGGCTGGGCGGCGGCGAAGAAGTAGGTGCGGGCTCCCGGCATCGGCAGTACGCCGAACTCCGCGCGCACGCCGACCATGCCGCCGACGAAGTCGGGAGCGGGAGTGTCGAGGACTCCTCGCCACGCGGTGATTCCGGTGTGCCGGACGGCGGTGTCGCCGGGCCACAGGCGCTGCCGGATCGCGCTGTGCACTCCGTCGGCCGCCACGATCAGGTCGTGGCGCACGGTCTCTCCGTCGACGCGCAGTGTTCCGTCCGGGTCGACGTCGTCGATCGTGCTCCCCGGCCGCAGGCTTTCGTCCGGCAGTGCGCGCAGGAGCAGTGCGATGAGTTCCGCGCGGTGCGGCACGGCGAAACCGCCCGGCAGTGGTTTCGCCCAGCGGGTGAACAGGGCGCGGCCTGCGGAATTGCGGATCGCGCCGGGAACGGCACCGACTCCTGCGGCGCGGATCTCGGCGCCGATGCCGAGTGCGTCGAGTGCGGTGAGCGCGTTGGGGAACAGTGAGATTCCCGCGCCCGCTTCGGTGAACCCGGGCGACCGCTCGTAGACGGTCACCTGCCAGCCCGCCTTGCGCAGTGCGATCGCGGCGGCGAGGCCGCCGATGCCACCTCCCACGATTCCGGCACTGCGTCCCTGTGCTGTGGAATTCGGCATGCTCAACCCCCGTCGGCGTTTCGGTGCGACCACCCCGCACCCAAGTTACTCGAAAGTAACAACGGGTCGATTGTGTTGTCCAGAGCTGAAATCGGAGCTCGTCCACGCGAATCCCCGCGGTGGCGGTATCGGTCGAACGGTCGATGGCCGTACGGTCGGGGCATGGTTTCCTTGCGTGGCTGGGCGTCCTTTCCCGACGACCTGCCGGACTTCGACCCGGACTCGGCACCGTCGACACCGCAGGAGCTGTTCCTCGACTGGCTGCACGAGGCCGGCGAACACGTGCTGGCCCCACACGCGGTGACGCTGTCGACCGTGGACGCCGAGGGCGCTCCGGACGCGCGCGTGGTGATCCTGAAGGACGTCGGCCGCGCGGGATGGGCGATCGCTACCAGCTCGGAAAGCCCGAAGGGCCTGCAGCTGAGCAAGACTCCGCAGGCGGCGCTGACGTTCTTCTGGCCCGGTCGCGGCCGTCAGGTCCGGCTGCGCGGCCCGGTCACACCCGCGGCGCCGGACGTCTCCGCCGAGGACTTCCTCGCCCGACCGCCGGCCTCGCGGGTCGAGGCGTTCATCGGACGACAGTCGCAGGTGCTCGACGATCCGGCGCAGCTGTCGCGGGCCGCCCGCGACGCCGAGCGCTGGGTCGCCGAGAATCCCGACGTGGCGCCGGAGACCTGGACGCGGTACCTGGTCGCGCCGGTCGAGGTCGAGTTCTGGCAGGCGAGTCACGACCGTCGACACCTGCGCTTGCGCTACCGCGACACAGGCGAGGCCTGGGTGCGGGAACGTCTGTGGCCGTGAGGTCGGCCGAGCTCAGGACGCGCGGGCGGTGGCGTTCTCGGTGAGGGTCGCTTCGCTGACATAGCCCGCGACCGGGCTCAGCTGGAGCACGGTGGGCATGCGGCGGGTCAGAGCGGCGGGACCGGCGAAACTGACGCGGCCGGTGCGCTGGGCGTGGGTCAACGGCATCCGGCCGAGCCAGACCTCGTAGAGGGCGGCCACATCGGCGATGATGGCGACGTCGACGGGGTAGCCGGGGTCGGTCTCGCAGACCGAGGGCGTGGAACCCTCGACGACGATCCAGAATCGGCGGACGTCGTCGGTGAACCGGACCTGCAGGACATGGCGTCTGCCCGGGAATCCGGACGTGTCGACGCGGGTGTGCATCCACCACACCAACAGTGCGGCGTCGAGTTCCTCGTGCTGGGGGGCACCGAAGGTCCATCGGGCGCCCCATTCGCCCAGGCCGAACAGGATCGGTTCGAGCTGGGTGCCCGCTTCGGTGAGCAGGTGGTCGGCGCCGATCTTGTCGAGCAGCCCGGCGCGTTCGAACTGGCGCAGCCGTTTGGCGAGCAGGCTGCGCGACAGTCCGGGCAGGCCGCGGGCCAGGTCGTTGAAGCGGGTCGTGCCCAGGTAGAGGTCGCGCAGGATGAGCAGCGACCAGCGCTCGCCGAGCACGTCGAGCGCACGGGAGATCGGGCAGTACTGGCCGTAGCCTGCGGTCGTATCAGTCATGGTCACCTCGCCGACGGGGTCCAGTTTCTGGACCGGGGGAGTCCACTTTCTGGACTATCCGGTTATCGCGGTGGTTCCTACCTTCGAAACATGACTTCCACATTTCCCGACACCACGTCCCGCACCGACCGCGTCGCTCTGGCTCGCCTGCTCGGTGAATCCCTGCGTTCGGAGGTCCCCGAGCGGGACCGCACCGGCGAGATCTCCGTCGCCGCCTTCGACCGGCTCCGTGCCGACGGCCTCTCGGCCGCGCTCGTTCCCGTCGAGTTCGGCGGTGGCGGTGCCACCCATCAGGAGATGGGGGAGGTCCTGCGTGAACTCGGTCGCCATGATCCGTCGACCGCGGTCGCGTTCGCCATGCATTCGCATCTGGTGGCCGCGCAGGTGTGGCGGCACAAGCACGGTGTCGACGCCTCCGCGGTCTTCGCGAAGGTCGCGGCGGGCGCGATCCTGGTCAGCACGGGGGCGTCGGACTGGGTCGACTCCAACGGCACGGCCGTGCGCGTCGAGGGCGGCTATCTGGTCAGTGCCAGGAAGGCGCCCGCGAGTGGGTGCGAGGTCGGGGACGTGCTGGTGACCAGCGTCCGTTTCGAGGATCAGGTCGTGCACTGCGCGGTGCCGATGACCGCGCCCGGCGTGAGCATCGACAAGACCTGGGACGCGTTCGGGCTGCGCGCCAGTGGATCGCACACGGTCGTTCTCGACGAGGTGTTCGTGCCCGACGCCGCGGTCTCGCTGATCCGTCCGGCCGGTGCCTGGCCGCCGGTGCTGAATGTGGTGATCGGCGCGGCGCTGCCATTGGTGTTGGCGGCCTACCTCGGTGTCGCCGATACCGCCGTCGAGCTGACCGCCCGTATGCTCGAGGGCCGCACCGAGTTCCACACGGTGCAGTCGGCGGGGGAGATGCTCAACGCCTACACGACCGCGGCGGATCTGATCACCGCCATGTTCGCCGACTCCGAGGACCTGACCTTCGCCAACACCGACGCCTACGCGGCCCGCGCCCTGAGCCGTAAGACCGTCGCCGCCGACGCGCTCATCACCACGGTCCGCCTGGCCATCGAAACCACCGGCGGCGCGGGCTATTCCCGCGCCTGCGACCTCGAACGCCTCTACCGCGACATCCACGGCTGCCAGTTCCATCCCCTGCCCCGCGCCAAGCAGACCCGCTTCAGTGGCCGGGTCCTGTTGGGCCACAGCCCGATCGACTGACCGCCGCCGTTCTCGCATGGCCCGCTCAGATGGTCGCGCGACAGCTCGAGCGGTGCCGGACGTTGTAGTCGGCGCCGCGGCATTCGGTCCCGACCGCTGCGGCGTGGTGGCGTCACGGTCTGCGTGGTGACAGTTGTCGGCGAGGTAGGTCACGCGGGGTCGTCGGTCACCGGTCGTTGCTCGACATCGCCGCACGTGTTGACCTGCGGCGATGTCGAGCAGGGTGTTCAGATTTCGGCGAGTTGGTGGTCGGCGACGTGACCGGCCAGGTAGCGCAGGTGGTCGCCGGAGTCACCGAGGGTGTGCTCGATGGCGGTCAGGCGCGCGGTGTAGTGGCCGACCGGGTATTCGGCGGTCATCCCGATGCCGCCGTGCATCTGGATCGCTTCCTGTCCGATGTGCCTGCCGGAGCGTCCGATGCGCAGTTTGGCGCGGGCCGCGACGACGGGGTCGGCGACGCCGTCGGCCAGTGACATCGACGCGTACAGGCTCATGCTCCGGGCCAGTTCCAGTGATACGTACATGTCGGCGGCGCGCTGGGTGAGCGTCTGGAAGCTGCGCAGCGGGACACCGAATTGCTTGCGGGTCGAGAGGTATTCGGTGGTGAGTCGCAACGCTTGCGACATCGCGCCGATCGCCTCGGCGCCGAGCGCGGCCTGGGCGGTGACGATGATGTCGGCGATGGCGTCGCCGGCGTCGACCGCGGCGCCGAGGGGAACCGCGGTGGCGCGGTCGAAGGTGAGGTCGGCGCCGCGTCTGCCGTCGTGGGTGCGGTAGCCGGCGACGGTCACCCCGGAATCGGTGGGCTCGATCAGGAACAGTCCGGTGCCGCCGTCGGGCAGCGCCGCGCTGACGATGAGCTGGTCGGCGCAATCACCCCAGGCCACGGGATGTTTGCGTCCGCTGACCTGCCAGCCGTCGCCCACCAGCGTCGCCTGGGTCGTGACCTGGGCCGTCACCGGGCGCAGACCGGGCTCACCGTGCGCGAACACGATGCGGCGTTCGCCCGAGGCGACCTCGGGCAGGATCTGCTTGCGCTGGAGCTGTGACCCGGCCCTGGAGATGAGCGCGCCCGGCAGCAGCGCGCAATCCAGCACCGGTTCGGGTGCCAGGACGCGGCCGAGTTCCTCGAGCACGAGCATCGTTTCGATGGGGCCGGCGCCCATCCCGCCGTCCTCGGCGGAGATGGTGAGCCCGAGCAAGCCGATCTCGGCGAAGGTCGACCAGACCTGCGGGTCCCAGCCCGGATCGGTGCCGATGACCTGGGCGCGATGTTCGTGGGTGTAGTGGCGGGCCAGCACGCTGCGCACGGTGTCACGCAGCATGGTCTGTTCGGTGGTGAGTTCGAAATCCATGACGGTGTCTCACAATCCGAGGATCGTCGAAGCGATGATGCTGCGCTGCACCTCGTTGGATCCTCCGTAGATCGATGTCTTGCGGTAGTTGAGGTAGGTGGCGGTGCTGCGGCGAGCCCAGTCGCCGGTATCGCCTTCGCGGGCCAGGGAGTCGGGTCCGGCGATGTCGACGAGCAGTTCGGTGACCGCCTGCTGGAGTTCGGTACCGCGCAGCTTGAGAATCGACGACACCGGGTTCGGGGCGCCGTCGGCCGAGCCGGCCACGACCCGCATCTGTACGAGTTCCAGTGCGAGCAGCTCGTTTTCGAGCTCGGCGATGCGGGCGGCGAAGACCGGGTCGTCGAGCAGGGTGCCGGTGTCGAGTGGGGTCTGCTTGGCGTATTCCTTGGCGAGCCACAGCCGCACCTTGGTCTGGCCGACGGCGGCGATGCCGGTGCGTTCGTTGCCGAGCAGGAACTTCGCGTAGGTCCAGCCGTGGTTCTCCGTGCCGACGAGCTGGTCGGCGGGGACGCGCACGTTCTCCAGGAATACCTCGTTGACCTCGAATCCGCCGTCGATGAGCTCGATCGGGCGGACCGTCACGCCAGGGGTGTCGAGGGGGAACAGCAGCATCGAGATGCCTGCCTGCTTCTTGGGCGCGTCCGGGTCGGTGCGGGCCAGGCAGAACATCCAGTCCGCGCTCTGGGCGGCGGTGGTCCAGGTCTTCTGGCCGTTGATCACGTAGTGGTCGCTGTCGCGGACGGCCACGGTGCGCAGCGAGGCCAGGTCCGAACCGGCATCGGGTTCGGAGAAGCCCTGGCACCACCAGATGTCGAGGTTGGCGGTGGCGGGCAGGAAGCGCTGCTTCATCTCCGGTGACCCGAAGTGGGCGATCACCGGACCGATCATGTTGGTGTTGAAGGTCAGTGGCTCGGGCACCGAGGCGAGCTGCATCTCGTCGTGCCAGAGATGGCGCTGGATGGGGGTCCAGTCGCGCCCGCCCCACTCGACCGGCCAGTGCGGCACCGCGAGTCCGTGCGCGTGCAGGATGCGCTGGGTCGTGACGATGTCGTCCTTGCTCAGTTCGGCCATGTGCCTGGCCCGATTGCGGATGTCGGCGGGGATTTCGCGCCGGAAGAAGGCCCGGAGCTCGTCGCGGAAGGCGAGCTCGTCCTCGGTCAGTGCCAATTGCATGGTCGAGTATGTTACACAGCATGTCGTATGTTTCAAATGGTGGTCACGGGGGAGCCCTTATGCTGTGCGATGTGACGCGAGCCGACGGGACACGAGCACCGGGACGCCCCGCCGCGGCCAGCCGTGAGGACGTGCTGCGCACTGCGATCGAGGTGTTCCTGTCCGGCAACCGCATCGACGTCAACGCCATCGCCGCCCACCTCGGCCTCGGCCGGACCAGCATCTACCGCTGGTTCGGCTCCCGCGACGGCCTGCTCGGCGCCGCCATCGCCGGCCAGCTCGAGCGGATGGTCGCCTACGCCGACCGCACCAGCGAGGCGACCGGCGCCGAACGCCTCAACGAGATCCTCGATCGCTGCATCCACTGGCTGGTCCAGGACGATTCGCTGCGCACCTACTTCGACAACGAGTCCACCGCCGCCCTGCGCCTGATCACGCGCAGCGACGGGCCCGTCCACCAGGCCGCGGTCGCCGTCGTCGAAGGACTCATCGCCCGCGCCGAAGACGAGGGCTACCGCCCCCCGATCGAGCGCGCCACCCTGGCCTACGCGCTGGTGCGGCTCTGGGAAGCCTTCCTCTACAACGACGCCGTCGCCGGTTTCCGCGGCGACGTCGAGCGTCTGCGCCAAGTCCAGGCCGCCCTCCTGCGCGCCTGATCCGAACGGGTCACTCGCCTTTCGGGCCGATGGTCACCCGGCGGCGGGACCTTGGCCCCTAAACGCCGGACCGCGCGGGTGGTGCTATTGCCCGGAGCCTCTTGCGGGACGGGATCAAGCAGCGGAAAGCAGGTCGGATTACGTGAGTTCTCCCCGACTACGGTGGACCGGTTCAGAGATCGCGGTGGTGACCGCCGGTGCGGTCGACGCGGTCGATGTCGCGCGAACGGCGCGTGCGGTCGAGGCGGTGCTGCGCAGCCGCCGGGTCGACGGACCGGTCCGGATCCGGTTGTCCGCCGTGCCTGCTGGATCGGTGCTGGCGCAGGTGAACGCGGGGCAGGGGCCCGCCATGCTGCGGGTGCAGGTAGCGGGTCCCGCCGGATTCGTCGCGCGGATCGTCTCCGAGCGGCTCGACCGGGAGATCTCGCGGTCGGCACCGGCGGGGCCGCCGAGAATCTGGCCCGACCCGGCGCGGCCGCCGCTGGCTTCGGTGAGCGAGGTCCGGCCGATCGTGCGCCGTAAGCGTTGCGCGCTGCTGCGCACCGACCCGGCTTCGGCCACCCGGGTGATGGACGGGCTGGACTACGACGCGCACCTGTTCATCGACGGCGAGACCGGTGAGGACGCGCTCGTCTACTGGGCGGGACCGCTGGGCGCGCGACTGGCACGACAACACCACACCCGCCCGCCCGGCGTCGGGACAACGATGGCGCTGACAGTGAACCCGCATCCGGCGCCACAGCTCACCGAGTCCGAAGCCGCGAGCCGGCTGTGCCGATTCGGGCTGCCGCACGTGTTCTTCACCGATCCGGGCAGTGGACGTGGCCGACTCGTGTACCGCCGCTACGACGGCGACTTGGCGCTGGTGTGTGCGGCGGACCACGAGGCGCGGTCGTGATCGAACTGGCCGGTGACGGCCGGGAACCGTGCGATGTCGTCGAACTCGAACGGGCCGAGGCGATGCGGCTGGTGGCAGCGGCGCCGTTCGGCCGGGTGCTGTTCACCCGCGACGCGCTGCCGGCGATCCGCCCGGTCAACCACCTCGTCGACGAGGACGACGTGATCGTCGTCCGCACCCGGCTCACCTCGCGGTTGACCGGTGCGGTGCAAGCCAACGCGCCCGTGGTGGTGGCCTACCAGGTCGACGACATCGACGCGGTGCGGCGCACCGGGTGGTCGGTCATGGTCACCGGATTGGCGCGCACCGTCACCGATCCGGCGCGGGTGGCGCGTTACGAACAGCTGTTGCGGCCGTGGGTCGGCCGGGTGATGGACACCGTCGTGGCCATCGAACCCGAGATCGTCACCGGCATCCGACTCCTCGAACAGAAGGGCAGGCACCCCCGTTGACCCGCGATCTGACACAGCGCGAGATTCTCACCGAACTCGAGCCGACGGCCGAGGACTGCGTGCACCGCCACCTGGCGCTGGCCAAGGACTGGCATCCGCACGACTACGTCCCGTGGGACGAAGGGCGAAACTTCGCGGCGTTGGGTGGAACCGACTGGGAGAGTGATCAATCCAAGCTCGGCGAGGTCGCCAGGGCGGCGATGATCACCAACCTGCTCACCGAGGACAACCTGCCCTCCTATCACCGTGAGATCGCCGAGAACTTCTCCCGCGACGGTGCGTGGGGCACGTGGGTGGGCCGATGGACCGCGGAGGAGATGCGGCACAGCATCGTGCTGCGCGACTATCTGGTGGTGACCCGCGGGGTCGATCCGGTGGCGCTCGAGAACGCCAGGATGGTCCACATGACCAATGGCTTCGCCTCCGGGGCCACGGCAGCCGACATCGACAGTGGCTCGGCGTTCCTGCACTCGGTGGCCTATGTCAGCTTTCAGGAACTGGCGACCCGCGTCACCCACCGCAACACCGGGCGGGTGTGTGACGACGAGATCGCCGACCGGATGCTGCAACGCATCGCCGCCGACGAGAACCTGCACATGATCTTCTATCGCACCGTGTGCGCGGCGGCGCTGGATCTGGTGCCGGATCAGGCGATCGAGGCGATCGCCGACATCGTGGAGAACTTCCGCATGCCCGGCGCGGGAATGCCGAACTTCCGTCGTCACGGCGTGCTGATGGCCAAGCACGGTGTCTACGACCTGCGACAGCACCTCGAGGAGGTCCTGCAGCCGGTGCTGCGGCAGTGGAACATCTTCGGCCGCAACGATTTCGGTGCGCGCGGCGAGCAGGTGCGCGAGCGGCTGGCCGGATTCCTCGACGACCTGGCCCAGGTGCGGATTCCGCGTTTCGAAGAACAACGCGACCGCGCCCTGGCCAGGGAACGCGCCAGGGCGTAGGGCGCCGGTGTCAACGGTGCCCGGCCAGCACGAGCGGGATCTCGGTGGCGTACGCGACGGTTCGGCTCACCGACCCGAAACCGTCGTGGGCGCCGCGCCGATGACTGCCGAGCACGAGCAGTTGGGCACCGGCCGACTCGCGCAGCAATCGGCGCGCCGGATCGTCGTCGGTGACGATCCGGGTGATCGGCACATCGGGATACTTCTCGCCGTAGCCGACCAGGCTGTCGGCCAGCAGGCGATGGGTGTGCTCGGTCATCCGGGAGTCGTGTACGCCGGGGGCCGGTGTCGTCCACGCGCGCAGCGCGACGAGGCCGACACCGCGCAGCGACGCCTCCTCGATCGCGAAGTCGAGGGCGCGGTCGCTGCCCGGGGAACCGTCGAGACCGACCAGTACGGGTCGACGGTCGGGCGCGGGATCGAACGAGGCGGGGACGATCGCGAGCGGACACACGGGGCGGCGCGCCAGCGCGCTGCTGACGGAACCGAGCAGTGCCCGTTCGAAGGCACCGAGGCCGCGGGTGCCGACCGCGAGGAGCTGGGCATGGCGGGCGCTACGGCGCAGCGCCGACACCGGGGCCGGGCTCACCACCGATGTTCGCATCTCGAGGTGATCGGGTGCGGTCTCGGCCAGGGCGACCGTGGTCGCGCTCGCCAGCGCGGCCCGGCCGTCGTCGTGGAAGTGCTGATTGTGTATCGACACCGTGCCGACGCGGCCCAGATCCCAGCCCGAGCTCATCGCGTGCACCGCGTGCAGCGATGTGTCGCGCAGGACCGCGGCCCTGGCGGCCCAGCGAACGGCGGTGAGGGCGGAATCGGAGCCGTCGACGCCGACGACGACGGGGCGGGTGGTCGGTGTTGACATCGGTACTGCCTCACTGCTCGGACAGGGAACGTGCGCAGCCGATTCTCGCCCGACGCGGCGGCGGTGGAAGAGGGCCGAAGTGCTCTGCTGTCGAGGACTTCGGTGGACTGGCCCTCGGCCTCCGGCCCTACACCGGGCGGGCGTGTCAGGGTGGCATCGGCACAGCGGGGGCGAACAGAGGAGCGATGACATGATGCGCGCGTGGCGAGTGGAACATCCCGGTCCGGTCGGCTCGGCGCCGCTGCGGCTCGGACACGAACCGGTCCCGGAACCCGGCCCCGGCGAGCTCCTGGTGCGGGTACTGGCGTGCGGAGTGTGCCGGACCGATCTGCACGTCGTCGAAGGCGATCTGCCCGTGCACCGCAAGCATGTGACTCCGGGCCACGAGGTGGTCGCCGAGGTCGTGTCGGTTCCGGACGGCTGCGTGAGCGTGACGGTCGGCGATCGGGTCGGCATCCCGTGGCTGCGGTACACGTGTGGACAGTGCCGGTACTGTCTGCGCGGGGCGGAGAACCTGTGTCCGCGCTCGCGCTACACGGGCTGGGACACCGACGGTGGGTATGCCGAGTTCACCACTGTGCCGGTCGATTTCGCGGTGGCATTGCCGAGCGGCTACCGCGACGACGAGCTGGCACCGCTGCTGTGCGCCGGCATCATCGGCTATCACGCGCTCGTGCGGGCCGAGGTGCCCGACGGTGGGGTGCTCGGCATCTACGGCTTCGGCGGCAGTGCTCATCTCACCGCGCAGGTCGCTCTCGCCCGGGGCGCGCGCGTGCACGTGATGACCAGGGACGCGGCGGCCAGGGAGCTGGCCCTGGCCTTGGGCGCGGATTCGGTGCAGGGCGCCGCCGACGCGCCGCCGGAACCGCTGGATTCGGCGATCCTGTTCGCTCCCGTCGGCGCCCTGGTCCTGCCGGCGATGGCGGCGCTGGACGCCGGGGGGACGCTGGCGGTGGCCGGTATCCACCTCACCGACGTGCCGCCACTGAACTATCAACGACATCTGTTCCGGGAGCGCCAGATCCGCAGCGTCACCTCGAACACGCGGGCGCAGGCCAAGGAGTTCCTCGAACTCGCGCAGCAGCGTCGGCTCACGGTCTCGACCCACCGCTACCCGCTCGATCACGCGGATCGCGCGTTGAGCGATCTGTCCCTCGGCCGCTTCGACGGTGCGGCGGTCCTGGTGCCGTGACCGGCCGCACCGTCGATCGTGGCGATCAGCGGCTCGTGGTCGGCCGGGCGATGATCAGCGGAGCCTCGGCGCCGTGCAGGACGGTCTGAGCGACCGAACCCAAGGTCATGCCGGCGAACCCGCCGCGCCCGTGACTGCCGACGACGATCAGCTGGGCATCGGACGCGGCCGCGAGGACCGCTCTGGCCGGGCGGTCTTCGACGACGACCCGTTCGACGGTGACCTCGGGATACTTCTCGGCGTAGCCGGCGAGGCTTTCCGCGAGCACCGCCTCGGCTTCGGTCTGCATCGTCGAGCGGGCCTCGTAGCGGTAGAACTCCGACCAGGCGTGGATCGCGATCAGGCGGGTATCGCGGCGGGCGGCTTCGTCGAAGGCGATGGCGACCGCCTCGACGCTGCACGGTGAACCGTCGACCCCGACCACCACCGGGCCGTCGGCCGGTGCCTCCGACTCCGGGATCACAGCGACCGGGCACGCGGCATGTCGGGCGATCGCGGTGCTGACCGAGCCGAGCAGGGTGCGGCGGAAAGCCCCGAGCCCCCGGCTGCCGACGACCAGCAGGCGCGCCGATTCGCTGCGTTGACGCAGTACCGCGACCGCGGAGCCGAGGACGGCGTCGGTCGAGACGGTGATATCGGCGATCGGCGTGGTGAGCTCGGTTGCCACCACGGCGGCGGCGGCGACCACGGACTCGCCGTGTTTGCGCAGCGCTTCGAGGTCGTAGAGGGGACCAGCCAGGCCCGGCCCGTAGTCGACCGGGACGTCGGCGGCGTAGACGAGCTGCAGCGGTACCCGGTGGTGCGCGGCGAAGTCCGCGGCCCAGCGCAGCGCTCGGCGCGACTGGTCCGATCCGTCGACACCGACGACGACCGGCTGCTTCGGGTTTCCGGGTGTGGTCATGATGTCTTCCTTTCCGTTTCTGTCACTGTGCGCCGGTTCCCGGGACGAGCGGCAGGGTCTCAGGGCCCGCACCGGTGGGCCCTTCGTCGTGGGCGTCGGTGGCCGCGATCGAGGACTCGGCGGGGCCAACGGCACTGGGGAGCCGGAGCGGGACGGAGCAGGGTGAAGGGACAGACACACCCCCTACCGAGGCAGGTTCGGCGATGAGCATCCAGATCCAGACGACCGGCGACGCGTCGACCGCGTCGGAGCCGCAGCGGGTGAGTGTCCTGCTGGCTCGTTATCTGCACACCCAACGAGAAACGATCATGGACGGTCAGATCGCGGCCGGCCACGATGACCCGGATGCGGTCGTCGAGATGGTGATCGCCGCGCGCCGTGCTCGCAGCGCGCTGTCTGCGCACCGGCCCGCGATCGGCAGGCAGACCGAGATCCGACGGCTGATCGAGGAACTGCGCTGGTTCGGTATCAGTCTGGGCGCGGCCCAGGAACTGCGTACGCAGTCCGCGCGCCTGCACGCCGCGATGGATGTGCTGCGCCCGCGCTACCTACGGGGTCCGGTGCGGGCCCGGACGTCGAAGTACTTCGACGCGCGGGTGCGACCGGCCTGGACCGCCGCGCGTGATCTGCTGGCCTCGCCGCGGTTTCCGGCCATGATCGAGGATCTGATGGCCGAGGAACGGTTGTTGCGCAGCGGTGTGGTGCCCGGGATCGATGAGCCGGACAACGCCGTGGTGCTCGATGCGTTGCTGGCGCGGGTGCGGCGGCGGATGCGCGCGATCGAGTCGGCCAGGGACGAGGACGCCACCGACGCGGCGATGCACGCGCTGCGCAAGGCGATCCGGCGCACCCGCTACTACCTGGAGTCGGTGCACGACCTGGATCCCGCGCGCAGCGATCAGGCCGCCGAGGGCCTGATCGCCCTGCAGGACCTGCTCGGTGATCACCAGGACGCGGTGGTGGCCAAGCATCACCTGATCCAGCTGACCAGAGAAGCGGAGAACGCGGGGGAGTCGACGTTCACCTACGGGCTGTTGCTGCAGCGCGAGATCGATCGCACCGCCGAATGCGCGGCGGCACTGCCCGCGATGTACTGGCGGTCGTTGCGCACGGTGCGCGTGATGGCCGACGTCCACCCCTCGACCACCGGCTGACGGGCTAAGGCAGCGGGGCCGACCAGCGCAGGACGGTGCCGCCGCCGTCACGGGGGCGGACGGTGAAAGTGCCGCCTGACTCTTCGGCGCGGGCGGCCAGATTCGCCAGGCCGCTGCGCCGGGTGATGTCGGGGTCGAGGCCGGTGCCGTCGTCGGCGACCTCGATGGTCACCTCGTCGCGCACCACCAGTTCGATCGAGATGGTCGTGGCTTTCGCGTGTCGTACGGCGTTGCTGAGCGCTTCTCGCAACACGGCTTCGACGTGGTCGGACAGCGGAGGTTCCAGCACCGTGACAGGTCCGGCGAGGCGCACCGTGGTGCGCAGCCCGGTATCGGTGGTCATCTCGGTGATGATGTTGTGCAGACGCTTGCGATAGGACGAGGAATCGGTGGCGGTATTGGACTGCAGGTCGAAGATCGAATGCCGGATGTCCTGCACGATCGCCTGGACATCGTCGATGGTCTCGTCGAGCCGGGTGCGCACTTCGGCGGTTTTGGTCCGCTGCATCGTGCTCTGCAGCGACAAGCCGACCGCGAACAGCCGCTGGATGACGTGGTCGTGCAGGCCGCGGGCGATCCGGTCGCGGTCGGCGTACACATCGAGCTCACGCATCCGGCGCTGGGTCGCGGCCAGCTGCAAGGCCACCGCCGCTTGATCGGCGTACGCGGCCATCAGCGTTTGATCCGTGGCGCCGAGTTGCTGCGAGCCGGCGGGAAACACGGTGGTGAGTACGCCGGTGACGGTGCCGTTCGCGCGCAGCGGCAAGGTGAGGACCGGCCCGAACTTGTCGACGGAATCGAAGATCGGGTTGTGCGCCGGGGAGTCGGCGGTGACCTTGTGTCCGGTGCGGAACGCCTCGGCCGAATGCGAATCGGTGACCGGGATGTGCTTGCCGACCAGCACACCGGCGTCGGCGCCGGCCGCCGCGACCACCACCAGCTCGGTGACCTCGTCGTGTGGGATGTCGGGGTCCTCGGGCAGCGCCAGGAACGTACACGCCGCATTCGTCAGCAGCAGGCCACGTTCGGCGACCAGCCCGAGTACCTCCTCGGACGGACTGCCCGCCAGCAGCTCGGTGGCCACGTCCCGCATCGCCTCTAGCCACTGCTGGCGCACCCGCGACTGCTCGTACAACCGGGCGTTCTCGATCGCGATGCCCGCGGCGGCGGCCAGCGCCAGTACCACCACCTCGTCGTCCTCGGTGAACTCGAAGCCACCGGCCTTCTCTGTGAGATAGAGGTTGCCGAACACCTCGCCGCGCACCTGCACCGGAACACCCAGGAACGTCCGCATCGGCGGATGATTGTCCGGAAACCCGACCGACGACGGATGATCGGAAAGGTTGGTCAGCCGAATCGGTTTCGGCTCGGCGATCAACAACCCGAGAACCCCGTGCCCGCGCGGCAGATCACCGATCAGCACCCGCGTGCGGTCGTCGATGCCCTCGTAGACGAACTCGGCGAGCTGATTGCTGGTCTTGTCGGTCTCGCGCACCCCCAACGCGCCGTAACGGGCATCGACCAGTTCGATCGCGGTATGCACGATCGTGCGCAACGTGTTGTCCAGATCCAGGCCCGCCGTCACAACGAGCATGGCCTCCATCAACCGATCCATCCGGTCGCGGACATCGACGATCTGGGCGATCCGGTCCTGCACCTCGGCCAGCAGCTCACGCAACCGCAACTGAGACAGGGTCTCGGTCACCGGCGGCCGCGCGCCACCTACCGACTCGTCGTCCATGACCTGCATTCTTCCACGCCACGACGGGGAGGCCGGGACATCATCGTCGCTGCGGCCGGTCCAGATCGGCGGCCATCACCGCGGCCTGCGTGCGCCGTTCGACACCCAGTTTGGTCAGCAACCGGGACACGTAGTTCTTGACGGTCTTCTCGGCCAGGAACATGCGCGCCGCGATCTGACGGTTGGTCAGGCCTTCTCCCAGCAGCGACAGCAGCGTGCGCTCCTGCTCGGTCAGTGTCGCCAGCGGGCCGGTGTCCTCCTGCGCCTCCGAGCGCAGCTTGGCCATCAGGGCGGCCGCGGCCCGGTTGTCCAGCAGCGACTTGCCCTCGCCGACCTCACGGACGGCATGGATGAGCTCCAGGCTGCGGATGTCCTTGACGACATATCCGCTGGCACCGGCCAGGATCGCGTCGAGCATGGCCTGCTCGTCGGTGAACGAGGTCAGGATCAGACAGCGTAGGCCCAGGTCGGCCGAGAGCAGCTCGCGGCACAGCTCGATGCCGTTGCCATCGGGCAGGCGGACGTCGAGCACGACGACATCGGGACGCAAAGCGGGAATCCGGGCCAGCGCCTGGGCGACAGTGCCCGCCTCACCGATGACCTCGAGGTCCGGTTCCAGGGCGATCAGATCGCCCACCCCGCGCCGGACGATCTCGTGGTCGTCGACCAGAAATACCGTGGTCATGGAAGGCTCTCTCTCGCGTGGGGGAACGTCGCCCTTCATTGTCCGCCAACTCGGCGGCACAGGGAGCGAGGTGATGCTCTCGGTACTCGGCGATGATCACGTTCAGCGCCGGAGAGTGGGCTGGTGCCCGAGTGGGGGTGCGCCGAGGGCGGCCACGGTCACCGCCAGGATCACGCAGACCGGCTGCGACCAGCTGAACTCACGCAGGATCAGCAATTGTGCCAGGACCCAGCCGATCAGCAGGTACGCCGCGGCCAGGGTCGTCTGAGCGGTCGCCGGATCATCGTCGTGGGTGACGGTGAGGGCGACGACGGTCATCGGCAGGCCGACGACCAGCGCGAGCAGCACGCCGGCGAGGATGGGGCTGTGCCACGGCAGGCGGGACTCGGTGACGGGACCGAGGGACAGTGCGCCGGTGATGAGGCCGAGGGATCCGGCGAAGGCCCAGATCGCCAGCAGCCCGGAGAACACGCACAGCGTGGCCCTTCGGGGATCGAGCCGCCGGAAGTACGTGGTGATCATCTGCACAGCCTCGCGCGCCGGAGGTGTGGACAGGCAGGGCCGAAGGTCCCGGAAGCCGGGGACCGGTGGCCTGACCTGCCGCAAGCGCGGCCGCCGGGCACGGACCACGGCGAATTCGAGGTCGATCGGCCCGCCCCCGCGATGACTTTGTCCCCTGCCGAGGGTCCATCGGCCGCGACGATGCTCGAAGGTGAACCGGCGTTGGTCTGGTTGACCCGACGAGGAAAGGTACCCCGATGACCGACAAGAAGGCACGGCCCACCGAACATCGTCCCCGGCCGGTGCTGGCCGCGGTCGACGGGTCGGCGAACTCCTACCAGGCCGCCGCATGGGCCGCGGCTGAGGCGGCGCTGCACCACCTGCCCCTGCACATCCTGACCTCGGGGGCGTTGCAGACCGGGTTCGGTCCCGGCATGTCCCTGGGGGAGGCGGACCTGGAATGGCTGCGCGTCGATGCCGAGCGGGTGGTGGGCGAGGCCGAACGGGTCGCCCGCGCCGCGGTACCGGACGAGGACCTCACGATCACGACCGAGGTCGCGTTCGAAATGGCGGCGCCGCTGCTGATCGAGCGCTCGACGACGGCGGAGATCCTCGTCGTGGGCAGTCGTGGCCTCGGCGCCTTCCAGCGTGGCCTGCTCGGGTCGGTCAGCCGTGCGGCGGCTCAGCACGCGCACTGCCCGGTGGCCGTGATCCACGGCATCGCGGCGATCGACCCGGTCTCGGCGGCCCTGCCGGTGCTGGTCGGTGTCGACGGCACCGCCAACAGTGTGCCCGCGGTCGAGCTCGCGTTCGACGAGGCATCGCGGCGCAAGGTCGAACTGGTCGCGCTGCACGCGTTCAGCGACTCCAGCGCACTGGATCTGCCCGCGTTCGGGTGGGAGATGGGCAGGCAGTCGGCCGAGGCCGACCTCGCCGAAACCCTCGCCGGCTACGCCGAGCGCTACCCGGATGTGCCGGTGCGCCGGATCGTGGTCGCCGACCGGCCCGTGCGCTCGCTGGTCGACGAAGCGGCCTCGGCGCAGCTGGTCGTGGTGGGCAGCCACGGCCGCGGTGGCTTCTCGAGCATGCTGCTCGGCTCGACCAGCAACGCGCTGCTGCATTCGGTGGAGATCCCGACGATCGTCGTCCGCAGCAGAAAGTAGTGACGCTGCTCGAACAGAGCGAGGCGGCCACCGGATTCCGGTGGCCGCCTCGCTGTGGTGCCTGGCGCGCTCATGTCGTCGTGGTGAGGACATCGCTCAGCGGCCTGCGCGGGGTGGGCGGCGGTCGCCGATCGTCGGGCGCGACACCGATCCGCAGCACGACCTGAGGGACGCCGGGGTGGCCGATGAGGCTGCTCAATAGTCGCCGCCCCGCGGCCAGTTCGGTGATGTGGGTCAGCGCGCAGGTCGACAAGCCGGACGCGGTGCATTCGAGCAGGGCCGCCGACAGCGCCTCGCCGGTATGCAGCCAGGACAGTGGTGTCTCGCTCGTGGCGGTGAGGACGGCCAGGCGCGCGTGGTCGCGCAGCTCACCGCGGCGGGCGCCGGGTCCCGGCGACGGGAACGTGCGGGCGACGCCGACGCGGGCGGCTTCGGACTCCGAGACCAGCGACGCGGGCGGCACTCCCTCGGGCATATCGGGATGACCTGCCCACCAATGGATTTCGGATTGGTACTCCATGTCGTAGCGGCGCAGCGCGCCGGATTGTTCCGAAGCCACCGACAGTCGGGCGCGCGCGTCTTCGTCGAGCACGTCGAGGGTGAGTTCGTGTGCGCTGACCAGGTCCTCGAGCTCCGCCCTGACCGACGCCCAGCCGCTGGGCTCCGCCATCGGCAGTCGGTCGGTGTAGCGGTATTCGATCGCCTCGGCCCGCCGGAACACCGCGGTGGGCGGATCGGGCCACGGCCGGAACTCGAGGGTGGCCAGCAGGTCGGGCCGACCGAGGTCGGGCAGGCGGGCGACATCGGTACGCCAGCAGAAGGAGGCGAAGGCGGTGCGGACGTGGTGCAGCGCCGCGCCGCAGCTCATCACGGCTTGGCGACCGTGCGGGTCGGCCGCGGTGAGTTGCCGGTCGGCGTCGCGGAACAGGTGCAGTCGGGTGCCGTCGAAGACCCACCGCCACGGCTGGGTGTTGTGGACCGACGGCGCCCGGCATCCGAGACCGACAGCGGCTCGGAGGGTCGGAGGGTCAGGGACTCGGGGAACTGGTTGTTCGCTCATACCTCGAGTCTGGTCGGTAAGGGGGTTCGCCGAGACGGCCATTGCGCCTGTTCAGCGGGGACCAAATGCCTTCGTCGCCGGCTCAGTCGGGGTGCACGACCAGCACGGGGCAGTCGGCGTGCTGCACCAGCCAGTTGCTGGTCGAGCCGAGGAGCAGGCCGCGGAACCCACCGCGGCCGCGACTGCCGACGACGATCAGGCTCGCGGTCCGCGACCACCGCGCCAGCCGTTCGCGCGGATCGTAGAGCTCGATCTCACGGCGGACGACGACCTCGGGGTATTGCTCGGTCCAGCCGGCCAGCCGTTCGGCCAACAGCGCCTCTTCGGCGGTGTCGAAGTCGGGGATCGGCAGCTCGAGATAGCTCGAGCCCGCGAATCCGCCGCGGGACAGATCGCTCCAGGCATGGACGGCGACCAGGTCGCTGCCGCGTTCGGCGGCTTCGGCGAACGCGGCGGCGATGGCGGGCTCGCCGACGGTGCTGCCGTCGACACCGACGACGACCGGTCCGGTCCGGGTGTCCGGGTCGGACCCGCGCACCACCACGACGCAGCCGCGGGCATGGGAGGTCACCGCGAGCAGAGTGGAGCCGAGATGGGCCATCGAGCCCGTCGAGGCGGTCGCGCCGAGCACCACCAGATGTGCCTGTGCGGACCGTTCCACGAGGGCCCGCGCGGCGTTGCCGTCGGTGAGTTCGGTGCTGACCGCCAGCTCGGGTGCGACGACCAGAGCGTCGTCGAGTGCACCGGCGAGGACCCGTTCGGCGCGGAGCCGGATGTCCTGCATCGTGAAGGCGACGAACGCGTCGTAGAGGCCCCGAGGTGTGGCCGTGGTGACGGGGTCGATGCTGTGCACGATCCGCAGCCTGCGGTTGCGGGCGACGGCGACGCGGGCCGCCCAGCGCACCGCGATTGCCGAGCCGGTCGATCCGTCGGCGCCGACGACGACCTCGGCGCCGACGGATCGGTGGGGATTGTCGGGGTGGTCGGTCATCGTCGGGCCTTTCCGAGGGACTCCGGTTCAGGACGAGGTCGTGACGGGAACGGGCGGGGTGCGGGTGCGCCAGGCGTGCAGGGCGGTGGCGACGGAGTCGGCGAGCGCTGTGCTGGTGTCGACGGTGACCGCGTCGGGCCATGGCGCCGCGGTCACGGCCATCGCGTCGGCGATCGCGGTCGTCGCGTCGGATTCGTGGCCGTGGCGGCCCTCGATGCGGCGATGCGCGAGGTCGGTCGGGCAGACACAGTGCAGGAGAACGAGATCGGTGCAGGCTTCGGCGGCGGTGGCCGTGGCGCGCTGTCGATCCTCGGCGGAGGTCCAGCTGGCGTCGAGGATCACCGAGACGCCGCCGGCGAGCAGCACTCTGGCCCGCCACAGGAGTTCGTCGTAGACGCGGGCCCGGTTGGCGTCGGAGTAGCGGCCCGCGCCGAACTGCCCGAGGTGCCCCGGCACTGCGTCGACTCGGGCCAGTTCTTTGCGGATGTGGTCGCTGGCGAGCACGACCGCGCCGGTCTCGGCGGCGAGTTCGGCGGCCACAGTGGACTTCCCGGTGCCCGGAAGACCGCCGACCAGGGTGAGCCGCACCGCGCCGCGGGTCAGACGGTCCGCGGCGATGCGCAGGTGGGCGCGCAGTCGCTCGCCCGCGGCCGGGTCGCCCTGGTCGGCGCGCAGGGCATCCACTTTCGCGCGCACGGTCGCCCGGTAGGCGATGTAGTGGTCGCGCAGTGACGTGGGCGCGGTGTCCCCGCTCATCCGCTGGTAGTCCGCGACGAGCCGGTCACCGAGCGCGCCGTGACCGAGGAACTCGAAGTCCATCGCCAGGAACGCGATGTCGTCGAGCCGGTCGACATAGCGCAGACGGTCGTCGAAATCGAGGCAGTCGAGGACCCGGAACCCGTCCGGGAGTTCGAAGATGTCCTCGGCCAGTAGATCGCCGTGACCGTCGACGAGGTAGCCGTCGGCGATCCGGCTGTCGAACAGGGCGGCCCGGCCGTCGAGGAAGCGCATCGCGGCTCGGTCGACGCGGGCACACAGGTCGGGGTCGACGAGGTCGGCGGGCGCGGCACGCAGCGGGTCGAGCAGGGACCGCCACCGGGCGCGCACGGCGGTGACGGTGCCTTCGTGGTCGATCTCGGGGCCGCGTGCGGCCGCGTCGTGGAATCGCACCAGCAAACGGACCAGGGCAGCCGAGGCCGCCGGGGTCAGGCCCTGACTGTCGGTGAGCAGTTCGGACAACCGGCGCGACTCGGGCATCCGGCGCATGATCAGCACCGGCTCGGCCGGACCGCCCGCCGGGTCGCTGAGGTGGGCGACCCCGACGTAGACGTCCGGCGCCAGCCTGCGGTTGAGTTCGAGTTCGCGCGCGCACGCGCGTTCGCGCAGGGCCGGGGTGCTGAAGTCGAGGAAGTCGGTGCGCAGCGACTTCTTGACCTTGTACGCGCGGTCGCCGTAGAGCAGGACGACTCCGGTGTGCGTTTCGTGCACCTGTGCCGGTGCCGAAGCCGAGGTGAACATCGGGTCTCCTCAGGAGGGGGTGAGCAGCGCCGCGCCCGCGGTGGCGCCGCCGTCGAGCACGAACTCCGAACCGGTGGAGAAAGTCGCGTCGGTGACGATGAAGCCGACCATGGCGGCGACCTCTTCCGGTTCGCCGAAGCGTGGCAGCGGCTGCGCCGCGGCGATACCCGGATCCATGCCGGCGGTCATCGCGGTGTGGATCGGTCCCGGATGCACCGAACAGACGCGGATTCCGGCACCGCCGAGCTCGATCGCGGCCGCTTTGGTCAGGCCGCGCAGGCCCCACTTGGCGGCGACGTAGCCAGAGATGCCCGAGTAGCCGATCAAGCCCGCGGTCGAGGAGACGTTGACGATGACGCCGTCGCCCGCGGCCCGCAGCCGGGGCGCGGCCAGATGCATACCCAGCCAGGAGCCGACGAGATCGACGTCGAGCACATGGCGGAACTGGGTGGGCGATTCGGCTTCGACGCCGCCGAAGTCGACGATGCCCGCGTTGTTCACCAGGACCGCGAGCGGCCCGAACGTCGCTTCGGCGTCGTCGAGCACCCGCCGCCACTCGTCCTCGTCGGTGACGTCGAGATGCCGGAAGATCGCCTGGGAGCCCAGGGATTCGGCGACGGCTTTGCCGTCGTGCTCGAGCAGGTCGGCGACGACGATCCCGGCGCCGGACTTGGCGAGGGTGCGCACGACGGCCGCGCCGATGCCGCGGGCGGCGCCGGTGACGACGACGCTGCGGCCATGAAGATCGGACATGATCGAACCTTTCGTTGCGGATGGACGGAAGTTGTAGGAGGTCACTGTGTTTCCGTGCTGGCTGCGGTGAGCGCGTGATCGAGCAGCACTCGCCGTTCGGCGGCGGCGACGGCGTTGCGGGTGGCGGTGACGGCGTCCGGCGTCACCGAGACCGACGTGATGCCCATCCGGACGAGGTGTTCGGCGAAGGCGGGACGATTCGACGGCGCCTGTCCGCACAGCGAGGAGGTGATGCCGAGCCGGCGCGCGGTACCGATGATCCGGGAGATCGCGTCCAGTACGGCGGGATCGGATTCGTCGAACAGTTCCGCGCACTGTTCGGAGTCGCGGTCGACACCGAGCATGAGCTGGGTGAGGTCGTTGCTGCCGATCGAGACGCCGTCGACTCCCAGACCCACGTATTCGGGCAGCCAGTAGGCCACCGACGGCACTTCGGCCATCACCCACCGGTGCAGCCCGCGTTGGCGGCCCAGCGGGCTCGCGTCGATCAGTTCGAGGCAGGCCTCGAGCTCCCAGCGGGTGCGCACGAACGGGACCATCACGTGCAGATTGGGGTGACGTTCGCGGGCCGCGGCCAGGGCGGCCAGCTCGGCGGCGAACAGGTCGGGTTCGCGGATATAGCGGTAGCAGCCGCGGTAGCCGATCATCGGATTGTGCTCGACGGGCTCGTACTGCTCGCCGCCGCGCAGTGCGCGGAACTCGTTGGTCCGGAAGTCGGTGGTGCGATAGACGACCGGTCGCGTCCCGAATGGTTCGGCGATGCGGTGCAGCGATTCACTCATGCGATCGAGGAAGAGCCGCTGCTCACCGGCGGCGATGACCTCGCGGGGGTGGCGGCCGTCCAGGGCGGCGGTCAGCAGGGTCTCGGCGCGGAGCAGCCCGACACCGTCGACGTCGCCCGCGGCGACCTGGGCAGCGCGCTCCGGGGTCGCGAGGTTGACATAGATCTTGGTGGCGGTGGGTGCGGCCGCCGACGGCGGCGGTGCGGCCGCGACGGTGATCCGATCGGCGACGCTGCGGCCTGCGGTGACCTCGCCGGTCGATCCGTCGACGGTGACCAGGGTGGCGTCGGCGAGGGCGGTCGTGGCGGTGCGTGCGCCAACGATGCACGGAATGCCCAGTTCACGGGCCACGATCGCGGCATGACAGGTCATGCCGCCGCTGTCGGTGACCACCGCGGCGGCGCGGCTCAGCGTCGGCAGCCAATCCGGGTTGGTCATCGGCGCGACCAGCACCTCACCGTCGCGCAGCTGGGCGCCTTCGTCGGGACCGGCCAGTACCCGGGTGCGGCCGGTGGCGGTGCCGGGCGCGGCGCCGACCCCGCGGATGAGTACGTTGTGGCCCGGCCCGGCGGCATCGGATCCGGTCGGTGTGGTGATGGGCCGGGCCTGCACGATCCACAGGCCGGCGTGGTCGAATGCCCACTCGATGTCCTGTGGGATGCCGTGGTGATGGGCCTGGACCGCCAGGGCCAGTTCGGCGACCGCGCGTGCCCGGTCCTCGGTGAGCACCGGGGTGGCGGCCTCGTCGTCGGTGACCGCGACCCGCCGGTCGCCGTCGGGTCCGGCCACGACGGCCCATCGCTGCCGGCCGACCCGGGTGTGCAGCAGGGTGGGGCCCGCGGCGTCGAACAGGTAGGTGTCGGGCTCGGCCTCGCCGGACACCACGACTTCGCCTTGGCCGCGGGCCGCTTCGACGACCACCCGGTCGCGGCGCCCGGTCGTCGGGTCGGCGGTGAACGCGACACCGGAGCATTCGGCGGCCACCATCGTCTGCACCACGACAGCCATCACCGGTCGCCCGCGCATGCCGCGCCGCGCCCGGTAGGTCACCACCCGAGGGGTGAACAGCGAGGCCCAGCAGTCGACGACGGCGTGTAGCAGCGCTGTGTCGCCACGGACGTTGGTGCGCGTGACGTTCATCCCGGCGAAGGAGGCGCTCGCGCTGTCCTCGCCGATCGCCGAGGAGCGCACCGCCACGGCCACGTCGTCGCCGAGGGCGCGGTAGGCCGCCAGCACCGGCGCGCGCACCACATCGTCGAGCTCCGCGGACCGGACCAGCGCCGCCATCCGGTCGCAGAGGGCGCCCACCGCGGCGGGTTCGGTGCTCGCGGCCACGGCCCGGCTGTGCAGTCGATCGAGTTCGGCGCCCGCGGCCCCCTCGGTGAGGACGTGTTCGTAGGACGCGGCCAGGATGACGAAACCGGACGGGACAGGCGACCCGGCCGCGACGAGTTCGCCGAGGTTGGCGCCCTTGCCGCCGGCACGATCGGCGTCGGTCAGCCGCAGGTCGTTGAACTCGGTGACGAATTCGCCCATATCGATTCCCTCGTTTTCCGGGTGGTCGTCGGTGTGTCTCCAGCGTCGCCGGTGGCCGGGTCCGGTCGATACGGCCGAAGGTCCCGGCCGAGCGCTGGCATTGGTCCCCGATGGTCCCCGCCGGTGGCGCCTCGGCGTCGGCGCGAATGTCGTTGTCGCGGGCCACGGAGTCCTCCCGAACGAGGCACCATGGCCACGTCGACCGTGTCGTTCGGATCTGCCGACGAGTGGGAGCCGGGCCGATGATGGAGACATGAGCACGACCTCCACGTGGTCGACAACGACGTCGGACACGTAGCTCGCACCGACACAACGAGGTGACGTTGCGGCTCGTGCGGTAGCTCCACCCCGGACGGTCAGGGGCGCCGACCGACCCGGCGCCGGTGCCGACGACCGCGCCACGACTTGTGCGCGGTGTCGGACGCCAGCAACGCGGGTATCGCGCAGGCCGCCAGTCCCCAGCCCAAGGCGCTCGGCGGCGCGCCCCCGAGCAGGCGGGGCAGCGGCGGCACCCACAGGAACACGACGAGCAAACCGATCTCGACCCCGACCGTGGCCAGCAGCAGCGGATTCCCGCGCCAGCCCACCGCTCCCACCCACCGTGACTCGCTGCGGCAGGCGAACGCGTTCGACAGTTGTCCGAACACGATCGCGACGAACAGCGCCCCCGACGCCGAGGCCAGCACCCTTGCATCCACCTGCTCGCCGGGCCGCCAGCCCGCGACGGCGAGCACGGTCAGGAACGTGATCATGCCGACGGTCGCCTCGGTGGCGCCGAGCACGCCGAAGACCCGGCGCAGCAGCGTTCGATCGATGAGGGTGCCGACCGCGGGCCGTCCCGCCATGGTCCGGGGATTCGGTGGTTCGGCGCCGAGCGCGAGGGCGGGCAGCATGTCGGTGCCGATGTCGAGCGCGAGCACCTGCAAGACCGTGAAGCCCAGCGGGATGGTGCCGCCGCTGGCTGCCCAGAGCGCGAACGGCGCGAGCTCGGCGACGTTGTCGGTGAGGTGGTAGGTCAGGAACCTGCGGATGTTGGCGAAGGTCGCGCGGCCGAGCCGGATCGCGGCGACGATGGTGCCGAAGTGGTCGTCGAGCAGGACCAGATCGGCGGCCTCCCGCGCGACATCGGTGCCGGAGGCCCCCATGGCGATGCCGATATCGGCCGTGCGCAGAGCCGGGCCGTCGTTCACGCCGTCGCCGGTCATCGCGACGACATGCCCGCGCTGTTGCAGCGCGGCCGCGATCCGCAGCTTCTGTTCGGGCGCGACCCGCGCGATCACGACCCCGCCGCGTTCGAGCAGGGTCGCCAGTTCCGCGTCGTCGGCGGGGAGGTCGGCGCCCGAGACGACGACACGGTCCGGACCGAACAGGCCGACCTGGTCGGCGATGGCCGTGGCCGTTCCGGGGTGGTCACCGGTCACCATGGCGACCTCGATGCCCGCGCCGCGACAGGCCGCGATCGCCGCGGCGACATCGGGTCGGGGCGGATCCTCGAGTCCGATGACGCCGAGCAGACGCGGGGCGGTGCCCGGCTCGCGGGCCCTGGCCACGGCGATGACGCGAAGTCCACGCGCGGTCATGTCGACGACCCGCTCCGTCGCGTCCGCCGGTGCGGAATCGCAGAGCGCGACAACGGCTTCCGGTGCGCCGGTGATGTGTTCGCCGTCGGCGTCGACCACCGACGCGAGACGGGTGTGGGTGTCGAACGGGGTACGGTGCCGGGGTGCCGGTGGGGCCGTGGCGCCGGTGCGCGCGGCGAGGACGTGCACGGCCACTTCCATCGGGTCACCGATCGGCACCCACTTGTCGTGCACCAGCTGGGCGCGCGCGTCCGGTGAACAGCGGGCGGCGGAGTCGGCGACCGCGCGCGTGGCCGCGAGCGCGCCCTCGCCGCCGCGCAGAGTCGCGGCGGGACCGTAGCCGGTGCCGTCGACGTCGACTTGTCCGTCCGGGGTCCACACCTCGACGACCTGCATCTCGTTGCGGGTCAGGGTGCCGGTCTTGTCCGTGCAGATGAAGGTGGTCGCGCCGAGCGTCTCGACCGCTTCGAGCCTGCGGACCAGGGCGTTCTCGGCGGCCATGCGCTGTCCGGCGCGAGCGAGCGACAGGGTGACGGTGGGCAGCAGTCCTTCGGGGACGAGGGCGACGGTGACGCCGATCGAGAACAGCAGGCTCTCGGTGAGGTCGCGGCCGAGCACGGCGAAGGCGCCGAAGGACGTCACGCCGACCAGCAGCGCGATCAGCGCGACCAGTCGCACGACGCGGTGCAGCTGGCGGGTCAGCGGGCTGGGCGGTCTGGTCGCACCGGCGGTGACGGCGGCCAGGGTGGCCAGGCGGGTGTCCGCTGCGATGGCGCTCACCTCGGCCTCGCCCTGTCCGGCGACGACGTAGGTGCCTGCCAGGACCGGCTCGTTCGCGCCACGCGGCACCGGTTCCGCCTCGCCGGTGAGCATCGACTCGTCGACGGCGAGGTGTCGCGCGTCGCGCATCGTCGCGTCGGCGCAGACCCGATCGCCGGCTTCGAGTACGAGCAGGTCGCCGACCACGAGCATGCTCGACTCGACGGTGACGACACGTCCGTCGCGCCGGACCCGGGCCCGGACCGGCAGCAGGTCGCGCAGGCGCTGCGCCGCCCGGTCGGCGCGGAACTCCTGCACGAACGCGAACACGCCGTTGAGGATCACGACGCAGGCGATGGCCAGGGCGAGCGCGGGCATTCCGGCGACGAGCGCCAGCGCGGCGGCGATCCACAACATCGCGGCGAAGAAGTGGGACAACTGCGCGGCGAACTGCGCGATCCGATTCGGTGGGGGCGGTTCGGGCAAGGTGTTGGCCCCGTCGCGGCGGTGGCGCAGGACGGCTTCGGCGTCGGTGAGTCCCCGGTGCTCGACCGTCGTCTCCATGGCGGCCCCTTTCCGCTGCTCCGATGGCTACCTGATCCAGTCTTTCGAGTCAGCGCAGGCCCGGATACGGCCGAAGTGCCTCACGGAGGGGACGGAATGGCACCATCCCGCCCAGGGATTCGGCATCCTCGCCGATATCGACATGCGCGACCATGAAGGCCGAACCGGGCCAGGAGATGGATGACTGCCGCGTGCCGCCGGCGACGACTTCAGCGCGCGCTGATCGCGACGGTACCGGTGCTCGACGTGAGCGGGACCTCCCAGCACCCGCCCGCGTCGAGGACGCGTTCGATGCCCTCGACACTGACCCGGATCGGATCGGCGGTGCTCGGTGGCAGATCGAGTCGCACCCGGGCGTGGGTCACGTTCACGATGACCGGCTGCCCGCGATAGGAGATGGTGAACTCGGCCTCCCGCAACTCGGCGGGCAGAACCGGGTGCAGCCGGAGCAGATCGTGCCGTGTCTCGATACCGCAATAGCAGCGCAGCACCATGTCGGCCGTGCCCGCCATGGCTCCGATATGAACGCCCTCTCTGGTCGTCCCGCCCTGGGTGTCGGCCAGATCGGCATCGAGGGCCCGGGTGAACAGCGACCACGACGCCTTGCGATCGGTGCGGGCCAGCACCCAGGCATGGGCGAGGCGGCTCAGCGTCGACCCGTGACTGGTGCGGGCCAGGTAGTACTCGACGGTGCGGGGGATGATCTGTGGCGGTAGCGAATAGCCGAGCCGTTCGAGGATGTGACGCAGCTCCTCGGCGGAGAAGAGGTAGAACAGCATCAACACATCGGCCTGTTTGGACAGCTTGTAGCGATTGGTCGTGTCGCCCTCGGCGTGCAGGATCAGATCGAGCCGCTCGATGTTCCCGTAGCGCGCACGGTAGGCCTCCCAATCGAATTCGGCCAGATCCTCGTACCCCTCGAACTGGCTGATGATGCCGTCACGATGGAACGGCACGCGCAACCGCCTGCTGACCCGGTCCCAGCGGATCGGTTCGTCGGCGCGCAGCCGCAGCCGTTCCCACAGCGGCGCGCAGTCGCGGCCGTCGAGCAGCCGGACCACATCGCGGGCGCGCGCCAGCGTCCAGGCGGCGAGCACGTTGGTGTAGGCGTTGTTGCGCAACCCGCATCCGGGTGACTCCGGTCCGCCGTCGTGGTATTCGTCGGGTCCCATCACGCCCTCGATGTCGTATCGGTCGTCGGCCGCGTCGTAGGCGGCCATCGTGGCGAAGGAGCGAGCCACCTCGACCACGATCTCGGCGCCCACGTCGACGAGGAACCGTTCGTCGCCGGTGGCCTGGTAGTACTGCCAGATGCTGTAGGCCACGGCCAGGCCCACGTGGCGCTGCCGAGACGAATGGTCCGGCATCCACTGACCGTTTCGCACATTGAACAGCTCCGCCGGAGCCTCCTCCCGGCCGTCGCTGCCGCTCTGCCAGGGGAACAGCGCGCCGTCGAGCCCGGCCGCGCGGGCAGCGGCCCTGGCCCGGGGCAGGCGCTCGTAGCGGTAGTGCAGCAGCGCCCTGGTCAGCTCGGGCTGTCGCAGCGTGAGCATCGGGTAGACGAACAACTCGTCCCAGAAGACGTGCCCGCGGTAGCCCTCACCGTGCAGGCCACGCGCTGGTACACCGATGTCGAGGTCGGTGCCGGTCACGTGCACCGCCTGCAGGACATGGAATACGTGCAGGTTCAGCGCCAGGTTGTGCTCGTGGCGATCGCCCAGCCGGATCGCGAACCGATCCCACAACCGCGCCCACGCCGCGACATGGGCGTCGCGCAGGCCGGCGGCGTCGGCGAGTATCCCGATGCGATCGGCGGCGGCGAGCGCGGCGGTGGAGATGCCGCGGTCGCGCGAGGTGCTGACCACGGCGACCTTCTCGATGTGGACCGGGGTTCGACGACCGATCCGGATCGTGGCGACCACACCCGGCCGCGAGCGTTCGTCGAGGAACGCGCGGTCGGCGAGCGCGCCGTCGACGCGCGTACGCACCGCGGTGGCGATCGTGAGCCCGGACTGGCGGGTGGTGGTCTCGTACAGCACGGTGTCGTCGTCGACCCGGTGGTGGGTGCCCGGATCGAGGTGCTCGGCGGTCAGTGCCCGGTCCGCGGCGACATTGCGGTTGCGCACCCGGCCCTCGATCACGGACTCGACGATGATCTCGCCGTCCCAGTTGTGGGCGAGCACGGACATTTCCAGAACGGCGACATGAGGATCGGCCATCGAATGGAACCGCCGGGTCGTCACCGTCGTCTGCCTGCCCGCGGCGTCCTCGTATCGGTCGAGGCAGGTGAGCACGCCCGCGCGTAGATTCAGATCCTGGTGATGGCCGACCATCTCGGGGGCGCCGGGCCGGAGGACCGTCCCGTCGGTGTGCCGGACCACGACCGACGTCCAGTCGGGGGCGTTCACCAGGTGTTCGGTCTCGACGACGCGCTCGCCGACGGACGAGACGCACCGGTCGTAGATGCCGGCCAGGTAGGTGCCGGGGTAGTGGATGCCGTCGGGCACGGTGCCCGGGGCGGCGGCGCGGCTGGCCCAGTACCCGTTGCCGGTGGCGCACAGTGCTTCCCGCGTGCCCTCCTGGGCCGGATCGACATCGTCGTAGATCAGATTCCAGCCACCCGAACTCGCGGTGACAGCGCCACCGCACCACCGAGCCGCCGCGGGGATCGGGTCCTCCTCGGCGGATGTCAGCGCCAGGTCCGACAGGTCGGTGACGATGTTGTCGGCGCCCACGGCCGCGAGGCGGGCGCCGGAACCGGTGCGATCGACACCGACGACGAGTCCGAACCTGCCCTCGACGGCCGCCTGCACCCCCGACGTGGCGTCTTCGAGGACGACGGCATCGATCGGCTCGATTCGCAGCCTGCGGGCTGCCTCGAGGAACATCGCCGGATCGGGTTTGCCCGGCAATCCGTAGCGGCGGGCGTCGTTTCCGTCGACACGGGCCGTGAACGCCTCGGTCAGCCCAGCCGCGGTCAGCACCGCGGCGCTGTTGGCGCTGGCGGTCACCAGTGCGGTCGGCACCCGGGCGGCGCGCAGTCGGCGCAGCAGCGCGGCGGCGTCGGGGAATACGCGCACTCCGGATGCGGCGAGTTCGGCGGTGAACAGCTGTTGTTTGCGAGCGCTGATCCCCGCCACAGTCAGCCGATCCGGTGTGTCGTCGGGACAACCCTCGTCGAGGGTGATGCCCCGGGCGGCCAGGAAGGTCCGGACGCCATCGGCGCGGTCACGGCCGTCGACGAAACGCCGGTAGTCCTCGTCGCTGTCGAATGGGGTCACGGTGGGGTCTGCCAGCCGGGGCAGGACCTCGTCGAAGAGCTGTTTCCACGCGATGGCATGGACGGCCGCGGTGTCGGTGACGACGCCGTCCATGTCGAACAGCACCGCGCCGAAGCCGTTCGCGGTGCGGCCCGCCGCGACCGGGAGGTTCGCCAGGCGCATCACCACCATGCCCTCCACACGGGCGGAGCCGGGAGAAGCCGTTCACTGTCCACGAACTTCATCCTGCCGAGCGCGGACCGGCGGGGGAAGGGCGCGGGGGTACGCCGACGGATACCCGAAGTCCTTCCGAATGGGGACGTCGGGCCCTTATCCCGGCCGCCGGGCTGCTGGGACGGTGAACACAACCCACTGCGACGAAGGACGGACATCATGAGACACGGACTGCCCGACGACACCACCGTCAAGGCGGCACTCACCCTCGCCGGCCGCGCGCCGTCCGTGCACAACGTGCAGCCGTGGCGCTGGCGCATCGCCGACCGCAGCATCCACCTCTACCTCGACACGCGACGCGCGCTACCCGCCACCGACCCCGATCATCGCGACATCGTGCTCAGCTGTGGAGCGGCCCTGCATCACCTCACGGTGGCGTTGACGGCGATGGGCTGGGCGCCGGTGATCCACCGCATCCCCGACCCGGCCGAACCGGACCATCTGGCCGCGCTGACCCTGGTACCGCATCGGCCAACCGCGCTCGATGTCTCGCTCAGCGCTGCCATCACCCAGCGACGTACCGACCGTCGCCACTACACCTCCTGGCCCGTACCACCGGGCTATCTCGGCCTGCTCACCGAGCGCGCCGCCGTGCTCGGCGCGGTGGTGCGCCGGATCGACGACCGGGAACGGGTCAAGGCCGCGGCCCGGACCGCGAGCCGGGTACACGCCGACGACGAAACCTACCGGTTCGAGCTCGCGATGTGGTCGGGCAGGCATGGCAGCGCCGACGGCGTACCCGCACGCAACACGCCTGCGCCGCGACCGGACGACGACTTCCCGCCCCGGGAGTTCGCGGCGCCGGAATTCCTCGACCCGGCGAGTCGCCCCGACCATGCCGAACTCCTGGTGGTCGGCACCTCGGCCGACGATCGCGCCTCGCGACTCCGCGCCGGCGAGGCGATCAGCAGCGTGCTGCTGACCGCGACCGGGATCGGCCTCGCGACCTGCCTGCTCACCGAACCACTCGAGATCGCGCACGAACGCGCGCGGCTGCGGGAGCGGCTGCTGCACGATTCCGCCTATCCGCAGGCGATCGTGCGGGTCGGCTGGGCGCCGACGAGCGCCGACGCCCCGCCGCCGACGCCGCGTCGGACCCTCGAGGAACTGCTGATCACCGAGAACGAGGGACTTCCATGAGCGGGGCAGTCGGTCCCGATCTCGGCACCGTCCGTGCGGTTCTCGGGCGTGCTTCGCGGGCACCCTCGCTGCACAACGCGCAGCCGTGGCGGTGGCGCTGGGACGGCGCCACCGCGGCACTGTCGATGGACCCGCAGCGGCTCCTGCCCGCCACCGACATGTTCAACCGGGAAGGAGTGCTCGGCTGCGGGGTGATGCTGCACCACGCCGAGACCGCCTGGTCCGCCGCGGGCTGGGAGACCGCCGTGGACCGGTTCCCCGAGCCGTCCGTGCGCGCGCATGTCGCCTCGCTGCGGCCGAGGCGGCAGAGCGAGCCCACCGAGTCGCAACGGTTGCTCGGCGAGGCGATCGACGTGCGCTACAGCGACCGGATGCCGATGGATCCGCCCCCGGACTGGCCGGTGACGCGCGAGATCCTGGAGTTCCTCTGCGCTCGCACCGGCACCACGGTGAGCTTCCTTGATCCGACTGAATCCGTTGCACTGCAACATATCTCGGCGGTAGCCGCACGACTGCGCCACTACGATCCGAAGTACCAGGCCGAACTCACCTGGTGGACCGCGGGTCCGGACACGGACGGTACCGGTGTGCCCGCGACCACGCTGCCGTCGATCTCCGATCGCCCTCGCGTTCCGGTCGGTCGTGAGTTCCCTTCGGGCAGTGCCGAAGGCGCGGGCGAGGCAGACGACGAAGCGATGGTCGCGGTGCTGTCCACCGATGGTGATGCGGCGGCCGACCTGCTCGACGGCGGTAGCGCGCTCTCGGCGGTGCTGCTCGAGTGTACGGTCCACGGCCTGTCCACCTGCACCGTCTCCCACGTCGTCGAGATCCCGGCGGCCCGCGCCGCCGTCGCCGACCTCGTGGCCCACCGGCACCCCCAGGTCCTGATCCGGATCGGTGCCGCCAGGTGCGAACCACCGCCACGGACGCCCCGGCGTCCGGTCGACAGCTTCCTGGAGATCTGAATTCCTTTGATTTCCCTATTCGGGGAATTCTCAGACCGGACGGTGCCGGAAACGGAGTGCCAGCACGCAGACAGAGATCCCGAGGACGCCGAAAATCGGCTGTAGCCAGTGGAACCGTCCGATGATCAACGGCTGGATCGTGACCCAGCCGACCAAGAGCACACCGGCGGCGAACGCGAGGTCGGCGGCATACCGGTCCGTCCGCAGGGTCGCGGCCGCCGTGGCCGCCATCGGCAGACCGACGACGAGAGCGAGCAGGCAACCTGCCAACAGCGGACTGTCGAACGGCAGCCGGCTCGTCACGTCGGCGCCCAGAGCGAATTCGCGCTCGGGACTTGCCTTTCGGCCGCAGGCGCGCGACCTCGAGGCGCACGTCGATGGTGAAGGTGGTGGCGACGGAAATCGTCTGCGGCGCGGGAAGCGCAGCAGCTACCGATCGTTCCTGCGCGCCGCGACATAGGCGGCGACGACAGCGGCCAGCACGACGATCTCCGCGCCGAGCACCAGGGTGAGCGGCCAGTTCATGATGTCCTTCCGGCGTGGGAACCCGTCGGTCAGGGATGGATGGTGCTGGCGGGCGCCCGTGGCAGGTCGAGCACGCGCGCGATCCTGCTCGACCAGGCGCGCACGGCCTGCCAGTCGCGCAGATCGCCATAGCGGGCGCCCCCGAGGAGCCGGTACATGGCGCGGGCCTGCCACGAGACGCCGGCACGTTCGTACTTCCCGGCGAAGGCGGTGTAGTTGCGGGGGCGCACGGCGTGGACGATGTCGGCGATCTTGCGGGGGATCCGGCGCCCGATCCTGCGACCGATCGGCCCGCGCAGCGCGGGGCCCAAGCCCACACTGAACAGCCAGACATCCTTGTCCGTCAGTGTGTTCAGGTTGTGGCGGATATACGCCGAGGCTTCGGGCAGCAGATCCATGTCGTGGATCGCGCTGCCGAGGACGACGGTGTCGAAACCGGTCAGCTCGGGTGCGTGTGCGATGTCGTGGAGTTCGGTGTGGGCGCCACGGGCGAGCAGGTCGTCGGCGATGAACTCGGCGATGTCGCGGGTCGAGCCCTGCGCGGTGGCGTACAGAACGGCGATGCGGTGGGAAGGGTTCGAAGTCATGGTCTCAGCGTCGCTCGAGCCGTGGCGGGTGGAGCAGAGCCGAGATACCCGCACCTCGGGGACCAAAGACACCGCAGCCGCGCAGGTGACCATCGCTGGTCGCGCCGGGACTTTCGGCTCTGCATTCCACATCCGCCACGATCGACGATTGAGCTATGACCAGTGATAACGTCTCCGCCATCGTCGTCGCGGGCCTGACGAAACGTTTCGGCCGCACCATCGCGCTGGACCAGCTGGACCTGACCGTGCGGACGGGCGAAGTCCATGGCTTCCTCGGCCCCAACGGCGCGGGCAAGACCACGGCGATCCGCGTCCTGCTCGGGCTGTTGCGCGCCGACGCGGGCACGGTGCGCCTGCTGGGCGCGGACCCGTGGTCGGATGCGGTCGCGGTGCACGCCAGGCTGGCCTATGTTCCGGGCGAGGTCACCCTCTGGCCTGGCCTGACCGGGGGCGAGACGATCGATCTGCTCGGCACGCTGCGCGGCGGCATCGACCGGCGTCGCCGCGCCGAGCTGCTGGAGCGGTTCGATCTCGACCCGACGGTGAAGGGTCGCGCCTACTCCAAGGGCAACCGGCAAAAGGTGGCGCTGGTCGCCGCGCTGGCCTCCGACGCCGAACTGTTCCTGTTCGACGAGCCGACCGTCGGCCTCGATCCGCTCAAGGAGGTCGAATTCCAGCGGTGTGTGCGTGAGCTCGTCGACGACGGCCGCACCGTGCTGTTGTCGAGCCATATCCTCGCCGAAGTGGAGGCCCTGTGTGACCGGGTGAGCATCATCCGGCACGGCCGCGCGGTGGACAGCGGCACGCTCGCCGAACTGCGACAGTTGCGCGCAACCACGATCAGTGTCGAAACCGCGCGCCCGGCCGACGGGCTCGCCGCGGTACCCGGCGTACACAATCTGACCATCGAAGGTCGTCGGGCCAGGTTCGACATCGAGACCGACCGCTTCGACGAGGTACTGCGTGCGATGTCGGGCCTGGGTGTGGTCGAGATGACCAGTACCAGACCGACCTTGGAAGACATCTTCCTGCGTCACTATGCGAGCGGGCCGGTGTCGGTGGCGGTGGGATCATGACCACCGGGACCGACACTCCGACCGACACCGGCGTAGCGGGTGCCGCGACGCTGGTGCGCTTCGCGATCCGCCGCGAACGCTGGACCGTGCCGTGGTGGCTGCTCGGCATCGGCACCCTGATGGCGGTGCAGTCGGTCAGCAGCCAGGGTTTCTACGACTCGCCCGCGAAGCTGGCCCAGCTGCGTGCCACCATGAGTGCCAATGCCGCGGCGGTCGCGATGGGCGGACCCACCAGGCTGCTCGATACGATCGGCGGCGAGATCGTCTTCGAGATCTTCGCCTATCTCGCGATCGTCGCCGCGCTGATGAACATGTTCCTGATCGGCCGCAATACCCGGTCCGACGAGGAATCCGGGCGCGCGGAGCTGATCAGGTCCGCCCGCGTCGGACGGCGCGCGCCGCTGGCCGCCGCGCTGGGCACCGCGCTGATCGCCGATGTCGTCGTCGCGGTCGTCGCCGGCGGCGCGGCGGCGGTCACCGGCCTTCCGGTCGGGGGGTCGATCCTGCTCGGCGTCGCGATCGGCGGCGTCGGGTTCACCTTCGCCGCCGTGACGGCGGTCGCCGCGCAGGTGTTCGAGAATCCGCGCACGGTCTACGGTTCGGTCACCGCGCTCGTCGCGCTGGCTTACATCCTGCGCGCTGTCGGCGATGTCGGACCCGAGTACGTGTCGTGGCTGTCGCCCATCGGGTGGGGGCAGCGGACCTTTCCCTATGTCGACGATCGGTGGTGGCCGATCGTGCTGTACGTGGCAGCGGCGGCGTCGCTGATCGCGGTGGCGTTCGTGCTCGCCGAACACCGAGACTTCGGGGCAGGCCTGCTGCGGTACCGCGCCGGGCGGGCCACGGCGTCGCGGCTGCTCGCCTCACCCCTCGGACTCATCTGGCGGCTGCAACGAGCCTCCGTGCTGGCTTGGTGCGTCGGGGTTTTCGTGCTCGGCGTCGCCTACGGCTCCTTCGCCGACAGCATCGAGCAATACCTTCGCGACAATCCCGAGATCGCGGCGTACCTGGCCGGGAACGCGCAGGACGCGGTGAATTCCTATCTGGCACTGACTCTGTCGATCCTGGCGCTGCCGACCGCGGCCTACGGGACCGCCGCGGTACTGCGGGCCAGGGCCGAGGAATCGGCGGGCCGGACTTCGGTGATCCTGGCCCAACCCGTCGGCCGGGCGCGATGGCTGCTCGGCTATCTGGTGGTGGCGATGACCGGCAGCGCGCTGGTGCTGATCGCCGGAGGGTTCGGCGAAGGCCTGGCTTACGGGGTGACCGTGCACGATCTGGCCCAAGCGCCGCGGATGGCGCTCGCCGCCGCCGCGTACGTGCCCGCCGTCTGGGTGATGGTGGCGGTCGGGGCCGCCGCCGTCGGTTGGTGGCCGGGGGTGGCCACGACGGTGGCCTGGGTCTACTTCGGCTACGTCGTGGTGGCGACGATCTTCGCCGACGCGTTCGACCTGCCCGACTGGTTCGGTGCGGCGTCGCCGTTGCGCCACAGCCCGTTGGTGCCGCTCGACGCGGTCGATCCGCGTGCCCTGGCCGCCACCCTGGCCGCCGCCGCGGTGATCGCGACGATCGGCGTCGCCGGATTCCGCCGCCGCGACATCGGGGGCTGACCATGCGTTCCGCCCCGCCTGACGAAACGCCCCCAGCCGGTGCACCGAGGAGAGTGATCACCATGACCGCGACCACGTTTCATATCGACGCCGTGGCGACGCGCACGGCGCGGCTGTGGCGATGCCGGCCGTGGAACACCAACCCGCTCATGCGCTGGCCCGACCGGCTGCTGGCGGTGGCCCGAGTGTGCGCGGTCGCGCTGCTGCTGGCGGCTGTGCCGGTAGCCGGCGCGGTCGGGACCATCACCTATTCCGATGACGTCGCCGACATCCAGGCCGAACGTGCCGGCGTCGACGTCGTGCAGGGGCTGGTACTGGACCGTCCAGAACGGACCTCGGGCCACCTCTATCAGGCACGGGTGAGCTGGCCCGGCACCTCCGGGCCGGTCGTCGCGACGGTGACCGTCTCCCGCAAAACCACCGAGGGCCAGGTGATTCCGGTATGGCTGAACGACGCCGGTGTCCCGGTCCGCGAACCCAGGACCACCGACGCGGCCGTGGTGAACGGTATCGGTGCCGCGGTGGTGATCCTGGTGACCGCCGGGCTCGTCGCCTGGGCCATGACCTACGGCACCGCGTTCGTCGTCGCCCGCCGTCGTTCCGCGGCGTGGGATCACCACCTCTCGGCCCTGAACGGCTGACGAGCCCGGTCGGACTACGACCAGCTCACGTCAGGTGACGGGCGAAGAAATGATTCCCGGCGTCTGCCTCGAATCGCGGTACTCCGGTGTGCCCACCCATGTTCGCGTGCAGCGTCTTCTGTTCGGACCCGAACGCGTCGAACAGGTCGAGGGCCTGCTGCCGGTCGTTGCCCTCGTCGTCCCATTGCAGCAGGACCTGCAGCGGAATGGTGAGCTGTCGGGCTTCCTCGAACATGGTGCGGGGCACGAAACTACCGGCGAACAGCAGCGCGGCGGCGATGCGGGGCTCGACGAGCGCCAGCCGGATGCCGAGGGAGATCACCCCGCCCGAATAGCCGACCGGGCCGCCGAGTTCGGGCAGCGCGAGGAGAGCGTCCAGGGCGGTCCGCCATTCCGGGACCGCCTTGTCGACCAGCGGGAGGACGAGCCGGTCGACGATGTCGTCATCGACCGGCTCACCGGCATCCAGTGCCCTGCGCAGGTCGACGCGTGCTTGCTCGGTGACAGCGCAGCGGGGACGTTCACCGCCGCCGGGGAGTTCGATGGTGGCCGAGGCGAAGCCCGCCGCCGCGGCGTGCTGGGCACGGGCCGCCAATCGGGGGTACATCCCGGGCAGTCCGCCCGGGTGGCCGACCAGGATCAACGGTGCCGGTGCGGATACGGATGCGGGTGTCCACAGGATGCCGGGGATCTCGTCGAGGGTGAAGTGTCGTTCGAGGACGCCGTCGTCGAGGCGGCGTGCGGAGGTGACGTGCATGGTCGTGCCTTTCGGGAGTGCTCGTGCGGCGCTCCCGGACGACCTATCGCCCGACCGTGACCCCGAAGGGGAGCACCCGTATCGATACTGCGTTCACAGGTACCACCTCCTCGTTGTCTCACACGGTCTCCGGAAAGGTAGCAGCGGCCGCCATGGTCCGCCAACAGGTTTTCTCGCGAGGGCTGCCGCGCGGTTCAGCGCAGGTAGGCCGTGAGGTGGGGGACCGCGTCGGCGACGTGCTGGGCAGTGAGCGGTTCGGCGATGTAGGTGAAGGTCCATTCGTGGTCGATCCGGCGGAGGACGCCCAGGACGAGGCCGGTGTGGGAGTGCGCGGAGGCCAGGTCGATGCGGGCGATCTCGGTGCCGGTGACGCTGTCGAGGAGTCGGCAGAAGCCGTTCTCGATCCGGTCGAAGGGCTGACCGGTATAGCAGGTGATGAGGAAGACGACGGTGGTGACGGCGGGGTTCAGCCGGGTCAGGTCGGTGACGATGAGTTCGTCGTCACCGTCACCGACGCCGTCGACACTGTCGCCGAGGTGCCGGATGGCGCCGTCGCGCGAGGTCAGCTGTTCGTGATAGGCGATGTCGACGAAGTCGGTTCCGCTGAACGCCAACGCGGCCGCGTTCAGGTCGATGTCCTTGGCGCGCCGCCGGAACTTGCCCGAGCGCGCAGGATCCCAGCCCAGTCCCAGGGTGACGTGAGTGAGGGTGGTGCGGGGGACTGCTCCGGGCATAAGACGCTCCTGGTCGATTGGCTTCGGCCGGTTGCCGTTCGGATCCCCCGGCGCGATTCCCCGCAAACATGCCCCACGGATCCGGCCCCCGCAATCCAGGCGACGGATGCGGTGGCCGGGAGGCGATGCGCGACAGAGCGACTCGTCCCGCCCGGTCACCTCGACCGGGAACTGCGCCTCGGTGGCCGGGCGACCAGCGCGCAGACGGGTGACCTCCGAGCGGGCGAACTCGACCCGCGGCGTCTCGGCGCCGCGCTCCGCGGCCAGCGCGTCGGCCAGGTCGAAGATCGCTTCGAGGACACGGTGGTCGCGGGCGCGTCCGGCCCGGCCGGTGCCGGTCTTGCGGAATGCCCCACGCCGCCGTGCAACGCGATCACATCACCCGCGACGGTGACGTCCTTCTCCGGGATCGCCGCATTGACCTGCGGCAGCAGTACCCCTTGCACGAAGGCCAGGGCGAACACGATCAGCGCGGGCACGATGGTGCGCGTGTCCATGCCGAGCCACCGGCGGTCCACCGGGACACAGCGGTCGCTCGGTCTGCGGCGAGAGGGTCAGGCAGCGGGAGCGGTCGCGGGCTCGATGCTGTGCCGCTTGACGAGCAGCACGATCGCCAGCACCGGGTAGACCAGGATCGGCAGCAGGGTGCCCGGGTAGATGGCCTGATCGGCCAGGATGACGGTGCCGGTGAGCAGGGTGAAGTCGAACAGCCCATGCAGGACGGAGTTGACCGTGTTGCCGCGGCTGACCCGGCGGGTCAGGTAGAAGAAGTAGCCGGCCAGGCTGACGACGACGGCCTGCGGCAGCGCGCTGACGCCGTGCGTTATTCCGTTGGTCAAGTGCACAGCGCCGAACACGATGCTCGACCACAACGCGACCCGGCCCTCGGTCAGCCCATGATCCCGCAACACCAGCACACCGATGCCGCGGAACATGCCCTCCTCACCCCAGCCCACGAACTGGGTGGCGATCAACAGCACCAGCACATAGAGCAGGCCCTTGTCGGCCAACGCGCTGTAGTTGATACCGAAGACGATCGCGACGACGAAAACGATCGGCACGATCCGGACCCAGGACCGGGTGGGCCGGTCGTCGTGCAGGACCGGCCGCAACCAGCCCAGGTAGGTGATCACGCCGTAGGTGAAGGCCAAGGCCACACCCAGCGGGATGATCATGCCGAAGAACACCGCGCGCGTGGACAGGAAGTCGTCGGAGTCGGTGAGGGCCGCCATCAGCAGACCGCCGAGCTGGATGATCGCCAGGTAGACGATCACGATCAGCGCGAACATCGGATAGCTCAGGCGGCGACCGGGCCGCGTGACCGGCAACGCGGATTCTGGCGTGCTCATGTCGGTCAAGATATCGGTTCGGGTCCGGGCATGGTGCCGCTGGAAGGATTCCCGGCACGCCGGTGTCGATCGCCGTGGCGATCAGCCAGCTAATCGGGGGACAGCGGGCGCCTTCGGCGGGCCGAGTCCGATGTCGGCGACCGGTGCGGTGATGAAAGTTCCCGCTCGACAGCATTGTTCGCCAGCACGTACCGATTCGCATCATGTCCGTGAGGCTTCGCGACGAAGTGATCGAGCCAGTGCCTTTCCGGGGTGGGCAACATCTGGCGCTTCCGGCCGATACCCAACCGCAACCCAGCCCGGGTGAGCGACTCCCTAGGGGAGCGGACCCACCGGCTCCGGCGACGAGCCCCATCAGCACGGGCACGGCTACGGCCAACAATTCCGGCCAGGCAGCACGAACGGTACGGATGTACCACTGCCCCTAGTTTTCGAGAGGTTCTGTCGCAGTTACGTTACGTTGGCTGCGACCAAACGGAAACGGAAATACTCCGAGGTGTTCAGCCGAGAGGAGCGGCACTGACCCCCGATAATGTTCACTTATCGGCGGTCAGATGTGCGGTAAGCGGATCTGAGCCCTGAAGGGGCGACACGGTTTTCGTTTCGTCTAATTCGTAAAGAATTGACGAAACCAACGTTACGATTCTCCCGTGTCGAGCGTCTGCAACTATCCCGGCTGTGCCCGTCCCATCACCCGCGGCGGCGGTCCGGGTCGTCCCTCCGAATACTGCGACCACCCGGACCACACCCGATGGCGGGCATGGCGGGAAAGGCAACGCCTACAGCAGGAGTCGGAGGGTGAGGTCGAAAACGTCACTGTGACGACTCAAGGTCCGGTGACCGTGGCGAGGCTGCGTGCGGATGAGCTGCTCGGCCAGTTTCGGGGACTGGCCGAGCAATTGGGCACGACGCTGAACGCCGCCGTCGCGGAGTTGTCGACGCTGGGCGACCCCTCGGTGGCCGAGGCCCAGGTCCAGGCCGTGCAGGCCGATGCCGCCCGACGGATCGCGGAAGCAGACATGAAGGCGGTCGCCGCCGAACAGGCCCGCCGGGAGGCGGAGGAAGCCCGGGCCAACGCCGAATCGGCGGCCGAGGACGCCGCAGGCGCTGCCGAGGACGCCGAGCAGCTGATCGCTGCCGCGCACGCGGCGCGCGACGAGGCCTTGGCCGAGGTCGAGCGCCTGACGAAACAGGCCGCCGACGAGGTGTTCGCGGCGCGCAGCGCGGCCGAGGCCGAAGTCCGTGCCGCGCAACGAGACGCTGCCGAGGAGATCGAACGGATCCGGCAGGAAGCCGCCGACCAGACCGCGCGCGCCGAACAGCGCGCCGACACCGAGATCGCCCAGGTCCGTCGCGAGGCCGAAGCCAGGGTCAACGCGGCACAGGCCGAACGTGACCTGGCGGTGCAGCGGGCCGCCGACGCCGACCGGGCGACCGAACGAGCCGAGGCCGCGGCCGCCGAACGAGTGGAAGCCGCCAGCGAAGCGCGCGAGGAATGGCGCAGGGCCCGAAGCGAACTGGAGGCGACCCGGACCGAACTCGATCGCACGCGCGCCGAACTCGCCGACCTGCGCCGCACCGCCATCACCGACGCCGAAACCTGGCGCACCGAATCGGCCGCCGCGCTGGAACGGGTCAGGGCCGAGACCTCCGAACGGCTCGCCGCGCTCGACGATGCCCGCACCCAGACCCTCGCCCGTGCCGAACGCGCCGAACGCCAACTCGACGAACTGCTGGCCGCGACCCGATCACCCGCCGAGGCGAACGCGCTAACCGGCGCGGCGCGCGGCGCACTGGACTAGCGTCAGCGCCATGACCGACCAGCCCGGACCACTGGAGTCCACACGCGAGTTCGCCGCCGTCGACCTCGCCGCGATGCTGCACGAGGACGAGGACACCTACACGGGTCCCTCGCCGAAGGTCCGGCTGATCGCGATCCTGGTGGTGGCGGCGCTGGTCCTCGGTGCGGGCGCCACCACCCTCGCGATCCTGCTGTCCTGACCCTAGGCCGGGCGGGCGAGCGGCGTGTCGGGGTCGCCGGAGTTGCGCAGCGCGACGATCTGGTCGGGAACCCAGTAGATGCGGCCGAACTCGAACTCCTGGTACCTGCCGTCGTCGTGGGTGATCTCGTCGGAGGCCGGCCAGCCCAGCTGACCGTTCTCGAATCCGGACGCCGACCAGCGCGCGCCTATCGCGCCGTGCACGCGATAGGCGGGCTGACCGGCCCGCCGATAGACGGTGCCGCCCTGGAAGGCCTGGGCGAGGCCGGGGCCCGTGCCGCGCGGGTCGGGCAACTCGGCGTGCTCGGCGATCGGGTAGCCCAGGGGACCTGCCTCCCAGCCGAGTTCGGCGTACTTGGTCATGATCGCGGTGGGGATGGCGTGGGCGTCGGTGGCCGGGTGCCAGTAGACATAGCCGTGCTCGAACTCGGCGAAGCGGCCCACTCCATCCGGGGTGGCGATCTCGCCGATGGTGCGGCGCGCGCCCAGCCACGGCGACGCCGCGGCGCGGTCGTCGATGGCGTTCGGCGCGGTGCCGGCGAATTCGGCGACCTGCGCGGCGAAGACGTCCCACGGAAAGTTCGGGCCGACATCGGTGTGACTGCCGATGCCGAGCGCCCTGGTCACGTAGTTGTGGTCGGTGATGCCGTCGGCGACGTGATAGTCGGGGGCGATGACCTCGGTCGGGTACCCGTGTCGATGTGCGCTGCGGACCGCGACATAGGCGGCGATGCGCAAATCCTCGTCGATGGACAGCCAGTCCTGGCGTGACCAGGCGACCCGGCTGCCCGCGAAGCACAGATTGACGGTGAACGGGTTGGCCGACAGCACCGACCAGGAGGCGAGTTCTTCGGGCACGACCCGCACCAGCACCGCGTCGCGCAGCGTGTAGTGGTAGGAGACGCCGTTGGCCGGATTGTTCAGGTAGGCCGCCAACGATTCCGCGGTGCCGTTTCCCTCCTGGGTGTGCAGGATGAAGTTGGTGACCCGGGCGCCGTCGCGGGAGGAGTGCGAGGGACCGAGCCGGTCGAGTTCGGTGAACGCGGGGATCACCACGGAGCGGTCGATGCTCCACTGACCGAAGTCGGGGGCCAGGATGTCGTTCACATCGACGTGCGTGCCGTCGATGACGGGCCCCGGGTTGCTCGGTGTGTCGATCACCCGCTGGTAGAGCACGGCGCGTGGTTCGCGCTCGGTGCCCGACCAGGCGCGGGTCTGCCAGACCCAGCTGAATCCGCCGCGACCACCGACCACACCATCCTCGATCGCCCAGGCGCACACCCGGGAATGCCCGTAGATGCCGGTCCATTCGGTGCCGAGGACGGCGTTCACGCCGCGGAAGAACTCGACTGCGGTGCTGTTCCACTGGGACAGGGAGATGTCCTCGTCGACGGCGAAGAAGATCGGTGCCCGGCGCGGTGCGCCGAGACTCAGATGGGTGGCCAGTGCCTGTTCGGCCATGCGCCTGCCGCCGTCGAACCCGGTGGTCCAATCCGATGGGGTGGGATCGCCGGGTTTGCCGAACTGCCAGATCGACACGATGTCCAGGCCGGCGGACTCCAGCGCGCGGGCATAGTCGACGGTGATCGGTTTGGCACCGAAGTTCGCGCCGGGCCTGCTGGGAGAGACATAGGCGAGCACCGCCGAGTGCCCTGCCGCGGCGATGGCGGCCGGATCGATGAGACGGGCGGCGAAATCGACAGCTGTGGACATGGTTGACCCCCTGCATGACTACATATCCGATGGCATGGCTCACGCTCGTACCCCGCGCGTCGGCTGCAGGGTTACGCTGGCACCCAAGAATCGGTACCGGGGTGCCCGAGGATCTCACCCTGCACCCATTCTAAGCGAAACACTCAGTACGGCACCGGGATTCGCTGACGATCGGGACAGTACCCGACCGCGCCGACCGGCAAACGCGGGCGGAATCGGGCCGTACGCGGGGGCGGTGCGGAACAGCGGTTTTCGATGCGACTCGCGCGGGCTCGGCGCGTTGCGGCGCACCGGCGCGGCGTGTCGCGAATCGGGTTGCGGCGCAATGGTAGCGGCCCGGCGGCGCGGGCTGTTCACTGGTAGCCATGGCTTCCACCGCTCGACCCAGCAGGCAGCGCCGACCAGGGGTGCCCGGCCCCGCGGTGGCCCCTGTCGAACTGGTCGTTCTCACCACGGCCACCGGTACCGAGATCACGCCGATCGCGCTGCGGGAGAGCCGGTCCGTGCGGGCCCGGGTCGACGAACTGCTGCCCGCCGACACCCACCTGGTGCCGATCTTCGGACCGGATAATCGGCTGGCCGCGCGTTTGGCCGATACCTCGCAAGCATCGGTGGCGGGGGAGTACCTGCGCTACTACACGGTGCGCGGGCAGGTCGGCGACCTGGCCGCGCTCGCGGATCGACTGCGGCGAGACGACACCGTCGCCGCGGCCTACGTGAAACCGGCCGCCGAGCCGCCACTCGCACCGCTGGCGCACAACACCGTCGCGCCGGACGCGCCCGCGGTCACTCCCGACTTCCGGACCAGACAGGGCTATCTCGACGCCGCGCCGGCCGGGATCGACGCGGCCTGGGCGCACACCCGGCCGGGTGGGCTCGGGACCGGCGTGCGGGTGATCGATGTGGAGGGCGCCTGGCGATTCACCCACGAGGACCTGCGGCAGAACCAGGGCGGAGTCATCGGCGGCACGTCCTCGGCCGAACTCGGGTGGCGCAATCACGGCACCGCCGTCGCCGGGGAGATCAGCGGCGATCTCAATGCCTACGGTGTCACCGGCATCGCGCCCGAGGCGCACATCCGGGCGATCTCGATCTTCGGGGTCGGCTCGGCCGCCGCGATCCGGTCCGCGGCCGACGCGCTCGACCCCGGTGACGTCCTGCTCATCGAATTGCATCGTCCCGGACCTCGATTCGACTATCGCGGCCAGCCCGACCAGCGCGGCTACATCGCCGTCGAATGGTGGCCCGACGACTTCGCCGCCATCCGCTACGCCGTCGGGCGCGGCATCGTCGTGGTGGAGGCCGCGGGCAACGGCAACGAGAACCTCGACGACCCCGTCTACGACGCGCGCCCCGGCGACTTCCCCACCGGCTGGCACAACCCGTTCCGCGGTGGCGACGCCGATTCCGGCGCCGTTCTGGTCGGCGCGGGCGCGCCGCCGCCCGGGCTGCACGGCCGCGACCACGGCCCCGCGCGTTCCCGGCTCCCGTTCTCCAACTACGGCGTCCGCCTCGATGCCCAGGGCTGGGGCCGCGAGGTCACCACCACCGGCTACGGCGACCTCCAGGGCGGCGCCGACGAAGACTTCTGGTATACCGACGAATTCAGCGGCACGTCGAGCGCGTCCCCGATCGTCGTGGGCGCCGTCGCCGCGTACCAGGGCATGCGCGCCATCGGTCCGGGCCGGGCGACCCCGGATCAGGTCCGGGCACTGCTGCGTGCCACCGGCTCACCCCAAACCGATGCGCCGGGCCGGCCGGTGACCCAGCGCATCGGCGCCCTGCCGGACCTGCGAGCGATGACGGCACACGGGTAGCCTGCGGCATGGCTGTCATCCACCGCACCACGCTGGTTCCCAGCAAGCTCGCGTTGATCGAGACGATGTTGCCCCGGCGACCGTGGTACCGGGGCCGGGTGCCGCGCCTGCGCAAGGTCGGTGGGTTTCGGATCGACGATCCCGCGGGGGCGGTCGGCATCGAATTCGTGCTGGTCGTCGACGATTCCGCCGCACGTCCGGTGGTGTACAACGTGCCACTGACCTATCGCGGCGCCGCACTGGCCGATGCCGAGAGCGCGCTCTTGGGAACCGCCGAGCACGGGGTGCTCGGTCGACGGTGGATCTACGACGGCGCCGCCGATCCGATCGCCGTCGCCGCGATACTGGAACTGCTGAGCGGGCGAGTGGCGGCGCAGGCACAGAATCGCAGCGACACACCCGACCCGTCGGTGTCGGTCGTGCCGACCGGGACCATCACGGCGCAAGCCCACATCGGTACCGCTGTCGACGGCGACACGGCGACCGAGGTACCGATCGGGACCGCGGGCATCCTGCGATTTCACCGTTCACCCGCGGGGCGACCCTCCGGTGCGCCGGGAACCCTCGCCGCGCCCTACGAGCTGGACGGGCCAACTCGCCATCCGGTCGAACTGGTGAGCTTGCTTTCGCGGTAGCCCTGGAAAATGAGATGTGCGGTGCCGTGCCGCCGTGGGAGGGTACGGAGATGGCATCGGCGAAGAGCATCACCGTGCGGTCGGCTACCAGCGCGGACGCGGACGCGATCACCGGATTGCAGGAGACCGGATTCGGGATGCGGTACGGGTCCGACGAACTCCCGTACCGGTGGGAACTGTTTCCGGTCGAGCGGTCACTGGTCGCGGTCGACGGTGACCGGGTCGTCGGGCACACCGTCGACCGGACGATGACGGTGACCGTGCCGGGGGCACGGCAGGTCCAGGCCTGTGGTGTCTCGGGCGTCGCGGTCGCGCCGACGCATCGGCGGCGTGGCATCCTGCGTGAGCTGTACACCGCTCAGCACGAGCGCACCGAAGCCGACGGGCTGCCGCTGACGATCTTCACCGCCAGCGAGGCCACGATCTACGGCCGGTTCGGCTACGACCCGGCGATCCTGTCGACCACGATCTCCATCGACCGCCGTCGAGCCGAGTTCCGCTCGACCACGCCCGATCCCGGCGGCGTGGAGCTGGCCACCCTGGCCGAGGCGGCGCCGCACATCCGGGCGATCTACGAGCGCTGGCAGCCGACGGTGCCGGGCGCGCAGGTGCGGCCCGACGCCAAATGGGATCTGTTCTTCGCCGACGTGGAACGCCACCGCGACGGCGCCACGACGCTGTTCGCCCTGGTCCACCCCGACGGTTACGCCCTGTATCGGCGGCGTTGGCGCGACGGACATTCCACCGCGTCGGTATGGGAGTACCGGGCGCTCACCCCGGACGCGCACGCCGCGCTGTGGCGGGTGCTGCTCGGGCTGGATCTGGTCGAGACGATCGACGTCGAGATCGCCGACGACGATCCGCTGCCGTACCTGCTCACCGATTCCCGGGCGGCCCGCGTGCTCGATCGCGGTGACTCGCTGTGGGCGCGGCTGATGGATGTGCCCACCGCGCTCACCGCCCGCGGCTACCGGCACGACCTCGACACGGTCCTGGCTGTGCACGACCCGTTCCGTTCCGCCGGTGGCACCTTCGCGCTGCGCGTGCGCGACGGCGTCGCCGAATGCGCACCCACCACCCGAACCGCCGCGCTCGGTCTGGATATCAATGTGCTGGGCGCGTTGTATTTCGGTGCGCACCGCGCCCGGGGCCTGGCCGCCGCGCACCGAATCCGGGTCGACGACGCGGCCGCGCTGCGCGATCTCGACGCGGCCTTCACCGCTGAGCGCGCGCCGGAGCTGGGCTGGTTCTTCTAGCGCATACCCGGATTCCCGGACCGGTCGCGTAGTCTGGGTAGCTGTGGATTCGCACGAGGTCGATCCTTCGGTTCGGGTGCGCGGCGCTCGGGTCCACAATCTGCGTGACGTCGACGCGGACATGCCACGAAACGCCCTGGTCGCGTTTACCGGGGTCTCGGGTTCGGGCAAGTCGTCGCTGGCCTTCGGCACGTTGTACGCGGAGTCGCAACGCCGCTACCTGGAGTCGGTGGCGCCGTATGCCAGACGATTGCTGCATCAGGTGGAGGCGCCCGACGTCGACGAGGTGACCGGTCTACCGCCGACGGTGGCGCTGGCGCAACGACGATCCTCGCCCTCGTCGCGGTCGACGGTCGGGACGGTCACCGCCATCTCGAACTCGCTGCGGCTGCTCATGTCGCGCGAAGGCGACTATCCGACGGGCCCGGCCCGCACGGGACCCGGTCACTATCCGGCGGGCACGAATCGGCTGTACTCGGACGCGTTCTCGCCCAACACCGTCGAGGGCGCGTGCCCCCGCTGCCACGGTCAGGGCGTCGTCCACGAGGCGACCGAGGCATCGATGGTGCCCGACCCGTCGCTGAGCATTCGCGACGGCGCGATCGCGTCCTGGCCCGGCGCGTGGCAGGGCAAGAACCTGCGCGACGTGCTGGCCGCGCTCGGCTACGACATCGATCGGCCGTGGCGGCAACTGTCGCCGCAGGCGCGCGAATGGATCCTGTTCACCGACGAGAAGCCGGTGGTCACCGTGGAACCCGAGCGCGAAGCCCACCGGATCCATCGCCCGTATCAGGGCACCTACACCAGCGCCGAACGGCTGCTGCTGCGCGCGCACGCCGAGTCCAAGAGCGAGGCCACCCGCAAGCGTGCGGCGGAGTACCTGCACACGGCGACCTGCCCGCTGTGCGACGGGCGCAGGCTCAAACCCGAAGCGCTGGCGGTGACGTTCGCGGGCCACAACATCACCGAACTGGCCGACATGCCGCTCAGCGACCTGGTCGCGGTGCTGCGCCCGCACACCGAAGGCACGGGTGCGGCCGCCGTGCTCACCCAGGACCTGATCTCCCGCATCGAGGTCCTCATCGAGCTCGGTCTCGGCTACCTCAGCGTCGACCGGGAGAGCCCGACCCTGTCCGGCGGCGAGTTGCAGCGGCTGCGGCTGGCGGGTCAGTTGCGCTCGGGACTGTTCGGCGTCGTCTACATTCTCGACGAGCCCTCGGCGGGGTTGCACCCGGCCGACACCGCCGCACTGACAACGGTGCTGGGCCGGCTCAAGCGATCCGGCAACAGTGTGTTCCTCGTCGAGCACGACCTCGACGTCGTGCGCCACGCCGACTGGTTGATCGATATCGGCCCCGGCGCCGGAGTACACGGCGGGCGCGTCCTCTACTGCGGTGAGGTCGACGGGCTGCGAACCGTCACCGAGTCGGTCACCCGCCCCTACCTGTTCGACGAGGTCACTCGCGCGCCACGCGCCGACCGCACCCCCAACGGCACCCTCGACCTGCGCGCGATCACCAGCCACAACCTGCGCGAGCTCGACGCCGACATCCCGCTCGGGGTGTTCACCGCGATCACCGGCGTCTCCGGTTCGGGGAAATCGAGCCTGCTGCACGCGATCTCGACCACCGCCACCGCCGACCCGAAGATCGTGCGGGTGGTCGAGGTCGATCAGGCGCCGATCGGGCGGACGCCGCGCTCCAATCTGGCCACCTACACCGGCCTGTTCGACACCGTCCGCAAGCTGTTCGCCGACACCGACGACGCGCGGGCCCGCGGCTACGGCGTCGGCCGCTTCTCGTTCAATGTCGCCGAAGGCCGGTGTCCCGCCTGCCAGGGCGAGGGGTACATCACGGTGGAGCTGCTGTTCTTGCCCAGCACCTACACCCCGTGCCCGGATTGCCATGGTGCCCGCTACAACCCGCGCACCCTCGAGATCCGCTACCGCGACGCCACCATCGCCGAGGTGCTGGAGATGTCGGTGGATCGGGCCGCACGATTCCTCGCCGACGTCCCGGTGGTCGCGCGGGCGCTGCGGGCCCTGACCGAGGTGGGGCTAGGTTACCTGCGGTTGGGTCAGCCCGCCACCGAACTGTCCGGCGGCGAGGCACAACGGGTGAAACTGGCCACCGAACTGCAACGGGCCCGGCGCGCGGGCACCGTCTACCTGCTCGACGAGCCCACGACCGGGCTGCACCCCGCCGACACCGACATCCTGCTGACCCAGCTGAATTCACTCGTCGACTCCGGCGCCGGGGTGATCGTGGTCGAGCACGACATGACCGTGGTCGCGCAGGCCGATCACGTCATCGACATGGGGCCGGGCGGCGGGGCACAAGGGGGACGGATCGTGGCGCAGGGGACACCGGAGCAGGTCGCGGCAGACCCGGTCAGCCGGACCGCGCCCTACCTGCGGGAGCGGTTGACATGACCGCGGCGACGACGATCGCGGCGCGCCCGGGCAAATCTACGGCTATCGGTCGGCGAGGGCCTATCGTGGGGCAATGCCCGTGACTGACGGGGAGGGGAATCCGGCGCAGGACCGAACCCGGCAGGCGATGCTGATCGCCGGCGGGTGCTCGTTCGTTCTCGGCGTCGCGACACTGGTGTGGCCCGGCCGCAGCGACGCCACGCTGGCTCTGCTGTTCGGCGTCGCGCTGCTGCTGAGTGCCGGAATCCAGGCCTATCTCGCGGTGGCGGCGCACATGGCGTTTCCGCTGCGGGTGCTGGTGCTGGTGAGCGCGGTGCTGACCGTCATCCTGGCGGCGCTGGCTTTCAGCGGCGGCAATATCGAGCTGCTGGCCCTGTGGATCGGGATCGGGTGGTCGGTGCGCGGCATCGTGCAGGCGCTGGTCGCGGCCTGGGACGACGGCGTCGTCGACGGCTGGCTGCACGAGATCTGCGGACTGTGCACCACCGCGATGGGGATCACCGTCATCGCGATGAAATTCGAGACCGTCACGGGGCTGGCGACGGTCGCCGGCAGTGCGCTGGTGGTGATCGGCGTGCTGGAACAGCTCGCGGGTGGGATGCTGCGTACGGTACTGCGCGGTGCGCGGCGCTCGCAGCCGGACCCCACCACCGTCCGCGGATCGGCCGCCGCCGGGCAATAGTAGTGAATCCCACACTCGCAGAGCGTGTTTCGATGTTTACGCGAACACCCGGACAACGCGACATTGCGGGCAGCGGAGCGAGTGCTGAACACTGCGTGCCCGGCCGCTCACCGCTGGGGTAACTGTGCTGCGCGCCGGTAGCGTGGCCCGCGGCGTGCGCACGGGAGGGCCCGGTCGACGCGCGCCGTCGTCCGCAGCCCGATGTGAGCCCAGGAGAAATGTGGTGTCGCGCGTAACCCCCGGCGAAGCCGCCGATACCGTCCAGCGTGAAGAGCTGGCCATGCGGCGCATGACCGAGAGTCTGGTCGAAGACCTGTCCGAGAACGTCCCCGCAGACCAGGTGACCTCGGCGGTGGGCGCCGCGCACCATCGTTTCGCGGGCAAGCCGATCCGGGAGTTCGTGCCCATTCTGGTCGAGCGGATCGTGCGCACCGAACTGGCCGACCCCGACCCGACCGTGCGGGTGCCCGCTCCGGCGGCCGCCGGCCGTGCCGTCGCCCCCGAACCGGTTCGCGCCGCCGAGGACGAGAGTTCGACCGCCGAACGGGCCCGGCACCTGGTGAGCAGGCGCGGCGTATTGCCCCTGTCGATCGGTGCGGTCACCGTCGTCGCCGCCGTCGCGGCCGCGGTGATCCTGCTCCCCGGCGGTGGCGAGAGCCCGGCCGCGGCACCGACCGGGGCGCCGGTGACCGTCGTGCGTGGTGTCGTCGGGTCCGAGAAGGTGTCGTTCTTCCAGGACGAGCAGGTCGTGCGGGTGCTCGCCGACAACGGAATCCGGGTGGAGGTCGAGCCGGCCGGGTCACGGCAGATCGCGACCACCGTCGACCTGGACCGCTACGACTTCGCGTTCCCGTCCAGCAGTCCCGCCGCCGAACGGATCCAGCGCCAGCGCAATGTCACCGCGAAATACACACCGTTCGCCTCGCCGATCGCCATCGCCACCTATCGGCCGATCGCGGATCTGCTCACCACGGCGGGCGTGATCAAGCCGGGCCCGGTCGCGACCTTCGACATGAACCGGTACCTGGAGCTGGCCGGTACCGGCGTCCAATGGGACGACCTACCCGACAACACCACCTACCCCGTCGAGAAGAACATCTTGGTCTCGACCACCGATCCGCGCAGCTCCAACTCCGCGGCCATGTACCTGTCGATCGCGAGCTACGTCGCCAACGACCACACCATCGTGCGCGGCGCCACCGCCGAACAGCACGTGCTGCCCGCGCTGTCGAAACTGTTCCTCGCCCAGGGCTACACCGACAACAGCAGCGAAGGCCCGTTCACGCAGTACCTGACCAACGGCATGGGCCCGACCCCGCTGGTGTGCATCTACGAGGCGCAGTTCGTCGAGGCGGCGGGCAAGGGCAAGATCAAGCCGGACATGGTGCTGACCTACCCGACCCCGACCGTCCTGTCCAGCCACACCCTGGTCCCGCTGACCGGCACCGGCGACAAGGTCGGCAAGCTGCTCACCGAGAACCCGGAACTGCGTCGCCTCGCAGCCCTGCACGGGTTCCGCACCGGCGACAACGCCCAGTTCACCGCCGTCGCCGCCGAGCGTGACGTGCCGGTGCCCGCCGACCTGATCGATGTCGTCGACGCCCCCGCCTACGACACCCTCGAGCACCTGCTCGACGGTGTCGCGAAGTCCTACAACTGACCTCGTCATCACCGCGAGTGCCGTGCAGCCGGGCCGCTGCGCGGCACTCGCGCGCTGTGATCGGGCCGAACGCGTCGAGCCGAGCACCGCGTTCCGCCCCGAACGCACCTGCCTGAATGCGTCGCCGGTTCGCCGCGATCGAATGGCGGTGGGCGAAGGCGCGTGGTCGAGGTCGCAGCATCGTCCGACGGTCGGATTTGCCGTTCCAGCAAGGAATCTGGTCATCCTCTCGCCGTGGTGGTGATACTCGGGCGCTGCACCGAGGAGGCTGATTCATGCTGGACAATCCCATCCGCACCCACGTCACGGCCGGTGTCGTCCGCCCATGGACCGTACTGGCCGTGTGTTCGCTGAGCCTGTTCGCCGTCGGGCTCGATGCCACCATCGTCACCGTGGCACTGCCGTCGATCGGGGCCGGTGTACAGGTCGGCACGCAGGGACTGGAGTGGATCGTCGACGCCTACACGCTGGCGTTGGCGAGCTTCCTCATCACCTCCGGCGCGCTCGCCGACCGGTTCGGCAGGCGGCGGGTGTTCCGGCTCGGGCTCGTCGTTTTCGGAGTCGCGTCGGCGGTGTGCGCGGTCGCGCCCACGGTCGAGGTGCTGATTCTCGCGCGGGTCGCGCAGGGGATCGGCGGGTCGATGCTCAGTCCGGTGGCGTTGGCGATCGTGGTCGCCGCGATCACCGATGCCCGGCAGCGGGCCAGGGCGATCGGAGTGTGGGCGGCGGTGTTCGGGCTGAGCATGGCGGTCGGGCCGACGCTCGGTGGCGCGCTGGTGGATTGGTTCGGGTGGCGGTCGGTGTTCTGGATCGCGGTGCCGGTGGTGGTCGTGGCGCTGGGGTTGACAGGGCTGTTCGTGCCGGAGTCGCAGGGGCGGCCGCGTCGGATCGACCTCGTGGGTCAGGTACTGCTGGTCGTCGTGGTCGGTGGGGTGATCGCGGTGATGATCGAGGGCCAGCGGATCGGGTGGACCTCGCCCCTCGCGGTCTCGGCTTACCTCGGAATCACGCTCGCCGTCGTCGGATTCGTCCGGGTCGAGGGCCGGGTGGCCGCGCCGCTGATGGACCTGCGACTGTTCCGGCGGCCGCCGTTCACCGCCGCCGTCTCCGGGGCTGTCGTGGTGTTCGTCGCCTTGACGACGACGCTGCTGCTCAGTACCTGGCATCTGCAACACGAACGGGGGATGAGCGCGGTCGCCGCCGGTGCGTTCACACTGCCACTGGCTGCCGGCGCGACACTGTGCGCGCCGCTGTCGGGAGTGCTGGTCGGGCGGATCGGGGCCAGGGCGCCGCTGCTGTTGGCCGGTGGCTTCCTCGCCGTCGGCGGCCTGGCCCTCGTGGTCGCCGGGGCCGAGGCGGAGACCACGGTGCTGCTGATCGCGTTCGCGTCGATCGGCATCGGGTTCGGTTTCGCCAACGCGCCGATCACGAATACCGCGGTGAGCGGGCTGCCCGCCGACCGCGCCGGTGTCGCGGGCGGTATCGCCTCCACCGCCCGGCAGGTGGGCGCGGCGGTCGGGATCGCCGTCGCCGGTGGGCTGATCGCCGGTGACCATCCGGCGCGGATCGGGTGGTCGGTGGTGTGCGGCTGCGGCCTGCTGGTGTTGGCCTCGGCCCGGTTCGCGCCGACGAAACCATCCTGACCTGCGGGAGGATCTGGCGCGAAAAAGATTTCGGGCGCAGCGATGAGTTCGCCGGCTCGGCCCCGTCTCAACGAGTGCTACCTGTAGCCGAGATCCGGGAGGGTCGTATGACCGCCAGTTCCGCCGTCGCCACCGGCACCCTTGTGGTGCCCGACGCCCGCCTGTACTACGAGGTCCGCGGGTCGGGGCCACTGCTCGTGCTCGTCGGCGCGCCGATGAACGCCGCCTCGTTCGCGCCCGCGGCCGAACAGCTCGCCGCCACCAATACCGTGCTCACCACCGACCCACGCGGCCATTTCGCCAGCCCCCTCGACGATCCGCGCCAGGACTCGACCGTCTCGGCCCGCGCCGACGACCTCGCCCGGCTGATCGCCCACCTCGACGCCGGTCCCGCCGTGGTCTTCGGCTCCAGCGGCGGCGCGGTCAGTGCGTTGGCCCTCGCTCAGACCAATCCCGATCGGGTCACCACTGTCGTCGCCCACGAACCGCCCCTGCGGGAACTGCTGCCCGACGCCGCCGAGCAGCGGGCCGTCACCGAGGAGATCATCGCCACCTACGATCGCGGTGACGTGGTCGGCGCGTGGCGGAAGTTCTTCGCCCAGGCCGCTCTGCCGATCCCGGACGAGATGGTCGAGCACCTGTTCGGCGGCGAGCGCGACCCCCAGCAGGTCGCCAGTGAACGCCACTGGTTCGACCACGAACTGCGCGCCACCACCGGGTGGGTTCCCGACCCGCCCTTGCTGCGCGCCGTGCCCACCCGGGTGATGGTCGGCATCGGCGCCGACTCGGCAGGCCAGTTCTGCGACCGGACCGCGCGCGCCCTGGCCGCCGAGCTGCGGACGGAGCCGGTGCTGTTCCCCGGCGATCACACCGGATTCGTCGGCGATCCCGCGGCTTTCGCGCTCCGGCTGCAGGAAGTCATCGACGAGCCGTGACCCGAGCCATCGATTCGGCAGTCGATGCAACTACGCATCAGGTGCGGCGGGAAGGGCGTCGCGGCAGCGCGCGCTCACACGCTCCAACGCAGCGAGGAGTTCGGGTGGGCCGGTGACGGTGAAATCGGTGTCGAGGCCGGTGATCATCCACGCCAGTGAAGCGGGGGAGTCGGCGCCCAGGTGTAGCAGACAGCTGACGTCGTCGACCGCTTCGAGAACCCCGGTGCCCGGCCAGAGCCGCTCGGCGACCACAGTGGCCGAACAGTGCAGGGTGACCACCGTGCGCCATGGCCATGAGGCCACCGACAGCCTGCGCGAGAGGTATGCGGCCGCGTCACCGTCGGGCGGCGGGCGCGGAGTGAAGCGCGGACCGGTCGGGACGCGCGGAACCAGCCGGTCGACCCGGAACGAGCGCCAATCCGCGCGATCGACATCCCAGGCCACCAGATACCAATGCCTGCTGACATTGACCAGCGAATCGGGTTCGGCAGCACGGCGCGAGACACGACCCGCGTGATCGGTGTAGTCGAAGCGCAGACGCTCGTGCCGGCGGCACGCCTCCGCGATCGCCAGCAGCGTCGCGGGACTCACCCGGGGCGCCTCGGCGGCGACCCGCACCATCGCCTGTTGCAAGGTGGTCAGCCGGTGCCGCAGCCGGGAGGGCAGCACCTGGTCCAGCTTGGCCAGCGCGCGCAGCGACGCGTCCTCGATCCCGGTGACCGTGCCACCCGAGGTGGTCCGCAGACCGACCGCCACAGCGACCGCCTCCTCGTCGTCGAGCAGCAGGGGCGGCATCGATGCGCCCGCACCCAGCCGGTATCCCGCCGCCCCCTGCAGCGCCTGCACCGGATAGCCCAGGCCGCGCAGTCGCTCGATGTCGCGCCGTACCGTGCGCGCGGTGACGTCGAGCTCGGCGGCGAGTTCGGCACCGGACCACGAGCGATGGGTCTGCAACAGCGACAGCAGCCGGAGCAAGCGGGCAGAGGTCTCGGACATGCCTCCAGAATGCCCGCGACTTAGGACCGATTTCGACCTAAGCGCTTCGTAGCGTGGTGGACATGAACGACATCCACCCCTTCCGGATCGACATTCCGCAGTCCGACCTCGACGATCTGCACGAGCGTCTCGCCCGCACCCGCTGGACCGACGATCTACCAGGCACCGGCTGGACCTATGGCCTGCCCACCGCCTACCTGCACGGTCTGGCCGACTATTGGCGCACCGGCTTCGACTGGCGCGCCGCCGAAGCCGCACGCAACGCACGACCGCAGTTCGTCACCGAACTCGACGGTCAACGCCTGCATTTCACCCACGTGCGTTCGCCGGAACCCGGCGCGCTGCCGCTGGTGCTGGTCCACGGGTGGCCGTTCACCGACTTCGGTGCCACCCTCGGACCCCTGACGGATCCCGCCGCCCACGGCGGCGACCCGCGCGACGCATTCGACGTGGTCGTCCCGAGCCTGCCCGGCTTCGGCTTCTCCGGTCCCACCCGGGAGGCCGGCCAGGCCGCGACCGAACAGTCCGCCGTCCTGATCGCCGAACTGATGCGCCGCCTCGGCTACCAGCGCTACGGCGCCCAAGGGGGTGACGCGGGCTCGTTCATCGCCCCGCACCTGGGCCGGATCGACACCGAGCGGGTCGCCGGCGTCCACCTCAACGCCGCCATCACCATTCCCGCCTGGGACGACGACGGCGCGGGCTACTCCGCGCGGGACCAGGAGAAGCTGGCCGCTCTGCAGGACTGGAACAGCAACCAGACCTCCTCGTACGCGAGTGTGCACAGCACTCGCCCCCAGAGCTTGGCCCACGCGCTCACCGACTCACCCGCGGGTCTGCTCGGCTGGGTCGTCGACGTCGTCAACACCTACAAGGATCCCGCCGCCGCGCTGCCCGAGGACTCCCTCGACCGCGACGCGCTGCTCGCCGAGATCGCCGTCCTCTGGTTCACCCGCACCGCGGGCTCCTCGATGCGCCTGTACAAGGAGTCCCAGCAGTGGGGCGCCGAGTTGCCCAGCTCCGGGGTCCCGACCGGTATCGCGGTCTTCCCCGGCGACACCACGATTCGCGGCATCGCCGAGAAGCAGAACAACCTCGTGCGCTGGACCGAATTCGACCGGGGCGGGCACTTCGCGGCGATGGAGACACCCGACCTGCTCGTCGACGATCTCCGGGAGTTCTTCCGGCCGCTGCGCTGACGGCGGCCCGGATCGCGGACCGTGTGTCGCCCGACGTGGTGCGCAGCAGGCCGGCCCGGGACGAGTCCCTCTGCACGATCGGTGGCGCGCTGCACTGCGGCGTGCTGATGTCGCTGGCCGACGCCACCGGCGCGGTCTGCGCCTTCCTCGATGTGGAGACCGAGATCCACGACGACGCGGGCGAACTCGTCGGCAAGACCACCCGGACGCAGGCCGTGCTGTAGGCCGGTCTACGCGTCGACGAACACGGCGCCGACCTCGGTCATCCGCTGTGCGGCGTAGCCGGGGTCGATCAAGGCCTCCGGGGTGTAGGTGCCCGGGCCGACCGGCTCGCCGCGCAGACCCAGCAGCCGCTCGACGCCGAGGACGATTCCGAGGGCGGTGAGCGGTCGCTGACCCGCGGGATGGACCAGGTGGCGGCTGCGGCGCAGCGTCGCGCCCGCAACGTCGACACCGTCGAGGTCGATGCCGATCTCGATCGAGGCCGCCACACCCCGGCGCCGGCCAGGCGACTCGCCGACCGCGAGATCCACCCGCACATCCGGTGCTCCGGTCGCCAGCGCCAGGCTCGCCACGTCGAGGATGGGAATGCTCTGCCCAGGCAGCCGGGTGCCGTCGACAGCGCGCACCTCGGCCTGCGCGTTCTCGGCGGCCACCCAGGTGAAGACGCCGTCGCGTCGCACCAGACCCGCCGAGGTCACCGCCGACCACCGTTCCAGATCGGCGATCCCGGCGGGGCCACCGGTGTCCGTCTCGTCCAGGATCGCCCCGAGCCGGACGCTGTCGACCCGGGCGAACTCGCGCGCGGTCGCCAGCGCCGCGAGCGTGGCGAGTCCGGCCAGGAAATGACTCGCCACCAGAATCGGTGCGGCGCTGGCCCGCCGGGCGCCCGCGACGACCTCGGGCCCGATATCGAGCAGCCCGCTCGAGATGCTCAGATACGGCACCGCGTGATCCTGGGCGTAGTGGAGTCCGTGGAGCCGGTCGTCCCAGAGGGTGGCGACCACCGCCGAGAAGACGACGCCGTCGGGCAGGCCGAGATCGCGGCGGCGCAGGTCGATCGTGATCGCGGTGGCCGTGCCGAGGCTGTCGGCGACTCGCTGCGCTCGGTCGAGGTCGCGGCCCGCGATCGTCAGCGGCAGGGTCGGATACCAGCGGCGCAGCAGGGCCGCCGTGTCGGAGCCTGCCTGGCCGGAACCGCCCAGGATCAGGACGGATGGTGTGTGGGCCATGGTCGTTCCTCTCGCCAGCTAAGCTACAGTTTGTAACCTACTCTTTGTAGCTAAACTGGTGACATGACGCAAGGCAGGACGGCCCGCATGCCCAAGGCGGCCCGGCGCGAGCAGCTGCTCGACACCGCGCTGGCGATGGTGCGTGACCACGGCACCGACGGGCTCACGCTCGTCACTCTCGCCGAGGCCGCGGGCGTGAGCAGGCCGATCGTCTACGACCATTTCGGCACGCGCCCCGATCTGCTGCTGGCCCTGTACCGGCGCCTCGACGAACGGCATCGGCTCGCCGCCGAGCAGGCCGTCCGTGCGGCCGTGCCGACCGCGACGGAGATCGCGCACGTGATGAGTGCCGCCTACTTCGCCTGCGCCACCGACATGCCCGAATTCGACGCGATCTCGGCCGCGCTGAAGGGCAATCCCGAGGTCCTGGCGATCCAGCAGCGGATGCTCGACAGCTATCGCGACTGGATGGCCGCCACCCTGCTACCGTTCTCCGATCTCGGAGCGGCCGCGCTGCGGCTGCGCTGCGTCGCCGTCCTCGGCGCCGCGGAAACCCTGGGTGCCGAACTGAATCGAGGAACCATCGACGCGGGGGAGGCGGTCGAGGCACTCGCCGATCTCATCGTCGGCAGCATCGGTGCCGAGCGTCGGCGGTGACCGTGGGGCGGCCGTTGGCGCCGCGCCGCTCGGTAGGATGCGGCGCGTGCCAGATACTTCCGACATAGCTCGCCTCTTCGACCGGCGACCGCGCCAGTGGGGTTCACCCGCGGATCCGATCGTGTGGGACGCAGTGCGGGACAAGGTATGTGCGGCCACGGTGCCGGCCACCGCGACGGACTTCGCGGCGTTGCTGCGGCGCGAGTTCGCCCTCGTGACCGGCGTCGACATCGACGATGCTGACGCGACCGCCCAGCCGTCCTTCGTCGTCGAGGGCCGTGCCGAGGCGGTGCACCTGCCGACCTGGCGCACCATCCTGCTGCCCCTGCTGACCACCCGTGCCCGCCAGCTCTACGGCGAGATACCCACCGAACGCCCCTGATCGGGGGTCGGGGAACATCGGCGGGTTCGGCAGGCGAGACGGGTCGGGATGCTGCCGCGGCCGGTCACCGGTGTGCGGAACGAGTGCCGTGGCATCTGCTCGACGAATCCTCCACTCGCGCCGAGGAAGTGCTGCTGCTCGACGTTCCCGACCTCGTCACCACCGACCGGTGCGCGGTGGGGTGACCCGCAGGGGCGGTGCCCGCGAGCTCATCGCATGGCAGACCGGCACGGCCCGGTTGCCGTCCAGGGTACTGGCCGGCCGCAAGTCCGGACCGGTGCTCGTTCCCTACACCGCCGGTAGTGGAATGGACTTCCGCCTCGGCGACCGGCCGACGTGCGCGGCCCCCGGGGCGGGCACGTCTCAGGCGTGGGTCGGCAGGAGTTCGGCGAGCAGGGCTTGCACGCGGACCTTGATCTCGTCGCGGATCGGACGGACGGACTCGACGCCCTTGCCCGCCGGGTCTTCCAGCACCCAGTCGCGGTAGCTGACACCGGGGAACGACGGGCAGGTGTCGCCACAGCCCATCGTGATGACCACGTCGGAGGTTTCCACGGCGTCGTAGGTGAGGATCTTCGGGGTCTGATCGGAGATGTCGATGCCGAGCTCGGCCATCGCCGCGACCGCGGCGGGGTTGATCTGATCGGCCGGAGCGCTGCCCGCGGAGCGGACCTCGATCGCGTCGCCGGCGAAATGGGTGAGGAATCCGGCGGCCATCTGGGAACGTCCGGCGTTGTGGACGCAGACGAACAGCACGCTGGGCTTGGAAGTCATGGGGCGTAGTGCCTTTCAGTGGGCGGGCAGGTCGAGTTCGGCGAGCAGGTGGCGAACGCGGGTTTCGATCTCGTCGCGGATCGGTCGGATCGCGGCCACGTCGAGGTGAGCGGGGTCGTCGAGGTCCCATTCTTCGTAGCGGCGCCCCGGATAGAGCGGGCAGGCGTCGCCGCAGCCCATGGTGATGACCACGTCGGCGGCCTGGATGATCTCCTCGGTCCAGGGCTTGGGGAACTCGGCGGTGATGTCGATACCGACCTCGGCCATCGCCGCGATCGTGGCGGGGTTGATCGCGTCGCCGGGTTCGCTGCCACCGGACCACGCCACCGCGCGGTCACCGGCGAGGTGGGTGAAGAACCCGAGCGCCATCTGGGAGCGACCTGCGTTGTGGGTGCACAGGAACAGCACGGTCGGAGTGCCGGTGTGGGCCTTGCCCTCGACGCGGGCCAGCGCGTGCAGCCGTTGGCGGGCGAAGCGTTCGGCCAGCAGCGGCAGGAAGTTGATCACTGTCGCGCGGCCGGCGAACCGGTCGTAGGAGGAGTGCAGGAACCGTTCGATCGTCTCGACTCCGAAGGTGCCGTCGAACTCGCGTTGCAAATGCGTCGCCGCGGCCGCGAGCGCGAGTTGCTGGTCGATGGTCAGGTCGTGGCGGGTGTAAGTGGGCGCGAGGGGGCTGTCGCTCATGAGGGTTTCCGTTGCTCGGCGGGTGTGGTGAGCTCGGTGAGCAGGTCGTTCACGCGGGCGGCGATGTCGTCGCGGACCAGGCGCATGCGCTCGATGCCGTCGATGCCGCGCTCGGATGGTTCGTCGGTGTCCCAGTTGATGATTCGCATCCCGGCGACGGGCTCGATGTAGGCTTCACGGCCGAGGGTGACGACCAGGCCGACGTCACTGAGCAGGGCGGGGTCGATCGGCTTCGGGGTCTCGGCGCTGATGTCGATGCCGAGTTCGCGCAGCGATTCGGCAGACAGGGCGTTGATCGCGGTACCCGGCCGGGTGCCTGCGGAGTGGACCTGCACGCGGTCGCCGGCGGCGGCGCGCATCAGACCGGCCGCCAGCTGGGATTTGCCGCCGTTCCTCACGCATACGAACAGCACCGATGGCGTCGTGCTCACCGCGCTGCCACCCCTTCGGAGGCCGTGGCCGCGGTGAACCGCTTGCGCAGGGCCAGCGATACGTACACCAGCGCGACCAGGACGGGGACCTCGATCAGCGGGCCGACAACACCGGCCAGTGCCTGGCCGGAGGTGGCGCCATAGGTGGCGATGGCCACGGCGATGGCGAGTTCGAAGTTGTTGCCCGCCGCGGTGAACGCCAGCGTGGTCGTACGCTCATAGCCCAGGCCGAGCAGCGCACCGAGGGCGTAACCGCCACCCCACATGATCGCGAAGTAGGCCAGCAGCGGGATCGCGATCCGGACCACGTCGAGCGGGTGAGAAGTGATCTGCTCGCCTTGCAGAGCGAACAGGATCACGATGGTGAACAGCAGCCCGTAGAGCGCCCACGGCCCGATCCGGGGCAGGAACGTCGTCTCGTACCAGTTGCGGCCTTTGGCACGTTCACCGAAGCGGCGGGTGAGGAACCCCGCGAGGAGGGGAATGCCGAGGAAGATCAGTACCGACTTGGCGATCTGCCACGGCGAGGTATCGATGGTGGTCTGTTCCAGGCCGAGCCAGCCGGGCAGGACCGAGAGGTAGAACCAGCCCAGGACGGCGAACATGATCACCTGGAACAGCGAGTTCAGGGCGACCAGCACGGCGGCGGCTTCGCGGTCGCCGCAGGCGAGGTCGTTCCAGATGATGACCATCGCGATGCAGCGGGCCAGGCCCACGATGATCAGCCCGGTCCGGTACTCGGGCAGGTCCGGCAGTAGCAGCCACGCCAGCGCGAACATCAACGCGGGCCCCAGGACCCAGTTCAGGACCAGGGAGCTGAGAAGGAGTTTGCGGTCGCCGGTGACGGTGTCGAGTCGGTCGTAGCGGACCTTGGCCAGCACCGGGTACATCATGATCAGCAGCCCGATCGCGATCGGCAGCGAGATGCCGTCGATCTCCACGGCCGACAATGCGTCGCCGAGGCCGGGGATCATGCGCCCGAGTAGCAGTCCCGCGGCCATCGCCACGCCGATCCAGACCGGCAGGAACCGGTCCAGCGTCGAAAGCTTGCCCACCACCGCCGGGGCTTCGGTCGTGGCGCTCACGCGGTCACCACCGCTCCGGCCTCGATCGCGAGAACATCCGACAGGCGCGCCAGCGCCTGCGGGACGACTCGGTAGTACACCCAGGACGCCCGGCGTTCGCTGGTCAGCAACCCGGCCTCACGCAGCACCTTGAGATGGTGGGAGATGGTCGGCTGAGTGACCTCGATACCGGTCGACAGGTCGCACACGCACGCCTCGCCGTCGGCGCGTGAGGCGATCGTCGAGAGCAGCCGCAACCGGACCGGGTCGGCCAAGGCCTTGAACAGCACGGCCAACTCCGCCGCGCTCTCGGCGTTCATCGGCGGGCGCGTGCGCGGCGTGGCCTCACACGAGGGTGCGGCCACGCTCAACGGCAACTCTTGATTCGACATATGTCGATATTGACCGATGTCTAATCAAGAAGGCAAGCGAACAACGGGTGAACTCGTCCGCAACCGGGTCGGGCCGGTTCAGCCGCAGCAGCTCGCCCCGGAGGCGACGGCCTTCTCCTTGGCCTCGGCGCCACAGCACGCACCCTCGGCCTCGGCTTCGGCGGCCGTGCCGCAGCACACGCTGGTGCCCTCGGCGTTCACGAGCCCGAGGTCCGGTGCGGTACCGAAGGTCTCGCTGTCGGCCAGCACGGTGTAAACCTCCCACCGCTCGCCGCCGGGACCGGTCACCCACACCTTGTCCTGGGTGGCGAAGCAACACGTGGTCGCGATCTGTTCCTCGGTGAACAGACCCGCCTCCGACAGGCGCGCGATTTCGCCGTGGACCTGGTCGGAGGACTCGACCTCGACACCGAGGTGGTTGATCGAGCCGCCCTGGCCGGCGTTCTCGATCAGCACCAGCTTCAGCGGCGGCTGGGTGATCGCGAAGTTGGCGTAGCCGGGCTTGCGCTTGGCCGGCTCGGTGTTGAACAGGGTTGAGTAGAACGCCACGGCGGTGTCGAGGTCGTCGACATTGAGGGCAAGCTGGACGCGGGACATGGTGAACCTCCACTTGTGAGACATATATCGAAGATGTGCTGTCGCCGAGTCTGCTCACCTTTTCGACATATGTCAATACCGCGCGTAGAGTCGGTGATATGCCCAAGGCGCTACCCGTGATCGACATGTCCGCCCCCGTCTGCTGCGCGCCCGTCGCGGCAGGTCCGGTCGACGACGACGCCGCACTCGAGGTGGCCTTGCGACTCAAGGCCATCGCCGACCCGGTCCGGGTGAAACTGATGTCGCTGCTGCTGACCACCCCGCTCGGCGAACAGAACGGCGGTGAACTCGCCGCCGCGGTCGGCCTCAGCGAGTCCACGGTCTCCCATCACCTCGGCCAGCTGCGCAACGCCGGTCTGGTCGAGTCGCAGCGGCGCGGGATGAACACCTTCCACAGCGCCCGCCGTGACGCGCTCTCGGCTCTGTGTACGGTCCTGGACCCCAACTGCTGCACCTGAAACCGAAAGCCCGTCCGCGTCCGAGCAGGTCGGTGGGCGAAATCGGTGGCCGCCCGGCGCGCGACGGTCCATCGGCTCGGCGCGACATCGACGGCTTCCATCGACAGCGAGACATCCAGGACGAACACCGCCATCGCGGGACAGATCTCACCGGCCACCGGCTGTGGGTTTCCCTGGAACGAAGCGCCCGCAGGTCGCGGCGAGGACACCGACGCCGATCAGCAAGGCGGCCGAGGCGATTCGAATCGTGGGGCGTCGCGGCGCGCCGTCACGCTACCTGCGGTGGACGGTGGCCAGCCGAGCGGGAATCGACTCGCTGAAGCGGGTGCGCAGACTCTCCTGGTCGATGGCGGCGATGTCCCACTCGACCGGATCGAAGGCCGCGGTCAGTGCCGCTCGGCTGACCGGGTGCGGACCGGGATCGTCGCCGAAGTCACCGAAGCACAGGATGTACAGGGTTCCACCCTGGGCGACGACCGCGCCCAGACTCACCGCGTAGACGGCCTGTTCGGCGTGGTCGAAGGTGTGGAACAGGCCGCTGTCGAGCACCGTCCGGAACCGGCGCTCCAGCCGTTCGAGGTGCAGGGCGTCGGCGACCCCGAAAGTGGCTGTCAGACCACGGTTCTCGGCACGCTCGCGCGCTGTGGCCACGGCTGTCTCGGCCACGTCCACACCGTGCACCGGGAACCCGAGCGAGGCCAGATACAGCGCGTTGTCGCCGGTGCCGCACCCCGCGTCGAGGACGTCGCCGACGAAACCGCCCGCCTCGGCCAGCCGCACCACGGCCGGTTGCGGCTGGCCGATGTCCCACGGGGCGGGGCCGTCGCGGTAGGACGCGTCCCACGGCTGACCGGACCGCTGCTCGTGGCTGGTGGGTGGCCGATCGCGGAGCGGCTCGTCGGCGGGCGGCACGGTCAGCGGATGAACGTGGCCGCGCGCTCGGCCAGGTCGAGGAGCGGCTGGGGGAAGACACCGAGGATGAGCGTGGCGCCCGCGCTGAACGCCACCACCAGGGTCGTCGCGAACGGGGCGGTGACGGTCGGGGCGTCGGCGGGCGGGTCGGTGAAGAACATCAGCACGATCACCCGGATGTAGAAGAACGCCGCGATCGCGCTGCAGATCACGCCGACGATGACCAGGAACGTGTAACCCGCGCCCGAGGCTGCGGCGAACACCGCGAACTTGCTGACGAAACCACTGGTCAGCGGCAGGCCGGCGAACGAGAGCAGCAGCAGCGCGAAAACCGAGGCCAGCCACGGGGATCGGCGGCCCAACCCCGCCCACTGCGGCAGCGCGGTCGCCTCGTCACCGGAGGAATCCCGCACCAGGCTGACGACCGCGAACGCGCCGACCGTCCCGAGCCCGTAGGCCAGCAGATAGAACAGGACCGCGGCCACACCGGCATCATCGGCGGCGACGAGCCCGACCAGCAGGAAACCGGCGTGCGCGATCGAGGAGTACGCCAGCATTCGCTTCACATCGGTCTGGGTGATCGCCATGACCGCGCCGACGACCATCGTCGCGACCGCGATCGCGGCCAGGACCGGACGCCAATCGTCGCGCAGCGCACCGACGGCCACCATCAGCACCCGCATGGTCGCGCCGACCGCGGCGATCTTGGTGGCCGCGGCCATGAACGCGGTGATCGGCGTCGGGGCGCCCTGATAGACATCGGGCACCCAGGCCTGGAACGGCACCGCGCCGACCTTGAACAGCAGGCCGACGGCCAGCATCCCGATACCGAGCAGGGCCAGCGTCGCGTTCTCGGGCTGCTTGTCCAGCGCCGCACCGATTCCTGGCAGCGACACGGTCCCGGTCTGCCCGTACAGCAGGGCGACGCCGTAGAGGAAGAACGCGGAGGAGAACGCGCCGAGCAGGAAGTACTTGAGCGCCGCCTCCTGCGAGAGCAGGCGCCTGCGCCGCGCCAGCCCGCACAGCAGATACAGCGGCAGCGACAGCACTTCCAGCGCGACGAACATCGTCAGCAGATCGTTGGACGCGGGGAACAGCAGCAGACCACCGAGCGCGAGCATGGTCAGCGGGAACACCTCGGTGGTCGACACCCCCGACCGCACGGCGGCGAGCTCGTGCGCACTGCCCGGCACCGCGGAGGCCTGCGGGGTGAACGCGTCGACGCCGCGATCGAGCACCGCGGCCGCCCGGCTCCAGGTGCCCGGTCCGCTGCGTGCCCGGGGCACCGCGCCCCGTTCGGCGATCAGCAGCAGACCCAGCAGCGCGACCGACAGAATCGTGCCCTGCAGGAACAGCGTCACCCCGTCGACGGCCACCGCGCCGACCACGGCCGTGCCCGTCGTGCCCGCGAGCCCGACGACCGCGACCAACGCGCCGACCACGCCGCCGATCCCGAGAATCAGCTGCGTGAGGTACCGATACGGCCGTGGCACGAACGCCTCGACCAGCACCCCGACGACGCCGACCGCGAACACGATCAGCATCGGTGCGAGCAGGTGGTATTCGATGCTCGGTGCGGGCAGGGTGGCCGCGAGCTCGTTGATGGTCACGGAGTCCGTCCTCATTTGTGTCCGCCGGCGGGCGGGGTGGCCGAACCTGCTTCGGGAGCGGGAACCGTCGGAGCGGGGTCGTGCTTACCGATCGTCGAGAGGGTGTGCCCGACGGCGGGATCCACCAGATCGAGGATCGGTTTCGGATAGAAGCCGAGCACCAGCAGCGCGGCCAGCAGCGGGACCACCACCGCGAGCTCACGCGGCACCAGGTCGCGCAGGTGCTCGTTGCCCTGCTTCACCGGACCGGTCATCATCCGCTGGTACAGCCACAGCACATAGAGCGCGGCCAGCACCAGCGCACCGGTCGCGACGACCGCCGCCACCTTGTACTTGCCGAAAGTGCCGACGAGGACGAGGAATTCGCTGACGAATGGCGCGAGGCCGGGCAGCGACAGCGTGGCCAGACCGGCGATGAAGAAGGTACCGGCCAGGATCGGCGCGACCTTCTGCACGCCGCCGAACTCCGCGATCATCCTGGTGCCGCGCCGCGAGACGAGGAATCCGGCGATGAGGAACAGCGCGGCCGTGGACAGTCCGTGATTGACCATGTAGAGCGTCGCCCCGGATTGCGCCTGGGTGGTCATCGCGAAGATGCCGAGGATGATGAACCCGAAGTGCGAGATCGAGGTGTAGGCGATCAGCCGCATCACATCGGTTTGACCGATGGCGAGTAGCGCACCGTAGAGGATGCCGATCACCGCGAGGGTGATCACCAACGGCGCGAACGTGTCGGAAGCCAGCGGGAACAGCAGCAGGCAGTATCGGAGCATGCCGAACGTGCCGACCTTGTCGACCACCGCCATCATCAGCACCGCGCTCGAGGGGGTGGCCGAGACCGCGGCGTCGGGCAGCCAGGTGTGCAGCGGCCACAGTGGCGCCTTCACCGCGAAGGCGAACATGAACCCGAGGAACAGCGCGTTGACGACCGCGGTGCTGCCGCCGAGCTGCCCGTTGTTGGCTGCGGCGACGACGGTCCGCAGATCGAAGGTGCCCGCGGTGCCCTCGCCCAGCCCCGCCTGCGCGGTGAGCACGTACAGCCCGATGACCGCCGCCAGCATGATCAGGCCGCCGAACAGGTTGTACAGCAGGAACTTCACCGCCGCCCGCGAGCGCTGGGCGCGTAGGGCGGCGTCGCTGGTGCGTGGTCCGAAGCCGCCGATGAGGAAGTACATCGGAATGAGCATGGCCTCGAAGAACACGTAGAACAGCAGGATGTCGAGGGCGAGGAAGGAGATCAGCACCATCGACTCGACCAACAGCATCAACGCCATGTAGATGTGCGCGGTCTTGCGGCCGTCACCGGCCGCGGAGTCGTCGTGCCAGCCGGCCAGGATCAGCAGCGGCATCAGCACCGCGGTCAACAGCACGAGCACGGTGGCGATGCCGTCGAGGCCGAGGGTGTAACCGACGCCGAACGCCGGAATCCACTCGTGCGCTTCGACGAACTGGTACTGGTCCCCGCTGGGACGGAACCGCAGCGCCAGGCTCACCGCCAGCGCGAGCACACCGATCGACACCGCGAACGCCAGTGCGCGCGCCACATTCCGGCGCGCGGCGGGCACGGCGAGCACCACCGCCGCGCCGACCGCGGGGGCGAGCCAGAGCGTCGTCAGCCAGGGAAACGAGTTCACCAGTACCTCACCGCCAGCAGGGCAGCGGCCACCAGGGCCGCGCCGGTGAACATGGACAGGGCGTAGGAGCGCACGAAGCCGGTCTGGATCCGCCGGACCCGCGCCGAGAGACCGCCGATCCCGGCCGCCGTGCCGTTGACGATCCCGTCGACACCACGCGCGTCGAGGAACACCAGCGCGCGGGTGAGGTGACGACCTGGCCGCTCGAAGGCGGCCTCGTTGATCGCGTCGCCGTAGAGGTCCTTGCGCGCGGCTGTCGTGAACACCGTGACCGGCTCGGGCGCGGTCTCGGGGACCGGACTCTCGGCGTACTTGCGGTAGGCGATCGCGACACCGATGGCGACCGAGGTCAGGGCCAGTCCGGTGACCACGCCCGCGGGCACGACGGGTTCGCCGTGATGGGAGCCGACGACCGGGGCGAGCCAGTTCTGCAGCGCCGAACCCCACACGAACAGGCCGCCCGCGAACACCGAGCCGAACGCGAGCAGGATCATCGGCCCGGTCATCACCGCGGGAGCTTCGTGCGGGTGGGTGTCGGGCTTCCAGCGGCGTTCACCGAAGAACGTCATCAGCATGACGCGGGTCATGTAGAACGCGGTGAGTCCGGCACCGACCAGAGTGACCACCCCGAGCAGGATTCCCGTCGTCCCCCCGTGGTCGAACGCCGCCTCGATGATCTTGTCCTTGGAGAAGAACCCCGAGAACGGTGGCACCCCGATGATGGCGAGATAGCCGAGACCGAAGGTGGCGAAGGTGATCGGCAGCAGGGTGCGCAGACCGCCGTAGCGGCGCATGTCGGTCTCGTCGTCCATCGCGTGCATCACCGAACCGGCGCCGAGGAACAGCCCGGCCTTGAAGAACCCGTGGGTGAGCAGGTGCATGATCGCGATCGCGTAGCCGGCCGGCCCGAGCCCGACGGCCAGGATCATGTAGCCGATCTGGCTCATCGTCGAGGCGGCGAGCGCCTTCTTGATGTCGTCCTTGGCACAGCCGACGATCGCGCCGAACAGCAGTGTCACCGCGCCGACGGCGATCACCGCGGTTCGCGCGTCGGGGGCGAGATCGTAGATGGGGTTGGAGCGGGCGATCAGGTAGACGCCCGCGGTGACCATGGTGGCCGCGTGGATCAGTGCCGAGACCGGGGTGGGGCCCTCCATCGCGTCACCGAGCCAGGACTGCAGCGGTACCTGGGCCGACTTGCCGCACGCGGCCAGCAACAACAGCAGGCCGATCGCGGTGAGCGTGCCCTCGCTCGCACCCGGCGTCGCCGCGAACACCGTGCGGAAATCGAAGGAGCCGAAGGCGGCGAACATCGTCATCATGGCGATGGCCAGGCCCATGTCACCGACCCGGTTGACGAGGAATGCCTTCTTGGCCGCCGTTGCGGCCGAGGGCTTCTCGTACCAGAACCCGATCAGCAGGTAGGACGCCAGGCCGACGCCTTCCCAACCGAGGTAGAGCACCAGGTAGTTGTCGGCCAGGACCAGCACCAGCATGGCGGCCAGAAACAGGTTGAGGTAGCCGAAGAATCGGCGTTTGCCCGGATCGTGGCTCATGTAGCCGATCGAGTAGACGTGGATCAGCGAGCCGACGCCGGTGATGAGCAGCGCGAAGCACACCGAGAGCTGATCGAGTTGCAGCCCGAACCCGACCCGCAGGTCACCCACCGCCACCCACTCGAACAGCTGCTCGTGGATGGCGCGGTCGGCGTCGGAGCGGCCGAGCATGCCGAAGAAGGCGACCACGGCGACGACGAACGAGGCCACCGCGGCGCCGGTGCCCAGGTAGATACCCCACCGGTCGGCGAACCGGCCGAGCAGGAGCAGCAGGATCGCGCCGGCGAGCGGGAAGGCGGGCAGCAGCCACAACGTTGCGGTGCCCATGTCAGAACTTCAGCAGGTTGGCGGCGTCGACCGAGGTCGACCGGCGGGCACGGAAGATCGTCATGATGATGGCCAGACCGACGACGACCTCGGCGGCGGCCACGACCATGGTGAAGAACGCGATCACCTGGCCGTCGAGATTGCCGTGCAGGCGGGCGAAGGTGACGAAGGCCAGGTTCACCGCGTTGAGCATCAGTTCGATGCACATGAACACCACGATGGCGTTGCGGCGCAACAGCACTCCCGCGGCGCCGATGGTGAACAGCAGGGCGGACAGGAACAGGTAGTTCTGGGGGTTCACCGGTTGCCTTCCTCGTCGGCCGTCGGGGTGACGTCGCTGCCGGCGCCGACCGAGAGCGCGGCGGCCTCGGTGTGCGCGCGGGTGCGGCGGTGACGCAGGATCGTGCTCACCGAGAGTTCGGCGAAGCTGCCGTCGGGGAGTTGGGCCGGGCTGTCCACGGCGTTGTGCCTGGCGTAGACGCCCGGAGTCGGGAGCGGAGTGGCGCGTTCGCCCGCGGTGCGGAAGCGGTCGCGCGACATCTCACGCTGCCCCCGCCGTGGCGTGAAGTGTTCGCGATGCGCGAGCACCATCGCGCCGATGGTCGCCGTGATCAGCAGCGCGCCGGTCAGCTCGAACGCCCACACGTAGCGCAGGAAGATCAGCTCGGCCAGTTCGGCGATCACGTCGCGACCACCGAAACCGCGGCCGGGGAAGGTGATTCCGCTGCCGCGCAGCGCCGCGCCGATCCCGCCGATCAGCAGGAACCCGAACCCGACGCCGACGACGGCGGCCGCGATCCGCTGGCCGCGCAAGGTCTCCCGCAGGGACTCGGCCGAGTCGACGCCGACGAGCATGAGCACGAACAGGAACAGCATCATCACCGCGCCGGTGTAGACCACGATCTGCACGACGCCGAGGAACAGCGCGCCCTGGGCGATGTAGAACACCGCCAGCGCGATCATGGTGGCGGCCAGGCACAGTGCCGAGTGCACGGCCTTGGCCGCGGTCACCATGCCGAGCGCGCCGAGCACCGCGATCGGGGCGAGCACCCAGAACAGCACCGCCTCCCCGGTGGAGGTGGACGCGACTTCGGCGGCCAGGAGTGCGGTGGTCATCGCAGTACCTCTTCCGACGTGGTGGGACGGACCCGGCCCAGGTAGTAGTCGGCCTCGTCGGTGCCGGGCACCATGGCGTGCGGCGGGGCGACCATGCCGTCCTGCAGCGGCGCCAGCAGGCGGTCCTTCTCGTAGATGAGGTCGGCGCGATTGTCGTCGGTGAGTTCGTACTCGTTGGTCATCGTCAAGGCGCGGGTCGGACACGCCTCGATGCACAGTCCGCAGCCGATGCAGCGCAGGTAGTTGATCTGGTAGACGCGGCCGTAGCGTTCCCCGGGGGAGAAGCGTTCGTCCTCGGTGTTGTCGGCGCCTTCGACGTAGATGGCGTCGGCGGGGCAGGCCCAGGCGCACAGTTCGCAGCCGATGCACTTCTCCAAGCCGTCGTCGTACCGGTTGAGCTGGTGGCGGCCGTGGTAGCGCGGCGCGGTCGGCACCTTCTGCTCGGGATAGGACTCGGTATTGGGCTTCTTGAACATCGTCGCCGCGGTGACCGCGAACCCGGCGAGCGGCTCGAACAGGCCGATCTCGGGCTGATCACCGGCGGGGCGCGGTGGCATCGGCGGAACCGGAAAGCCGAGGAACACCGGCGATTTCGCGGGCTCCTCGGGCAGCGGCGGCAGGCCTTCGGCGCGGCCGGCCCGCAGGAACATCGCGATCATCGCGGCGGTGATGACGAGGCCGACGGTCACCAGGATCGGGGTCTGACCGGTGACGCCCTCGAGGTCGAGGACCCGGGCGGTCGCCACGATCATCACCCACACCAGCGAGGTCGGGATGAGCAGCTTCCAGCCGAGGTTCATGAACTGGTCGTAGCGCAGACGCGGCAGGGTGCCTCGCAGCCAGACGAAGACGAACAGGAACGTCCACACCTTGAGGGTGAACCACAGCAGCGGCCACCAGCCGGAGTTCGCGCCCTCCCAGAGGCTGATCGGGAACGGAGCCCGCCAGCCACCGAGGAACAGCGTGGTCGCCAGCGCCGACACCGTGGCCATGTTGACGTACTCGGCGAGCATGAACATGGCGAACTTGAGCGAGGAGTACTCGGTGTGGAAGCCACCGACGAGCTCGCCTTCGGCTTCGGGCAGGTCGAACGGCGCGCGGTTGGTCTCGCCGACCATGGACACGCAGTAGATGAGGAACGAGGGCAGCAGCAGGAAGACGTACCAGGTGCCCTCCTGCGCGGTGACGATCCCGGAGGTGGCCATGGTGCCCGAGAGCAGGAACACCGTCGCGAAGGTCAGCGCCATCGCGATCTCGTAGGAGATCACCTGCGCGGTCGAGCGCAGGCCGCCGAGCAGCGGATACGTCGAGCCCGACGACCAGCCGGCGAGCACGATGCCGTAGACGCCGATGGAGGTGATGGCCAGGATGTAGAGAACACCGACGGGCATATCGGTCAGCTGCAGGGCGGTGCGCTGGCCGAAGATCGACACCTCGGGGCCGAACGGGATCACGGCGAACGCCATGAACGCCGGGATGACCGAGATGATCGGGGCGAGCACGAAGATCGGCTTGTCCACGATGGCCGGGATGATGTCTTCCTTGAGCGCCATCTTCACGCCGTCGGCGATGGACTGGAACATGCCGCCGGGACCGATCCGGTTGGGGCCGACGCGCATCTGCATCCACGCGACGACTTTGCGTTCGGCGTAGACCGCGATGAGCGGCACCAGCATCAGGTAGACGAACACACCCAGTGCCTTGACGAGCACCAGCCAGAGCGGGTCGGTGCCGAAGACAGGTGCGGCGTCTGCTGCCAGGTGCAGCACGGGATCACTCATGACGGTGTTCCTTCATCCTGTCGTCGGCGCGGCGCAGGCGCACCACGGCGCCGGGTGTCACGCCGAGCGTGGCGGCGACCGTCGAGCCGGGGGAGTGCAGCGGCAGCCACACCACCCGGTCGGGCAGGTCGGTGATCATCAGCGGCACGGTGATCTCACCGCGATCGGTGTAGACGATGACGTGATCGGCCTCGGCCGCTTCGATCTCGGCGGCCGTCGCCGCCGAGAGCCGCGCGACCGGCGGGCGGGCGACGCCGGCGAGGTTCGCTTCCCCGTCCTGCATCCGGCCCGCGTCGAGCAGCATCCGCCAGCCGGCCAGGACCGCGGTGCCGACGCCGGGCGCCGGGCGGGTCTGGCTGGTCAGCTCCGGCGCGGAGATCGGTGTTCCGTTCCAGGTGCCCAGGACGTCGAGTTCGCGACGCGCGGAAGCGATGTCGGGCAGGTTGATCGGCGTGCCCATCTCGGCGGCGAGCGAGTGCAGCACCCGCAGGTCCGACAGCGGTGCGGCGACGCGACGGGTGGTGTCCAGCGGCGCGGCGGCGAACGGGCGCGGCCTGCCCTCCCAAGTGCGGAAGGTGCCGGACTTTTCCATGACGGGCGCGATCGGGAAGACCACGTCGGCGCGCTCGGTGACGGCGCTGTGCCGCAACTCCAGGCTGACGACGAACCGCGCGGCATCGATGGCGGCCAGCGCGGCCGCCGGGTCGGGCAGGTCGTCGGGGTCCACACCACCGACGACCAGCGCACCGAGCTGTGCCGCGCTCGCCAGGATGCCAGCGGTGTCGCGGCCGAGCGTGACGGGCAATTCCTCGGCCTGCCAGCGGTGTCGAACCTGTTGCCGCGCGGCGGGATCGACCACCGGTCTGCCGCCCGGCAGCAAGCTGGGCAGGGCGCCCGCTTCGAGCGCACCGCGTTCCCCGGCCCGGCGCGGCACCCAGGCGAGTCCGGCGCCGGTGGCATCGACGAGGCGGACCACGGCCGAGAGCGCGCCGGGGCTGCCCGCCAGCCGTTCACCCGCCAGCACGACCGCGCCCGGGCTGCGCAGCAGCGCCATCAGCTCGGCCGCGTCCGCCGACGTCTCGGCGGCGATCGCGTCGAGGACATCGGCTTCACCGCACGGCGGGGTCGGGATCAGTGCGCCCGACATCCGTTCGAGCCCGCGCGAGGCGAACGGCGCCAGCGACACCACGCGCAGCCCACGGGTCCTGGCGGCCTTGCGCAGCCGCAGGTAGACGATCGGGGATTCCTCTTCGGGTTCGAATCCCACCAGCAGCACGACCGGTGCGGCGGCCAGCGCCGCGTAGTCGACAGTCACGCCGTGCCCGGCGACGCGGGCGGCGAGGAAGCGCTCCTCCTCCTCGGAATGCACGCGGCTACGGAAGTCGATGTCGTTGGTGGCGAGCACCATCCGCGCGAACTTGCTGTAGGCGTAGGCGTCCTCCTCGGTGACCCGGCCGCCGACGAGCACGCCCGCGTTGCCGATCGCCGCTCGCAGCCCCGTGGCCGCGGCGGCCAGCGCCTCGGACCAGGAGGCCGGGGCCAGCACACCGTCCCAGCCACGAACCAACGGCGTGGTGAGGCGGTCGCGTTCGGTCGCGTAGGTGAAGGCCCAGCGGCCCTTGTCGCAGTTCCATTCCTCGTTGACCTGCGGATCGTCACCGGCCAAGCGGCGCAGCACCTTTCCGCGGCGGTGGTCGGTGCGCTGGGCACACCCGGAGGCACAGTGCTCGCACACGCTCGGGGTGGACACCAAGTCGAACGGGCGGGCCCGGAAGCGGTAGGAGGTGCCGGTGAGCGCGCCCACCGGGCAGATCTGCACAGTGTTGCCGGAGAAATAGGAGTCCAGCGGTTCGGCCTGGGCGATGCCGACCTGTTGCAGGGCACCGCGATCCATCAGTTCGATGAACGGGTCACCGGCGACCTGCTGGGAGAATCGCGTGCACCGCGCGCACAGTACGCAGCGTTCGCGGTCCAGCAGCACCGCCGCGGACAGCGGGATCGGCTTGGGATAGGTGCGCTTGTCGCCGTCGAAGCGGGATTCGGCGCTGCCGGTGGACATCGCCTGGTTCTGTAGCGGGCACTCGCCGCCCTTGTCGCAGACCGGGCAGTCCAGGGGATGGTTGATCAGCAGCAGTTCCATCACCCCGCGCTGTGCCTTCTCGGCGACCGGCGAGCTGAGCTGGGTGCGCACGATCATGCCGTCGGTGACCGGAATCGTGCAGGAAGCCACGGGCTTGCGCTGCCCCTCCACCTCGACCAGGCACTGCCGGCACGCGCCGACCGGGTCGAGGAGCGGGTGATCGCAGAAGCGGGGGATCTGCACGCCGATGAGTTCGGCGGCGCGGATCAGCAGTGTGCCCGCGGGTACCTGGACGGTGGTGTCGTCGATGGTGACGCTCACCAGATCCGCGGGGACCAGGCCACTGCTGTTGCCTGGTGCGATGGCTGTCATCGGTCCTCATTCCCTGCCGAGGCCCACACCGTGGCGCGGGCCGGATCGAACGGGCAGCCGCCGCGGCGCTGATGCTCGAGGTACTCGTCGCGGAAGTACTTCAGCGAGGAGAAGATCGGGCTGGCCGCGCCGTCACCGAGCGCGCAGAACGATTTGCCGTTGATGTTGTCGGCGATGTCGGCGAGTTTGTCCAGGTCGGCTTCGGTGCCCTGGCCCGCTTCGAGTCTGCGCAACAACTGCACGAGCCAGTAGGTGCCCTCGCGGCACGGTGTGCACTTGCCGCAGGACTCGTGGGCGTAGAACTCGGTCCAGCGCAGGACCGCCCGTACGACGCAGGTCGTGTCGTCGAAGATCTGCAAGGCCTTGGTGCCCAACATGGACCCGGCGGCGGCGACGCCCTCGTAGTCCAGGGGGACGTCGAGGTGCTCGGCGGTGAACAGCGGCGTCGAGGACCCGCCCGGAGTCCAGAATTTCAGCGTGTGGCCTGCGCGCACGCCGCCGGCGTAGCCGAGCAGCTCCCGCAGCGTGATGCCCAGTGGCGCCTCGTACTGGCCGGGCCTGGCGACATGTCCCGACAGCGAGTACAGGGTGAACCCGGGCGACTTCTCGCTGCCCATCGACCGGAACCATTCGGTGCCCTTGCGCAGGATCGACGGCACGCTGGCGATGGATTCGACATTGTTGACGACTGTCGGGCACGCGTAGAGCCCGGCCACGGCCGGGAACGGCGGCCGCAATCGCGGCTGACCCCGCCGGCCTTCGAGCGAATCGAGTAGCGCGGTTTCCTCGCCGCAGATGTAGGCGCCCGCACCGGCGTGCACGATCAGTTCCAGGTCGAAGCCGGAGCCCAGGATGTCGCGGCCGAGATAGCCCGCGGCGTAGGCCTCCGCGACGGCGGCCTGGAGTCTGCGCAGGACCGGCACCACTTCGCCGCGCACGTAGATGAAGGCGGTGGCCGCGCGGATCGCGTAGGCGGCGATCACGACCCCTTCGATCAGGGTGTGCGGGGTGGCCAGCATCAGCGGGATGTCTTTGCAGGTGCCGGGTTCGGACTCGTCGGCGTTGACGACGAGATAGTGCGGCTTGGTCGTGCCGTCGGGACCGGGGCCCTGCGGGATGAACGACCATTTCATGCCGGTCGGGAAGCCCGCGCCGCCGCGTCCGCGCAGGCCGGCGTCCTTGACCGTCAGGATCACGTCGTCGGGTGCCATCCGCAGGGCGGCACGCAGTCCCTCGTAACCGCCGGTGGCCTGATAGCTGTCGAGGGTCCAGGACCGCGGACGGTCCCAGTGTTCGCTGAGAACCGGGGTGAGAGTCGTCATCTCATTCCCCTTGTCCGACGGAATCAACCTCTGCGGCACCGGTTTCCGCGGCCCGCAAGCCTGCCAGCGTGGCGGCGCCCGGAGCGCCGTCGAGCGCGCCGGGACGTTCGTCGGGGAATCCGGCCAGGATGCGGGCGGTCTCCCGGAAGGTGCACAGCGGCGCGCCCCGGGTGGGACGCACCTGGTGCCCCGCGCGCAGCGCGTCGGTGATCGCGCGCGCCGATTCGGGGGTCTGGTTGTCGAAGAACTCCCAGTTCACCATCATCACCGGGGCGTAGTCGCAGGCGGCGTTGCACTCGACGTGCTCGAGGGTGATGGCGCCGTCGGCGGTGGTCTCGCCGTGGCCGACACCCAGATGCTGTTGCAGCGCTTCGTAGATGGCATCCCCACCGAGGACCGCGCACAGCGTGTTGGTGCACACGCCGACGTGGTAGTCCCCGGTCGGGGTACGCCGGTACATGGAGTAGAAGGTGGCCACCGCCGTCACTTCGGCGCCGGTGAGACCGAGATGGTCGGCGCAGAAGTCGATCCCGGTGCCGGTCACGTAACCCTCCTCGGCCTGCACCAGGTGCAGCAGCGGCAGCAGCGCCGAGCGGGGATGCGGGTACCGGGCGATGATCTCCTTGGCGTCTACTTCGAGTCGCTGCCGCACATGCGGCGGATACGGTTCCGGCCTGGCGGTGAGGTTCAGTTCGATCTTCATCGGTCCACTCCGCCCATGACAGGGTCGATGCTGGCGACCGAGGCGATGACGTCGGCGACCATGCCGCCCTCGCACATCGCGGCCACCGCTTGCAGATTGGTGAACGAGGGATCGCGGTAGTGCACCCGGTACGGACGGGTGCTGCCGTCGCTGACCATGTGCACTCCGAGCTCGCCGCGCGGCGACTCCACCGCCGCGTACACCTGGCCCGCGGGCACCCGCATGCCCTCGGTGACGAGCTTGAAGTGGTGGATCAGCGACTCCATCGAGGTGCCCATGATCTTGCCGATGTGCTGGGGCGAGTTGCCCAGTCCGTCGGGACCCAGTTGCAGATCGGCGGGCCAGGCGATCTTCTTGTCGTCGACCATGACCGGGCCGGGCCGCAGCCGGTCCAGACACTGTTCGACGATCTTGAGCGACTCGCGCATCTCGGTGACGCGGATCAGGTAGCGGCCGTAGCAGTCGCAGCCGGTGGTCGTCGGGATGTCGAATTCGTAGTTCTCGTAGCCACAGTACGGTGCCGATTTGCGCAGGTCGTGGGGCAGACCGGTGGCGCGCAGGACCGGGCCGGTGATGCCGAGGGCCATGCAGCCGGTCAGGTCCAGGTAGCCGATGTCCTGGGTGCGCTTCTTCCAGATCGGGTTGGCGCTGAGCAGATGCTCCATGTCGCGCAAACGTCCCGGCATGATCTCCAGGAGTTCGCGCACCTTGGTGACGCCGTCGTCGGGCAGGTCCTGGGCCAGGCCGCCGGGCCGGATGAACGCGTGGTTCATCCGCAGGCCGGTGATGGTCTCGAACACGTCCAGGATCAGTTCGCGTTCGCGGAAGCCGAACAGCATCGGGGTGAGCGCGCCCAGTTCCATGCCGCCGGTCGCCAGAGCGACCAGATGCGAGGAGATCCGGTTGAGCTCCATCAGCAAAACGCGCACGACGGTGGCGCGTTCGGGGATCTGCTCGGTGATGTCGAGCAGCTTCTCCACGCCGAGGCAGTAGGCGGTCTCGTTGAAGAACGGAGACAGGTAGTCCATCCGGGTGACGAAGGTGACGCCCTGGGTCCAGGTGCGGAACTCCAGGTTCTTCTCGATGCCGGTGTGCAGGTAGCCGATGCCGCAGCGGGCTTCGGTGACGGTCTCGCCTTCGATCTCGAGGATCAGGCGCAGCACCCCGTGTGTGGACGGGTGCTGCGGCCCCATGTTGACGACGATGCGTTCCTCGCCGCCGCCCTCGATCACTTCGCTGACCTGGTCCCAGTCCTGGCCTGCGACGGTGACGACCTGCGGCTCGTCGCGGCGGAAATCGGTGTCGGTCATCAGCTGTAGGTCCTCCGCTCGTCGGGCGGCGGTATCCGCGCGCCCTTGTACTCCACCGGGATCCCGCCGAGCGGGTAGTCCTTGCGCTGCGGATGGCCGCGCCAGTCGTCGGGCATGGTGATGCGGGTGAGGGAGGGGTGCCCGTCGAAGAGGATGCCGAAGAAGTCGTAGGTCTCGCGTTCGTGCCAGTCGGTGGTCGGGTAGACCGCGAACAGCGAGGGGACGTGCGGATCGGGGTCGGGGACAGAGACTTCCAGCCTGATCCGCCGGTTGTGTGTGATCGACATCAGGTGATAGACCGCGTGTAGTTCCCGACCCTCGTCGTCGGGGTAGTGCACGCCGTTGACGCCCAGGCACAGTTCGAAGCGCAGCGAGGTGTCGTCGCGCAGCGCGCTCGCGACGGCGACCAGGTGTTCGCGCCGCACGTGCAGGGTGATCTCGTCGCGGAAGACGACGATCTTCTCGATCGCGGTATCGAACGCGATCACCCGGTGGGTCAGCGCGGCGCGCAGGGTGCCGACGAACGCGTCGAACCAGCCACCGTAGGGCGGTGGAGTGCCCGCTGGCAGGGCGACGGGGGTGACCAGGCCGCCGTAGCCGGAGGTGTCGCCGGTGCCCGTGACACCGAACATGCCGCGACGGGTGCCGATCACCTCGTCCTCGGGTGCCGCGGGCGGGCGCGGGGCGGCCGGGGTCTCGTCCGGAATATCCTGTCCCGCTGTGCTGTCGGCGTTGTCGGGAGCGTCGAAGGTCATCGCAGCAGGCCCTCCATCCGGATGGTCGGCGTGCTGGCCAGCGCGGCCTGTTCGGCAGCGCGGATCGCTTCCTCGCGGTTGACACCCATCGGTGTCTCGGCGATCTTCGCGTGCAGCGCGAGGATCGCGTTGAGCAGCATCTCCGGGCGCGGCGGACAGCCCGGCAGGTAGATGTCGACCGGCACGATGTGGTCGACGCCCTGCACGATCGCGTAGTTGTTGAACATGCCGCCCGAGGAGGCGCACACGCCCATGGCGAGCACCCATTTCGGCTCGGTCATCTGGTCGTAGACCTGACGCAGGACCGGGGCCATCTTCTGGCTCACCCGGCCCGCCACGATCATCAGATCGGCCTGGCGCGGAGAGGCGCGGAACGCCTCCATACCGAAGCGGGCGATGTCGAATCGCCCCGCGCCGGTGGCCATCATCTCGATCGCGCAGCAGGCCAGGCCGAACGTCGCGGGCCAGACCGAGCCCTTACGCAGGTAGCCGGCGAAATCTTCGACGGTGCTCAGCAGGAACCCGCTGGGCAGTTTCTCTTCGAGACCCATTATTTCCCACTCATTCCCAGCTGAGGCCGCCGCGCCGCCACTCGTAGGCGTAGGCGACCGACACATTGACGATGAACAGCGCCATCGCGGCGAGCCCGAACAGACCCAGCGCATCGAAGTGCACGGCCCACGGGTAGAGGAACACGATCTCGATGTCGAAGATGATGAACAACATCGCGGTGAGGTAGTACTTCACCGGAAAGCGCTGTCCCGTGGCGTTTCCGGGGCCGCCCGCGATGGCGTGCGGGGTCGGCTCGATGCCGCATTCGTAGGGTTCCAGCTTGGCCCTGTTGTATCGCTTCGGGCCGATCAGCGCCGCCATGATGACGGAGAACACCGCGAACGCGGCGGCGATGGCGCCGAGAACGAGCGCGGGCACCTCGATATTCACGACTGCTTCCCCTCCTCGCTGGAGCAGGTCGAGCCGTGTGGCCCGGCCGCGGACGGCAGCTTTGGCGAGACGGGGCCGACAACGTTGTCCGCCGATACGGGGCTCGCGCAAGGCTGTGCAGCGATGGCGGAGCGTTATACAGGAGCCCGCGCTCGTGTGAGCTAGAGCACAGAGTACCGCCGTTCCGAGGGTGCGCCGCGCGTTTCCGGGACGGGGTTTGATCGATTTCGATACACGGATTCATGAGCGATCCGGGGGTAATCCCGGATCGGCGCACGCCACGGAACCACTGGTGTTACCAGTGGTGATAGGCAGAACTGTGGGGCACGGGACTATCCGAAGGGGCGGGACGATGTCCGGCCGTCGCCGATCAGCGGGCGAGCAGGATGCTGGTCACCGCGTGCGTGAGCTGCATGGGATCGATCGGGTGCGAGACCGCGGCCTCGGCGCGCGACCAGTTCGCCAGCCAGGCGTCGTCGGGCCTGCCGGTCAGCACGACCACCGGCGGGCACTCGTCGATCTCGTCCTTGAGCTGCTTGGCGATGCCGAGCCCGCCCGCTGGCGCGGACTCCCCGTCCAGGATCGCCAGATCGATCCCGCCGGCATCCATCTGCTCGATGACCACGGGCGCCGTGGCGACCTCGAAGAAATCGAGCTCGGGCAGATCGGGGCGCGGCCTACGGCCCAGCGCCAGGATCACCTGTTGCCTGGTGTCGGCGTCGTTGCTGTAGACCAGCACACGCAGCGGGGTGGAACCATTCGATTCGGCCACGCTCGGATCGTACGTCCGCGCGGGCGCGCGGCGTGGCAGGTTCGCCGGATCGGCCGGTTGGCCTGCGGGGCAAGCGAGTCCGGCGCGGCTACCAGTCCCCGTCCTGGACCTTCTTGCCGCCCAGCGGGATCACCGGAAGTGGTTGTTCGATAGGCGGATTGGGCTGCTCGTCGGCCAGCCAGTCGCCGGTGGGCTTCACCTCGGCGAGCTCGGAGGACGGCGCCAGGTCGTCGGCGTCGGCGGCGTAGTAGTCGAACCACGGCAGATTGTGCTGGGCGTAGGCCTGGGCGGTGATCGGCGTCGGCGGCGCTGGTTCGCCGGTGATCTGCTGCCATTCGGCGGCGGAGGCGAGGTGGACGAAGACGCGACCGTCGGCCTCGGTGCGATAGTCCTCGATCGGCCTGCGGTCGGCGAAGATCTCCTGCCGCATGGTGCCGCCCGCGCCGAGTCCCATCTTCCGCGCCGCGCCACGCATCCGGGCGGCGCTGGTGGGGGCCGCGGGCGGGGCCGAGCCCGGTGCCGGTCCGGAGTACATCGCGCCGGGCGGCGGCGCACTGACCGGCATCGGCGCGCCGTAGACCGGCCCCCCGGACTGCCAGGGCGGGGTGGGCATCGCGCGCAGCGCACGCTGTCGCGCCTCCGCGGCGGCGAGCCAGGCGGCGTGCGCGGTGTCGGTGAGCCCGTGGACGGCGAGCTGGACGCCACCCCACTGCTCGACGCCGGTCACCTGACCTTCGACGGTCGCGCCGAGCCCGAGCGGTACGGCGACGAACTGCCGGACGGTGCCGTCGCCGGAGTTGATGCCGTCCATCCACGGCTGTTCGGGCAGCGCGAGATAGTTCTGCGGGTCCTGGCCGAGGGCGTCGCTCCACGGCTTCCCGGAGACCGCGCAGACCTTGCCGACGCCGACCTTCAGCGCCGCGGGCACGGTCGCGGAGAACCGCAACCACATCGCCTCACGCTGGTACACCGGCAGCATCACCCCGCCGCGTCGGCGCCACTCCTCAGGCACGGTATCGGGGTAGTCGGCGACTCGGCGCAGTGGAAAGCTGCCGAGGCCCGGTGGCAACGGATAGGTGCCGGTCTCCGGCAGCCGCAAGGTGCGCACGAACGTCACCCGCACCCCGCCCGGCAGTTCGAGCGCGTCTCCCGACAGCGTCACTTCCGTTGCCATGTCCCACCCCTTCGTTCGTGGGTGCGTACCCGATGGACCCGCCCCTGTCGACGACCGTACCCGCGGTGACCGGGACCGTCCACGATGTCGTCCTCAGCGCCGGGGCGGTAACCCGAACTCGGCGCGGATGCCCGCGAACAGGACCTGGACCCGGTCGCCGAAGGTGATGGCGGCTTCGTTCAGCGCCGCGAGCGCGCCCTGGAGCGGATCGGCCAGGCGCGCGTGGAACAGGGTGTTGACGGCGAAGCGCGGGCACCGGAGCGCAGGGCGGCGAGCGCGGGCCGGACCCACGGACGGTCGGCGAGTCCGGCGTACTTGTAGGCCCGTTCGGCGCAGTACACACTCAACGCACGGAGCTGGTCGACCTCCAATGCGGCGATCGACTCGGCCAGGGCCCGGTCGTATCGGGCGAGTTCGCGGGCGCAGTAGATGTCGGCCAGTGCGGCGATCGGTTCGCCGCCCCATTCCTCGTGCTCCCGCTGCCGCACCTGTTCGGCCGACGTGGAGTCGTCGGAGGTTCCGGTGATCCGCGACGATCGGGGCGAGCTGGCCGAGCCCTTTCCGGTCACCTCCCTGACCTCGCCCGCGCCCAACGCCGGCGAACTGGCGCGCCGGGCCGATACCGTCGACCTGCCGGTGCCGCCGGCCGAGCGGGCCGAGCGCGCGGCCTTCGAAGCGCGCTTCGGGGTCACGCGCTAGCGACCGAGAATGGCCCGCTACGGCCCGATCGCGGCGTGAAAAGCGTCGGTTCCGGTCTCGAGCGGGTCGATCAGGTGCGCCAGGAACAAGCGGGTCGCGGGGGTGGGCGTCGGTGTCGTGACCGCGTGCCAGGCCCGATCCAGCGGGGTGCCCGGCACGTCGATCGTGTGCAGCGCACCGGATTCCAGGTGCTCGCCGACGGCATCGGAATGGATGAGGGTGATGCCGAGGCCTTCGCGGGCGGCGGCGATGACCGCGCCGTGCGACCCCAGCGTCAGGGTGGGCGGGTCGATCTGGAGACGGTCGATCAGCGCGAGAGTCGCTTCGCGGGTGCCGGAACCGTTGCCGCGCAGTAGCCAGGTGTCGTGGCGCGGGTCGTGAGCGTCGTTCGCGCCGACGACGACGAGGGTGCTCGGCCGCCGCGCCTGGATGACCAGGTTGGCCTCGTGCGGGGGCCGACCGGCGATGACGAGATCGGTCTCGTGGTGCTGCAATTCGAGAAACAGCACGTCACGGGGCTGGATCGACAGACTCAGTTCCACATCGGGGTAGCGGTGCCGAAACGACGCCAGCGGACGCAGCACCACCGATTCGCCCGCCGTGGCGACGACGCCGATCCGGAGCCGGCCCGCCTCGGCCTGGCGGACCGCGGCGTGGGCTTCCTTCATCAAGCCCAGGATCCCGCGGCAGTACTCGGCGTAGACCCGCCCCGCCTCGGTGAGCGCGATCCCGCGCCCCGCGCGGGTGATGAGTTTGGCGCCGAGCTGCTTCTCGACATGGGCGACCGCGGCGGAGACGGCCGCTTCGGTGACGTGCAGCTGGGCGGCCGCGCGGCGGATGCTGCCCAGCCGGGCGACCGCGAGGAAGGTTTCCATCCGCCCCGCGCTCACCCTGCCCATTACCCGACGGTAGCAAACTCAACGTTTCGGTTGAGCGTTCCCTGAAACATTCACATTGTTTGCCGCCCGGCCGGGCCTCATCCTGGAATTCGCAAGGCGTACACCGGATTCCACAGGAGGAACGATGGCGGAAGAAACCGAACGGGATCGTTGGGATCCGGGCGTACAGTCCTACGCGTCGATGGGATATTACGCGCCGGACTACGTGCCCGCCGATACCGATGTGCTCGCGGTGTTCCGGGTGACTCCGCAGCGGGGCGTCGATCCGATCGAGGCGGCGGCCGCTGTCGCCGGTGAATCCTCCACTGCGACTTGGACTGTCGTGTGGACCGACCGGCTCACCGCCCACTCGAAGTATCAGGCGAAGTGTTACCGGATCGACGAGGTGCCGGGCAGGCCCGGCGAGTACTTCGCCTACATCGCCTACGATCTGGATCTTTTCGAGGAAGGGTCGATCACCAACCTCACCTCCTCGATCATCGGTAATGTGTTCGGATTCAAACCGCTGCTCGCGCTGCGGCTCGAGGACATGCGTATTCCGGTGGCCTATGTCAAGACCTTCCAGGGCCCGCCGCACGGCACGGTGATGGAGCGCGAATATCTCAACAAATACGGCAGACCGCTGCTGGGCGCGACGGTGAAACCGAAACTCGGTTTGTCCGCCCGGAATTACGGCCGGGTGATCTACGAGGCCTGCAAGGGGGGTCTCGACTTCACCAAGGACGACGAGAACATCAACTCCCAGCCGTTCATGCGCTGGCGCGACCGGTACCTGTTCGCGATGGAGGGCGTGAACCGGGCGATGGCCGAGACCGGCGAGATCAAGGGCCACTACCTCAATGTCACCGCTGCCTCCATGGAGGACATGTACGAGCGGGCCGAGTTCGCCAAGGAACTCGGGTCGGTGGTCATCATGATGGACCTCACCGTCGGCTACACCGCCATGCAGTCGATGTCGAAGTGGGCGCGGCGCAACGGGGTGCTGCTGCACCTGCACCGGGCGGGACACTCGACGTTCACCCGGCAGAAGACGCACGGCGTGAGCTTCCGCGTGCTGGCGAAGTGGTGCCGGCTGATCGGTGTGGACCATGTGCACGCCGGCACCGTGGTGGGCAAATTGGAAGGCGATCCGGCGACCACCCGCGGTTTCTACGACACGTTGCGGGAGAACCACATTCCGACCGACCTCGGCAACGGCATCTTCTTCGATCAGGACTGGGCGAGCCTGCCCGGTGTGATGCCGGTGGCCTCGGGTGGTATCCACGCCGGCCAGATGCATCAGCTGCTCGATCTGTTCGGTGACGACGTCATCCTGCAGTTCGGTGGCGGCACCATCGGCCATCCGCTCGGCATCGCGGCGGGCGCCGAGGCCAACCGGGTCGCGTTGGAAGCGGTCGTCAAGGCCCGCAACGAGGGTCGCGATCTGCTCAAGGAAGGCCCCGACGTGCTGCGCACGGCGGCCTCGACCTGTCGTCCGCTGGAGGTCGCGCTGTCGACCTGGGGTGATGTCACCTTCGATTACACGTCCACCGACGCACCCGACGCGGTGCCGACACCGAGCCTGTAGGGAGCACCATGTATCTGCGACACGGGACGTTCTCGTATCTGCCCGAGCTCACCGACGCCGAGATCGCGGCCCAGGTGCGCTACGCGCTGCTCAACAACTGGCCGGTCTCGATCGAGTACACCGACGACCCGCACCCACGCAACACCTATTGGGAGATGTGGGGGCTGCCACTGTTCGACCTCGACGAACCCGATGGGGTCATGGCCGAGATCAACGCCTGCCGGGCCACGTTCCCCCGGCACTACGTGCGGGTCACCGCCTACGACGCGACCTACACGAAACAGACGACGGCGCTGAGCTTTCTGGTGCAGCGCCCCGCGGAGGAGCCCGGTTTCGAGCTGGCGCGCACCGAGGGGCCGGATCGGCGCCAGATCTACAGCGTGCGGTCCTACGCCACCGGTCGTCCGCAGGGACAGCGGTATGGCGGCTGACGGGTCCGTTTCGGGATTCCGGTTGCCGCGGCCGGGCGTCGGTGACGCCCGGCCGTCGCGCCCGCCCGCCGAGGGCGCCACCGCGACCGAGGAACTGCTGAGCGAGGACGCGCTGTTGGATCTTTCCCTCGACCTGGCCGGGCACGACGTGGCCGAAACACTGGCCGCGCTCGACGCCGAGCTGATCGGCCTGGCGAATGTGAAGGAGCGGGTGCGCGAGATCGCCGCACTGCTGATGATCGACCGGGCGCGGCGGCGCTTCGGGCTCGAATCCTCGCGCCCGACCATGCACATGAGCTTCACCGGCGGGCCCGGCACCGGCAAGACGACGGTGGCGTTGCGGATGGCCCAGATGCTGCACGCGCTGGGCTACATCCGCAAACCCAAGGTGCACACGGTGACCCGCGACGACCTGGTCGGCCAGTTCATCGGCCACACCGCGCCCAAGACCAAGGAGGCGATCGCCAAGGCCGCGGGTGGGGTGCTGTTCATCGACGAGGCCTACTACCTGTTCCGGCCGGAGAACGAGCGCGACTACGGGCAGGAGGTCATCGAGATCCTGCTGCAGGAAATGGAGAGCGAGCGGGCGAACCTGGTCGTCATCTTCGCCGGCTACCCGGACCGGATGGACCGGTTCTTCTCCGCCAACCCGGGCCTGTCTTCGCGGGTGGCCCACCACCTGGAGTTCGCCGACTACACCCACGGTGAACTGATGGGCATCGCCGAACTGATGGTGGCGGGGGAGAACTTCCGGTTCGACGCGGCGGCCCACGTCGCGTTCGCGGAGTACCTGACCGTGCGGATGACCAAACCGCGATTCTCCAACGCGCGCAGCGTGCGCAACGCGATCGACCGGTGCCGGCTGCGGCAGGCCAAGCGGCTGGTCGAGGCGGCGCGACCGCTGTCGAGGACCGACCTGATCACACTGTGCGACCGGGACGTCTATGGCAGCAGCGTGTTCGACGAGACGGTGCAGGAGGTGGCCACGACGCCATGCCCAACGGATTGAAGACCCTCACCCGCTACACGATCGAGGAGGAACACCGTCATCCCGGTTCGTCGGGGGAGTTCTCGGCGCTGGTCAACGTGGTGGCCACGGCGACGAAGATCATCGCCAATCAGGTGACGCGCGGCGCGATCATCAGCTCGACCAGCGACGCGGAACCGTTGTCGGTCAGTGCCCGCCTCGACGTGCTGACCGATGAGATCATGGTGGCGCAGACCCAGTGGACGGGGCATCTGTCGGGGTTGCTGTCCGAGCAGCGCGCCACCGCGCTGCCGGTGCCGGCGACACAGCGGCGCGGGAAGTATCTGCTGGCCTACGACGCGCTGGACGGGTCGAGCAATATCGACGTGAATCTGCCTGTCGGTTCGATCTTCAGCATTCTGCGCGCGCCGCAGGCGGTGCTCGACGGGACGGCCGAACCGGTCGACGCCGATTTCCTGCAGCCGGGGGTGCGGCAGGTCTGTGCGGGGTTCACCCTGTACGGGCCCGCGACGATGCTGGTGCTCACCACCGGCAGCGGCGTGGACGGGTTCACCCTGGACCGTGAGATCGGCGCGTTCGTGCTGACCCATCCGCGCATGCGGATTCCCGAGGACACTTCGGGTTTCGCGATCAACGCCGCCAACGAGCGGTTCTGGGAGCGGCCGGTGCGCCGCTACGTGCAGGAGTGCCTGCAGGGGCTGGACGGGCCGCGGGGGCGTGATTTCAATATGCGCTGGGTCGCGTCGCTGGTGGCCGACACCTTCCACATCCTGACCAGGGGCGGGGTGTACCTCTATCCGCGAGACACCCGCAATCCGGCGCGGCCGGGGCGGGTGTCACTGCTGTACGGGGCGAATCCGATCGCCTTCATCGTCGAGCAGGCGGGCGGGGCGGCGACCACCGGGCACGACCGGGTGATGCTCGTGCCGCCGGCGGAGGTGCATCAGCGGGTGCCGTTCATCTTCGGCTCCCGCACCGAGGTTCTGCGCATCGAGCGCTATCACTCCGAGCCGGACGCGGGCCCGAGCTTCGACAGTTCGCTGTTCGGCACGCGGTCACTGTTCCGTCCGGCCAAGCACGACCAGCGCACTTAGGAGTCGCCCATGTCGGTCAAGCATCCCGTTGTCGCGATCACCGGGTCCTCCGGCGCGGGAACGACGAGTGTCACCCGTACGTTCGAGGAGATCTTCCGCCGCGAGGGGATCAGCGCGGTGGTGGTGGAAGGTGATTCGTTCCACCGGTTCGACCGCGCGGAAATGAAGATCGCGATGGCCGAGGCCGAGCAGCAACGCAATACGACGTTCTCCCATTTCGGCGAGGACGCCAATCTGCTGCCCGAATTGGAAGCGCTGTTCCGGGAATACGGCGAATCCGGCGTCGGGCAGGTCCGCAAATATCTGCACGACGACGAGGAGGCGAAACCGTACGGGCAGCCCGCGGGTACCTTCACCCCGTGGGAGGATCTGGCGCCCGGCAGTGACCTGCTGTTCTACGAGGGATTGCACGGAGCGGCGGTCACCGACGCCGTCGACGTCGCCCAATACACCGATCTGCTGGTGGGGGTGGTGCCGATCATCAATCTCGAGTGGATTCAGAAGGTGTACCGGGACAAGACCCATCGCGGGTATTCCAGTGAGGCGGTGATCGACACGATCTTGCGGCGGATGCCCGATTACGTGAAATACATCTGTCCGCAGTTCTCGCGGACCTATGTGAACTTCCAGCGGGTGCCGACCGTCGACACGTCGAATCCGTTCATCGCGCGCAGTATTCCGACTGCCGACGAGAGTTTCGTGGTGATCCGGTTCGCCGATCCGAAGGTGATCGACTTCCCGTATCTGCTGTCGATGCTGCACGATTCGTTCATGTCGCGGCCGAATTGCATCGTGGTGCCCGGCGGCAAGATGGAACTGGCCATGCAGCTGATCTTCACCCCGCTGATCCTGCGGCTGATGGACAAACGGCCCAAACGGCTCGTGTGAGGGCGGCCGCCGTCACCGGATGGCTACCGGGCTGTGGCGGTGGTACTCGGCGACAGCGGTGAAGGCGGCTTTGGGCTCCCAGTGCAGGTTCGGGTAGGTCCGGCCCGGGTGGTCGAGGACGGCGACGATGCCATAGCTGGCGAGGTCGAGGTCGTCGCGGGGGTCGCCGTCCGCGCGGTGCGGCATGTCGTAGAGAGCGAAGAGGAACACGAACGTCGTGTCGATGCCGCTGTCGTCGAACAACTCCAGCAGCTCGGCGAGGTAGGCGGCCTGGCCTGCTTCGTCGCGGTCGACATCGGCGGTGAGGCGGATCGGGCCGGGGTTGTACTCGACGATGTCGAGGCCGTTGGCGCCGACATCGCCGGCGCCGCGGAAGGTAGCGGCGCCGAATTCGGTGACGGCCACCGGCTTTCCCTGGGCGACGATGTCGCGGATGCCGTCGGCGAAGCGCTCGGCGACCTCGGCGGAGCGATAGAGGTCCAGGGAGACCATATCGAACAGGTCCCAATCGACGCGCTCGAGCGGGATCGCGGCATAGGTCAACGTGCCGCCGAACCGCCGGCGGATCAGCGGCACCGCGGTGTGGAAGAAGTCGTTGAGCCGGGTGCCGACCTGCAGTACCACCTTCGGGAGCGCGTCGGACGCGGTGAGGCCGGCGACTCGCTCGCGCACGGTGGCGCCGGCGAGGAAGCCGATGTTCATGATGCTGATCTCGGCGCCGATGACGAAGACGACCTCGGCTCCGCGACGCCGGAGTCGCTCCGCGCGGTCGGCGCAGTCGAGCAGGAGCGCCACCATCTCCTCGGCGGTCTGTTCCAGCGGATAGGGCGAGAACCACACCTCCAGACCGAGGTCGGCGGCCAAGCCCGCAGCGACCTCGAGGCGGTCGGCGTCGCCGCCCACGAGCCGGACCGCGGTGCAGTGCAGGTCGTCGCGGATGATCCGCAGCTCCGCGCGCACGACGTCGGGATCGAAGTCGGTGCGGGAGGACAGGCCGTCTCGGAGGAAGCCGGTGTCGTAGGTGATGCCCTGGGCTCGCATGGTGTCGCCTTTCGCCAGATATACGGTACGCGACGTACCCTAATGGCGGGGTGAGCTGCAGGCAAGGCGTATTTGGGAAGGTACGATGCCCGGGAGCTGAGGAGGTCGCCGGTGGCGGACAAGGTCACGCGCAGACGCGGGACGGAACTCGAGGACGCGATCCTGCGTGCCGCGGCGGCGGAGCTGAGCGAGGGCGGCTACGCCCGGCTGACCATGGACAAGGTCGCCCAGCGCGCGGGGACCAACAAGAACGCCCTCTACCGCCGCTGGCCGAATCGGCTCGCCCTCGGCATTGCGGCCTACCGGCTCCTGACGACCACCGTCGACATCCCCGACACCGGCGACCTGCGCGCCGACGCGCTGGAACTGCTGCGCCGAGCCAATCGGCACTGGAGTTCGGCACTCGGTGCGATCATGCGCGAACTACTCGCGGCGGCGGGCGGCGCCGCCGAACTGCTCGCCCAGCTGCCCGAACAGTCGGTCGACGCGACGGCGGCCACCTGGCTGACCGTGCTGGGCCGCGCGGTGGCGCGCGGTGAGGCGGCCCCGGAATGTCTGCATCCGCGAGTCGCCACCGTGGCGATCGTGCTGCTGCGCAACGAGTTCGTGCTGCGAGGCGTGCCGACCGCGCCCGACGACGTCCTCGTCGAGATCATCGACGAGGTGTATCTGCCGCTGGTCCGCCGGCGCGGTCGCGGGTGAGCGCGGTCAGTCGGGGAGCAGTGGAACCGACAGGCCTTCCCCGGTGGTGAGCAGTGTGGCGCGGGTGACGGCGGCCGAGCCGAACCGGCGGCGCAGATCGTCGAGGGTCGCGTCGAGCGTGTTCTCGGCGCGGGGTTCCAGCGGGAGGGTCAACTGCATGGTGTCGGCGTCGTCGAGATTGGTCAGCGACAATCCGATGAGTGTGATTCCGCGTTCGGCGATCAGCGGCTGCGCGGTGTCGAGCAGCAGGCGGGCGGCGTGGCGCAGCGACACGGTGGCGTCGGTGGCCTCGACCAGGGTGTGTGAGCGGGTCGCGCGGGTGAAGTCGTCGAAGCGCAGTTGCAGGATGACGGTGCGGCACACGCGATCCGCGGCGCGCAGCCGTCGGCCCAGCCGGTCGGTGAGACCGTCGAGGTAGGCCGCGATCTCCTCCGGGGTGCGGTGGCGGCGGCCCAGCGCGCGCTGCGCACCGATCGAGCGCCTGCGCTTGCCGGTCTCCACCCGTCGCGGATCGCGGCCCCACGACAGCGCGAACAGATGCCGTGCCGCGCCCGGCCCGAGGATGGCGCGCAGATGCGGTTCCCCGAGTTCGGCGAGCTGCCCGACCCGGGTGATGTTGTTCTCGTGCAGGGTCGCGGCGGTCACCGCGCCGACGCCCCAGAGTCGTTCCACCGGCAGCGGGTGCAGGAAGTCGAGCTCGCGGCCCGGCTCCACCAGCCGCAGCCCGTCGGGTTTGGCCACCGCGGAGGCGACTTTGGCGAGGAACTTGTTGCGGGCGATGCCGACGGAGATCGGCAGCCCGACCTCGCTGCTGATCCGGGCGCGCAGAGCACGGGCGATCTCGATCGGCTCGCCGCTGATTCGCCGCAACCCGCCCACGTCGAGGAAGGCTTCGTCGATCGAGATGCCCTCCACGATCGGGGTGGTGTCGTGGAAGACCGCGAACACCGCCTTGCTCGCCGCGGCATAGGCCGACATCCGCGGCGGCACCACCACCGCGTGCGGACACAGGCGCAGTGCCTGTCCGGCGTTCATCGGTGTCCGGATGCCGAACGCCTTGGCCTCGTAGCTCGCGGCGAGCACCACCCCGCCGCCCACGATGACGGGCTTGCCCCGCAACCACGGCTGATCGCGTTGCTCGACCGAGGCGTAGAACGAATCCAGATCGGCGTGCAGGATCGACGCCTCGGCGCGGGTCTGGATGCGCTGGCGGCGGGGCGTAGCGGAGTCGGACACGAACATATGTTCGCATCGGGGTCCGACAGGTGGGGTTGCCGCGCGATAGCGGTCTCACCGAGCCCCACCCGGTAATGTGAAGCCGGTTTCGGCGAGTCGGCGATGATGAGGGAGACGGTAGGCGGTGCGTGGTTTCGGTGATCTCGAGGCGGTGCTGATGGACCGCCTCTGGGATCGCGATGTGGACTCGACCACCGTGCGCGAACTGTTCGACGAACTCGCCGCCGAACGCGATATCGCCTACACCACGGTCATGTCGACCATGGACAACCTGCATCGCAAGGGATGGCTGGCCAGGGAACGCGACGGTCGCGCCTACCGGTACTGGCCGACGATGACCCGCGAGGAACACAGCGCCCAGCTCATGCACGAGGCGCTCGGGATCGGCGGCCGGTCCGATCTCGTGCTGAGTCATTTCGTCGACCGGATCAGTGACGACGAATTCGCCGGATTGCGGGCCGCGTTACGCCGGGTCGCCACCCGGCGCGCGGAGGAGAACTAATGCTCGAAGTCGGGTGGGACCAGGTTTTCGCCTGGCGGTTGCGCAGGCAGTTCGTCGCCGAGCCCAGCACAAGCGGGGTCGAGGCGATCGCTGCCCGGCTGGCCGGGGTGCAGGCGCAGGTCGCCTCGGCGGCGGAGACGGCCGTCGCGATCCGCAGCGGTGACGCGGCGCCGACCGCGGTGGCCGACGCGCTCGGCGCGGGCACGCTCGTCAAGACCTGGGCGATGCGCGGCACCCTGCACGCGATGGTCCCCGACCAGGCCGCGGCAGCGCTGTCGCTGATCGGCGCGGCGCGCACGTGGGAGAAGCCCTCGTGGCAGAAGACCTTCGGCGCCACCCCCGAGCAGGTGGCGGCGCTGGTGGAGGTGGTCTCCGCGGTCCTGGCCGACCGGGTCCTCACCCGCGAGGAACTCGTCGACGCCGTGCTCGCCGAGCCCGGCTTCGCCCACCTCGGCGAGCAGCTGCGCTCCGGCTGGGGCGCGGTGCTCAAGCCGCTGGCCTGGCAGGGTGCGCTGTGCCATGGTCCCGCGCGCGGTACGAAGATCACCTTCACCAGTCCCGGGCATCTGGTCCCCGGTTGGACCGGCGTTCCCGACCCCGAACTCGCCGCGCCGACCCTGATCAGTGCCTACCTCGGCGCGTACGGTCCGGCGACGCCGGAGGTCTTCGACGCCTGGCTCAGCCGCAACAGCCTGCGCAAGACCGTGGTCCGCGGTTGGTTCGCCGCGCTGGGCGACGCGCTGACAGAGGTCGACGTCGAGGGCCGCCGCGGCTGGATCCCGACCGAACTCGCCGACGAACTGGCCGATGCGCGCCTCGACGGCGCCGTTCACCTGCTCGGGCCTTTCGATCAGTACGTCCTGGGTCCCGGCACCGCCGATACCGCGCTGCTGCCGGCCGAGCATCGGGCGAAGGTCAGTCGCACGGCCGGTTGGATCTCGCCGCTGGTCGTGGTCGACGGGCGGATCGCGGGGACCTGGGATCGCGTCGACGGCGAGGTCGTGGTGTCGATGTTCGACGGTGGACAGCTGCCCGCGCGGGCGCTGTCGTCGGCGGTGGCGGCGGTGCGAGAGGGCTGATCAGAGGCCGGATTTCGGATAATCCGGACACCGAACCAAGCGCTTGCTACGCTCGCGCGATGATCCCCACGATCGTCTGGGGCACCGGCAACGTAGGCCGAGCGGCCCTGCGTGCCGTGGCTGCCCACCCGGCGCTGGAACTCACGGGGGTGCTGGTGCACAACCCCGACAAGGTCGGGCGTGACGCCGGTACGCTCGCCGGACTCGACTACGGGCTGGGGGTGGCGGCCACCCACGACATCGACGCGCTGCTGGCCACCGGGCCGCGCGCGGTCGTCTACGCCGCCTCCGGCGATATCCGTCCCGACGAGGCCCTCGCCGACATCGTGCGCGCGATCCGCGCCGGTGCCGTCGTCGTCACGCCGGCCCTCTATGCCCTCTACGACCCGCGCAACGCACCCGCGGAGCTGCGTGACCCGGTGCTGGCCGCGATCGCCGAGGGTGGCGGTTCGCTGTTCGTCTCCGGCGTCGATCCCGGCTGGGGCAACGATGTGCTGCCGCTGTTGATCAGCGGGCTCTCGAGCACCGTCGAGGTGGTGCGCTGCCAGGAGATCTTCGACTACTCCACCTACGACCAGCCCGACTCGGTGCGTTATCTGGTCGGCATGGGACAGCCGATGGACTACCAGCCGCCGATGCTGCTGCCCTCGGTGCCCACCATGGTCTGGGGCGGGCAGGTCCGGCTCATGGCCAGGGCGCTGGGCGTGGAACTCGACGAGATCCGCGAGACGCTGGACCGGCGTGCACTCGATGCGACGGTGCAGACCGTGCAGATGGGTGACTTCGATGCGGGCACCCAGGGCGCGGTGCGCTTCGAAGTGCAGGGCATCGTCGACGGGGAGCCACGCATCGTCATCGAGCACGTCACCCGGATCCATCCCAGCTGCGCACCGGATTGGCCCACACCGCCCGACGGCGTCGGCGCGCACCGCGTGATCATCGAGGGCACGCCCCGCATCGAGGTCAGCGTCGAAGCCGCCGACGAGGGCGGCAACCGATCGGCGGGCGGTAACGCCACGGCGGTGGGCCGCTTGGTGAACGCCATCGACTGGCTGGTCGAGGCCGAACCCGGCCTCTACGACGCACTCGATGTGCCGCTGCGGGCAGCGGTCGGCAAACTCGGAAGGAAAACACCATGATCATCGACATTCCCGAAGGCAAGGACCCGATCGGCTACGTCTGGGGCGAGATGGTTCCCGGGATCGGTGTCGCCGCCGCCGCGTTCTCGCTGTCGGTCTACGAGCACTCGACCCTGGGGCTGCGCGAGTTCGAGGCGGCCAGGCTGCGGATCGCGCAGATCAACGGGTGCCTGTTCTGTCAGGACTGGCGCACCGAACGCGACGGGCAGAAGGTCGAGGCCGAGTTCGCCGACGCCGTCACGAACTGGCGCACCACCGAACTGTTCGACGAGCGCGCTCGGCTCGCCGCCGAATACGCCGAGCGCTACGCCACCGACCACCATAGCCTCGACGACGAGTTCTGGGCCAGGATGTTCGAGCACTACACCCAGACCGAGGTGGTCGAGCTCAGCATGAGCATCGGGTCGTGGCTGGCCTTCGGCCGACTCAACCGGGTTCTCGGCCTGGACACCGTCTGCGTGCTGCCCGGCCACTGACCGAGGCGCAGTAGGCTGCGGGCCGTGGTGGACTCTCCGGTACAGCAGCTGATCGACACCGTGGCCTGGGTACTGATCGAGGACGGGCGCATCCTGTGCGCGCGCCCCCGGGGCAAGGACGTCTTCTTCATCCCCGGTGGGAAACGCGAGGGCGCCGAAACCGATGTGGAGACGCTGGTGCGTGAGGTCGCCGAGGAGCTGAGCGTGGATCTGGCGCCGGAGAGCGCGGCCCATGTCGGCACCTACGAGGCCGCGATCTCCGATGGTCATCCCACCGTCGTGCGGATGGCTTGTTACACCGCCGACTATCGCGGTGTTCTCACCGCCAGCAGCGAGATCGAGGCACTGGCGTGGTTCGGCTATCGTGATCGTGACCTGGTGCCGCCGGTCGACCAATTGCTCTTCGACGACTTGGCGGCAGCGGGTTCGCTACGGTGAGCGCGCTCGGGCGGACGATCATCTACGCGCTGCTCGCGCTGCCCCTGGCCGTGTCACCGGTGCGGACCCGGCTCCGGGTGCCGCGCCTGCTCCTGCACGAACCCGTTTCCGCCCGGCGGGTCTCAGCGCTGCGCTGTGTGGTCCACTCCGTCCTGTCTGCAGGGGCCGGCGTGGTCGCCTGGTTTCTCACCCTGCTCGCCGGTCTGGTCCTGGTCCGCGGCCTCGCCTACCCGCTGGTCGCCGCGAACGCCTACGAAACCTCGTGGGGCGGGCCCACACTCGCCGGAGCCTGGGCCGTGCACGCCGCACTCGGCCTGCTGCTGGCTCCGGCCTTCCTCGGTGTCGTGGCTCTGCTCGGCCGCCTCGAATTACGGCTGACCCGCACCGTCCTCGGCCGCGACGGAACCTGGTGGACCATCCCGATCAGCCTCGCCCTCACCGCCGCGGGCGCGGTGTTCTTCGTCGCCTGGACCCACCAGATCTGATCGCGCTCAGGCGAATTCGCGGTCTCGTGGTGCGTCCTCGGGCATCATCACCGGATAGCGCACCAGCCGAAACCCGGTGACCGTGAGCCGCATCGGCCGCACCCGCCGGCGCACTTCGCCCAGTTCGTCGGCGGTCGCCGGGCGCCTGGCGCCGCCGATCGCGAGGTTGCCGCGTCTCGGTGCGGGCACCAGGATCGGGTATCGCGCCGCTGCGCGGAGCCGCGACCCCGTTCTCGGTTCGACCTCGACCGGGAGCCGGTCCGCCTATCCGTGCGGTGCCGGTTCCAGCTCGGTGTCCTGCTTGGTCTCGGTCGGGTTCGTGGTGGGGCGGATGCCGAGGCCGATCAGGCCGGCCAGGACCGCGACTGCCGCGGTCACGTACCAGGCGCGGTGGAAGGCGTCGAGTGTGGCGGCGGGTGTCTCGGGAGCGCCGAGCAAGGCGACCAGGAGGGCGACGCCGACCGCGAGGCCGAGCTGGCGGGACATGCTCAGGACGGCCGACCCCGTCGCGAAGCGATGCGGGGCGAGGGTTCCCGCGCCCGCGGCGAAGGCGGTGGGCAGGGTGAGGCCGACGCCCAGGCCGGTCAGCAGCATTCCGCCGAGCAGTCCGGACGGGTAGTCCGGTGTCAGCTCGGCTGCCCGCGCCCACCACAGCAGTCCGCCGCCGAAGGCCAGCCCGCCGGCGGCGATCACCGGGCCCGCACCGACGCGGCCGATGATCCGGCCCGCCGCGATCGCGACGAACGGGACGAGCAGCGGCCCCGGCGCGATCGCGAGCCCGGTCCGCAGTGCCGACCAGCCCCACACGTTCTGCGCCCACAGTGTCACCGACAGCAACATGCCCGCGAACGCGATCTGGAACACGAGTGAATTGGCGCTCGCCAGCGTGAAATTCGGAGCGCGCAGCAGTGCCGGGTCCACCACCGGACTGTGGTGCCGCGCCGAGGACACGGCGAATACCCCACCGAGGACGATCGCCACCGCGAACGCGGCCAGCACTCCCGTCGACGTCCACCCCCACTCCGGGCCCTGCACCACGGCCAGGATGAACGACCCGACGGCGCCGATCAGCGCCACCGCGCCCAGCAGATCGGGCAGCGGGCCGCGCTCGGCGGCCGGGCGCGGCAGCGTGCGCGCACCGACCGCCAGGGCGGCCAGCCCGATCGGCACGTTCACCAGAAACACCCAGCGCCAATCGAGTTCGACGAGCAACCCACCGATCACCGGCCCCAGCGCGGCACCGAGACCACCGAACGCGACCCACAACCGCACCGCGCCCGCGCGCCGCTCGGGTGGTGTCGCGGCCAGCACCAGGGCCAGCGAAGACGGTGTCAGCAGCGCGCACCCGACGGCCTGGACGACGCGGAACCCGACGAGCGAGCCCACATCCCAGGCCACCGCGCACAGCGCCGAACCCGCGACGAAGACCGCGAGGCCGATCAGGAAGGTCGCGCGATTGCCGTTGCGGTCGCCGAGGCGGCCTGCGGGCACGAGCAGCGCGGCGAAGACGATCGCGTAGAGGTTGAGCACCCAGGACAGCCCGGTGAGCCCGGCGCCGAAATCGGTGGCCATGGCGGGCAGGGCGACATTGACGATGAACAGGTCCAGGCTCGACAGCAGGACGCCGGTGGAGACGACGGCGAGCACCACCCGGGGATCGGTGGGGCGCGCGGTGGCAACGGAATTCATGCGGAAGCTCTCGATCAGCCGAGGACGCGGCGGGTTTGGCGGGCGGTGGCGAGCAGGACTCCGTCGCGGTCCCAGATGTCGGTGTCGTCGACCGTCCAGCCGTCGCCGGCGCTGACCGCGGCGGCACGCACCAGTACGGGAGCCTCGGCGCGGCGGGCGGTGTCGGTGTGCAGTTGCAGCGACAGGGTGACGGTGGGCACCGCCACCGGGGCGGTGAGCAGTGGGAACAGTCCGGGCGGGAGCGCGTCGGCGAGCACGGCCAGGCTCGGCGCGTCCAGCGGCAGGGCGGGATCGAGCGCGATCCAGGCGCACATCATCGCCTCGTCGGCGCCGCTGAGCGGTAGCGGGCCCGCGGCGGGCCGGATGACGAAATGCGCACCGACCGGGACGATCTGCGGCGGCAACGGGAACAGCGCGCACTCCTGCGGGGCCGCGACGGTGGGTGCGGGCCGGGCGGAGTGGGCGGCGATCGCGGTCGTGCTCGCCGCGCCGAGGGTGATCGAGGCCGCGGCGACGGCCACGCCGTTCTGCTCGGCGACCACGTCGAGGATCGTCGTGCTGCGCCCGACGACGTGCTCGGTCGTGCGCAGGGTGAACGCGCCGGTCGCGGGCCTGCCGAGGAAGCGGATCTCGGCGGCGCGCACGGGCTGGTCGCGGGTGCTCGCGCGCTGGGCGGTCTCGATCAGCAGTCCGGCGAGCGCGCCACCGTGCGGGCCGGTCCAGCCCCGCCAGGAATCGTCGACGACGGCGTGCCAACGCCCCGATTCGGCGGCGGTGAGGGCGAATTCCGCACCCAACCGCCCAGTGAGTTTCATCATGAAACTTACGGTAGATGGGTGAGTTCTTTGACGCAACCCACTAGACTCGGGGTATGCGCCGCACCAGTTTCGAGGACATGAACTGCTCCCTGGCCCAATGCCTGGAGGTGGTCGGGGAGTGGTGGACGCTGCTGATCGTGCGTGACGCCCTGTTCGGGGTGACCCGTTTCGACGAGTTCCGCGACCGGCTCGGTATCGCCCGCAACGTGCTCACCCAACGCCTCGACGGCCTGGTCGAACACGGGATCATGACCAAGGAGCCCTATCAGGACAACCCGGTCCGCTACGACTACCTGCTCACCCCCAAGGGGCGCTCGCTGTGGCAGGTCGTCACCGCGATGCGGCAGTGGGGCGACGAATGGGCCGCGCCCGACGGCGCGCCGGTCGTGGCCGTGCATCGCGCCTGCGGTCACGTCGCCACCGTCGAACCGGTGTGCTCGCACTGCGGCGAGCGGGTGATCGGCCGGGATCTGACGCCGATCGACGGGCCCGGAGCCGGTCCGGTGTCGCTGCTGCCGACGCGCTGACCACGCCGGGGTGGGTTCGGCCGCGGCCCGCGGAGCGCGTGCGTACCGGGCGACGCCACTGTGAAGTGTGCCAAGGTGTGCGCGGTGTGGCGAGGAGTCCGCTAGCCTGCCGGGTGTCCGTTCCCCGAACGAAGGTGATCGAAAAGTGACTTCCGTGGTCGATGCCCCTGATATCGCGTCGAAGGTTGGGCATTACTACCGGGTCGACGACGTCTACGAGGTCGGCCGCGAGAAGATCCGCGAATATGCCCGCGCGGTACAGGATTTCCACCCCGCGCACTGGGACGAGGACGCGGCGCTCGCGCTGGGCTATCCGGGCCTGGTCGCGCCGCTGACCTTCGTCTCCATCCCGGCCATGGCCGCCAACCGACCGCTGTTCGAGTCGGTCGTCGTCGGCTACGACATGTTCGTGCAGACCGAGCAGGTCTTCGAACAGCACAAGCCGATCGTCGCCGGTGACCGGCTGGTCGTCGACGTCGAACTGTCGTCGGTACGCCGGATCGCGGGCAAGGACCTGATCACCGTCACCAACACCTTCGCCGACGAATCCGGCGAGACGGTGCACATCATGCACACCACGGTCGTCGGCATCACCGGCGAGGGCGTCGATCCCGAGATCACCAGCGCGGTGGAGAACGTGATGGTCCACGGCGTCAAGGTGTTCGGCAACAGCGACACCTCGGCCCAGGAGCCGGTCGAGACCACCCTGCGGCCGGAAGGCGAGCTCCGGCTCTCGGTCGCCGGCGCGGCCCGCGTCCCCAGCACGACACTGGCGTTCGAGGAACTCACCGTCGGTGCCGAGCTGCCGCTGCGCGACGCGCACCTCTCGCGCGGTGACCTCGTCAACTACGCGGGCGTCTCCGGCGACAACAACCCGATCCACTGGGACGAGAGCATCGCCCGCCTCGCCGGCCTGCCCAACGTGATCGCACACGGCATGCTCACCATGGGTCTGGGCGCCGGTTTCGTCTCGACCTGGTCCGGCGATCCGGGCGCGGTGACCCGCTACGGCGTGCGGCTGTCGAACTACACCATCGTCGACTTCCAGAGCGGCGGCGGGGTGGAGTTCACCGGCCGGGTGAAGTCGCTCGACGCCGACACCAAGACCGCGGTGATCGCGATCGTCGCCAAGTCCGGTGGCCGCAAGATCTTCGGCCTGGCCACCACCACCCTGCGCTTCCGCTGATCCGATCGTGGTGAACCCGGACGGCCGGGTTCACCACGACGGGCGCATCAGCCGGACACGCCGATCCGGGCGTCCGCGGGGTCGGCCACGTCCTGCTCGACCACGACCGGGCCGACCCGCACCCAGGTGTTGTTGACCGCCGCGGTCCCGGTCAGCGGGTCGGCGCGGGACGGATCGTGCAGCAGATTGACGTTGACGCCCGGCTGCGCGGCGGCCACCTGCCAGCCGACGCCGGGTTCCTGATGGCCCCAGCCGTGCGGGATGGCGACCACGCCGGGGCGGATGTCGTCACTGACCTCCACGGGCACGACGATCGTCCCGACCGGCGACTCGACGCGCGCCGGATCACCGTCGCGCAGACCACGGGCGGTGGCGTCGTCGGGGTGGACCAACACGGTGCACCGGTCGCGGCCCTTCACCATGGACGGGATGTTGTGCAGCCAGGAGTTGTTGCTGCGCAGGTGGCGTCGGCCGATCAGTTGCAGGTCGTAGCCGTCGGTCGCCGCGGTGACGGTCTCGTCGAGAACGGTGCGGAGCGCGGCGAGGAAATCCGGCGGCGTCAGGTGCACTTTGCGGTCCTCGGTTCCGATCAGCTCGCGCAAGCGCGGCACCAACGGCCCCAGATCGACACCGCCCGCGGCGGCACGAATCCTGTTGACCGTCAATCCCTTCCGGCCCTTGCGCAGGATGCCGTGCGGTCCGGTGGCGATGGCGGCGGCGCTCAATCGCAGTGGGCTGAGCTGTTCGAGCACGGCGGTGAGCGCGCGGCCGGTGACCCGCCGTGCGGGCAGCGGCACCACCTCGGCGAGCAGGCGGGCCAGGATCTGCCAGTCCTCGAGTCCGTCGGCGGGCGGCTCGAACACGTGGGCGTCGAAGCGCGCGTTGTTGCGGACACTGAACACCGGGAACAGCAGGTTGAGATCCTCGCGTTCCAGCGGCGAGACCGGCGGCAGGATGATGTCGGCGTGGCGGGTGGTCTCGGTGATGTACATGTCGACGGCGACATAGAAGTCCAGTGAGTCCAGGGCCTCGTCGAGGCGGCCGCCCTGGGGTGTGGACAGCACCGGGTTGCCCGCGTAGGTGATCATCGCCCGGATCCGGTCCGGGCCGTCGGCGAGGATGTCCTCGGCCAGCACCGACACCGGCAGCTCGCCGCGGAAGGATTTCCGGGTGCCGGAGCGGTCGGTCCACGCGCCGTAGCCCATCGGCAGGTATTTGCCGTAGCGGGCGACGTCGACCGGCGGGGTCGCGAACATCTGCCCGCCCGCGCGATCGAGATTGCCGGTGACGGCGTTGATCGTGTTCACCAGCCAATGGGTCAGCGCGCCGGTGGTCTGCAAGCAGACACCGATGCGCGCGTACAGCACCGCCGAGGGTGCCGCGGCGTGGTCGCGGGCCAGCCGCCGGATGGTGTCGGCGTCGACGCCCGCGTGCGGTGCCATCCGGTCCGGGGTCGTGTCCGCGACCAGGTCGGTGAGCTGGTCCCAGCCCGCGCACTGCGCGCGGACCACCCGCTCGTCACACAGCCCCTCGGTGACCAGCACGTGCAGCATCCCCAGCAGCAGGTAGAGGTCGCCGCCGGGCCGCACCGCGACGTGCTCGTCGGCCAGCCGGGCGGTCTCGGTGCGTCGCGGGTCGATGACCACGACGGTGCCGCCGCGTTTGCGCACATCCCGGATGCGCAGCTTCGCGCCGGGCATGGTGGTGATCGACCCGTTGGACACCGCCGGGTTGGCACCGAGCACCACCAGCCGGTCGGTGCGGTCGATATCGGCGATCGGCATCAGCACATTGGCGCCGAACATCCGCCAGGCGACGAATTCCTGCGGGAACTGGTCGATGGAGGACGCGGAGAAGAAGTTGCGGGTCGCCAGCGCGGCCCGCAACGCGATGCCGTAGATCACCGAGGAGCTGTGGGCGGCGGGATTGCCCATGTACATCCCGATCGCGCTGGGACCGTGAGCCGCGCGCACCGCCCGCAAGCGCTGTCCGATCTCGCGGAACGCCTCGTCCCAGCCGATCGGTTCGAAGGTGCCGCCGACGCGCCGGACGGGGGTGCGCAATCGGTCGGGATCGTGGTGCAGGCCGCCCATGGCGGTCGCCTTGGGACAGATGTAGCCCTTCGACAGCACGTCGTCGGGATTGCCCTCGATCCGCGTGACCTGCTCGTCTCGCACCGTCACCAGAATTCCGCAGTGTGCCTCGCACAGTGTGCACTGCCGCGCGATGGTCTTGCCGTTCACAGCTTCCCCGCCTTTCGCCGAACCGCTCGATCCACGCTAACCCGGCCGCAGCCCCCGCAGATCCGTCTACGGGCGGAAATTTCCGAGCGGTCACAGGTGGGCGGGCGTCGGCCTCGTGCGTTCGACTCGAATCACGGTGCTCGATCCGCCTGCTCGACACGGTTGGCCGCGCCCGCGAGGATAGGTCGATGTCGACACGCGAACTGGTCGTGCTCGGGACGGCGGGGGCTGTGCCGACGCGACGTCGTAACCACAACGGGTACCTCCTGCGCTGGGACGGCCGGGGCGTGCTGTTCGATCCCGGTGAGGGTACGCAGCGGCAGATGTCGCAGGCGGGTGCGTCGGCGACGGAACTGCGCTGGCTGTGCGTCACCCACTTCCACGGCGATCACTGCCTCGGGGTGCCCGGCATCGTGCAGCGGTTGGGGCGGGACGGCGTCCCGCATGACGTGCACGCGGTGTTTCCCGCCGACGGCGCCGACTACTGGGAGCGGCTGAAGTACGCGACGAGCTACTACGACGAGCCGCATCTGGTGGAACATCCGCTCAGCGGGCCCGGTGCAACGCTGCAGGGCGACGGTTTCACCCTCACCGCGCTGCCGCTCGACCACAGCATCACCACCTACGGCTATCGGCTCGCCGAGCCCGACAGCCGGACGTTTCTGCCCGAACGTCTACGCGCGCACGGGATTTCCGGTGCGGCGGTCCGGGAACTGTCCGGGCCGCTGCTCGAGGAGTGCACGGTGCCCAGGCCGGGCCAGAAGGTGGCGTTCGTGATGGATACCCGCCTGTGCGACAACGTCTACGCGCTGGCCGAGGGCGTGGACATGCTCATCATCGAGTCCACGTTCCTGGACTCCGAGACCGACCAGGCCAGGGAACGCGGCCACCTCACCGCGCGGCAGGCGGGTGAGGTGGCCCGGTCGTGTGGGGTGCGAACTCTGGTCCTGACCCACTTCTCGGAACGCTACGGTGAAGGCGACGACCCGCTGTTCCTCGCGCAGGCCGATTTCCCCGAGGCCGTGCTCGCGCACGATCTGGACCGGATCCCGTTGCCGGCCCGGCGGCCGGCTCGCTGAACCGTTACCGCTGGTAGTCCCGCACGAACGGCGTGTCCACGCCCAACGGCCCGAGCGCGGTCGCACCACCGGGCTCCCCCAGCGGTGCGTCCCGCCCGGACAGCGGTTCGGTGAAGAAGCGGGCGTTCTCGGCGCGGAACTGTTCCTGGCCTGCCGGGAGGTCGTCTTCGTAGTGGATCGCCTCGACCGGACAGACCGGTTCGCACGCCCCGCAGTCGATGCACTCGACGGGCTGGATGTAGGCCATCCGGTCACCGACGAAGATGCAGTCGATCGGGCACTCCTCGACACAGGCCCGATCCAGGACGTCGACGCAGTCGGCGCCGATCACGAACGTCACAGTGGTCTCCTCCGATACTGACCCGCGGTACGGGACCCCTCTGATCCTCGTGTGCGGTCGGCTCGGCGGGTAGTGGGCCCGTGCCTATCACCCCATCAGCGCCACTGATGGGTTCGTGATCGTCACAGCCACTCCCGCAACACCTTGGCGATCGACTCGAGCGCGCGGCTCTCGGTCATCCGCCAGTGCGTCGCGTCCACGAGATGGTTGCGCACCGGGCGGCTGGCGGCCTCGGTCCAGGACGCGGCGCCGGTGGAGCCGGTCGGATCGTCCTGGGCGGCGGTGAAATAGGTGATGGCGCCGTCGAATCGGCGTGGCCGGTAGGCCGCGTCGAGTGCCGCCGAAGCGATCGCCGCGTCGACGACGCGCTCGATCCGGGCGGAGTCCAGCGATGCCAGCGGTGCGGCCAGCCGGCCGAGGACCTCGGCCAGACCCTGCGCGTCGGCCACCTCGTCGAAGGTGCCGTCGGCAGCGAGGTCACCGGCGAACCCGCCGAGCAGATCGGCTGCCGTGACCGGGCTCGCCGTAGCCTGCGACGCGGCGCTGAGCGTGCTGTCCAGCATGCCCAACAGCGCGACCTCCTCACCGTCTTCCTGCAGTTGCACCGCCATGGCGTGCGCGAGCACTCCGCCCAGTGACCAGCCGAGCAGGTGGTAGGGCCCTTCGGCTTGGATCTGGCGAATCTGCTTGAGATAGAGCAGCGCCCATTCCTCGATCGAATCCGGCAGCGGCTCGGCCGAGCTCAGCGCCGGCGACTGCAGACCGTAGATCGGCCGGTCGGGATGCAGGTGCGCGGCGAGCCCACCGAACGACCAGGCGACACCGCTGATCGGGTGCACGCAGAACAGCGGCTCGCGGGTGCCGCCGGTCCGCAACGGCAACAAGACATCGAACGCCACGTCGGCGCCGGTGCTGTCGGCTCCGTCGGCACGCAGCGCGGCGAGGATCCCCGCGGGCGTCGGGGTGGTGAACAGCCACGTCACCGGGATGGTCGCGGCCACCGCGGCACCGAGTTGGGTCGCCAGACGGGTAGCACTGAGGGAGGTGCCACCCAGTTCGAAGAAGTGGTCGTCCATGCCGACCCGGTCCAACCGCAGGACATCGGCGAAGATCTCGCACACCGTCTGCTCGATCGCGGTGCCGGGGGCACGGTAGGCGCGGGTCGCGACTTCGGGTGCGGGCAGCGCGGCGCGGTCGAGTTTGCCGACCGAGGTGAGCGGCACCTCGTCGATGACCATGATCGTGGCGGGCACCATGTGCGAGGGCAGCGACCGCGACGCCCACTCGCGCAGATCCTCGACGACGACCATCCGATCCGGCGCGGCGACCACATACGACACCAGCACCGTCGCGCCGGTCTGGTTCTCCCGGCCCATCGTGACCGCGTAGCCGACATCGGCGTGCGCGGCGAGCACCGCGTCGATCTCCTCCAGCTCGATGCGGAAGCCGCGGATCTTCAGCTGGAAATCGGTGCGCCCGCGATACTCCAAGGCCCCGTCGGCATTCCACGCCGCCAGGTCACCGGTGCGATACAACCGGGTGCCGGCGTGGAAGGGATTCGCCACGAAGCGTTCGGCGGTCAGGTCGGGCCTGCCGAGGTAGCCGCCTGCCAGCTGGGCGCCGGCCAGATACAGCTCACCCGGCACACCGACCGGCACCGGCCGCAGACGGGCATCGAGCACGTAGACCTGACTGTTCCACACCGGCTTGCCGATCGGGACCGTCGCGGTGTCCGCGGCGCGGACCTGGTGGCTGGTGATCGAGACCGCCGCCTCGGTCGGTCCGTACACGTTGAACAGCGCGGCCTGCGGTGCCGCGGATTCGACTCGACGGGCCAACGCCACGGGCAGCGCCTCGCCGATCACCAGGACCCGGCGCAGCGAGGCGGGCAGCCCATCGGCGGGCAGCGCGTCGAGCATCGATGGCACCGCGTGCAAGGTGGTGACAGCCTCGCGGCGCATCAGCTCGGCGAGGTAGGCCGGATCGCGGTGACCGTCGGGTGCGGCGATGACCAGGCGACCGCCCGAGACCGCCGTCGACCAGAACTCCCACACCGACAGGTCGAAGGTCGCCGCCGTCTTCAACAGCACGACGTCCTCGGCGGTGAGGCCGAATCTCTCGGCCTTCCACCGCAACTGGTTGACCACGGCCGCGTGCGAGACCACCACACCCTTCGGACGCCCCGTCGAGCCCGACGTGAAGATCACATAGGCGGTATTGGCCGCCCGCAGCGGAGCGCGCCGGTCGCGATCGGTGAGCGGGGCGGCACTCAGCGCCGACAGCTCGAGCTGGTCGACCCGCACGACCCGGGTCCCGGCTGCCGCGAACCCGGTGTCGGTGTCGGTGAGCACCAGCATCGGCAACGCCGTGTCCAGGATGTACTCGGTACGCGCGAGCGGCTGATCGGGATCGATCGGCACATAGGCGCCACCGGCGGTGGCGACCGCGTACATCGCGATCACCAGCTCGACCGAGCGCCGCATAGCCAGCGCCACCCGGGTCTCCGGACCGACCCCCGCGGCGACGAGATACCGGGCCAGCCGGTTCACCCGGGCGTCGAGCTCGGCGAAGGTCCACCGTCGGTCCTCGGCCACGAGCGCCACCGCATGCGGGTCCGCGGCCACGGTCTCGTCCAGCAGCGACACCAGGGTCGCGGCCGGATCGGTCTGGCGCGCGGTGCGATTCCACCGTTCGACAATGCGGGTCCGCTCCGCCGGAGCGAGCAGATCGATCGTGTGCAGCGGTGCGCCGGGCGCGGCGACCACCGCGGCGATGATCCGGGTGAAGCGCTCCAGGAATCCGCGCACTGTCACGGCGTCGAACAGATCGGTGGCGAAAGTGCAGTAACCGCCGATCCCGGCGGCCGCGCCGTCGCCGGTGTAGCGATCGGCCAGAATGAAATGCAGGTCGAACTGCGAGAGCTCGCGGTCGGTCTCCACCGAGGACACGCTGATGCCGGGCAGGTCCATCCGTACTTCGGCGAGGTTCTGGAACGACAGGCCCACCTGGAACAGCGGATGCCGAGCCGTGGAGCGGACCGGATTGAGCACTTCCACGAGCCGCTCGAACGGGACGTCGCTGTGCGCGAACGCCTGCAGGTCGATCTCGCGCTGGCGGGCGAGCAGTTCGGCGAAACTCTCGTCGCCGTCGACCTCGGTGCGGAACACCAACGTGTTGACGAACATGCCGATCAGATCGTCCAGCTCGGCCTCGCCGCGTCCGGCGACCGGGGTGCCGATGGCGATGTCGGTGGTGCCCGACAGTCCCGCGAGCAGGACGGCCAGCGCGGTGTGCACGGCCATGAACAGCGTCGCGCCTTGCGTGCGGGCCAATTCGGTGAGCGCGGCGTGGGTGGCGGCGTCCACGGTGAACGGCACCCGGCCACCGGCATAGGACTGCACCGCCGGGCGGGGACGGTCGCGGGGCAGGTCGAGCTGGTCGGGCAAATCGGCCAGCGCCCGGCGCCAATAGGCGATCTGTTCGGCGCCCACCGAGGTCGGATCGGTGTCCTCGCCCAACAGCGTCTGCTGCCACACCGCGTAGTCGGCGTACTGCACGGCCAGCGGAGTCCACGTCGGGGCACGCCCGTCGACGCGGGCGCCGTAGGCGGTCACCAGGTCGCGGGTGAGCGGGCCACCGGAGAAGCCGTCACCGGCGATGTGGTGGATCGCCATGGCCAGCACGAAGTCCTCGGGTCCGGCCTCGAACAGCGTCGCCCGCAGCGGCACCTCCGCGGTGACGTCGAAGACCGTCGACACCAGTTGCAGCACAGCGGGTTCCACCTCGGCGGTGGAGCGCACAGCCAACCGGGGCAGATCCCGATGGCCGACGGGCAGGACAACCTGCACCGGCGCGTGATCCACGACCGGATACACGGTGCGCAGGATCTCGTGCCGGGCCACCACATCACCGAACGCCGCCCGCAAGGCCGCGACATCGAGCGCACCGCCCAAGCGCAACACCACCGGAATCGTGTAAGCGGAGGTCCGGGTATCGAAACGGTTGAGGAACCACATGCGCTGCTGGGCGGGCGAGAGCGGGAGCCGCTCGGGCCGAGCCTGGGCGCGCAGCGCGGGACGGCGGCCCGCCCGGGTCAGCCGGGAGACCTCCGCGGCGCACTCGGCGACCGTCGGTGCCGCGAACAGCACCCGCACCGGGACCCGGACCGCCACGGCCGCGCTCAACCGGGCGGACAGCCGGGTCGCCAGCAGCGAGTTGCCGCCACGCTCGAAGAAGTTGTCGTCGGCGCCGACCTGTTCGATGCCCAGCACCTCCGCGAACACCCCGGCGACGGTGCGTTCGAGCCCGTTCGCCGGCCGCCGGTAGGGGCGGGCCGTGAAGACGGGCGCGGGCAACGCCTGCCGGTCGAGTTTGCCGGCGGAGGTCAACGGGATCTCGTCCAGCACCATCACGGCCGCCGGAACCATGTGCGCGGGCAGCATCGACGACGACCACCGCACCACCGCACCGGGATCGATGTCACGGCCGGTCACATACGACACCACCGTCGTCTCGCCCGCCGGATTCTGCGCGCCGACGGTGACCGCGAAGGTGACCTGCGGATGCCGGGCCAGCACGGCGTCGATCTCGCCCAGCTCGATCCGGAAGCCCCGGATCTTGACCTGGAAATCGGTGCGGCCCAGGTACTCCAGCTCGTCGGCGGCCTCCGCGCCACGCACCCAGCGCACGAGATCGCCGGTGCGGTACATGCGTTCGCCCGGCGCACCCCACGGGCAGGCGACGAACCGGTCGGCGGTCACGGCACCACGCCGGTGATAGCCGCGGGCCAAGGCCGGACCGGCCAGATACAGCTCACCGGTGACACCGACGGGCACCGGATGCAACCGCTGGTCGAGCACCATCGCGCGCAACCCCGGCACCGGACGGCCGATCGTGACCCGGTCACCGGCGCGCAACCGCGCGTAGGTCGCGCCGATCGTGGCCTCGGTCGGTCCGTAGCCGTTGAGGAAGCGGCGCCCGCGCTGCCAGGCGGTCAGCAGCTCGGCGGTGGTCGCCTCACCGCCCGCCGAGACACAGCTCAGCTCGGGCAGCCCGGCCGGGTCGAGGGTGCCCAGCAGGGCGGGGGTGATGATCGTGTGGGTCACGCGTTCCCGGCGCAGCAGCTCGTCGAGTTCGACACCGCCGACGGTGCCCGGGGGCGCGATCACCAGGGTGGCGCCGCGATGGAAAGCGGTGCCGATCTCCTCGATCGACTGGTCGAAGCTGGGCGAGCAGACGTGCAGCATCCGGTGGTCGTGCCGCAGGCCCATGATGGTGGCCGAGTGCGCGATCAGCGCGCCGAGGCCCGCGTGGGTGACGGTGACACCCTTGGGCCGCCCGGTGGAGCCGGAGGTGTAGATCACGTAGGCGGCGTGGTCGCGCCGCAGCGGAGCCGTCCGGTCCCGGTCCCGCACCGCGGTGGCGGGGTGGGTGGCGATGCGGGCGCGCACGGCGGGATCGTCGAGTACCAGCCAGCGCGCCGACTCGCCGAGTGCCGCGGCGTGACCGGCGACGGTGACGCCCCTCGTGGCGCCGGAATCGTCGAGCATGTGCCGGACCCGGTCCGCGGGGTAGTTCGGATCGACCGGCAGATACACGCCACCGGCCTTCGCGATCGCCCAGAACGCCAGGATCGACTGGTAACCCCGCGGGATCGCCGAGGCGACCACGGTTTCCGGTCCGACGCCGTCGGCGATCAACAGCCGGGCCAGACGTGAGGAGTCGGCGTCCAGGTCACCGTAGGTGTGGCCGCGGCCGTTGTCGCGCACCGCGATCCGGTGCTGGCCGTAGTCGGTGCCGCGCACCAGCAGGTGCGGCAGGGTCGCGGCGGTCGAGGGTGTGCCACCGTCGCCGATCCGGGTCAGGAAGGCGTCCTCGTCGCGATCCGACAGGGGCAGGTCGCCGACCGGTGTGCCCGGTCGCTGGGCGAGCGCGGTCAGGATCCGCACCAGGCGCCGGCCGAACGCGAGCGCTTCGTCGTCGTCGAACACTGTTCGTGCGAAAGACATTTCGATGATCGAACCCGCGTCGTGTTCGACCACGGCCAGGGCCAGTTCACCGGCGCCGGGACCGTCGAACCCCAGCGACACCTGGTCCAGGTGATCGGCACCGACCAAGGCGGCCAGGTCCGCCGACGGAACTCCCGCGTGCGCGAGCGCCTGGGCCTCACTGCGCTGGGCCCGGGCCAGCAGCGCGAGGAAGGGCTGGCCGAGGTCGACCCGGGTGCGGACCACCATGGTCTGCTCGGGCGCGGCGAGGACGATGTCGTCGGTCCCGGTCAGCCGAGCCAGCAGCACGGCGACAGCGCTGCGGATCAGCGCCGACCAGCCGACTCCGGCCGCATCGGCGAGCGCACGCAGTTCCTGCTGCACCGCGGCCGGAATCGGCAGCCGGGTCTGTCCCCGCCCGCCCCCGCTCTCGCGAGTCGCCGTGGGCAGCGTGAGCCGACCGGGCGGATCGGCCAGCGTCTCCCGCCAGAAGCGGGCACGCGCGATCGGATCGCCGGGTGCGGTCGCGAGCCGCTGCGCGATCGCGCCCGCCGTGGTGTCCGGGCCGGCGGTGATCACGGCGGTCAGGGCGGTGCGCAGCCGGTCGGTCACCGCCTGCGCGGTGGCCTCGGCGACGAGATCACGCCGGTACTTGATCTGCACCTGGGTGCGCGCCCCCAGGAACACCAGGATGGTGAGCGGATAGTGCGTGTAGTCGGCCCCGCGCAGACCATCGATTCGCAGGTTGTCGAGCGCACCGCCCGCCTGCTGGAGCCCTTCGGCGTCGACCGGATAGGACTCGAAGGCCAGCATCGTGTCGAACAATTCACCGCGCCCAGCCACCCGCTGGATCGCACCGAGACCGAGATGATGGTGATCGAGCACCGAGGCCTGCTCGGCCTGCACCGCACGCACGAGATCGGTGACGGTGCCAGTCGGGTCGAGCCGGACCCGCACCGGCACCGCGTCGACGAACAAACCGATCATGTCGCCGACACCGTCCAGTTGCGGCGGACGGCCGGAGACCGTGGCGCCGAAGACGATGTCGTCGCGCCCGCTGGTCCCCGCGACGACCAGACCCCACGCCGCCTGGAAGACGGTGTTCGCGGTGACCTCGGTGCGGGCGGCGAACGCTGCCAGCTCGGCGGTGCGGTCGGCATCGATGTCGAACTCGCACAGGCCGAATCCGGTGCCGGTGGCCGGCGGCCACGTCAGCTCCGGTGACAGCATGCTCGGCTCCACCCCGGCCAGCACCGTCGACCACGCGTGCTCGGCGACCCCGCGATCCTGCCGGCTCAGCCAGCGCAGATAGTCACGGTAGGGGCGCACCGGCGGCAGGGGCGCCGCGTCACCGTGCGTGGCGTACAGGACCAGCAGTTCCTTCATCAACAGCGGCATCGACCAGCCGTCGAGCAGGATGTGATGACCTGTCAGCACGAGATGGCTGCGTCCGGAACCGCTGGTGTAGACGGTGAATCGCAGCAGCGGCGCGACCGCCGGATCGAAACCGGCCTCCTGATCGGCGGCCAGCAGCTCGGACAGGTCGGCGTCGTCGACATCGCCGACGACCCGCAACGGCGCCTCGATCGCGTCGGCCACCACCTGCACCGGCGTGCCGTCCGCGGCGGTGACGAACGCCGAGCGCAGGTTCGCGTGCCGGTCCAGCACGGTGGCGGCCGCCCGGCGCAGCCGCTCGGTGTCGAGATCGCCGGAAAGTTCGGCGACGAGCTGGATGACATAGGCGTGCACCGAGTCGTCCAGGAGTTCACCCAGTGCCAGCAGCGACTGCTGCAGCGGGGACAGCGGCAACACCTCCGTCAGCCCGGGGTGGGTGCGGCGCCACAGGTCCAGATCCGCCTGCGACACCCGCACCAACGCGACATCGGACGGAGTCAGACCGCCCGCGTCCGGATGCCGGGTGTGCTCGGCGAGCGCGGCCAGCTGCCCGCGCCACTCGTCGGCCAGCTCCAGCACCTCGTCGGCATCGAGGATGCCGGTGGCGTAACGGAAATCGGCGCGCAGCTGGAGACCGGCGTCGGTGGGCACGGCGATCACGTTGATGTCCACGACGGTGTGCGCCGGCAGCGCGGGGTCGTAGTCGACATCGATGTCGCCGAGATCGGCGGCGGGCAGCCAGGCCGCGTCCGCGGCGGGGTCGTTACCGGTCGTCGCACGGCCCAGATAGTTGAAGCCGACCTGGCCAAGGCCGCCGGTGAGCTGATGCGCCGGGTCCAGGCGCAGCACCCCGAACCCGATGCCGTTGTCCGGCACCGCCAGTAGCTGTTCCTTCACCGACCGCACCGCGGTCGCGAGCGCGGCGTCGTCGACGCGCTCCGGAACCGCGGACAGGTCGAGCACGACCGGGTGGACGCTGGTGAACCAGCCGACGGTCCGGGTCAGATCCGCGCCGGGGACGACGTCTTCGGCACGCCCGTGTCCCTCCAGCCTGATCCGCAGGGTGTCGGCGTCCACGCCACGACGCGCCCGCCATGCGCGCACAGCCAGCGCGAGCGCCGCGAGCAGAGCGTGGTCGGCGCCGGCCCGGTACTGCGCGGGCAGCGTGGTGAGCAGCGGCTCGGTGACCACGGCCGGAACCTGCACCGTGATCGACCGCATCGTCGACTCGGTGTCGACCGCACTGTCGATGGCCCGCGTCCCCAGCAGCGGATCCGGGGTGGACAGCAGCTGCCGCCAGTAGTCGAGCTCGCCGGTGCGGTCGGCCGCGACCAGCCCGTGGGCCCACCGGCGGAACGAGGTACCGACCGGCGGCAGAACGATCTCCTGCCCGGCGTCGTACTGCGCCCACGCGACGACCAGATCGGGCAGCAGGATCCGCCACGACACACCGTCGATCGCGTAGTGGTGAGCCGCCACCACGAGCAGGTCCCTGGCCTCGCTCCGGCGCACCCAGGTGAACGCGATCATCCGGCCGTATCCCGGGTCGAGCGCCGACAGCGCCGAATCCATGGCGGCACTACCGATCCGGGTCAGCTCCTCGCCGTCGGCAGCCGCCGCGTCGACCTCGCAGACCAGCGCGTCCGCCGACACCGACTCGGGAGCCAAAACCTCGAACCGCCACCGCAGGCCATCGTGACGCAACCGCGAACGCAGCATGTCGTGACGGCGCAGCACCGCGGACACAGTCGCGACCAGACCGGCGCGATCGATACCGTCCGGCAGCGCCAGAACCATCGTCTGCGCGAAGCGATCACTCGAGCCGGTGGCCAGGAACTCGGCCAGCACCGGCGTCAGCGCGACCTCGCCGACCCCGCCACCGGGCAGTTCGGCCAGAGTCACGGCAGGACTGTCGACAGCGGCGACCTCGGCCAGCTTCGCCACGGTGCGGTGTTCGAACACCTGCCTGGTCGTGAACACGATGCCCGCCGCGCGGGCCAGCGAGACCAGCTGGATCGATAGAATGCTGTCGCCACCGACGGCGAAGAACGAATCGTCGACCCCCACCGACTCGACCCCGAGCACCCGGGCGAACAACCCAGCCAGCACGGTCTCCCTCGGCGTCGACGGCGCCCGGACGACCGCCGACGCGGCCACCGGCTCCGGGAGCGCGGCACGATCGAGTTTGCCGTTGGAGGTCAGCGGCAGCGCGTCGAGCACGACGATCGCCGAGGGCACCAGATACGACGGCAAGCGTTGCGCGGCGTACTCGGAGAGCGCCGCCGGATCGGCGATCCGGCCCTGCGCGGCAACGACATAGCTGACCAGGACAGTCGACCCCGATGCCGCCGACCGGCCCACGGTCACCGCCACCTCGACCTCGGCGCGACCGGTGAGCACCGCGTCGACCTCGCCCGGCTCGATCCGGAACCCGCGCACCTTCAGCTGGGTGTCCGCACGACCCACATAGTGCAGTTGCGCATCGCGCACGCGCACGAGGTCACCGGTGCGATACATCCGCGCACCCGGGGCACCCCAAGGATCGGGGACGAACCGGGTCGAGGTCGTACCCGGCTGATTACGGTAGCCGCGCGCCACCCCGCGACCGGCCAGATAGAGCTCACCGGTGACCCCCGCCGGCACCGGATGCAACCGCGCGTCCAGGACCATCGCGTACGTGCCGGGCACCGGCGCACCGATCGTGACCGGGCGGCCCGCGGTGAGTTCGGCGTAGGCCGAGATGATCGTGGTCTCGGTGGGACCGTACCCGTTGAGATAGCGGCGACCCGGCTGCCATCTCGCCAGCAGCTCCGGTGTCGTCACATCACCGCCGACCGACAACAGCTCCAGCGCGTCCAGACCCCCGGGATCGAGAGTGCCGAGCACAGCGGGAGTGATGATGGCGTGGGTGACGGCTTCGGCGGCCAGCAGATCGCTCAGCTCGACACCGCCGAGGATCTCCGACGGCGCGACGACCAGCGTCGCCCCCGTCGTGAAGGCACACAGCCATTCCAGGACCGACGGATCGAACCACGGCGCGCAGATGTGCAGGAACCGGTGGTCCCCGGTGAGGCCGTAGCGGCGGACCGCCTCCTCGACCAGCAGACTCAGGCCCGCATGGGTCACGGTGACGCCCTTGGGGACGCCGGTCGACCCGGAGGTGTAGATGACATACGCGGGATGCTCCGCCCGCACCGGCGCACGCCGATCCGCATCCGTGACCGGCGTCGCGGCAGCCGACCCCACCGCCTCGTCGAGAGTCAGCCAATCCACACCGACCGGCACCCGATCGAGATACTCCGGCGCGGTGAGACCCAGGGCGGCCCCCGCATCGGCGACCACGTGAGCGAGACGCGGCGCGGGCTGGTCCGGGTCCAGCGGCACGAACAGCCCGCCCGCCTTCGCGACCGACAAGGCGGCGACGACCATCTCCACCGACCGTGGGAAGGCCACCGCGACAGCCACTTCGGGTCCCACGCCCCGCGCGATCAGGGCACGCGCCACCCGGGAAATCCGCGCGTCGAGTTCGCCATAGGTGACCGAGCGACCCCGGTACCGGATCGCCACTCGATCGGGACCGAGCGCGACACCACGGGAGACGAGATCCGGCAACAGCACCGGGGGAGCGTCGAGCTCGGCCGGACGCTCCGTGAGCTGCTCAGCCGCGTCGAGAAGGGGCAGGTCACCGATCGCGGACTGCGGATGTTCGACGATCGCGGTCAGCAACCGGACGAGTCGTTCAGCGAACACCGAGACGGTCTCCCGGTCGAACAGGGCACTGGTGAAACCGAATTCGGCGCGGACCGGCTCCGCCGATTCGGTGGGGACGGTCAGCGCCAGGTCGAACCCGGTGACGTCCGGTCGCGGGCCCGTCAGCAGCGCGATCCGCGCAGCCGAACGTTCGGCGACACCCAGGGCCGCCGACTCCGCCGCCGACAACTCCGGGAACACGCAGGCCTGCCGCGCCAGCGCGGCCGCATCGGACAGCAGCGCGTCGACGGTCCGGCCGCCAGGCACCGATAGTCGCAGCAGCACCGCCGGATCCCGCGGGGCGAACACGTCCATCGCGATGTCCGCACTGCCGGACAGCCGCGCCAGCAACACCGCGTACGCGACATGGACAACCGTGCGCACCGAAGTCCGCCGCGCCTGCGCGACTTCCCGCATGCGCCCGAACAAGTCAGCCGGGATCTCGAACCGCACGTGATCGTCGATAGCCACCGGCCCGGCGGACCGGAGACGATCCGCCGGAAGGTTCAGCTCCGCGGGCAGATCGGCGAGTACCGCACGCCAATAGGCGAATCGGGCCACCGGATCATCGTGCCGGGAGAGCTCCGCGAGCACCGCACCCACCGGGCGATCCGGCGTATCGCGGAGCGCGTCGAGAACCACACGCAGCCGGTGCGTCAGCGCTTCGGCGATATCGGCGCCGACCACCTCGAGCCGGTACTGCAGGCCGACCCGGATACCGTCGCCCACCTCGACCCCGACCGCCACCGGATAGTGCGTCGCATTGGCCGCCTCGACATCGACGATCTCGAGACCGTCGAGGGAACCATGCGCGCGCCGCATCCCCTCGGTATCCACCGGATACGACTCGTAGGCCATCAGCGTGTCGAACAACTCGCCCGCGCCGGCGGCCCGCTGGATATCGGCCAGCCCCAGGTAATGCCCGTCGAGCAGCGCGACCTGCTCGGACTGCACCCGCGACAACACCGCGCGCAGCGACGCGGCAGCGTCGAGCCGCACCCGCACCGGAATGGTGTTCGCGAAAAGACCCACCATGGCGTCGACCCCGTCCAGCTGCGGCGGCCGCCCCGACACCACCGCACCGAACACGACGTCGGCCCGGCCGACGACACCGGCCAGCACCACCCCCCACGCCGCCTGGAACAGGGTGTTCAGGGTGACCTCGTGCGCCGCGGCGGCCGCCGACAAAGCCTCCGCCTCGGTCGCCGACAAGTCGAGCGCGCACATCCCGTAACCTGCCACCGCATCCGCGGGCGGTGCGACAGCCGCCGTGAGCAGGGTCGGCTCGTGCCCGGACAGCGCCGCGCGCCAATCGTCCAGCGCCGCCGAACGATCCCGGCCGGCCAACCACGCGAGATAGTCCCGATAACCCCGCACCCGCGGCAACATCGACGGGCCGCCGTCGGTGCCGTAGGAAACCAGCAGTTCGCGCATCAGCAACGGCATCGACCAGCCGTCCACCAGCAGATGATGCGCGGTCAGCACCAGATGCAGATCACCGGAACCGCGGCGGTACACCGTGAACCGCAGCAGCGGCGCCGTCGACAGATCGAAACCGACCCGCGCCTCGGCCGCCAGGAACTCCCGCGGATCGCTGCTCGCGGTGTCGACGATCCGCCACGGCACCGCCACACCCTCGGCCACGAAACCGACCGGCGTACCCGACGCCGCCGACCCGAACGAGGTACGCAGAATGGCGTGCCGATCGAGCACCACCTGCGCGGCCCGCCGCAGTCGCTCGAGATCCACCGCACCCGCCAACTCGACGGCCAACTGGACCAGATACGGATCCGCGTCGGGGGAGACCTGCGCCAGATACAGCAAGCCGAGCTGCAACGGCGCCAACGGCACCACATCGCTGAGCCCGGGCAGCTCGCGATGCCAGGCATCCAATTCGTCCTGGGAAACCCGCACCAGCGCCACATCGGCGGGGGAGAGACCACCGGCCGCCGGGTCACGAAGATGATCGGCGAGCAGCGCCAACGCGTCGGTCCAGCACTCGGCGAGCGCACGCACCGACGTCTCGTCGATGACCCCCGAGGCGTAGGAGAACGACGCCCGCAGCACCACACCATCCGCCGAACCGGCCGCCAGCGCGTTGACATCGACCACCGCGGCCGCCGGCAACGCCGGATCCTGGTCGGCGACAGGCTCACCCCACGCATCGGTAGGCAGCCAACCGTGATCGGCCAGCGAATCGGGCACGTCGCCGGCGGACACCCGACCCAGATAGTTGAATCCCACCTGGCCCAACACACCCGTGAGCAGCGGACCCGACTCGAGGTCCAGATGCCGGAGCATGCCGAAACCGATGCCCTTGTGCGGCACCGCGAGCAGCTGCTCCTTGACCGCCTTCACCAGCGACGCCGTCGCCGCACCACCACGCCACGCGGCCTCGGTGTCGATCCCGCCCAGCTCGAGCGCCACGGGATACATGCTGGTGAACCACCCGACCGTCCGGGTCAGATCGGCGCCCGCGAGGGCCGATTCCGCACGACCGTGGCCCTCCAGACGGATCCGCGTCGCCGAGGCATCCACGCCACGGCGAGCCCGCCACGTCCGCACCGCCAGCGCCAGCGCGGCGAGCAGACCGTCCTCGGCGCCCGCACGATACCTCGTCGGCAGGTCGGTCAGCACCGCCCGAGTGACGTCGGCGGGCACCGTGACAGTAAAAGTCCGCACGGTCGACGCGGTATCGACCGAGCGGTCGAGCGCACGCGTACCCAGCAACGGGTCCGGCACCGCCAGCACCCGCCGCCAATGATCGAGTTCGTCCCGGCGGCCGGCCGCCGCCTCGGTCAGGCCGTGCGACCACCGGCGAAACGACGTCCCGACCGGGGGTAAGCTCACCCGCTGCCCGGCCGTGTACTGCCCCCAGGCGGTCACCAAGTCCGACAACAGGATGCGCCAGGACACCCCGTCGATCACCGCGTGATTGGCCGCCACGATCAGACCGTCCGGACCGTCCTCACGGCACAACCACACGAACGCGACCATCCGCGATGCCGCTGGGTCCAGCGACGCCAGCGCGGAATCCAGCGCCGCACTCGCAATCTCGGCGAGTTCCCGCTCGGTCCGGCCCGCCGCGACATCGACCCGGGTGAGCAGTTGGTGCGCCGCCACCGAGCCCGGCGGCAGCGCGTTCAGCTCCCAGCGACCGTCCACCTCCCGCACGCAGGCACGCAGCATGTCGTGGTGATTCAGTATCGCGGACAGGGTGTCCACCAACCCGATCCGATCGATACCGGCGGGCAGCGCCAACACCATCTGCTGGCTGAAACGGCCGAACACCCGGCCGCCCGACAGCGAGGCCGCCAGCACCGGCGTCAGCGGCATCGTCCCCACACCACCACCGGGAAGTTCGGCCAACGTCGGCACCGACTGCCCACCGACCACCGCGACCCGGGCCAGCCCCGCCACGGTCCGCTGCTCGAACACCTGCTGCGGAGTGAACGAGATGCCCGCCGACCGCGCCCGCGAGACCAACTGGATGGACAGAATGCTGTCTCCACCCGAGGCGAAGAACGAATCCTCCGCACCGATCTCGCGCACCCCCAGAACCTGGGTGAACAGCTCGGCGATCGCGACCTCCACCGGACCCTCCGGCGCGCGCGAACCGGCCGCGCCGAAGACCGGCGCGGGCAGCGCCCGGCGGTCCAATTTGCCGTTGGGCGTCAGCGGGATCTCGTCCAGCACGATGAGCACCGACGGGACCATGTGCCCCGGCAACGACGTACCGACGAAACGCCTCACCTGCTCGGTGTCGACCGGAACACCTCGGCGGGGCAGGACATAGGAGACCAGCACCGTCGCCCCCGAGTCGGCCTTCACCCCCATCGTCACCGCGTACTCGAGGTCCGGATGAGCCGTCAGCGCGGCGTCGATCTCTCCGAGCTCGACGCGGAAACCCCGGATCTTCACCTGGAAGTCCGAGCGGCCGAGATACTCGAAGTCACCCTCGGCCGTACGGCGGACCAGATCACCGGTCCGGTACATCCGCGCACCCGCGGCCCCCGCGAACGGCGCGGCGACGAACCGCTCCGAGGTGAGCCCGGGCCTGCCCAGATAACTCTGAGCAAGCGCGGGACCCGACAGATACAGCTCACCGGCCACACCCGCCGGAACCGGCCGCAACCGCGCGTCCAACACCACCGCCCCGACACCAGGAAACGCCGAACCGATCGTGATCGGCGCGCCCGGCCGCAGACCGGCGCTGCCCGTGGCGAGAATCGTGGCCTCGGTCGGGCCGTACCCGTTGAAGAACGCACGCTCGCCGACCGCCCAACGATCGACCAGCGCCGGGCCGAACGCGTCACCGGCCACCACGACCACCCGCAGCTCGTCGAGCCCCTCGGCGTCGACCGACTCGAGCGCGGCAGGCGTGATCAACAGATGGGTCACCCGCTCCCGGCGCACCACCGCCGCCAGCTCGGGGCCACCGAACACCGTCGGCGGCGACACCACCAATGTCGCACCCGCGTGGAAGGCCACCAGCAGCTCGAGCACCGAGACGTCGAAGTTCGGCGAGCACACGTGCAGCACCCGGTCGCCCGCGTGCACCCCATACCGGTCCCGCGCGGCCGTGACCAGCGCGCCCAGACCGGTGTGCGTGACCACGACGCCCTTGGGCCGCCCGGTCGACCCCGAGGTGTAGATGACATAGGCCGGATGCTGATCGGTGAGCGGACGCACCCGATCGAGATAGGAGATCGGATGCGACGGCCACGCCGCGATCCGGTCCCGGTGCCGGGGCGCGTCGACCTCGATCCACGCGAGCGCCTCGCCCAGGGCGCTCCGGTACGCCGCCGCGGTGAGCCCGAGCACCGCACCCGAGTCCGCCACCAGGTACGCGATCCGTTCCGCCGGCAGGCCGGGATCGACCGGAACATAGGCCGCGCCGGTCTTGGCGACCGCCCACACGGCCAGCACCGACTCGATCGAACGCGTGAATCCGAGCGCGACCACATCACCGGGCCCGATCCCGCGATCCAGCAGCTCCCTGGCCAGCCGCGACGACGACTCGTCGAGCTGGGTGTAGGTGAGTTCGATCCGGTCGCCGTCGGCGGGGGAGAAGGACAGGGCGATCGCCTCGCCCGCCGTGTCGACCGCCGCCGTCAGCAGCTGCGCGAAGAGGGGAGTGCTCGCCTTGCGATTGCCTCGACCTCGCGCCGCGCGACGAACCTCACCCATCCTTGTACAACATCCTTCCTCCGTCCGGCCCACAGCTCTGCGATGACCCACGAACCCTGTCGGATTCTGGGCCTACCGGGCGGCGGACCAGTGTCGAACAAGCAAGAAGGAGTCGATATCGGGGCGTTCGGCGACCATGACACCACACGTCACGCTGTCACGACCACACAAACGGCCCGGACAACCACGTCCAGCACCTTGCCCAGCCAGAATTTGTGCGCATGGCACAATATCGGCGGCGGCTTTTGTACAACGGACGGAGCGGGCGGTGGCAGAGTACGGATCCCTCGTCTGGGTCGGTCAGGCGCTGGGCCCACTCACCGACGCGATCACCGAGGATCTGATTCGCGTCACCGAGCAGATGATCCCGGTGACCGACATCGCCTTCGATCTGGCGGACCTGCGCGCCGCCAGCATCGCGGAGAACATCGCCGTCGTGCAGTACGTCCTGGCCAACAACATCGACCCGGCCACCGTCAGCCCGCCGGCGGGCGCCGCCGCCTACGCCCAGCGGCTGGCCCGGCGCGGCGTGCCGCTGACGGTCCTGCTGCGTGCGTACGGCCTGGGCCAGTATCGCCTCCTCGACGCGGCCATCGGGCTGATCCTCGCCGTTCCCGGCCCCGACCAGGCCGCCAGAATCGCCGAGTTGCTCCGCTTCGCCGGCACCTACCTGGACCGCCTCAACTCCTCCATGGGCCGCATCTACGAAGCCGAACGCGACCGCTGGCTCAGCAGCCGCCAAGCCGCCCGGCAGCAGTGGATCGCCCGCCTCCTCGACAGCGACGACGTCGACGTCCCGGCTGCCGAAGAAGCACTCGACTACCGTCTCGACCGCCGCCACCTCGCCGCGGAGGCCTGGACTCCACCGGACACCCCGGGCGCGGACGCGGCACGCGCGCTCGACCAGACCCGCCAACTCCTGTCCACGGCGATGGGCGCCAGGGGAGCCGAACTGGCGGCGGCCACCGGGGAACGCGCGCTGCGCATCTGGTTCCCGGTCACCGAGGACCACCGCACAGCGCCCGACGACATCGGCGACCGAATCGCGGCGTCCGGCCTGCCCGTCAAGGTCGCTCTCGGCACCGTCGGCGCGGGACTGCCGGGATTCCGGACCTCCGCCCGCAGCGCGGCCCGCGCCAAGAACCTCGCCGTCACCGCCGGGCCGGACGCGCCGCCGGTGGTGGACTTCGACACCGTCGCCCCGTTCGCGCTCCTGTCCGACGAACCCGACGAGCTCGCCGGACTGGTCCGTCGCGTTCTCGGCCCCCTCGCCGCCGACGGCACCAAGATGGCCATGCTCCGCCACACCCTGGATGTCTTCCTCGCCGAGGGCGGTAGCTACTCGAGCACCGCCCGCCTCCTCGACGTCCACCGCAACACCGTGCAGTACCGCATCCAGCAGATCACCGGCCGCTACGGAATCACGTTGGACGCGGACAACTTCCGATTACGGTTCGCCCTCGGTGTCTGCCGCTGGTATCGTCACGTGCTTTTTCGGACATTCTGACTCCCGGTGGTTTGTGCCCGTCGCACAGTCCCGAAGAGCGAGACAGGTGCGGCGACGCCGTGAACTTCCGAACCCGGGGGAGTGCCGGCTCGGTATCGACGCCGTGTTCGCGCACCTTCGACCGGAGTCGGCGGGGGTAGAGTTGGTTACCCGGGTGACAGGAGTTGACGATGTCCACACACGCCACACCATCAATGATCCGGACCGCTGTGATCGCGGTGGCCGTGGGCGCCGCGTCACTCGTCGCCACGGCCGGTCCAGCGTCGGCCGACGTCGAACCCGGCAACTACACGTCGACGACATTGTCGGCGGGCATCGTGCTCCTGCAACGTGACGCGCGCGTCGAAGGCGGGGAGCTGGTCTTGATCGGGCGTTACCCGATTCAGCCGACACCCGACGGTGGTTACGTCGACATCTTTCCCGGCCACCGCGTCGTACTGATCAGTGACGGACGCGGCGGGTACACGGGTCCGGCGTATTTCGGTGGAGTGGAGATCGGCAGCATCACCCTGACGCCCCGATAAGGGTGACCGGGGAGAAGATCCCGATACCGCCGTCGGGTCTAGTTGACATAATGTGCATTATCGGCGTTTGAACGGCGCCGGTCGGGCGGGTGTTTTGCATTATTGATGCACTACGTGCCGTGTTGCGTTGCGTGCCGATTCGTCGGCGTTCCACCACCGCGGCGACTGACACCGCGCCGTCGAATCGCGCGCAACAACTCGCGATGTCCATGTCGACGTTTTGCGATGTGACGCGGAATTCGGCGTTTTCCACCTGGTGGCCCATTCATGACCACTCGCGATGAATGCCTGCATCTGCAGCATGCGGCCCCATATGTGGCGAAATGAAGAATTCGTGGGCCTCGGGGTGAACAGGTTCGCACTCCCCCTCCACTTCCCCAGTGCCCTTATTTCGTCACAGTGACGAAATAAGGGCACTGGGGAAACTCAGGAATACATCGCATCGACGTCGGCGGCGTACTTCTTCATGACCTCCGCACGCCTCAGGGACATCTTCGGAGTCAGCTCACCGGTCGCTTCGGTCCACTCGCACGGCAGAATGCGAACCTTCTTGATGCCCTCGGCGTGCGACACGTGAGTATTGGTGGCGGCGACCGCCGCATCGATCTCGGAGACGAGGTCGGGATCGTCGATGAGCGTTTCTACCGAAGTGTCGGCGGGAAGATTGTGGCGGAGTCGCCAATCCGGAAGAACGTCCGGGTCGAGGGTGATCAGGGCGCCGACAAAAGGTCGGCCGTCACCGACGACCATCGCTTGACCGATCAACGAATGCGAACGAAGAGAATCTTCCAGCAGGCCCGGCGAGACGTTCTTACCGCCGGCCGTGACGATGATTTCCTTCTTGCGGCCGGTGATGGTCAGGTAGCCGTCACGGTCGATGGCACCCAGGTCACCCGTGCGGAACCAGCCGTCGGTGAATGCCTCGGCGGTCGCGTCGGGGTTGCCCCAGTACTCGCGGAACACCACCGGGCCACGCAGCAGGAGCTCACCGTCGTCGGCGATCTTGATTCCGTGGCCGTCGGTCGGGCGGCCCACGGTGCCGACCCGGGTGTTTCGTGGGGTGTTCACGGTGATCGCGGCAGTGGTCTCGGTGAGCCCGTAGCCCTCGTAGATGGGAATGCCCACACCGCGGAAGAAGTGGCCGAGGCGGGCGCCGAGCGGTCCGCCACCGGACACCGCCGCACCGCAGCGGCCGCCGAGCGCGCCACGCAGCTGCCGGTACACCAGCTTGTCGAACAGGGCGTGCTCGAGCTTGCGCAGGAGTCCCGGTCCGCCACTGTCCAGCGATTCGCTCCAGGCGATGGCGGTCTCGGTGGCGCGGTCGAAGATCCGGCCCCTGCCGCCGGCGTGTGCCTTCTGCTGGGCACCGTTGAAGACCTTCTCGAATACGCGCGGCACCGCCAGGATGAAGTCCGGCCGGAAACTGCCGAATTGGTCGACGAGCGTGGACCAATCGGAGCTGAACGCCACGATCACTTTGGCGTCGAGGGCGGCCAGGGTGACCGCGCGGGCGAAGACGTGCGCGAGCGGCAGGAACATCAGCGACCGGTTGCCTTCGGTGACGAACTCCGCCAAGGCGATCCGGTCGGACTTCGACTCCGCGTAGAGGTTCGCGTGGGACAGCAGCACGCCCTTGGGGCGTCCTGTGGTGCCCGAGGTGTAGATCAGGGTGGCCGGGGAGCTGGCGTAGACCTGGGCTCGACGGGTGTGGACCGCCTCGTCGTCGAGGTCGGCGCCGCGCGCTGTCAGCTCCGCGACGGCGCCCTGGTCGATCTGCAGGATTTCGGTCAGCTCGGGGAGAGCGGCGCGGTCGATCTGGTCGATGACCCGGCGGTGCTTGTCGCTGTCGACCACCAGCAGCTGGGTCGCGGAGTCCTGCAGGATCCACTTGGCCTGCTCGGCGGCGGAGCTGTCGTAGATGGCGACGGTGCAGCCGCCCGCGGCCCAGATGGCGTGGTCGAGGACCACCCACTCGTAGCGGGTGGGTGCCATGATGGCGACTCGGTCGCCGAGTCCGACGCCGGAGGCGATGAGGCCCTTGGCGACATCGGTGACGGTGCGGGCGAATGCCGCGGCGGTGACGTCGGTGAGTCCGCCGTCGCCGGTGTCGACGTTGAACAGCACCGTGTCCGGCGAGTGCTCGGCGTGCCGGAACACGCTGTCGGAGTTGTTCGCGTGTTCTGGAACGGTGTAGGAAGCCGGGGCTTCGAACTCGCGCATCGGGTGCCTTCCGCGTGGGGGTATCGATTCGAGGTGTGCGCTACTGCGCGGTGGCCGGTTCCTGGCGCTGGTCGAGGCCGAGGCGATGCAGGCCGCGCAGGTCGTAGGTGTGGGTGGCGACGGCGCCGAGGATCAGTCCGATCGCGAGGCCGACGAGGGTCATCCACAGGCCCTGGCTCATGCCTGCTTCGAGGTGGCCGTCGAAGAACAGGATGGCGCGCACGGCGAGGTAGATCTGATGCATGGGTTCGAAGGCGGCCAGGTCGGCGATCCAGCGCGGGGTGGCCTCGAGCGGGATGGTGCCCGAGGACGACGGGATGCCCAGGACGACGAAGACGATGAGGTTGATCATCAGGCCGGCGGTGCCGAAGGCGGCCATGACCGACAGTCCGGTGACGGCGATGGCGGTGATGGCCAGGGTGCCGTAGAGGAACAGCATCAGCGGTCGTTCGATGGTCATGTCGAGCAGGGCGCCGACGCCGAGGAACACGCCGGAGGCCAGGGGTGCGCTGATGGCGGCGATCCCCCATTTGATGAGCAGGGTGCGCCAGCGGCTGATCTGGGCCCGGGCGGTTCGCTTGTGCCAGGGGCCGTATTCGGCGGGGACGAAGCCGAGGGAGCCGTCGACGAGGGAGTTGATCATCATCGCGCCGCTGAAGCCGACGATCAGCAGGACGAGGGTGTAGAAGAACGCCGCGAGTCCTTGGCCGGTGCCTTCGGGCAGGGGGTGGTACGGGGTGACGACGACGTCGACGGGCTGGGTGAGCTGCAGCTGGGCGGCGCCGCTGAGCGGTGCGGTGCCGATGGCGCCGCGGACCTGGTCGGTGAGCTGGGTGCCGACGGTGGTGTTGACCTGGGTCATGGCCTGGTCGGCGATCGTTTCCATGATCTGGGCGGCGAGGGTGCCCGCGCGGGGGTTGGTCAGGACCGAGATGATCGGCTGTTCGACGGTGCCGGGAACGATCGATGCCGTGCCGAGGATGGCGACGCGTTTGGTGAAGTCGCCGGGGATGACGATGGCGCCATATACCTCGCCGTTGCGCAGCTGTCGTTGTGCTTCGTTGAGGCCGACGGCGCGCAGGTCGATCTTGTCGGCGGGGATGTTCTCCCCCAGTGCCGTGCTGATCTGGGCGCCGAGGTTGGTGGGCTGGCCGGCGAGGGTGTCGCCGACGTCCTGGTTGACGACGGCGATCGGGAAGTCGTGCAGGTGCTTCTGGGGGTCGGCGGTGTAGCCGAGGTACATGGTGCCCAGGAGCGCGGCCAGCACGGTGACCAGCGTGATCGGTGCCAACCACTCGCGGATCGGCATGCTGCTCGGTGGGCGCGTCGGCGCGGTGTTGTCAGTCATGGCACCCGTCAATGTAGTCAGCGACTACAAAGTAGTCAATGCAAACATTCGGCGCGTGTCGGATATCCTGCCACCACCATGTCCTTGCATTCGCGCTACCACCACGGAGACCTCCGGGCCGCACTGCTGCAGCACGCCGAGGCGGCGCTGCGCACGGTCGGCGCGGACGGCTTGTCGCTGCGTCAGCTCGCCCGCGACACCGGTGTAAGCCACGCGGCCCCGAGCCGGCATTTCCGCGACAAGCAGGCACTGCTCGACGCACTGGCCGTCAGCGGCCTGGAACGGCTCGGCGACTGCTTCGAACAGGCCGTGACCGCCGGGCCGATCACCACGCGGCTCCAGACCTTCGCCCGGGCCTATCTGCGGTTCGCGCTGGACAATCCGGAGTTGCTGCCGCTGATGTTCGCGCGCAGGCACAGCTCCACCGACACCGAGATCCAGGCGGCCGCGGAGCGTGCCTTCGCCATCCCGATCGCGCTCATCGCCGAAGGTCAGGCCGCCGGGGAGATCGTGCCCGGTGACCCGAAACGTCTCGGTGTCACCGCGCTCGCGGCCGTGCAGGGCCTGGCGACCTTCGTCGGGTCGGGCTATACCGCCGACTACGACTCCGAGCAGCTCCTCGACGATCTGGTCCGGCACATGACCCTGGGGCTACTCCCCCGGTCGTGACGAGACCTTCTATTCGGTGCCCGCGAGGATGACAGGGCGGCCGTTGCGCGGCTGCGTGGGCCGGTTGCTGTGCGGGAACAGGGCGCGATACCGGTCGACGTCGGCCACCGCGACAGGACTCGGCGTGCGCAGCACGATCCACGCCACGCCCTCGGTGCACGGCGGCGTGGTGAGTGAGCCTTCGTAGCGGAACTGGGCGAGCTCCGCGGGCAGGAACGTGCGGGGGTCGACGTTGCTGAGCGTGCGGGTGGCGCCGACGCGATCGGGTGCGACGGTGAGGACCCGACTCACCGCCGCCGGTGCCTGCTGGGCGCGCAACATGATCGCGAGCACGGCCAGCCGCCCGGCCCGGTCGGTGTGCACGAGGTGCAGTTCCATGGCGGTCTCGGCGCCGACGACGGTGTGTTCACTGGGCAGATGGAAGTGGTACTGGGTCAGCGAGAACGGGGTGCCGTCGACGATGATGCGGTTGCCCGAGTCGGCGGGCACGGCGGTCTGGATGGTGTGGCCGGTGTTGGTGATGGTGGCCGTGGGGGTGGGCCCGTAGACGATCTCGATGTGGTCGGCGGGGTGCGTCTCGGCGGCGTCGGGGAGATCGATCGGTGACTGGGCGTGGCCGTTGCGGCAGGTGGCGAAGTGCTTGTCGAGGTCGGCCCAGTGGTCGGGACCTTCGGCGTCGTAGTCCCAGTGTGGCGCGGTGGCGGTGGTGTCGGCGGCGCCGCACCCGGCGGTCGCGAGCAATGCCAGGGCGGCGAACGCCTTGCGGCGGTTCAGGACGACTCGATGTGTCACCGGCGCGACTCCTTGCCACGATTCGGACGCCGGTCCGGTGCCGGGAAGTCGGCGCGTCCGCAGCGGCGCAACGATCAGAGCGCACGCGGAGATCGGCGCATCATCGAAGGCCGCCGGAATGTCCGATTGGTACCGAATATCCCTCTGGTGCAGGTGATTTCGCGCGTGCAACGGACTCTCAGGCTAGGCCGGTGGGTACGGTGCGGACCAGAACGCGCGGCGGCGAGATACGTCACATCGGACGGGGTGCCGACGGGGTGGTCCTCCCCCAGGACCGTTGCCCTGAGGGAGGATTCAGGCGAATCAGGCGCCGACGTAGTCGGCGAGGTGCTCGCCGGTGAGGGTGGATCGGGCGGCGACGAGATCGGCGGGCGTGCCTTCGAAGACGATCCGGCCACCGTCGTGACCGGCGCCGGGGCCCAGGTCGATGATCCAGTCGGAGTGGGCCATCACGGCCTGGTGGTGCTCGACGACGATGACCGACTTGCCCGCGTCGACGAGCCGGTCCAGCAGGCCGAGCAGCTGCTCGACATCGGCCAGGTGCAGGCCGGTGGTCGGCTCGTCGAGGATGTAGACGCCGCCCTTGTCGGACATGTGGGTGGCGAGCTTCAGGCGCTGTCGTTCACCGCCGGACAGCGTGGTGAGCGGCTGGCCGATGGTGAGGTAGCCGAGGCCGACCTCGGTGAGGTGGGTGAGGATCTTGTGGGCGGCGGGGGTCTTGGCCTCCCCCTCGCCGAAGAACTCGCGAGCCTCGTCGACGGGCATCGACAGCACCTCGCTGATGTTCTTGCCCGCGAAGGTGTACTCGAGCACCTCGGCCATGAACCGCTTGCCCTCGCACACCTCACACACGGTGGACACCCCGGCCATCATGGCCAGGTCGGTGTAGACGACGCCGGCGCCGTTGCAGTTCGGGCACGCGCCTTCGGAGTTGGCGCTGAACAGGGCAGGCTTGGCGCCGGTGGCCTTGGCGAAGGCCTTGCGGATGTGGTCGAGCAGGCCGGTGTAGGTGGCGGGGTTGCTGCGCCGGGAGCCCTTGATGGGTGCCTGGTCGATGGAGATGACACCCTCGTCGATCGGGATGGAGCCGTGCACGAGCGAGCTCTTGCCCGAACCCGCGACCCCGGTGATCGCGACCAGTACGCCGAGCGGGATGTCGACATCGACCTCGCGCAGGTTGTTGGCCGTCGCGCCGCGGATCTGCAACGCGCCGGTGGCGGTGCGGACTGTGTCCTTGACGGCGGCCCGGTCGTCGAAATGGCGGCCGGTGACGGTCTTGCTGGCGCGCAGGCCGTCGACGCTGCCTTCGAAGCAGATGGTGCCGCCCTTGGAGCCCGCGGCGGGACCGAGGTCGACGATGTGGTCGGCGATGGCGATGGTCTCGGGCTTGTGCTCGACGACCAGGACGGTGTTGCCCTTGTCGCGCAGGCGCAGCAGCAGGTCGTTCATGCGCTGGATGTCGTGCGGGTGCAGGCCGGCGGTGGGCTCGTCGAAGACGTAGGTGACGTCGGTGAGCGAGGAGCCGAGGTGCCGGATCATCTTGACGCGCTGGGCTTCACCGCCGGAGAGGGTGCCCGAGGGCCGCGACAGCGACAGGTAGCCGAGGCCGATCTCGACGAACGAGTCGAGGGTCTGGCGCAGCGATTCCAGCAGCGGGGCGACCGAGGGGTCTTCGATGCTCTTGACCCATTCGGCGAGATCGGTGATCTGCATCGCGCAGGCGTCGGCGATGCTGACGCCGTCGATCTTGGACGAGCGGGCTTCGGCGGACAGGCGGGTGCCGTCGCAGTCGGGGCAGGTGCCGAAGGTGACGGCGCGTTCGACGAAGGCGCGCACGTGCGGTTGCAGTGCTTCGACGTCCTTGGACAGCATGGACTTGCGGATCTTGGGGATCAGGCCCTCGTAGGTGAGGTTGATGCCGTCGACCTTGATCTTGGTCGGTTCCTTGTAGAGCAGGTCGGCGAGCTGCTTCTTGGTGTACTTCTTGATCGGCTTGGCGGGGTCGAAGAAGCCGCTGCCCTTGAAGATCCGGCCCATCCAGCCGTCCATGCTGTAGCCGGGGATGGTGAGGGCGCCCTCGTCGAGGGATTTGTTCTCGTCGTAGAGCTGGGTCAGGTCGATGTCGTTGACGGTGCCCTTGCCCTCGCAGGTGGGACACATGCCGCCGGTGATGGTGAAGCTGCGGCGTTCCTTGACGGTGACGCCGTGCTTCTCCACGGCGACCGCGCCGGAGCCGCTGATCGAGGCGACATTGAAGGAGAAGGCCTGCGAGGAGCCGATGTGCGGGTCGCCGAGGCGGCTGAACAGGATGCGCAGCATGGCGTTGGCGTCGGTGACGGTGCCGACGGTGGAGCGCGGGTCGGCGCCGAGGCGGGACTGGTCGACCAGGATGGCGGTGGTGAGGCCCTCGAGGACGTCGACATCGGGGCGCGACTGGCTGGGCATGAAGCCCTGCACGAAGGCGCTGTAGGTCTCGTTGATGAGGCGCTGGGATTCGGCGGCGATGGTGCCGAAGACGAGCGAGCTCTTGCCGGAGCCGGAGACGCCGGTGAAGACCGTGAGCCTGCGCTTGGGGATCTCGACGCTGATGTCGCGCAGGTTGTTCACGCGGGCGCCGTGCACCCGGATCAGGTCGTGGGCGTCGGCCGGCTCCACGGTCGCGGTGCTGGACTTCTTGGCCGTGCTCATGGATCTCCCTCAGGTCGGTCGGCGTCGCCGGTTTCTCGAATCTACCGGCGGGGGTGCTTACTTGGTCTGCTGGATGCGGACCATGTTGCCCGCGGGATCGCGGAAGGCGCAGTCGCGGATGCCATAGGGCTGATCGGTGGGCTCCTGTACGACTTCGACGTCGCCCGCTTGGAGCTTCTCGAACAGGCCGTCGAGGTCGTCGGTGGCGAGGTTGATGCCGGCGTAGGTGCCTTTGGCCATCATCTCGGTGATGACGCGGCGTTCCTCGTCGGTGATGCCGGGGTCGGCGGCGGGCGGGTGCAGCACGATGGAGGTGCTGGGCTGGTCCGCCGGGCCGACGGTGATCCAGCGCATGCCGTTGTAGCCGACGTCGTTGCGGACTTCGAAGCCGAGCGCGTCGCGGTAGAAGGCGAGGGCGGCGTCGGGGTCGTCCTGGGGCAGGTAGCTCTGGTGAATGGTGATGTTCATGGCGACCACGCTAATTGTCGCGGGAGACCGGCGCTTCTCGATTCCTGATCGGTCTGGTCACCTTCTTGACCACGCACGACGGCATGCCCTGGGTCGCCAGCGCCTCCTGCCGGTAGACGCTCGGCGGGACGCCGACGAGTTCGGTGAAGCGGGTGCTGAAGGTGCCCAGTGACGACGATCCGACGGCGAAGCAGACCTCGGTGACGCTCAGGTCGCCGCGGCGCAGCAAGGCCATGGCGCGTTCGATGCGGCGGGTCATCAGGTACGAGTAGGGCGATTCGCCGTAGGCGAGGCGGAACTGGCGGCTGAGGTGCCCGGCGGACATGTGCACGCCGCGCGCGAGCGCCTCGACATCGAGCGGTTGCGCGTATTCGCGGTCGATGCGGTCGCGGACCCGGCGCAGCAGGGCCAGGTCCCGCAGGTGCTGGGGCCGCTCCGGCGTGCTGGTCACATGCGCGATCGTCTCATGTCGGGGCAGGGTTGCCCAGCAGGGCCGGGTGCGCCGCCCTCGGCGATCGGACGGCGGCGACCTGGTCGCGGAAGTGCGGGCAGGTGCGGAAGTCCTCGGCGTCGCAGTCGAGGACGTGGGTGACGGCGTCGAGGGCGGCGCGGGTGCGAGCCAGCTGGTCGGCGAGGCGGGCCCGGTGGGCGTGCAGTACCTGCCTGCGGGTAACCCGGTCGGGTGCCTGGGTGAACAGGAGGGCCAGGTCGTCCAGGGACAGTCCGGCCTTCTTGCCCAGGACGATCATGGCGATGGTGTCGAGGTCGGTGTCGCGGTAGCGGCGTCGGCCCGCCGAGTCGCGGCCCGGGGTGAGCAACCCGCGGTCCTCCCAGTGCCGGAGGACGTGGGTGGCGAGTCCGAACCGGGCCGCGGCCGTGCCGATCGTGGTGTGCTCGCCCGTCATCCGTCGAGCCTAGGCGGTGGCGAGGTAGCGGGTGACGACGGCGACGGGATGCCAGGGCAGGCGGATCGCGGTGGACTCGACGGTGCCGAATCGTGCGCGCAGCGAGTCCTGGACGGCCGCGGTACGGGCGAATCGGAAGTCGTAGACGGCGAGGGTGGCGCCGGGGCGCAGGATGCGGTGCAGCTCGGCGGCGGCGGGGTCGAGATCGGGCCATTCGTGCATGCTCAGGCTGGATACGGCGAGGTCGATGCTCGTGTCGGGATACGGGAGATCGGTGACGTCGGCGACGGCCAGCTCGACGGTGTGAGCGGACAGGTGCCGGCGGGCGATCTCGATCATGTGTGGGGACAGGTCGATGCCGTGCAGGCGCAGGTCGGGGCGTCGGGTCGCCAAGCAGGACAGCAGCTTTCCCGGGCCGGTGCCGATGTCGGCGACGGTGGCGCCGGGCGTGGTGGCGGCGTCGATGTCGGTGGCGATGCGCCGGTAGAGGCTGCCGAGCAGGCGGGTGGCGCGGCGGTCGTAGCCGAGGCTGCGGGCGTGGTCGAAGGTGGTCATGGGACCACCGTGCCGGTTCAGGTCGACCTGAAGTCAAGCTCCGCGGTCGGGCGGACGGCGGCGGTGCGCCCGGGCGCCCGCTGGTACTGCCAGTAGAGGTTGGTGTGGGCGATGACCTCGGCGGGTTGCGGTGCGCCCCAGGGGGTCTTGTCGAAGGTGGTGTGGGCGTCGGCGACGAGGGTGACGTCGTAGCCGCGCACGAACGCGCCGTGGATGGTGGAGCGGACGCACGCGTCGGACTCGGCGCCGGTGACGACGAGGTGCCCGGCACCGGCCGCGGCGAGCAGCTCTTCGAGGGGCGTGTCCTCGAAGGAGTCGCCGTAGCGCTTGGGGACGAGGGGTTCGTCGTCGCGGCGGGTCAGTTCGGGGACGTACTGCCAGGCCTCGGTCCCGGTGACCAGATCTTCGGCGGAGTGCTGGATCCAGATCACCGGCACCGAGGCGGTGCGAGCCCGGTCGACGAGTGCGGCGATGTTGGCGACCACCTCGTCGCGGCGGATCGCCGCTTCGACGACGCCGTTCTGGACGTCGACGACGAGCAGGGCGGTGCCGGGGCGGTCGGGCAGCGTGGTCACGGCGGATTCCTCGGTGACGGTGGGGTGTTCAGAGCGGACGCAGGACGACGATGCCCGGCGTGGTCCGGACGTAGTCGGCCAGCGGGGTGTCGACGACCTGGTAGGCGGCCAGCGAGGAGGCGTTGCGGAACATCGGGCCGTCGGCGGTCTGGACGATGATGCCGACGTGGGTGACGTCGAGGCCGGCGTCGGGGGTGTAGGCGCCGACGAAGTCACCGGTGCGCAGTGCGGCCATCACTGCCCCGTCGACGGCGGCCGCGGGAATGTGGGTGATCGCGCGGTCGACGACGGGCAGGCCCGGCAGGTAGGTGCCGCCGTCGGCGGTGGCATTGAGGTGCTTGGTGACGGTGACCGCGGCGGGACTCAGACCGGCGGTGATATCGGTGGCGGCGATGCGCCCGGTGCTCGCCCAGTCGGTGAAGAAGTGCTTGCGCTGGGTGAACTCGACGCGGCTGTCGACGTAGCGGGTGGCGACGAGGTTGGCGACGAACTGGTCGCGATCGGCCGAGCGGGACGCGGCGTCGAGATAGTCGAGGTAGGTGAAGCAGTCGACGCGGCGCAGGTCGATGACGAGTTGTTCGGGCTCGGTGGCCGATCCGATGAGCATGTTCGGGCCGTAGGGGGTGCCGAGCAGGTGGCCGGAGAGCCGGGCGAGCAGCTCGGCTCGGCTGATCGCGCCCGCTTCGGCGCGCACGGCGAGCAGTTCGTCGATCTTGCGGCCGGTGGTGTCGTCGATGGCCGGGGTGGCCAGGGCGGGCGCGGCGGCGCAGACCAGGGCGGCGAGCACGAGCAGGATCCGGACGATGATGCGCAAGACGCCTCCCAGCAGCCAAACGGTCGATCGGTGCGAGCGGTCTCCACCGTAGCCGACCCGGTGTCGTCGTCTCAGGCGTCGGGAACGATGACCGCGCGTCCGGTGATCTGTCCCGCGTGCAGGCGCTCATAGGCCAGCGGGGCTTCGTCGAGGGTGAAGGTCTCCACGTGGACCGACACCTCGCCACGGCGGGCGATCTCGAGGACTTCGATGAGTTCGGTGCGGGTGCCCCAATACGGTGAGCGCACGGTCGTCTCGTAGGGCGGGGAGCCGAAGCCGACGGCGACCGTACCGCCCCCGAGCCCGACGACGGTGATGTCGGCGGCGATGCCCGCCGCGGCGGCGGCGGTGGCGGTCGTGGCCGGCGCCCCGACGAAGTCGAGGACGACCTGGGCGCCTTCGCCGTCGGTGAGGGCGCGGATCTTCTCGGCGGCCGAGGCGTCGGACAGGACGGTGTCGTGGGCGCCGACCCGGCGGGCGAGGTCGAGCCGGTCCTCGGAGACATCGAGGGCGATGACGCGGGTGGCGGTCATGGCCCGCAGTAGCTGGATGGCGACGTGGCCGAGGCCGCCGGCGCCGATGACGACGGTGGTGCTGCCGGGCACGAGCTTGGGCAGCGACAACGTGATCGCGTGGTAGGGGGTGAGTCCGGCGTCGGTGAGCGAGACGTTCTGGACGGGATCGAGCTCGCCCATCGGCACGAGGTGGCGGGCGTCGTCGATGATCAGGTACTCGGCCATCGCGCCGGGGGCCCCGAGGCCGGGCGGGAAGATGCCGAGTTCCGCGGCGCGCAGGCAGTAGTTCTCGGCGCCGCGGGTGCACATGCGGCACCGTCCGCATCCCCACGGCCCGTACACCGCCATCATGGCGCCGATCTCGACACCTTCCACGCCGGCGCCGACCGCGGCGACGGTGCCCGCGCCTTCGTGGCCGAGGGTCAGTGGCAGCGGGAAGCCGAGGTGGTCGGCGGGCAGGCTCATGACGGCGATGTCGGAGTGGCACACCCCGGCGGCGGCGACTTTCAGCAGGATCTGGCCTGGCCCGGTTTCGGGGTCGGGCACGGTGACGACTTCGGGGGCTGCGCCCGGGGTTCGGTACTGCACGGCTCGCACGGTGACCTCCCACGTCGACGGGGCTGCTCTCGTCGATCGTCGCAGCAGGTCCGGGGAGATTGCAAGCGATTCGCGATCATCGCGCTACTGCGGGAGATGAACCGCTTCCCGTACCGTTGGCGCAGGTAGTGCGTATTCTCCGCGGGTTCGCGAACGAGTTGCTCGTGCAAGTTTGTCGACAGCATCGCCCGGTGCGGCGGAAGGGAAAGCGACATGCGTGCTTTGACCGTTGTTCCAGATCAGCCCGGTTCGCTGAGCGTGCAGGATGTGCCGGATCCGGTGGCCGGGCCGAACGAGTTGCTGGTGGACGGGGTTTCGCTGGGCATCTGCGGCACCGATCGCGAAATCGCGTCGGGAGTGTACGGATGGGCGCCGCCGGGTCGGGAACGGTTGATCCTCGGACACGAGTCGCTGGGCAAGGTACGGACCGCGCCGGCCGGAAGTGATTTCGCGCCGGGCGATCTCGTCGTCGGGATCGTGCGCAGGCCGGACCCGCAACCGTGCGGGGCGTGTGCGCGTGGGGAATTCGACATGTGCCGCAACGGCCAGTACGTGGAACGCGGGATCAAGCAGATCGACGGGTACGGCTCCACCGCGTGGGTCGTCGACGCCGACTACACGGTGAAGCTGGATCCGTCGCTGGCCGAGGTCGGGGTGCTGATGGAGCCGACGACGGTGGTGGCCAAGGCGTGGGATCAGATCGAGCGGATCAACAACCGGGCCTGGTTCGAACCGAAGACGGTGATGGTCACCGGCGCGGGGCCGATCGGCCTGTTGGCGGCGATGCTCGGCGCGCAGCGGGGGCTGGATGTGCATGTGCTCGACCGATCGACCGAAGGGCCGAAGCCCGGGCTGGTGGCCGATCTCGGGGGCACGTTCCATACCGGGCCCGCCGGGGAGGTCGCCGAGAAGATCAATCCGGACGTGGTGATCGAGGCGACGGGCGCGGCGGCGGTCACTTTGCAGTTGATGCAGCTCAACACTCCGGGCTCGATCGTCTGCCTGACCGGGGTGACGGCGGCGGGCAAGGATTCCCCGGTCGACGTGGGTGCGCTCAACCGCAATATCGTGCTCGACAACGCCGTCGTGTTCGGTTCGGTCAACGCCAACCGGCACCACTACCAGCTGGCCGCGGAGTCGCTGGCGAAGGCCGATCCGGCGTGGCTGGCCCGGTTGATCACCCGGCGGCTGCCGTTGGAGCGCGCGCTCGAGGCGTTCGATCCGGGTGATCACACCGATATCAAGGTCGTCATCGACCTGTAGTCCGTCAGATCGCGCAGCCGTCCGGGCCGCAGGTGTCGCCGTCGGCGTCGGTGGCCGGCACCAGCGGTGCCGGACGGTCGTTCCAAGCGGTGGTCAGGGCCTGGGTGAAGACCTCGGTGGGCTGGGCGCCGGAGACGGCGTACTTGTTGTCGAAGACGAAGAACGGCACGCCGGTGGCGCCGAGCTGGGCGGCTTCGCGTTCGTCTTGGCGGACGGCGTCGGCGTAGGCCCGCGGGTCGGCCAGGACCTCGCGCACGGCCGTCTCGGCGAGGCCGGCGCGGACCGCAAGGGTGACGAGGCGCTCGGTGTCGGCGAAGACCGGCTCGGCTTCGGCGAAGTTGGCGGCGTACAGGGCGTCGAGCAGCGCGTCCTGCTTGCCCTGGTCGAGGGCGAAGTGCAGCAGCCGGTGCATGTCGAAGCTGTTGCCGTAGTCGCGACCGGAGGTCTGGTAGGGCAGGCCGAGCTGGGCGGCCTGGGCGCCGATGTTGCGCTCGTTGGCGGCGGCCTGGTCGACGCTGATGCCGTACTTGGCGGCGATGCGCGGGATCACCGGTCCGGTCTCGTCGGCGGGCAGGGCGGGATCGAGTTCGAAGGACCGGTGCACGACCTCGACGTCGTCGCGATGGTCGAACTCGGCCAGCGCCTGCTCGAAGCGCGCCTTCCCGAGGTAGCAGAACGGGCAGTTGATGTCGGTCCAGATCTCTACTCTGGTGGTCAAGCGGGCCTCCTCCGGCACACGAAATCCGGCGGCGATCCGCCGAAAATATCTGGACAGGCGTTCAAATTCTCGGGGTGCAACGTCGGCGACGAAGCCGCTATTCCCTGGCGCGTCCGGGCACGACAGGACGAGCACGAAGGACATCGATGGGGTTCGAACAGCGGAGGGGGTGGGTGCAGGTGCCCGAAGGATTGACGATGCCGCGCGCGCTGGCAGGACTGTGGGCCGTGCGGCACGCCCAGAGCGTGGCCAACGCCTGGTACGCCGACCCGGCGACCGAATTGCGTCCGATGCGCGGCACCGACGCCGAAGTCGAGCTGACCGAGCTGGGGCACTGGCAGGCACAGTGCCTGGGCGAGTGGCTGGCCGGTCTGGCCGGTGTGCAGCGGCCCGACCTGGTGGTCTGCTCCCCCTATCTGCGGACCCGGCTCACCTGGGCGGTGATGGCCGAGGCCGCCGTCACCCGCAATCGGCATCTGCGCCCCATCCGCACCCTGGTCGACGAGCGGCTGCGCGATCGCGAGATGGGGGTGTTCGAACTGCATCCGTACAAGGCGATCCGGCGCCGCTCCCCCGAGGAAGCGGCCCGGCGCGCCCGGGTCGGCAACTGGGTCTACCGGCCGCCCGGTGGTGAGTCGCTGGCCGATGTCGCCCTGCGGGTGCGCAGTTTTCTCGACGAGCTGGACGTGGTCGCGGCGGGCGAGCAGGTGCTGGTGGTCACCCACGACGCGGTGGTGATGTCGATGCGCTACATCCTCGAGGGCATGGGTACCCCGGTGCCGGACACCCTCGAGCCGGTCCCGAACGCGTCGGTGTCGCAGTGGCGCCGGGAGGGCACTCGGCTGAGCCTGCGGGTGTGGGGCGAGGTCGCCCATCTCGGGGGTGCCGAGCAGGTCGGCTGAGTCCGGCCGTGGCGCCGCGGCCGTCGCCGGTGTGGCCGCGATGGAAGAATGCTGGTCGTGCATGTGGCGATCGGTCTGGTAGTACTCGTCGGCTCGGCGACCGCGCTCGCGGCGCTGGCGCGGCGGTTCGGGGTGTCCGAACCCCTCGTGCTGACGGTCGCCGGCGTCGCCGCGTCCTATCTGCCGATGGTGCCGCAGGTGCATCTCGAGCCCGAGGTGGTGCTGCTGGGGCTGCTGCCGCCGCTGCTCTACACCGCGGCGCTGCGGACCTCGCTGGTCGACTTCAAGGACAATTTGCGCACCATCGCATCGCTGTCGGTCGGGTTGGTGCTGTTCAGTACGTTCGCGGTGGCGCTGGTGGCCTGGTGGCTGCTGCCGATCCCGTTCGCGGCCGCGGTCGCGCTCGGCGCGGTGGTCGCGCCCCCGGACGCCGTGGCCGCCACGGCGATCGCCCGCCGCACCGGCATGCCGCGCAGCATCGTGACCGTCCTCGAGGACGAATCGCTGTTCAACGACGCGACGGCGCTGGTGTCGCTGCGCGGCGCGATCGCCGCGATGGCGGGCGCAGTGACGGTGTGGCAGATCGGCGGCGACTTCCTGCTCGCCGCCGTCGGTGGCGGTGTGGTCGGCGGGATCGTCGCGGCGGCACTGGTGCTGCTGCGCAAGCGGATCACGGACCCCGTACTCGACACCTCGGTGTCGCTGCTCGCGCCGTTCGTGGCGTATCTGCCCGCCGAACACTTCCACGCCTCGGGCGTGATCGCGGTGGTGACGTGCGGGATGATCCTCGGCCACGGCGCGCAACGCTGGCAGGGCGCGGCCTCGCGCGTCGCCGAGTCGACGAATTGGCGGACCATCCAGTTCATCCTGGAGAGCGCGGTCTTCCTGATCATCGGCCTGCAGGTGCGCTGGATCGTCGAGGCTGCCTGGCACAGCGGTCTCGACCGTCGCACGCTGCTGATCGCGGCGGTGGCGGTGCTGGCCGCGGTGATGCTGGCTCGTCCGCTCTGGGTGTTCACGCCGGTGCTGGTGGCGCGGTTGTTCGGGCGCGCGACCGAGCCGCTGAGCCACGCCGCGGTGGTGTCCTGGGCGGGCATGCGCGGGGTGGTGACCCTGGCCGCGGTGCTGCTGCTGCCCGAATCGACCCCGCAGCTGCCGGTGCTGGAACTGCTGGCGCTGGTGGTCGTGGGCGGCACTCTGCTGGTGCAGGGCACATCCCTGCCGTGGCTGGTGCGCCTGCTGCGGCTGCGGGGGCCCAGCCGCGCCGAGGACGCGCTCGCCAAAGCCGATCTGCTGCAACAGGCGTCGAGTGCGGGGCTGGCCGAGCTGGACAAGCGGATCGGCCCGAACACCCCGGAACCGGTGATCGAATCGCTGCGGCAGCGGCTGATCTGGCGCACCAACGCGGCGTGGGAACGTCTGGGCAGGCCCGAGGCCGAACTGGTGACGCCCACGGCGGAGTACCGGCGGCTACGGCTGGCGATGCTGGCCGCCGAACGCGACGCGGTGCTGGCCGTCCGCGACGCCGGTTCGGTGGATTACGAAGTGCTGCAGCATGTTCTCGCGCGCCTGGATCTCGAGGAATCGATGATCGACCGCTTCGACGAGGCCGACGAGGAGCCGGGCACCGAACCGCTGTCCGGGGCCGCGCCCGCCGACGGCTGTACCCATCTCGAACACGCGCCGCTGCTGCGGGAGCCGGTCGGTGACCTGGTGTGCCGGGAGTGCGTCGCCGAAGGTCTGCGCTGGGTGCATCTGCGGATGTGCACCGACTGCGGCAATATCGCCTGCTGCGAGTCGTCGCTGGGCAACCACGCGAGCGCGCATTTCCAGTCCTCGGCGCATCCGGTGATGCGCAGCGTCGAGCCCGGCGAGGTGTGGCGCTGGTGCTACGTCGACGAGTTGCTCGGCTGAGGCCGGTGCGAGTAGATCAGCCGCGCGTACTCGGCGAGCAGCTGGTCGAGTTCGGTGGGTTCGCCGGTGGCGGCGAGTTGCTGGTAGCCGATCAGCATCGCCATGCCGAATTCGGTGACCACCGTGGCGGTGGCCGGGTCGCCGACGACACTGTCGATCACGCGATGCACGGTGCGGCGGCGGGATTCGTCGACGCGCTTGACCGTCACGTGGACCGACTCGTCGTTGGCCGCCCAGGCGCGCAGCGCCGCCTCGGCGCCGTGTTCGAGGCCGCCGGCCAGCGCCGACATGGCGCGCACATCGGCGTCGGGATCGCCGTGGCCGACATCGAGCGCGCGTAGCTCGATCATCTGCCGGTTCTCCCAGTGCTCGAGCAGGGTGTCGACGAAGCCCTGCCACGATCCGAAGTGGTGGTAGAACGAGCCGCTGGTGACACCGAGGCGACGGCACAGCACACCGATGTTGAGACCTTTGAAGCCGAACTCGGCGAGCACCGCCACGGCGGTGTCGAAGTACTGCTCCTTGGTGACGACTCGGGACATCGCGATGCCGATCTGTTCGTGCGGACAGGACCGAAGAATGCGAACAGTACCCGATCGTAACGAGGGCTCGCGCGAGCGTAACGAAGTCTATGCTGTGGCGGAATCGTCGAAAATGAGATCGAAATATCAAGCGCTGGAACAAAATCCGTGCACTACCAGGTGACAAGTGCACCCGAATGGAATAACAGAGCAGACGCTCTGTAAACTATTGTTCATGCCGAGACCGCGAACTCACGACCCGGAGACCGTGCTGGACGCCGCCGAGAACCTCGCCGCGCGCGCCGGTTCCGCCGCGGTGACCGTGCGCGCCGTCGCTGCCGCGACCGGTGTGTCCAACGGCGCGCTGTACCACACCTTCGGTTCTCGCCAGGAAGTGCTGGCGCGCACCTGGTTACGCGCCGCTCGCCGCTTCCTGGCACTGCAGGCCACCGACATCGACCGCGCCGTCGCGGCCACCGACCCGGGCGCGCGGATCGACGCGGTCGTCGACGCCGCCGAGACACCGGCCCGCCTGGCCGACGTCCACCCCGACTCGGCCCGGCTGCTGCTGCTCGTCGACCGGGCCGAACTCCTCGACGGCGACCTGCCCGCCGAGCTGGCCCGCGAGATCGCCGACACCGAGAAAGCGCTGCTGACCGCGCTGTCACGGGTCGCGCGAGCACTGTGGGGCCGCGCCGACCGGCGCGGCGTCGCCACCGTCACCACCTGCCTGGTCGACCTGCCGACCGCGCTGCTGCTGCGGCGTGACCGGCTCACCGATCCCGTGGCCCGCAGACACCTGCGCGCCGCTGTCCGTGCCGTGCTCGAACTCGGCCCCCGCTGAAAGGAACCCCCTCCATGCCCACACTGCGCCACCACGACGCGATCGCGATCCTCGACCTCGGCGACGGGGAGAACCGCTTCTCCCCCGACTTCATCACCGAGGTCCACGCCCATCTCGACACTGTCGTCACCGAGGGCGCCGCGGCGCTGGTGACCACCGCGACCGGCAAGATCTACTCCAACGGGCTTGACCTGGACTGGTTGTCGGCCAACGGCGATCGCGCCGCCGAATACGTCGAAGCCGTGCACACCCTGTTCGGCCGGATGCTCACCCTGCCGATGCCGACCGCCGCCGCCATTGGCGGCCATGCCTTCGGGGCGGGTGCCATGCTCGCCGTCGCCCACGACTACCGCGTCATGCGCGCCGATCGCGGCTTCTTCTGCTTCCCCGAGGCCGACATCCGCATCCCGTTCACCAACGGCATGGCCGCGCTGATCCAGGCCAAGGTCCCGCCCAGGACCGCGATCGCCGCCATGACCACCGGGCGCCGCTTCGGCGGCACCGACGCGCTGGCCTACGACCTGGTCGACGCGGCCGTCGGTGAGCACGAGGTCCTCGACACCGCCCTGGCGACCGTCGCCCCGTTCGGCGGCAAGGACCAGCCGACGCTGACCGCGATCAAATCGGTGATGTTCGCCGGCGTGCTGGACGCGTTGCGCGGCAAGGACTGACGCGGTTCACGGCAGCCGGGGGCCCTTGCCCAGATAGACGTCACCGCGATCGTCGCTGGCCCAGCCGCCCCCGGTGTAGTCGCCGAGCACGAAACACGCGTCGCAGAACTGCTTGCCGAACACCGTCAGGTAGATGCTGCGGTAGGAGCTGATCGCCCGCATCTTCACCGACTTGTAGGCGGCCTGCGCGCTGGGCTGGGCTTCCAGGAACGCGTACCGGCGGAAGTCGGCGACCGGCTCGGTGGAGAACCGCACCAACCCCAGCCTGCTGAGATTGCCCAGATAGTGGTGATCGCGTTCGGGCAGCGCGCACCCGGCCATGGAGGCGATCATGTTGATGCCGTCGGCCAGGCGCTGCGAGCCGATCCCGAACGGCGCCTTGGTGCGGATGTCGATCGCCGGTTGCGGACCGGCGACGGCCAGGAACCGCAGGATGCGGGCTTCGTCGGGCGTCAGGTCGTGCAGGATCGGCACGAACGAGGGATGCAGGTCGCGGGGCTGCTGCGCCGAATCCCAGCCCTCGGTGATCATCGCGTCGCCCATGGCCTTGAGATCCTCGGCGCCGACACCGGATTCGACGTGCCCGTACACGCCGGCGGCGGTGCTGGTGAGACCGAGCGCGCTCAGCGCGATCTTGCGCAGCGAGTCGATCCGTTCGTCGATGATCTGCGACATCGGCTCACCGGCACGGATGTCGTCGGCGAGATCGGTGGCGGTGTGCAGCGCTCCCCTGGTGACCGCGCCGACGATGTGGCGCAACGACAGTCCCGCGATGCGCGCCAACCCGACCAGGTCGGTGGGGATCCCGGGCTCGGGCGTCGGTTCGGGGAGGTTCTCGCGCTCGTCCATCTCACACTCCGAAGACCAGTAGGTGCAGGGCCCCGACGATCACACCGAGCGCGCCGCCGTGCGCGTAGAGCAGCCACGCATCCTGTTCGATGGCGGTGTAGAGCATTTCGACGAACTCCTCCGGCGGCAGTTCGCGCAGTTTCTCGGTGGCGAGGCGATCCACGCTGGCGGCGGTGGTCTGCGAGAACTCGACGTCGTCGACCAGCCACGGCTTCATCTCCGTCGCCAGGCTCGCGCCCGCGGTGGCCTGGATGGCGTCGAACTGCCGCGGCCCCACCGCCAGCCGGGTCACCGAGCGCAGCGGCCCGAGCACCCGGTCGATCTCGGCTTTGAGGAAGTGCGCGATGACCGCGCGGGTCTTGTCACCGCTGGGCCCGTCGAGGAGCTGTTCGGCGACGACGTCGAGGGTGACGATCTGATACCCGATCGCGTGCCCCAGGTCGGCCGCGGCCTGATGCTGGCGTTTGGCGAATTTCGCGACACGCCACGGATATTTGTAGCGCGGTTGCGGGGTGGCCGGCTCGAAGACCACCTTGATGGCGATGATGTTGACCAGCACGCCCACCACGGCGCCGCCGAGGAGCACCCACGCCCACGCGGGCAGGAAATGGAGGATGTCGTAGAGCCAGCCGGGCAGCGAGATCAGCGCCGGGGTGTCACCATGTGGGGTGCTGTAGTGCAGCAGCGACAACCACAGCGCGACGACGACGCCGAACGGGAACCCGATCACCCCGCTGCGGGTCATGAACCGCAGCTCCGGTGCGCCCAGCCCGTAGATGACGTCCTTGAGCAGTTCCGGGCGCCGCCGCAGATAGCCCACGACCATCAGCTTCACATCGAGCAGCTGATCGATGTTGGCACCGATGAAGTCGAAGGCACGGTCGGTGATCGCCGGCAGTTCCGCCTCCACCCGCGAGTACACGACTTCGCGTGCGCGCGGCGGCATGTCGGCCCACAGCTGCGGATGCTCGGTGTCCATGATCGAGTCGACCATCGACCGCACGTTCGGCAGCGCCACCTGGGCGACCTGCGCGGAGATCTTGCGCGGATCCATCTGATCGAAGAAGTCCTTGGCCGTACCGATCTTGGCGACGGCGTTATCGACCATCAGGCTCGCCATCTTCTCGGCGCGAGCCGGGATGAAACCCTGGAAGCCGAGGATGCCGCCGGGGGCGAAGGTCGGCAGGATCTGCACCTTGCGCGGCAGCAGTGGGAAGATCGTCTTCAGCCCCGGCACATAGAACCCGGTGAACCGCACCGGCGCGAACAGCATGATCACGCCCGTCCAGTTGGTGATCAGACCCGCCATCGCGCTGAAGATCGGAATGCTGATCATATCGACCCAGAACTTGCTCAGGCCGGTCGTCTTCTCCCAGTCGAGCAGGCCGAAGAAGCCCGCCGCTTCGATCCCAGCATTCATCCGGCGTCCACTCCGTCGTGTTCCGAACCTCGCGCGTTCGGGTCATCATAAGTGACCGACCAGGTGGTTTCGGGCAGCTTTCGCGGTTACCCGCTAAACCGGAGCAAACTCGAAATCAGGCGTGGGTGGTGTTGACCAGCAGCAGGTTGGTGTCGATGTCGTGGGTGACCTTGTTGGCGACCGAGCCCAACAGCCGTGCGGGACCGCTCATTCCGCGATTGCCGATCACGACGAGGTCGTACTTCCAGGCCGCGTTGCAGATCGCCTCGGCCGCGGGGACTCCGGTGAGGACGTCGCGACCGAACAGCTCCGGATCCTCGACGTGGACCTGGCCCTCCACCTCGATCAGGGTGACGGCGCCGTCGTCGTCGGTCTTGGCGGCGGTCACCAGGAACGGGCGCGCGCCGAGCGCGACGGCGACCTCGTAGCCACGGCGCACCGCGGTGATCGAGCTCGCCGACCCGTCGGTGGTGAGCCCGACCGTGGTCCACCGCTTCGGGATCTTGTGGGTGAACACCACATCGGATTCGCTGTGGTGGGACACGTGATTGGCGGTCGACCCGAGCAGGCGCGCCTTCGAACTGCCCAGCCCACCACCGCCGACGACCAGCAGCGTGCCGGGTTCGGCGGCGGCGACCTCGAGCAGGACCGCGCCCGCCGTGCCGGGCAGTTCCCTGCGGCGCACCTCGGTCACCCCCGCCTCGACGAGAAAGGCGGCCGCCGCCGCGGTGATCTCCGCGGCCCAGGCGGCATCGGTCCCCGCCTTCAGCGTGGCTTCCTTCCAGACGCTCACGACGGTGACCCCGACACCGAGCTTGACCGCCAGTTCCCCCGCGACGACGACCGCCGTCTGTCCGGACTCCGAGCCGTTGGTCCCCACCACGATGCGCTGGTACCCCATGTGACGCTCTCCGATCGACGGCAGGTCAGCTGCGCTTGGCCACAGTATAAACGCCGCACACTCCCGGCAACCGTGGTGCGCGGCTCACGCGCCGGTGCGCAGGTGCCGGTCGAAGAAGGCGAAGATGCGCTGCCAGGCGTCGTCGGTGGCGGCCGCGTCGTAGCCGATGCCGATGCGTTCGAGCACCGCGTTTCCCGGCAGGACATTGGCGAAGCTGTGGGTGGCGTTCGGATAGGTCTTGATGTCGTGGTCGACTCCGCCCGCCGTCAGCGCCGTCTCGAGCTTGTGCGCGGCACCCGGCAGCGCCGGATCGAGTCGTCCGTAGCTGGCAACCACCGGGCACGCGCCGTCGAGCAGGGTCCGGTAGTCGCCGTAGAGGCTGCCGTAGAACGGTGCCGAGGCGTGGAACCCCTGGGGCGCGGTGAGCAGTGCGAAACCACCGCCCAGGCAGAAGCCGAGCACGGCGATCCGGCCGGTGCAGTCGGGGTCTTCGGCGAGCCGGTCGCGGGCGGCGAGGATCTCCCCCACCGCGGGCCCCTTCCCGGTGAACGCGACCGCGCGGAACGCCTGCTGGATGCAGCGGACCCGGCCGCGCGCGAACAGATTCGGCGCGATCGCCAGGTAGCCCGCGTCGGCGACGATGTCGAGCTGGTGGCGCAGGTCGGCGTTGATGCCGAGGGCGTCGTGGAGGACGACCACGCCTGGCCACGGGCCTTCGCCCTGCGGGCGCGCGATCAGCGCGTCGATTCGGCCGGTGGGAGTATCGATCTCGATCGATTCCATCGTTCGAATGTAGATGTTCGGCGCGCGGTTCGCGGCCGGTCGGCCGGTTACCCGGCGGTGCGTCGCCGGTCCGGCGAGTCGGGCAGCGGCAGGCGTTTGAGGTGCAGCGCGTTGAGGGCGACGATCAAGCTCGATCCCGACATGGCCATGGCCGCGATCTCGGGGCGCATGGTCAGGCCCCACGGGGCGAACACCCCGGCGGCGATGGGCAGCGCGATGCCGTTGTAGCCGATCGCCCAGGCCAGGTTCTGGTGTTCCTTGCCAACGGTGCCGCGACCGATGCGCAGCGCGGTCGACACGGTGAACGGGTCCGAGCGCATGAGCACGACGTCGGCGGTCTGAATGGCCACGTCGGTGCCCGCGCCGATGGCGATGCCCAGATCGGCCCGCGCGAGGGCGGGCGCGTCGTTGACGCCGTCGCCGACCATCGCGACCTTCTTGCCCGCCCGCTGCAGCTCGGCGATCCGGTCGGCCTTGTCGCCGGGCAGGACGTCGGCGATCACGGTGTCGATGCCGAGGTCGGTGGCGATGCGCTGGGCGGTCGCCTGGTTGTCGCCGGTCAGCATGACCACGTCCACGCCGAGCTCGTGCAGGGCGGCGACCGCGGCGACGGAGGTGGGCCGCGGGGCGTCGGCGAGGGCGATGACCGCGACCGCGGCGCCGTCGACGGCGACCAGGACGGCGGTGTGGCCCGAGGCCGCCAGGTCCTCGCGCCGGGTCGCCAGCTCGCCCAGGGCGATGTGTTCCCGGTCGAGCAGCCCGCGATTGCCGACGACGACGCGGTGACCGTCGACGGTGGCGATCGCCCCGCGCCCCGGCACATTCCGGAACTCGGTCGCCGACAGTGCCAGGGCGCCCTGGTCTTTCGCGTACTCGACGATCGCCTCGGCCAGCGGATGCTCGGACTCGCGTTCCACCGCCGCGGCCACCGCGAGCATCCGATCGGTGTCGACGCCGGGTGCGGGCACCACGTCGGTGACCTCCGGTGTTCCCTTGGTGAGGGTGCCCGTCTTGTCCATCACCACCACGTCGATGCGGGCCGCGTCCTCGAGCGCCGTCGCGTTCTTGAACAGCACACCGCGTTTCGCGCCGAGCCCGGTGCCGACCAGGATCGCCGTCGGTGTCGCCAGGCCCAGTGCGTCGGGGCAGGTCACGACGACCACGGTGATCGCGAACAACAGCGCCCGGCTCAGCGAGGCACCGGCGAGCAGCCACACCGCCAGCGTGGTCACACTGCCGATCAACGCCACCAGGGTCAGCCAGAACGCCGCCCGGTCGGCGAGCCGTTGACCCGGCGCCTTCGAATTCTGCGCCTGCTGGACTAGGTCGACGATCTGGGCGAGCGCGGTGTCGGAGCCGACTTTGGTGGCCCGCACCCGCAGACTGCCGGTGGTGTTGATGGTCGCGCCGATGACCGGCGAACCGGGTTCCTTGTGCACCGGCAGGCTCTCGCCGGTGACCATGGATTCGTCGACCTCGCTGGATCCGTCGAGCACGGTGCCGTCGACGGCGATCTTGGCACCGGGGCGCACCAGCAGCACGTCACCGACAGCGACGTCGGCGGTGGGGATCTCGACCTCGCTCCCGTCGCGCAGCACCACCGCTTTCGGCGGCGACAGGTCCAGCAGCGTGGAGACCGCGTCGTTGGCGCCGCCGCGCGCTCGCATCTCGAACCAGTGCCCGAGCAACACGAATGTCGCCAGCATGGTGGAGGCCTCGTAGAACACCTCGCCGCCGCCGGTGAGCGTCACGTACAGCGAATACAGCCAGCCGGTGCCGATGCCGACCGAGACCAGCACCATCATGTCGAGGGTGTGCGCCCGCAGCGCCTGCCACGCGCCCGTGAAGAAGATCGTCGACGAGTAGCAGATCACCGGCAGGCTCAGGATCAGCATCCACACGTCGGCGCGCAGGCCGAACGGGACCGCCAGGTGCAGACCCAGCATGTGGGTGGCCATCGGCGACCACAGCATGACCAGGGTGGAGAAGACCAGCGCGACCAGGAAGCGGTTGCGCATGTCGCGGGCCATGTCGTCCATGGACATGGCCGCGTCGCCGCCGTGATGGTGGCCTGCCATCGCCGTGTCGTGGTCGGCGGTACGGCCGTCGGGTGGGGTGGTGGCCGCCGGGGTGTGCTCCACGGCGGAGGGTTCGCTCGCCGGATCGCAGAGGTGGGTGGGCACCGAGCGGCCCGCGCAGTGGTAGCCGCAGTCGCGGATCCAGGTGCGCAGATCGGTGACCGAGGTCACACCCGGGTCGTAGGTGACGGTGGCGGTCTGCGTGAGCGGGTTGGCCTCGACCGCGAGAACTCCGGGCCGATGTCGCAGCGCGGCGGCCAGGGTCTGCCGGGAGCCGGCGCGATGCAGGCCGCCGACGTGCAGGACCGTGGTCGCCGAGGCGGTGACGGGGTGGTGCGTGTCAGGCATCGCCGCTCCTGTCGCCGGTCGAGCGCACGACGCGACAGCGCGCCGCGCCTCACTTGCCGGCGACAGTACCCGGTGCGGGTCACGAGACGACCAATGTCGCCGGGTGACCCGCGATTGTCAGAGCGTGATACCCAGCAGCGCGTCCACGGCGTCACGTACCAGCGCGGGCGCGGCCGGATCGGCCCCACCGTAGGTGAGTGCCTGCTCGACCCAGTTGTCGACGGCGTCGAGCGCCTTCGGGGTGTCCAGGTCGTCGGCCAGGTGCTGGCGCAGCCGGGCGACGGTGTCGGCGGCGGACGGGCCGGTGGCCAGGGCGGCGGCTTCGCGCCAGCGGGCCAGGCGGGCCTGGGCCGCGGTGAGGACGTCGTCGGTCCACATCCGGTCCTCGCGGTAGTGCCCGGCGAGCAGGCCGAGGCGGATCGCGGCCGGGTCGACGCCGGAGCGGCGCAGCTTCGACACCAGCACCAGGTTGCCCTTGGACTTCGACATCTTCTCGCCGTCGAGGCCGATCAGCCCGGCGTGCACGTAGTGGCGGGCGAAGCGGCGCGCGCCGGTGATCGCCTCGGCGTGCGCGGCGGAGTATTCGTGGTGCGGGTAGATCAGGTCCGAGCCGCCGCCTTGGACGTCGAACTCGGTGCCGATGCGGTTGAGCGCGATCGCCGCACATTCGATGTGCCAGCCGGGGCGGCCCGCGCCGAACGGGGCCTGCCAGGACGGTTCGCCCGGGCGCTCGGCCCGCCACAGCAGCGCGTCGATGACGTCGCGCTTGCCGGGACGGTCGGGGTCACCGCCGCGCTCGGCGAACAGCTGCTCCATGGTGGCCCGGTCGTAGCCGGACTCGTAGCCGAACTGCTCGGTGGCGTCGGTACGGAAGTAGATGTCCGGGAACTCGGCGTCGTCGACGATGTAGGCGGCGCCTGCGGCGAGCAGCTTCTGCACCAGCTCCACCACCTCCTCGACGGACTCGATCGCGCCGATGTAGTGCTTCGGGGGCAGCACCTGCAGGGCGGTCATGTCCTCGCGGAACAGCTCGATCTCCGAGCTGCCGAGGTCACGCCAGTCGACGCCGTCGCGGGCGGCGCGCTCGAACAGCGGATCATCGACGTCGGTGACGTTCTGCACGTAGTGCACGTCGTGGCCCGCGTCGCGCCACAGCCGGTTGATCAGGTCGAACGTGAGGTAGGTGGCGGCGTGGCCGAGGTGGGTGGCGTCGTAGGGAGTGATGCCGCAGACGTACATCTTCGCGGTCGCGCCGGGGGTGACCGGGCGGACCTGGCGGTCGGCGGTGTCGAACAACCGCAACGGCGGCCCTGCTCCGGGGACGGTCGGTAGGGCGATATCGGACCAGGACTGCATGATTCGAGGGTAGAGCCCCCGTTGTGGCGCCCGGCCCGCGGGCCGGTCACGCGGTTGCCCGCGGTGTCGCCGGAGCGGCCCGCTACCTGCACACAAACGTGTTCCGGGGGTTGCGTCAAGGGTTGTGCTCAGGCAGATCCGCTGGTCACGGCGGTGGCGGGCGACCTACCGGCCCGGACCCACCCCACCTGGGCAGATGGTTGCCGATGCGGATGCTCCGCGATCATTCTCACACGTCGGACGCTGCTGAATCCCGGACGTCCTCGAGGTGGAGTCGACCTTCCGGCGCTTCTCGCCGTGCACCGACCGGCTACCGTTCTCCGCCGACGTGGACCTGCGCGCGATGGACGTGCCGGCGCTGGGCGTCCGCGACGTGCTCGTCGATTCGGCGCGCGGTGCCGAGCGGGCGCGGGCTTGCTTCGCGTGGGGCGAGGTGCGTGCGCTGCCCGAGGTGGGTCACGCGGTGCTGGGGCAGTCCGCGGCCATCGAGCGGCTCCTCAGCGCGCACTCCGGCTGGGCCGGGGGCTGGGCGACGGCCCGGTGTCGCCGCGCGTCGGGAGCGGCGACACCGAACTCATCGTTCGATCACGCCTGCAGGTAGCACTGCACGTTCGCGCCGTCGACGTCCGGGCCGAACTGCGGCAGCGCGTAGAACGAGGCACCGACCTGATCGGCGGCCTGCACGGTGACGTCGGGCAGCGGAGCACCGGTGTTGCGGTCGGTAGCCTTGCACACGTAGGTCTTCTCGGCCCACCAGCCGCTGGGGAAGGCCTGCGCGGGCGCGGCCACGGCGGCGACGGCGCCGGTGAGCAGCAGCGCGGCGGCGGAGGTGGTGACGATCGATCGGGTCGACATAGATTTCCTCTGATCTTGCGTGGAATGACGAAAGTGCTTGGAGCACACTAGCACCGGCCCCGACCCGGAAAAGCAGCCTCAAGATACCCGACGTCAGCGGATCCGTGGGCCGGAATCGTCGACATCGACGCGGTCCACCGCGGCGCCGTAAACCATCGGGCTCGCATCGCATTCGGCGACGAAATCGGCCGGGAAGCCCCGGTCGAACGGCACCGCGTCGTCGAGCACTCGGACCGCGTCGGCGGGCAGGCGCAGTCGCGCCGCCGCCAGATTGCCCGCGAGTTGCTCGGCGGTGCGTACCCCGAGGATCGGCAGCACCGCGCGACTGCGCTGCCGTGTCCAGGCCAAAGCCACCTGCTCGGCCGCGACGCCCAGTCCCGAGGCCACGTGTGTCACTGCCGCGACCGCGGCCAGTTCCGAGGGCGTCGTGGCCCGGCCCGCCCCTGGCGAGAGAGCGCCCCCGGCCAGCGGTGACCACGCGGTGACGGTGAGCCCGAAGGCTTCGGCCATCGGCAGCAGTTCCCGTTCGATGCCACGTTCGAGCAGGTTGTAGGGCACCTGGACGGCGGCGAACGGGGTCCGATCGCGGGACTGCGCGAGCGTGTTGGCGCGGGCGATGACCCAGGCGGGTGCGTCGGAGATGCCGATGGCCAGCGCTTTTCCAGCCCGCACCACGTCGTCGAGGGCGCGCATCGTCTCCTCGATCGGCGTGTGCCGGTCCCACACGTGCACCCAGTACACGTCGACGTAGTCGGTGCGCAGCCTGCGCAGGCTCTGTTCCAGTGACAGCACCAGGTTCTTGCGGTGGTTGCCCGCCGCGTTGGGGTCGGTGGCGTCACGGCTGAGGGTGTACTTGGTGCCGAGCACGAAGCGGTCCCGCGCGCGCAGCACCCGGCCGAGGATCGCCTCGCTCTCACCGTAGGCGGAGGCGGTGTCGAGGAAGTTGCCGCCCACCTCGGCATAGGTGTCGATGATCCTGGCGGCCTCGACGGGGTCGTCGAAACGCATGGTGCCCAGAGCGAACTCGGAGACGCGCAGGCCGGTATGGCCGAGCAGGCGGTAGCGGAGCATACGGTCAGTCTGGCGGGGAATCGCCGACGCAGGCAGACCGTGACAGGGCCACCCTGGGATCAGAACGCGGGCCAGGGAATCGGGCGCGACGAGTTGGGCAGCGGCATCACCGGATCCTCGAGCAGCGCCTTCGTGCGTTCGGTCAGCGCGGTGATCTCGGCGTCGGTGATGTGCTCGGCCAGCGAATCGGCCACGGCGCCGGGCAGATTCGCGGCGAACGCGGTGATGTCGGTGATCAGTGATTCGTGCACTGGGCGCCCGGCCCAGCCCCACAGCACCGTGCGCAGTTTCGGCTCGGCGTGCAGGCAGATGCCGTGATCGACGCCATAGACCTGCCCGTCGACGCCTTCGAGCGCGTGCCCGCCCTTGCGGTCGGCGTTGTTGAGCAGCAGGTCGAGCACCGCCATCCGCTGTAGGCGTGGATCGTCGGCGTGAATCAGTGACACCTCGTTGCCCTCACCGTCGAGAGCGCGCAGGACTTCGCAGAAACCGTCGGGCACCGTGCCCGGTCGGCACAGGTCGACCAGATCCAGGCGCGGCTTCGTCTCGGTGTGGTGGTCGACCGAGGTCACCCACCGCTGCACCATGCCGGGCCCGAACGGCCCGTCGCGCAACACCGTCTCCGGGATGACACCCCAGCCCAGCTGTTCGGAGATCAGGTAGGAGGCGACTTCCCGGCCGGCGAGGGTGCCGTCCGGGAAGTCCCACAGCGGACGCTCCCCGCGCACCGGCTTGTACACCACGCGCAGCGGTGCGCCGTCGGGCTCGGGCGCGGCGATCTCGCACACCAGCGTCAGGTTGCTGGCGACGCCGACACGGCCGACGATGTCCAGCTCGCCTTCGGTGAGTGCGGTCACCGGATCACTCCTCGTCGATCTCGGCCGCGCCGAAGATCTCGCCGCGCTTGTAGCCGTTGGTGCGCACGCACATGTGACCACGCGCGGACAGCGGTTCACCGCACAGCGGACACGGCGGCCTACCTGCCGCGATCACCCGCGCCGAGCGCAACGCGAATTCACGGGCCTGGATAGGGGTCAGGAAGACCCGCACGGCGTCGGGGCCTTCCTCGGTGTCGTCGAGCACCACCGATTCGTCGACCTCGGTCTCGGTGATCGCCAGCAGTTCCACCACCACGGCGCCCGCGTCGGCGTCCCAGCCCAGACCCATGGTGCCCACCCGGAACTCGGTATCGATCGGGGTCACCAGCGGCGCGACATCGCGGACGTCCTCGCCCTCCGGCGGCACCTCGGCGCCGAAGCGACGGGCCACCTCGTCGAGCAGCAGTCCCATCCGGTCGGCGAGCACCTTCACCTGCTGCTTCTCCAGCAGCACGCTGACCACGCGCGGTTCCTGCACAGCCTGCAGGTAGAACGAACGATCGCCCGGCTCACCGACGGTACCGGCGACGAAACGATCGGGGGTGCGAAATACATGGATTGCGCGTGACACATGCACCTCCTGCTACGTGACCCTGTTCGACACTCACGAACACCCTCCCTCTAAGGAGAATCGCGGTGTCCCGCATTCCCATTATCCGCGCCCGCGGCATTCGTCACCTCTCCACCGGGAGTCGGCGACGCGGTGACGGCGAGGGCGGACAGGTCGGCGCCGGTGTCGTTGAACTTCCACACCGACGGCCCGACCGGGCTGTACCGGACGACGCTGATCGAGGCGGGTTCCACCGCGATCCGCTGGAAACTGTCCAGATGCAGGCCGAGTGCGTCGGCCAGGATCGATTTGATGATGTCGCCGTGCGCGCAGGCGACCCACAGCACGTCACGGCCCGCCTGCTCGGACAAGCGGCGTTCGGTGTCGCGGACCGCGGCGACCGCACGCTGCTGGACCTGAGCCAGGCCCTCCCCACCGGGGAACACCGCACCGGAGGCGTGCCGCTGCACGACCTTCCACAGCGGTTCGGTGAGCAGTTCGGCCAGCGGGCGGCCGGTCCAGTCGCCGTAGTCGACCTCGATGAGCCGTTCGTCGTGCTCGGGTTCGAGGCCGAGTTTCTCGGCGAGCGGGGCGACCGTGCGCTGACAACGCAACAACGGTGAGCTGGCGATGTGTTCGATCGGCAGCGTCGCCAGCCGGTCGGCGACCGCGGCGGCCTGCTCGGTACCGCGGTCGGTGAGTTCGACACCGGGAGTGCGGCCGGCCAGGGTCCGCGCGGTGTTCGACGTGGACACTCCGTGCCGGAGCAGGATCACCGTCATGGGACCAGCCTAACCATCAGTGCCCGGCGGCTCAGGTCGCCGAGACGACGCCCGCGGCGAGCAGGCCCATCACGACCAGGCCGAGGATGATCCGGTAACCGACGAACCAGTAGAACGAATGCTTGCCGACGAACTTGAGCAGCCACGCGACCGAGGCGTAGCCGACGACGAAGGCGATGATCGTCGCGACCAGCAGCTGCGGACCGCTGGCGTTGAGGCCTTCACCGGCGGGTTCGAAGGCGTCCGGCAGGCTGAACAGGCCCGAGGCGGTGACCGCGGGAATCGCGAGCAGGAACGAGAAGCGGACGGCCGCTTCGCGCTGCAGGCCGAGGAACAGACCCGCGGTGGAGGTGGCGCCGGAGCGCGAGACGCCGGGAACCAGCGCCAGACACTGCGCCAGGCCCATGATCAGGCCGTCGCGGGTGGTCAGCTGCTCGATCGGACGGGTCTTGCTGCCGAAGTGCTCACCGGCGGCGATCACCAGCGCGAACGCGACCAGCATGAACGACACCAGCCACAGGTTCCGGGCGCCGGTGCGGATCTCGTCCTTGAACAGGAACCCGAGCACGCCGATCGGGATGGTGGCGATGATCACGTACCAACCGATGCGGTAGTCGAGTTCGCGCTGGGTGTCGCGCTCGTAGGCGTCGCGAGCGCTGCGATCCATCACCGGCAGTTTGGTGGTGACCCGGTCGGCGACCGCGACTTCGCGCTGGGATCGTTCGCGCAGCCGCATACCGAGGGTGGTGAACCAGGCGACGATGATTCGCCAGATGTCCTTGGCGAAGTACACCAGGACGGCGGCCTCGGTACCGAGCTGGGTGACGGCGGTGAACGAGGCGCCGGCGTCGTCGCCGAAGAACACGCCCGAGACGATGCGCAGGTGCGCCGAAGAGGAGACCGGCAGGAACTCGGTAAGTCCTTGCACAAGCCCGAGTACCAATGCCTGTATCCAGGTCATCGACTCGCCCACCGCGTCCTCCTGCTATCTCGTGCCCGAAAGACCGCGTCCTCCTGGGCTTTTGCTTCACGTGCGGCCGGGTGGGGCCGCGATCCCGCAGCGACCCTACCCGCCCGGCTGCGCCGGTGCCGCCCGCCCACCTTGGGATCTGCTGAGAGTGCGCGACGCCACGGGTCGTCGGCGAAGGCGGCCGAGGGCGGCCCATTAGGCTGGTCGCCGTGACGAAAACGCGGGCGCGGTGATGGAACAGCGAACGGTGGGACGCAGCGGCCTTCGGGTGTCGCGAATCGGGTTGGCGACCCATACCTGGGGGACCCATACCGACGCCGACGAGGCGTCGGTGCAGTTGGCGGCGTTCACCGAGGCCGGTGGCACTCTCGTCGATCTCTCCCCCGTCTACGGCAACGGCGCGGCGCAGCGGATCCTGGCCGATCTGCTCGGCGATCTGGTCGCCCGCGACGAGCTGGTGCTCAGCGGCAGCGCGGGTGTCGTGCTGCACGCGCCCGGCGCCGGTGTCGGCGATTCGGTGCCGGCCCCCGCGGCGACGGGCCCGGTGGTCGACGCCTCGCGACGGACGCTGCTCGCCCAGCTCGACCGCACGCTGCGTGAGCTCGGCACCGACCATCTCGATATCTGGAGCATCGCCGCCTGGGATCCCTACACCCCGCTCGACGAGGTCGCCGCGACCTTGGAGACCGCGGTCAGGACCGGCCGGACCCGCTACGCGGGCGTGCGCGGATTCGCGGCCTGGCAGCTGGCCAGTCTGGCCGCGATCGCGCCGATCACCGTGGCGCAGACGCCGTATTCGCTGCTCGCGCGGGGCACCGAGTCCGATGTGATCCCGGCCGCCCGGCACCACGGGGTCGGCATCATCGCCTCGGCGCCGCTGGCCGGAGGCATTCTCACCGGCAAGTACCGCGACGGCGTGCCCGCCGATTCGCGGGGTGCCGACGAGGCGACGGCCGCCGAGATCCGGCGCAGGCTCGACGACGAGCGGGCGACGCGGGTGGTGGACGCGTTGGTCACCGCGGCTGATGGCCTCGGCACCTCACCGCTGGCGGTCGCGCTGGCCTGGATCCGGGACCGGCCCGGCATCGCGAGCATGATTGTCGGTGCCCGTGACATCGGTCAGCTCACCGGCGTGCTGGCCGCCGAGACCCTCGAGTTGCCGCGCGCGATCGCGGCGGCCCTGGACGATGTGAGCGCCCGTTCCGAATGATGGCTAGCCTTACCTGCATGAGACTGCGTGGTGTGCTGACGGCGATGCTCGCGGCGACGGTGCTGACCGGCGCCGTCGCCTGCACGGGAAGCAACCCCGCATCGACTGCCACCACCGGCGGCCCGGTGACCGCACAGCTGACCGACCTCGACCCGGTCCCGATCGGTGCCGCGCCCACTCCGCAACTGCCCGTGACCGCACGGTCCTTCGACGGCACCGAGGTGACCGTCACCGACACCTCGCGGATCATCGCCGTCGACCGCTACGGCACCCTGGCCCAGACCGTGTACGCCCTCGGGCTCGGCGCGAACCTCGTCGGCCGCAGCACCTCTGCCTCTTTCCCCGCCGTCGCGAACGTGCCGAACGTGGCCGGCGGCAACGGCAGCCTGAGCGTCGAAGCGGTGCTCGCGCTGCGCCCGTCGGTGTTCCTCACCGATACCACCAGTGCCGCACCCGCCGTGCGTGAACAACTGCGGGCGGCGGGCGTCACCGTCGTCTACTTCGACCCGCAGCGCACCATGGACGGCGTCGTCCCGCAGATCGAGGCCGTCGCCGGCGCACTCGGTGTGCCGGAGGCGGGCACCCGGCTGGGCCGGCGCACCCGCGACGAGATCGCCGCCGCCACGGCCCGCGTGCCGAAGCAGGACCCGCAGCCCACCATCGCCTTCCTGTACTTGCGCAGCAGCGCGATCACCATGATCGCGGGCCCCGGCTCGGGCGCGGACTCGCTGATCACCGCCATCGGCGCCGTCGACGCGGGCACCGCGTCCGGGGTCGGCGAACCGTTCACCGCGATCACCAGCGAGGCGATGATCGCCGCGGCGCCCGATGTGCTGCTGGTGATGTCGGACGGGCTGAAGTCCGTCGGCGGGGTCGACGGCCTGGTGAAGGTGCCCGGCATCGCCCAGACTCCCGCCGGTCGCAATCATCGGGTCGTGGACATGGCCGACGCGGTGGTGCTCAGCTTCGGCCCCAACACCGGCCGCGTCATCACCGCCCTGGCCGACGCCGTCTACGGCAAGCCGGCATGAGCGATGCCCCCGACCTGACGAAGTCCGCGGACGCCCCGCGGATCGACGACGCGACGCCGGACCCGTTACCGCACCCTCGGCACCGGACCGCCCGGGTCGCTGTCGTCTTCGCCGTCGCGCTGCTCGCGCTGGTCGCGCTGGCGCTGGTGTCGTCGGTGCTGGGTCAGGTGCCGACCACCGCGGCCGAGGTGCTGGGCAGCGTCGCCCACCGGATCGGGCTCGATCTCGGCCCCCTGCCCGCCCATCCGGCGGGCGAGGTGACGCTGTGGGAGGTGCGATTCCCCCGGGTGGCCCTCGCGATCCTGGTCGGCGCCGCGCTGGCGACGGCGGGAGCGTTGCTGCAGGGCGTGTTCGCCAACCCGCTCGCCGAACCCGGCGTGATCGGTGTGTCGGCGGGCGCCGCGGTCGGCGCGGGCACGGTCATCGTGGTCGGTGGCGCGTTCGTCGCGGCCTGGTCGGTGGCCGCCGCGGCGTTCGTCGCGGGCCTGCTCACCACAGTGCTCGTGTACCTGCTGTCCCGGTCGGGTGGGCGGACCGAGGTGGTGACGCTGATCCTGACCGGTGTCGCGATCAACGCGTTCGCGGGCGGTCTGATCGCCCTGCTGCTGTTCGTGGCCACTCCCGCCGCGCGCGATCAGATCGTGTTCTGGCAGCTGGGCAGCCTCAACGGCGCCACCTGGCAGGCCGTGGCGATCGTGGCCGTACTCACCGCGGCAGGGGTGCTCGCCGCCGTCCTGATCGCGCCACGCCTGGATCTGCTCGCCCTCGGCGACTCCGCCGCCCGGCACCTCGGTGTCGATGTCGAGCGGTTGCGCAGGCAGGTCATCGTGGTGGTGGCCGTGCTGACCGCCGCAGGTGTGGCGTTCAGCGGCATCATCCTGTTCGTCGGGCTCATCGTGCCGCACGTGGTCCGGATGCTGGTCGGGCCGGGCCATCGAGTGCTGGTGCCGCTGAGCGCGATCGTCGGCGCGGTGGTGCTGCTCGGGGCCGACGTCCTCGCGCGCACCCTGGTCGACAATGCCGACCTGCCCCTGGGCATGTTGACCTCGCTCATCGGCGGCCCGTTCTTCTTCTGGCTGCTGCGCCGCACCCGGGCCCGCGCGGGAGGCTGGGGATGACCGACATCCGACCCCACGATCCGGCGGTGGCCACACCGGTGACGCCCCCGCGCCGCGCCCGGTCCTGGCGCAGCCTGTTCGCCCGGACACCCGATGTGCCGCACCGGCCCGCACCCGGCACGGTGACCCTGCGCGCGGCCGGACTGACCGTTCGGCGGGGTAGCCGGACCGTACTCGAGAACATCGACTTCCAGGTGGCGGCGGGCGAGATCGTCGCCCTGGTCGGCCCGAACGGGGCAGGCAAGTCGAGCCTGCTCGCCGCGCTGGCCGGGGAACTCGAACCCGATTCCGGCGCCGTGCGGCTCGAAGGGCACGCGCTGTCCCACTGGACCCCTGCCGACATGGCTCGCCGCCGCGCGGTGCTGCCGCAGTCGCACGCGGTCGGATTCCCGTTCACCGCACGCGAAGTCGTCGCGATGGGCCGCGCACCGTGGCTGCACACCCCCGCCGCCGACCACGACGACGAACTCATCGCCGCCGCGCTGGCCGCCACCGACGTCACCCACCTGGCCGAGCGGATCTTCCCGTCGCTGTCCGGCGGCGAACGCGCCAGGGTCGCGCTGGCGCGAGTTCTCGCCCAGGACACCGCCACCCTCTTGCTCGACGAACCCACCGCCGCTCTCGATCTCGGCCACCAGGAGGCCGTGCTGCGCTTGGCCGCGACCCGCGCGACCGAGGGCGCGGCCGTGGTGGTCGTCGTCCACGATCTCGGGGTCGCCGCCGCTTACGCCGACCGGGTCACGGTGCTGGATGCCGGTCGGGTCGCCGCAGACGGCCCACCGCGCACGGTCCTGACCCCCGCACTCCTCACCGAGGTCTACCGTCACCCCGTCGACGTCTTCGATCACCCGGTCACCGGCGCCCAACTCGTCCTGCCCGAGCGTGGTCAGCACTGATCGCGAATTCGGGTCGAGTTATTGACCCAGAGGTATAGAACCTCTACGGTGACACCATGGCCAGGCCACGCAACTTCGACGCCGACACGGTGATCGATCGCGCCATGGACCAGTTCTGGTCCTACGGCTACGCCAACACCTCCCCCGCGCAACTCGCCGACGCCACCGGCATCGGCAAAGGCAGTCTCTACAACACCTTCGGCAGCAAGCGCGCGCTGTTCGATCAGGCGCTCGAACGCTACGGGCACAACGGCGTCGCCATGGCCGAGGACTACATGTCGCGCCCCGGCACCACCCGCGACTGTCTGCGTGCCTACCTGCGCGCCGCCGTGGATCTCGACTTCACCACACCGGTCCGGCGCGGCTGCCTGGCGGTCAATACCGCCGCCGAGTTCGGTGGCCAGGACCCGGCGATCACCGAGACCCTGCGTGGCATCGAGCGCCGCATCGTCGCGACACTGGCCGCCCGGATCGACCGAGGTCGCCGCGACGGCGATGTCGACGCCGCCGTCGATCCGGGCGCGGTCGCCGCCCTCCTGTTCACCACCAGCGCCGGCTTGCGCATCATGGCCAAGACCAACGACGCCCCCGAGCTCTACCGTCTCGTCGATGTCGCGCTGACCGTCCTCTGATCTCCCACTCGGCCATCGAGTGGCTTCCGCCTGTCCGAATATTTGACCTGTAGTTCAAGAAAGGTAGTTTCATGGATCTCGCACTCACCGGCAAGACCGCGGTCGTCACCGGGGCCTCCCGTGGCATCGGCTTGGCCGTCGCCGAAGCCTTCGCCGAGGCAGGCGTCCGCGTCGTCGGCGCGGCCCGCACCATCACCCCCGAACTCGAGAAGGTCTCGGCCGCTACGGTTTCCGCCGACCTCAGCACCCGGGACGGTGCGGTCACGGTCATCGACACCGCGCTCGAGGAACTCGGCGGCATCGACATCCTGGTCAACAACGTCGGCGGCGGCGACCCGGAATGGCTCGACCTGGACGGGTTCCTCCACAGCACCGACGACCAATGGCGCCACTACCTCGACCTCAACCTCTTCAGCGCGATCTGGGCCACCCGAGCCGCCCTGCCCAGCCTCCTCGACCGGCGGGGCGTCATCGTCAACGTGTCCTCGATCAACGCCCACGTCCCCGGCTCCGGTCCGGTCGGCTACAGCGAGGCCAAGGCCGCCCTGGCGTCGTTCGGCAAGCGTCTCAGCGAAGAGTTCGGTCCGCGAGGGGTGCGGGTCAACACGGTCTCCCCCGGCCCGGTCGGGACCCGGATCTGGCGCGACGAGCATCGCATCGGCGCCAAACTGGCCTCCGCCCAAGGAGTATCGCAGGAACAGTTCCTCGACGCGCTGCCCGCACAGTTCGACATCGCCTCCCGCCGCATCACCGAACCCGAGGAGGTCGCCGCCCTGATCACGTTCCTCGCCTCCGGCAGAGCCGCCAACATCGTCGGCGCCGACTTCGTCATCGACGGCGGCATCATCAAGACCACCTGATCCCCACCCGGCGGCTGGCCCGTACTCACGCGTCCGCCGCCCGGGTTCAGCCTCACAGCTCGCATGTGCGCCACCACTCGTGCGCAATGGCGATGTCCGCTGAGGTCACGGCGTGACCGACGGATAGCACACGATGGGTCACCGGCGCACCCGCACGACGCAGCCGTCCGGCCAATCGCCGACCGTCGCCAGCTGACCTGCGGTCGTCGTTCGCGCCGTCGACGATCAGCACCGGCGTGCGATCCGACCGGTAGCGATCGTCGTCGGCGAACGGCGACAGTGGCCGGAACAGAATCGCCCCCGCCAGCAACTCGGGGCGGGCCATCAGCAACGCCGCGGCCATGATCGCACCGTTGGAGAACCCGATCACGACCGGCAGGCGGGTGAGATGGAGTCGGGAGCACGACGTTTCGATGAACTCGGCCAGCACCGGCACCCGGGCGTCCAGGTCCGTTTCGTCCACCCGGCGATCCGGAAAGCGACGGAAGAAAGCGTACCCGCCATCCGTGACGACGGTTCCACGGATACCAAGTCGCGCCGCTCCCGGCGCGATGTCCTCGGCCCACGGCAGCAGGTCGGATTCGGTGCCGTCCGAGCCGTGTAGCAGAACGAGCGGAGCACGAGCGGTGTCGATACCGGAGAGGAATCGGTAGGCATGCGACAGTTTCGGCACGGAACCATCCAACACCTCGGTGCCGGCGAGACCCTGGTCAGCGCCGGATGATCTCGAGCAACGCCGGGTGCGGACCGTGCTGGGGTGTGCCCGTGGAGGGGAGGCTCTTTCGGCACCGAGGTCTGTGACAAACGGCCCTGCCTTCGCCAGCGACGCGGGGAGTGTAGTTGGAGGCATCCACGGTGAAGAGAAACACTCGCGGCGGCGTCGGCAGGGCCGGTTCGCATGATCATCGCGTCGTTGCGGTCATGCAGAGGGAGGTGGGTGCGATCAAGACGGTGACAGGGCTCCTGCCGCTGGCGGTCGTTCTCTTAGTGGTGGTCGTCCTGGTCTGGTGGTTGCTGGACCGCGACAGTCCCATGGGTGCGTGGTTGGTCGCGGCGATCCTGTTCGCACACGGCTGGGTGCATCTGGTCTTTCTGTTTCGGGCACCCCCGCGCGGGTCCGCTGACACGGATGCGGACAACTCGTTCGATACGGATCACTCGTGGTTGATCGGTCGGGGAATCGACAGCCGACTCGTGTACTCGGCGGGTCCGGTGCTGGCCGTGGTCACGTTCGTAGCACTGGCCGCGGCCGCGCTGGCGGTGCTCGGATGGCTGGTCCCGGACACCTGGTGGACCGGTCTCACATCGGCCGGAGTCGCCGGTTCCACAGTGTTGCTCGTGTTGTTCTTCGCGCCCACCCTCGTACTCGGGTTCATCATCAACGCCGGCCTGATTGCCTTGGCGTTCCAGACAGCCTGGGTGGTGCCGCGGTGACATCGACCCGCACGCCGCGATGTTGTCTGGAACGGCACCCGCAGCGGCGGGACTCGTCGCGATAGCCGCGCGATTTGTGGGCACGAAACCCGTCGGTGCATCGGCGAAGATTTTCCGGCCCGAGGAATCGGTAGGCATGCGACGGTTTCGGCACGGGGACATTCAACCGGCACGGGCTCGCCGGCAGGAAGATGCCGGCGAGCCTGCGATCAGCGCCAGATGATCTTGAGCAGGGCCGGGGTGAGGACCATGCGGATGATGGTCGCGTCGATGATGAGGGCCACGATCATGCCGTAGGCGATGTACTTCATCAGGACCAGATCGGAGAAGCCGAACGCACCGGTCACCACGATGAGGATCGCCGCGGCCGAGGTGATCACGCCGCCGGTGTGGGCGACGCCGTAGCGGATGGATTCGGTGGCGTCGGCGCCCGATGCCCGTTTCTCCGCGATCCGCGACAGCAGGAACACCTCGTAGTCGGTCGACAACCCGAAGATCACGGTGACGATCAACGCCACCACCGCGAACATCAGCGGGCCTGGCGTGAACTGGAAGGTCCCGGCGCCATGGCCTTCCACGAAGATCCAGGTGAGCACGCCCAGCGTCGAGACCAGGCTCAGCGCGCTCATCGCGACGGCCTTCACGGCCAGGATCACCGACCGGAACGCGATCACCATCATCGCCAGCGCCGCCGCCATCAGAATCGCCAGCAGCAGTGGCAAGCCGTCGATGAGGCCGTTGATACTGTCGCGTTCCAGCGCCGGGATACCGGCGACCATGATCCGCACGCCCGGTGGTTCGGGCAGGGCCCGCAGGGTGTCGATCACCCGGTCGGCGTCGCGCTTGTCGCCCAGCCCGGCCGAGAGCACGTTGACCCCGTCCTTCGTCGGCGCCGCGGGTTCGAACCGCCCGGTCAGCCCGGGCACCTGATTGGCCTCGTACCGGATGTCGCTGAGCTGCTGCGGCGTCGCGTTCACCACGACCAGCTTCAGCGGTTCGGTGCGGAACCCGGGAAACAGATGGTCGAAGTCCTCCTGCGCCACGCGCGCCGGATTGTCCGCGGCCAGGTACTTCTCGCTGATCCCGCCGAACTCGATATGGCGCAGCGGGATGCTCAACGCCAGCAGGCCGAGCACGATCGGGATGACGACCGCCCACGGCCGCCGCATCGCCCACTGCGCCAGCCGGGAGAAGAACCCGGCATCGATCTCGGCCTCGGTCTTGCTGCGGGAGAACCGCTTCCAGCCCAGCCAGTCGATGCGGCGGCCCGCGATGCTCAACGCGGCGGGCAGTGCGGTCACCGACAGCAGCGCCGCCAGCATCACCGCGGAGATGCCGCCGTAGGGCACCGACCGCAGCACGCCGTTGGGGAAGATGAACAACGCGCCGAGACTGATCGCGATGATCGCGGCGGAGAACAACACGGTGCGGCCCGCGGTCGCGACGGTGCGCGCGGTCGCTTCCTCCACGCTGCGCCCCGCCGCCAGCTCCTCCCGGAACCGGGTGACCGTGAAGAGCCCGTAGTCGATCGCCAAGCCGAGGCTGACCAGCGTCATCACCGCGCTGGCGAACACGTTGACCTCGATATGGGCGGTGAGGAACCGCAGGATGCCGGAGGTGCCGAGGACGGTGAGCCCGCCGATCATCACCGGCAGCAACGCCCCGATGACGCCGCCGAACACGAAGTACAGCAGGATCGCCACGATCGGCAGCGCGATGATCTCCGCCCGTCGGATGTCGTGCTGCATACCGATATTGATGCCCTCGACCACCGGCTGGAGCCCGGCCAGCTGCACGGTCGTGCCGCCCGGTCCCGCTCCGGCAACATCGGCGTTCAGATGCGGTTTGAGGGCCAGGTAGTTGTTGACCGTCGCCGTTCCGCCGCCACCGGCCAGACCGATACTGGCGAAGGCGTGCTGCTTGGTGGGGTCGGAAGCGTTCGCCGAGAAGGGACTGTCCCAGTAGCTGTCGATCTTGTGGATGCGCTCGCCGTAGCGTGCGCGCAGGTCCGCCAGCGCGGCGACGACGGGGCCACGCACCCCGGGATCGTCGACGGTGGTGCCCGGTGGCGCGGTGTAGATGACGATCAGGTCGCCGTCGGTGTCGCGGCCGAAGATGTCGTCGGCCAGCTTCGAGGCCGCCACCGACTCGCTGGACTCGTCGAACCAGCCCTCCTGGGTGTAGCGGCCGGCCATATCGCGGCCGAACCAGCCCGAGATCAGCACCGTCAGGACGAACACGCCGAGCACGAGGTAGCGGTGGCGGTGGACGAATCGGCCCCACCGCATCGCGCGCGATTCCCGCATCGTCAGCCGCAGGCGGCGGTGCGGTAGTCGGCCGAGCGCAGGATGCCGCACAGATCGGTGCGCGAGATCTTCCACTTCCCGTCGAGCAGCACGAAATGCACGATAGTGGTGCGGATGTTGGTGCCCGAACCGTCCTTGTCCAGGCGCATGGTGGCGGTCAGGGTGCCGTCACGATTGTCGAAGACCGGGTCGACGACGCCGTACACCGCGTGCGGGTTGTCGCGCAGCGCTTTGTACATATCGGGGATGGCGTCCTTGAACGCGGCGCCGTCCTCGATCAGGTCGGTGCGTTCGACATCGGGCAGGTTCGGGTCGAGCGCGCGCTTGATCTGCGCGTCGAGTTCCGCGGCGGTCGGCAGCGGCACATTGGCCTTGCTCGACGACACCGCGATGGAGGCGGACAGGGAAGCGTTGGCCGAAGACCGTGCGGCGTCGACCGAGGCCTCGTCGGTGCCTCCACCGCATGCGGTGAGAGCGACGAGGGCCGTGAGGCAGGCGGTGGCCGCAGCGGCCCTGGCGAAAAATGTGGAAGACATCACCATCTACATACCATCAATGACGGCACTGATCCGGCCCAGGATGCTCCGCACGGTCGTGGTGTCCCGCGGCGCGGCCCTCGGGACCGGGATCGCGTCGTGGATCAGATCGCGGACGAACGCGGTGACACTGCGCTCGTCCCCGAGGTCGATATCGGTGACCGGTGCCTGCGCGGTGGCGACCACATCGTCGGCGCCGGGCACGGCTTCACCCAGGTCGGGGCGGTAGATCTGCAGCGTGAGGGTGGCGCGGCGGGTGCGGAAGGCGAACAGGCGGCCGTCGTCGGTGGTGCCGAAGCCGTGGGCGAACGGGCCCACGGTGATGTCATCGATGCCGAACCCCGCGGTTGTCCGGTCGGTCATCGCGATGATCTCCTGCCGTTCGCCGGTAACGGATTGTCGACACGTCAACAGTAACCCCCGTCACCGACAGGCCCGACGTGCGCCACCCGGTCGGAGCTACCGGTGAGTCATCATGGTCAGATGGTGATCAGCGGTCACCTCGTGAGATTAGGAGTTCGGTGCATGCGCCCTCGCGGCTCGGTCGCCTCAGCGCTGGTCGGCGCGGCGGCACTGGTATTGCTGACCGGATGCGCCGGTGAGGACGGCGCCCCGGACGTACCGACCAGAGAACCCGCCACCGCGGCCGTCTCCCCCGCCACCGCTACCGCCCCGGCGGGGCAGGTCGTCCCCGCCGCCGCCACGAAAGCCTTGCTGGCCGAACGCGAGACCGGCCGTCTTGCCGCGCTCGACACCGCGGGCACCACACTGTCGCTGATCGACCCGGCCGCGCCCACCGCCGCGCGGACCGTCACCCTGCCCGCCGCGGGCGCCGCCCTCGCCCAGGGCAAGCCGGGCGAAGTCCTCGTCGCCGCGCCGAACCGCGTGCTGCGGGTGGACGCGAGCGCGGGCACCGTCACCGAGGTCGCCGTCGACGGTGACGTGCACAGCGTGCAAACACGCACCGACGGCAACCTCGTGGTCGGCACGGCCGATGGCACGATCGTCGAACTACGCCCCGACGGCAGCGTCGCGCGCACCGTCACCGGCCTCGTCTCGGCCGACGCGATCGCGCTGACCGGCGAGCACATCACCGTCCTCGACCGCAAGCAGACCGCCGTCGTCAGCGTTCGCGACGACGCCCTCGGCCTGATGCTGCGCGCGGGCGACGGCGCCGCCAACGCGATCGCCGACCCGGAGGGACGGATCATCGTCACCGACACCGCGGGCGGCGAACTGCTGGTCTACTCGGCCGGTCCGCTCGTCCTGCGGCAGCGTTTCCCGGTAGCATCATCGCCTTACGCGCTCGCCTACGATCCGCGGTCCAGCACGGTGTGGGTGACCTGCACGCAGAGCAACGAGGTGGTCGGATACGACTTGTCGACCGGGATCGGCGTCGAGGTGGGGCGGTTCCCCACTCTGCGACAGCCCGACGCGGTGACCGTCGACCCCCGCACCGGCGACCTGTTCGTGGCCTCGGCCACGGGCGACGGTCTGCAGCGGATCGGCGCGGATGAGCGGAAGAGAGGGCAGTGATGGCCGCCAGATCTCACGGTTCGCGCTCGGCGGTACCGCCGAGCTGGGAAACCAGCAACGACGACTACGAATACGTCCCCCTGCGTCTGCCACCGGAGGTCACCCGGGTCACCGCCTCGATGCGGTTGGCCATTCAGGCCGAGTTCGGTGGCTGGGAGTTGTCGCGCGTGCGCGCCTACACCGACGGCAGCCGCCGGGTGTTGTTGCGCCGCCGCAAGAATGCCGTCCTGCCTGTGCCCGAGCCCGGAATGTGAGCCGACCCATGTACGCCCTGCTACTACGCCTGATGTTCCTGATCCCGCCGGAGCGGGTGCACCACCTGGTGTTCTCCGCCCTGCGGTTCGCCACCTGGTTCCCGCCGACCCGCTGGCTCGCGCGCAAGTTGACTGTCGTCGACGATCCGATCCTGGCCACCACGGCCTTCGGTGTCGACTTCCCCGCCCCGCTGGGACTGGCCGCCGGTTTCGACAAGAACGCCGACGGCGCGAACACCTGGGGCTCGCTCGGATTCGGTTTCGCCGAGATCGGCACCGTCACCGCGCACGCGCAGCCGGGTAACCCGGCCCCGCGCCTGTTCCGGCTGCCCGCCGACCACGGTCTGATCAACCGGATGGGTTTCAACAACCACGGTGCCGCGGCCGCCGCCGCCCGCCTGCACGGCGCGCACCCCACGGTCCCGATCGGCGCGAACATCGGCAAGACGAAGGTCACCGAACCCGAGGCCGCGGCCGGCGATTACGCCACCAGCGCCCGGTTGCTCGGCCCGCTCGCCGATTTCGTGGTCGTCAACGTCTCGTCCCCGAACACGCCCGGTCTGCGTGACCTGCAGGCGGTCGAGTCGCTGCGCCCGATCCTGCAGGCCGTGCTGGACAGCGTCAGCGTCCCGGTGTTGGTGAAGATCGCCCCCGACCTGTCCGACGACGACATCGACGCGGTCGCCGACCTGGCCGTCGAGCTGGGTCTGGCCGGCATCGTCGCCACCAACACCACCATCCGCCGCGACGGTCTGGCCACACCTGCCGCCGAGGTGGAGGCGATGGGCGCGGGCGGCCTGTCCGGTGCGCCGGTCGCCGAGCGCTCCCTGGAAGTCCTGCGCCGCCTCTACGCCCGTGTCGGCGACCGGCTGGTCCTGATCTCGGTCGGCGGCATCGAAACCCCCGAGCAGGCCTGGGCCCGTATCCTCGCCGGCGCCACCCTGCTGCAGGGCTACACCGGCTTCATCTACGGCGGCCCGTTCTGGACCACCCGGATCCACCGCGGCATCGCCGCCAACCTGCGGGCGGGTGGTTTCCGTTCGCTGGCCGACGCGGTCGGCGCCGAGCACCGCGCCCCCTCGGCCTGAGGGTCTATCCGTAGTACGCCCGGGGTGCCCGGTCGTCGCTTCCCAGCAGCCGCGTCGGCCGCAGCCTGCTCGGGAAGTGGGCGGGCGCCGGTGGGTCGTGCACGGAATCGCCGGCCGCTCGGGATCGCTCGTCGACACGTTTGGCGAGCTTGATCAGCGCCTGCTGCCAGATGATGCCGAGCACGTCCGCGCGGGCGCTGATCTCGGCGTGCGCGAGGCGATCGTGGGCGGCCGCGAGGTCGCTGACGAGTTCGTCGAGTTCCATCCCCGCCCACGCCTGTTCTCGGGTGACGGTGAACTCGGGCAGCCAGCTCAACCGCCAGGTATCGGGTCCGATGCGTTGTGCGAATTCCGGCGTGCGGTCGCTGCGCAGCGTGTCGTCGGTGCTGTGAATAGTCATCGCGGACCTGCCTTCCCCGGCGGGGAGTCACACCCTCCGAGAGTCTGGCGGGGCATGCGCTCCCCGTATCCCAGTGTGGCATTTGCCTTTTGTTGCGGTCAATTGCCATTGTAGAGAGGTAATTGCCGCAAACCGGGCGCGGCAAACCCGGCATTGTGGCGATCGCAGTACGGCGTCCGCCGCCTCACCGGGGCGCGGGGCCGCCGTCAGGTCATGGGAGGCAGCATGCCGATGGTCCCTCAGGATGCTCGCGTCGCCGCCATTCGCAGCATCCTGACCAGGCTGGGCAAGTACTCGGGCCTGAGCGCAGAACGGCTGCGGCACACCGAGATCGACGCCGCGCCCCTGCTCGAGCTGCTGTCGGTGCGTCGACACGCGCGGCGAACCGGGGCCGGTCCCGAGGAGTCGATCCTGCCGGTGGTGCGTGAGGTCGCGCAGTGGCTGCCCCCGACCGACCGGCTGATCGTGGACGCCGCGCTCTCGCTCGGCCTGTTCCGTGACCGTCCCGGCGTCGGTATCGATGTCGAACGCCTCTATGCGGACAACCTCGGCGAACGTCGAGAGGCCTTGACCGAGCAGTGGGTCGCCCTGCACACCCAGCTCGACGTGGACCCGGTTCCCGAGGCGCCGACCGTCAAACGCCTGCGCACGGTGTCCGAGCACGGCGCCTTCACCGCGCTGGCCGGCCTGCTGGCCACCGACTCCGGCTATCCGATGGCCGGACCGGTCACCGGTCAGCCCGCGGAGGCGGTGTCGGCGCCGCGTGGTGTCGTCACCGTGCTCGGCGACGCGGTCATCGACCACCTCTACCGGGTGGATGCCTTCCCCGCCGCCGACGGCGCGGCCAACGGCAGTTTCACCGGGCATCCCGGCGGCAAGGGCCTCAACCGGGCCGTCGCCGCCGCCCGCCTCGGTATCGACGTGCATCTGGTGGCCGCGGTCGGCGGCGACGAGTACGGGCGCCGAATCCTGGAGTTCATCGAGGCCGAACGGGTCCGGCTGGACCTGATCAAGGTGGTGCCGTTCGCGCCGTCGCTGGTGACCGCGGTGGTGCTGACACCCAACGGCGAGTCCCGCATGATCGGCTGCCGCGACAGCCGGGTCCAGCTCCAGGACGAGGACGTACACCGGCCCGAACTGCGGTCCGCACTGGAAGCCTCCGACGTGGTGATCCTGAGCTTCGAGCCGCCGACGGCGATCATCGAGCAGGTGCTGTCGGTGGTGGCGCAGATCCATCCCAAGCCGCCGGTCATCGTGTGCCCGACGCCGTCGATGGCGGTGCCGCAGAGCCTCTATCAGTACCTGGGCGTGGTCGACTATCTGGTCGGCACCGCGGGTCAGCTCGCGGCGATGCTGCCCGACGTTCCCGCCGAGTCCGCCGACGACATCGCCCGGCTGCTGCGCGGCCTCGGCGTCGGCACCGTGTGCACGGTCGAGAACTTCCGCTGCGCCGTCTCCTCCGACACGGTCGAGACCGTCGTCGACCACTTTCCGCAGGTGCTCAAAGCCTCGGTGGGTGCCGCGGCGGCGTTCACCGCCGCCCTCGCCTACCGGCTCGTCAACGCCCGAACCCCGCTGGTCGCAGCCGATTACGTGTGGACGACGGCGGCGATGATCCCGACGCAGAAACTGGGCGCGGTGGCGGTATCGATGCCCAGTGTCGACGAGATCGACCGCATCGTCCGGCTGTACGCGGCCCCGGGACCGGACCAGGGGTAAAGTCGCGGCGTTCATCTCGCACGCCCAGTCCGACGACGGCGGTCGCGCCGCCCTGTCCCCGCACGGAGGATCGTTGACCATACTGTCGTTCGGCAGTGCCAGAACCGGGCGTGCCGGTGCCGACACCGCGCACCGACTGAGTCGCCGGGGCAGCGACCTCCCGGTCCGGGTCATCGAGATCGCCGATCCCACCGACGGCGGCTATCTGCTCGTCTTCGGCGAACCACGCGACGGCTGCCTCGTGCGGGTGCATTCGCGCTGCCTCTACGGCGAAGGCCTGGGCTCCGACGACTGCGATTGCGGTGCGGAACTGGCGACCTCGATGGACCGGATCCAGGCCGAGGGCGCCGGTGTCCTCGCCTATCTCGAGCAGGAGGGTCGCGGCGCGGGCCTGCTGTGGAAGGCCCGCGGATATCGCGAGAGCGAACGCACCGGCGCCGACACCTTCGACAGCTATCAGCGCTTGGGTCTCGACCCCGACACCCGGCGCTACGACGCCGCCGCGACCGCGGTACGCGAACTCGGGCTCACTCGAGTCCGGCTGCTGACCAACAACCCCGACAAGTGTCGTGCCCTGGACCGCGCGGGCATCGCCGTCGACCCCGTGGCCCTGACCATCACCTTGCATACGGCCCGGGGCAGGCAATACCTGCAGGCCAAGCGCCGACATCGCGCCCACACCATCCCGGCCGATCCGCTCGCCGAGGCGGCACCGAACGCCGCGTCCCCGTCTCGGTGGTGGCCACGTCGTCGGCGGTAACCGCCGCCACAATCCCGTATGTCCGGTTACGATGAGTGAGCTGTGCCACTGTGATGCCCATCGCTCGAGATGATGAGAGGGATTCACTCGCATTGGCTCGGCATCCGGAACGGCCTATTCGGGAACAGGGATATGACAGACATCGGTTTCGCGCACGCCTCGGGCGTCACGGTGCACACCGTGCCCGCCGCCTTCCAGCAGACCGCCGCGTTGCGGCCCGACCAGATCGCCTTGCGCACGGTCGGCGGCACCCAGCAGATCACCTGGGCGGAGTACGCGACACGGGTGCGGGCGCTGGCCGCCGGCCTGGCGAAACTCGGTGTGCGCCACGGTGACGCGGTCGGCATCATGCTCACCAACCGCCCCGAGTTCAATCTGATCGACACCGCGGCCCTGCACCTGGGCGCGACGCCGTTCTCGGTGTACAACACCAGCTCCCCCGAGCAGATCGCGCACGTGTTCGCCAACGCGGGCAACAAGGTGGTGGTCACCGAGCAGGCCTTCCTCGACGTCATCCGGGAATCCGGCGCCGAGGTCGAGCACACCGTGCTGGTCGACGGCACTGCCGAAGGCACCCTCGGCCTGGCCCAGCTGGAATCCGATCCGGAGCCCGACTTCGACTTCGACGCCGCGTGGCAGGCCGTGCAGCCGGGCGATCTGGCCACCCTGATCTACACCTCCGGCACGACCGGCCCGTCCAAGGGCGTCGAGCTCACCCAGAGCAATGTGATCGCGCAGGTCGTCGGCCTGGTGTCCGGTCCGCTGCCGGTCGGTTTCGACGACCGCGCGGTGTCGTACCTGCCCGCCGCGCACGTCGCCGACCGCATCTCCGCGCACGCGATGAGCCTGCTCACCGGCATCCAGATCACCACCGTGCCCGACCCGCGCGAGATCGCCGCCGCGCTGCCCGACGCCCGTCCCACCGTGTTCTTCGGTGTGCCGCGGGTGTGGCAGAAGATCAAGGCGGGCATCGAGAACAAGCTCGCGGTCGAGCCGAGCCCGGTGAAGAAGGCGCTGGCCAACTGGGCGATCGGGGTCGGTGTCGCGCAGGCCAAGGCCAAGCTGTCCGGTGAGGGCGGCTCGCTGCTGCTCGGCGTGCAGCACAAGGCCGCCGACGCCCTGGTGCTGTCCAAGCTGCGCGAGGCGCTCGGTTTCGGTGAGCTGAAGGTCGCCGCGTCCGGTGCCGCCCCGGTGCCCGCGGAGACCCTGGAGTACTTCCTGGGCCTCGGATTCGCGGTCAGCGAGGTGTGGGGCATGTCCGAGACCACCGGCGTCGGTACCTTCACCGATCTGGACAAGCCGCGTCCCGGCTCGGTCGGTCGCGTCATGGACGGTGTCGAGCTGCGGCTCGACGCCGACGGTGAGGTACTGATCCGCGGACCGATCGTCACCCCCGGCTACCGCAACATGCCCGACAAGACCGCCGAGGCGATCGACGACGCCGGCTGGCTGCACACCGGCGACATCGGCACCCTCGACGCCGACGGGTACCTGCGCATCGTCGACCGCAAGAAGGAACTGATCATCAGCGAGGCGGGCAAGAACATCGCCCCCTCCAACATCGAGAACGCGATGAAGGCCGCGTCCTCGATGATCGGTCAGGCCGTCGCGATCGGCGAGGCCCGCCCCTACATCACCGCGCTGATCATGCTCGATCCCGATGTCGCGGCATTGCGTGCCAAGGAGTTCGGTGCCACCGACGCGACCCACGCCGAGCTCGCCCGGCGCAGCGAGATCGTCGAGGAGGTCAAGGCCGCGGTGTCGGCGGGCAACCGCAAGCTGTCCCGGGTGGAGCAGATCAAGCGCTTCGTGATCGTGGAAACCCTGTGGGAGCCGGGCGGTGACGAACTGACCCCGAAGATGTCGCTCAAGCGCACCCCGATCGCGGCCAAGTACGCCGAGCACATCGAGCAGCTGTACGCCGCGACGCCGGCCGAACACGTCGTCAATGTGAAGTAGCACGAGAACGGCCGTGGCCCCGGGAATTCCGACTCCCGGGGCCACCGCCGTATGTGCTCAGTTCTGCTCGTAGGTCCCGATCAGAGTGGCCCGGCCGAGCGTGTGGAAGAACAGGTTGAACCCGAGGTAGGCCGGCGTCGCGTCCGGCCCGACTTCCAGCTCGGGCACGTCGACGGCGTGCACCACCACGAAGTACCGGTGCGGGCCGTGGCCCTGCGGCGGCGCGGCGCCGACGAAGCCCGGGAAACCGCCGTCGTTGCGCAGCGTGACCGCGCCCGCGGGCAGGGTGCCGCCTTCACTGCCCGCGCCGGCGTCGAGTTCGGTGACCGAGGCGGGGATGTTGGCCACCGCCCAATGCCAGAAGCCCGAGGCGGTCGGCGCGTCCGGGTCGTAGACGGTGACCGCGAAGCTCTGTGTGCCCTCGGGGAAACCGGACCAGCTCAGCTGGGGCGAGACGTCTTTGCCGCCCGCGCCGAACACGCCGGACACCTGGTCGTTGGCCAGCGGCTGACCATCGGTGATGTCGGCGGAGGTGACGGTGAACGACGGAACCTGCGGCAGTGCGTCATACGGGTTGTAGCTCATGGGGTCTCCGATTCGTGGCGTCGGTGCTCAGCTGTGCAGGAGGAAGTGTTCCAGGACCCGGGTGCCGAATTCCAGTGACCGCACCGGGACCCGCTCGTCCACCCCGTGGAACAGGGCGGTGAAGTCCAGTTCCGGCGGCAGCTGCAGCGGCGCGAAGCCGAAGCAGCGAATACCCAACCGCGCGAACGCTTTCGCGTCGGTGCCGCCGGAGAGCATGTAGGGCACGGTGCGCCCGTCGGCGTCGTGGGCCAGCACCGCGTCGTTCATGGCGTCGACGAGGTGGCCGTCGAAGGTGGTCTCGTAGGAGTCGAGCTTGGTGATCCACTCGCGTTCGACGTCCGGGCCGATGAGCTCGTCGACCTCGCGTTCGAACGCGGCCTGCCGCCCCGGCACCACGCGACAGTCCACCACGGCCTCCGCGGTCTGCGGGATGACATTGGCCTTGTAGCCCGCCTGCAGCATCGTCGGATTGGCGGTATCGCGCAGGGTGGCGCCGATGATGCGGGAGATGGTGCCGAGCTTGGCGAGCTGACCCTCGATATCGGGGCCCTCCGGGTCGAACTGCAACCCGCTCTCCTCGCTGACCGCGGCGAGGAACTCGGCCACCGAGTCCGACAGCACCACCGGGAAGGTGTGCCTGCCCAGCCGCGCGACGGCCTCGGCGAGGATGGTGACGGCATTGTCGTCGTGCAGGAACGAACCGTGCCCGGCGCGGGCCTTGGCCCGCAACCGCATCCAGCCCAGACCCTTCTCGGCGGTCTCCACCAGATAGAGCCTGCGTTCGGTGCCGTCGGGGCGTGGCACGGTCAGCGAGAAGCCGCCGACCTCGCCGACCGCCTCGGTGACCCCGTCGAACAGGTCGGGCCGGTTGTCCACCAGCCACTGCGACCCCCATTTGCCGCCGTTCTCCTCGTCGGCGAGGAAGGCGAACACCAGGTCGCGCGGCGGGACGGTGCCCTCGGCCTTGAACTGGCGGGCCAGGGCCAGCGTCATGCCGACCATGTCCTTCATGTCGATCGCGCCGCGGCCCCACACGTAGCCGTCGCGGACCGCGCCGGAGAACGGGTGCACGCTCCAGTCGGCGGCCTCGGCGGGCACGACGTCGAGGTGTCCGTGGATCATCAGCGCGCCCCGGCTGGAGTCGGCCCCCTTCAATCGCGCGAAGACGTTGCCGCGACCGGGCGCGCCCGACTCGACGTACTCGGTCTCGTAGCCGACCTCCTGCAATTGCGCGGCCACCCACTCTGCGCACTCGCGTTCGCCTTTGGTGGTCGCCAGCTCACCGGTGTTGGAGGTGTCGAACCGGATCAGCGCACTGACCAGCTCCACCACCTCGTCCACCGCGCGGGACCGTTCGTTCGAACCAGAACTCTCGCCAGATGCCGACACGTCCCCTTTCCTACCACCCCGGCGGTGTCCCCCGCGCCGACTCCCCTGGCTCACGCGGATTCCGCCGCTGCTGGCGACTACTGCTCGTGCTGAGCCGAATTCCCCGGATTCGCGTGTCCGCTGCCCGGCGTGTTTGGCTGTGGCGATGAGATCGCAGGTCGTTCGGGTCGGGACGCTGCTGCTGGCGGGCGCCGCGACGGCGGCGGGTGCGCTGGGTGTGGTGTTGCGTTACCTCGACTGGTCGGCGGAACCGCTGGTGCTCGCCGCGTCCGGCGCGCCCTACCTGATGGGCGGGGCGATTCTGGGCGCGGTGGGGTTCGCGGTGACCCGGCAGTGGGTCGCGACCGGCGCCGCGGTCGTGGTCGCCGGACTCGGTGTGGCGACGCAGGCGCCGTTGTACTTCGCCGACGGCGGGGGCGAGGGGCCGGCGATCACGGTGATGCAGGCGAATCTGCTGTTCGACGGCGCCGACCCGGGCGCGCTGGTGGCGCAGGTGCGCTCGCGCGATGTCGCGGTGCTCACCGTCAACGAACTCACGCGTACCGCCGTGACCGAACTGGGGCGCGCGGGCCTGGACGAGGTGTTGCCGTACCACTATCTCGCCCCGGGGCAGACCGCGAGCGGGACCGGGATCTGGAGTCGATTCCCGTTGTCGGACACCGTCGAATACGACGGGTATGTCCTCAATCAGATCTCGGCGACCGCCATGATTCCGCAGGTCGGGCCGGTCTCGGTCTACGCAGTGCATCCGGTCCCGCCGGTCTACGACACCGGAGTGTGGGCCGACGAATTGTCCCGGCTCGGCGAGGTCCTACGCCGGTCCCCGGCCGATCGCCCGGTGATCGTGGGCGGGGATTTCAACGCCACCTACGACCACGCGCGGTTCCGGGCGCTGGCATCGGGCCGGTTCGCCGATGCCGCCGCGCAGGCCGGTGCCGGGCACCTGGTCACCTACCCGACGGATAAACGTCTGCCGCCACTGATCGGCATCGACCACGTGCTGCTCGCCGGGGCGCACGCCACCGCGGTGGCGACCGTCGCGCTGCCCGGCGCCGATCACAAAGCGCTGGTGGCTCGCGTCGTGCTCGTCCGCTAGCGGGATCGCTCAGCCCGCGGCATGGTCGCGGGCCGCGAGGAGTGCGTCGATCCGTGCTCCGACCGCACGGCCGGCCGCGTGCAGCGGTTCGGCCGAGCGCATGGTTCTGGCCAGCACGAACGCGCCTTCCAGGGAGCTGAGCAGGCCGAGGACGAGGTCGCGGGCGTCGGCGGTGTCCAGACCACGGCGCACGAAATAGGCGGTGCCCTGGTCGATCCAGTCCGCGACGACCCCAGCGGCGATGGCCCGCAGCTCCGGTTCGCTGTCGGCGATCTCCCCGGCGACCGTGCCGACCGGGCACATGTTGATCCACCCCGACTCGGCCATCGTGCGCGCGGCATCGTCGAACGCCGCGGGCACCGCGATCCGCAGATCGGGGTGTGGGTCCATCAGCAGGGGCAGCAGCTGGATGTAGGCGGCGCCGGAGCTGCGCAGCGCCTCCGCCGCGATCTGCACCTTGCCGTGCGGAAAGTGGTGGTAGAGCGACCCCATCGGCGCCTGTGCGGCGGCGGTGATCTGTTTGACGGTGATCGCGCTGTAGCCGTGCGTGCGCATCAGCTCGGCGACCGCGACGACCAGCCGATCCCGGGTAGCCGTTGACATCTTCTCGCTCACCACACCAGACTAGAGCAAACACACTAGAGCGAACACTCTAACGCTGGAGGGTCTCATGCCGACCGTCGATCTGCCCGCGGGCCGCATCCACTTCCACGAACGCGGCGAGGGCCCACCGGTCGTGCTGCTGCACGGTCTGCTGATGAACCACACCGTGTGGGATCACATCCTGGACCTGCTCCCGACCGGCTTCCGCTATGTACTGCCCGATCTGCCGCTGGGCGCGCATCCGGAACCGTTGCGGCCCGGCACCGACCTGAGCCTGCGCGGCCTCAACCAGCTCGTCGCCGACTTCCTCGCCGCCCTCGACCTGCGCGAGGTGACCCTCGTGCACTCCGACTGGGGCGGCGCCCTGTTTCTCACCGCCTACGATCTCGACGAGCGCGTCGGCCGGCTGATCGTCTTCCCTAGCGAGGCGTTCGACAACTTCCCGCCCGGCCTGCCCGGCAAGACCGCGACACTGGCCGCCTACCTGCCCGGCGGTGTCACCCTGGCACTGCGCCAGCTCCGCATCCGATGGTTGCGTGACAGTCCGCTGATGTTCGGCTGGATGGCGAAATACCCCCTGCCCGACGATCTCGTCCACGGCTGGACCGAACCGGGTCTGCGCGATCGGGGCATCCGCGCCGACGTGCTCGCCTACATGCGGTCGGGCTTGCGCAAGCCCGACCTCGTCACCGCAACCGAGGCGCTGCGCCGCTTCCGGGGCGAGGCCCTGATCTTGTGGTCGTCGGCGGGCAAGGTCATGCCGCGCGAGCACGGCCGTCGCCTGGCCGACCTCATCCCGCGCGCCCGGCTGGTCGAGATCGACGACGCCTACGTCCTGTCGATGCTCGACCAGCCCACCGCGGTCGCCGCCGCCGTCACGGAGTTCCTCGCCACCACCTCGGCGCAGCCGACCGAGCGCTGAGGTCGCTCAGGTCTGCTGCACCGGGTCGTAGGCGTCGGCGCCGAGCCCGAACGTCCACGCGACGCCTTCGCGGGCAGTGCGGGTGGTCGGCGGGACGCGCAGCCAGTACACGCGATGCGTACCGTCGGGCTCCGGCGTCGAATTCACCACCTCGACCATGACCACGTCCTCGTCGCCGACGAGATCGATGCGCCACAGAACGCCGGTCTCGTCGCGGTGCACGGGCCGAGCGTCGGATTCGGTCAGGTACCGGTCGTAGCCGTAGTGCTCGAGCATGACCCGGCGCAGTTCGGCGTTCTCTTCGTCGCGGATGCGCTGCGGCGTCAGCGAGTTCAGGCTGTCCAGGAACTCGGCGGGCACCGGCATGCCGCGCCACGCGTGCAAGGCGAAGCCGTCGGCGTAGGCCAGGGCGGGTCCGTCAGCGCGGTCGAGTCGCCCGGCCTCGTCGCGATGCAGCGCGATCGGGCGTTCGGAGATCACCGCGATCTTCGCGTAGGGCCACCACCAGCCCGCGTGCCGCGCCACCTCGGCCACGCCGTCGAGCGGGTGCCCGGGCGCGGTGTCGTAGGCGCTGAGCCAGGCCGCCTCGTGCTGACCGAGCACGGCATCGAGCAGCAGCACACGAATCCGCCGCTCCTGCGTGCGATCACCGCCGGCCGCCTCGACGACGCCGGCGCGGATCCGGTCGATCACCATGGCGGTGACCTCCCACAGGTCGGCGCCGGTGGCCCGCCAGTGCGCGCTGTAACCGGGCGCGCCCAGTTCGGCGTGCAACCGGGCGCGTTCGGCCGCCCACGGTCCGCTGCGCACGGCCTCCCGTACCGGTGCGCCCGGATCGATCCCCGAGGTGAGGATGCGCACGGCTTCCAGCGGCGAACGCGCCCAGCGGATCTGCTCGGGTTCGGGCAGGCCCGCACGCGAATAGGCCAGGCGCACGCCCGCTTCGGCGGCCGCCCGGTCGCCGGGTCCGGTCGCGGCGGCGATCGCCCGCCAGTGGTCGTCCGTCCTCGTGGGCTCCCCGCTCATCAGTCGGCCACCACCCGAACGGAGCCGGGGAGGTACTCACGCTGGCGCACCACCCGGTACCAGCCCTTGGGCAGGCCGATGGGCGCGTGCTCCTCGTGCACCACCCGTCCGCCTTCGGGCAGGTGCAGCAGCATCGGGCCGAAAGCCCCTGCCTCCCTGATCAACCGACCGGGCGCGGCGATCGCATGCGCGTGCCCGGTCACCTCCCCGAGCGCCAGCACGAGCCTGCCCCGCCCGTCGCGGTGCTCGCCCCGCGCCGCCAGAGCACCGGCGGGGACCGCCGTCTCGGCCAGCGGCACGATCAGGACATCGCCTTGTCGATACATGAATTTCCTCCCGTCACGGCCCGCGACCGCAGCCGTGGCGAGGACGGTAGCGCCAGGTGCCGACAACTCGGCCCGCCGCGCGGATTGTCGGTGCCGCTTGGTAGAAACGCAGCAGTCACCACGGGGTCACTACGCCAGAAGGGGCGGGAACAGCTATGTCCATCGGAGAACATCTGCGCGGGTGGGGCGGTCTGCCTGCCTATCCGTTCCCGGACCCGGAGAAGGACGACGAAGCGCGGGAGACGGCGGTGCGGCTGCTGCCCGCCGCAGACGGTGTGGCGTGGCGGATCGGTGTCGATTCCTATGAGGCCGCGGAGACCTGGCCGGAGGCTTTCGCCAGGTTCCTCGACACGGTCGATACGGCGCGGGTGCGCGCGATCGTCGTCGGCTCGTGGGCCGACGCCTACGACAATCGCCCCGATGATGTGATCGACGCGATCATCGCCGCCCGCGCGCGGCTACCGATGCTGCGGGCGCTGTTCATCGGCGACATCATCGGCGAGGAGTGCGAGATCTCCTGGATCAATCAGGGCGAGGTCACCCGGCTGCTCGACGCGTTCCCGCGGCTCGAGGAGTTCGGCGTGCGCGGTGGCGAGCAGCTGGAATTCCCGGCGGTCCGCCACGAGCACCTGCGCAAGCTGAAGGTGCAGGCCGGTGGTCTGCCGGTGGCCGTCGTCCGCGGCATCGCCGCCAGCGACCTGCCCGCACTGCACGACCTGGAACTGTGGCTGGGGACGTCCGAGTACGGCGGCGACGCCGATGTCAGCGACCTCGCGCCGATCCTGTCCGGCGACCGGCTGCCCAACCTCAAGCGGCTGGCCTTGCGCAACAGCGAGATCCAGGACGCGGTCTGCGCCGCGGTGGCCTCGGCGCCGGTGGTCGCCCGGCTCGAGGTGCTCGACCTGTCGATGGGTGTGCTCACCGACGACGGCGCCGCCGCGCTGCTCGGCGGTCAGCCGCTGACCCACCTGACCTCACTGGATCTGCACTACAACTACGTGAGCAAGGAGATCGGCGCCCGCCTCGCCGACACCCTCACCCCGGCGGGCGTGGCACTGAATCTGGACACCGACGACGCCGAATCCGACGAGGACGACGACGGTTCGGTGTGGCGGTTCGTCGCGGTCGGCGAGTGATCCGACGTGCGCTGGGTGGTGGTCGGCAACGCCGAGAACCGGCGGGTCCGGCTGTGCACCGACGCGGCCCGCGCGGCCGGGTTTCCGGCACCGCGGGTGGTGGAATGGCTGTCGGCGCTGACCGAGGGCGGCCATGATTTCGCCGCCGACGAGCTCGTCCGGCTGGATTCCCCCGGTGAGAATCTTGCAGTCGATGCACTGTTGCGTGGGGTGAATGATCCGACCCGCGTGGAGGGTTCGGCCCGGTGGTACGCGGGCTTTCTCGCGGCGGTGGGGTCGCTGCGCGGCGGGCACCGGCTCGACGATCCGGCCGACCTCGCGGTGTTGTTCGACAAACGGCGCTGCCATGCCCACCTCACCGCGGCCGGGGTGCCGGTCCCGCCGTCACCGGTCACGGGCCCGCTCCACGGCTGGGTCGACGTGCGAGCGCAGATGCGGGCGGCGGGCATGGCGCGGGTGTTCGTGAAGCTCGCGCACGGTTCGTCGGCGTCGGGGGTGCTGGCGATCGAATCCACCGCGTCGGGTCGCTGGCAGGCGACGACCTCGGTCGAAATCAGCGCCGAAGGCACCCTGCACAACTCCTTGCGGGTGCGCCGGTACCGCGACGAACGCGAGATCGCCGCGATCGTCGACCGGCTCGCGCCCGACGGCCTGCATGTCGAACGCTGGATCCCCAAGGCCACCACCGGTGGCCGCTGCGCGGACCTGCGGGTCGTGGTGATCGCGGGCCGGGCGACCCACGTCGTCGTCCGCACCAGCCGTGGCCCCCTGACCAACCTGCACCTCGGCGGTGCGCGCGGGGATCTGGCCCACGTCCGTGCAGCGATGGGTGACCGGTGGGCCGAGGCGATGGACATCTGTGAACGCGCCGCCGCCTGCTTCCCGGCGACCCTGTGCGTCGGTGTCGATCTCCTGCCCGGCGCGCACTGGCGACGGTTCACCGTCGGCGAGGTCAACGCCTTCGGTGACCTGCTCCCCGGGCTGACCGGCCTGCCGGGAACCCCGGCCGAGGGATTGGACACCTACACCGCACAGCTCACCGCCGCGGCCGCGATCGGAGCCTCCCGATGACTTTCTCGACCGGGTCACGTCCCGATATGACCGAGGTCGTCGGCCGCGACGACCTGTTGCTGCTCACGCTCGACACGCTGCGCTACGACGTCGCGACCGAACTCGCGGCCGCGGGCAGACTGCCCACCCTGGCCGCACACCTGCCGCAGGGCCGCTGGGAAAAGCGCCACGCGCCGGGCAGTTTCACCTACGCCTCGCACCACGCGATGTTCGCCGGCTTCCTGCCGACCCCGGCCGCGCCGGGTCCGCATCCGCGCCTGTTCGCGGCTCGGTTCGCGGGGAGCGAGACCACCGCCGAGGGCACCTTCGTCTTCGAGGAGCCCGATCTGGTGACGGCTCTGACGGCGCGCGGCTACCACACCGTGTGCATCGGTGGTGTCGGCTTCTTCAACAAGCAGGGGGCGCTGGGCAGCGTGCTGCCCGGGCTGTTCACCGAAAGCCATTGGGCGCCGGAGTTCTCGGTGGCGTCGCCGACCTCGTTCGAGGCGCAGGTGGCCTGCGCCGAACGTGTCGTCGCGGCCGTGCCCGCCGACCAGCGGCTGTTCCTGTTCCTCAACGCCTCGGCCCTGCACCAGCCCAACTGGTTCCACCTGCCGGGCGCGACCCGCGCGGCGGGAGACAGCCGCGACACCCACGCGGCGGCACTGGAATACATCGACGCCCATGTCGGCAGGCTGTTCGACGCGATGCGGTCGCGCCGACGGTGTTTCGCGATCGTGTGCTCCGATCACGGCACCGCCTACGGCGACGACGGGTACACCGGCCACCGGCTCGGCCACGAATCGGTGTGGACGGTCCCCTACAGCCACTTCTTCCTGGAGCCCGACGCATGATCGATACCGCGCTACCGCGCCCCTACCAGAACTACGTCTACGCCTACCCGCACAAGACGGCCTATCGGCCGCTGCCGGACCGGCCACCGCTGGCGCGGGTGTGGGCCGGTGAAGCCCGGTCGGCGCTGTCGCTGTATCTGCACATCCCGTTCTGTGAGGTGCGCTGCGGTTTCTGCAATCTGTTCACGCGGGTCGGCGCACCGGAGGGTCTCACCGGCCGCTATCTCGACGCGCTCGCCCGCCAGGCGAGCGCGGTCCGGGACGGTCTCGGCGATGCCGAACGACCGCGCTTCGCCAACGCGGCCTTCGGCGGCGGCACCCCGACCTTCCTCACCGCCGACGAGCTGACCAGACTCTGCGATATCGCCGAGGCGATCATGGGCGCCGACCTGCGCGCGATCCCGCTGTCGGTGGAGGCCTCGCCGTCCACCGCCACCGCCGACCGGCTGTCGGTGCTGGCCGAGCGCGGGGCGACCCGATTGAGTCTGGGCGTGCAGAGCTTTCTCGACGACGAGGCCAAGGCGGCGGTGCGGCCACAACGTCGCGCCGAGGTCGAAGCGGCCCTGGGCCGGATCCGGGACGCGGGCATCCCCGTGCTCAATATCGACCTGATCTACGGCATCGACGGCCAGACCGCCGCGAGCTGGCGCGTCTCGCTGGACGCGGCCCTGGCCTGGCGGCCAGAAGAGATCTACCTCTACCCGCTGTATGTGCGGCCGCTGACCGGTCTGGCCAGGCACGCCGATCCCGCTGTCGCCGAACAGGACTGGGACCGCGATCGCCTCGCGCTGTACGCGTACGGGCGCGACCATCTGCTCGCCGCCGGCTACGAGCAGGTGTCGATGCGGATGTTCCGCCGCGCCGACGCCCCACCCCAGGGCCCCGACGACTACGCCTGCCAGACCGACGGCATGATCGGGCTCGGCTGCGGCGCCCGCTCCTACACGAGCACGCTGCACTACTCGTTCGACTACGCCGTCGACCTGCGCGAGGTACGCGGCATCATCGACACCTACATCGCGACCACAGATTTCACGTCGGCCCTGCACGGCCGGGTGATCGACGCCGACGAAGCCGCCCGCAGGCACCTGCTCCAGTCGCTGTTGCAAGCCGACGGACTTCTCCTCACCGACTACCGCGCCCGCTTCGGCACCGATCCCTGGGACGACTTCGGCGCCGAACTGCACACCTTGGCCGAGCGCGGCTGGCTGGCCGACACCGGCACCGATCTGCTGCGTCTGTCGCCGCAGGGCCTGGCGTACTCCGACGCGATCGGCCCCGAGTTCTTCTCCCCCGCCGTGCGCGCCGCCATGGCCGCCTACGAGCTGCGCTGACCATGGACCTGACCCTGCTGTATCGGGGGCCGCTGGCCTCCTGCGACTACGACTGCCCGTACTGCCCGTTCGCCAAGCGCCGCGACTCCACCGACCAGTTGCGCACCGACCGAGCCGCACTGCGCCGCTTCACCGACTGGGCGCACGCCCAGACCGAGGACCGGCTGTCGGTGCTGTTCACGCCATGGGGGGAGGGCCTGGTGCGGTCGTGGTACCGGACGGCACTGATCGAGTTGTCGCACCGCCCGCACCTCGATCGGGTCGCCATCCAGACCAACCTGAGTGGCCGGATCGACTGGACCGCCGACGCGGACCGCGACACCCTCGCCCTCTGGTGCACCTACCATCCCGGCCAGACGCCGTATCGCCGATTCCTCGACAAGGTTGAACGGCTGGCCGAGGCAGGCATTCGGTTCAGCGTCGGCATCGTCGGCCTGCCCGACCATCTCGACCACGCCCGCAGGCTGCGCGCCGACCTGCCCGACCACGTGTACCTGTGGATCAACGCCGCCGAGGGCCACACCTACACCGACGACGAGGCCGCGTGCTGGACCGCGATCGACGCGCTGTTCCCCTTCAGCAGGCACCCGCACCGCTCGGCCGGAGCACCGTGCCGCACCGGGGCGTCGGTGATCTCGGTCGACGGTGACGGCGAGGTCCGCCGCTGCCACTTCGTGCGCACGCCGCTGGGCAACCTCTACGACGGCTCCTACCGTGCGGCGCTGACCCCGCGCCCCTGCCCGCTGTCGGTGTGCGACTGCCACATCGGCTACGTCCACCTGGAGACGCTGCCGCTCTACGACGTGTTCGCCGGTGGTGTGCTGGAACGGATTCCCGCTCAGCCGACGTCGAGTGTGGTGCTCACCGGGGTGGCACCGGTCGACAGGTCGAGCACCGGGCAGTGCGCGTCGACGGCCTGCTGCAGTTCCGCGTAGCGCTGCGCGGACTCGGGTCCGGTGATCCGCACGTTCACCCGCACCGCCTGGAAGCCGGGGCGCACGGTGTCGTCGATGCCGAAGAAGCCGCGCACGTCCAGATCGCCCTCGGCGGTGATCGCGAGGTCGTCGACGGTGATGCCGAGCCGTTGCGCCCAGAATCGGTAGGTGACCACCTGGCAGGAGATCAGGGCCGCGAGATACACCTCGACCGGATTGGCGGCGGCATCGGCGCCACCGAGGGCGGGTGGTTCGTCGACGGCCACGCGGTGCGAGCGTGCGGTGACGACACTGCCCACCGTGCCCTCGGTGGTGCCTGCCGCCCGGAAGACGAAGCGCGCGTTGGCCGGATCGGCCGCCACCGCCTGCGCGGTCGTGTCGGAGATCTCGTTGAGCGTGGTGAGCTGACTGGTCATGCCGGGACGCTATCGCCGCGACGGCGGTCCGCCCACCCATGTATTCGGGCTGATTTCAACCGGCCTCGGGGCGACCGCCGAACAGGATCTGGACGGCTCGCCGCTGCGCTTCCTCGGGTGCGAGTGGCTCACTACCGGGCGGATAGATCGGCTCCGGGCGATCACCGAGCAGGTAGTCGCGGAAGGCGCACAGGTATTCGTCGAGATCGCGCTGATCGGCGAACCTGGTCCCAGTCGGATCGAACCACTCGTCGGGAGTCGGGCGCCAGGCGATCATGTAATCGAGAGATCGACGCAGCAGTTCGCCGTAGGTCGGGTCCCTGACGCAAGCGGCCCGCAGTGTGGGGACGCTGCCACGCATGCCGCGGCGGTATTCGGCGCTGTGCAGCGTCAGCAGCGGCCACGTCAGGCCGTCGATGTGCGGGATCTCGTCCCACCAGGTGCCCTTCGTGGGCGGGTTCGCACCCGCTCGCACCCGGCGTGAGTCGGTGACGGGTGCCGGATAGTCGGTGGGCGCGCCGCGGCGGTCGATGCTGCGGGTCGGCCCGATTCCGAGATTCACCGGTGGGTACCACACCCCGCGCCACACCGGGACTCCGAGACAGCGATTCAGCCGCATCGGCTCGGCCAGGGAGATGTCGGCCGTGATGCGGCGGATCGGGGGCAGCGGACCGTCCGCGACCTGCTCCGCCACCATCGACAGACAGTCCGGGACGTCGAATCCGGTCACGCCGACGCCCTCCCGGAGTCGTGTGTACGCAGACTCGTGCCGGTCGAATTCGATCCAGAACCGTCGCGGTGTGCTCACGCGAGATCGTCCTTCTGCTGCATCGTGCCGAGGTCTTGCGGGGTCAGCGCGCGATACCCAGCGACAAGGCGGCGAAGGCTTTCGGGGCGCCCGGCTGGTAGAAGCGATCGAGTTCGACGGTCTCGAATCCGGCGTCGGTGAGCAAGGCGGGGATGTCGCGCACGAGGTGGCAGCCGCCGGCGATCCGCTGCTGGATCGGGTCGAGCCGGTGCTGCCAGGCCCGCACCGAGGCATCGGGGGCGAGCCCGTGCTCGACGAAGTGCAGTGTGCCGCCGGGTTTGAGCACCCGGCGGATCTCGGCCAGCGCGGCGCCGACGTCGGGAATCGTGCACAGCGTGAAGGTCGAGAGCGCGGTATCGAAGGTGGCGTCCGGGAACGGCAGTGCCTGTCCGTCCAGTCCGGCCCGCTCGATCGGCACCCGGCTCGCCGCCACCCGCTTCGCCGCGATCTTCCACGCGGTGTCGGCGGGTTCCACCCCGCTGACGCGCTCCACCGCCGCCGGATAGAACCCGACATTGGTCCCCGACCCGAATCCGACTTCGAGCACGGTCCCGTGCAGACCCGCGCAGGTGCGCCTGCGCAGAGGATCGTTGTTGGCCACCCCGCACACCGTGTCGACGATGTGCGGCAGGATCCGCTCGCTGTAGAAGCCCATGCCTCGATCATCCCCCGCTGTCCGGCCGCGCGCCGCCGAACGCACGACCGCCGGGTCCCGGCGGCCGTGCGGGGTCCCTACTTGCCGGGGAACGGCGCGGTGATCGTGGTGAAGTACTGGATCGCGGCCCCGATCGCGACGGGCGCGGTCACCAGCAACTGACCCGCCACCGTGCCGAGCGCACCGACCGCGAGTACGCCGCCGAGGCACCCTACGGCGGCCGCGGGCAGGAACGGACCGAACAGCCCGATGATGGTCGCCGCGGCCACCGTCGCGCCGACGACCCCGCCGAGGACACAGCCCACGGCGGCACCGCCGAGACCACCGATCAGGGTGCCGACCGCGGCGCCGGTGGAGATGGTCGTGGTCATGCGCGCCCACGCGGCCTGTTCGCGGTCGTATTCGGACTTCCACGGCGCCTTGTCCTCGAACGGCAGCGCGACGGGCCGGTAGACCGCCTTGTCCATGGTCAGCTCCGGCGTCAGGGTCGCGGTGCGGCCGTCGATGTGCGCGGCGATCGGGAAGACGAAGTCGTCGACGGCGAAGTGCAGCGGGGTCGCGGCGACGACGGTGCCCGTGTCGGTCCTGGCGGTCAACGTGCCGTTCTCGACGGTGAGGGTGCCGGAATCGATCGCGATGATCGAGGCCGAATCGGTGGCGTGGGCGGTGAATCCGAGCGGTGCGGGGTCGGCGCGCTCCGCGTGCGCGGTGCCGCTCGCGGCGAGCACCGTGAGTGCGGCGGCGGCCAGGGTCTTGCTCATCATGGTGTTCCTCGTTCTTCAGTGCAGGGGTGCCGCGGTGACGGCGCGGACGTGGTCTTCGCTGACACCGGGCGCGCATTCGCGCAGCACCAGCCCGCAGGGTTCGATGTCGACGACGGCGAGTTCGGTGATCACCCGGTGCACGACGCCGACGCCGGTGAGCGGCAGGGTGCAGCGCGGCACGAGCTTCGACGCACCCGACTTGTCGGTGTGGGTCATCAGCACGATCACCCGGCGGGCACCGTGGACCAGGTCCATCGCGCCGCCCATGCCCTTCACCATCTGTCCAGGCACCATCCAGTTGGCGAGGTCGCCGGTGGCCGAGACCTGCATGCCGCCCAGGACGGCGGTGTCGATGTGGCCGCCGCGGATCATGCCGAAGCTCAGCGCGGAGTCGAAGAAGGCGGCGCCGTCGGTGACGGTGACCGTCTCCTTGCCCGCGTTGATCAGGTCGGCGTCGATATCGTCGGCGTGCGGGTAGGGGCCGGTGCCGAGGATGCCGTTCTCCGAGTGCAATGTCACCGCCACACCGGCGGGGAGCTGGTTCGGGATCAGCGTGGGCAGGCCGATACCCAGGTTGACGTACTCGCCGGGTCGCAGTTCGCGGGCGGCGCGGGCGGCCATCTGGGTCCGCGTCCACCCGGCGGTCACGGTCGGGTTCACGAGACGGTCCGCCTTTCGATCGGTTTGGTCTGCGGGCCGGTGTGCACGATGCGGTCGACGAAGACCCCGGGCAGGTGCACCTGCGCCGGATCGAGCGTGCCGGCGGGGACGAGGTTCTCGACCTGGGCGATGCATACCTTCCCCGCCATCGCGGCGAGCGGGTTGAAGTTGCGGGCCGCCTTGTTGAACACCAGATTTCCCGCGGTGTCCCCGACCAGGGCGTGCACCAGGGCGTAGTCGGCGGTGATCGATTCCTCGAGCACGAATCGGCGCCCGGCGAAGGTCCGGACCTCCTTGCGCGGCGAGGCGACCGCCACCGAGCCGTCGGGGTGATACCGCCACGGCAGTCCACCCTCCGACAGTGGCGTGCCTACCCCCGCGGCGGTGAAGAAGGCCGGAATCCCGGTTCCGCCCGCCCGCAGTTTCTCCGCCAGCGTGCCCTGGGGCGTCAGTTCGACTTCGAGTTCCCCGGCCAGATACTGGCGCGCGAACTCGGCGTTCTCGCCCACATAGGACGCGGTGACCCGGCGGATACGCTTCTGCGCCAGCAGGATTCCCAGGCCGTGCGCGTCGGTGCCGCAGTTGTTGGAGAAGATCTCCAGGTCGGCGGCATTGCCCGCCGCCAGCGCGTGGATCAGTGCGTCGGGGATGCCGCACACTCCGAATCCGCCGACGGCCAGCGAGGCGCCGGAGCCGATATCGGCGACCGCCTCGGCGGCAGTGGCGAACACCGTCGTCATCGGGCGAGCTCCGCGCTCTCGGTCATGGCGAGCAGGTCGTCGAGCAGTTCCTGCGCGCGCGGCCACGGACCGTAGCCCGCCGCCGGATTCAGGTGCCCGACGTCGCCGAGGTCGACCAGGCTGCTGCCCCACGCCTCGGCCATCCCGGCGACCCGGCGGCTGGTGGCCAGGGGGTCGGTGCTGCTCGCGGCGACGATGGTCGGGAACGGCAGCCGACGGCGCGGCACCGGGGTCCAGCCGTGCGCGGCGAGGTCGGCGGCGCTGGGATACCCGGGTGGCAGCGGTGTTTCGAAGTCGGGCGGTGTCGCCAGCAGCGCGCCGCGCACGGCCCGGGTGGACTGCTGGGCCCAGTGCACGGTGATCATCACGCCCGCGCTGTGCGCGACCAGCACGACGGGCCCCTCGATGTCGGCGAGGACGGCGTCCAGGACGGCGATCCGCGCGGGCAGGCTGAGTCCGTCGCGTTCCAGCGGCGGCACGACGGCCACCTTGTCCAGGGTCGCGGCCAGCAGGCTCTGCCAGTGGTCGGCGACGTGATCACGCAGGCCGGGCACGATCACGACGGTCGGGGTGGGAAGGGAATTCATCGGTGCGGTCATCCTTTTCGACGAGATTCAGTGCGGGGCCGCGGCGTGCACCGCGGCGAGTGCGCGCAGCCCCCGGGGGTAGACGCGCCTGCCAAGGAGCAGGGCGGCGACGGCGAGTACCGACACCACCGGTGTCACGCGCAGCGCGTCCCACAGGCCGAGGTGGTCGGCGAGCACCCCGACGACGAACGGACCGAGGGCCAGGCCGAGCAGACTGTTGGCCAGGGTGAGGGTGCCGAACGCCGAGGCGCGTACGGAGGCATGGGTGAGATTGGCGACCATCGCCACGGTCGGGCCCGCCGAGCCGCCGGAGAAGAACGCGCCGATGCCGAGCAGAACCAGTTGCGGCACACCGGTGTCCAGGCCGAAACCGAGCCCGAGACTGACGAGCGAGATCAGGCAGAACACGATCGCGGTGAGCCATTTGCGGCTCATATCGGCGCGACCGACCCGGTCGGTGATCACCCCGCACACCACCATGCCGGTGCCGACAAGGGTCACGATGACCGCCGCCAGTCCCGCCGCCCGATCGGGCGCCAGCCCGTAGTAGCGGTTGAAGAAGCTCGGCATCCACGACAGCAGCACAGCGGCGGTGAACATCTGCAGGCCGCTGCCGACGTACGCGCACAGCACCGCCGGGTTGGTGAACAGGGTCGAAATGGGGGCGCGGTAGGCGATCTCGGGTGCGGGATCGGTGGTGTGGCGGGCGGKGCGCTCCTCGGTGACCACCGACCGGAACGCCACCGCCAGCACCAGCCCGAAGATCGCCATGGTCGCGAACGACCACCGCCAGCCCAGGTGCACCGCGATGACGCCGCCCGCGGCGACCCCGAACACCGAGCCGAACGAGCCGCCCGCCATGAACGCCCCGCTCAGCGCCGCATGCCTGCGCGCGGCGAACACGCTGAGCACCAGCGCGATACCGACGCTGCCGTAGGCGGCCTCGCCGACGCCGACGAAGAAGCGGGCGGCCAGCATCTGCGGGTAGTTGTCGGCGAGCGCGCACACCAGGGTCGCCGCGCTCCACACCAGGGCCATCAGCACCAGGCTCTTGACCCGGCCCCACCGGTCGGCCAGCACCGACAGCGGGAGCGTGAGCAGTCCGACCATCAGGGCGACGACGCTGCTCAACGACGCCAGCTGCGAATCCGACAGCGCCCATTCGGCTTTCAGGAACGGGAAGACCGCGCTCAGCACCTGGCGCGACATGTAGTCGGCCAGTAGCAGGCCGAAGGCCAGCGCGAACACCAGCCACGGATAGGTTCGGGAGACGGACGGTGTTCGATGCGGCGCCGCGACGGCGGTCGTGGTGTGGTCCATGGGTGCTCCTGCGAACCGGTGGACGTCGTCGCTGACGTCCACCGGGTTGTCGAGACCGGGGAGGCTGATTCCCCGGGAAGGGGTCAGGCGTGGTGGGTGAACCCGACCTGGCCCGGCTTGCGGTTCGGGGCGAACCCGATCTTGGCCAGCGTCTCGTCGGCGTCGGCGTAGCGCTCGTCGAGCTTGTAGATCTCGCGCGCTTCCTTGCCGGTGGCGACTTCGCGACCGAGTTCACCGGCGATCCGGACCAGCTGCCGGATCTGCTGGACGGAGGTCATCTTCTCGCCCTTGCGGCCCCACAAGGTGTCCTCGTTGCCGCAGCGGGCGTGCAGGCCCATCGCGATGGCCATCGTGTTCACCGGCAAGACACTGCGCATCAGCGTCTCCAGGGTGAGCACGGCCCCGTCGGGGGTGCGGCGGATGAACTCCATCATGTTGTAGGGGTTGGGGCCGTCGAAGCCGCCGCCGATGCCGACCCAGGTCAGCATGAGCGGGCCGGTGTAGACGCCGCGCCGGATCAGCCGCTCGACGGTCTCCAGCTGCGGGATGCTCGACAGCTGGAAGTGCGGTTGGATGCCGTTGGCCTGCAAGCGCTTCAGATGCTCGGCGACCCAGCTCGGGCCCGCGGGCACGTACATCTCCCGGTAGGCCTCGTACACCTCGGGCCGTTCGAAGGAGGTGCCCGCGATGTCGTCCTCGGTCATCAGCTCGACGATGTTCATCTGGCTGGTGTTGATCGCGATGGTGACCTGGTCGGGCTTGGGGTCGAGTTCGGCCAGCATGTGCCGGGCGTCGTCGGGCAGCCACAGCGCGTCGGCGCCCTCACCTTCGGGCGAGAACGAGATCGACCCGCCCACCTGCAGGATCATGTCCGGCACGGCCTCGCGCAGGCGGCCGAGCAGTTCGTTGAACTTCGACAGGCGCTTGGAGCCCTTGCCGTCGAGTTCCCGCACGTGGATGTGCAGCACGGTGGCGCCGGCCTCGTAGCAGTCGACGGCCTGCTGGACGTGTTCGTCCATCGTCAGCGGAAGGTCTTCGCGGAAATCATCGAGTTCCCATTCCGGGCCGTACGGCGCGGCGGTGATGACCAGCTTCTCCTGGTTCTCGGGGAACAATGCGTCGTCGTGAAAATGCATGGGGGTACTCCGATCGGAATTGCGCGGATGAAAAGGAAAAGGGAGTTAGGCGTCAGAAGGGACGGTCGCCGACGATGCCCGCCCGCTCCATCTTGCGGACCGCGGGCCAGTAGTCCTGGACGGCGTAGTGCTGGGTGGACCGGTTGTCCCAGATCGCGAAGCTGTTCTCGGTCCAGCGCCAGCGGACCTGATATTCCGGAATGCTCGCCTGGCGCATCAGATAGTTCAGCAATTCACTCGCGCCGGGCGCGTAATCGGCGCCGAATCGCACATTTTCCGGCGTATGGAAATTCACCAGATGAGTGGTGAAGGAATTGACGAACAGGATCTCCTCACCGGTTTCCGGGTGAATACGCACCACCGGATGTTCGGCGTCGGGGAATCGGTCGTGCAGTGCGAGCCGGTCCTCATCGAGCATGGCCGCACCGAAACTCGCCTCGATGCTGTGCCGGGCCCGCAGATGCGCGATCCGCGAGCGCACCGACTGCGGCAGCCGCCGGTAGGCCTCGACCATGTTCACCCAGATAGTGTCGCCGCCGACCGGCGGCGTCTCCACACATCGCAGTACGGCACCCATCGGCGGATTCACCCGCCAGGTGGCATCGCAGTGGTAGGCGTTCTCGTAGTGCTCGGGTCGGCTGTCGAGGTCCTTGTAGATGCGGACCAGGCCCGGATGATCGGGGTCGCCCGCGGCGACCGGGTGATCCTCGAGCGGGCCGAAACGTTCGGCGAGCGCGACGTGTTCGGCCCGGGTGATGTCCTGGTCACGGACGAACAGCACCTTGTGGCGCAGCAGCAGGGTGCGCAGTTCGGCGAACAGGGCGTCGTCGGCGGCGACCTCGGCGAGGTTCACCCCGTGCAGTTCGGCACCGATGGTCGCGGTCAGCGGCACCGCGTGCAGGGCGGTACGGACGGTCATGGCTGGTTCCTTTCCGGTGGACGCGTCAGAGCGTGAACACCGACGCGCCGACGCTGCGGCCGGCTTCGAGGTCGCGGTGGGCCCGCACGGCGTCGGCGAGCTCGTAGCGCTGGTTGATCTCGACGCGCAGGCGGCCCGCGGTGAGGTGGTCGAAGAGTTCGCCGGCGAGTTCGGCGCGTTCGGCCGGGTCGGCGATGTAGTCGGCCAGGGCGGGCCGGGTGACGAACAGCGAGCCCTTCACGGCGAGCTGCATCGCCTCGATCGGCGGCACCGGGCCCGACGCGGTGCCGAAGCACACCAGCAGGCCACGCCGGGCCAGCGAGTCCAGCGAGGACTGGTAGGTGGTCTTGCCGATGCTGTCGTAGACCACGGGAACGCCCGCGCCGTCGGTGATCTCGCGCACCCGGGTCGCGACGTCTTCCCTGGTGTAGATCACCACGTGCGCGCAGCCGTTGGCGCGGGCGACGGCCGCCTTCTCCTCGCTGGAGACGGTGCCGATCACCTGGACGCCGAGCAGCGTGGCCCACTGGGTGAACAGCTGGCCGACTCCGCCCGCAGCGGCGTGCAGCAGGACGGTGTCGCCCGCCCGCAACGGATGGATCCGCCGCAGCAGGTAGGCCGTGGTGAGCCCGCGCATGGTGGTGGCGGCCGCGGTGTCGAAGGCGATGCCGTCGGGCAGCGCGATCAGGTGCTCGGCGGGCATGACCCGGGCGGTGCTGTAGGCGCCGAGCGGGCTGCCGGTGTAGGTGACCCGGTCCCCCGGCGCGAACCCGGCGACTCCGGGGCCGACCGCCTCGATGACGCCGGCGGCCTCGACCCCGAGTCCGGCGGGCAGGGCGGCGGGGTACAGCCCGGTGCGGAAGTAGGTGTCGGCGAAGTTGAGTCCCACCGCCTCGTGGCGGAGCCGGACCTCGCCGGGCCCCGGATCGCCGACCTCGGTGGTCTCCCACCGCATGACGTCGGGGCCGCCGATCTCGGCGAAACGAATTGCGTGTGCCACTGCATCTCCTTCGGTGTGATGGACATAACAGTAGGGACGCCCGGCTCTCAATGCTTATCCTGACGGGACAGAAAACTATTCATCTCGGGACTTGGAGGAGGTGGTCCGGTGAAGCCGTTGTCCCGGTACGCGTCGTTGAACGACTACGTCGAACTGGCGCGATCGCTCGGGCTGGAGCCCGCGCGGCTGATCCGCGACTGCGGCCTCGACCCGGCCGGTTTCGGCACCCAGGATCGCTGGGTGCCGGCCGAGGCCGTGGCCGAACTGCTGGAACGCTCGGCCGCCGAATCCGGTCGGGAAGACTTCGGCCTGCGGTTGGCGCAGCTGCGGCGCTTCGCCAACCTCGGCCCGCTGAGCCTGGTCATCCGCGAGGAGCCCGATGTGCGCAGCGCGCTGCGGCTGCTCTCGCGCCACGAGCACATGTACAACGAGGCGCTGCACACCGAGATCATCGAGGCCAACGGCGTAGCCACGCTGCGGGTCTCGGTCGATGTAGGCAGGCAGGTGCCCGTGCGCCAAGCCGTCGAGCTCACGACCGGGGTGTTGCACGGACTGCTGCGCGGCTTCGCCGGGCCCACGTGGCGGCCGATACAGGTCTGCTTTTCCCACCCCGCGCCGCGCGATCGCGCCACCTACGTCAAGATGTTCGGTCCGCACGTGGAGTTCGATCAGGATTTCGACGGAATCCTCACCTACAGCACCGATCTCGACGCCCCGAACGCCATGGCCGATCCGCTGCTGCGCACCTACACCCAGCAGCTGGTGGGCACGCTGACCCCGACGCGGGAGGCCACCGTCACCGACCGGGTCCGCGAACTCGTGGAACTGCTGCTACCGACGGGACGCTGCACCGTCGATCAGGTGGCCCGCAGTCTGGGTGTCGACCGGCGCACCGTGCACCGCAGGCTCGCCCAGGACGACACCACGTTCACCGCGATCGTCGACGAGACCCGCGCCGCGCTGGCCGAACGCCTGGTCACCACCCGCCGCCACTCCCTCACCGCAGTCGCCGACCTGCTCGGCTTCTCCTCGGTGAGCAACTTCTCGCGCTGGTTCCGCGGCCACTACGGCACCAGCCCCCGGCAGTGGCGCGAGCAACGCCCACGCCACTGACCGGCCGCGCTCAGGCCAGGCGACGGTCGAACACCTGGGTGCCGACACCGGAGGCGGCATCGACGGTGACCACGCGCAGCGTCACCTTCTCGGGGCTCAGGTCCATCACCATGAAGCCCAGTTCGTGCTGGGTCTCGTAGAGCGCGGGATGCGCGGAATCCTTGGGCGTCGCCGGACGACCGGCGGCCGTCTTGCCCGCCGCGCCCGAGACGATCTGGCGGGTGCCCTTCGACGCGGCGGTCGGTTCGAGCACCTGGAGAGTGTGGTCGTGCCCGGACAGCAGGAACGAGACCTTGCCCAGCACATGGTCTTCGAAGAATCGCTTGGCGTGCACGCCGTTGATCGGCTCGATCGGCAGACCCTCGTAGTTGCCCGCGTCGCCGTGTGGTCCGTTGCTGAGGTAGGGGTGGTGGGTGCAGGCGATCTTCCACGGCGCGGTCGATTCCGCGAGCGCCCGGTCCAGCCAGGCACGCTGCTCGTTCATGTACTGACCGTCCACCGACCAGTACGGGTCGAGCAGCGGCGGGATGTAGGCCGCGAGCGGGTTGACGTCGAGCACGAAGAACTCCACCACCGGGTTCTCCTCGGGCACCCGCACCGAGTAATAGCGGCTCGGCATCCACCAGCGACGCGATCTGGCGTGGTATTCGACCTCGTGGTTGCCGCGCAGCAGCCAGCCGCCGTCGCCGGGGAACACCGCGGAGGTGTCGTGGTTGCCCAGGACCATGGCCCACGGAAAGTCCAGTCCCGCATTGGGATCCTCGAACTTCGTGGCGAATTGCACGTCGTCGGGTCCGTCGGGACCGGACTCGTAGATGTTGTCGCCGAGGCCGACCGCCATCGTGAACGGTTCGCGCGCGTGGAAGGCGCGGGCCGCGTCGGCGACCGCCCACTGGGTGCGGCTGCCGGTGCCCGCGTCGCCGGTGATCAGGATCCGGGCGGTGCGCCCGGCGCCCGGCGCGAACTTGGGCACCTCGGCCGGGACCGCCGCCGCGGGCGTGAGCCCGACGAGGGTGATGCCGGCGACGACGCCCGCGGCGCCGGCCAGAACTTCGCGTCGGCCGATACCGGCCGGGGTGGAGCCCGGGATGGAGTGCGACACGTGGATGCTCACCTTCTGGTCTGGGATCGCTGGAAACTTACACCGCGCACATCGACTGGATGACGCCGCGCACGATCGGTGCGCCGTAGTCGGTCGGCGCGAAGGCCAGCTTCTGCACGATCGACAGGGGCGTGAGGACCGCGTCGGCGACCCCCGCGTACCCGGCGAGGGAGGTGCCGGCCGAGAACAGCAGGCTGGTGATGTCGAGGGTCAGGGTGGCCAGGTCGAAGGCGTTCTCCACCTGCACCTGGGCCAGCGGCACGGTGTCGAGGGCCGTGCCCGCGGCGACGTCGGCGCCGAGGTTGGCCAGGAAGGTCAGCGGACCCAGGTCGAGGGCTTCCACCAGCGGCCCGAGCTCGTCGGAACGGCGCATCAGCATCACCTCGGCCACCCGATTGCTCGCCAGGAACACCTGCAGGTCCGCGGCGGCCTGGTCGACCGCGGTCTTGTCGACCTGTACGGCGCCGCTGGTCAGGAATGTTCGCGAGCGTTCGACGACAGCCGCGATGGTCAGGTCGGCGATCGGAGTACAGGTGCCGTCGGCGGTCATGACCAGGGCGGCCAGGTCCTCGATCGGTCGCGGTACGTCGACGGGTTCGATCGCGACCGAGGCCGGGTCCAGCGGCGGGTAGACGTTCGGGGCCACGCAGCCCGCGTCGATCGAATTCTGTACCGCCCGGGCCAGGGCCTTGGTGCCGGTGAAGGCGGCGCCGACGATCGGTTTCAGGAAGATCCCCACTGTGGGGACCATCCCGGCGGCGAGCTTGGCCGGGATCTTCACGATGCCGGTCGCGAGGATGAACACTTCGATCGCGTCGTCGACGGTCAGCTGCGAGACCGACATCGTCTGGTCGATCCGGCCGGTGCGCACCGCGTCGAGTCCGTTGACCAGGTAGGTGACGATCGGGTCGTCGAGCTCGGCGAGTCGGGTGCCCACCCGCTCCGGCCGCATCGGCAGCCCGTCCCGATGTACTCGCACAGCGGCGATTTCGGCACGGAATCCGGCGACCTGCTGGTCGTAGGCGGCCAGCTGCGCGGGTCCGACCATGCCGCGCAGGACCGACGCGGCCGCGGTGACCACATCGTCGAATGTCGGCGCGCCCGTGGTGCACAGCGCCGCCGCGTCACCGATCGGGGTAGCCGCGAGGGTGTCCTCGGTGCTCGCCCGTGCGGTGCCGGGCGCGAGCAGAATGCCGGCGGCCACGGTGAGCGCGGTGAGGGAACCGACGCAGGGCGCGGTGACGCGGGACAGGGACAGAGGCATGCGCTGTGATCTCCGGCTGGGCGGGCGCTCGGCGCACCGCCGAGGGCATCGGGTGAGGGTGCGACACGAACCTAGGCCGCACAGTTTCCGAAACAGTGCTGTTTACATGAACAATCAGCCAACTTGGACAAACGTTCAGTTAATCTGCACTCACCAAAAAGGGCGTTCGCCACGATGTAGCGGCCCGAGTGCAGGCCATCGTGAGGGCGAGCCCGCGTGGCCGCCGAGCATAGGCGAGCCTGGTCGCGGAGGTGGTCGCCGAACCGGCACGCTCGCGGTCGTGGCCGTCGTCGACATCCGAGGACAACCTGGGTTGCCCGATGGATACTGGGTCGATGCCCGACCGGTTGTCCCCCCTGGTGCTCAGCACCGAGAGCGTCTCCCCCAGGGAGGCTTTCGACTTCTGGCGCGACAGCGTGTGCGCGATGTATTTCCGTATGCAGGTCGACCCGATGACCACCGCCGACTACCACGCGCGCATCGAGTACGCCACTTTGGAGAACGCCGTCGGCCTGTCCCGTGTCCGCGCCGACGCGCAGCGGGCGCGCCGTCGCCACGTCGACCTGAGCGCCGACACCGAGGACTGTGTGCTGGGCGTGATCACCCTCGACGGGAGCGCCGTGCTCGAACAGGACGGCCGCACCGTCGCAGCCGAGCCCGGCACTCTGGTTTTCCTCGACAGCACCCGCCCCTATTCCGCGACCTGGACCTCCACCTTCGAGGAACTGGTCGTGCAGGTACCGACGCGGCGGATCTCGGTCGCCGACACCCGCTCGCTCACCGCCAGGGCCTACGGGCCCGGCACCGTCGCCCCGACTGTCATCTCCTGCTTCACCGCCCTGTTCGACCTCGTCGCCGCCGATCCGGCGCAGGCGGCGCCGCTGGTCCCGCACGCGCTCGGACTGTTCGGTGCCGCCGTGGCGACCGCGGCCCGCCGCAAGAGCGAGCCCGAGGAGATCACCGCGGTGCTGCGGCAGCAGGTCTTCGACTTCCTGCGCGCCAACGCCTGCGATCCCGAACTCAGCGCCGACACGGTCGCCTCGGCGTGCGGGGTCTCACGGCGCACGCTCTACCGCCTCGTCGGTGGCGGCGGGATCGCCCACCACATCAAGGTGATCCGCATCGATCGCGCCAAGAAACTGCTGCAGCGCGAGCGGTACCAGTCGATGGGCGCGATCGCCGCCGCCTGCGGATTCGGCAGCGAATCCGGATTCCATCGCGCGTTCCGGGAGACGGTCGGCGCGACACCGGCCGACTACCGGCAGATGGTGCGGCCCTAGCGATCAGCCCGCCGACGCGGGCCGTCCGACACCGGTCGCGGCATCCATGTCCTCGAGCGACATCCCCTTGGTCTCGGGCACGAACCGCGCCACGAACACCAACGACAGCAGCGCGAACGCCGCGTACATGCCGTAGGCGAAGCCGAGCGAGAAACTCTTCAGACTCGGGAAGGACACGGTGATCGCCCAGTTCGCGGCCCACTGCCCCGCCGCCGCCAGCGACAGTGCGGCGCCACGGATCCGGTTCGGGAACATCTCCCCGAGCAGCACCCACACCACCGGGCCCCAGCTCATGCCGAAGAACACCACGAACAGGTTCGCCGCGACCAGCGCGATCGGCCCGCTCGCCCCGGTCAGCTGCGGCTCCAGGGTGCCCTCGGAGTTGGGCACCTGGTCGGCGGTGCCGAAGCACACCGCCATCGTCGCCAGGGTGACCGTCATGCCGATCGAACCGACCAGCAGCAGCGGCCTGCGCCCGATCCGATCGATGAGCATGATCGCGACGATGGTGGTGGCGATGTTGACCACCGAGGTGAACACGCTGATCTGGAACGACTGGGACTCTTCGAATCCCACGGCCTCCCACAGCACGTTGGAGTAGTAGAAGATCACGTTGATGCCGACCGCCTGCTGGAACACCGACAGCAGCAGACCGACCCAGACGATCGGATAGATCCCGCCCGCCGGGCGGCGCAGGTCCTTCCACGACGGCTTCACATCGCCCTTGAGGCTGTCCTCGATCCGGCCGATGGTCAGTTCGAGGTTCTTCTCACCGAACAGCAACGCCAGCACCTTGCGCGCCTCGGGGATGCGATGGGTGGCCACCAGATACCGCGGGGACTCCGGAATCGTCGAGGCCAGCACGCCGTAGACGACCGCGGGCACCATCATCGACAGGAACATCCACCGCCAGGCCTCGAGACCCAGCCACAGCGTCTCACTCGCACCGCCGGCGATCTCGGCGAGCACATAGTCCACGAGCAGGGCCAGGAAGATGCCGAGCACGATTGCGAGCTGCTGCAGTGAGCCGAGCCTGCCGCGGATGCGGGCCGGTGAGGTCTCGGCGATGTAGGCGGGGGCGATGACCGAGGCGACGCCGACCCCGAGGCCGCCGATGATGCGCCCGATCACCAGGAGCCACACGCTGGGCGCGAGCGCGGTGAGGACCGCGCTGAGGAAGAACAGCACGGCCGCGATCTTCATGACCTTGATCCGGCCGATCCGGTCGGCGATGCGGCCCGCCGTCATCGCGCCCGCGGCGGCACCGAGCAGCGCCGAGGCCACGGCGAAGCCGAGAACGGCGTCGTCGACACCGAATTCGTCCTGGATCGCCGCCACCGCGCCGTTGATCACCGCGCTGTCGAAACCGAACAGCAAACCACCCAGCGCCGCGACGGAAGCGATCCGGATGATGTGGCTGCCCGGCGCGCTCTCGTCGTCGGGAGCGGCGGACTGGTCGGTGAAAGAACCTCCGTCGGACATCGGCGTCGTCCTCTCCGCGGCGCGGCATCCCTGCCACGCTGGTCGCTGTGTGGTCTGGTCGCAGTATGCCCCGACCCGCGGGTCGCTCCGTCCAGGACACGCTCACCACCGACGCGGGCCGAAGGCCCGGCCACGACCCGGTGCGCCGCGGTCCCACACCGCACGTTCACCTCGCCGTCACGCTCGTGGCTTAGCGTCCGCGAGATGACCGATGTCGAGACGCGTCAGATCCCCCGCGAGGTCAGCGAGATCGCCGATCTCGCCACCGCTGTGAACCTCGCCGACACCACGGCGTTCACCGTCGACGACAGCGACGACGACGATCCCGTGCTGCTCACCGCGCCCGGGGGGCTGATCGTCGACACCTGGCGCGAGGGCTACCCCTACGATGAACGCCTGTCGCGCACCGAGTACGAGCTGGACAAGCGGCTGCTGCAGATCGAGCTGCTGAAACTGCAGAACTGGATCAAGGCGACCGGGCGGCGCATCGTCATCGTCTTCGAGGGCCGTGACGCCGCGGGCAAGGGCGGCACCATCAAGCGGTTCATGGAGCATCTGAATCCGCGCGGCGCGCGGGTGGTGGCGCTGGAGAAGCCCTCGGCCCGCGAATCCACCCAGTGGTATTTCCAGCGGTATGTCGAGCACCTGCCCGCGGCGGGGGAAATCGTGCTGTTCGACCGGTCCTGGTACAACCGGGCCGGTGTGGAGCGGGTGATGGGCTTCTGCACGCCCGAACAGCATCGGCGGTTCCTTGGCCAGGCCCCGCTGTTCGAGAAGATGCTCGTCGACGACGGCATCGACCTGGTGAAGTTCTGGTTCTCGGTGTCGCCGCTGGAACAGCGCACCCGCTTCGCCATCCGCCAGGTCGACCCCGTCCGGCAGTGGAAGCTGTCCCCGATGGACCTGGCCTCGCTCGACAAGTGGGAGCAGTACACGGCGGCCAAGGAAGAGAACTTCGAGCACACCGACACCGACCACGCGCCGTGGATCGTGGTCAAGAGCAACGACAAGAAGCGGGCCCGGCTCAACGCGATGCGGTACGTGCTCAACCGCTTCGAGTACGACACCAAGGACGCGGAGATCGTCGCGACCGCGGACCCGCTGATCGTGGGCCGCGGTCGCGACGTGATCGGTTCCTAACGGACCAAGGCGGCGGTGTGCGCGGCCGACATCAACGCGGCCAGTTCGTCGCGTTCGGCCGCGTCGAGGGCGTCGAAGCAGGGTGCGACGAGTTCGTCGGTCAAGGTCTCCGCGGCATCCCAGCGGGCCCGGTGCTCGTCGGTGATCGGCTCGAACGGTTCGGACCAGCCGAGCATGCGCGCGTGAGTCGGACCGTCCGACACCGGGGATCCCGCGATCAGGATCGCCTGCAACGGGGTGAGCCCCTGGGCCAGCACCGCGATCAGGTGCAGGCCGCCGCGCAGTTCCCGCAGCACATGGGTCAATTGCAGGGCGGCGGCGCGGCCGTCGGTGGGCAGCGGCATCGCGCGCCAGCCGGCGAACAGCGGCAGCCCGGTCGACGGCGCCGCGGCGACGACGCGGCCGAGCAGCTCGGCGAGCCGGTCGGCGTCGTCGTAGGCGGCCAGCTTGCGCCGACCGAAGTCGTGACAGGCCGCGAGGTAGGCCGCGGCCGCGTCGGCGGCGGGCAGCGGCACGGATTCCCAAGCGGCCCGGACGCATCCGGGCTCGAAGAAGCCGAAGGCCGCGGCGACGACATCGGCGTCGACGTCACCGAGGACGCCGCCGCGTCCGCGGGTGTAGGCGCCGTGGAAGCCGGGGACCCCGACCGCCTGCCCGAATTCCCTGGCCTCACGCGAGATCATGAATGCTCCACCGAGTTCGAGCACCTGCTGCTTCACTGCTGTCGACGACATCGTCCACCTTCCGCTGTGTACATCCAGGCAGACTTTAGCGTGCAATAGCCAGATTCGGCACCCCTCATCGAGATCGGCGGGAAATTCTCGTCGACCACGCCGACCGACCGACCTACGCTGAACCGCATGACCAGCCGACCTCTCGTGGCGATCCTGTCCGGCGCCGGTGTCTCCACCGACAGCGGGATCCCCGACTATCGCGGCCCGCAGGGCCTGTGGCAGCGCGATCCCGACGCCCAGAAGCTGGTCACCTACGACTATTACATGCGCGATCCCGACATCCGTCGCCGCTCCTGGCTCATGCGCGGCGAACACCCGGCCTGGCGGGCCGAGCCGAATGCCGCCCACCACGCCGTAACCGCGCTGGCGGCGAGCGGGGTGGCGGTGCGAGTGATCACCCAGAACGTCGACGGCCTGCACCAGCTCGCCGGCCTGCCCGACCGCAAGGTCGTCGAACTGCACGGCAACGCCCGCACGGCGGTGTGCACCGAGTGCGGTGACCGCACGACCACCGAGTCCGCCCTCGAACGGATCGCGGCGGGCGAGGACGATCCGGCCTGCCTGCGCTGCGGCGGCATTCTCAAGACGGCCACCGTCATGTTCGGCCAGGCCCTCGATCCCGGGGTGCTCGCGCAGGCGATGACGATCGCCCAGGCGTGCACCGTGTTCATCGCGGTCGGCACGAGCTTGCAGGTCCAGCCCGCCGCGTCGCTGGCCGGGGTGGCCGCCGAGCACGGCGCCCGGCTGATCATCGTCAACGCCGAACCCACGCCCTACGACGACCTCGCCGACGAGGTGATCCGCGAGCCCATCGGCACCGCCCTGCCCGCCCTCCTGGCCACCCTCGGCTGATGCGGCCCGGCGCGAGGGCGGCCACCCGGCTGGTGCCGGGTCATGACCGTCGACACCGACACCGAATGAACCCGCCGCGCAGCTGTTTCGTAGCACTCGAACGGCCGACGACGCGGCCACGGCAGCGACGGAGGCCTGATGCGAGTGATGTTCGTGGCCATGCCACTACTCGGGCACCTGTTTCCGATGATGCCGCTGGCCGCCCGCCTGCAGCGGCGCGGACATCGGGTCATGATCGCCACGGGAGGCGCCGCCACCGCGGCCGTGCGCACGCAGCTTCCGGTCGCCGAGGTCGCTCCCCCGATCGACTACGTCCGTTCGGCGGTGCGCGGGCTCGGGGCCCATCCTCTGCTGGCCGTGCGGTCGGCGCGGGGGATGGCCGATGCGCAGGGTGGCGCACGGGTCTTCGCCGTCACCAATCGGCCGATGCTCGCGCCCTTGCTCGCGGCGGCCCGTGAGTTCCGGCCGGAGCTGATCGTGCACGAACCGTTCGCCTCGGCCGCCGCGATCGTGGCCGCCCAGCTGGGTGTTCCCACGCTCCTGCACAACATCGCCCTCGACGACGGCACCGTCATCCGCCGGGAACTGCTGCGGCTGCTCACCGACGCCGATCTCCCCGCGCCCGTGCGAACCCTGTCGATCGCGCCACCGAGCATCGTCGAGGTCAGCGGGCGTCCGCTGCGCTACACCCCGTACGCCCCGCCCCAGGCCCGCACCCCTCCGTTCCTGCGCGAACCGTCCACGCGCGCCCGCATTCTGGTCACGCGCAGCACGATGCTCGGCGACGGCCCCGACGCGATGGTGCGTGCGATCGTGCGCGCGGCCCCCGAGGTCGACGCCGAGATCGTCATCGTCCGGCCCGATCGAAAGATCCAGCGCGCCACCGCACTTCCGGCTGGTGTCACGACGACGGGCTGGATCGCCCTGCACGAAGCCCTGCCGCACTGCACGGCCATGGTGAACCACGCGGGCGCGGGTTCGGTCTTCGCCGCCCTCCAGGCGGGTGTCCCGCAGCTGGCCACCCCCGCTCCCGGCGATCGGGCCTGGAACGCGACCGCGGTGCGACGCCGCGGCGCCGGGATCGCGGTGGCCGCCCGCTCGATCACGGCCGCGCACCTCACGAGCCTGATCGATGACCGCGACCTCGCGACCGCCGCCGCATCGGTCGCGAGCGAGATCGCCGCGATGCCCGGCGTCGACGAGGTCGCCGACGAGGTGGTCGCGCTCCTGGCCGCGCGTTGAGCGATCAGTGGTGCGGCTTGCCGAACTCCTCGATCAGCACCGGATACTGTTCGCCGCCGTGCCCGGCGGCGATCGCGCGATCGGCCATCGCCTTGATCAATACCGGCAGCTCGGCGTTGACACCCAGCGCCTGGCACTCCTCGATCAGATGCGCCATCGACCGCACGTCGGTCTCCAGGGCGGCGACCTCGGCGGGGTAGGCGCCCCGGTCGATCTGGGCGGCATAGCCGGGCAGCCACGTCGCGACACCGGTGGCGATCTGCTGGGCGAACGGGGCATAGGTGGCCGCGTCGACCCCGGCGGTCCGCAGCATCGCCGTGCCTTGGAGCCAGGCGTTGAGCACGCTCCACATCATCGCCAGACCGGCCACGTCGTAGAGGGACGCCAGGCCGTGGTCGGCACCGAGATGGCTGACGGTGCCGAGTGCTTCCAGCGTCGATCGGTGCGTGGTGACGTCCTCGGCTGCTCCGCTGACCAGGATCACCGCCTCGGCGGTGCCGATGGTCGAGGGGATCGCCATGATGGCGCCGTCGAGGTAGCGGACACCGTGCTGTGCGGCCCAGCGGGCGGTGTCCCTGGCTTGGGCCGAGTCACCCGACGTCAGGTTGAGCAGTGTCGTGCCGGTGGGCGCGACATCGTCGAACAGGGCGCGCACGGCCCGGTAGTCGGTGACGCAGACGATCGTGAGGGGTCCGGCGGCGACGGCCTCGCCGACGGTCGCGGCGCGGTGTGCGCCGCGGGCGACGAGCTGCTCGGTCTTGGCGCTCGTGCGGTTCCAGACGGTGACGGGATGGCCGGCGTCGAGGAACGCACCGGCGAGTGCGCGGCCCATCAGGCCGAGTCCGAGAACGGTGACGGGTGTGGCGGTGGTGTTGTCCATGGCAGCATCGTCGACGTTCATACCGGTGTGAAGGTCAAGTGAGGATGCGGATGCGGATCGGGGAACTGAGCCATCGGACGGGTGTCAACGCCCATCAGCTGCGCTATTACGAGGCGCAGGGTCTGCTGCCTGCCGAGCGGAGCCCGAACGGCTATCGCGTCTACGACGAGGGTTCGGTGCTGCGGGTCCAGCAGATCCGGCATCTGCTGGGCGCGGGACTGTCCTCCGAGGACATCGCGTTCCTGCTGCCGTGCGCGCAGGGCGAGGTTCCCGAGTTGCCCGGCTGCCCGGAGCTGCTGGGCGCCATGCGATCACGGATGCGCCGGATCACCGAGCAGATCGATCGGCTCACCCGGTCCCGGGACGCGCTCGCCGACTACATCGCGGCCGCCGAGCGTACCGGTGGCGACAGCTATCCGCCGCTGGATGTGCCCGCCTGAGGCTCGAAGGCCTGGCGGGCGCACAGTGGGGTGCAGCGGCGGCCCCGGCCGGTTGCTTCACGAGCCGGGCACCGGGTTCCAGCCATGCGGATCTGCACCCCCCCATTCGCGCCGACGACCGAGCTCACGGCTGAAACGTGGTCTCCGCGATGCGCAGCAACGACCACACCAGCAGGGCGCCCGCGCCGATCGTGAAGAACACGAGCATCGGAATGTCGCCGTCGTCACGGGCTTTCGTGAGGATCTTGATCGCGCCGGCTTCGAGGAACAAGGTCAGCACGAGCAGGGCGAGGACCGCGACCGCCGCCCACATGGCGCCGGGCTGATACGCCCAGTAGCTCGCGATCCAGCCGAACAGCAGCGTGACAGGCAGACCGAACAGCATCCAGCCGAACCCGAGCACGACCAGGTTCTCACCGTGTGTCTTCGCCTGGGTCTCGTTCTCGGCGGCACCGACGGGCAGCACCCGGGCGATCTGCACGACCGCGTGCCCGACACACGCCACCACACAGGCGATGATCAGCGCGAAGTATCCTTCCGCCGGGCCCAGCGATGGTGTGCGCGCCCAGCGGAACGGCAGCCAGCCCGCGCACACCACGAGCCCGACAGCCCCGACCACGATGGGCCGGGCCCGCAACCGGGTCCGCACATAGCCCGCGGGAAACAGGTCACCGCGCCGCCCGTAGAGCCAGCCGACACACATCGGCGCCACCGCACCGACGATCACCGTCAGCCAGCGCCAGTGCGCGGGTGCCAGGAACATCGAGACGAACGCGAGCAGCCACGTCGTGACCACGAGGGCCTGCGCCGGTCGCGCGAGGGCGGTCCACAGCCGGTCGGCCAAGGCCCTGGCCTCGGCTCGCGGATCGAGCTCTGGCGCCGGCTCTGCTTGCACGACAACGATTTCCGGCTCCCCTCTTGCCGCCTCGACGCTGGGCGGGGCGGGCCACTCCCCCTCGAACGCCGAACCCGGACACAGCACGAGGCTGTCGTCGGCGCGGTAGTCGTAGTCGAGGTCGACCTCGCCGTAGTGACGCATCAGCTCCATCTGCCGGGTGATGGCCAGCCCGTGCCAGGATTCGCCGCAGTAGGGGTTCGGGCAGTCCGGGTAGGTCGGGTCGTCGTAGTCGTAGCCGACCCGGGGTTCGCCGTCGCGCATGCTCGCGTCCACGAGCTGGTCGATCTCGTCGAGCAACCGCTGCACAGGCTCGGATTCGGCGCTCAGCGTGGACCCGGCGGGCTCGGCCGCGACGGCGCCTGCGCCGGCCACCGGGTATTCGGTGGCCACCACGTCGACATCGCCGACCACGGGCGGGCTCGCGAACCATCGCCGCCGCACCGCGATCGCGTGGGCGGTGCCGCCCACCATCAGCAGGAACAGACACAGGTCGAAGATGGTGTCGCGCACCGGGTCCGGCTCGCTCGCCCACACCTCCACCGCGAACAGACCCAGGTATCCGAGGGCGGCACCGGCCAGCGGCCACGACCGTGCCCGGACTGCCAGGACGGCGAACAGCGGCCAGGTCAGCAGGCCGAGCGAGAACAGGGGGACGAACGAGACCACCCAGCTGGCACCGCTGCGTACGGCTGACACGACCTACCCCCACTGCCCGGAAACGATCCGACGATCCTAGGGTCGCCGGATCGTCCGGTCCACACGATTGCCGCCTGTGCCCGGCTACTCCGAGGTGGAGCCGGCAGCGGGCCGTCGACGCTCGCGCACCACCAGGACCACCGCCGCCAGCGACCAGATGACGGCGTAGGCGACCGCACGCATCGGGCTCCAGTTGGTGAGCAGCAGGATCACAGCGACGCCACCGAGGAGGCCGAGGATGCGGGTGGTGCTGGCCGGGCCGGTCATCCGGCGATCATCGCATGATCACCGCTCACCCGTCGACGCGGGCGTCGAGCGCCGGCGCCTGCGCGTCGGCGCGGGGCCTGCGGCTGCTCCAGGCCAGCGCCGGGACGATGAGCAGGGCGATCGCCGCACCGAGCAGGGCCAGGCCGGGGTAGTCGGCCGCCGCGACGATCAGTCCCGAGCCCAGTCCGCCGCCCGCCCCGGCGACGGCGATCCCGACGTCGACGGTGCCCTGCGTGCGGGCACGGGTCGCGACGGGGGTGGCGTCGGCGATCATCGTGGTGCCCGCGACCAGCCCGAGGTTCCAGCCGAGCCCCAGCAGGCCGAGGGCGGCGGCCAGCGCGAGGACCGAACTCGGCGGGGCCAGCGCCGCGGCCAGACCGGCCGCGACCAGGGTCCCCGCGGCGGCGACGGCGACCAGCCCCGCGCCGATCCGGTCGACGAGCAGACCCGACAGCAGCGAGGGCAGATACATTCCCGCCACGTGCACCGCGATCACCACGCCCGCCGCACCGACACCGTGGCCGTGGTGCTGCATGTGGATCGGGGTCATGGTCATCACCGCCGCCATCACCAGCTGGGTCACCACCATCACGGTCGCGCCCGCCACGATCGGCGCCGACCAGGTCTTGCCTGCGGCGAGCTCGGCCGCCGCCGTGGGTTCGTCGGTGCGGACGAGTTCGCGGGCCAGCACGAGCGGATCCGGCCGCAGCAGCACCCACAGCACCAGACCGGCGAGCAGATAGGCCGCACCGGAGAGTACGAACGGCCCCGACAGCGGCGGGATTCCCCAGGCGGTGGCCAGACTCGCCATGGGATGCAACAGATTCGGCCCGACCACGGCGCCCACCGTCGTCGCGACCAGCACCGTGCTGATCGCGCGGGCCCGATGCGCGGGTGTGGCGAGGTCGGCGCCCGCGTACCTGGCCTGCAAGCTGGTCGCGGTACCGGCGCCGTAGACGATCAGCGAGGCGAACAACAGCCCGAGACTCCCGGTGACCGCCGCGGCGACGACACCGAAACTGCCCAGCGCTCCGACCAGGTAGCCGACGGTGAGACCGGCCCGGCGCCCGGCGCGCTGCGAGATCCGGCCGACACCGACCGCGGCGGCCGCCGACCCGACGGTGAACATGGCGCTGGGCAGTCCGGCCAATCCGGTCGACCCGAGCATGTCCTGCGCCAGCAGCGCGCCGACCGTGATACCCGCGGCGAGTCCCGCTCCGCTGAAGATCTGGGCCGCCACGAGCACGGCGAGAGTGCGCCGCTGGGCGGGATGTTCGCTCATGGTCGTCAACAGTGCGGCAAAGGTGGACGTCCGTCCAATCGTTTCCTTCGCGCACGATCGGCTCGTGTCCAGCGTTTCACTCGGCGTGCGCGAATCAGGCCACCAGATCCATCCGCAGGAACTCGGTGATGCGCAGCAGCTTCGGCGGCCGCGCCACATTCTCGGGCAGCGCCCGGAATGCCTCGTCCTCGCCCACGACGACCGGTGCGGTCAGTTCCAGCTCCCGCCCGTCGACCCGCAGTCGGGCCCGGCCCGCGGCCAGCACGTTGCGCGCCCAGTCGCAGCGCGCGCCGTAGACGAGGACGAACACATAGCCCCCGTCGACGGGATAGGCGTCCAGGGGCGTGCAATACGTCGTCCCCGACCGTCGGCCGACATGGATGAGCACCGGCCATTTCCCGCCCTCGATCGCGCGCGGATTGAACACGCGCTTGTTGATCTGACCCCACCACCGCGGCATCGGCATCGGGTTCTCCTCCCTGCGACCATCCCGGATGGACTTACATATGTAAGGCTGTCTTACGTCTGTAAGCTTGTCAACACTTCCGAGCCCAGGAGCTGCCGTGACCCGACCACCCCTCAGCCGCGAACGCGTCCTCGACGCCGCCATCCGCGTCGCGGACCGCGCCGGCGCCGAAGCGATCACGATGCGGCGGGTGGCCCAGGAACTCGGGGTGGAGGCGATGTCGCTGTATCACCACGTGCCGAACAAGGACGCGATCCTCGACGGCGTGGTCGACACGGTGTTCGCCGCCATCGACCTACCCCCCACCGACCGCGACGACTGGCGCGAGGCGATCCGTGCCCGCGCGGCCTCCGCGCACCGGGTCCTGTCCCAGCACACCTGGGCACTGGGACTCATGGACTCCCGTCGCCACCCCGGCCCGGCGACGCTGCGCCACCACGACGCCGTCCTCGGGGTGCTGCGCACCGCCGGATTCAGCCTGCCCATGGCGGCGCACGCCATCTCACTCATCGACAGCTACGTCGGCGGCTACGTCCTACAGGAAGCGAACCTGCCCGTGAGGACGCCCGGTGAGGTCGCCGAGGTCGCCACCGACATCCTCGCGACCCTGCCCGCCGAGGACTTGCCGTATCTCACCGAACTGATCGTCGAGCACGCCCTGCGCCCGGGCTACGACCACACCGCCGAGTTCGCCTATGGGCTCGATCTGATCCTGGACGCGCTCGAACTACGCCGCGCCTGACACGACGACCATCACCGGGCGGGTGGGCACCCGCCCGGACGTGGACTACCGCCGCACTCAGTGACCGGCGGGATCGGTCAGGTGCAGTCCCTCGCCGACCTTGATCCGGCGATGTTCGGCCAGCACGATCGCCACTCCCGACAGCAGGCACACACCGCAGATCAGCCCTGCGATCACTGCCCACCCGGCGAAGCCGGAACCCGCGGCCGTCAAGGTCGCGGCGAGAAAGACGATGCCGACACCGATGAGGAACAAACCGGGCCAGTTGAGGGAGTCCTGGATGGACTCCCCCGCGTGGGAGCGGAAGGTGCGTTCGGTATCAGGGAACCTGTGTACGTGCGGATCGCGGTGCGAAGCCCACGGATCGGGGTGTGTAGCCATGGCCTGCCGTCCTTTCGACGAGCGTCCCGTATCCCATGCCTACCCCTGATCGCGCCGAACTACCAGCGGAGTTGTGCGTCAGTCCCGACCGAGAACGAAGAAATAGGGATCGGGGAGGTCACGGAAGTCCATCAGACCGAACACGGTGTCCTCGTCGACCCGGCGGAACACGTCGATGATCGCCAGGTGGTCGTAGACCATCGCCGCCGTCACGACCCCGCGATGTTGCACCGAACGCAACCTGGCCCGGTACCGACGAGTGCGCAAGACCGGCTTCAGCACTCCGAGCAGTCCGCGGCCGCGCCGCACCAGCGAGTGCGGCACCTTGTCGGCCACCCCCAGCGGCACCTTCTTCGGGTCGACGGCGAAGATCTCGCCCGCGGGATCGCAGAACAGCAGCGGGTGCACACTGTCGAGGCCGTCGAACTGCTTGCCGTACCAGCCCGAGGCCTCGAGCAACCCGTCGAGCCCGTGCCCGGTGGCCAGCTCGCGCCCGTGCCATCGGCCGGTCAGCTCGGCAGGCGAGACAGCCGGGAGGCTGTCGAACAGGGCCAGCGCGTCCGCCCTGTCGCAGGCGGAGCCGAGCGCGGCGAGGTGATCGGTGGCGGTCATGGAGTCCTCTCCGGAACGGCTCATGCGGGCAACCGCAGCGCACCCGGCGCCGAGGCGGGCACGACGGGATGGGCGGGGGCGACGGGCGCGACCCGCTGATAGGCGGCACCCAGGGCCGGGCGCGGATCGGCCTCGCCCTTGTTGGGCCAGTACGCCATCGCGCGTTCGGCCTGCGCGGTGATGGTCAGCGACGGGTTGACCCCGAGGTTCGCGGTGATCGCGCTGCCGTCGGCGATGTGCAGGCCGGGGTAGCCGTAGATCCGCTGGTAGGGGTCGATCACGCCGGTATCGCTCGAGTCACCGATCGTGCAGCCGCCGATGTAGTGCGCGGTGGCGGGAATGTTGAAGATGTCGGTGGCGATATTGCCGCTGACACCGTCGCATTCGTCGGCGTACTTGCGGGCGATCTCGTGCGCGAGCGGAATCCACTCGGGATTCGGTTCGCCGCTGCCCTGTTTGGTGACCAGCCTGCGTCCCTTGAGATACGAGGTCAGCGAGTTGTCCAGCGACTGCATGACCAGCAGGATCACCGACCGGTTCGAGGCGCCGTGCGCGTTCTGCGACCGCAGGAACTGGATCGGGTGCAGCAGGATCGTCAGCAGCAGGCGCAGGAACCGGAACGCGCCACCGTCGACCATCGGCACCGTCTGCAGGAACAGCGCGTTCTGCCCGGTGCCGTAGGTGCACACCTCGACGTGGGTCTGCGGCTCCGGGTGGATGGAGGAGGTGATGGCCACGCCCTGGGAGAAGTCCTTGCGGGACTTGCTGGTGACGCCGATGATCGCCTCGGAGTTGCTGCGCGTCAGCTCCCCGACCCGGGGCGAGAGCTGGGGCAGCGTGCCGTCGGCGCGCAGCTTGTGCAGCAGCTTCTGGGTGCCCAGCGCCGCGGCCGCGAACACCACCTGCTGGGCGGTGAACGTGCGCCGCTGCTTGCGCAGCCACCCGTTCGAGGCGACGGTCTCGACCCGGTAGCCGCCGGCACCGTCGGGCGCCACCGAGGTCACCGTGGTCAGCGGATGCACCTGCGCGCCCCGGCTTTCCGCCAGATGCAGGTAGTTGACCGTGGTGGTGTTCTTCGCGTTGTGCTTGCAGCCGGTGAAGCAGTCCGAACAGTGGATGCAGCCCGCCCGCCGCGGACCGGCGCCGCCGAAGTAGGGGTCGTCGACCTCGACGCCTTCCTCGCCCTCGTTGAAGAACACCCCGACCTGGGTGCGATGGAAGGTGTCGGCGACGTTCATGCCGCGCGCGACCTGCAGCAGCACTTCGTCCTTCGGGCCGATCCGCGGATTCTCCACGACACCCAGCATCCGCTTGGCCTGGTCGTAGTAGGGCGCGAGTTCGCTCTTCCAGTCGGTGATGTGCGACCACGCGCGGTCCTGGTAGAACTCCGGCAGCGGCTCGTAGAGGGTGTTGCCGTAGATCAGCGAGCCACCGCCGACGCCGGAGCCGCTGAACACCAGGCATTTGCCGAGCACGCTGATGCGCTGCGGTCCGGTCAGACCCAGCCGCGGCGCCCAGATGGCCTTGGGAATGTTCCAGTTCGTCTTCGGGTAGTCCTCGGCGTTCCAGCGCCTGCCGGATTCGAGAACACCGACCCGGTAGCCCTTCTCGGTCAGGCGCAGCGCGGTCACGCTGCCACCGAATCCGGAGCCGACGACGATCACGTCGTAGTCGTAGTCAGTCATGCGGAGATCACCTCGTAGTCGGCGGCGTCGAATCGCGCCTGCTTCTTGTATTGGATGCCGAGCAGCGGCCAGTTCGTGGTGATGCGGCCGTCGGCCTGCCGATACCACGACGAGCACCGGCTCCACACGCTGTCGGTGAGCTGAGCCTGGATACGCGTGTCGTAGGCCTGTTCGACCTCGGGCCGCACGGTCAGCGGTTTGCCGGTGGCGGCCAGATGGGCCACGTAGTCACCGAGGTACTCGGCCTGGGTCTCGAGGAAGTAGATGATCGAGCCACCACCGGTATTGGTGTTGGGCCCGTACATGATGAACAGGTTCGGGAACCGCGGCACCGTCATGCCGTAGTAGGCGTGCGCGCCGGTGCGCCATTCCTGGTCGAGCGCGAGCCCGCCCGCGCCGGTGATCGACATCGGCGCGAGGAACTCGGTCGACTTGAACCCGGTCCCCCAGATGATGACGTCGACCTCGTGTTCGCGGCCGTCGGCGGTGCACACCCCGGTCGGGGTGATCCCGGTGATCTTGTCGGTGCTCACCTCGACATTCGGCTGGGTCAGCGCGGGCAGGTAGTTGTCGGAGAACAGCATCCGCTTGCAGCCGATGGGATAGTCGGGCCACACCTGCTCGAACAGGCCCGGTTTGGCCGCGGTCTGCCTGCGCATGTGCCACTTGGAGATCGCCCGGATGGCGGCGGCCAGCGGCTTGGCGTAGACCCAGGCCAGGCTGAGCCCTTCGACCACGCTGTACCAGGTGCCGCGCTCGGCCAGCTCGGTCACCGGCAACTTCTCGAACACCCGGTGGTGCAGGGAACCGAATTCACGGTCCGGGCGCGGGACGATGTAGGGCGCGGTGCGCTGGAACAGGGTCAGCTTCGCCACGCGCGGCTGGATCTCGGGCACGAACTGGACCGCACTGGCCCCCGTGCCGATCACCGCGACGCGCTTGCCCGTCAGATCGATGTCGTGGTTCCACTCCGCGGAGTGGAAAGTGGTGCCCGCGAAGCTTTCCCGGCCCTCGATGGCGGGCAGCGCGGGACGTGAGAGCTGGCCGACCGCGGGCACGACGACATCGACCCGGACCTGTTCGCCCGAGTCCAGGCGCACGGTCCACCGACCCGTCGCGTCGTCGAACTCGGCCCCGGTGACCTCGGTGCCGAAGCGGATGTGGCGGCGCACGTCGTACTTGTCGGCGACGTCACGGATGTAGTCCAGAATCGCCGGTTGCCGCGAGAAGCGGTGCGGCCACCGCGGATTCGGCTCGAAGGAATACGAGTAGAACGGCGAGGGCACATCGCAGGCCGCGCCGGGGTAGGTGTTCTCGCGCCACACGCCGCCGACGTCGTCGGCCTTCTCGAAGACGATGATGTCGTCGAAGCCCCGTTTCTTCAACGCGATCACGGCGGCCAGGCCACCGAATCCGCTGCCGATGACCGCGATCGAAGGTTTCATGGAGCACTCCGGTTGTCGAGGATGGTCCGAACACACAGCTCAGGGGCGTCGCTGAACGGCAGGTGGCCGCAGCCGGGCAGGTCGGTGTGGCGGGCGAACGGCAGTACCGCTCGCGCGCGGGCGCTCTGGGTGCGGTGGGTGAGCACGACATCGCGGGTGCCCCAGGCGATCGTCACCGGGATCGTGGTCAGCGCGCCGGGGTCGTCACCGGTGTCCAGGACATAGGTGGCGAAATCGTCGCGGGCGGCGCCGAAGGCGGTCGCGCCCGCCAGCCCGGCCAGGTCGATTCGCGCGGCGTCGGGCCTCACCTGGGTCGGCTGCCCGAACATCACCGCCAGCAGCGCCGCCCGCCCGGCGCGGTACTCGACCGCCTTGTCCAGGGCCGGACCGGCGACGCGGGCGACCGCGCGCATGGCGGTCAGCGATCCCTGGACCCAGCGCAGGCCGGGGCCGCCGTAGAAGCCGACCGGGGAGAACGCGGTGACGGCGGCGGCGACCCCGGTGCGGCCCAGCTCGAGGGCGATGCCGCCGCCCATGGAGCTGCCGACGACGTGCGGGTGCCGGATGTCGTTGTCACCGAGCCACCGCGCCAGCCAGTCGGCGTACCCGCGCGGGCCGGGCAGCACACCGGGCAGTTCCGGCGACGCACCGAATCCCGGCAGGTCGAGCGCGATCACCTCGTGCCGCTCGGCCAGGAGATCGATCACCGGCGCGAAGATCTGCCAGCGGCTGCCGAGACCGTGCACCAGCACGATCGGCGAGCCGGTGCCCCGGCGAATATGAGAGATCTGCGTCATCGCAGCCCTTCGCTCAGAAGAAACAGTTACTGCGTACGGTTTCTCGATTGCACCAGGTCACTGGCGCTGCGTCAATAGGCAATCGGGGGAAGATTCGCCCGGCGTTCGCTCATACTTACCGTCAGCGCGTACGATTTGTCGGGTGACCCTGCAACAACCGCGCCGCACCCAGGCCGAACGCCGGGCCTCGACCAGGGCCCTGATCCTCGACTGCACGGCGCAATGCCTGCTCGAACGCGGCTACGCCGCGACCACCGTCAGCGCCGTCCAGGAACGCGCCGGACTGGCCCGCGGCACCGTGCAGCACCACTTCCCCACCCGCGCCGAACTGCTCATCGCGGCCACCACCCGCGTCGTGGATCTGCGGCTCGAGCAGTTCCAGCGCGAAGCCGAACTCCTGCCACCCGGACGCGATCGGCTGCAATCGGTCGTCGACCTGGCCTGGCGCGACCTGAACAGCCCCGCCTTCTTCACCGCGCTGGACCTGTGGGTCGCCGCCCGCACCGACGCCGAGCTCCGCGAACGTCTCGTGCACGAGGAGCGCCGCGTCTTCACCGAGATGCGCAGGCTCTACCTCGAGGTCGTCGGCGAACCGTACGCCGCGGACCCCCGCGCGGAGATCCTCGTCGAATTCACCATCGATCTGCTGACCGGCCTGTCGATGACGGCCATGCTCACCGGCACCCTCGGCGAACGCGAGGCGGTCGTGCGCCGCTGGAAACGCGCCTTGGCCGTGCTCATCGGCCGGCTACCCAGCGACGAACTCCTCGACGGCAGTCCCCTGCCCGCCGTCACCGACTGAGACCGCAATCGGGTCAGCCGATTCCGGCCAGCCCGTTCCAGCACAGCGCGACCGTCGTCTCCACCGCGTCCCGCTTGGGAATCGGCTTGCCCGTGTCCAGCCACTGCCGCGCCGCCAGATGACTGGCGCCGACCACACCGAACGCGCAGGTGAAGGCCCGCGCGTCGTCCATCCCGGCCGCACGCAACTCCGCACTCACCAGTACCGCGCACTCACCGAAGGCGTGCCGGGCCCGCCACCGCACACTCGGCTCGCTGGGCACCGGCGACTCGAAGATCAGCACATGCCCGTCCGGGTCCTCGTCGACGAAGTCGAAATAGGCCAGCACCGCGCGCCGGACCTTGTCTTCCTGCCCGGTCGCCCCGGCCAGCGCGCTGCGGATCCCGCCGACCATCCGATCCAGATGATGCTGCAGCACCGCCAGATACAGATCGAGCTTGTTCGCGTACAGCGTGTACAGCACGGGCTTGCTCATGCCCGCCCGCAGGCCGATCTGATCCATGCTCGCGCCGTGATAGCCGTGTGCGACGAAGACCTCGCGGGCCGCGTTCAACGCCGCGAGCAGCCGTTCGGCGCGGGCGGCGACGGTCGTCGAATTCGGCGGGGTGTCCTCGTCTTCGGTGCCGAGGATGTCGCTGTGCAGGATCGTCATGTGCGGGACCGTTCGCCGGGTTCGTCGTTCACCATGTCAGCACCGGTTTGACCACGCGCCCGGCCCGCTGGTCGGCGAGCGCGGTGTCGATCTCGGTGTGCGGGTAGCGGCCGATGAGCCGGTCCACCGGGAACCGGCCCTCGGCGTACAGCGAGAGCAGATGCGGCAGGAACGTCGACGGCACGCTGTCGCCCTCGAGGCACCCGCGAATCGTCTTGCCGCGCAACACGATATCGCTGACATCTACCGGCGGCGTCCCCGCGCCGAGCCCGACGGCCACCACGGTCGCCCCGGTGGTCAGCGCGGCGACCGCGTCACCGAGCACCGCGGGCACACCGGTGGTGTCGATCGCGTGGGTAACGCCGCCGCCGGTGAGTTCGCGCAGTCGCGGCACCGTCGGCCCCTCGGCCGGATCCAGCGCGGCCTCGGCACCGAGCGCGAGCGCCGATTCCCGCCGCGCCGCCGAGGTTTCCACGACGACCACCCGCACGCCCGCGACCGTGCGCGCCGCGAGCAACGCCGCCATCCCGACCGCGCCGGCACCGTACACCGCCAGCCAGGCACCCGCGGTGGGCCGCAGCACGTTCAGGACCGCGCCGGCCCCCGTCTGGAAACCACAGCCGAACGGCGCGGCCACAGCCAGATCCAGCGCCGGGTCGACGACGATCGTGTTGTCCTCGGTGGTCAGGGCGTATCCGGCGAAACTCGACTGGCCGAAGAATCCGTCCAGCACCGGGGCACCGTCGAGCAGCACCCGTGGCGCGTCGTGCGCGCGGCGACCGAACTGGTTGAGCGCGACCGAACGCTGACAGTAGGCCGGGCGCCCGTCCACGCAGGCCGAGCACCGACCGCAGTGCCGGAAGGTCAGCACGACATGGTCGCCGGGCCGCACCGTCGCCACCTCGGGCCCGACCGCGGCCACGACACCGGCGCCCTCGTGCCCGAGCAGGATCGGCCGATCCGCCGCGCCCGCGCGCCGAGTCACCAGGTCGGTGTGACAGATGCCCGCCGCGGTGACGCGCACCAGGATCTCCCCGGCGCGCGGCTCGTCGACCTCGATGTCCTCGACCGAGAACGCCGCGGCCGGGTCTCGCGACAGGACCGCCGTGGTGCGCATCAGGACACCCGTTCCAGCAGGAAGTAGAAGTGTTCGCCACGGGACAGCACCAGTTCCGCCCGACCGTTCATGATGCCCATCAGTGTGTTCTCGTCGAGCCACTTGAAATGGTCGAACACCGCGCGGCCGTCGTAGACCATCGTCGCGGTCACCTCGCCGCGGAACTCGATGTTCCACAGGGTCGCCTCGCCCTGTCCCAGTTCGACATCGGAGAACAGGGTGCCGTCCTCGGCGCGACAGATCAGCGGCTTGGCGTCGTCGACCGCGAGGAAGGTCTTGCCGTACCAGCGGCTCGCGGGCAGCGCCCGGCACAGCGGGTGGCCGGTCTGGAAGGCATCGCCGCGCCACTCACCGAGGATGTCGTCGGTGCGGGCCGGGCGTAGCCGGGTCCACAGCGCGTCCAGTTCGGCGGTGGAGACGCCCTCGGTCTGCTCCCGGAGTTGCTGCCAGCGTGGCTTGTCCGCGCCCATGGTGTCCTCGTCTCGCCGATTCCAGAACCATCTGGTTCCGAACGGACCATAGTTCCGAACCAGATGGTTCGGCAAGGGGGGTAGGCTTCCGGCCATGCGTGCGGCAGGCGAGGCAACCAGAGAGCGAATACTCGCTGCCGCGAAGGCGGAGTTCGCCGAATTCGGCATCGCGGGCGCCCGGATCAACCGCATCGCCGACGCCGCCCACGCCAGCAAGGACCGCCTCTACGCCTACTTTCCCGGCAAGAACGAGCTCTACGCGGCCGTCACCGAGCGCTGGACCACCGAAACGGCCGAGGAGACCGCGCTCAGCGCCGACGACGTGCCCGCCTACGTCGGCCGCCTGTTCGACCACTTCGTCGCCCACCCCGACAACGCGCGTCTGCAGGCCTGGTCGGACCTGGAACCCGAAGGCGCCCACATCGGCCCGCTGCTGCGCCGCACCATCGACGCCAAACTCGCCGAACTGCGCCGCGGTCAGCGCGAGGGCCTGCTCACCGACGCCGTGCCGCCGGTGATCCTGCTGCGCATGCTCTCCGACCTGACCCGCACCAACGCGATGCAGGCCCGCTTCGCCGCCGAGCGGGGCGACATCGAGCAACTCTCGACCCGCCGCGCCGCGACCGTCTTCGCCGCCGCCCGCATCGTCGCCCCCTGACAGCGCCACTATCGTGGGGCCGATGGGGAGCGTGTGGACGTCGTGGGGGCATGTCCTGATCGCCTGGACGGTGGCGGTGCCGGTGTTAACGGCCGCTACCGCGCTGCTCGTCACTCGTCGGCTCCACGCGGGGCTGCCGCGTCGCCTCGCGCTGCGGCGGTCGATCGCCGAAGTCGGCATCGTCGGCGCGACGCTGCCGTGGGTGTGGATGATCCTCACGCCCGCCACCGGAACACGGGCGGTGAGCTTGATGCCGCTGCGGGACCTCCTCGACACGCTCGGCGCGGCGCCGGGCACCGCGTTCGTCCAGGTGGGCGCCAATCTGATGGTGTTCCTGCCGCTGGGTTTCCTGCTCCCGCTGCGGTTTCCGCGAATGTCGGGCGTCGCGCGAATGACAGCGGTCGGCGCGGTCGTCTCGACCGCGCTGGAGATCCTGCAGTACATCCTCGATCTGGGGCGGGTGACCTCGGTCGACGACGTCCTGCTCAACGCCGTCGGCGCCGGACTCGGCGCGTGGTCGGCGGCCGTCCACGTCGCGCGCCGGGAATCCGGGGCGTCGCGCAGTGACCGGGTGTTGGTCCGGCTCGGCTGGGCGAGCTGAGGCCGTCGCGCGCGGCGCCCACACGCGCTCGTACTGTCGTCCCGGTGAGCGCAGATCTTCGTATCTTCTTTTTCGGCGATTCCTTCGTCCAGGGGATCGGTGACCCCGAGTACCGCGGCTGGGTGGGGCGCGTCCTCGCGGCCACCGGCGTCGGCACGACCGCGTTCAATCTCGGAATCCGGCGCAACACTTCCGAGGATGTGCTGCGCCGCTGCTGGACCGAGATCGAACCGCGCGGGATGAGCGGGGCCGACCAGCGACTGGTGCTGTCCTTCGGCGCCAACGACGCGATCGAGGAGAACGGCGCGGTCCGAGTCGATCCGGCTCGCAGCCTGGACAATCTCGCCACGATCCTCGACGGTGCCCGCCGGCGCGGGATCGCACCGCTGGTCGTGGGTCCGCCGCCGGTGATCGAAGCGGGCGAACCGCATCTGCGCCGCGTCACCACGCTGGCCGAACAGATGTCCGCCCTCTGCCACGCGCGCGACGTGCCGTTCATCGACATCACCGCGGCCGTGGCCGAGGACCCGGTCTGGCGCGCGGAGGTGCTGGCAGGCGACGGTGCGCATCCGGGCAGCGGCGGCTATCGCCGGCTGGCCGACCTCGTGCTCGACGGCGGCTGGCGCGAGTGGATCGCCGTGCCACGCCGCTGACGTCAGCCGGCGGGGGTCGTGCGGGGGCTGCCGGCGAATCTGATCTGCAGTAGCTGGCGGGCGATGACGTCGGTGAGATGTGCCTGGGTGGTGTCGAATTCGCCGCGCATCCACGCCGCGACCAGCTCGAGCGCGCCACTGACCACCGCGTAGGCGGCCATGTCGGAGTCGAGTTCGTCGTCGGCCGACTCCGGGACGAGCTCGCGGCCGACCGCCGCCATGGCGCGGGCGATCGAGTGCTGGGTGGACAGGCGCGCGGCCTGCAGCGCCTCGGTGCTGTGCGCGGTCAGCAGCAGGGCGTGGCGGCGCGGGTCGGCGACCAGGAAGCCCAGCGCGGCGTCGGCGGCGGCGTGGACCTGACTGTCGAGGTCGGGGCCGGCAGTGTGGGTGGCGGTGACCACGACGGCGATGCCCTCGGTCGTGAGGTCGTCGACCAACGCCGACAACAGAGCGTCGCGATCGGCGAACTGCTCGTAGAAGTAGCGGTCGTTCAGGCGGGCCCTGGTACACACCGCGCGCTTGGTGACCGCGGGCGCGCCACCCTCGGCGAGCAGATCCAGCGCCGCCTCGAACAGGGCGGCGCGGCGGCGGGACCGACGCTCGTCGGCTGCCACCCCCGCGTAGGCACGCGGCGCGGCCGTGTTCGCGGAATCCTCACCCATGCTCTTGACCATCCCACCATTCTGGTGCACTCTGACACCACACGAGTTTCTGGAGTCGCGCGACACCAGAATAGCGCCCTAAGTGTCGCCCGGGCCGGTGGTCCACGACACCGGAACAAAGGAGTTCCCCCGATGTCCTGCCCCGTGCCCCACCTCGCGACCACGGCAACGCCCGAGCAGGTCTCCGACGCTGTCGCCCGCTTCGAGCGGGTAGGCGGCTCGGTCCTGTTCAGCCTGTTCGGCGTCGGCCTGTTCGACCAGCCGATGCTGCCGCCCGTCTCCGCCGCACTCGAAGCCACCGGACGGTCCCGCAACCAGCCCTGGGCGCGCGCGGTCCGCACCGCGGCCGCCGACCAGCTGATCTACCACGGCGAGGACACCGACCGCGAGACCGAAGCACAGCGCCTGATGGTCCTGCACCGCGACGTCAAGGGGATCGGACCGGACGGGGAACGGTACTCCGCGCTCAACCCCCAATCATGGAACTGGATCCTCTACTCCACCTTCTTCGTCCAGCGCGGCGCCTACATCGCCCTCACCGGCACCGAACCGACCCTCGCCGAGAACCAGGCCATCTGGGACCACTACCGGCACAAGACCCTCGGCCTGCACCTGCCCGGCAAGTCGCGACCGATCGAGGACTACACCGAACTCGTCACCCACTACACGCACATGGCAGTTACCGAACTCCGGTCCACGCCCGCCCTCGACGCCGCCGTCGCCTCGGTCCGCCACGCCCCGCGCCCGTACTTCCTGCCCGCGGCCACCGGCCCGCTGTGGCGGTTGAGCTCGCCCGCGCTCGGCCACCTCCTGATGGTGCTCGGCTGCGGCATCATGCATCCCGACGTCCGCGCCCGCATGCCCTACCCCTGGACCCGCCGCCACGAGCGCGAATTCCAGGCGATCACCAAAGCCCTGCGGATCGCGTTCGACCGCCTGCCCGCCTCGGTGACCGACTCCCCCATGGCCCGCAACCGGCGCAAGTACCAGAAACTCGTCACCAAGTACCGCGACGTCGGACTCACCTCCTTCGCTCCCGACGCCGCACTCCGCTGACCGACACCACCGCTCACGGCGCGTCGCCGTAGACCACCAACCAGATGGCGCGCCCGAGCGCCGTGGCCAGCTCCCCGTCATCGACCCCGATGTCACCGGAGCAGGCCACGGCCATCGTGCGCTCGACCATCGAGGTCAAGATCAACGCGGTGGCCCGCGGATCCAGCCGCGCGCTGACCCGGCCCGCCGCACGATCCGCCGCCAGACGCGCCGCCACCAGCTCAGTGAACGCGGCGACCCGCGCCCGCCAGAACGCACCCACCTCGCGGTCGTAGGCGGCGACCTCGCTCAAAGCCAACAGCAGATAGCGGTGCGCGCGGACACCGTCGATCATCGCCGCGGCTGCCACCACCACACCGGCCTGCCGATCGGTGTGCTCGGCACTCCACCACCGCTCCGCCGCCGCGAACAAATCGGCGGTCGCCAACTCGCCCAGCCGGACCAACAGCCTGCTCTTGTCCGGAAAATACCGGTAGAACGTCGATCTGGCCGACCCGGACGCCGCGGCGATCCGCTGCACGGCCAGCTCGGTGAACGGCGTGCCGTCGGCCAGCAGATCCTCCACCGCGCGTAACACCCGCGGCTCGAACTCGGTCCGCCGATCGTCGGACGGTTTGCGGGCCGATCGCGGAACACGGGTCAGCGAGGGCATCGGCGGCTCCTCGACTGCTCGGCCGCGAGCGCACATGCGTCGACCATGCGCCCATTGTGCTCCTCCACTCCGCCCAGGGATCGGCAACGGGCGAGCGGGCGCGAATCCGTTGCGTCCGTGTGCTGTTGACAGTGGTCGCCGCCGACCGGATCATCGTCTCGGACACACTGTCCGAGACTCGATGACCGAGGCGGTACCCATGCTCGATTCCCCCGTCACCTCGGCCGAGTCGGCCGACGTCGTCATCGTCGGCGCGCGCTGCGCCGGCTCGGCGACCGCAGTGACGTTGGCGCGAGCCGGCCGCAGAGTCGTCGTCCTGGATTCCGCCGCCCTGCCCTCGGACACCCTGTCCACCCACCTGCTCTGGCCCGCCGGGCTGGCCGAGCTCCAGCGACTGGGCGTACTCACCGAAGTCGAGGCACTCGGCGCCCCGCGACTGACCCAGGCCTACGCCGAAGGCGCCGGATACGGCATCACCTCCACCTTCCCCACCGTCGACGGTATCGACTACGCCATGTGCGTGCGCCGCACCGGCCTCGACGGCGTCCTCGTCCGCGCCGCCGTCGCCGCGGGCGCCGACGTCCGCCAGCGCTGCCGGGTCACCTCGGTGATCTGGGCCGACAATCGCTGCGCCGGCGTCCGATACACCGACCGCTCCGGCGCCGTCGTCGAGATCCGCGCCGCCCTGGTCGTCGGCGCCGACGGCAGACACAGCACCATCGCCCGCGCCGTCGGCGCCGACGACCCGTTCCTCACCGTCCCCAGCGGACGCGACTGCTACTACGCCTACTGGCGCGACACCGACGACACCCCGCGAGACACCGCCGCGCAATGGCGCGCCGGCGCCGATCTCGGCACCGCCTTCCCCTGCGACGACGGCCTGATCCTGAGCCTGGTCCAACCACCCGCCACCCGCGAACGCTCCGGCCCCGGCGAAGCCGAACGCCGCTACACCGAAGCCGTCGAACGCATTCCCGCCCTCGCGGCCCGGCTCCAGGGCTGCCACCGCGTCGGACGCGTACGCACCGCCACCGGCATCTCCTCCTACTTCCGCCGATCCACCGGCCCCGGCTGGGCACTGCCCGGCGACGCCGGGCACTTCAAAGACCCGGTGACCGCCCAGGGCATCCGCGACGCCCTGCACTACGGCCGACTACTCGCCGAAACCGTCGCCGCCACCCTCGACAACCCCGCCACCCTCGACCGCGCCCTCCGCGACTGGGAACGCCGCCGCATCATCGAATGCCGCGCCATCTTCCACTGGACCAACCGGCTGGCGCGCGGAGAAGCCATGCGCCCCTTGGAGACCGAGCTCTACCGCCGCGCCACCGACGACCCCGAACTGGCCCGGATCACCACCGGCATCTTCTCCCGCACCCGGCCACCGGCGGACCTGCACACTCCCGTCCTGGCGCTGCGGCTGGTCGCCGGCGCGCTGCGCCATCAGCGCAACATACCGGCCGTCCTCGCCGACCTCGCCCGCGAGATCCGGGTGGCCGCACGCAACGCCCTGATCACCCGAACCACGCTGCGCGGCACCCCCTCCCGGTCGACACCGCCCCCGGCTCCCAGCACACCGTTGCTGACGGCGGCCCACGGCGAGTCCCGCCCCGACTGACCACGGGCCGCCGGCTACTCCTCCCCCGGCCCATCCAGCAGATCGAGGCCGACCAGATCACTGACGTACTTGCCGATCAGCGCGCGACCCAGATGCGGGATATCCCGCTCGGTGCCGATCCCCGCCCCGCGCACCGCCGCCCGGAACCCGTCCGCGGGCAGCGCCGACCCGGGCAGCGGGCGCCCAGGACGACGGTGCGCCTGCAACAACGGCAACAACGTGTGCTTGCGCTGCCCCTCCGGCAACGCGCGCAGCGCGGTCTCGAAGCGCGCGAACCAGTCCGCGTAGTCCTCGATCCGATCGATCCGATGCCCCGCCTCGATCAGCCAATCGACGAAACTGTCGAGCGAGATGCCGTCGTCGTGCGGATTGACGACGTCGTAGGTCCGATACCCCGCGACCGCCCCCGCACCCAGCGCAGTGACCGCCGCCGCGACGAAATCGGCGGGCAGCCCGTCGTAGTGCGCGCGCTGCCGCCGCCCCTGAGCGTCGGTCAGATAGAACGACACCGGCGCGAGACCGGTCACCAGCACGCTCAACAGCAGCCGGGTGAACACGTCGGGCACATTGAGCTGACCGCGATAGGTGCTGTGCGCCAGAATCATGTCCGACCGGAACACCGCCACCGGCAGCCCGAACCGATCCGACGCCTCCCGCAACAACACCTCACCCGCCCACTTGCTGTTGCCGTACCCATTGGCATAGCTCGAGTCCAGCCGCCGGACCGGACTCATCACCCGCACATCACCGCCCTCGGCGAAGGACTCCCCCTGCGCCGCCACCGCCACGGTCGACAGATAACTCACCGGCTTCCGGGTCGCCGTCAACGCCAGCCGGATCACCTCCGCCGTACCGACCACATTCGGGCCGAACAACTGCCCATACGGCAGTACATGATTCACCAGCGCCGCCGAGTGCACGATCAGCTCCGTCTCCTCGGCCAGACGCTGCCACGTCGAGGCGGACAGACCGAGATTCGGTTCACCGATATCCCCCGCCAGCACCTCGAGCGCGTCGTCGGCGAGCGCGCGGAAATGCTCGCGCAGCACCGGATCGGTGTCGAACGCGGCGTCCAGGCGCGCGCGAGCGGCGGCCGCGTCACCACCGCGCACCACACAGATCACCCGGCCACCCCGCGGGGCCAGCCGTTCCAGCCAGGTCAGCAGGAGAAACCGGCCCAGGTAGCCGTTCGCGCCGGTGATCAGGACCGTAGACGGCGAGACCGCGGCGGGCGGCAGCTGCGGGGCCCGCTCCAGCGTCGCCGCGTCCAGGAACTCCGCCAACCTCAGATCGGACGCCCGGATCTCGGTCGCCCCGGCACCGTGCACCGTCTCGGCATCGATCCTGCGGGCACCGAGCGCACGCTCCCGACCGACATACTCCGCGATCCGGGCCAGATCACTGTCCGGCCCGAGCAACACGTTCACCGGCACCTCGACCTCGAGCAGTTCCCGCAGCAACGTCGAATACGACAGCGCCGCCAGCGAATCCCCACCCAGATCACCGAACCGCGCCTCGGGCCGCAACTGCGCGGCCGAGCACCCCAGCACCGCCCGCGCCGCCCCGGCCACCGTGTCGAACACCGGCAGACCGGGCGCGTCCCGGCGCAACCGCCGCAACTGCGCCTCCTGGTCGCGCGCGACATCGTCGTACAGCGCTTCCAGCCGCTCCCCGTACCGCTGCTTCAGCTTGGGCCGCAACAACTTCCCGACCCCCGACAGCAGGCCGTCGGCGATCGAGAACGGCTCGGTCTCGATCAGGAAGTCGCGCGGGATCTCGTACGGCTCTAGTTCGGCCGCCACCGCCACCCGATGCAACGACGCACTCACCGCCGCCCGCACGTCCCCGGCGGACCCGGCCAGGGCCGCCTCCGTCGGCACCACCACCGCGAGCAGATACGCCCGCTCGCTACTGCCGTACACGAAGATCTGACGCACCAGATCCGCCCCCGCGAACACCGCCTCCAGCCGCGACACCGTCACGAACTCGCCCTGCGACAGCTTCAGCACATTGTTGCGGCGATCCACATACGCCAGCCGGTCCGGCGCCAGCTCGGCGACCACATCACCGGTGCGGCAGAAACCGTCCTCGTCGAACACCTCCGCGGTGACATCAGGGCGCCGGTAGTAGCCCGAGATCATCGTGGTCGTCTTGAGCAGCAGCTCACCCCGCGGATACGGCTTGTCGGTAGCGAAATAGCCGAGCTCCGGCACATCGACCAGCTTGTAGTCCAGCACCGGCGGGCGCATCACCTTCGTATCGAAGATGACACCGCCCCCGGTCTCGGTCGACCCGTAGCCGTCGTGCAACCGCAACCGCAACACCGACTCCACGAACTCCCGCAGATCCGGCGCGATCGGCGCGCTCCCACACAGCACCGTCATCAACCGGCCACCCAGGAACTGTTCCCGCAGTTCGGTGCGCACCTCCTCGGCCAGCGCCCCCGCGTCGACGCCCGGCCCCGACCGCCGATCCACCTCCTGCCGAAAACGCTGCAGAATCATGTCGCACACTCGCGGCACCAGGAAGATCTCCGTCGGCCGCACCAGCGCGATGTCCTCGAACAGCGTCGACATATCCGGCGCCGCCGCGAAATACGCGGTCCCGCCGCGCGCGAGCACACCGGTCAAGGTCAACCGCGCCGCGATATGGCTCATCGGCAGGAAGTTCACATTCAGCACCGCCACCGGACGGGCAGGCTGCCAGCCCGCCGCCACCAGGCGATGGGTGTACATCGCGCCCTTCGGCGTGCCCGTGCTGCCCGAGGTATAGATCAACATCGCCAGCGGATCCTCGCCCGGGGCAGGCACCGTCAGCGGCGCGGGATCGGCGCGACGACCGCGGGCGATCGCCTCGTCGATCGTGTGCAGCGCGACCGTCGACCCCGCCGCGGTCAGCCGGGCGCGGGCGGCGGCCAGTGCGTCGCGGTGATCGTCGTCGTCCGCGTGATGATCGAACACCAGCAGCGAGTCCGGCGCCGTGCCCGCCAGCACCGTCTCGACCGCCGCCGCCAGATGCGCGGTGTCGACGGCGAACACCCGCGGCTCGGTCTCGTCCAGGATCGAACGCAGTTGCGTCAGACCGGCTCCCGACTGCAACGGCACCGCGACCCCACCCAGATGGATCGTCGCCAGATCCAGCACCGTGTAGTCGGCACCGGTGAACCCGAGCGTCGCGACGAAATCCCCCGCCCCGACACCCGCGCCGTGCCACGCGGCGGCCAGCGCGCGAGCCCGCTCCCACACCACGCCGTAGGTCACCAGCTCGAATTCCGGCAGCAGACGGCGCGTCACGCGGCCGCCGTCGACGACCGGTTCGGTGCGACGGACACCCAGGGCTGGCCGATCCGAGTACGCGGTCATCACCGTCGAGACGATGTGTGCCAGTGGCAATCCCGGCGTCGTGACCGTCGCATGGACATCCTCCAGCGGCGTCGCCGCCCGGATCTGCTCGTCCTCGGCGTAGAGCGCCCGGATGCGCTCCGCCAGCCGGCCCGCGTCCAGCTCGACCGTCATGCCCCGTTCCGATCGACCGGACCACCCAGCGCGGAGATCCGGACGTCGCGCCAGGCTTCCCGCCGCGCCGCCTCGGGATCGATCAGCACCCGGGGCGGATGGTCGATGATGCAGGTCGCCCTGCGCTCGGCCGTGTACGGCGACCACGCGGGCAGCGGCGCGCCGGTCCGGGCGAAAGTCAGCCAGTTGTCCTGCATATGATCCTGCACCGCGAGAAAGGCCCGCCGACCGCCCGCGGCCGTCATCGCCCGGCCGACCGGACTGTCGACCCAGCCGAACACCGGCACCAGATCCAGCGCGTGCGTCGCACCGAACCCGGCCAGGCGCACCGCCCGGGGCGCGTAGTCGAACCGGTAGGCGTAGGTCGGCGCATACCGGCTGTGACCTTCCAGTACGGCCAGGGTCGGTCGCAGGAACATGAAGTCACCGCCGATCCGCACCGCGGTCCGCGCGGCCGGGTACCCGGGGTAACTGCGGACCACTCGCTGCTCCGCACCTGGAGCGCAGCGTCCGAACGTGGACGTGAGCTGGGCGGGCGTGTGCGGCACCGACTTCATGAACCGCTGGAACAACGTCGCCTCGTCGCGATTGGTGCCGATGATCAGCGGCACGCGATGCGCACGACCCGCCGCGATCGCATCGATCGGCGCCTCCGGCAGGAACTTCCCGTCGACCACCGGGCTGTAGGGAAAACTGCCCGGACGTTCCCGCAGGGTCCGGTACAGCGCGCGATCGGCCGCCCGGCACAGCTCACTCGCCGGCGCCGTCGCCAGCACCGAGGCCGCGTCGGCGGGATCGGCGCCCAGCCGTTCCAGGCAGCTGCGCGCGAACTCGCGCGCTTCGGCAGGCTCGGATGTCCAATCCGCCGGCGCGCTCTGCGCGATCGCCTGATGGAACAAGCCCGCCGCGGCGGGTGTCGCCAGCAGCGAGATCACCGCGTGCGCACCCGCCGACTCCCCGAAGATGGTCACATTTCCGGGGTCGCCACCGAACGCGGCGATATTGCGCCGCACCCAGTCGAGCGCGGCGACCTGATCCCGCAGACCCAGGTTCGACTCGAAAGGCCTTTCCGGCGTGGAGAACTCGCTGAAATCGACATAGCCCATCGCGCCGAGCCGGTATGTCACCGACACCACGACCACATCGCCGCGCACCGCCAACCGTGCACCCGAGTACATGCTGGCCGCGCCGATCACATACCCGCCGCCGTGGATGAACACCATCACCGGCCGCGGACTCTCCGACGGCGTCAGCGGGGCGGTCACATTCAGGGTCAGACAGTCCTCCCCCGTCGGCTGCCACGTGCGGGCCCCGGTGCGAGCACCGTTGGGGTGCTGCATGGCCGCGAACCCGTACTCGGTCGCCGAGCGCACCCCCGTCCAGGGTTGCACGGGTTGGGGGGCGCGGAACCGTAGTTCTCCGACGGGCGCGGCCGCATAGGGAAGGGCTCGCCAGCTGACAACTCGACGGCCCGCACGACCGCGCACGACTCCGTCGGCGGTCACGATCTCTGTGGACACCATGCGCCCCACAGTACGTGGTACCAGCGGTACCGCGCAGGTGGTTCGGCCGTCTGCCGAACCCCGCCGACTAGACTGGGCCGATGGCCGGCGACGCCCCGGAAACCGCACCGCTCGCGGCAGAAGATGCCCGGAGCGTCGCCGACCTCGACAGCCTGATCTGCACCTGCCGCGCCTGTCCCCGCCTCGTCGCCTGGCGCGAGGAAGTGGCCCGCGTCAAACGCGCCGCCTACCGCGACGAGGACTACTGGGCCCGCCCCGTCCCCGGCTTCGGCCCCGACGACGCCGAGATCCTCGTCGTCGGCCTGGCGCCTGCCGCCAACGGCGGCAACCGCACCGGCCGCATGTTCACCGGCGACCGCAGCGGCGACGTTCTCTTCGCCGCGCTGCACGCCGTCGGCCTGGCGACCGGTGCGCAGCCGGTCAGCGTGGACGACGGCATCGAACTCCTGAACACGCGCTTGACCGCACCCGTGCACTGCGCACCCCCGGAGAACAAGCCGACCAGCGAGGAACGCCACCGGTGCGCCCCCTTCCTCAGCAGAGAACTGGAACTGCTCGCGCCGACGGTGAAAGTCATCGTCGTCCTGGGCGCCTTCGGCTGGCAGGCGCTGTTCACCGTGCTCACCGGCGGCGGCTGGACCGTCCCCCGCCCACGACCACGCTTCGGCCACGGCGCCGAAGTCACCCTCGCCCATCCGGACGGCCGCACGATCACCATCCTCGGCTGCTACCACGTCAGCCCGCACAACACCTTCACCGGCCGACTCACCCCGGCCATGATCGAAGACGTCTTCCGCACCGCCCAGTTGATCGCCGAGTCCGGACCCACTGCTGACCAACCCCTCCTGTCCTGAGCTTCTTTTGAAAGGGTGCGTGACGTGGTCGGGCGAGGTATCCGACAGGGATGACATTCATTGTTAGATGCGCATATCTACGTCTCCTAATGTTCAAACTGGGTTCAGGGAAGCAGGCCAAGACCCGGATCCGGGCGATCGTTCCCGAGCGCGCCGCCGACACTCCCCTCGCCTGCCGTCGGTGGCTCGCACTCGCTCCGCTCCCCCACCGTCTTGTCGACTCACCGGCGACCCCTCCCCGCCCCCGCATTCGGTCAACCGCGATCGAGCACCGCATGGATCTCCGAGAGAAGCTCCAGAGTCTTCGGATCGTCGGCGCGCTCGAAGGCCGCGACAACGGCACCGAGCGCCGCACCACCGTTGAGCCAGTCGACCAGCTCGCCGTACTCCCCCGCCCCCTTGTCCCAGTAGGCATTCGAGGGAACCGTGACATCACCTTTCCTCCGGCAGTGCTGCGAGACGAATTCGTGCAGCCGCTGCACCCACGCACGGCCCGCAAGTTCGCCCCACTCGATCAACCGAGCCGCGACAGTGCCCCGTGCCGACCCGAGCGCACACAGCACAGTGCCGATCGACACCTCCGGCCTGCCATCGGTGAACTGGTCCCGCCACAGCGCATCCATCACCGCGGTGATCGCTTCCGCTTCCGGCCAGCTCTGCCAGCCCGCTCGGCCCAATTTCCCGTAGACCACTTCCAGGTCCGGCATCGCCGCGTCGCGCGTATGCGAGAGCTGCAGGATTCTCCCTGCCAGGTACCGAAAGTCCGTCGCCGAGCCCACCGTCGTCAGAGCGCGGTAGGTGTAGGCGCCCAGATCCGATCCCGTCAGGTCACGGCGCCGACGACGCAGCAGGATCGCGTAGTCGCCGGAATGACGGCAACACGGACACGCCGCGATCGACGCGGGCGCAGGTACCCGGGCGAACGCCTCGTCGAGGGCCGACAACGTGGTGGCCGGCGACTGTGCCTCGTTTTCCCCGTCGATCACCGCGACGACGTTACGTCGGGCACACGCGGTTTCGCACGAGGAATTCGAAGCCACTCCGGCTGCCGCCCCTCCGTCGGCGAGATGCGGGCAGCCGGAGCAACGAAGTCAGTGCACCTGGGCTTCGACCTTCCCGACGATGCCCCGGGCGATGGACCCCGTGAGGCGGGTCGTGATCGGGCCGGACAGGCGCAGCAGCGGGCGCAGGGCGGGGCCGCCTTCGAGAGCGAAAGTCCAGGTCAGCCTGGTACCGGTGGCGGTGGGGGTGAGCTGGATGTCCTCGGCGAAGCGGCGGAGGCCGGGGATGGAGGCCGCGTCGACGGTGAATGTCATCCGGCGCTCGTCGTCCCAGCGGTAGAAACGTTCGGTCAGCGCCGCGGCGCCGGCGAGGGTGACGACCCGGGTGGACCCGACACCGAAGGGCGGCGGGGAGATCCAACGCATCCCGGTGACCGCCGCCGACCACGACACCAGCGCGTCGTCGGCGGTCAGCGCGCGCCAGACGGCGCTGGGCGGCGCCGCGATGTCGACCACGTGCACGTAGCGGTCGGTGGCCGTCGCGAGGAAGGTGTCGTCGGATTCGTGCAGGGCAAAGGACGGTGACATAGCTGTTCGATCCGTTCAGTCGGTGGCGACGGTGATCGCTCACGCCGATCGCTTGTCGTAGTGGGTGTTCGCCCGGTCGAGCCTGCGCTCGTACCCGGCCAATCCGGTCCAGCACAGGGCGGCGGCGACCTCGACGGCGTCCTGTTTGGGTATCGGCCTGCCCGCGTCGAGCCAGTGGCGGGCAGCCAGATGGCTGGAGCCCACCAGGCTCCAGGCGTACATATCGGCCGGTGCGGCGCCGACCCCGACCGCGCGGAGTTCGGCGGCGACGAGATCGGCGCACGCGCGCATCGCGCTGCGCACCCGCCACTCGATACTCGGTTCGCTCGGCACCGGTGACTCGAAGACCAGCACGTGGCCGCCGGGATCCTCGTCGACGAAGTCGAAGTACGCCGACACGGCCACCCGCACCCGGGCGCGCGGTGTGGTCTCGGCCGCGACCGCGGCGCGGACCCCGTCGACCATCCGGTCCAGATACTGTTGCAGCACCGCCAGATACAGGTCCAGCTTGTTCGCGAAGTGGTCGTAGAGCACCGGTTTGCTGATCCCGGCGCGCGCACCGATCTCCGCCATGCGCGCGCCGTGATAGCCGTTGGTGACGAACACGTCCCGAGCCGCGGCGACAACCGCGCGCCTGCGGTGCGCGCGTCTGCCGTCGCCGCGCACCCCGCGCGCGGAGGTCACCCCCGCGCCCGGCAGCACCGGAGGCCGGGAAGTCGTGTCCGTCGTCATGACGCTCAGCCGAGCGTTTCCCCGGCGGCGGCCTTGGTCCGCAACGACTCCGGCACCTCGAACCGATCGCCGTAGGCGGCCCGCAACTCGTCGGCACGGGCGACGAACCCGGCGAGCCCACCCTCGTACTGGTTGATGTACTGGACGACGCCGCCGGTCCACGCCGGGAACCCGATGCCGAAGATGGAGCCGATGTTCGCGTCCGGCACCGTGCGCAGCACGCCTTCGTCGAAACACCGCACGGTGTCGAGGGATTCGGCGAACAGCATCCGTTCCTGCATGTCGACGAACGGGATGCCGTGATCGTCGCGGGTGTACTTCTCGACCAGGCCCGGCCACAAACCCAGCTTTTTGCCCTCGGCGTCGTAGTCGTAGAAGCCGCGACCCTCGAGCCGGCCGGGCCGGTCGAAGTCGTCGACCATGGCGTCGACCAGCGGATACGCCCTGGAATCGGTCCAGCGCTTGCCCTCGGCGAGCAGGTTCTCCTCGAGGCTGCGCCGGATCTTCTGCGCCAGTTTCATATTGATCTCGTCGGCCAGCGCCAGCGCGCCCACCGGATAACCGGCCTGGGTGGCGGCCTGTTCCACCGACGCCGGGTGCACGCCTTCGGCGACCAGCGCGATTGCCTCGTCCATGAACTGGCCGATGACCCGGCTGGTGAAGAAGCCGCGGCTGTCGTTCACCACGATCGGGGTCTTCTTGATCGCCAGGGTGTAGTCGATGGCCCTGGCGATCGCCTCGTCGCTGGTCTGCTCGCCGACGACGATCTCGACCAGCGGCATCTTGTCCACCGGCGAGAAGAAGTGCAGACCGATGAAGTCCTGCTGCCGCTGCACGCCGGTGGCCAGATCGGTGATCGGCAGCGTGGAGGTGTTGGAGCCGAGCAGGGCGTCCGGGTTCACCAGCGCTTCGATCTCGCCGAACACCTTCTGCTTCAGGCCCGGATCCTCGAACACGGCCTCGACGACGAAGTCGCAGCCCGCGGCGTCGGCCGGGTCGGCACTCGGGTGGATGCGGCCGAGGATCCGGTCGTACTCGTCCTGGCTGATCGCGCCCCTGCGCAGCGCCTTGTCGAGCAGCTTGCGCGAGTAGTCCTTACCGCGCTCGGCCGCCTCGATCGTGACGTCCTTCAGCACGACCTGCATGCCGGCGCGGGCCTGCACATAGGCGATGCCCGCGCCCATCATGCCCGCGCCGAGCACGAGGACCTTCTCCGGCGTGCGCACGGGGAAGCCTTCGGGGCGGCTGCCGCCCTTGTTGATCGTCCCCAGGTCGAAGAACAGGGACTTGATCATGTTGGTCGAGATCTGGCCGCAGATCAGGTTGGTGCAGTAGCGGGTCTCGATCGCGAACGCGGTATCGATATCGACCTGCGCGCCCTCGACGGCCGTGGCCAGCACCGCGATCGGCGCCGGCATCGGGGCGCCCTTGAGCTGCTTGCGGACGTTGGCCGGGAACGCGGGCAGGTTGGCCGCCAGCGCCGGGCTCGACGGGGTGCCGCCGGGGAGCTTGTAGCCCTTCACATCCCACGGTTGCGCCGCCTCGGGGTTGGCCGCGATCCAGGCGCGGGCCTTGTCGAACATCTCCGCGCGGGTGGCGGCGATCTCGTGGATGATCCCGACCTGCAGGGCCTTCGCGGGCTTCATCCGCTGGCCCTGGCCGACGACGTTGAGCACCGCGTCGGTGATGCCGAGCAGTCGCACGGTCCGGGTGACGCCACCCGCGCCGGGCAGCAGCCCGAAGGTGACCTCGGGCAGGCCGAGCAGACTGCCTTTGGCGTCGAGCGCGATGCGGTGGTGGGTGGCCAGGGCGACTTCGAAGCCGCCGCCGAGCGCGGTGCCGTTGATCGCGGCGACCACCGGCTTGCCCAGCGTCTCGAGCCGGCGGAACGCGGCCTTGTAGGTGTCGAGGCCGAGGGCTATGTCGGGCGCGGTCGCCGGCGTGGCGTTCATCAGCAGGTTCAGGTCACCACCGGCGAAGAAGGTGTCCTTGCCGGAGGTGAGGATCACGCCGTCGTAGGTGTCCTTCTCGGCCTCGAGCCGGTCGACCGTGGCGGTGAGGTCACGCGCGAACGCCTCGGTCATGGTGTTGGTCGACTGGTTCGGGTCGTCGATGGTGAGCACGAGCACCCGGTCGGCGCCGAGGTCCCAGGCGATCATGGTGTCGGTCATGGTCAGATCCTCTCGATGATGGTGGCGATGCCCATGCCGCCGCCGATGCACAGCGTGATCAGCGCGCGGCGGGCTCCCCGCCGCTCGAGCTCGTCGACCATGGTTCCGGTGATCATCGCGCCGGTGGCGCCCAGCGGGTGGCCCATGGCGATGGCGCCACCGTTGACGTTGAGCTTCTCGTCCGGGATGGCCAGCTTCTTCTGATAGTTGAGCACCACCGACGCGAAGGCCTCGTTGAGCTCGAACAGGTCGATGTCGTCGACCGTGAGTCCGGCCAGGGCCAGCACCTTCTCGGTCGCCGGGACCGGGCCGGTCAGCATGATCGTCGAGTCGCTCCCGCTGACGGCCGACGCGACGACCCGGGCGCGCGGCGTGAGACCGGCTGCGGCACCGGCGGCCTCGCTGCCGATGAGCACCAGTGCCGACCCGTCGACGATGCCCGAGGAGTTGCCCGCGTGATGGACGTGATCGATCTTCTCGACCTGGTGGTACCGCTGCAGGGCGACGGCGTCGAATCCGCCCATCTCCCCCATCGCCGCGAACGACGGGGTCAGCCCGGCCAGGCTCTCGACCGTGGTGTCCGGGCGCATGAGCTCGTCGTGGTCGAGCAGGACGGCGCCGTTGATGTCCCGCACGGGCACGACGGACTTGGCGAAGTAGCCGCCGGACCAGGCAGCGGCCGCTTTCTGCTGCGACCGCACCGCGAACGCGTCGACATCCTCGCGGGTGAAGCCCTCGATGGTGGCGATCAGGTCCGCGCTGACACCCTGCGGCACGAAGTAGGTGCTGTAGTTGGTGACCGGGTCCATCGCCCACGCGCCGCCGTCGGAGCCCAGCGGAATCCGCGACATCGATTCCACGCCACCGGCGATCACCAGCTGTTCCCAGCCCGAGCGCACCTTCTGCGCCGCGGTGTTGACCGCCTCGAGACCCGAACCGCAGAATCGGTTGAGCTGCACGCCGGCGACCGTGTCGGGCAGTCCGGCCGCGAGCGCGGCCGTCTTGGCGATATCGGCGCCCTGATCGCCGACCGGGGAGACCACGCCGAGGACGATGTCATCGATCGCTGCCGGATCCAGCCCGGGGTACCGGACTTTCAGCTCCTCGATGAGCCCGACCACCAGGTCGAGCGGTTTGACGCCGTGCAGGGCGCCGTTCTTCTTGCCGCGACCGCGCGGGGTGCGGATCGCGTCGTAGATGAATGCCTCGGTCATGGTTCCTCGAAACTGTGTCGTCGTTGACAGGTCAGCGATGGGTGAACTGTGCGGTGCGCTTGTCGACGAAGGCGTTCATGCCTTCCTTCTGGTCCTCGATCGCGAACAGCGAATGGAAGACGCGGCGCTCGAAGCGGATCCCCTCGGCGAGGGTGGTCTCGAAGGACCGGTTCACCGCCTCCTTGGCGATCATGGCGACCGGCAGCGACTTGGCCGCGATGGTCTCGGCGACCTCCGCGGCGACCCCGAGCAGGTCGTCGGCGGGCACGATGCGTGACACGAGTCCGGCCCGTTCGGCCTCCTCGGCGCCCATGTTCCGACCGGTCAACACCAGGTCCATCGCCTTGGCCTTGCCGACCGCCCTGGTGAGGCGCTGCGAACCACCGATGCCGGGGATCACGCCCAGCTTGATCTCGGGCTGCCCGAACTGCGCGGTGTCGGCGGCGATCAAAATGTCGCAGAGCATGGCCAGCTCGCAGCCGCCGCCGAGGGCGTACCCCGCAACTGCGGCGACGGTGGGCTTGCGGAACTGGGCCAGCCGGTCCCAGCGGGCGAAGAAGTCGTCCATGAACATGTCCATGTAGGACTTGGGCTGCATCTCCTTGATGTCGGCGCCCGCGGCGAACGCCTTGGCCGAGCCGGTGATCACCACCGCGCCGATCTCGTCGTCGCGTTCGAGCTCGTCCAGGGCGGCGACGATGTCGTCGAGGACCTGGGTGTTGAGCGCGTTGAGGGCCTTGGGCCGGTTCAGGGTGATCCAGCCGACCCGGTTCTTGCGCTCGAGCAGGATCGTCTCGTACGTGGTCATTCGGTGCCCTCCCCGGAACGCTCCCGGATGTCGGTGACGATCGCCGAGAAGTCCCGGCGCGCGTCGGTCTGGTTGAACCGCTCGTAGATGGCGGCGGCGAGCTCGCCGAGTTGTCCGTCGATACCGTTGGCGCGCAGAGCGTTCGCGGCCAGGGTGAGGTCCTTCGACATCAGCGCGGTCGCGAAACCGGGCTGATAGTCGTTGTTGGCCGGGCTCGCGGGAACCGGGCCGGGGACCGGGCAGTAGCTGGTCAGCGCCCAGCTCTGGCCCGACGCCGTGGAGACCACGTCGAAGAACGACTGATGGCTCAGGCCGAGCCGTTCACCGAGCACCAGCGCCTCGGACAGCCCGATCATCGAGATGCCGAGCAGCATGTTGTTGCAGATCTTCGCGGCTTGGCCGACACCGGCGTCACCGCAGTGCACGACCTTGCCGCCCATCACGTCGAGAACCTCGCGCGCCTCGGCGAAGTCGGCGGCCGCACCGCCCACCATGAAGGTCAGCGTGCCCGCCGTCGCGCCGGCCACACCACCGGAGACCGGGGCGTCCAACGGCCGGTGACCGGCCGCCACCGCCTGCGCGGCAGCGGCTTTCGCGTCGGCGACGTCGATGGTCGAACAGTCGATGAACAGCGTGCCCGGCGCCGCGACCGCCAGTAGTTCCGCGTACACGTCGAGCACGAGCTTGCCGTTGGGCAGCATGGTGATCACCACGTCCCGGTCGACGGCCGCGTCGGCGGCGCGCTCGACCACGGTCGCGCCGTCGGCGCGCGCCTGGTCCTGCGCGGCGGGCACCGGATCGAAGGCGAGCACGTCGTGTCCGGCGCGCACCAGGTTCGCCGCCATCGGCGCGCCCATGTGGCCGAGTCCGAGAAAACCGATCTTCTTGCTCATCGCCGTGCCTCCTGCGTGGTCGCGCCGAGTTCCTTGTCGCCCAGTTCGGCGAAGTACGCCGCGACCTGCGCGTCGTCGACCTCGGCCAGGGTCGCGGGCAGCCACCGCGGGTTGCGGTCCTTGTCGATGACCTGGGCGCGGATCCCCTCGACCAGGTCGTGCGAGCGCAGCGAGGCGATCGAGACCCGGTACTCCTGATCGAGCACCGCCTCGAGGCTCGGCAGATCCCGCGCCGCCCGCAGCGAGCGCAGCGTGACCTTCAGCGAGACCGGCGATTTGGCCAGCATCTCCTCGGCGGCCTTGGTCGCCTCGGGTGAGTCGGCGGTCTGCAGGCGGGCCGCGATCTCCTCGACGGTGTCGGCGCTGTAGCAGGCGTCGATCCAGCTCCGCTGGGCGAGCAGCTCCGACGACGGCGCCGGTTCGGCGAACTTCTCGATCGCGGCGTCGACATCGGTCGTGCGCAACGCGTCGAGCAGCGCCGGGAGGGCGCCGGACGGGACGTAGTGGTCGGCGAAGCCGGCCGCGATCGCATCGCCCGCGCTCATCCGCGCGGTGGTCAGCGCGACATGCGTGCCGATCTCGCCCGGTGCTCGCGAGAGCAGGTAGGTACCGCCGACATCGGGGACGAAACCGATCCCGACCTCGGGCATGCCGATTCGGGACCGCTCAGTGACGATACGGTGGCTGCCGTGGCCGGACAGGCCGACACCGCCACCCATCACGATGCCGTCCATGATCACCACGTACGGCTTGGCATAGCGGCCGATCAGCGCGTTGAGGTGGTATTCGTCGCGCCAGAACACCCCGGTCGGTGAATCGGCATTCGCCGCACCGCCTTGCGCGTCGGCGTGGATGGCGACGATGTCGCCGCCCGCGCACAGACCGCGCTCACCGGCGCCGGTGACGACGACCGCGCGCACCGCGTCGTCGTCGGCCCATGCCCGCAGGGCGTCCGTGATGGCCAGTGCCATCGGATGATTCAGCGCGTTGATGGCCTTGGGCCGGTTCAGGGTGATGAGGCCGAGGCCGTCGGCGACGGCGATCAGCACTTCGGGTTCGTCGGTCATGCCGCTCCTGTCAGGGTGCGGGCGACGACCACCCGCATGATTTCGTTGGTGCCCTCGAGGATCTGATGCACCCGCAGGTCGCGGACGATCTTCTCCAGACCGTATTCGTGCAGGTAGCCGTAGCCGCCGTGCAACTGCAGCGCCTTGTTGGCGACCTCGAAGCCGGCGTCGGTGGCGAAACGCTTGGCCATCGCGCACAGTTCGACCTTGTCCGGCGCCCCGGCGTCGAGCGCGGCCGCGGCCCGCCACAGCAGAGTCCGTGCCGCTTCGAGCTCGGTGCGCATGTCGGCCAGGTCGAACTGCAGGGCCTCGTTGCGCGCCAGCGGCTTGCCGAAGGCGTGCCGTTCGGCGAGGTAGGGCACGGTCTTGTCGAGCGCCGCCTGCGCGCCGCCGATCGAGCAGGCGGCGATATTGAGCCTGCCGCCGTTGAGCCCGTTCATCGCGATCGCGAAGCCGTCGCCCTCGGCGCCGAGCCGGTTGGCCACCGGCACGCGGGCGTCCTCCAGGATCACCTGGCGGGTCGGCTGGGCGTTCCAGCCCATCTTGCGCTCGTTCGGCCCCACTGTCAGGCCGGGGGTGTCGGCCGGGACGATCAGCGCCGAGATGCCGCGCGCGCCCGCGCCGCCGGTACGCACCATCATCACGTACACGTCGTTGGCGCCGGCACCCGAGATGAACTGCTTGGCACCGTTGAGGACGTAGTCGTCGCCGTCGCGCACGGCCCTGGTGCTCAGGGCCGCCGCGTCGGATCCGACCCCCGGTTCGGTGAGGGCGTAGCTGCCGAGCAGCTCCATCGACGCCATACCCGGCACCCAGCGGTGCCGCTGTTCGTCGGTGCCGTAGGCGTCGATCATCCAGGTCGCCATGTTGTGGATCGAGATGTAGGCCGCCACCGCGGGGCACCCGGTGGCCAGTTCCTCGAAGATCCGCACGGCGTCGAGCCTGCGCAGGTGCGAACCACCGACGTCCTCGCGCACATAGATGCCGCCCAGGCCGACCGGGCCCGCTTTGCGGAGCACGTCGACCGGGAAGTGTTTGCGCTCATCCCATTCCAGCGCGTTCGGCGCGAGGAACTCGTCGGCGAACTGCCGCGCGGTCTCGCCGATCGCGCGTTCGTCGTCGTTGAGAGTGAACACGGCCGCTCAGTCCATCGTCGGGATGACGAAGGCGTTGGACTCCTTCAGCCCCGCGGGCCAGCGCTGAGTCACCGTCTTGGTCTTGGTGTAGAAGCGGATCGAGTCCGGGCCGTGCTGGTTGAGATCGCCGAAGCCCGACCGCTTCCAGCCACCGAAGGTGTAGTAGGCGATCGGCACCGGGATCGGCACGTTGATGCCGACCATGCCGACCTGCACGCGCGCGGCGAAGTCGCGGGCGGTGTCGCCGTCGCGGGTGAAGATGGCCACGCCGTTGCCGTACTCGTGCTCGTTGGCCAGGCGCAGACCCTCCTCGTAGTCCTCGGCGCGGACCACGGTCACCACGGGACCGAAGATCTCCTCCCGGTAGATCCGCATGTCGGCGGTGACCCTGTCGAACAGGCTCGCGCCGACGAAGTAGCCGTCCTCGGCGCCTTCGACGACTAGGCCGCGGCCGTCGACGACCAGCTCGGCGCCCTCGTCGACACCGATCTGGACGTAATTGTTCACCCGGTCCACGCCGTCGCGCCCCACCAGCGGGCCGAAGTCGGCGCCCGGGTCGTCGGAGCGGCCGACGTTGAGCTTGTGCACCCGCTCGGTCAGCTTCGCGACCAGCCGATCGGCGGTCTCCTCCCCCACCGGCACGGCCACCGAGATCGCCATGCAGCGCTCGCCCGCCGAGCCGTAACCCGCGCCGATCAGCTGGTCGGCGACATCGTCGAGGTCGGCGTCGGGCATGACGATCGCGTGGTTCTTGGCGCCGCCGAAGCACTGGGCACGCTTGCCGTTGGCGGTCGCGGTCTCGTAGATGTACTGCGCGATCGGGGTCGAGCCGACGAAGCCGACGGCCTTGATCCGCGGATCGTGCAGGATCGTGTCGACGGCTTCCTTGCCGCCGTTGACCACGTTGAACACCCCCGGCGGCAGACCCGCCTCGAGGAACAACTCGGCCAGGCGCAGCGGCACCGACGGGTCGCGCTCGGAGGGCTTGAGCACGAACGCGTTGCCACAGGCCAGCGCCGGACCGGCCTTCCACAGCGGAATCATGGCCGGGAAGTTGAACGGGGTGATGCCGGCGACGACGCCGAGCGGCTGCCGCATCGAGTACACGTCGATGCCGGTGCCCGCGCTCTCGGTGTACTCGCCCTTGAGCAGGTGCGGGATGCCGACGGCGAACTCGATGACCTCGAGGCCACGCTGGATGTCGCCCTTGGCGTCGGCGATGGTCTTGCCGTGCTCGGACGACAGCAGGGCCGCCAGGCTGTCGATCTCGTCGTTGACCAGGGTCAGGAACTTCATCAGCACCCTGGCGCGCTTCTGCGGGTTGAACGCCGCCCACCCGGGCTGCGCGGCGGCCGCGTTGGCGATCACCGCCTCGACCTCGGCGGTGTTCGCCAGCGGAACCGTGGCCTGCACTTGCCCGGTGTTCGGATCGAACACCTCACCGAACGCGCCCGAGGCGCCCTTGACGTGCTGTCCGTCGATGAAGTGGGTGAGTTCGCGAACCATGCCAGTCCTTGTCGTGGGTCGGTGCGCCGGGGCGCAGGTGAAAGGAGCTCCAATAGTTGGATGTCCAATCAATTGATACCATGGCAGCACTATTGGCGGTTTGTCAACATCTGATCGTTCTATTGACAGAACGCCAACAACTGCTCACTCTGGTGCGCAGCCCATCGACATCAGGGAGAGGAACCCGATGACCACCGCCGAAACCGACCGCGGCACCGACGCCGAGTCGGAGCTGCAAGGCCTGTCCGAACTGGCCCGCGCCTTCTTCGCGAACACCGTCGCGCCGCATCGTGAGGAGTTCGCCGCGCAGGGCTTCCCGAGCCGGGAGGTCTACCGGCAGGCCGGCGAACTCGGGCTGCTGTGCATGTCGATTCCCGAGGAATACGGCGGCGGCGGTGGCACTTTCGCCCACGAGGCCGTGCTGTTCACCGAGCAGGTCAGGGGCGGCGATTCCGCCATGCAGCTCGGCGTGCACACCGGCATCGTGCCGCACTACATCCTCGCCTACGCCTCGGAGGAGAACAAGAAGCGCTGGCTGCCCAAGCTCGCCTCCGGCGAGTGGATCGGCGCCATCGCCATGACCGAGCCCGGCACCGGCTCCGACCTGCAGAACATCGCCACCAAGGCGGTCAAGGACGGCGACGACTACGTCATCACCGGCGCCAAGACGTTCATCTCCAACGGCCGCAACTGCGACCTGCTGATCATCGCCGTCAAGACCGACCCGACCCAGGGCGCCAAGGGCGTGTCCCTGGTGGTCGCCGAGGTCGCCGACGATACCCCCGGCTTCGAGCGCGGCAGGCTGCTCAAGAAGATCGGCCAGAAGGGCCAGGACACCACCGAGCTGTTCTTCGACGGGCTGCGCGTGCCGCAGGCCAACCTGCTCGGCGCCGAGGGCGAGGGCTTCATCCAGCTCATGCAGCAGTTGCCCCAGGAGCGGCTGATCTGCGGCGTCGCGGCCGCCGCGGCGATCGAGGCCGCCGTCGCCGAGACGCTGGCCTATGTCAAGCAGCGCAACGCTTTCGGCAAGCCGCTGTTCGCCATGCAGAACACCCGCTTCGAGCTGGCCGAGTGCGCGACGATCGCCGAGGTGGTGCGCACCTTCGTCGACGCCGCGGTCGAGAAGCACTTGCGCGGCGCGCTGGACGTCAAGACCGCCGCGATGGTCAAGTACTGGACCACCGATCAGCAAACCCAGGTGATCGACCGTTGCGTCCAGCTTCACGGTGGCTACGGCTACATGGAGGAGTACCCGATCGCCCGGATGTGGGCCGACGGCCGCATCTCGCGCATCTACGCCGGCGCCAACGAGGTCATGAAAGACCTCATCGCCCGCTTCCTCTGACACCCGGAGCTGATCGAGCCCGTGACACCGACCGGCGGCGTCACGGGCCTCGGGCTGGCAGGATCGACGCGTGACTACCGCGAACCTGACCCGTTCCGAGACCGCCGCGCGATCGGCCGCGGTCACCGTCCGCGACTACCGCGTCGACCTCGACCTGTCCGGCGCCACCGACCACGCCGGGGACACCTTCGCCACCACGACCACCGTCGAGTTCGACGCGACCGTGGACGCAACCTGGCTCGACTTCCTCGGCGCCTCGGTCGAATCGGTGACGGTGAACGGGCAGGACGCAGCCGTCGACTACGACGGGGCCCGGCTCGTGATCGGCCATCTCGCCGAGACGAATACGGTCGTCGTGCGCGCCACGGGCCGGTACAGCCGCTCCGGAGAGGGCCTGCACCGATTCCTGGACCCGGCCGACGGCGCGACCTACCTCTACACCCAGTACGAGCCCGCCGACGCGCGTCGCGTGTTCGCGTGCTTCGAACAGCCGGACATGAAGGCGCCCTTCACCTTCGTGGTGACAGCGCCCGCCGGCTGGGAAGTGGTGTCGAACCGGCCGATCGCCGCGACCGAGGACGGCGAGTCCTGGCAATGGGTCGAGTTCTCCCCCACCCTGCCGATCTCCACCTACATCACCGCGATCGCGGCCGGTCCGTATCACCGCGTCGAATCCTCGTGGACGCGAAACGAACTCACGATCCCGCTCGGCGTCCTCTGCCGCGCCTCCCTGGCAGGCCACCTCGACGCCGACACGATCCTCGAGGTGACCGAGCAGGGCTTGGACTTCTTCGCCGAACACTTCGGCTACCCGTACCCCTGGGGCAAGTACGACCAGATCTTCGTGCCCGAATACAACCTCGGCGCCATGGAGAACCCCGGCCTGGTCACCTTCACCGAGGCCTACGTCTTCCGCGGCGCGGCCACCGCCGCCCAGTACGAGGGCCGGGCCAACACGATCCTGCACGAGATGGCGCACATGTGGTTCGGCGATCTCGTGACGATGGTGTGGTGGGACGACCTGTGGCTCAAGGAGTCCTTCGCCGACTACATGGGCGCGCTCGCCAGTGCCGAGGCCACCGAGTGGACCGACGCCTGGGTGGCCTTCGCCAATCGCCGGAAAGCGTGGGCGTATTCGCAGGACCAGCTCCCGACGACGCACCCGATCGTCGCCGATATCGGCGACCTCGAGGCCGCCAAACTCAACTTCGACGGCATCACCTACGCCAAGGGCGCCAGCGTACTCAAGCAGCTGGTCGCCTATGTCGGCCGCGAGGAGTTCTTCACCGGCGTGCGCCGGTACTTCCGCACGCACGCGTTCGGCAATACGACGTTGGCCGAGCTGCTGACCGAACTGTCCGCGGATTCGGGTCGCGATCTGGCCGGCTGGGCCCGGGCCTGGCTGCAGACGACCGGGATGTCGACGCTGACGCTCGACGGCGGCGAGATCGTGCAGACCGACCCGCGTCCGCATCGGCTCGCCGTCGGACTCTACGACTTCGACGTCGCCGGCGATCTGGTGCGCCGCGATCGGGTGGAGCTCGACATCGTCGCCGACCGGACGCCGCTCACCCTCGATCCCGCGCCGCTGCGCCTGCTCAACGACGGCGATCTCACCTACGCCAAGGTCCGTCTCGACGCCGAATCGCTGGCCACCGTGGAACGGTCACTGGACCGGGTCATCGACCCGCTGGCCCGCGGATTGATCTGGTCGGCACTGTGGAACGCCGCGCGCGACGGCGAGCTCGAGGTCGAGCGGTATCTGCGGATGGCCCGCGATTTCGCGCCCGCCGAGTCGAACACCGCACTGCTCGCCGCGGTGCTGGCGAACGCGTCCTTCGCCATCGGCCACTACCTGCCCGCGGCGGACCGCGACCGATGGCGCGGTGACTGGCTCGAATCCTGCTGGGCCACCCTGCATTCGGCGGCACCGGGTTCCGGTGACCAGCTGGCCTGGGCGCGGGCCACCGCCACCGCCGCCACCGTCGACGGGCGCCGTGCCGCCGACATCCGGGGCATCCTCCTCGGGGCGACGCCCGCACCGGACGGTCTGGCCCTCGATCCCGACCTGCGCTGGCTGCTGTGGACCGCACTCGCCACCACGGGCGACGCCACCGAGGCCGACCTGGACACCGAACTCGCGAGCGACGGCACCGCCTCGGGCCGGACCGCGCACCGCCGGGCCCTGGCCGCCCGCCCGGAACCGGAGGTGAAGGCCGCCGACTGGGCCGCGGCGCTCGGCGACACCACGCTGACCAACGATCACCTCGACGCCGTCATCGACGGGTTCCGCGCGGGGCAGCGCCGTGATCTCATCGCCCGCTACGACGCCGAGTACTTCGCGGTGCTGCGGGAGGTCTGGGAGCAGCGCAGCATCGAGATCGCGCGGCGCATCGTACTCGGCCTGTTCCCGGCCACCGACTCTCTCGACCAGGTCGACGCCTGGCTGGCCGCGAACGCCGGCGCGCCGGGTGCGTTGCGCCGTTTGGTGGTCGAACAGCGCGACCATCTCGCGCGCGATCTGCGAGTGCGCGCGGGCGGCCGGTAACTCACGGCCCCGACCTCGCACACCGAGGTCGGGACCGCCGCCGCCCGACGTACGCTGGGTGCGCGGACGGACCGACCAGCGGAGGAGACAGGTGTGACGACGAGTTCGGCGCCCCGGACCACGGTGGACGAGGTGCTGGCCGAGCTGGCCACCTTGGCCGACGCGAAGATCCTCGCGGTCAACGAACGGCACGGCGACGATCATGCGGTCAACCTGACCAAGCTGCGCGCGGTGGCGAAGGCGCTCAAAACCCGGCACGAGCTAGCCGGTGACCTCTGGGCGACCGGCGACACCGCGGCCCGGCTCGTCGCGATCCTGATCAGCCGCCCCAAGGCCTACACCGCGGCCGAGCTCGACGCCATGCTGCGCGACGCCCGCGTCCCGAAGGTGCGCGATTGGCTCGTCAACTACATCGTGAAGAAGAATCCTCACGTCGAGGAACTGCGCACCCGCTGGTTCGCGGACCCCGACCCTGTCGTCGCCGCCGCGGGCTGGGCGCTGACCAGCGACCGCGTCGCGAAAACCCCCGACGGACTCGACCTCCCGCACCTGCTCGACCTCATCGAGCAGCAGATGAAGGACGCCCCGGACCGCCTCCAGTGGGCCATGAACGAATGTCTGGCGACCATCGGCATCCACCACCCCGACCTGCGCCCTCGCGCCATCACCATCGGCGAAACCCTCCGCGTCCTCGAGGACTACCCCACCCCGCCCCACTGCACCTCCCCCTACGCCCCGATCTGGATCACCGAAATGGTCCGCCGCCGCGCCCAGACCTAGTCGCGGGCAAACCCCACCAGAACTGGAATCACCCTGGTTCACTTAAGGCGTGATCCATCGCCACCTCAGCGCCACCCTGATCCTCGCCGCCGCCGTCGTGACCGCCCTCGGCGCCCCGGCCGCCGCCCAGACGCCCTCCTCGGGCAGCGCCACCGGCTCGAGCGACCTACTGAACTCCGTCACCTGCCTGATCCTGAAGCCCACCTGGCCCTACGCCAACTGCCCCTGATCGTCGCAACCCGCCGGTCACCTCACCCGGCGGAGTCCCGGCCTGTCACGCCGAGACGAATGATCAAGCGGGACAGCCAGTCCCGGGCGGCGGGCTGGTCGTTGTCGAGCAGGAGCTGGACGGTGACGCCGTCGTAGGCGGCGACGACCGAGTGGGCGAGTTCGGCGATCGAGCCGAGTTCCGGGGGCACGGTGAATCCGCTCGCGGCGAGTTTGTCGGCGATGGCCGCGCGCAGCTGGGCGCGGTGGGTGATCAGCCGGGCGGCGATCTCAGGACGGCGGGCGGCGTGCGTGAGGAAATCGGTCTTCACCAGGAGCCAGTCGCGGTCGAGGAGCAGGGTGGCCGCGAGGCGGTCGACGAACCCGCGCACGTCGGCGGGATCGTCGACCGCGGCCAGCGCGGCGCGCACCTGCTCGGTGATCAAGGTGGCGCGCTGGTCGTAGAGGACGAAGAACAGCTCCTCGAGGCTGTCGAACTGGGAGTAGAACGCACCCCGGGTGTATCCCGCCGCACCGCACACGTCCTCGATGCGGACCAGCCCGAAACCCTTCTCGGCGAACACGGCGAATGCGGCCTCGAGCAGGCGCGCTCTGGTCTCGGCCCGGCGCCGGGTCACGCGGGGTGGCTTGGCCGTCTCGGTCGTGTTCACGGATTGACGATACCTCTCCTCATTCGATGCATTAGCGTATCGGATACAGCAGTGAAGCTTTTGCGGAGAGTGGAGGTAGTCCGGATGGATGCCGATGTCATCGTGGTCGGTGCGGGCCTGGCCGGTCTGGTCGCGACCCACGAGCTGACGCGCCGGGGCAAGCGCGTCCTGGTGGTCGACCAGGAGAACGCGGCCAACCTCGGCGGGCAGGCATTCTGGTCCTTCGGCGGGATCTTCCTGGTCGACAGTCCCGAGCAGCGCCGATTGGGCATCCGGGACTCGCTGGAGCTGGCCTGGAACGACTGGTCCGGCAGCGCCGGATTCGACCGGCTCGACGACGAGGACAGCTGGGCCGCCCGCTGGGCCCGCGCCTACGTCGAGTTCGCCGCGGGCGAGAAGCGTTCGTACCTCACCGATCTCGGTATCGGGTTCGTGCCGTCGGTCGGCTGGGCCGAGCGCGGCGATCTGCGCGCCGACGGCCACGGCAACTCGGTCCCCCGCTTCCACGTGGCCTGGGGCACCGGTACCGGCGTGGTCGGGCCGTTCACCGAGTCCGCGCTGCGCGCCGCGGACCAGGGACTGGTGACCTTCCGGCATCGGCACCGCGTCGACGATCTGGTGTGCACCGACGGCGCGGTCACCGGCGTGCGCGGGGCGATCCTGGCCGACGACGACGCCGACCGCGGCGCACCGTCCAACCGCGACGTGATCGGCGAGTTCGAATTCCGCGCCGCCGCGGTCGTGCTCGCCACGGGCGGCATCGGCGGCAACCACGAGACCGTCCGGCGACACTGGCCCACGCGCCTCGGCGCGCCGCCGGCGACCATGATCACGGGCGTGCCCGCCTATGTCGACGGGCGCATGCTCGACATCGCCGCCGACGCCGGTGTCCGGCTGGTCAACCGGGATCGCATGTGGCACTACACCGAAGGCATCCGCAACTGGAACCCGGTCTGGCCCGAGCACGCGATCCGGATCCTGCCCGGTCCGTCGTCGTTGTGGTTCGACGCGCTGGGCCGGCGCCTGCCCGCTCCCTACCTGCCCGGCTACGACACCCTGGGCACGCTGCGCTACCTGCGCACCACCCCCGACCTGGCCGCGCACGACCATTCCTGGTTCGTCACCACGCAGCGGATCGTCGCCAAGGAGTTCGCGCTGTCGGGGTCGGAGCAGAATCCCGACATCACCGCGAAGAACCGGGTCGGCATGATCCGGGAGCGCGTCTTCAGCAAGGGTGCGCCCGCGCCGGTGGAGGCGTTCAAGGAGCACGGCGCGGACTGGGTGGTCGCCGACACTCTCGACGAGCTGGTCGCGAAGATGAACACGCTCACCGCGCAGCCCCTGCTCGACCCGAACCGACTCCGGGAGCAGATCGTCGCCCGGGATCTGCAGGTCGACAACGCCTTCAGCAAAGACGCCCAGATCCAAGGCATCCACAACTCGCGCCGCTACCTCGGCGACCGGATCACCCGCACCACCGCACCGCACCGCATCCTCGATCCGGCGGCCGGGCCGCTGATCGGCGTGAAACTCCATGTCCTGACGCGCAAGTCGCTCGGCGGCATCCAGACCGACCTCCACTCGCGGGCACTCGGCGCCGACGGCACCCCGATCCCCGGCCTGTTCGCGGCGGGTGAGGCCGCGGGCTTCGGCGGTGGCGGCGTGCACGGCTACAACGCCCTCGAGGGCACCTTCCTCGGCGGGTGCATCTTCTCCGGGCGGTCGGCGGGCCGGGCGGCCGCCGACGCCTGACAGCGAAACAGGCACGGCGCCTCCGAATTCCGGAGGCGCCGTGCCGCTACCGCGTCGGCCGATCAGGCGTCGCGCACCGCCGTGACGATCGCGACCACCGCCGCGGACAGCGCGGCGATCACGACTCCGGCGAGGACGACCGCCGCGCCGAAGATCGCGAACTGCGCCCAGCCCACCATGAGGGCGGCCACACCCAGGATCACCACGGCCGCGTCGACGACCACCGCGGCCAGCACGAGATCATCGCGGTCCAGCAGGCGCGGGGTCAGCGCGACGGTGGCCAGGCCCAGCAGGACCGATACCAGCCCGGCCGCGACGAAGACCGGAACGGCCATTCCGGTGCCGACGTCGGCTCCCAGGATCAGCGCGGCGAAGAGGACGATGCCGTACAGGACGCGAATCGCGCCCACTCCGCGCAGCGTCCACGAGGGCACATCGACGGGGGCTCCCCCGGTGGTGGAGGTCTGGGTCGCGTACGCCATGCGCACGGTTGCCACCTGGCTGGTCATATCCGCTCCTTCGACATTTTCACACCTGCGTGCAATTGCACGCTATTGTGAAAATACGCCCGGTGCACAAGCGTGTGCAAGCGGTCGTGGGGGGACTCACAGACCCCCGGCTGCGTGCCCGACGGCACACCCGGATCTCCTCGCGGACAGCGTGTTTCGAGGTGCGATCGCTGCCGCGAGACCGCGGTCAGTGCCGCGCGGCGACGTGCGCGATCTCGGCGGCCGCGCGGCGATCGACGCCCGTCGCGAGCAGGCACGCCAGGGCCGCGTCCCGCGCGGCGTCCGCATCGACCCACTCACCGTCGCTGTGCGCGTTCAGCAAGGCGAGCACCAGCGCCGTGAGTACCCTGGACACCGCCGCGGGCGGAAGGTGATCGGCGAAGGTTCCGTCGGCTTGACCAGCGGCTATCAAGGTGACCAGGCGGGCGCGAACGGGCGCGAGCCGGTCGGTCATCCGCGCCCGCGACCCGGCTTCCTCCAGGCGGAGCAGCAGCTGGAACCCGTCGCCGACGGCCCACAGCGCGACCGCCATATCGGCGATCGCCCTGGCGGGCGGTTGCGCGGTGTCGATACTGTCCAGCGCCCGATCGACCTGCTCGAAGGCTTCGTCGAGCATGCCGTCGATCAACGCTTCCCTGGTGGGGAAATGACCGTAGAGGGTGCGCCGGACCATGCCCGCGGCGGCGGCGATGTCTTCCATGCTCGCCAGTGGATTACGCAACAACTCGTCCCCGGCCACAGCGATGATCCGTCGCCGGTTGGCCAGTGCGCGCGGCCCGAGGCCTGCGGTGGTCGAGTGCGTCGTCGCAGTCACGTACGTCCTTTCACCCACCACCCTCCCACACCTGCGCAAAGGTGTGCAAAATTGCGGCGGCAGCGGACCGAGCCGTCCTGTGCTGATTGCCCCGGCACTCTCGGGGCATTCGGTCCACATGACCCGAATTCGCCGACCCGTCGCGGAGCGCTGACGTGCTGGTTGTGCGCGCTCCGCGCGTGTACCGCCCGCAGGCCGACACCTGGTTGCTGTGCCGAGCGCTGCGCGAGCTGTCACCGGTGGGCGGTGGACGCGTGCTGGACGTCTGCGCCGGCACCGGCGTGCTGAGCCTGGCCGCCGCCGCGGCGGGGGCGCACAGTGTCACAGCGGTCGACCTGTCCTGGCCCGCGCTGATGTCGACCTGGCTGAACTGTCGCCTCCGTGGCGTCACGGTGCAACTGCTGCACGGCGATTTCACCGCCGCACTGCGGCTGGCGCGATTCGACCTCGTGCTGGCCAACCCGCCGTATGTCCCCTCCGCGGCGCACACCGCCCGCGGCGCCGCGCTCGCCTGGGACGCGGGACCCGACGGCAGGAATGTGCTCGACCGGTTGTGCGCGACGCTGCCCGATCTGCTCACCGAACGCGGCGTCGGGTTGATCGTGCACTCGGCGATGAGCGATACCGACCGCAGTCTGGCGCAGCTGCGCGATCGCGGTGTCGATGCCAGGGTGGTCACCTCCGACACCATCTCGTTCGGGCCGGTCCTGCGCTCGCGCGCCGGTTGGCTGGCCGCGCAGGGCCATCTCGCGCCCGGACAGCGTCACGAGGAATTGGTGGTGATCCGTGTCGACCGAACATCGTGTCCCGTCGGTGACCACTCCTGAGCCGAGGCGCGTCGTCCTCGTCGACAGCGGCCCCGCGTTGATCGACGGTCCGGTCGATCTGGTCACCCCCGACGGCAGCGTGCTGCACTGCGATCGGTTCCGGGTCGCGCTGTGCCTGTGCAAGCGCTCCTCGATCTACCCGCTGTGCGACACCAGCCATCGCCTGCGCCGTCGGCGCGAACAGGCGGACTCGGCGTGAGGACCGTCGACGTCGCGCCCCACCGCCAGTTGCCCGCACCGCGCGGTGACCTTTCCGCCGGGGTCGTCGAATTGCTGACACTCCCACCGGGTTCCACCGCGCCGACCGGCGCCGGGCACGACCCCTACGGCGACGATCTGCTGCTGGCCCTGCACACCTGCTATGAACTGCACTATCACGGCTTCGCCGGCGTCGACGACGACTGGGAGTGGGATCCGGGCCTGCTGCGCTTGCGCACGACCCTGGAGGCGGACCTGCTCGCGGCCCTGCGCGCCGATGTTCCCGGCGGCGCCGATGTCACCGGCGAACTCGACCGCCTCCTGGAACCGTCACCCGAGGGCGTCGGCATCGCCGGATTCCTCGCCGAGCAGGGCACCGCCGATCACCTGCGCGAGTACTTCGTCCACCGCTCGATCTACCACCACATCGAAGCCGACCCCTACGCCTGGGTGATCCCGCGGCTGCGCGGGACGGCGAAGGCGGCGCTGGTCGCGGTGGAGTTCGACGAGTTCGGCGGCGGCCGAGGCGAGCGCGTCCACGCGCGGCTCTACGCCGACCTGCTCGCCGGCGCCGGGCTCGATCCCCGCTATCTGCACTACCTGGATGTGGTGCCCGCGCCGATGCTGGCACTGGTCGACATGATGTCGCTGTTCGGACTGCATCGTGGCCTGCGGGCCGCCTCGATCGGGCATTTCGCGACCGCCGAGATCACCTCGTCGCCGGCCTCGCGCCGCTTCGCCGAGCTCGCCCGCACCCTGCTGCCGGACCCCGCGTGCGCGCACTTCTACGCCGAGCATGTCGAAGCCGACGCCGTGCACGAGCAGGTGATGCGCCACGACGTCATCGGCGCGCTGCTCGATGCCGAACCCGACGCCGCCGCCGCCGTCGTGTTCGGCATCCAGGCGACCTCGCTGCTCGAGGACCGCTTCGCCGACCACGTGCTGAGCTGCTGGGCGGCGGAGCGGACATCGCTGATCGCGGGGCGGGATCAGTCGATCGGCGGCCTGACCGCGTCGTCGACGCAGGTGTAGTAGCGAAACAGCTGGCGGACACCGACCAGTTCCAGTGCGCGCTCGGCCGCCGCGCCGCCGGTGACCAGGCGCAGTTCGATCCCGTGCCGCCAGGCGTCGGCTTTGATCTCGGCGAGCGAGGCGGCGACGCGAATGCTCAGGAATTCGGTCTCGCGCAGATCGAGGACCATCACCCGGGTTCCGGAACTTCGCGTGCGATCCAGCAGTGCCCGCAGTTGGGGTCGATGGGCGGCATCGAGCTCAGGACCGGCGAACAGGACCCAGCAGCCGGGCCGACCGGCACGTCGCAATCGCCGCGCCACCCACCCACGCGACGATCCGAGGTACCAGCGCAACCGGCTCGCATGCCGACGACCAGCGACGACAGCCATGGGGCCTCCCGCTCGAGAGGGCGTTGCGGACCGCCGCGGGGCACCGCGACGGACCGGGGTGGCTGGACGTCTCAACCTGGATTGATTCTGGCACGCGCGTGCACCGCTGTCACTGCGCGGGCATCGGCTCCTCGCCGAGGGCCTGCTCGCGCAGCGACCCCAAGGTGCGCGCGAGGATTCGCGAGACCTGCATCTGGGAGACCCCCAGGCGCCGCGCGATCTCGCTCTGCGTCAGATTCTCGTAGAACCGCATCACCAGCACGCGGCGCTCCTCGCTCGGCAGCGCGGCGATCAGCGGGCGGACCGCGATCGCGTCCTCGGTCAGCTGATAGCACGGCTCGTCGGCACCGAGGGTGTCGGTGATCGGCTGGGCGGAGTTGTCACGATCGTCCTGGGTGAACCCGTCGATCGAGTTGGTCTGGTACCCGTTGCTCGCGACGAGCGCCCTGGTGACCTCGACGAGGTCGACATCGAGTTCGGCGGCGAGCTCCTGGGCGTTGGGGACGCGGCCCAGGCGCTGGGACAGGTCCTCGGTGGCCGGGCCGATCAGCTGCTGGATCTCCTTGAGCCTGCGCGGGACGTGCACGGCCCAGGTGCGGTCCCGGAAATGCCTGCGGACCTCCCCCATGATCGTGGGGATCGCGAAGGACAGGAAGGTATAGCCGCGGGTGACGTCGAACCGGTCAACAGCCAGCAGGAGTCCGACCCGAGCGGTCTGCTCCAGATCGTCGAACTGCTCCCCGCGGCCGGTGAATTTCCGGGCGATGTGATCGGCCAGCGGCAGACACAGGCGGATGACTTCGGCCCGGACGGCCGCGTAGTTCTCGTCACCGGGCGGCAGTGCTCGCATCTTCTCGAACCAGGGTTCGATGTTGTCGTAGCTGTCACCACGCGAATGGGATCGCTGGGCGGTCGAGTGTTCGGCTGTGGGGGCTTCCAATGTCATCGCCAGTTGCCTCGCTTCCGGGCGGTGTTCTCGGATATCTCCGGTATACCCCTTCCGGCGGGAAACTATGCGTGGATCAGGACGCCGCTGGTCCGCGCACCCGGCGGATCCAGCCGAATTCGACGGCGGTCGGGTAGCCGTTGCCGCGCGGATCGAAGTCTTCGTAGTGGGTGCTCAGCGCGTCGGTCAGGGTGGCGACGACGTGCCAGCCGAAGGCGTTCTCGTCGATCGCCACCGGGGTGCGGGCGTGGGTGGCGATGCGGGCACCGAGCGCGCCGTCGCCGCCGGTCAGCGTGCATTCGATGACGGCCGCCGGCGCGGCGACCAACACCAGGGCGGTGACCACCTCGTCCACCGCCAGCAGCAGATCGGTGATCTCGTCGAGGGCGAAACCCTCGACGAGCAGAACGGTCTCGGCCAGCGCGTGCGCCATGGTCAATTGATCGAGTTCGGCCTGGACCTGGAATCCGACCGTTCTCGATCGCGGCGTCGTCTCACGATCTTCGTCTCGCACGCGCCGCCTCCCTCGCACACCTCCACCGAATGGTCGCAGACTACCCCGCGTCCGCTGTCCTTCTCGCACAGGACAATCCGGGCATCACTTCGGGTCGTTCCCGGTCGACTCCGGTTCGTCGGGCCGCTTCGGGGACCGTCTTCGGTTCAGCAGAACTACCGCGACGACGACTACGAGCGCAATGATCAGCAGGACCTCCATACGGCGCGCGTACCCACCACCGCCGACCTCAATCGCGATGGATCACGCGAAGTACTTCGCCGGGGTCACGAAGGCATCGATGACCCGAGCACGGGAGTCCCGCGCGGGAATCCGTGGCCACGCGCTGTTTCCCCCTCCCGACGCCGGGTACGGCCACGATGAACGAGATCGGACCTCACCGCAGGAGGGAGCGGTCATGCCGCAGCAGGCGTGGAGCGACAAGCGCGAACGCCAGTACCAGCACATCAAGCAATCCCAGCGCGACCGTGGCGTCGGCGAGGACAGGGCAGAGGAGGTCGCCGCCCGCACCGTCAACAAGGAGCGCGCCCGCGCGGGGGAATCGAAGACGTCGAGCAGACTGTCCCGGACGGATATGTCCTCCGGGCGACGCGGTGGTCAGCGTGCGCACCGGAAGGGACCGCGCGGGCTCACCCGCGATCAGCTCTACGAGGAAGCCCGGAACCGCAATATCGAGGGCCGCTCGAAGATGAACAAGAAGCAGCTGGCCCACGCGCTGGGCCGGGACTGACCCCTCGCGTCAGCTCCCCCGCAGGGCCACGCTGTGCACGCCCGCGCGGCGACCGGAGAAGACGCAGTCGGCCAGCGACAGTCCGCTGACATAGGAGTTCGAACAGATGCCGACCGCGGCGCGTCCCGCCGCGAACAGGCCCGGCACGATTCCGCCCGCCTCGGCCCGGACCGCGCCGGTGTCCTCGTCGACCAGCAGGCCGCCGAGGGTGAGCATCGGCATCGGGTAGGTCAGCCGGGCGCTGAACGAGATGTCGAGCAGGGTGAAGGGTCCGGTGCGGAGCGGGCGGCGGATGTCGTCGGGCTTCCCGAGGGGATCGGGCAGATCGTGGTCGATAGCGCGGTTGTGGGCGTCCACCGTCTCGCGCAGCGCGGCCGCGTCGACGCCCGCGCGGGTGGCCGCCTCTTCGACGGTCCGGCCGCGGGCGCGCCCCATCCGCAGCAATCGCTCGGTCTGCATGCGCTGGAACCACACCGACTGCGGTCCGATCTGGGCGCGCGCCTCGGCTTCGAGTTCCGCGTCGACCAGCAGCCATGCCCGGTGGCCGGGACTCGTGGCCACGGCCGCGCCGAGCGCGGCGCCGTAGCGGGATTCGTCGATCATGCGCTGACCCAGCGCATTCACGGCGATCGCGCCGAACAGGGCGCTGGGTGGGGCGATGAAGCGCCAGGTCGACAGCGCGTCCATCTTGCCGCTGGCGGCGCCGATCGCCTGGGCCATGGTGATGCCGCTGCCGTCGTCGCCCGCGGTGCCCAGCGGCAGGCCCTGCGACCACGGGTAGTCGGGGGCGTGCTGGGCGACCATCGCGCCGTTGGCGATGAATCCGCCCGTGGTGAGCACGACGCCGGACTTCGCCTGGATCCGCACCGGCGTGCCGTGTTTGCGTTCGATCCGGGCCAGCAGCGCTTCCATCGCGTTGCGCAGACCCGGGTGGTACACGCCGGGTTTCGCCGAGATCCGGGCCAGGGCGGCGAAGCGGCGGCGCACGGCCGCGGGCGCACCGTCGAGGGTGACCGCCTCGATGCCGGTCACCTGGCCGTCCTCGACGACGAGCCGGGTCGCCCGGGTTCTGGTCCGGACGCGCACACCGTGCCTGGCCGCCGAGGCGGCCAGCGGCCCGAACAACGCCTTGCCCGACACACCGGGACCGTGAGCGCGGTGACCACGCTGACGTGGTTTCGCGAGATCCCGGTATCCGCCGGAGTTCTCGCTGCCGGAGTAGTACAGGTAGTAGTCGTCGGACGGGTAGGAGGTCTTGAAGGGACACAGCGACGCCTGGAAGGGCACGCCGTGCCCGGTCAGCCAGTCGATCATCGCCGGCGATTGCTCGCAGAAGCGGCGCAGGGTCGCGGCGCTCACCGCGTCCCCGACCTCGGCTTCCAGGTAGGCGAGCATGGTGTCGACGTCGTCATCGATGCCGGCGTCGCGTTGCACCCAGGTCCCGCCACCGGCGTAGACGATGCCGCCGGACAGCGCCGTCGCCCCACCGCCGAGATACCGGTCGATCGCCAGTACGTCGGCGCCCGCTTCCCGCGCGGTCAGCGCCGCGGCCACCCCTGCCCCGCCGTACCCGACGACCACGACATCGGCCGCACAGTCCCAAGCCCGCACCAGTCCACCTTCCGAGCCGACGCCGACCCCGTCGTCACCGTCCGACCCAACTATAACGTGTTCTAGAAATCCGGCCGGGTGGGTTCCCCGCACCTATCCGTGGACGCGCACCCGCCCGCCGGTCAGTCGCGCGGCGACATGGTCGATCGCCGCCACCGGCTGATCGAGAATGCGCACGGCGGTCCGCCATCCCCGCGTGCCGGCGACCTTCTTGCGCAGCATGCGCTGCACATCGGGGTGGTCGAGCCCGCGGACTCCCACGGTCTGCGGCCCCACTCCCGGGAACAGATCGACCACGAGCAGGTCGTGACCCAGCCGACGGCGCAGGCGCAATCCCTGGACGGTGTCCCACGGCAAGAAGACCGAATCCGCCGCGGCGTCGATGCTCAATCGCAGTCCGGCGGGTGAGAGCCGCATCGATGTCGATGGCACCCCCTGGGCCTGCCAAGTCGTCCGCATCTCGCGCAGGCGACGCAGTCTGCGCACCCCGTCGACACCGAAGATCAGCACGACGGGCAACTCCATCAGACCGATCGGCCCCGCCAGCCAGACCAGCAGTGCGGTCATGCCCGCGACGAATACCGCGACCGCCACCTCCACCCAGGCCGACACCGCGGACAGCGTCAGCATCGATGCGCGCGACCGTTGGACAGCGGCGACATCCACCCCGACGACGAACTCCCCCACCGTTTCCATCTCCGGCACGCTACCCGTCTCGACGGCGCAATGTCCTTGCACGGAGTGCATGAGTGCAGACACTGCCACGAAGGCCACGGCGGCTCGCGTACCCAACGGTCGGAGGGCATTTCGTGGTCGATCACAAACCCGGACACCACCGGTGCGTGGTGGGCACCGGTACTGTGACTAGCGCCCACCGGACGCGGTGCCGGCGTTCCACTGCGACAACCTGGATGTAATCGATGAGTGCTACTGCCGAAAAGCTTGCCGACCTGCGAGAGAAGCTGGAGCTCGCGCAGGAACCGGCCGGAGAGGCGGGAGCCGCCAAGAGAGCGCGCAAGGGCATACCTTCGGCCCGCGACCGCATCAACATGCTCATGGACCCGGGCACCTTCGTCGAGATCGGCGCCCTCGTGCGCAACCCCACCGACAAGAACGCCCTCTACGGTGACGGCGTGGTGACCGGACACGGTCTGGTCGACGGCAGGCCGGTGGCGGTGTTCTCGCACGACCAGACCGTCTACGGCGGCACCATCGGCGAGATGTTCGGCCGCAAGGTCGCCGCCATCATGGGCCTCGCGGGCAAGATGGGCTGTCCCCTCGTCGGCATCAACGACTCCGGCGGCGCGCGGGTGCAGGAGGCGGTGTCCTCGCTGCGCTGGTACGGCGAGCTGGCGACCATGATGGAACCGCTGTCGGGCGCGGTGCCGATGGTCTCGCTCATCCTGGGCAACTGTGCCGCGGGCGCGGTGTATCAGCCGATCTGCACCGATGTCGTGGTCGCGACCGAGAGCGCGCACATGTTCGTCACCGGTCCCAAGATCATCGAGGACGCCATCGGCGAGAAGGTCGACATGGAGGAGCTGGGCGGTGTCTACAACCAGGCCGCCTACGGCAATATCCACCACATCGCCAAGGACGAACCCGCCGCGTTCGAGTGGGTGCGCAACTACCTGAGCTACCTGCCGTCGAGCTCCACCGAGCTCCCGCCGATCGTCAATCCCGGCCTCGAGCCGGACATCACCGAGTCCGACCTCATGCTGGACAAGCTGGTCCCCGACTCCGACAACATGGTCTACGACATGCACGATGTGCTGCTGCGGATCTTCGACGACGGCGAGTTCCACGAGATCGGCGCGGCCGCCACCGAGAACATCATCACCGGCTTCGCCCGCGTCGACGGCAGGCCCGTCGGTGTGGTCGCCAACCAGCCGACCGTGCTGGCCGGCGCGCTCGACGCCAAGGCCAGTGACAAGGCCTCGCACTTCATCCACATCTGCAACGCCTTCGAGATCCCGTTGGTGCTCGTCGTCGACACCCCCGGCTTCCTGCCCGGCGTGGAGCAGGAGAAGGCGGGCGTGATCAAGCGCGGTGGCCGGTTCCTGTTCGCCTACGTCGAGGCCACCGTGCCCAAGGTGACCGTGGTGATCCGCAAGGCCTACGGCGGCGGCTGGGCCGTGATGGGCGCCAAGGCCCTGGGCTGTGACGCCTACCTGGCGTGGCCGACCGCGCGGATTGCGGTAATGGGCGCGGAGAGCGCTGTCGGCCTGACCCAGCGCAAGGTGCTCGAGGCGACGCCCGAGGAGCAGCGCGGCGCGATCCGTCAGCAGATGATCGACTTCTACAACGCGACGATCGCGACGCCGTGGATCGCGGCCGAGCGTGGCTACATCGACCGCGTGATCGAGCCGTCGACCACCCGCCTCGAGATCCGTCGCGCCCTGCACCTGCTGCGGGACAAGAAGGTCGTGCGCTACCCGCGCAAGCACCACCTGCTGCCGCTGTGACCCGGTGCGGGCGGCTGCCCGCCCGCACCTCACTTCCCGTCGCGCAGGACGGACCGCAGCCGCTCGGTGTCGGCCGCGGTCCAGCCGGGCGGTGCCAGGATCGCCGCCCAGGCGTTGGCGATGTCGGCCTGGAAGGTGTGCCCGTGCCCGTCGGGCACGTCGGTCGAGACCGCCATGTCGGCCGAGACCTGTAGGAATGTCACCACCGGAAGCCACCGGGTGCTGGGCAGGACATCGGGTCCGCGCGGCTCGCGCAGCCAATCCGGTTGCCGGAACAGCAGTGTCGGCGTCCACCAGGTGATCGGGTCGGAGGCGTGCTGCAGGTAGACCACCCGCGCGGACGGCCACGGCGCGTCGGGGCGAGTCAGATCGGGCGCGCTCGCGACGAAGCGCGCGGTGTGGCCGTCGCGGTAGACCGGCAGCCATTCCGGCGAGCCGGGGTCACGGCGCATCGTGGCGTCACGCCAGACCGGGTTGGTGGCGGTCGGTCCGACGAACAGCACGCCGTCGGTGCGGGCGGCCATGTCCTGCACGCTGGAGAACGCCGCTTCACCGCCGAAGGATCCGAGGCTCTCGCCGAAGACCACCAGCTTCGGCCGCCGCTGCGGCGGCAGCGTGTCCCACACCGCGTGCACCGCTTCGAACAGGGCTTGTCCGGCATGGCGGGCCCGTTCCTGGTCGACGATGAACGAGAGCCAGCTGGGCAGGAACGAGTACTGCATGCTGACCAGCGCGCTGTCGCCGTTGGCGAGGTACTCCAGGGCCGAGGCGGTGGATTCGTTGATCCACCCGGTGCCCGTCGTAGTCGCGACCCCGAGCACGGCCCGCTCGAAGCCGCCGGCCCGCCGCAGCTCGGCGACCGCGAGTTCGGCTTCGGCCTCGACGGTTTCAGCGGAATCGAGCCCCGTGTAGACCCGGATCGGTGGCCGCGCGGGCCGGCCGTTGAACGCGGTCAGGTCGGCCTCGGTCGGGCCGTTGGACACGAAGATCCGGCCCTGCCTGCCGAGCGAATCCCAGCTCACCAGTGAGCCGGGTCCGCCGGACCGCTCCGGCGACGCGGGCTCGGGTGTGTCCGCGGACGTCTCGTCGTTGACCGCCTCGAACGTCGCGTTCAGCATCGACATCGACGCGCTCGCCACCACACCGTTGAGCAGCGCGATCACCACCGCCACGACGACGATTCCGCCCAGCAGCGCGGCCACCCGCGCCGGCAGGACCCGGCCGAGCAGACCACCGGCCCAGCCCACCAGCGCCCGGCCCCCACGCACGACCCCCAGCAGCACCCCGAAGACGAGCACCCCGATCACCGCCATGATCGGATAGGCCGACCACGACAACCCCGCCACACCCATCAGGTCGCGCAGCTCCCGCTGCCAGTCCGCGTACCAGATCAGTGCCACCACGGTGCCCGCGAGCGCCACGATCCCCAGACCCCAGCGCAGCGGGCCCGGCATCGGTGCCGGTTCGCGTTCGAGCACCCACCACAGCAGCGCGGCGAGCGCGACGCCGAGCCCGTAACCGAGCGCGGCCGCCGCGCCGGACACGACGCCTTGGAACAGCGGCCCGCGCGGCAACAACGACGGGGTCAACGACAGCCACACCAGGATCAGCGCACCGGTCAGCCCACCGAAACCGTGTCCTCGTGGCGCGGAATTCATCTGTGTCCCCTACGGTTCGATCAGCGACCACCGGCTAGCGCAGGTGCTACACGTTCACCGGAACGCAGGACCAGCCGGTCCCCGCACGGACACCTGAAACTGTACGACCGGCGACGGCACCGCCGCCGGATCCGCTGCGACGCTGCTCCGAATCGTGATCCGGTCCCGATCCGGGCCGCCGACGGCGCGGAGAGCCGGGTGTGGCGCGTCGTAGCCGGGAGTTCGCTGTCCGGCGCGCACACTGGAGGTCATGGGATCGTTGTGGATTCTGCTCGGGTCGGGTGCGATTCGCGCCGACGAGGTGTCCGAGATCGCGGTCGTGAAGACCGGCCGCGTGGTGGGCGGCCGGGTCGGCCGGGAACAGTACGCGGTCGTCGTGCGCTCGTTCCGCGGCTCCCCGACCGCCGGGCGCGCGCTGTCGCGCACCGTCTGGAGCACCGCGCAGGAGTCCCGGGCCGACACGGTCGCCCGCGCGCTGCTCGATCAGTTGATCGCCAGGGCCGACACCGCGGGCACACTGACTGTCGACGCCGCGGGCGCGGTCGAATTCGCGGGTCCGTCCGCCGGATCATCGTGACCGCCCGCCCGACGCCGCGCCGCTCGCTTCGCGCAGCACTACCTAGCCTTGCGGCGCACTGTCCTCCGCCTCCGCCGCCGCGCCACACGGATAACCGAGGTCGATCAGAAGGGATACTCCACGCACAGTTCGCCCGCGAACCTGCGCGTGGCGTGCTCGCGCATGCGCCGGCCGTAGACCGGGTCGGCGGCCAGGTCGGTGTAGGTCTCGAACGCACACCGCACCACACCCGCCGCCTCGGCCGCGTAGACGTCGAATCCCGGGAACATCAGCCCGGCGTAGGGCCTGTCGTCCACGTCGAGGGCCAGCACCGGGTATTCGCCCACCGAATCCGGCTCACCCACCGCCAGCACGCGCCGGGAATCCGAGCCGCCGGGCAGCAGGAAACACTCCGGGAACTGCCCGGCCAGCGGCTCGTAGAGCTCTCCCCACGGTGGTCCCAGTTCGTCGTCGACCAGCTGGTCCAGACCGCGCGGGGCGAAGCCGCCGTCGGCCGCGAACCACCCGTGCCGCTCGAACAGGCCGCGGTCGAAGGCCAGCCAGGCCCGCAGGCTCGGTGACAGCGGACGTCCCGACGGGAACACCGTGGCCGCCACCGCGTCCGCCGACATCGGTCGAGGCGCACCGTCGACCCACGGCGTGTGACCGACCCACGCGACCGGCTCGAACATCGACCGGCCCGGATCCGACCGCACCACGTCGAGGACCCGTCGCGTCAGACCGACACCGTGTTCGACCTCTACTCTCATGGCGCGCAACGTAACAGGCCACCCCGACAGCCGCTAGAACGCCGATGCCGGTATCACCCCGGTGCAGTGGGCGGCCGGAGCCGGACACGAGTCGGGCCGCGTCGGTGCCGAACTGTGGGCACCTGCGGGGCGACACTGGGATCCGTGGACACCGACTCCCCGGGAACTGCCGCGCCGTCGACCGCACGGGCCAGAATGCCCGAGTGGCTACCGCGGGCGATGGTGCTGGCCTTCGTCCTGTTCGGGTTGTTCCTGCTCGCCGACTGGGCGTTTCGCCGGCTGCTCGGACTGCTGATCGTCCTGCTGGTCGCGTTCTTCGTCTCGCTGGCGATGGAACCGGCCGTCGGCGCGCTGGCCCGGCGGGGTGTGCCACGAGGCCTGGCCACCGCGCTGGTCTTCCTCGGCACCTTCGCGTGCGTGCTGGCCTTCCTCGCGGCGCTGGTGACCCTGCTCGTGGAAACCACGACCAACCTGGCCCACGAAACCCCCCGGCTGCTCGACGAGGGCATCGATCGGGTCAACCGGACCTTCGGCCAGCACTTCACGATGCACGATCTGAGCCAGCGGCTCCTGCGCGAGTCCGACCTGATCGAGGGCTACGCCCGCACCGCCGCCGACAATGTCTGGGGCGTGTCGACCACCGTGCTGGGCGGGCTCGTCCAGCTCCTCACCATCGCGCTGTTCAGCATCTACCTCACCGCGGGCGGACCGCGGGTCCGGCGGACCGTGTGCTCGCTGCTGCCACCGTCGCGCCAGCAGACCTTCCTGCACGCCTGGGATCTCGCCATCGACAAGACCGGCGGCTACCTGTATTCGCGGGTGCTGCTGGCCATCGTCTCGGCGATCGCGCACGGGGTCTTCCTGGCCGTCCTCGGTATCCCGAATCCGATCGCCCTCGGCGTGTGGTTCGGCGTGATCTCCGCGTTCATCCCGACCATCGGCACCTACATCGCCGCGATCCTCCCGGTGCTCGTCGCCCTGACGGTGGACCCGCTCGACGCGGTCTGGATCATCGTGTTCGCGGTGCTGTACCAGTGGTTCCAGGACTATCTGCTCCAGCCCCGGATCACCGCGCGCACCGTCGATGTGAACGCCGCGATCGCGCTGCTGGCGGTCCTGGCCGGTGGTGCGCTGCTCGGCGCGGTGGGGGCGCTGCTGGCGATCCCGGCCACCGCGACGGTACAGGCTTTCCTGTCCGAATACGTCAAACACTATGCGGTGACCGAGGATCCGCGCATCGAGCAGACGGCCTCGCGCCGGAAACGGGCGCCGAAGGCGCCGGCGCCGACCGCCGACGAGGACACCGAGTAGGGCCGCTCTCAGGGACATCCCGATGCGCAGACGGCGGCCACGCGGCGCGGCCGCGGCACCGGGCGAGCACAAATCCGCCACCGCGACGACCGCCGAGCTCCTCGACCGGACGGTGCTGGTCTACTCGGCCAACACCGCGGCGTTCAACGGTCTCCTGCTGGCCGCGGTGACGTCGTGGGGGTACTTTTACCGCTGGTGGTTCTGCATGAAATTCGTTCTCTCGATCGGACAGCTGTATCTGGGCATCTTCGTGCAGTCGAGCGCCATGCACGAGACCGTCCGCGCCACGCGCGACGGGACCGACGGACCGGCCACCACCCTGGCGTGGACGGCGGCGCTGATGGCGGGCGTGCCGGCCTTCTAAGTCTGGGTGTCGGTAGCCAAACTCTGGGGCCGCACGCCGATCGGTGCGCGAGCCGCACGTCGCCCGGCGCCCGCGCCGACGTGGGGTCTACTGCTGCGGTCCGGCGAGCCTGGCCGAGGCCATGGCCGAACAGGCCGGACCCGCACTGCATCTCGAACGTTTCACCCCGCCCGAACGCCACGACGCACCCGCCACCGAGTTCGACCTGTACCTGACGCGCACCCGTCGCCTGGTCCACGTCCCCGCCACGACGAGCGCCCGCGACGCCCTGCGCACGGCAGTTCCCTCGGCTTCCGGATCGTGCGAGAACGGGCTGTGTGGCAGCTGTGTTCTCCGCGTCGAGGCCGGGTGCCCCGACCACCGCACCGACGTCGCGGCGAACGCCGCGGGGATCTTCCACCCCTGCGTGTCGCGCTCCCGCGACCCGCTCCTGGTGGTCGATGCCTGATCTCGGCCGTAGGAGGCCACCGACCGGAGTGAATCTTGTACTGTCACAACAGATCAGCAGCTGCCCGCTGCCAGCACCGCTCGCCCCGGGTAGCTGACGCCGTAGAACTCTGCTGAGGAGCCAGGTTCATGACCGAAACCGACACCCCGGTGATCCGGACCGATATCCCCCACTCGGCCCGGATCTGGAACTACTGGATGGGTGGCCAGGACAACTACGAAATCGACCAGATCGCCGGTGACGCCGGGCTGGCCGTCGACCCCGACATCTCCACGATGGCCGTGCAATCGCGCCAGTTCCTGATCCGCGCCGTGGGCTTCCTCGCCCGCGAACGCGGCATCCGGCAGTTCCTCGACATCGGCACCGGCCTGCCGACCATGCAGAACACCCACGAGGTCGCCCAGAGCATCACCGCCGACGCGCGCATCGTCTACGTCGACAACGACCCGCTGGTGCTCACCCACGCTCGCGCCCTGCTGCGCAGCACCACCCCCGAAGGCGTCACCACCTACATCGACGCCGACTTCCACAACCCCGAGCAGATCGTCGCCGACGCGCGCAACGTCCTCAACTTCAACGAGCCGATCGCGGTGATGTTCATGGGCGTGCTCGGCCATGCCCGCACCTACGAGGACCTGCTCCGGATCGTGCGCACCGTGGTCGGCGAGGTGCCCTCGGGCAGCTACCTGATCATGTGGGACGGCACCGACGACAGCCAGGCCTACGTCACGCTGTGCGAGAACTACACCGGTACCGGCGGCACCCCGTACATCCCGCGCCCGCAGGCGCAGATCCGCGCCGTGTTCGACGGCCTGGAACTGGTCGACCCCGGCTTCGTGTCGATCACCCAGTGGCGCCCCGACACCGTCGAGGTGGGCGAGGTGCTGCCGATCTCGGCCTACGGCGCCGTAGCGCGCAAACCCTGATCACTCCCCCGCCGCACCGGCAGAGCGACACGCCGCACCAGCCACTCTGCCGGTCGGGACGGGGATAGTCTCGACCGGATGGATGCCGCACAGCCGGTCCCCCGGCGGCGGCGTCCTGCGCGCCGTGCTGAGCGAGACCCACCGCCGTCCCGCCCTCCTGGCGGCCCTGCGCGAGTCGCTCTTCGATCCCCGCGCCGCCGAACTGCGCACACTGGTGCGCGCCGCGGCCGCGGGCGAGATCCGGGCCGAGGCCGTCGCGACCCCGGCCGCCACCCTCGGCCCGGAACTGGTGATGTTCCGCTTCCTGACCGGGGCAGCCCGGTCGCCGACACCATGATCACCGAGATCGTCGACGACGTCGTCCTGCCGCTGCTCACCCGCATCCCGACCGAATAGTGTTTCGGCACAGAAACATTCACGTGACATCCGAGAGCCGCGGTAGCGAACGCCGCGTGCCGGACGCGAAGATGAGGAGACCGCCGACTCGCCCACCGGGACGGTCCGGGAGTCGAGCGCCACCGACGCCGCGCTGGAGCGAGATCACTTATGCCGCAAGGGAGTTCGCCGGTGAGCCGAGCATTCTTTCACACGACAGTCGATCCACGAACGCAGACCGAGATCCTGCTGCCGCAGCCCGAGGCGGTCGCCGGTTGGGAGGGCGGCCAATTGCGCGGGATGGCCGTCGGCGCGGCGCTGGCACGCGCGGTGGAACGCGAGGTCGCCGCCGCCGGCCGGGCCGACCTGCGCCCGGTCCGGTGGACCCTCGACATGTTCCGCCCGGTCTTTCTGCGCCCCTGCCGGATTCGCGTCACCGTGGTGCGCGACGGGCGCAGGCTCGCGCTCTTCGACGCCGTCCTGATCCAGGACGATCGACCGGTCGCCCGCGCAGGCGCGCTGTACCTCCGTCCCGGCGCCGATCCGGCGGGCGTCTGCTGGTCGCCCGGCACCACCGCCGATCCCCCGCCGATCGACCGGCTCCCGGAACCCGGTCGCGATCGGGTGTACTTCAGTGAAGACGCGGGCTGGGGGCCGGACCCGCGCACTCACCACAACGTGGGCCGCACGGGGATCTGGCATCATCCGATCGCGGTCGTCGCCGACGAGGAACCGACGCCGTTCCAGTTCGTCGCTGGACTGGCCGACGTGACCAATGTGATCGCCCATCTCGGCAGCAACGGCCTCGAGTACATCAACGCCGACGCCACCCTCACGCTGACCCGCCTGCCGGAGGGCAACGAGGCCGGGCTGATCTGTCTGGATCGGCTGGCCGAGGACGGCATCGCGATCGGCACGGCCGCCGTCTACGACCGCAAGGGGGTGTTCGGCACCACGACGGTCAGCTCGCTGGCCAATGCGCGAGGCGCCGCCGATCTGAGTGTCATCGGGACCCTGGCGCGGGTGGGCGCCGCCCAGGCGGGCTGATCCGGTCGATCACGGCGCGGCGCGCAGTTCCCGCCTGTACAGCTTGCCGGAGTCGTCGCGCGGAAGCTCGGCCACGATGCTGATCCGCGAGGGCAGTTTGTAGGCGGCGAGTTGCTCGGCCAGCGCGGCCGCGACCTGATCGGGAGCGAGCTCGTGGCGGGGCCGGGCGACGAGATAGAGCTCGAGTGCCTCGCCGAGGTCGTCGCCGGAGGGCACGCCGATCGCGGCGGCGTCCTCCACCCCGGGCAGCGCCATCGCCGCGTTCTCGATCTCGGCCGGGTAGATGTTCACTCCGCCGCGGATCACCACCTCGCTCGATCGCCCGGTCAGGAACAGGTACCCGTCGGCATCGAGGTAGCCGGTGTCGCCGACCCACAGCAGATCGCCGCGGGTGACCGCCGAGCCCGCCCGGTGCAGGTACTCGAAGCGCGGCCAGTAGTCGGCTCCCCGGACGAACACCCGCCCGGGCTGCCCGGCGGGCAATTCCGCGCCGTCCTCGTCCAGGATCGCGACCGCGGACCCGTCGGCCGGGCGCCCGACGCTGCCGGGCCGCGCCAGCCATTCCGTGGCGCCGATCCAGGTGATGGTGCCGGTCTCGGTACTGCCGAAGTACTCGATCACCGCGTCGCCGAACCAGTCGATCGCCGCTCGTTTGATCGCGGGCGGGCACGGCGCCGCCGAATGGATCAAATGGGTCAGGCTGCCGGTGTCGTAGCGCTCGCGCACCTCGGCGGGCAGCGACAGCAGCCGCGACAGCATCGTCGGCACGATCTTGGCCTGCTGGATCCGGTGCTGATGCACCAGTCGCAGGAACCGTTCACTGTCCCAGCGCGGCATGATGGTGATGTCGGTGCCCATCCGCAGCGCCAGCACCGCCACCGCGTTCGGCGAGGTGTGATACATCGGCCCGGCCACCAGCATCCGCCCACCGGGCGCCAACCCCATCCGCCGCGCGATACCGCCCGCGATGGACAGCAGTTGATGTGGCGTCATCCGTTCCCGCAGTACGCCTTTGGGAGTCCCGGTGGTGCCGGAGGTGTAGATCAGTCCCATCGAATCGGCCACCGCGCCTTCGAGATAGCCGACCGGCTCGTCTTGGTCGGCGATCCATTCCTCGAGGAGCGGATGCCGCCCCGTGGGCACGGACAGGGCCTGGTCGAGCCCGGCCTCGACGAGTGTCGGCGCGGGCATGGCGATCTCGACGATCCGGGCTGAGCTGCCCGCGCGGTCGCGGGCATCCTCGACGGTGGCGACGAACTCGGTGTGCGCGAAGATCACGCGCGGCGCGCAATCGGCAAGCACATGGGCGATCTCCCCCGCGCGCCAGCGGGTGTTGATCGGTACCGGGTTCGCCCCTGCCGAGGCGATGGCCAGTGAGACCTCGAGGAATTCGATGTCGTTGCGGGCCAGGACCGCGACGCGGTCGCCGCGCCCGACGCCGGCGGCGAGCAGGGCCGAGGCGAGGCGGCCCGCGCGGTCGTGCGCATCGGTGTGGGCGCGCACCCGTTCGCCGCAGCGGATGATCGGAGTCGGGGAGTCGGCCATCGCTACCTTCGGTCGGGAGTCGGTGCCCCTCAGCGTATGCGGCACCGCGCGCCTCGGCCGAGCTGCTCAGATGTCCAGGTCGACCGCGACGGCCCGCCCCGTGCGGAACCAGTAGTCGTGCAGGGCACGGATCTTCGCGCGGGAGGGCACCCCGCGCAGGTGGATCGCGCACTCACCGAAATCGACCGGGACGACGGTGTCGCACAGCAGCGCGCGGGCGACGGCGAGTTCCGCCGGATCGGTGATCTCGCTGGCCGTCCCGTGCAACGCCCCGTCGCGCAGTTCCAGGGTGACGCGCGGATCGGCCCGGATATTGCGCAGCCACGCGTTGACCGCCTGCGGCTGGTCGAGGGTGATCTGCGGCGGCATCAACTGCACCAGATAGGCCCGGTCACCCGCCCGCATCACCCGCACGCACTTCGGGCGCGGCAGACCGGTCTTGCGCCCGGTGGTGGTGAGGATGCCGTAGCCGCGCGGAACACGCAGCCGGAACCACGGCAGCATCGCCGCGCTGAGCCACTTGCCGTCGCGCCGGCGGCGGATCAGCCGACCGTGTCTGCCGACCTCGGCCTGCGCCGCCGCGCGCCGGGCCCGCTGGTCTGCGTCGTCCATCTGTCCATGATGCGCCCGTCGGCACCGGACCGTCGCCGCTTCGCAGGTCAGCGTGACGGCGGCGAGTCACGGTGCAGGAGCCACCACGCGACGATGAGATCGTCGGTTCGGCCGAGATCGAGGCCGGTGAGCTCACCGAAGCGCGTGAGCCGATTGCGGACGGTATTGCGGTGCAGAACCAGCGTGGCCGCCGTGTCGTCGATGCGCTGGTCGCAATCGCGGTAGGTCGCGACGGTGCCGAGGATCTCCTCGGCGCCGCTGTGGCTGCGCAGCGGCGCCAGGTGCCTGTCGGCGAGCAGTCGCGCAATGTCCTCGGCCTCCGCGAGCAGCGGCAGCGGACCCAGCGACCCGAGATCGACCAGGCCCGATCTGCCGTGGCGAATCGCGAGATCGAACGCGCCTGCCGATACGACGCCGCGGCGTCACCGAGCAGCATCGCCGATCCCACGGCGACCACGCTGCCCGTGGGCAGCGCGTCCGGGGTGCGTGGCAGCAGGGCGACCAGATGCTGGTCAACGACCGTGTCGACGACCGGCAGCCTTGCTGTCGATCCCCGGGTGCGCAGCGCGGCGAGCAGGTCGGTCGCGACGGCGGTGCCGTTCCACGCGGCGCAGGCGATCCGGTAGCGATGCTCGGGGTCGAGCCCGTGGTTGCGGGCCTCTGCGCGCAGGACGGCGGGCGCGACTGTGCCGTCGACGAGACTGCGCAGGAAGTCGGCGCGGTGCGCGGCCCCCGCCATCGCCCGCTCCTGCAGCACTCGGTGGACCGCGGTAGCGGACGCGGTCGCCCATTCCCAGGTGAGGTCCTGCATCTCGTCGATCTCGCCGGCGCTGACCCCGTGCGCGGCGGCGCGGCGGCGGATCAGCTCGAGCGCGGGCACCGGCCTGCTGGTGTGCATGCGCACAGTCAACTCGGTTGGCGCTCCCATTTAAACGCCGCCGACCGGGCAGCAGAATGGCATGTGCACAGGAAGCGCTGCAGTGAGCGGCGCTCGATCGCTGGGAGGTACGCATGGTCGTCGGTGGTCGGTCCGGTCCCCGGATGACGCCGGTTCGCTGGTCACCGCCGACGGCGACACCGCGCGCCGGGCAACGCCGCAGCACCCCGCCGATGCCCGCGGTACGGCGGATCGAACTGCCCGGCGTCGGTCCCGAGGACGTGGTTATCGGCGCCGACGGCCTCGTCTACACCGGGATCGCCGATGGCCGGATCCTGCGGGTCGACATCGCCACCGGGGCCGTCGAAACGGTCGCGAATACCGGCGGCCGCCCACTGGGTCTGTGCGCGGGCGCCGACGGTTCGCTGCTCGTCTGCGACGCCCATCGCGGCCTGCTGCGCTGGTCCGGAACCGACGTCGAGGTCCTGGTGGATGCCGTCGACGACGGACCCCTGAACATGGCCAGCAATGTCGTCGAGGATCCGCGCGACGGCACCGTCTACTTCACGGCCTCGTCGCGTCGCTGGCCCCTGGACCTGTGGATGGGCGATCTGCTCGAGCACTCCGGTACCGGTCGGCTGTTCCGGTACTCCCATGACGGCCGAACCGAGTCCCTGCTGGATGGCCTCCAGTACGCCAACGGTGTCGCGTTCGCGCCCGATCAGGCATCACTGATCGTCGCCGAGACGGCCGCGTACCGGCTCAACCGCTACTGGTTGCATGGCCCGAAGGCCGGCACGTGCGAAGTGCTGATCGACAATCTGCCCGGCTTCCCCGACAACCTCGCCCTCGGCTCCGACGGACTGATCTGGGTCACGCTGGCCTCGCCCCGCAATCCCCTGCTCGATCTGTTGCTCCCCACGCCGACTCTCGCGCGAAAGCTGTTGTGGCGGATACCCGATCGGCTCAAGCCGCGCCCCGTCCGCACCGCCTGGGTGCTCGCCGTCGACGACCACGGGACCGTCGTCCACGATCTACAGCGCGACGGCGCGGACTACGCGATGGTCACCGGCGTCGCCGAGGCGCACGGCACCCTGGTGCTGGGCAGCCTCGACGAATCCGCGATCGCACTCACCCACCTCCCGTCCTGAACCCGGCTATCGCCTGCCGCCGTCACCCTTCCACCGAAAGCACAGCCATGGACTTCGCTCCCAGCGCCCGCGCCACCGATCTCGTCGCCCGAGTGCGCACCTTCGTCGCCGAGGAGATCGCCCCGATCGAGGCTGACTACCACCGCAGCGTGGCCACGCTGCGCGAGACCGGCGGCGATCCGTGGGATTCCCTGCCCGTGCTCGGTGAGCTGCGTGCGAAGGCACGCGCGGCGGCCATCGGGCCGACGGCGCACACGACATGGCCCGCGAGTACCGCGTGCAATCCGCCCTCGGCCCGGTATTCGACTACGCGCCGTCGACGGTGGCGTTGTGCGAGGACTAGACGGTCCTCGGTTCGCCGTTCTATCTGATGGAACGGCTCGACGGAACAATCCCCCGCAAGGAACTCCCACCCGAATCCTGCTGGACACCACCGCGCGTGCGAGCCCATCATGTCCTGGCCGGCCGCCCACCAGCCGCCCGATCGCCCAGCGGTACTGATCCACAACGATTTCCGCTTCGACAACATCGTGCTCGACCCCACCGACCCCACCCGGCCGATCGGTTTGCTCGACTGGGAGATGGCCACCATCGGCGACCCACTCATGGATCTCGGCGCCGCCCTCGCCTACTGAGTCCAGGCCGACGACAACCTCGCCGTCAAGTTCTTCCGGCGCCAGCCGACGCACGCCCCAGGCATGCTGACCCGCGACGACGTGGTCGAATACTATTGCCGCCATGCCGGAATCGGTCTCACCGGCCGCGAATGGGCGTTCTACGAAGTCTTCGGCCTGTTCCGTCTGGCGGTGATCTGCCAGCAGATCTACTACCGCTACTCTCACCGCCAGACCACCAACCCGGCCTTCCGCTCCTTCGGCCTGGCCGTCCGGCTCTTGGAATGGCGCTGCCGGGCTGTCATCCGCGGCATCGGGTAGGCACGCCGGGTTCCAGCCGCCGGCGATTCAGCTTTTCGACGCCCGGGCGTACGATCAGCAAACACACTGAGGCGGGGTAGTCCAACGAGGTGATGTCGCATGGTCGAGACGGATGTCCTGGTCGTGGGCGCCGGTCCGGTGGGCACGGCGGCCGCGGTCGAACTGGTCCGGCGCGGGGTCCGCTGCCGGATCGTCGATTCGCAGGCCCACCCGCCGCGCTATGCGAAAGCGGTCGGCATCCAGCCTCGCACGCTGGAGCTGTTCGAGCAGATGGGCATTCTCCGCGACGTTCTCGACGCCTCGATCCTGATGCGCGGCCAGCTCGTCTTCGTCAACGGTGTCGAGTCGGGCCGGCTCGATCTCACGCTGCCCCCCGAGGTGCCGTTCGGGTTCGTCGGGCTCCCCCAGTACGAGACCGAGCGCATCCTGTGGACCCGCCTGGCATCGCTGGGCACGCACGTCGAACGCGGGGTCACGGTGACCGGGTTCACCCAGGACGACGACGGGGTCGACGCGGTGCTCGCCGGACCGGACGGGGAAGACACCGTGCGGGCGCGATATCTCGTCGGCTGCGACGGCGCGCACAGCATCGTCCGTAAGACCCTCGGGCTGACCTTCGAGGGCGCGGCCTTCACCGACCAGTACATGCTCGGCGATGTCGAACTGGATTGGTCACAGCCGCGCGGGTACGCCATCCGGGCGATGCACCAGACCGACGGCGTCACCGACGACACGCTGGCGTGCATCCCGCTGCCCGGCCGTCATCGGTACCGCGTCTCCATGCGGGTGCCGCCGGAGCTCGAGATAGGCACGGGCGGCGACGGCGTGGCACACGGCTTCGGCAGTGGTCCGGCCCCCGAATTGGCGCACCTCCAGGCGGTGCTGGACCGGTTGTCGCCGGAGCCGACGACGGCCTCGCACCTGCGCTGGTCCTCGGTGTTCCGGATCAGCCACCGCATCGTCGACGCCTATGGGCGCGGGCGGGTCTTCGTCGCCGGCGATGCGGCCCATATCCACCCGCCCACCGGCGCGCAAGGCATGAACACCGGCATCCAGGACGCCCACAACCTGGCCTGGAAACTGGCCCTGGCGGTCGCCGGGCTGGCCGCCTCGCCACTGCTGGCCAGCTACGACGCCGAGCGCCGACCCGTCGGCGAAGAGGTCGTCGGCCGCACCGTGCGTCATGCCCGAGACGGGATCGGCGCCGGTGACCCCGACCCCGAACGGGCACTGCTGCGCGAAGCCCAGTTGCTCATCGACTATCGGGACAGTCCCCTGGTGTTCGCTTCTCCCGCCGGTTCCCCCGCGCCGACCGCGGGCAGTCGCGCTCCGGACGCGACCGGCCTGACCCGCGACGCGGTGGCCTCACCCTTCCGACTGTTCCCGCTGCTCGCGGGCCCGGACCACACGCTGCTGTGCTACGCGGACAGCACCTGCGACGCCGCGACGCTCGACGAGATCGAGAGCCGCGTCGACCTGCTCCGGGAACTGAGCGACGACCGGCTCGACGCCTACCTCGTCGCCGCGCCCGGCGCCGCGATCGGACCGACCGTGCTGCCGGTGATCCACGACCGCGACGGCGACTTCGCCCGGCAGTACCGTCCCGGCCCCGGCGCGGTGTATGTCGTGCGGCCCGACGGCTATCTCGGGTATGCCGCGTCTCCGGCGTCGTCGCACGATCTCGCCCGCTACTTCGGCGCGATCTTCGCCACCGCGCCGGAGGGCGTGGCCGGGACCGCCTGAGCGCGCGTCAGCTCCGCGCGGCCTCGATGCGGCGGCGCAGCAGGCAGAATTCGTTCCCTTCGGGATCGGCCAGGACATGCCAGGACTCCTCGCCGGTCTGCCCGATCTCGACCGGACGCGCTCCCGCGGCGAGCAGCCTGCGCAGTTCCGCGTCCTGATCGCGGTCGGTCGGATTGACGTCCAGGTGCAGGCGCAACTTCTCGCGTTTCGGTTCCGTGCTGCGGCTCAACAACAGGGTGGGCTGGGGTCCGCCGAATACTGTTCCGGGAGCGCCGATCTGGATATCGCCCTCGTCTCGGTCGAGTTCGACGAAGCCGAGCACCTCGCACCAGAAGTCCGCCAGCAGTTGCGGATCGGCGCAGTCGAGGACGAGTTCGGTGATCCGGCAGGCCATGCCTGCGACCCTACGCGCGCGCCGCGGGCACAACCAGGGACGACGCCCGATCCGCGGCCGACGAGACGATAAGCTGACGCGTGCAGGCGACAGGAAGGCGACCATGACCCCCAGGGCCGAGGACCCGCGACCGACCGCGCCGGTGTCCAAGCGCAAAGCGGCGGCGGCCGGGCGCGCGGCACGCAGGCTCGGGGTCGAGGACTGGACGAACGCGGCGCTCGGCGTGCTCTTGCGCGACGGGGTCGCCGGCATCACGATCGCCAAGCTGTGCGAGGAACTCGGGGTCACCAAGGGCAGCTTCTACTGGCATTTCGACGGCATCGATCAGCTGCTGGAGACGACGGCGCAATTCTGGTGCGCCGATCAGAACGACGCGGCACGCGGGTTCCAGGGCCTCGAGGAATTGCCGCCCCGGGAGCGGCTGGCGCGGATGGGCGAGCTGCTCACCGCGGAGCGGGTGTGGCAGATCGAGCTCGCGGTGCGGGACTGGGCGCGCACCAACGCCAAGGTGGCCGAGGCGGTCAAGGCGCTGGATCAGCGGATCTTCCACGCGCTGTCCGACACCCTCGTCGACATGGGATTCTCCGCCGATCAGGCCGAGATGCGCGCGGGCCTGATGTGTTTCGCCGGCATCGGCTTCGTGCACGGCAACCAGAATCTCCCGGTGCCGACCGAGGATCAGCGCCGGGAGTTCTTCCGATTCGTCACCAGTAGGGAGTCCGGCGACTGAGGCCGGGTCAGGTCAGCGCGACCAGTTCGTGCAGGGTCGTCCCGCTGCGGCGCTGCGTTCCCGACGGGGTACGCACGGTCAGCGCGAAGGTGGACTCGAACCGGAAGTAGCCCGGGTGCCCGACCAGCCGGTGCACGAGCGGTTTGATCAGCCGTGAGCGCGCCACCGGCACATCGTCGAGCAGGTCGTGGGCGTGGATGACGCGCACGACGTCCAGGCGCAGGTCGAGGCTGCCCGGCACGGTCAGCTCCACCCACTCGGGGTAGGTCCGGCCCGCGGTGGCGTCGAAGCGCGCAGGTCCCTCGGTGAGGACGGTTTCGCCGGTGGACAGCACGATCTGGTCGTGGTGGGCGAGCATCAGCGGGCTGATCTCGTGGCCGCCCCGGCGCTGCTGGGTCAGGACCGAGGCGAACAGCAGGGAGTAGTCCTCGACGTAGAGCCGTCCCCAGTGCCAGCGCTCGATGATCTTCTTCATGTCGCCGACGCCCCAGTTGTGGTCGTGGTAGCCACGTCCGGTGACCTCGTGACGCACGCCGTCGAGCTCGATCGCCCCGCTCACCCGTGCGCGTGGGGCGCCGACCATCCAGCCGAAGGAATCCCGGGCGCCGAAGCGGGTTTCGCCCTTGCCCGGCATCCAGCTGGGCACTTCGTTGTGGAACCGCAGGTCGAAGACGATGCCGTCCTCGGCCATCCACAGGTGATGGATCGGCAGTCCGTCGGCACCGGCTTCGGTGCGCGCGGTGTTGTGGCCGACACGCACGTCGCAGGCGTCGGCCGAGAACGACGTCGCGGAGCGCGGATAGCGCCGCGACACCTGGCGGCGGGTGCCGTCGGGGGCGTAGACCATCATCTCCACCCACGGGCGTGCGGTCGGCAGGTCCTCGGGCCTGCGTTTGGTGAGGAAGCCGATCACCACGTGCCCGGTGTCGAGGTGGGCGTCGAAGTACCAGTGTTCGAAGGCGAGCCTGCTGGACGAGGGATGTAATCCGTTGTGCCGCGGTTCGACCGGTGTCAGGACGCCGTCGCGGCGTCCCGGTCCGTTCCACACTTCGACGATGTCGGTACTCATGGCTGCTCTCGGTCGGTTCATCGGCGCAGAGCGCCGCTGGCGTCGAAGGCCGCTTCCCGGCCCTGCATCTGGGCGCGATACCAGTTCTCGCGATGCCACAACATCAGCTTCTCGTGCGCCCGCGCGAACGGGGGGCAGAGGCGGCGCGCGAGTTCCATGACGGTGATCAGCGGGAACCGGACGATCGGAATGGCGATCCACGGGAACGCCGGCGGCATCGTGTAACGACGGCGGGTGCCGGGCGCCATGTACATCGCGGAGTACACGGAATTGATCCGGTAGTTGTACCTTTCGCGCAGCCGGGTCAGACCGCGATGACCATCGCGCGGGGCGAAGGCCGCCGGATAGGACTCGATCAATTCCGTTCCGTGCTGCCCCGCGTCGTAGGACCGCGAGGCGATCGTCATGGCCAGCACCCGCAGCGCGTCCCGCACGGTCTCCGGGTACCAGCGCAATCGCACGCCCAGCAGGTGGCCCATGTACTTCTGGAAGTGCAGCAGCGCACGGATTTCCGACGGAGTCGTCTGGTAGCCCAGCGCCCACAGTCCCAGGCCGGGAGTCACGCTGCCGGCCAGCAGGGTCAGCAGCTGGTAGGTCTGACTGATCGGCAGACCCCACCGCTCGGTGTCCCATTCGGGGTGCGCGGCGACCTTCGCCCGCACCGAGACGTGCATGACCCGCACCTTCAGCGCGGTCGCGCGGCCCGCCGAGCCCGGGGTCAGCAGCGCGTCGCGGGCCGAGACATCCATCCAGAAGCGGGTGGTCTCCAGGAACCGGCGCAGGGCGCTGTCGCCGGCGTAGCCGCCCGCGAGCGACAGCGGGGTCGCGACCGCCGCCTCGGTGTACATCTCGAGCGTCTCGGCGCCGGCGAAGCTGAACAGCATGGTGCCCCAGCGCCGCCAGATCGCCGCGCCCTGTTCCACCAGCTCGGGTACCACCCAGTCGGGCACCGTCTCGAACTCGGCGAACAGCGCGCGCATGGAGTCCGGGGCATCGGGCACCGCGTCGATACCCTCGGCCAGCGCCTGCTCCAGCATGCGGCGCCCGGCCTTCGCCCCGATCTCGCCGTGCATCACCTCGGCGACGAACCGTTCGGCCACCGGGTCTCCGGCGAACAGGTCCGCGCACAGCGCCGCGGCCTGTTCGTCACTGGGAAACAGCGACTGTCGGGTCACCGTGGTGAACAGACGCTCGATCCGGCGCACCGTCGCGGTGCCGCGCGCCTCCCAGTAGCGGAAGGCGGTGGGGCACCGCACCGGTGGCTGCTCGGCCGACCGGGACGCGTCGGGCCGGACCCGACTTTCGACGAATTCGGCCAATGCCGGTCTCCTGACGTGAAACTCGCTCACCGTGTGTCGTGACAGGCCGACCATACTACGAAGAACATTATTCCGTACCCGAAAGTATGGAAAGCGGGGCGTCACGGCACGATGCGGTATTTGAGCATCATGTCGTGGTCCTCGTGATCGAGCAGGTGGCAGTGCCACACGTAGCCCTGCAACTCCGCCGACGAGCGGCCCGCGTGGTCACCGGTGCGGTGCCCGCCGTGGGAATCCGCGCCGCGCAACTCGGTCGCGATCCGGCGGGGGAAGGTCGCGTCGGGATCGAAGCCGAGTTCCGCCGCGGTCGGGAATCGGACGATGATGCTGGTCACGGTGCCGCCGTCGACCCGCACGATGTCCTTCCAGCCCGCCTCCCACGGCTGGGGCGGCACCATCGGACCCGCCAGGAACCCGTCGGCCGCCGGCGCCCACCGCTGCCCGATCGGCGGCTGGGGATGCGCCAGCTGATAGTCGACCGTGCGCAGCGGTGCGCGTCCGAGAATCCGGAAGGTCACCAGGTGCAGGTGGATCGGGTGCGGGTCGGGCGTGATGTTGATGATGTTCCACTGCTCGACGGTGCCCTGCCGCGGACGCTCGATCTCCGGGCTGGCGAAGGTGAGGTTGTTGAGCGACATGATCGCGGGCGGCACCCGCAGCTCGTAGGGCTGACTCACCGTGACATCGCGGCGCACGGTCGGTGTGGCGAGCGGCGGCAGCACCGGTGACCGAGCGGGGCCGCCGCGCAACCGTTCCGGCACGCCGCCCGTGAAGCCGGGCCGATCCTGCACGCGGAACTGACAGAACACCGGCATCGCGACCTCGCCGAGGATCGCCGCCTGGAAGACCGGCGCCTCGTCGTTGCGCAGTTCGACGGTCTCCCCCGGCGCGAGCCCGGCGAAGTCGACCAGCACGTCCACCCGTTCACCGGGTGCCAGGCGCAGCTCGTGCACCGTGACCGGCGCGTCCAGCAGTCCGTGATCGTTCCCGATCACCCAGAACCGCATCCGGTTGCCGAAGAACAGATTCCACACACTGAACGACGCCGCGTTGAGCAGCCGGAAGCGGTAGAGACCGCGGCCGACCGGCAGGTGGGGCCAGATCTTGCCGTTGACCACCCCGACGTCCCCGACCGCCCCACCTTCCCAGGCCCCCTGCGGGACGACCGGCGTCGACCGGACCGACTGGCGCCCCTCGGCGGTGAACAGCTTCTCCTGCAATACCAGCGGCACCTCGAACTCCCCGGCGGGCAGGCCCAGCGGGTTCCCGGGCGCACCGGTGTCGAATTCATCTCGGAGCAGCAGCAATCCGGCCAGTCCGGCGTAGACGTTGATACGGGTGATGCCCATCGCGTGGTCGTGATACCAGAGGTGTCCGGCGTCCTGGGCCAGCGGGAAATCGTGGTCGAGGTCGCCACCGGGATGGACCAGCTGCTCCGGATGCCCGTCGCTGTCGGGCGGGGTCACCCCACCGTGTAGGTGCAGCGAGGACGGCGGCGAGGTCCGGAAGCTCTCGTCGACGCCGTGCAGGGTGGTGTCCATGTCGGCGGCCAGCGGATGGGTCGTCATCCGGTTCGCGAACCGCAGGCGCAGCGGCGTGCCCGCCCGGTGTTCGACAGTCGGCCCCAGATAGGTCATCCCGTTGTAGCCCAGCGCCGGTGACGGCGGCAGATCGCGATGGAAGCGATGGATGGTGGTCGAGGCGACGACGTCGAGCCGCTCACCACGCACCACCGGCAACCGGGGCAGCTCGTCCACGAACGGCTCGACCGCCGGGGACGCGAAGAGCAGCGGACCACGCGCCGGCGCCGGGGTCGCGGCGGCGGAGGTCTCGAACAGCGCCGCGCCGAGCAGTCCCGCCCCGGCGGCACGCAGGAACCCACGACGTTCGATCGGATATCCCATGGCCGAGCCCTTTCCGGGCTGCACCGTCGCACGCACCGCCGGGCGACCATACCATTAGGTACAGTTGTCAGTACCTCGTCGAATGTCACCCAGCGCCCACCGACCGCCGCGTCGCCGGGCAGGACACCGGGCCGATCGACCGCCCCGCGGCCTCGGGCACATCAGCGTGCCGCCGTACGGAATCGTTCTTGTCGCATCGAATGCCGGTGCGCGCACCAGGACACACGACAGGGCGTCGACCTGCCGCTCGCGCGAGAGTCCACCCGCCGGTCTCGGCGACTGCGCTACTCGATCAGGCGCTCGCTCTTCAACCAGTCGTAGGCCACATCGGCCGGGTCCTCGCCGTCGATGTCGACGCGACCGTTGAGCTCCTGCATCAGCTCGTCGGTGAGGCGCTCGGAGACGGTGCCGAGCAGGGCGCGGAGTTCGGGATGGTTCTCGATGACCACGCCCCGGACCACGGCCGTGCCGCTGTAGGGCAGGAAGAACTTCTTGTCGTCGTCGAGGACGGTCAGCTTCAGGTTCTTGACGCGGCCGTCGGTTGTGTAGACCATCCCGAAATTGCAGGGCTGACTCTTGGCGGTCGCGGTGTAGACGACGCCGGCGTCCATCCTGGTGACATTGCCCGAGGGCACGCCGTTCGGATCGTTGTAGGGGATCCCGTATTTCTGCAGCATCGGCAGGAAACCGTCGGAGCGGCTGAAGAATTCGTCGTCGACACAGAAGGTGCGCTCGGCCACGGGCAGGGCGGCGACGTCGCTCAGCGACCGCACACCCAGGCGCTGGGCGGTCGGCGCGGACGCGGCGAAGGCGTAGGTGTCGTTGAAGTTGGCCGGGGCCAGCCATTCGAGGTCGTAGTCGCGCTTCTCGATGTCGTGGACGCGCTGCCACAGCTCCTGCGGGTCGGCGATCGTCTCGGTCTGGTTGTGGTAGTTCACCCAGCCGGTGCCCGTGTACTCCCAGAGCACATCGGCGTCACCGTTGAGCTGGGCCTGACGCGACGAGGCCGACCCCGGCGCGCCGGTCAGGTCGGTGACCGAGGCGCCCGCCGCGGCCAGGTAGGTCGCGGTGATCTTGCCGAGCAGGACCCCTTCGGTGAAGCTCTTCGACGTCACCACGATGGCGGCGCCGTCGAGCGGGCGTTCGCCGCCGGGCAGACTGGCGTCGTGGAAGGTGCCCGAGGAGCTCACCAGCCCACATCCGCCGAGCAGGGCCAACGTCGCGACGAGCGCGGACACCATCGGGACCAGCCGTCGCCTCATGAGATACCTCGCGGGGTCGCGGCCAGTTCGACGAGCCGGCCGAGCCAATCGATGATCAGCGCCAGCAGCCCGACCAGGATCGCGCCGGAGATCAGCAGCTTGGGCAGGAACAGGGTGACACCGGTGGTGATCAGGGTGCCCAGGCTGGTCGCGCCGATGAACGTCGACAGCGTCGCGGTGCCGACCAGGATGACCAGCGCGGTGCGCACGCCGTTGAGGATCACCGGCACCGCGAGCGGCAGCTCGACCTGGACCAGCGTGCGCGCCGCGGACAAGCCGATGCCGCGCGCCGCTTCGATCGTGCGTTGGTCCACCTGCCGCAGACCGACGATCGTGTTCTGCAGGATCGGCAGCACCGCGTACACCACCAAACCCACGATCGCCGTGCGGAACCCGGTGCCGAGCCAGAACGTGAACAGCACGAGCAGGCCGACGGCGGGCGCGGCCTGACCGATATTGGCGATATTGACCGCGATCGGCTCGAAGCGCATCAGCGCCGGCCTGGTCAGCGCGATGCCGAGCGGTATCGCCACCACCACCACGATCACCGTGGCGACCATGGTCAGCCGGATGTGTGCACCGATGGTGCTCTGCAGATTGGACCAGCCGAGCGAGGCCTGCTCGGTGGCGGTGAAGGTCGTCGACCGGTACCAGAGCAGATAGCCGACGCCGATCACCACGATGATGATCGGTTCGAACCACACGTCGATCGGCACGCGGCGCAGCCGGCTCATGACGGTTCGGCCGTCGCGGTGTCGTCGGCGGCGGCGACGACCGGCGTCGGTGTCGGGTCGGACCCGTCGACATAGGTCTCGTAGGACGGCGCGGCCTCCGCGGCGTGGTTCTCGGCCAGCTTGGTCTGGATCACGTCGGTCACCGACCCGATGCTCAGCGACCCGACGACCGCGCCACGACCGTCGGTGACGAGCGTGGCGCCCTGACTGGCGGCCAGCATCGCGTCGAGCGCGTCGTTGAGGGTGGAGGACTGCGCGACCACCGGCAGTCTGCGATCCAGATAGTCGGAGACCTCGGGCTTGCTGGCCACCTCGGTGAGCGAGGGCCACGAGCGCGGGCGCCCCGCCGCGTCGACGACCACGACCCAGGTGTGCCCGGCCGCCTTCGCCCGCTCGATCACCGTCTGCGCCGGTTCGCCGATCCGTGCCGTGGTGACCGGGTCGTAGTCGACATCACGCACCCGCGAGACCGTCAGATACGCCAGCTTCGCGCCGGATCCGACGAACTCCTCCACGAACGGCGTCGCCGGATCGGTGAGGATCTCCTCCGGGCGCGCGTACTGCTCGACGTGCCCGCCCTCGGACAGGATGAGCACCTTGTCGCCGAGTTTGGTGGCTTCCTCGAAATCGTGGGTGACGATCACGATGGTCTTGCCGAGTTCGTGCTGGATCGCGATCAGGCTGTCCTGCAAGCGAACCCGGGTGATCGGGTCGACCGCGCCGAACGGTTCGTCCATCAGCAGCACCGGCGGATCGGCGGCCAGGGCACGGGCCACACCGACACGCTGCTGCTGACCGCCGGACATGTCCTTGGGCAGCCGGTCGGCGAAGGTGGCGGGGTCGAGACCGACCAGATCCAGCAGGTACTCGGTGCGTTCGGCGATGCGCTTCTTATCCCAGCCGAGCACCCGGGGAATGGCGCCGATGTTCTTGGCCACCGACCAGTGCGGGAACAGGCCACCGGACTGGATCACGTAGCCGATCGACTGGCGCAGCTTGTCGGGGTCTTCCCTGGTGACGTCGCGGCCGCCGATGAAGATCCGGCCCTCGGTCGGCTCGATCAGCCGGTTGATCATCTTCAGCGTCGTGGTCTTGCCGCAGCCCGAGGGCCCGACGAACGCCACGATCTCGCCGGCGTCGATCTCCAGATCGAGCCGCTGCACCGCGGCCTTGTCCTGCCCCTTGTATCGCTTGACGACCCCGTCGAGCGTGATCGACGCCCCGGTCACATTGCGCTCAGGCGTCACCGGGGCGGGCTGGCTGGTCACATCGGTCATGTCAGTCCTTTGGCGATCGTGAGCCGTCCGAGCAGGACGAGGAGCGCGTCGAACACCAACGCGATCGCGACGATGAGCAGGGTGCCGGTCAGTGCCATCTCCAGGGCATTGGCCCCGCCGAGCCGCGAGAGGCCGTTGAAGATGAGCGAGCCGAGCCCCGGGCCGAGCACGTAGGCGACGATGGCCGCGACGCCGACGATCATCTGGGTCGAGACCCGGATGCCGGTGAGGATCACCGGCCAGGCGATCGGGAATTCGACGGTCAGCAGGATCCGCCAGCGCGACAACCCGATTCCGCGCGCGGATTCGATCACCGAGGGGGGTACCGACCGCAGGCCGACGATGGCGTTGCCGATCACCGGCAGCGCCGCGAAGAACGCCAGCATGATGAACGACGGCACGACCCCGAGCCCGAACGGCACCAGCAGCAGCGCCAGCAGGGCCAGCGAGGGAATCGTCAGCGCGACCCGGCTCGAGGTGAGGGTGAGCGCCGAGGCCAGCGGAAGGCGATAGACGGCCACCGCCACGAGGATGGCGACGACCGTACCGACCAGCACGGTCTGGAAGGCCAGTGAGGCGTGCTGGTAGGTGAGGAAGGTCAGCACCTCCCCCCGCCCCCGGACATAACTCCACAGGTTCACGGGAATCCCATCGTCGGGCCGGGCCGGTCAGGGCCTGTGCGCGCGTGATCACCGGACGTACGTGCCGTCGAAGGGTAATCCATGACCTGCGTTCGGCCGGGGACCCGCAGCTCTGGAGGTGTTGCGGTGGCGGCCAATTCCTAGGCCGCGCGCTTCGGCGGGGCACTCGCGTAGTCGGCGGCGTCGCCCGCGATCACCGTGCTGGTCGTGCCGTCGACACCCACCGGGACCGCGCCGGCCAGGGTGATGCGGGTGAGCCTGCGATGCTCGCTGCCGTCGTAGTCGTCGACCGCGTAGTGCTGGGTGGCGCGGTTGTCCCAGATGGCGACGTCGCCGAGCGACCAGTCCCAGCGGGTGGTGTGTTCGAGGCGGGTGACCCGATCCTGGAACATCCGCAACAGCGCCCGCGATTCGGAGCTCGACAGCCCGGCGATCTCCTTCACGAAGCAGCCGAGCAGCAGAGCGCGTTCGCCGGTCTCGGGGTGGACCTCCACGACCGGATGCTCGGTCTCGAAGTAGGTCGACTCGAACTCGCTGCGGTAGGTGCGATCCCGGTCGTCGGGCCGGTCCTCGATGTCGGCGGCGTAGTCGTACCGATTGGTGTGCCGCGCGCGCAGGTTCTCGGCCAGCAGCTTGAGTGGCGCGGGCAGCGCGTCGTAGGCGGCGACGGTCGAGGCCCAGGTGGTCGAGCCGCCATAGCTGGGCAGCGCGACGGCACGCAGGATCGAGGCGCTGGGCACCCGGTCGACGAAGGTGACATCGGTGTGCCAGACGTTGGAACGGGTCTGATGTGAGTCGATGGCCAGGCTCTTCGCGCCCGCCGAGGTGACGGTGGGGTGCGGCGTGGTCGGGGTGCCGAGCAGCTGCGCGAACTCGTACTGCCCGTCCTCGGTGAGGTGGTGCTGACCGCGGAAGAAGATCACCTTGTGCTCGTGCAGCGCGGCACGCACGGTCCCGACGGTCCTGGCGTCGAGCTCGCCACCGAGCCGCACGCCCTCGATCCGTGCCCCCAGGTGCGCACCGAGCTTGACCACCCGCACCCCGGTCGCGGGGACGGCTGCGTCATCGACGGACATACGGAGGCCTTTCGCTCGAACCGGGATGTTCCGGATCACACGAAACCATCCGCGCACCGGCGCGACCAGGATTGAACTCAGCCCGAGCAGAACCCGTATCGCTCGCCCACAGCCCGTGGACGTGGCTCTTTCCGGCGTCGCGTACCTTGGTCCGCGCACCCCGGCTCGAGCGAGAGGCAAGACTCCCCGAATGGTCCTCACCGACGAGCCGCTCCTGCGCTCCCCCGGCCTCTACCTGGACGGGCGCTGGGCGCGGCCGGTCCACGGCGGCACGAGGGCCGTCCACGATCCGGCCGACGGCGGCGTGCTCACCATCGTCGACGAAGCGGGCCCCGAGGACGTGGCGGCGGCGATCGCGGCGGCCCGCGCCGCCTTCGCGACCGGCGAGTGGCCCGCGACCCCGAAAGCCGAGCGCTCCGCGCTGCTGGTGCGCGTCGCCGAACTGCTCGACGCCAATCGCGACGACCTGGCCCGGATCGAGACGGCCGACACCGGCAAGACCCTGCGCGAGAGCTACCTCGACATCGACGACGTGATCGCGGTGTTCCGCTACTACGCGCACCTGGTCACCACCGACACCGACCGTCTCGTCGACACCGGGAACCCGGCGGTGATCAGCCGCGTCGTGCACGAGCCGGTCGGGGTGTGCGCGCTCATCGCGCCATGGAACTATCCGCTGCTGCAGCTGTCGTGGAAGATCGCGCCCGCGCTGGCGGCCGGCTGCACCGTGGTGGTCAAGCCCAGCGAGGTCACCCCGCTGTCGACGATCGCGCTGGTGCGCTTGCTCGACCGGGCCGGGGTACCCGCCGGCGTGGTGAATCTCGTGCTGGGCAGCGGCGATGTGGTGGGCGCCGCGCTCACCGACAGCCAGGACGTCGACCTGATCTCGTTCACCGGCGGCGCGAGCACGGGGGCGGGGATCGCGAGCCGGGCGGCCCGGCACATCACGCGCGTCGCGCTGGAGCTCGGTGGCAAGAACCCGCACCTCGTCTTCGCCGACGCCGAATTCGACAGCGCCGTCGACGCGGTACTCACCGGTGCCTTCCTGCACTCCGGTCAGGTGTGTTCGGCGGGCACGCGGCTCATCGTGCACGCGTCGATCGCCGACGAGTTCGTGGCCGAGCTCGCCCGGCGCGCGTCCGCGATCCGGGTGGGTCCCGGCAGGGATCCGTCGTCGCAGACCGGCCCGCTGGTCTCCCCCGAGCATCGTGCGAAGGTGGAAGCGTATGTCGCGCTGGGCCTCTCGGAGGGCGCGCGGCTGATCGCCGGTGGCCGGCGCCCGGACGATCCCGCGCTGGCCGCGGGCAGTTACTACCTGCCCACCATTTTCGACGACTGCGATCGGTCGATGCGCATCGTCCGGGAGGAGACCTTCGGGCCCATTCTCACCGTGGAGCGCTTCACCACCGAGGCCCAGGCCGTCGCCCTCGGCAACGACACCGCCTACGGATTGGCCGCCGGTGTCCGCACCGCCGATCCGGCCCGTGGCGAACGGGTGGTCCGTGCCCTGCGGCACGGCACGGTGTGGCTCAACGATTTCGGTGTCTACACCCCGGCCGCGGAGTGGGGCGGCTTCGGCCGCTCCGGCATCGGCCGCGAACTCGGGCCCACCGGCCTGGCCGAATACCAGGAGACCAAACACCTCTGGCACAACACCGCACCGGCGGTCGGCGGGTGGTTCTCGGCGGGGTGAGCGCGCGATGTCCTACTTGGCGTCGCCATAGCACTGCACCACCGCTGTGGTGAAGGGGAAGCGCACCGGCGTCGGGCCGAAGGCCAGTCGGCCCGCGGTGTCGGCGGCCGCGGCGATCGCGGCGACGATCGTCGCGGACTCCTCCTCCGGACAGTGCACGATCACCTCGTCGTGCTGGAAGAAGACCATCTCGGCGCGCAGCCCGGCCTGCGCGATCGTCTGGCGGATGGCGGCCAGGACCAGCAGGGCCCAGTCGGCGGCGCTGCCCTGGACCACGAAGTTGCGGGTGAACCGGCCGCGTGCTCGCGCCGCGGGCGTCCCCGCGAAGCCCGCGCCGTTCTCGGCGAAATCCGGGGCGGTGGCCTCGACCGGCGGGCAGGTGCGGCCCAGCCAGGTGCGCACCAGACGACCTTCCTCCCCGGCGTGCGCCGCGTCGTCGACGTAGGCGACCGCGGCGGGATACTGCCGGCGCAGCGCCGCCATGTGTGTGAGGGCATCGCCGGAGGTCTGACCGTAGATGGCGCCCAACAGCGCGAGTTTGGCCTGGGCGCGGTCACCGCCGAAGCCGCGGGCCGCCAGATCGGCGTACAGGTCCTCGCCGCGACCGGCCACCTCCATCAGGGCCGGGTCGCGCGAGATCGCGGCCAGGATGCGCGGTTCCATCTGATCGGCGTCGGCGACGACCAGCGACCAGCCCGGGTCGGCGCGGATCGCCTGCCGGATCACCTTCGGGATCTGCAGGGCGCCACCACCATTGGTCGTCCAGCGGCCCGAGACCGTGCCGCCGGGCAGATACTCGGGCCGGAAGCGGCCACCGTGCACCCACTGCTCGAGCCAGGACCAGCCGTGCGCGGTGTGCACGCGGTACAGCGACTTGTAGGCCAGCAGCGGCGCGACGGCGGGATGGTCGATCTGCTGCAGTTCCCACTTCCGGGTGGAGGACACCAGGATGCCGGCCCGGGAAAACGCCTTGATGATGTCGTTGGGCAGATCGGGCCGCACCCGGACTCCGCCGCCGAAGGCTCGCGAGACCTCGTCGGCCAGTTCCGCCATCCGGCGGGGTTCGAGCGTGCCCGGAAACCGTTCGCCCAGCATCGTGTCCAGCAGCGCCCGATGGATGTCGGCCCGCCACGGAATCCCGGACCGGCCCATCTCCGCGGCGACGAGCATGCCCGCCGACTCGGCCGCCAGCAGCAGCCGCATCCGATCCGGGTGCTCGGAGCGCGCGGTCCGGGCGACCTGTCGCTCGTAGACCGCCACCAGCGCCGCGAACTCGTCGGTGCCGGGCGGCAGCGGCACCGGGCCCGAATCGAACAGCGACGGCTGGGTTTCGGCGGCCCGCACGGGAGCGTCCGGCGGGACGGCCAGCCCGTGCAGACGGGCCCACGCCGCCGCCAGCGACCGGGCCTGCCCGACCTGACCCTCCTCGTGCCCGATCAGCAGCGCCTCGGCGGCCTCCACGTCGTAACAGCGCTCGACCCGCACCCCGGCGGCGAGCAGGGGCCGGTAGATCTCGGCGGTCGATCGCCACACCCACCGCTCGACGTCCGGGCGCGAGCGCACGGCCTCGATCAACGAGGGTTCGTCGACGATCGGTCCCGCGGGTCTGCCGTCGGCGTCCAGCGGACACAGACGCGCGCCACCCTCACCCGTCTCCGCCACTGCCCATCGCACGTGCCGAGTCTCGCATCGGGGTCCGACACAGCGCGGTCACCGTCCGGCGGCGGTGAGCTGGTGGTCGGCCTCGAGCAGCATCCACGCGCTCAGCTGCACCGACAGATCGCGGCTCAGGTTCGCCGCCGACGCGGTCTCGGGCCCTTCGAGATGCAGCAGCGAGCTCGGATACCGCACCTCGGCGATCGGGCGGGTCCAGTCCATGCCGAACAGCGGCAGCCCGTCGACCTCGGCGCGGTGTTCCCAGGCCGCCCGCGCCGACGCGTGCACGATGGCCGCGGCGGTGGTATCGCCCAGGGCGAGCGCGGTTTCGGCGAGGTAGCGCGCGAGGACACCCATGAACAACCCGGAATCGTTCGCGGCGGCCGCGAGGATCACGCCTCCGTCCGTCAGCTCGGTGCCGGTGGCCGCGACCAGTGCCGCCGCGCGGTCCCGGTGCGCGGCGTCGCCGGTGCGCACCGCCAATTCGGTTTCCAGCCCGATCGCCACGCCCTGGCAGTAGGTGTGGACGGTCCGGTCGACCCGTCCGTCGGGCTCGTGGACGCCGTCGAGGGTCACGCCGCTGACGGGATCGCGCAGGCGGGTGTGCAGGAAGTCGGCGAGCCGGCGCGCGCGGGTGAGATCGCCCAGCCGGGCCAGCGCGATCCCGGCGGGGCCGACCGCCGGGGTGTTGTAGTAGCCGTCGCCCGCTCGCCACGGGATCGCGCCGAGCTCGGCGTTCCAGCCGTCGAGCAGGGCGGATCGCAGGTCGTCGACCGCGTGGCCGAACCGGATGTCGAGCAGCCGGTCGGCGCGCTCGAGTGCCAGCGCCAGCCACGCCATGTCGTCGTAGTACCGGTTGGTCCAGCCGGTGACATTGCGGGTGCGGATCCCGAGCGCGAGGGCCGCGACCCGGTCCTTGCGGGCCGGCGTCGGATCACGGTGGGCGGCGTCGATCGCGCAGTCGACCAGGTGCGCCTGCCACCAGTAGCACCAGCGTCCGAACGACTGTTCCACCGGCGACGCGGGCCACACCAGCGCGCCCAGGCTCCGCCGCGGCACCCCCCACAGCGAGCGCACGTGCCGCGCCACGATCGCCCGTTCCGCCAGCTCCGCCCGCTGCCCGGCCCCGACCGCACCGACGGTCGCGGGACGCCGGATCGTGCCCGCCCGCGGCGGTTGACCCAGCACCCCGACACCGATCGCGGCGCCCGCCGCGATCAGCGCACCGCGCCGGCTGATGCCCTCGTTCCGGCGAACCATCCGCTCGGATTCTCCTTCCGCACGACGACGTCCGAGCCGGGAACCGTACCGCTGGGGCCTCGGTCCGCGGTGGCCGGAACTTGAACTGTTCCGGTGTACCGCGAGAACGTTCGGCGGAGCCGGAGGCTGCCCGGCCGGGTGTCGGCCGAGCAGTCCCGGCGGGGTCGATCAGCTCAGATGGTGAACCTCCTGCTTTCCGTACACCGGTGTCGGGATCTGCTCGAAGCGGGCCTTCAACTGGAGCGCCAGATACAGCGAGTAGTGCCGGGACTGGTGCAGGTTGCCGCCATGGAACCACAGGCCCTGCTGCTGGGTCGGCTTCCACATATTGCGCAGCTCCCCTTCCCATGGTCCGGGATCCTTGGCCGTACCGGAACCGTATCCCCAGCATTTGCCGACGGCGTCGGCGACATCCTGGCCGATCAGATCGGCGGCCCAGCCGTTCATCGAGCCGTAGCCCGTGGCGTAGACGACCAGGTCGGCGGGCAGTTCGGTGCCGTCGTCGAGGATCACCGCGTCCTCGGTGAGTTCCCTGACCTGGCCGTGGGCCAAGCCGATCTCGCCGTCGGCGACGAGTTCGGCGGCGCCGACGTCGATGTAGTAGCCGGAGCCGCGCCGCAGGTACTTCATGAACAGCCCGGAGCCGTCGTCGCCCCAGTCGAGGTCGAACCCCGCGCGTTCCAGCCGCGCGTAGAAGTCGGCGTCGCGTTCGCGGATGGCGTCGTAGACCGGGATCTGGAACTCGGGCATGATCCGGTACGGCAGCGAGGCGAAGGTGAGATCGGCCTTGTGCGTCGTCATCCCGGCCGCCAGCGCCCGCTCGGAGTACAGGTCGCCCAATCCGAGTTCCATCAGCGAATCCGACTTCACGATGTGGGTGGACGATCGTTGCACCATGGTGACCTCGGCGCCGGCCTCCCACAGCGCCGCGCAGATGTCGTGCGCCGAATTGTTGGCGCCGATCACCACCGCGCGCTTGCCCGCGTACCGGTCCGGTCCGGGATGCCCGCTCGAGTGGTGCTGGTCGCCGCGGAAGCGTTCCCTGCCGGGGAAATCCGGGATGTTCGGCTTGCCCGACATGCCCGTGGCCAGCACCAGGTGCCGCGGGCGCAACACCACCGGTTCGCCGTCCCGCTCGAGCTCGACCGTCCAGGCGCCCGAGGCGTCGTCGTAGCGCGCCGAGGTGCAGGTGGTCTTGGTCCAGTAGGGCACCTCCATCACCTTCGTGTACATCTCGAGCCAGTCGCCGACCTTGTCCTTGGGCGCGAACACCGGCCAGTTGTCGGGGAACGGCAGATACGGCAGGTGGTCGTACCAGACCGGATCGTGCAGGCACAGCGACTTGTAGCGCTTGCGCCACTGGTCACCGGGCCGGTCGTGCTTGTCGACGACGAGCGCGGGAACGCCGAGCTGGCGCATCCGCGCGCCGAGCGCGATGCCGCCCTGTCCACCGCCGACGATCAGGACATACGGCTGCCGGGTGTAGCCGAGTTCCCGCTCTTCGCGTTCGCGCTGCTCGGACCAGGTCACCCGCTCCCGGTCGGCGCCGTGGCGCACGCCCTTGGGCCTGCGGGTCCCCTTGCCCTCCTCGTGGCCCTTCAGCTCCTGCAACGCGGTCAGCATCGTCCACGCGCCCGCGTCGGTGAGTCGCAGATGACCGACGCCGCGGCCAGCGCCGGTCTCGAAACCGATCCACGCGCTGATCACCCCGTCGGCCTCGGTGGGCGGTTCGGTGGTGTGGAATCCGGACGGATCGGTATCGGCGAGCTGGGCCCGCAGCAGGTCGGCCACGCCGGCGCGGCCCTCGACGGTCTTGATGTTCCAGGTGAACGCGACCAGGTCGCGCCAGAAGCTGTCGATGGCGAACATGCTTGCCGCCGTATCGATATCGCGTGCGGCCAGCGCCGCCTCGAACGCCGTCAGCCAGGCGTCCACCCGCTGCCGCGGATCTGCCGCGTCCGATCCGCACACCGCGGGATCGAGTGTCTGGGTCATCGAATCCTCCTCCACATTCTGTGACCTAGAGCACACGCCACCGGGGGCTGGTGGCACAATCGTTGCAGTGCGTTGCACCGCCGCTCGACCGGATGAAGGGGTGAGAATCGTGAGCGATTTCGGCGCGGTCGAACCCGGCACCGATCTGTCGGGCTACGCGCGCGATCTCATCCGGATGCACGAGGCCGTCATCGGCGGCGGCCGCTCGCCGTTGCGGCCGCGGCCACTGGTCGCGCGCTCGTGGTCGCGGGTACTGGCGGCCGGTCTCGTGCCCGATCGGCCCCGGGCCCGCACGATGCTCGGCGTGGACGACGTCGAACGGCGGCGCCGCGCATCCTCGCTCACCACGGTGATCTCGGAGCTGACGCAGACGGTGTCGTGCCTGGCCGAGGCCAGCTCGCAGCTGATGCTCGTCGTCACCGACGCCGAGGGCGTGGTGCTGTGGCGGCACGGTTCGGCGAAGGTCCGCCATCGCGCGGATTCGCTGGGGTTCCGCGAGGGCGCACGCTGGACCGAGGAGGCGGTCGGCACCAACGCGATCGGCACGGCGCTCACCGAAGCCGCTCCGGTGCAACTGTTCTCGGGCGAACACTTCGAGCAGTTCCAGCACCCCTGGTACTGCACCGCGGCACCGATCCACGACCCGCGCACCGGTGAACTCCTCGGCATCGTCGACATCAGCGGCCCCGCCCTGACCCTGCATCCGGCCGTCACCGCCCTGGTCGCCACCGGCGTGCGGCTCGCGGAGGCACAGCTGTGGCGTCATCACGAGGACCGGCTCGCCCGGCTGCGCGCCGCCGCCGCGCCCGCCCTGGTCGCCCTCACCGGGCCCGCCGTGTTGGTCGACGAGCACGGCTGGGTCGCCCAGGCGATCGGCGTCACCGCCACCCGCCGGGTCGCGGCACCGCACGCCGAGCGCGCGATCACCGTCCCTGGGCTCGGCCCAGCCGTCGCCGAACAGCTCGCCGACGGCTGGCTGATCCGGCCGGACTCCGGCGCCCGCAGCACCCGGCTCGAACTCGATCTGTCCGGGCCGCCGACGATCAGCGTGCACGGCGGCGAATCCGGGTGGCGCAGTGCGCTCTCGGCCCGCCACGCCGAGATCCTGCTACTCCTGCACCTGTCCGGCCGACACGGGATGACGGTGCTCCAGCTGAGCAACGCGCTGTTCGGCGATCCGGACCACGCGGTCGCGGTCCGGGCGGAGGTCTCCCGGTTGCGGCGGGTGCTCGGCGCCGTGCTGACCAGTCGCCCCTACCGATTCACCGAATCCGTCGAGCTGACCGTCGAGCTGGGCAACGCCGAGCACTTGGCGGACTGCGACTTCGTTCGCCACACCGCGGGCCCGGCGTTGCGCGCCCTGTGTGATCCCCGGTCCGCGGCTCAGTCCTGATGCCCGGGCGTGCCTCGCTTGTGGTCGCCGAAGGGCTCGTCGCGTTCCCGCACGGCCTCTCGGAATCCGACAGTGGCCGAACGGAGTTGGAAGGCGTAGCCCTCGCGGGTGTGCCGGGAGATGCCGTCGAAGACGGTGCTGACCATGCCGGAGGTGGCGACGCCCTGGGCCAGCAGACTGGAGTTGAGGGCCAGCTTGGCCATCATCAACTGGTTGACCGGCATTCGCGCGATCCGCTCCACCAGTTCCTCGGTGCGCGCGTCGAGTTGGTCGGCGGGCCAGGACTCCACCGCCAGGCCCCATTCGGCGGCCTGCTTGCCGGTCAGGCAGTCGCCGGTGAACAGCAGGCGCTTGGCGCGCTGGTCGCCGAGGCGGTGCGCCCACATGCCCGCGGCCGGGATGCCCCAGACCCGGGTGGGCGGGTAGCCGATCTTGGTGTCGTCGGCGCAGATGATCTGGTCACTGTAGAGGGCGATATCGGTTCCGCCTGCCACCGCGAAGCCGTGCAGCTTGGCCACCGTGGGTTTGTTCGCGTGCAGCAGGCTGGCGAAGCCGCGATTGAACCGGCTCATCATGGCGTAGTCGAGCATCGGGTCCCAGGTGCCCCACGGATTGTGGTTGACCGCCTGCGCGACCGGATCGATCGCGGTGCCGGTGACCTCGTCGGAACCGCCGGCACTCGCGAAACCCTGTTCGGCGAACATATCCAGGTCGTATCCGCCGCAGAAACCCTTGCCGCGGCCGGAGACCAGGATGACGTGCACGCGGGGATCGAGATCGGCCCGCTCGACGGCGTGCGCGAGATCCACCGGCGTATCCGGGGTGATCGCGTTGCCCTTGTCGGGCCGGTCGAAGGTGATGCGCGCGATGCGGCCGTCCCGCTCGTAGGTCAGCGTGCGGTACTCCCGCTCGGCACCGGGGTCGGGCCGGTCTCGCCACGGGGAATCGGGGCCCTCGGTCCAGTTCTCGTACCATGCCGCGGGGCGCTGACCCGCGTGGGATTCGTAGTCGGGCACGGTGACCTCCTGAGGACGCGGAACGTGACGGCCAGCCCGATGCTATCGGCAGGCCGACGCGGGCCCGGCGGGATCGGCTAGGCCGGGTAGGTGCGGATCTCGGTCGCCTTGACCGAGGCCCACAGCGTCGTCCCGCCGTGCAGGCGCAATTCGGCGACCGTCGCGGGGGTGACCTCGGCCAGCACCGGGGGCGCGCCGTCGAGCCGCACCCTGGTGAGGTGCGCGTGCTGTTCGATCCCGGTCACCGTGGTCTGCCAGGTGTTGCGCGGACTGCCGACGGGCGGCTCGGGGTACAGGCTCACCGCGTGCGGGGCGAACGCGAGATGGACTGCGCCCGAAGCGGGTTCGGCGATCGTGAGCGCACCGCCGCCGTCGAGCCGGACCGTCGTGCCGTCGGCGGTGCCGCGATAGAGGTTCAGCCCCACCAGCTGGGCGACGTAGTCGGTGCGTGGTCGCTGGGCGACCTCGCGCGGCACGCCTTCCTGCACGACGCGGCCGTTCTCGATGATGACCAGGCGGTCGGCCAGGATCATCGCGTCCAGCGGGTCGTGGGTCACCAGGACGGTGTGGCCGGTGAATTCGCCGAGATGACGGGCGAGTTCGGCGCGCACCTGGAGCCGGGTGGCGGCGTCGAGCGCGGCCAGGGGTTCGTCGAGCAGCAGCAGCGCGGGCTCGGTGGCCAGCGCGCGGGCCAGCGCGACGCGTTGGGCCTGGCCGCCCGAGAGCGAGCGGGGTTTGGCCGCCAGCTGCTCGCCCAGGCCGACGCGCTCGAGCCAGCGCGCGGCACGCTCGTTCGCGGTCCGGCGCGGCGCGCCGCGCGCCCGCAGCCCGAACGCGACATTGTCCAGCGCGCTCATGGTCGCGAACAGCAGGTAGTCCTGGAACACCACACCGACCGCGCGCTGTTCGGCGGGCACGAATCGGCTCGGCGGGATATCCCAGACGTGATCGCCCAGCCGGATGAAACCGTCGTCGAGCGGGGCCAGCCCGGCCAGCGCGCGCAGCGCCGTGGTCTTGCCCGCGCCGTTGGGTCCGAGCAGCGCCACGACCTCCCCGGCAGCGACCTCGAACGCGATGTCGAGGGTGAAGCGCGATCGGCGCACCCGCAGCGCGACATCCAGGGTCACAGTGGTCCTCGCGTCCATCGATCGCGCAGGGCGGCCAGCACGGCCACCGAGACGGCGAGCAGTACCAGGCTGAGCACGATGGCGTCCTCGGGGTCGGTTTCGAGCGCGAGGTAGACCGCCAGCGGCATCGTCGTGGTGGTGCCGGGGAAACTGCCCGCGAAGGTGATCGTGGCACCGAACTCCCCCAGTGCCCTGGCCCAGCACAGCACCGCACCGGCGATCACGCCGGGCATGACCGAAGGCAGCGTCACCCGGCGGAAGGTCAGCCACCGCGACGCGCCCAGCGTCGCGGCGGCTTCCTCGTAGCGCGGGTCGGCCGCCCGCAGCGCGCCTTCGACGGAGATCACCAGGAACGGCATGGCGACGAAGGCCTCCGCGACGATGACACCGGCGGTGGTGAACGGCAGGGAGAACCCGAACCACTCGTAGAGATAGCGCCCGAGGACCCCGCGCCGGCCGAGCACCAGCAGCAGCGCGACACCGCCGACGACCGGCGGCAGCACCAGCGGGACGGTCACCAGGGCCCGGATGATGCCCAGCCCCCGCACCTCACCCCGGGCCAGCAGCCAGGCCAGCGGAATACCGAACACCACGCACACGACGGTCGCCGAGGTGGCGCACACCAGCGACAGCCGCAACGCCTGGCCGACCTCGGCACTCGTCAGCCGCTCGGGCAGGGTGCGCCAGGGCGCGCGCAGGAGCAGCCCGATCATCGGCAGTACCAGGAAGGCCAGCGCGCACACGGCGGGCACGACCAGGATCAGCGGTCGCCGTCCCCGGACCGCCCGTCGTCGCGTCGCCCCGATCACGGCGTGTCGAACCCCGCTCCGGCGAAGACGGCCTGCGCCTGGTCGGACCCGATGAACTCGACGAACGCCGCCGCGGCCGCGGCGTTGGGCGCCTTCGCCAGCGCGGCGATCGGATAGTCGTTGATCGCCGTGGTCGACTCCGGGAAGTCCAGCCCCTGCACCTTGTCGCCGGCGGCCAGCACATCGGTGCGGTACACCAGCGCGGCGTCGACCTCGCCCAGCGTGACCTTGGTCAGCACCGCCTTGACGTCGGCTTCGCGGGTATCGGGCTGCGGGGTGATCCCGGCGGCCTCGAACACCGTCTTGGCCGCCGCACCGCAGGGCACCTGCTCGGCGCACAGGGCGATCTTCTCCTCCGGCTTCGCGAAGTCGGCCAATCCGGTGACCCGGCCCGGGTTGCCCTGCGGCACGGCGATCTCGAGGCGGTTGCGCACGAAGGTCACCGGCTTCGCGGTGATCTCGCCCGCGTCCACCACCTGCTGCATGTTCTTCGGCGCCGCCGAGGCGAACACGTCGACGGGGGCGCCCTGTTTGATCTGCTCGGCCAGCGCGGAGCTGGCGCCGAAACCGAAGACCACCTTCGTCCCGGGATGGGCCGCCTCGAACTGCTTGCCGAGCTCGGTGAACGTCCCGGTCAGCGACGCCGCGGCGAAGACGGTGACCGTGCCGCCCTGCGCCTGGTCGGCGGCGGTGTCGGTGCCGCAGCCGACCGCGGTCAGGGCCACCGCGCCGACCGTCAGTGCCACGCCGATACTGCGCATCATCGTCGACCTCGTCAACTTTCCGGGATTTCTACCACGACATGGGTGGACTTCACCGAGGCGACGGTGATGCTGCCGACGTCGAGCCCGAGCTCGTCGACGGACTCCCGGCTCATCAGCGACACCAGCCGGAACGGTCCCGCCTGGATCTCGACCTGCGCCATCACGGTGTCCTTGACGATGCGGGTGACGATCCCGCGCATCCGGTTGCGGGCCGAGGTGGCGACGGTGGTGCCCGGCGGGGCCGGTTCGCTGTTCTGCTGCAGGAACTCGGCGAGCTCGCGCCCATCGATGCCCTTGCGGCCGCTGTCGAGCTGGATCGCGGTGAGCCTGCCCTGATCGATGTGCCGGCGGACGGTGTCATCACTGACACCCATCAACGCCGCTACTTCACTGATCCGCAGATTCGACACGAAGGGAGTGTATTCGACGCATCTACGGTGCGCATAGCGGAACTGTTCCGAACTTCCGGAATAATGGGAGTTTCCTCGTCGCGCTAGGGTCGAATCGCGGGGTCGCCCAGACCTCGCCCGGGTTCTCAGCCAACCGACACGAAGAGGCTTGCCATGCATCTCGGCGGTACGACCATTCGGGCCCTCATCGCGGCGGCCGTCGTCGCGGCACCGCTGTGCGCGTTCGCGCCGGTGGCCACGGCCGATCGCGGCTTGCTCGACGACGCGATCACCCTCACCAGCGGTGGTCTGTGCGTCGGGCACATCCATTTCGCGACGGTCTTCGGACCGAACACGCCCTACTTCGGCCTGATCAGCGCCCTGCACGGGATCGGCCCGTGCGCGGTGGAGGTCACCGTCGACTGGCGCAATCTCGACACCGGGGCCACCGGCACCGTGCGGCAACTGGTCGCCGGGACCGGCGGTACCCAGATCTCGTTCGATCCCGGACCGGGGCGGATCACCGGCACGCTCACCACCAACGCACCGCACAAGCCGGGCACCTTCGAATTCGTGCGCACAGCGCAGTAGTCCGCCGCGGCCGGCAGGATCGGCCGCGGCGGACGGGGGTGGTGGCAGCTCAGGCGCGGGTGAGCGCGCCCGCGTACTCCGACCGGGCGAATCTGCCCGCCGGCTGGAACCGGGCGAGCACCTCGGTCGCGGGCACGCCGGTGATCTCCTCGATGTAGGCGCCCGCCTGTTCGACGGTGTCGATCCCGAGGAACGGCTGCGGATGGTGCAGCAGGCCGACCAGCGCGCTCGCGAACCGCGGCTCCACCGCGGCGGCGGCGAAGAACTGCCCGCCGATGTCGGCGAACTCCGGATCGCTGAGGAACAACCGGGTCACCTTGGCGGCGGCATCGCTGCGCGCGGCGAGGAACTCCCCGTAGCGCGCGGCGATCCAGGCCTCGTCGAAGGCGCCGTCGTGGACGGCGGCCGCGGCGACCAGGCGCTGCGCCTGGATCAGCCCGCTCTGCGCGCCCTGCCCGGCGATCGGGTCGTAGGCGACGGAGGTGTCGCCCAGCGAGGCCACCGGGTGCCCGCTCGCGGTCCGGCCGACACCGGCGCGAACCACCGGTCGCACGGCGCCCTCGAGCCACGAGTGCGGATCGTCCTCGATCACCTGGGTGGCCAGGACCTCCGGCAGATCCCAGTCGATGTAGTCGCGGTAGAGCTCGGTGACGATCCGGTGCGCCGACGCGGCCGAATCGGCCGCGCCGAACCGCGCCGCCCAGTCGCTGCCCGGCCGCGCCCAGCCCAGGAACGCCCAGCTCGGACCGGCGTCCTTGTGCAGATAGGGCCCCCACCAGCCCTCGCCCTGATCGGCGAAGATGGAGAACCCGCTGTGGCCGCCGCCCGCCGGACTGCGATGGGCGAACACACCGGGGTCGTGGCCGAGACCGGTGACGGTGACCGTGAGCAGCGAGCGCTGGGGCGCGTCGTAGACGGTGCGCTCGGGGTCGACGGGGAACAGCTCCGACAGGCCACCGCGACCGGTCGCGACCAGGGTCAGGTCGTGCTGGGCGGCGATCCCGTCGAGGGATTCCGGGGTGACCTGCTCGACGACGAACCGACCACCGCGCTCGCGGAACGCGGTGAGTCGCTCGTCGGCCTTGAGCCTGGTGTCGACCGCGACGCCGACGTAGCCGTCGAACTCGCCGTCGAAGGCGATCAGCTCGTTGCGGTCGGGGTCGGCGATGCGGACGCTGAGTCCGGTGTGGCGGGGCGCCCTGGCGGTGTAGGTGTCCAGACCCAGGGCCAGCTCGGCCTGTTGGGTCACCCCGAATTCCAGGGCGGTGCCGGTGGCGGGAACGTCGTTGCGGAGGGTCTGTTGGTCTCGGTCGCTGTAGAGCGTGACCTCGAAGCCGGCGTCGAGCAGACCTAGCGCCGCGGTGACGCCGGTCTGTCCGGCGCCGACGATCGCGGCCGAACGCGTGGAACGTGAAGCGGGATTCTGCGATGTCATATCGGCTATGGTGCTGGATTCCGTTCCGCCGCAGCAGGGTTGCGATCAGCGAGAATCGATGGCCGCGACGATCGAGCCCGGCCTCGACTCCGCGTCCGGCAGGACGGTCGAATTCCGGCCGCCCACCCGGTAGCTCGCGCCGCGATGGTCGTCCGGGAGCCGGTCGCCCGCGCCGAACAGCGCGTGCCGCAGGGTGCCGGGCTCGTACTCGGCGGCATAGACACCGCGGGCGGTCAGCACCGGAACCACGTAACGCACGATGTCCTCGAACGAGCCGGGGGTGATCGCGTAGGCCAGGTTGAACCCGTCCAGATCGGTCTCGGCGACCCAGTCCTGGAGCTGGTCGGCGACGGTCTGTCCCGACCCGACGAACACCGGGCCCATGCCGCCGATGCCGGCCCAGCGGCCGATGTCGCGCACGGTCCATTCGCGGCCGTCGTCGTCGAACTCCTGGAACGCGGCGACCGCCGACTGGATGGCATTGCTCTGCACGTCGCCGATGGGGTCGTCGAGGTCGTAGCGCGACAGGTCGATCCCCATCCAGCCGGACATGAACACCAGCCCGCCCTCCACGCTCGCGTAGGACAGGTACTCCTCGTGCTTGGCGTGGGCGGCCGCGTCGGTGGCATCGGTGACGATGGTGGCCAGCGCGTAGATCCGGGCCGCGTACCGGTCACGACCCGCCGCCTCGAGCGCGTCCCTGACCCGCGACACCGTCTGGGTGAGTACGCGTTTCGACGGCGCTGCCACGAACACGGCCTCGGCGTTCTCCGCGGCGAAGCGCACGCCGCGCGGGGAGGCGCCCGCCTGGTAGATCACCGGGGTGCGCTGCGGCGAGGGCTCGGACAGATGGATGCCCGGCACGGTGAAATGCCGTCCCCGATGGCCGATGTGGTGCACCTTCGCCGGGTCGACGTAGATGCCACGATCCACATCGCGCACCACCGCGTCGTCTTCCCAGGAGCCCTCCCAGAGCTTGTAGAGCACCTCGAGGTATTCATCGGCCTGGTCGTAGCGGTCGTCGTGGTCGAGCTGATCGTCGGCGCCGAGATTGCGAGCCGCCGAGGGCAGGTAGCCGGTCACGACGTTCCAGCCGACCCGGCCGCCGGTGAGATGATCCAGCGTGGACAGCCGCCGGGCGAACGGGAAGGGGTGCTCGAAGCCGGTGCCCGTGGTGATGCCGAAGCCGAGGTGCTCGGTGACGGCGGCCATCGCCGTCACCAGCAGCAGCGGATCGGCCACCGGCACCTGCGCGCCCTCCCGCAGGGCGGCGAGATCGTTGCCGCCGTAGACGTCGTAGATGCCCAGGACATCGGCGATGAAGATGCCGTCGAAGCGGCCGCGTTCGAGCAGCTGGGCGAGCTCGGTCCAGTAACTCAGTTCCTTGTAGCGGTGCGACTGGTCGTCGGGGTGGCGCCACAGGCCGGGCGACTGGTGCGCCACACAGTTCATGTCGAAGGCGTTGAACCGGATCCGGCGGGTCATCGGGTGGGCCCGTCGGCCGCGACGCGTTCCCCGGCACTCCAGCCGAACGGCAGGTCGGTGCCGTTGAGCAGGTGATCGCCTACCGCTCTGGCCTTCTGGATGGCGGGGTTGTGCACCGAGATGGTGCGCGCGTTGCGCCAGTGCCGGTCCAGGCGCAGCCCTTCGGACACGATGGACGCGCCGCCCACCTCGAACAGCAGGCTGGTCGCGGGCAGCACGGTGTCGATCACCGCGAGCTGGGCCTGCGCGGCGGCGAGTTCGACAGCGGTGAGCGCCTTTTCATCGGTCGCGCCCGCGGCGAGGACCTCGTCGAGCAGGTCGGCCACGGCGAGGACGTTCGCGCGCGCGGAGAACGCGGCCGCCGACAGCTGGCCGATCACCTGCTGCACCAGCGGATCGTGGCGGGGCAGGTCGGCGGCGGAATGGGTGTAGCCGCGCGTTCGCCGCGAGACCCATTCCCGCACATCGCTTTCCGCGCGCTGGGCGATGCCTGCGAGCACCGCGAGCTGGACCAGCTGCAGGTAGGAGGTCGCGTAGGTGGGGCCGGGCACGCCGTAGCCGGGGCCGAGGATCTGTTCCTCGGTGACCCGCACCGCCGTGAATTCCGTGGTGCCGCTGGCGGTGAGCCGCTGCCCGAAACCGTCCCAGTCGTCGTGCTGACGCACCCCGTCGGCGTGGGCGCCGACCAGCACACCCACCCGTTCGCCGTCCCGGTCGGCGGCGACGAGGATGTGGTCGGCGTAGAGGGAGCCGGTGCTGTAGAACTTGGTGCCGTCGAGCCGCCAGTGTTCGCCGTCGCGAGTGAGCCGGGTCCGATACCGGTCGACCGCGCCGACCCCGGGCTCGGTGATGGCGTTGCCGACCAGGGTGCCCTCGGTCACCGCGCGCAGCCACCGCTCGCGTGCAGGCCCCGCGGCCGCCAGCAACTGGTCCTCGACGAAGGAGAAGTGCACACGCAACGCCTGCGGCAGGTTCGATTCGGCGGCGGCGAGGTCGATGAGCAGCCGGAACAGCTGGCGCACGCTCGCGCCGTAGCCGCCGAACTCCACCGGCACCCGCAGCGCGCCGAAGCGGGCCGCGCGCAGGGCGGCGATCTCGGCGTGTGCCAGTTCGCGGTCGGTTTCGCGGGCGACAGCGCCCTCGGCGATGCGATCGAAGAGGGGACGGAAGACGTCGTCCAGTTCGGAATCGGCCGCGCGTTTCGTCTCTGTGGAAGTCATTCCCCCACCATGACGCCGCAAGGCCGCATGCTCACCGGTTGCGCGCAGCGGGATCGCAAAGCCCGCGGCGGCGTGTTGCGATCAAGCCGAGCCGGGGGCCTGTGGCCCGGCGGGGTCTCTGCGACGATGTCGGCATGAGCACCGCCACCCGACCGGGTGTTGTCACGACCGGCACGCTGGTTCTGCTGTCCGCGCTGTACTTCGCGCAGGGTCTGCCGTTCGGCTTCTTCACCCAGGCGCTGCCGGTAGTGCTGCGCGAATCGGGCTATTCGCTGGTGGTGATCAGCGCCTCGGGCGTGCTGTTCCTGCCGTGGGCGCTGAAGTTCCTGTGGGCGCCCTATGTCGACCGGTACGGCACCCGGCGCACCTGGCTGCTGGTGCTGCAACTGTCCGCGGCGGCGGTCGCCATGCTGCTCGCGTGCCTGGACCTGTCGTCGTCGCTGCGGTGGCTGTTCGTCGGCATCGTGGTGGTGAATCTGTTCTCGGCGACGCAGGACGTGGCGACCGACGGGCTCGCCGTGCGTCTGCTGGGTCCGCGCCAGCGCGGGCTGGGCAACGGCATCCAGGTCGGCGCGTATCGCGTCGGCATGATCGTCGGCGGCGGCGCCCTGCTGTGGCTGTTCGCCCTGGCCGGGTGGCGGATGCTGTTCCTGGCCATGGCCGTGCTGATCGTGCTGACCACGGTGCCGGTATGGCTGCTACGCGAACCCGTCGCCGACCGCCCGCCGCCGCGGCATCCGGCGCGCCTGCTCGGTACCTGGTGGACCCGGCTGCGTCGGCCGGGCATTCTCGCCTTCATCGCGCTCATCGGCGCGTTCAAGTTCGGTGACTCGATGGCGTCCGCGCTGACCGGTCCGTTCCTGTCCGACGCGGGGCTCGATCTCGGCCAGATCGCGCTGATCAAGGGAGTGCTGTCCTCGGCGGGCGCGCTCGCCGGAGCCGGCCTCGGCGGCTGGCTCGCCTACCGCTTCGGTCGCAGGCACGCACTGCTCATCGGCGGTGTCACCCAGACCGCCGGCATCGTGCTGTATCTGCTCGCCGCGCACGGGATCGGCGGATTCGAGCTGCTCGTCACCGCGAGCCTGGCCGAGCACGTCTTCGGTGGCGCCGCCACGGTCGCGGTGTTCGCGCTCATGATGGACGCCGCCGACACCGACCACGCGGGCAGCGACTACACGCTGCTCGCCTGCGCCGTCGTCGTCGTCCAGGGTGTGGCGGGCATGGCGGCCGGGGTGGTCGGTGATCTGGCGGGCTATTCGGCCCTGTTCGCGACGAGCCTGGTGCTGTCCGGACTCGGCTGTGCCGCCCTGATTCTCGGGTTGTCGCGCGGGATGGGTCCGGTCGGCGTGCGCCGGGCGCTCGCGGCCGCCGACGCGCCGCATCCGGTCCCGGAACCGGCGGATGCGGAGTCTGCGAGACTGGGACGGTGAGCGATGCCGATGCGGGAACCTATGTCGAACCGGGCGAATTCCGTCGCGACACCAACTACATCACGACGCGGATCACCGCCGACGGCCGCGACGGCTACCCCGTCGAGCCCGGCCGCTACCGGCTCGTCGCGGCCAGGGCCTGCCCGTGGGCCAACCGCACGCTGATCGTGCGCCGGTTGCTCGGCCTCGAACCGGTGCTCTCGCTCGGCCTGTGCGGCCCCACCCACGACAAGCTCAGCTGGACCTTCGACCTGGACCCTGGCGGGGTCGACCCCGTGCTGGGCATCCATCATCTGCGCGACGCGTACCTGGCCCGGTTCCCGGACTATCCGCGCGGCATCACCGTGCCCGCCGTGGTCGACATCCCGACCGGTCAGGTCGCCACCAACGACTACGCCCAGATCACTCTCGACTTCGCCACCGAGTGGACCGCCTATCACCGCCCCGGCGCACCGCAGCTGTATCCGGAACCGCTGCGTGAGCAGATCGACGAGATCAACCTCGACGTCTTCCGCAACGTCAACAACGGCGTCTACCGCTGCGGTTTCGCGGGCGCTCAGGACGCCTACGACGCCGCCTACGTCCGCCTCTTCGACGCCCTGGACCGGCTGACCGAGCGGCTGCGCACCCAGCGCTACCTCGTCGGCGACACCATCACCGAAGCCGACGTGCGCCTGTTCACCACCCTCGCCCGCTTCGACCCCGTCTACCACGGCCATTTCAAGTGCAACCGCAGCAAACTCACCGAGATGCCGGTGCTGTGGGCCTACGCCCGCGACCTGTTCCAGACCTCCGGTTTCGGTGACACCATCGACTTCGGCCAGATCAAGGAGCACTACTACGTCGTGCATCGCGACATCAACCCCACCGGCATCATCCCGGCCGGCCCGGACCTGTCGAACTGGCTGACACCGCACCACCGCGAGGAACTGGGCGGGCGCCCATTCGGCGACGGCACCCCACCGCCGCCGCCCCTGCCCGCCGAGCGGGTACCGCCGATCGGGTGAGACCGACTGTCCGCCACCAGGACCGGGGCGAGCGGACAATATCGACATGCCCGAACTGCTGCCACCCGTGGTGGATGCCGACCGATTCACCGCGACACCCCAACCGACGCTTCCCGGGATCGACGGCCTGATCCTGCGCCCGTGGACCGCGGCCGACGCACCGGTCGTGTACCGGGCGTTCCAGGACCCGGCGATCAGCCGCTGGCACGTCCGCAGCGCCGAATCCGTCGGCCAGGTGCGCGAGTGGATCGAGCGCTGGCGTGGCACCTGGTCCACCGGCAACGGGCAGTGGGCCGTCACCGTGGACGGCGAGGTCGCCGGACGAATCGGCTTGCGCCGCACCGACCTCGGCGAAGGCCACACCGAACTCGCCTACTGGACGCTACCCGCCCGGCGGGGCCGGGCTGTCGCACCCCGCGCCGCCCGCGTCCTCACCCGGTGGGCGTTCCACGACATCGGCTTCGACCGCATCCAGCTCACCCACTCGGTCCACAACGCGCCGTCGTGCCGTGTCGCGGCCAAGTGCGGATTCGTTCTGGAAGGCACCCTGCGCGGCGCCGGGCGCCACCGCGACGGCTGCCACGACATGCACCTGCATGCCCGGTTACGCACCGATCGCCCGGGTGGTCGCTGAATCCTCGCCGTCGACGGGCCGTTGCCGATCGCGGCACGTTCCGACTGCTTGCCTCCCCCTTCTACTGTATACACGAATCCGGGCCCTCATGAGGCGCGGAATTGTGGTCCATAATCGCTCGCGAAATACCGAAACCACCAGGTGAGGAGTAGCGGGGATGGCCTATGTACTGGATTTCGGGGAGATCGATCGCACCCGGATCGCGATCGTCGGCGGCAAGGGCGCGAACCTCGGTGAGCTGGCGCGCATCGAGGGTGTGGACGTGCCGGACGGCTTCTGTGTGACGACCGACGCCTTCGCCCGGGCGCTGGCGGGCGCACCCGCGATCGAGGACCTGCTCGACGAACTGTCGCGCCTGGCGGCCGAGGACCGTGCGGCGATCGCCGCGGTGAGCGCCCGGGTGCGGCACGCGATCGAGGACCTGGTCGTCCCGGAGGACGTCGCGGCCGAGATCCTCGCCGCGCACGCCCGGCTCGGCGTGGACGGCGCCTACGCGGTCCGGTCCAGCGCCACCGCCGAGGACCTGCCGACCGCGTCGTTCGCGGGCCAGCAGGACACCTTCCTCAACATCGTGGGACCTTCGGCGATCCTCGAGCACGTCAGCCGGTGCTGGGCTTCGCTGTTCACCGAGCGCGCCGTCACCTACCGGCTGCGCAACGGGTTCGGCGAGAAGGTGATTCGGATGGCGGTGGTCGTGCAGCGGATGGTGTTCCCGCGTGCCTCGGGCATTCTCGTCACCGCTGATCCGGTCACCTCCGACCGGCGGATCGTCTCCATCGATGCCGGTTTCGGCCTCGGCGAGGCGCTCGTCTCCGGTCTCGTGAACGCCGACATCTACCGGGTCCGCGACGACACCGTCGTCGACCGGACGATCGCCACCAAGAAACTCGCCGTCGAGCCGGCGCCCGCGGGCGGCACACGGGTACGCGAGATCACCGAGGAGCAGCGCAACGACCCGGTGCTCACCGATGCGGAGGTGCTGCGGCTGGCCCGGCTCGGCCGCCGGATCGAAGCGCATTTCGGCAGTCCGCAGGACATCGAGTGGTGTCTGGACGGCGCGGATCCGCGGATCGTGCAGAGCAGACCGATCACCACCCTGTTCCCGATTCCGGTGGCCGCCGACGGGCAGAACCGCGTCTACGTGTCGGTCGGCCACCAGCAGATGATGACCGATGCGATGAAGCCACTGGGAATCTCGCTGTGGCAGTTGACGAGTCGCGCGCCGATGCGAGACGCGGGCGGTCGCCTGTTCGTCGACGTCACCGAGATGCTGTCCACGCCGGCGGTCCGCACCGGCCTGATCGACGGGCTCGGCAAGTCCGATCCGCTGATCGGGGACGCGCTACGGTCGGTGGTCGAGCGCGGCGACTTCCTCCGCCCGGCGACCGAGGACGCCGAGGTCCGCGCACCCGCCGGTGTCCCGACGCCCGGTGCGGCGCGCACGCCGATCGAGGCCGACCCCGACCTCGTCGCCGAGCTGGTCGCCGACATCGACTCCTCCATCGCGACGCTGCAGCGCGAGATCCCGAACTACACGGGCCCGGCGCTGATCGATTTCCTCCGCGCCGATATCCAGGAATTGCAGCGGACGGTGTTCGCGCCGCGCAGCCTGCAGGCGATCATGTCGGCGATGGAGGCCACCGAGTGGCTCAACGACCGGCTGTGGGAGTGGCTCGGCGAGAAGAACGCCGCCGACATGCTCCTGCAGTCGGTTCCGGGCAATGTGACCTCGGAGATGGGTCTGGCACTGCTCGACGTCGCCGACGCGATCCGTCCGCACCCGGATGTCGTCGCCTACCTGGAGCAGGTCGAGCAGACGGGCCCGGGGCCGGACGGCTTCCTGGTCGAGCTGGCCGACCGGTCCGGGGGTCCCGAGGCCCGTGCCGCGATCGAGGGTTTTCTCGCCCGCTACGGCATGCGCTGCGTCGGCGAGATCGACATCACCCGCCCGCGCTGGAGCGAGAGTCCCACCACGCTCGTGCCCACGATCCTGGGCAATATCGAGAACTTCGGGCCCGGTGCGGGCACGCAGCGCTTCGACGAGGGCCTGCGTGCGGCCGAACAGGCCGAGCATCAGCTCCTGGACCGCGTGCGCGCCCTGCCGGACGGGGCCGCGAAGGCCGAGGAGACCGCGGCGATGATCGACCGCCTGCGCACCTACTCCGGCTATCGGGAGTATCCGAAGTACGGCATGGTGAGCCGCTATTTCGTCTACAAGCAGGCGCTGCTCGGCGAAGCCGGGCGGCTCGTCCGCGACGGCGTCCTGCGCGCGCCGGAGGACATCTTCTACCTCCGGTTCGACGAACTCGGCGAGGTGGTCCGCACCCGCCGGGTGAGTGCCGAACTCATCGACGAGCGCAAGGACGCCTTCAACGCGTATCAGTCGCTGTCCGCACCTCGGGTGCTCACCTCCGACGGCGAGGCGCTGAGCGGGGCGTACCGGCGCGAGGATCTACCGTCCGGCGCACTGCCCGGCATGGCGGTCTCCGCAGGGATCATCGAAGGTCGCGCGCGCGTCGTGTCCGACATCGGGCAGGCCGACCTCGACCCGGGAGACATCCTGGTGACCGCCTACACCGACCCCAGCTGGACTCCGCTGTTCGTCGCGATCAGGGGCCTGGTGACCGAAGTCGGCGGCCTGATGACCCATGGCGCGGTGATCGCCCGCGAATACGGACTGCCCGCCGTCGTCGGGGTGGAGCATGCCACCTCGCTGATCCGGGACGGGCAGCGCATCCGCGTGAACGGCGCCGACGGTTACGTGGAGATCCTGACCCCGGACGAATGACGGCGACGCCGTGGCCTTCCCGACGGCCCGCTGCAGCGGGCCGCCGGGAACGGGCGGTCTAGACCACCTTGGCGCTGATCAGCATGGTCCAGATCGCGCCCTGATCGACGACCTCGACACCGAGCTTCTCCGCCTTGGCCAGCTTGCTGTCACCGACGCCGGCGCCGGTGATGAGCAGGTCGGTGTTGGCCGAGACCGAGGAGGCCGCCGTCGCGCCCGCTTGCTCGCACAGGCGCTGGAAGGTCGGTCGGGCAACCTTCTCCCCCGACCGCGGATCACTGATGGCGCCGGTGATGACGACCGTCTTGCCCGCCAGTGGCGCGCCCGCCGCGACGACCGGCGCGAGGTCCTCCTCGCGCACGTCCAGGCTGACACCGGCCGCGCGCAACCGCTCCAGCTCCGGACGTAGGCGGGTCAGGTGCGCGACCAGGGAGGCGGCGACCTTAGGGCCGATGTCCTCCACCGCGACGAGGCGTTCCTCGCCCGCGTCGGCGACCTCCTCCAGGGAGCCGAAACCCGCGCGGGCCAGTCGCGCGGCGGTGCCGTCGGAGGCCATCGGGATGGCCAGGCCGATCAGCGCGCGACGCAAGCCGACCTGGCGGCTCGCGTCGATCGACTCGATCATCCGCGCGGCCGACACCTCGCCGATGCGGTCGAATTCGAGCAGGCGCTCCTGGGTGAGGGTGTAGAAGTCCGACGGGCGTTCCAGGATGCCCGCCTCGGCGAGGCGTTCGATCCACACCTGCCCGATGGCGTCGATGTCGGCCGCCGCGCGCGAGGCCCAGTGGATCAGCCGGCGCACGGTCTGGGCCGGACAGGCCACATTGGTACAGAACAGCTCTCGGCTGTTGCCCTGCTCGGTGACCGGCTGCCCGCAGGACGGGCACGCGGTCGGCGGCACGATCTCGCGCTCCTCGCCGGTGCGCGCGGCCGCGTCGAGCACGCCCGCCACGAACGGGATCACATCGCCCGCGCGGCGCACCAGCACGGTGTCACCGATCTTGATGTCGCGGGCGCGGATCACCTCCTGGTTGGCCAGTGTCGCCTTGGTGACGGTGGTACCGCCGACGAACACCGGCTCCAGCCAGGCGACCGGCACGATCTTGCCGGTCTTGCCCACGTCCCACACGACGTCGGCCAGCAGCGTGGTCTTCTCCTCCGCGGCGAACTTGAACGCGAGCGCGCCGCGCGGCGAGTTCGAGCGGGTTCCGGCCGCCGCGTACGCATCCCGGTCGGCCAGCCGCAGCACGGCCCCATCGATGTCGTAGTCCAGGTCGTTGCGGCCCTGTTCGATTTCGGTGATCGCGGCCAGCGCCTGTGCCGCGTCGGCGCACAGCCGCATCCGCGCGCCTTCCACGCCCAGCGCGTGCAGGCCCGCGCCGAGGTCGTGCGCGGCGCTGTCATCGGAGGTGTCGAGGTCGAAGCCGAAGAACTGCAGGCGACGCTCGGCGACGGTGGCCGGGTCCTTGGCCCGCAGTGTGCCCGCCGCCGCATTGCGCGGATTGATCAGGGGTTTGTCCGGGTGCGCCGCGTTGTAGGCGGTGAAGGTCGAGCGCAGCATCACCGCCTCGCCGCGCACCTCCACCCGCCCGGGGAGCTCGATCCGGTCGGGTACACCATCGACCAGCGCGCGGACCAGCATGGTCACATCGTCACCGGTCGTGCCATCGCCCCGGGTCACGGCCCGCACCAACCGGCCGTCCTCGAAGACCAGTGCCAGCGACAAACCGTCGAGCTTCGGCATGACCACCACCGGCTGGCCGGGAAACCGCTGGAAGAACGCTTCGACCTGCTCTGGCTTGGTGGCCTTCTCGAGCGACAGCATCGGCCGCGAGTGCCGCACCGGCGCGTGCAGCACCGCGGGGGCGCCGACCTGGTCGAGCGGATTCGGCTCGGGCGTGAGCTCGGGGTGCGCCGCGATCAGCGCACGCAACTCGTCTTCGATCGTGTCGTACTCGGCATCGGCGACCAGCGGCTCGCCCTGATAGTAGGCGTCGCGCAGCGCCACGATGCGATCGGCGAGTTCTTGGATACGTTCCCCTGTTTCCACAGCACACGACGCTACCGATTCCCACCGACACCTCCGACGAGCAGGGTTGGCGGGGGGTGGGCGGCTCACGAAATCCTCACGCTGCGGACGGCAGTATCGGCAGCGATCAGGTTCCGGCCGTGTCCGGTCTCGCCGACCGAGCGCACCCGACACCCGCGGCGGCTCCTCGCGCCCCGCGGAACCGCACCGCCGAGCTGCCCTCGCGGTGCGGATCGCGCCGTGGACGCGACCGCTCCTGATCCGGCGCACCCGCCGACTGTTCCTCCGGCGGGTGCGCCCCCTTCCCACGGCGCGGGCGGTCAGGCCGCGACGGCTCGCCGAATCGCCCGCAGCCGTTCGGTTGTCGGCGGATGGGTGCCGAGCCAGCGGGCACGCGCGGCGAGCAGTGGCGATGCGGGAGTCGACTCGTGCGGCAGCCACCTGCGCAGTGCGCCGTGCAGATCGCGGCCGTACCCGAAGTCGACCGCCATCCGATCGGCGGCGAACTCCCCTCGCCGCGAGCGCGCCGCCGCGCTGAGCGGTTCCAGCACGAGCAGGGTGATCAGGACCGCGACGGTCGGTGCGCCGATGCGCGGCGTCAGCACCGTCGCCGCGCCCACCAGGAGCGCGGCCGAGATCGCCGACCGGATCAGCAGGCGGACGACACCGGGACCCCGCGCCGCGCGGACAGGGATCTTGCCGATCGCGCGGACCACGCGGGCCGGGAGCGAGGCCCAGTCGTCGAGCAGCCGCAGCCGCGGATCGAGCAGGAGGTGATGGCCGAGTTCATGGGCGAGCACGGCGGCCAATTGCCGTGGCCGCAGCGACCCGAGCGCCCAGCTCGTCACCGCGACCATCCGGGCGGGGGCGGCGAAGGCGTTCAAGGCGGCCGATTGCTGCACCCACAGCGAATAGGGCCAACCGTCGACGCCGGCCGCGCGGGTGACCTCGGACCAGGCTGACGCGAGCAGGTCCGGCTCCGCGCCGACCGGTGGACGAAATCCGTACGCCGCCGCCGCTTGTGCCCGATTCGGGTGGAACCACGACGCACTCGCCACACCGCAACCGATCACGAACCACAGCGCGAGCACGATCATCGCCGCCCAGTAACCCATACCGACCCCGACGACATACACCAGCACTCCATTGAGCGTCAGGCTCGGCAGCGTCAGCAGAAATCCACCGGCGAATTCGCGAATCCTCCCCACCGGTAGGAGTTTACGGATACTCACCGACAGGTCGGGCGGTGAGCCGAACCACCATCGCTTGCCGCCCGGTAACCGGCGTGCCATGGTGGAAGTGAGCCCGGACCTCGGGCTTCCGGACGAGGGGTGCCGTACCCGGAGTGCGACAAGACGGCCCGAGGAGGGCTCTCATGTCGTGGATTCTGCTGGTCGTGTCCGGATTTCTGGAGGCCGTCTGGGCAACGGCTCTGGGCAAATCGGAAGGCTTCACCCGGCTCGTACCCTCGGTGGTGTTCTTCGCCGCGCTCCTGGCGAGCATGGCGGGATTGGCCGTCGCGATGCGCGAACTTCCCGTGGGCACCGCGTACGCGGTCTGGGTCGGTATCGGCGCGGTCCTCACCGTCGCCTACGCCATGGCCACCGGCGAGGAACCCGTCACGGTGGCCGAGCTCGTCTTCCTGACCATGATCGTGACCGGCGTGGTCGGACTCAAACTCACCCACTGACCACCACGCTCCTTCTTTTCCCTGATGACGTCTCGATCACTCCCGATCCGCGTCGTCGGTCCGCGCACGTCCACCGATCTCCGCTTCTCCGCCGACTCCGCGCAACGCTGCCGCAACGGTGGCGTGGCCTCGATCAGCGCGCGCAATGATGCAGGGGCTGCCATTCTCTCCGCGTTGCGTCCTTGTCGCACAGCACAACCGCTGGCAGAATTGCTCCGAAATTGCCGAGGTCTCGCTCTTCCCTCCCGCTGAAGGGACAGTCCATGCCGCAGACATCGACGACGCGACGAATCGGTCGGGCGACGAAGGCGGGAGAACGGAGGCGGCGTTCGGCCGCACGCGGCAGTGTGTCCGCCGCGATTCTGACGGCACTGGGTGTGGTGTGGCTCGAGGTGCAGAGTGTCGGCGCGGTCGCTCTCGCCGCGACGACGGTGCTGGTCGTTCCCGGCACCGGCACCAGCGACCCGTCGGTGGCCCACAACTTCGAAAGCAATGCCTACCAGAACTTCGTCGCCCCCGGCGCGGATGGCTGTACGGACAACTCCTGTCCCGGTGTCGCCTTCGTTCCCGTCCCGTACGACGCGTCCCTGTGGCCGGTCATCTCGTCGAAGGGTCCCGAGGCATCCTCGGCGAAGTGGAATCCCTCGGTGGCCGACGGTGTGACGACTCTCGGCGCGCTCGCCGCCCGACAGATCGACGCTCCCGCGCACGGCGGCATCGTCGTCTTCGGCTATTCGCAGGGCGCGACGGTCGCCAGTGCGCAGAAGGCCGCCCTGGCCGGCCTGACACCCCCGGACAAGGACCGTCTGACCTTCGTCCTCATCGCGAACCCGAATCGCCCCAACGGCGGAATCATCGAGCGGCCGGTACGTTTCGGGGAGATCCCGATCGCCGACATCAGTTTCGGACCGCCCACCCCGACCGACACCGGCATCGCGACAACCGATATCGCCATGCAGTACGACGGCATTTCCGACTTCCCGGCCTATCCGCTCAATGTCGTCGCCGTCGCCAATGCCCTGTTGGGCACCCTGCTCATCCACCCCTCCTATCTGCAGCCGAAAGGCGACGGCGCGGGCAGCCACCCCAAGCCGGGCGCGGCGATCTACGGCTACCCCGATCCGGCCGACTACCTCGCACAGCAGAATTGCGACGACCATCCCGCGAACTGCCAGGTCCACGGCGACACCACCTACAAGACGATCCCCAGCCCCGAAGGCACCCTGCCCCTGCTGTATCCCCTGCGCGCGGTCGGACACCACCTGAACCGGACCGACGTCACCGAACCCGTCGCCGCCCTCCTGGAACCGGCCCTGCGCGTAGTGATCGAAACCGGATACGACCGCACCGATTACGCGGCCCCCACCCCCTTGCATGTCGATCAACCCCTCGACCCCAGCAGAACCGACACCCTCCCGGCGGACCTGTCCGTCGCGATCGACCAGGGCATCGCCGCCGCGGCCGCCGACATCGACAACCCGTCCCACACCCCGGATCGCACCCTGCCGCCCGCGGCGGCCCTGACGAATCTCGACGACCTCCTCCCGCCGAATCCGATATCACCCCTCCTCCACGATTTCCTCACCCCGGCTCCCTAGCCACAACCGCGGCGACCCCGGACCCGGCTAGGGTCGAACGGACCGGCGTACCGCGCGCCGGGAACGACCCGAGCCGAGCGAAAGCGTTGGTGCGATGGACGATTCCTCCGAAACCGTGTTCGACGCACGACTGGAGACGTTCCGGCACTGGCAGACCACTCCCTGGGGCCGACTCCGCTACACCATCGCCGCCGCGAACCTGGCCGCTTGGCTGCCGGCCGGGCCCCTGACGGTTCTCGACGTCGGCGGCGGCAACGGCCTCGATGCCATCGACCTCGCCGCACACGGCCATCACGTCACCATCGCCGACATCTCCGAACCGGCACTGGCCGCGGCGCGTGCCCTCGCCGATCAGGAGACGGTCGCCGACCGGATCAGCACCCGTCTGGTCGACGTCGACGACCTCGTCCGCGATTTCGGTCCCCGCTCGTTCGACGTGGTGCTCTGCCACAACCTGCTGCAGTACGTGCCGGACGCGCGCGATCTCCTCCGCACGCTGGCAACGCTCGTGTCGGGCGCGGGGGTCGTGTCGGTGATCGCACCCAACGCGGACGCCGATCCGCTGCTGACAGCGGTCCGGACATCGGATCTCGACGAGGCGATCCGGCAGTTGGACAGTTCGCTGCGCCACACCGTCACCTATGACACCGACACCCGCGCCTGCTATGCGGACGACGTCGCACAGGGCCTCACCGATGCCGGTTTGCGGGTGCTGGCGCACCGTGGAATTCGCAGCGTCTGCGACCTGATCGTCGACGACGAGCGCAAGACCGACCCGCACTTCTTCGCCCGACTCGAACAACTGGAACTCGCGATGTCCTCCCGCGCGCCCTACATCTACACGGCGAGGTTCTTTCACCTGATCGCCACGCCGAATTGAGGCATTGTCCGGTGCGCCCCGAATTGCCCGATGCTTAATACGAAACTAGTAGTTTCGCATGCTGACCTGGTGGCCACCCGGAGACCGGGAGGCGGGCGGCCGCGCGAGGAACCCGGCGCCCGACCGTCGGCGGCGATTTGCCTGCCGGCGATAAGTCGGACACGATGTCCAGGTAAAATGTGCGGTGGGCACGGGCGTGGAGGTATGTGATGGTCAGCTGGGACAACGCGGTGCGTAATGTGGGCGCGCTGTTCGGCCCCGGAATCGAGCCGTATGTCCCGACCCCGTCCGAGGTCGTCTACGACCAGCCGCATCGGCTGTTGCGACGCTACCGCCGCACCGGCGCGGGCACCGGCAACCCGATCCTGCTGGTGCCGCCGCTGGCGGTGACGATCTCCTGCTACGACCTGCGACCCGGCCAGAGCCTGGTCGAGTATCTCCTGGACCTGGGCCGCGACGTCTATGTCATCGACTACGGCGAGATCGGCTGGGCCGACCGGAACCTGGGATTCGAGGAATGGGTCGACGACATCGTGCCCACCGCGGTGCACCGGGTCAGCGCGGAGCACGCGCACGCCCCGGTCGACGTGATCGGCTGGTCCTTCGGTGGCACGATCAGCCTGCTCACCGCGGCCGCCGACCCCGGTCTCCCGCTCGCCTCGATCACCGCGGTCGGCACACCGTTCGACCAGCGCCGCAACGGCCCGATGGCGCTGGCGCGCTCGGTCGCCCGGCTGACCTCGGGCCGGCTGGTCACCGAACCCGTGCGACTTCTCGGCGGCATACCGAAACATGCCGTGCGCATGGGTTTCCGGGCCCAGGCGCTCGACCGCGAACTGACCAAACCGTGGTACATCGCCCGCAATGCCGGCGATGTCGAAGCGCTGGCCCGGATGCAGGCCGTCGACCGGTTCATGGACGAGATGCCGGGATATCCCGGCCGGTTCTATCGGCAGGTCTATCGCCGGCTGATCGTGCGCAACGAGATGTGGAAGGGCACAGTGCATCTGAGCCCGGCGCACGCGATCGAGCTGGCCGCGATCACCGTCCCGGTCCTGCTGATCGGTGGCCGCCGCGACAAACTCGCCTCGGCCGCCTCCGTCGCGGCCGGGACCGAAGTGCTCCTCGGCGCGCCGGTGCGCTTCGCCGAGGTCGACGGAAGCCATCTGGGCATCATCGCCGGCCCCGGTGCCCGCGATTCCAGCTGGGCGGCGATCCGCGACTTCCTCGCCGCCGACGTCGCGCACGTCGTCTGACCGGCTGGGTCTTGCTCCGCCGAGTACACCTACGTGCAGCCGCCGAGCCACCACCAACCGCCGGACAGCTCGATTTTCGGACAGATCGGGTCGCCGAATCCGTCGTACGGTCCGGGACCGGGCGCACCGCGAAAGTGCGCGTACCCCGTTGCGCCATCGGGAATTCCGACGTAGTCGGGGACGAACCGCACCGGGTGTCCACCACTGGTGCCGATGACCGCGACTCGGCAATTCGCCGAAACGAGGCACAGGTGGCTCGGTAGCGGGCTCCCGTAATAGTCGTCGGGCCTCGCCGGCACCGACGTCGCCGCCACCGCCGCGAACGCAGGCCGCTCGAGCCAGAATCGGGTGAACACCCCGACCTCCGGCTCCGCGACGAAGAGCGCGGGCCCACCTGTGCCGATCACCGCGAAGACAGCGGTGACCACGACGGGCCACCGCCGCGGGAACCGACGGGCTCGCCCGATCGCGACCGCGAAGACGACGATCACCACGACCCAGACCAGCACCAGTACCGGTAGGGCGAGCAGCCATAGCTGCGTCACCACCCAGCCACGATGCAGGCCGACCATCACTGCCACGAACATCGTCACCGCCGCGCTGATCGGCGGCAGCGCGAACCGGCGCGTCTGCTCGAACACCCTGACAACCTATCCGGCCGAGGTGCGCGACTCGCGCGGAGAATGTGGCGGACCGGCGAGCGTACCGCCGGACCCGGTCCTCCAGCCGGACATCGTGCCCGGCCGGAAGCCCTGGAGTGTCGATCAGGTCAGCGCGGCGCCATGCGGATCGCGCCGTCGAGGCGGATGGTCTCGCCGTTGAGCATCGGGTTCTCCACGATGTGGCGGGCCAGCGCGGCGAACTCGGTGGGCTGACCCAGGCGCGAGGGGTGCGGGACCTGCGCGCCGAGCGACTGCAGCGCCTCCTCGGGCAGCGTCTCGAACAGCGGGGTGCGGAACAGGCCGGGCGCGATGGTGACGACCCGGATCTTGAAGCTCGCCAGGTCACGCGCGACCGGCAGGGTCAGGCCGACGATGCCGCCCTTGGACGCGGAGTAGGCGGCCTGGCCGATCTGGCCGTCGTAGGCGGCGACCGACGCGGTGTTGACGATGACGCCGCGCTCCTCACCGACCGGCTCGGTGGCCGCCATGCGCTCGGCGGCGAGGCGGATCACGTTGAACGTGCCGACGAGGTTGACGTTGATCACCTTGGTGAAATCGGCGAGCGGGAACGCGCCCTTCTTGCCGACCGTCTTGATCGCGTTGCCGATGCCCGCGCAGTTCACGGCGATCCGCAGCGGTGCCAGCGATTCGGCGACGTCGAGGGCCGCAGCGACCGCCGATTCGTCGGTCACGTCCGCCGCCGCGAAGGCCGCGCCCTCGCCCAGCTCCTTGGCGATGGTCGCCCCGTCGGACGACGGCAGGTCGACGATGACGACCTTCGCGCCCTGGGCGTGCAGTTCCCGCACGGTCGCCAAGCCGAGACCCGACGCACCGCCGGTGACGATCGCGGACGCATTGACGAAATCCATACCCGTAACTCCTGTTCGATGAGATGACTCGTGCTCGGCCGCAATATTGACACACTTCGCCAAAACTGGTTGGCTTTCGCCGTGACGCAGCCCGCTCCCCGCCGCCCCGGCCGCCCCTCGGTGCTGGACACCCGGGCCGTGTCCGCGGGTGCGCTGCGCCTGTGGACCGACCGCGGTTTCGCCACCACCAATTGGAACGACCTCGCCGAGGCCACGGGAATCAGCACGCGAACCCTGCTGCGGCACTTCTCTTCCCGCGCCGAGATCGCGTGGCTGGGTGTCGCGCCGGCGACCGACCGCCTGCGCGACGTGCTCACCGGCGCGGCCGAGGACGCGCCGCCCGCGCTCGTCGTCCGGACGGCGATCGTCGAATCCGTGTCGCGCGATCCGCGGATCCACGAGCTGGCACCGGCTTGGCTGCGATTGATCTCCTCGGAGCCCGAACTCGCCGCGACCGCTCCCCGGATCTACCAGCCCTGGATCGATACGCTGTCGGGCTATCTGGCCCGTCGGCTACCCGGCTCCCCCGCGGCCATCTGCCGGGCACTCGCGACCGCCTATCAGTCCGCCACGTTCGCGGCCCTGATCGAGTGGGCCGAGTCCGGCGCGGGTGCGGACTGCGCCGACTCGGTCGATCGGATGCTGCGGTGGATGGATGCTCATCTGCCGGGGACCGCGTCCGCCCCGGAGTCCTCGTCGCGGATCTCGGCCAGCGCGCCCAGCTGATCGCAGTAGTGCCCGGCCGAGGTCGCCGTCAACGCGGCGCCGATCACCGTCGCGCCCGCGCGGGCCGCGGCCGCGAGCTTCGCCCTTGTCCCCGTGGGGTTTCCGAGCGGATCCAGCGAGCCGGCCGAGAGCACGACCTCGAAGCCGGCGGGCGGCTGCCGACGGGCCAGCAGCATGCCGATCTCGTCGAAGGTCAGCCCGAACGGGACCCAGCCGTCGGCCAGATCCACCGCGCGCCGCAGCGAGCGCGCCGTGCGACCACCGATCCACAGCGGCACGGACTCCTGAACGGCGTGCGGTTCGACCACCATGTCGGTGAACCGGTGATACGGACCTTCGTGGTGCGGGACACGCTGCGACAGCGCCGCGCGCAGGGCGATCAGCGCCGCGTCACCCCGCGCGCCGCGGTCGTCGAACGCGACGTCGAGGAGCTCGAATTCCTCCCGCAGTGAGCCGACACCCAGTCCCAGGATCAACCGTCCGCCGCTCACGACGTCGAGAGTGCCGTACCGTTTGGCGATCTCGAGTGGGTGGTGGTAGCCGAGCACCAGCACCTTCGTGGCCAGCCGGATCCGGTCGGTGCGCGCGGCCAGATACCCGAGGGTGGCCAGGGGATCCCAGTAGGTCGCCCCGCGCACCGCGGCGACCGCGGCCGGAACCGCGACGTGCTCGCTGCAGGTGAGATGGTGGAACCCGAGCCGGTCCGCGGCGACCGCGATCCGCGCGAGGTCGGCAATGCCTGCCGACTCCTCCCACGGGCTGTGCGCGCCCGGCACCCGTGTCACCACCGGGGTATCGATGCCGATCCTCATCCGGTCACCGTCCGGGCACCCGGCGGCGGCAGCAGTTTCCCGGCCCCGGCGCTCGCGGCCAGCAGCAGCTCGGCCCGATCGGTTCCGCTGTGCTTGGCCGCGATCGCCGCGAACTCCTCCACCACGACCACCGGGCCGTTCGCCAGGCTCGCCAGCCCCTGCGCGGCGACCTCGCGAGGTTCGGAGACCCGCAGGCCGGGCCGGTCCCACCGCAGTCCGGCCCTGGCCATCGCGGGCGTGCGGGTCACGCCGAGCACCAGGTGCACCACGTCGACCTCGTGGTCGCGCATTTCCAGCCACAGCCCTTCGGCGAAGGTGCGCAGGAACGCCTTGGCCGCCGCGTAGACGCTGATCTGCGCCGACCCCAGGTATCCGCTGAGCGAACCGACCAGCAGGATGCCACCGCGACGCCGCTCCCGCATGGGAGCGCCGAAGTGTTGCACCAGGGTCAGCTGAGCGGTGATGTTCAGGTCGATGACCGCCCGGAATCGGTCGAGGTCACCGGTCACGAACTCGTGGCCGTAGGTGTTGGCACCCGCGTTGTAGATCAGCAGGCCCACGGTCAGGTCGTCGGTGAGTACCGCGATGCGGTCGAGCGCGTCCGGGGCGAGCAGGTCGACCGACAGCGTGCGCACCTCGACGCCGTGGGCGCGACAGACCTCGGCGGTCGCCAGCAGCGGTTCTTCCTTGCGCGCCAGCAGCACCAGATGCACACCCGCCCGGGCGAGCTGCTCGGCGAACTCAGCGCCGACACCTTCGGACCCGCCCGCAATCACCGCCCAGGGGCCGTACTTGTCGATGTCCATGGGTCTCAGTCCCGCCCCTCGGATCCGGTGACGACGCCACCGAGCAGCTCACGCGCCTCGGGCCTGCCGTCCAGCAACCGGGCCACGCGGCGCCGTACCTGCCAGCGACCGCCGGTCTTCACCAGTTCCCAGCGGTTCGCGGTGATCCGGGCGACGTGGAACTGCGCTGTCGTGCCCGGAACCTTCAGCACCAGCTGCGAATGTCCGATGGCCACGGCGCGATCCCCGTCGACCTCGACGTGCGGCAGGCCGATCAGATGCGCCGAGCCGTTGGTGATGAAACCCTGATGCGGCGCGCTGCCGACCATCGCGCGCACCTCGGCGCGCCCGCGCAGCATTCCCGAATCCACGTCGTACTCACCGTCTTCGGACCACAGCGCGGCCGTGCCGTCGGCGGATCCACTGTCCACGGCGGGACCGTAGGCGGCGATCAGCTCCAGGATCTGCCACTTGTCCTCCATCAGCTCCACGCGCCGCAGCAGTGCCGCGAGATCTGCGGGTGCCGGGGTCATGAGTGCCTCCCCGCCGTTGCGGACAGCGCCGCTCGGCGCGCCGCGACGCGTGCCCACACTGCGGGGTCGGTCCGGGGACCGCCCGGGGTGTCGGCGCCGTACCGGCGGATCTGGGCATCGATGTCCAGGGGCGCGGTCAGCGAGGTGCCGGGAGCCAGGGCGTCTTCGACGTGCTCGTCGGGCACCAGCCAGCACACCTCGAACTCGATGCCGTCGGGGTCGCGGGCGTAGAGCGCCTTGGTCGACCCGTGATCGCTCGCCCCGGTCAGCGCGTGCGCGGCAGTCAGGCCGTCGCGCACCGCGGCCAGCTCGGACAACGTATCCACTTCCCACGCAACGTGATAGAGCCCGACCGAGCCCGGTCCCGCCGCGGCGGTCCTGGCCTGGAAGAGCCCGAGATCGTGGTCGTTGGCCGAACCGGGGTGGCGCAGGAACGCGCCGCCGGGAAATCCCTCGGCGAGCCGCTCGAATCCGAGCACATCCTCGTAGAACGCGATACTGCGCGGCAGATCCGCGACGAACAGGACGATGTGGTTGATTCCCCGCATGCCCGGCGACCTCCTGAGATCGATGGTTCTCGACCTCTCACAGTCCCACGGAATCACCCCGGGTCGATACCGGGTGACCGGCGAGTGGGACACGCGCCTGGGAGCTCGGCGCCGCCGGGCACGACCGGCAGCGCCGACGCTTGGACCAGCTCACCGCGCGCGAGCCGGGTGCAGCCTGTCGGCGGACCTCACTTCGGCACCAGGATCCCGGTCAGATCCGCGTCGCGGATCGGTGTGTCCGGGTTCGCCTGCGCCTCGCACATCAGGTTGACGGCGGCGACCGCCAGGTCGACCGCGTTCTGGTCCGAGGCCGTACTCTCCCGGCCCTCTTCTTCGAGCATTTTCGTCACCGTGGTGTGCTTCTTGGCGGAATCCTGGGCGACGTACTCGCTGCACCTCGTGTCACCGCCCTTGTTGACGGCCTTCTCCACTTCGGCGCAGCCCGCTGTCCCGCCCATCATGGCCAGGATCAGCGTTGTCGCCACGATCGTTGCTCGCAAATACATGATCACTCTCGTTCCTGTGGGCGTACCCGAGCCGCTAGAGCCCGACACAGGGGGCATAGCCACAATGGCGAAAGGTAATCAGCCGGTCGGGACCTGCGCCGCGGACGCGCTCCGCCGCGCTGGTCAGGCCCGCCGTCCGAGCGCGGCCGACAGCGCCGCGGCGCCGGTGCGGATCATGTCGACGTATCGCGCGCGATCGGCCTGGCCGACCGCGGAGCGCAGCAGACCGATCTGGACCTCGTAGGGCGCGCCGGCACCGGCGAGCACCGGCGCCGACAGGTAGCCCACGGGCAGCGGCTCCTCGTCCGCGAGGTCGGCTTCCCGGTAGGGACGCGCGGTCAGCCGGGCCAGCTGCCGCAGCACCCGGGCACGGAGTTCCGCCTGGACCACCTCGCCGCCGACCGCGCCGAGCAACTCCGCGAGCACCTCCACCACGCCGGCGTCGTCGGAATCGGGGCGAAAGATCGCACAGCCGTGGGTGGTGACGAACCGCAGCAGCGCCGGCGCGCTCCGCCGCGCCGGGCCGGTCGCCGTCGCCAGCCACGCCCGGCGTTCGGGCTCCCCGCGCCACGGCATCACGGCGGCGCCCGCCGGAAAGGACAGCGGAATGGACTGTCCCACAGCGAGTCCGGGCACGATGCGCGCGCCCGCCGCGTATTCCTTGGCCACCACGGTGAGCCGCCCGTCGGCGATCCGGCTCAGTGTCACACCGCAGTGCGCGGCCGCGGCCAGTTCCCGTAGCGCGGTACTCACCGCCACAGCCGGGATCTCGGGATCGGCGGGCGCGAGCGCGGCGAGCGCGGGTCCGGGGCCGAAGCGTCGATCGCGGTCGCGGCGCACCCAGCCCGCCTCGGTCAGCTCGGTCAGCACGGCGGTGATCGTGGCACGCGCCGATGAGAGCGCCGACGCGATCTCCGAGACGGTCAGCGCGCGGTCACTGCGGGTCAGCAGTTCCATCACCTCGATGACCCGACGGGTCGGCGGCGACGCGGATTCCGGCATGACACCCTCTTGTCTGCGGGTACGGCCCGCCCTACACTGCTTCGACTATTCGCCACATATTAGTCGAATATTCGACGCACGAGAGGTGCTCATGATCCTCGACCAATTCCGTCTGAACGACCGGGTAGCCATCGTCACCGGGGCGGGGCGTGGCCTCGGCGCCGCGATCGCAACCGGTTTCGCCGAGGCCGGTGCCGACGTGGTGATCGCCGCGCGCACCGAGGCCGACCTGCGGCGGGTCGCCGACCAGGTCGAGGCGGCCGGTCGGCGCGCGCACGTCGTGGTCGCCGACCTCGCCGACCCGGACGCCGTCACCGCGCTGGCCGACGCCGCGACCGCGCAGTTCGGCCGACTGGATGTCGTCGTCAACAATGTGGGCGGGGCGCTGCCGAGACCGCTGCTCGACACCTCCCCCGGCGATCTCGCCGAGGCCTTCGCCTTCAATGTCGGGACAGCGCACGCCCTGGTGCGTGCCGCGGTGCCGAGGATGCTCGACACCGCGGGCGGCGGCTCGATCATCAACATCACCTCGACGATGGGCAGACTGCCGGGACGCGCCTTCGCCGCCTACGCCACCGCCAAGGCCGCGCTGGCCCACTACACCCGTAGCGCCGCCATGGATCTCAGCCCCCGCATCCGGGTCAACGCGATCGCGCCCGGCTCGATTCTGACCTCCGCGCTCGACATCGTCGCGGGCAACGAGCAGATGCGCACGGCGATGGAGCAGGCGACGCCCTTGCAGCGCCTCGGCGAGCCCGGCGATATCGCCGCGGCCGCGCTGTTTCTCGCCTCGCCTGCGGGCGCCTTCCTCACCGGGAAGGTGCTCGAGGTCGACGGTGGGCTCATCGCGCCGAATCTGACCATTCCCCTGCCGGATCTGTGAGGACGACACCATGGTTCATCGTGTAGTGCACTGGGGCACCGGCAATGTCGGCAGGCACGCCCTGGCGGGAGTGCTGGCCGACCCCCGGTTCGAGCTGGTCGGTGTGCACGTGTCCGGGCCCGACAAGGCCGGGCGCGACGCCGCCGAACTCGCCGGAACATCCACGCCCACCGGCGTCCTCGCCACCACCGAGCTCGCCGACGTCTTGGCGCTGCGGCCCGACTGCGTGGTCTACACCGCCATGACCGACAACCGGTTGCTGGAGGCGCTCGCGGATCTGCGCGCCCTGCTCGCCGCCGGGATCAATGTGGTGGCCAGCGCCCCGGTGTTCCTCCAGTATCCGTGGCAGGTGCTGCCGACGGACCTGCTGGCGCCTGTGGAACAGGCTGCGGCGCAGGGCGATGCGTCGCTGTTCGTCAACGGCATCGACCCCGGTTTCGCCAACGATCTGCTGCCGCTGGCCCTGCTGGGCACCTGCCGCTACGTCGAGCAGGTGCGCTGTCTCGAGATCGTCGACTACTCCACCTACGACAATCCCGCGGTCATGTTCGACATCATGGGCTTCGGCAAGCCGATGGACGAGACTCCCCTGCTGCTGCAACCGGGCGTGCTGTCGCTGGCCTGGGGCAGCGTGGTGCGCCAGCTCGCCGCAGGGCTGGCGATCGAACTCGACAACGTCACCGAATGTTTCGAGCGACTGCCCGCGCCGGAGACCTTCGACATCGACTCGGGCACCATCCCCGCGGGCACGGCCGCGGCCCTGCGGTTCGAGGTCCGCGGCATGGTCGGCGACCGGGTCGTCACCGTGCTCGAGCATGTCACCCGGCTGCGCGCCGACCTCGCCCCCGACTGGCCGCAGCCCGCCCGGGCCGGCGGGTCCTACCGCGTCGAGATCACCGGTGAGCCGAACTACACCTTGGATCTGGCGATGTTCAGCGACCGCGGCGACCACAATCACGCCAGTCTGGTCGGCACGGCGATGCGGGTGGTCAATGCGATTCCGGCCGTCGTCGCCGCAGCGCCGGGCATCCGCACCACGCTCGACCTTCCGCTCGTCACCGGGTCCGGTCTGGCCGATCCCGGCCGCAAGCCGTGACAGCACAGTGAAAACGGCCGGCGCGACCTCGGCCGCTCACGTGTCCGCGCTCGGTCCGGCGATGCCGGGCTCGGATCCCCACGACGGTGGGTCCACGATGGTCGGTCGAGTCTCGGCGGGCGGCCAGGTCGTCCAGGCGGCGGCCGCCGCGTGTTCGGCGACGGATTTTCCCCAGTTCCACATCGTTTCGCTCCTCCCCAGAGCTCATCCGCGGGTCTCACCAGGCTATCGGGCAATGATGTGGCGGGCTAATGATTATTCGGCGCGCGTGCCGCGCCGGCGAAGCGCCGGACCTGTTCGTAAGCTCCCGGTGTGCGCCTGATCGACCTGACTCAGCCGATCCACACGGGGATGCCCGTGTTTCCCGGCGACCCGGAAGTCCGCCTGGAACCGGCCCTTCGGGTCGCCACCGACGGGGTCAACGTGCTGCGCGTCCACCTCGGATCGCAATCCGGAACCCATGTCGACGCGCCCGCTCATCTCGACGACAGCCTGCCCACGCTCGACGAACTCCCGCTCGAACGCTTCACCGGGCCCGCGTACATCGTCGACGCCGGATCCGTGCCCGCCCGCGGCGTGATCGGGGTCGAGCTCTTCGATATCGATCCGGTGCCGGGCGCCGTCGTCCTGATCGCCACCGGATGGTCGTCGCGCTGGGGCACCGACGCCTATCTCACCCACCCTTCTCTGGACCCCGCAGCGGCACAGATGCTGGTGGACAAGGGAATCCGCACCGTCGGCATCGACGCACCCAGCATCGATCCGTCCGAGGCCGAAGATCTCGCCCTCCCGGCGCACCGGATCCTGTGCGGCGCGCACGCGGTGATCGCCGAGAACCTCACCGGTCTCGACCGGCTGCTGGCCGCTCAGTCGGCGGGCGCCACCATCGAGGTCTCGCTGTTCCCCCTGCGTCTCAGCGCAGCGGACGGAGCGCCGGTCCGAGCGGTGGCCCGCGTGGGCGGCCGGTAGCCGTCCGGCCTCGGCGGGGGCCATCCGATCTCTGCCCGGAAGGTCAGCGGCCGGTGGTGCCGTCGATCAGTTCGCGGAGGATATCGGCGTGGCCCGCGTGCCTGCCGGTCTCCTCGATCATGTGGGTCAGCGCCCAGCGGACGCTGGGAGCGGGTCGCCCGGCCCGCGGCACCGGCGCGCCGAGATCGGTACAGCCGTCGAGGATCTCGTTCGCGCGCTCGACCGCGGCGCGGTAGCGGGCGACGACGTCGTCCACCTTGTCCTCGGCAGCGACGTGGAACGTCGCGGGCCAGTCGGTCACGGTGTCGCCGAGGAACATCGCGCGTTCGACGGAGGTCAGGTGCGCCAGCAGGCCGAGCAGATTCGTGCCCGACGGCACCGCGGGCGTGCGCGCCTGCGCGTCGGGGGCGCCGTCGACTTTCGCGGCGATCGAGGTCCGTAGATAGTCGAGGAATCCGCGCAGGACCTGTTTCTCGTCGCCACCGGTTCGCGGCGGCGGGGTGTCCCTGCGGCGGGTGCGGCGCGGCGTGGGCACGAAGGTCTCCTTTCGTCGCGAGCATCGGCCCGCGCTCTCCCAGTCTCGCCACGCCCACCACGATCTGGCACGCGAAGTTGCGGTTTCGGCAAACCGGCGATCAGCGGCGCCCACCGCGCGCCGCGGGGGCACCGGCAGTCGAGCCGGTGCCCCCGCGGGAGAGAGCAGGTGCGTCAGTTCCGGAAGGCGTCCTTCACCTTCTCGCCGGCGTCCTTCAGGTTGGACTTGGCCTGTTCCCCGCGACCTTCGTTCTCCAGGTCCCGGTCGTCGGTGGCCTTGCCGGCAGCCTCCTTGGCCTTACCCGCCAATTCCTCGGCCTTGTTCTTCGCCTTGTCCGCAAAGCTCATCGCGGCATTCCTTTCAGACGTTCGCTCGGCCACACTGTGACCGTGGGCCGTCTTGGGGACCCACTTGCCGCGATACCCGGGTCTCGTCGCGACAAACACCCGTGCGCCGGGACCTCGTCAGCATCCCTCCAGCGTCGCCCGCGCCGATGCGGCGACCACATCGGCGACGTCGCGCCGAGCGCGGAACGCCTCGAGCTGGCGCCGCGCGCCGTTGCCGCGGCCGGCCAGCGCGTCGATCGCCTCGACGACGAACTCGCGGTCCCCGCTGTCGTCCAGCGCGGTGGCGATGTGGTCGACGAGCCGATGCAGCAACTCCAGATGCGGGACCACCCGGCCCTTCGCCATATCGAGCCCGTTGCCGTCCAGGCCGGAATGCGCGGCGTTCCAGTACGCCGTCCGCAGCACCTCCCCCGACACCGCGAACGCGGGTTCATGGCGCGCGATCGACCGCAGTCCCGAGCTCACGATCCCCCGGATCAACGCCGCCAGCAGCGCGGACTCCGCCGCGGTGGCCGGGACATCGCTGACCCGGACTTCCACGGTCGGGAACGACTCCGAGGGGCGGATGTCCCAATAGACCATCTTGTTGTCCAGGATGCTGCCGCTGGCCCGCATCATCGCCACGATCGACTCGAAGTCTTCGAGCGAGGCGAAATAGGGCGGTGGGCCTGCGCTGGGCCAGCGTCGCCACAGGATGCTGCGCCAGCTCGCGTAGCCGGTCTCGGCGCCGCGATAGATCGCCGAGTTCGCGGTCGTGGCCAGCAGCACCGGCAGCCAGGGCCGCACGTAGTTACCGACGAGCACCGCGGTCTCGCGGTCGGGCACACCGACATGGACATGGCAACCACACAGCCCCTGCTCGTGGGCGATCATCCCGAACGCGTGCGCGATCCGCTGATAGCGCGGGGTGTCGGTCACCGGGAACCGGTCGGGGACGGTCGGCGGGATCGCCACCGCCAGCAGCCGCGCATCGTGCTCCACCGCGCACTCGGCGACCCGGCGCCGGGATGTGCGCAACTCCCCCAGCAATTCCCCGATGTCGGAGTGCACCCGGCTGCTGGTTTCGACCTGGCAGCGCGTCAGCTCCAGCTGCAGGTCGATCCCGGCCCGCCGCGCGGTCTCGGCGACCTGGCTGTTCTTCGCGGCCGGGGCGCCGGTGCCGGGGTCGGTCAACAGGAATTCCTCTTCGACGCCGACCGTGAGTACGTCCGCGTGCCTGCCCACCGCCCGCCTCCTTCGCAGGGATTCGACGAGGTACTTCCCACCGCGATCGCGGCACAGTCATCCGTGACGACGTCTCCACAGGCGACACCTTCACCGTAGACCAGGTGGTCGCCGTCGTGAACCCCGGCGAGCCGGTGTCGAGTCACGAACCCGGCGATCCGGCGCAGGTCCGCGCGCTGATCGCCCAGGAATCCGCTCAGGTACCCGGTTCGGGCACGGGCGCGTCGCTGTCCGTTTCGGCGGCCGCCGCCCGCGGTGATCCGGTGGCGGCGTCGATCTGCTCGCCGATGTAGCGAATGACCACGGCGACCATCGCGACGACCGGCACCGCGAGGAACGCGCCGGTGATGCCGTAGAGCGAGCCGCCCGCGGTGACCGCCAGCAGCACGATCACCGCGTGCAGCTCCATGCTGCGGCTCTGCAGGACCGGTTGCAGCACATTGCCTTCCAGCTGCTGCACCGCGATGACGATGCCGAGCACGATCACGGCGGTGGTGAACCCGTTGCCGACCAGCGCGACCAGCACCGCGAGCGCACCGGCGACGAAGGCGCCGACCATCGGTACGAAGCCACCGATGAAGGTGATCACCGACAGCACCAGCGCCAGGGGGACGTCGAGGATGAACAGCGCCGTGCCGATGCAGAGGGCGTCGACCATGCTGACGACCGCCTGGGTCCGGATGAATCCGCCCAGCGTCGCCCACACCCGCTCGAGCACAGCCTCGACATGGCGGCCGCTGCGCTGTCCGAACACCCCGTGCATCCACGGCAGCAGCCGAGGACCGTCCTTGAGGAAGAAGAACACCAGCACCAGCACCAAGAACACGGTGATCAGGAACGATGTCGCGGTGGAGACGCCGGTGAACACGCCGTTGGCGATCTGCGAGCCACTGGACTGCAGGCGCGCCACGATCGCGTCGACCGCGGAATCGAGTTGCTCGTCGCGCAGCCGCAACGGCGGTCCCTGAATCCAGTCACGGACCTGATTGACACCGGCGGTGGACTTGTCGACGAGTTCGGGCGCCTGCTCGGCCACCGACGGCACGATCAGCGCGACGACCCCGGCCACCAACCCGAGGAATCCCAGCAGGGTCGCCGTCGCGGCCAGCGCGGGCGGCCACCGGTGCCTGGTGAGCCAGCGGGTCGGTGGCCATAGGATCGTGGCCACCACGGTCGCCAGCGCGACGGGCAGGATCACCACCCACAGGCGGGCGGCGATCGAACCCAGCACCCACGCGCCCGCCGCGATCGCCACGATGCACAGCGACCACTTCGCCAGCCACAGCAGCCCGCCCCCGATCACGTCCCCGCGATCACGCGGCGACTTTCCGCTCGGTTGCGCCACACTGGGTTCTTTCACCGGCCCGCTCACGCCGTCAGTCTGACACGCGCGCTGTCCTCAGCGCTCCCGCCCGTGCAGGAACCCGACCCGACGCCGGACGACGCCACGGTTCGCCGCCGTCCACTCGACGGTCGGCGGCGCCGTGCCCGGGACCGCGAACCGCGGCCGCGCCATCGTCTGCGGGCGGGCGTACCGCGCAGGCCCTCTTGGCCGTGGATGCGCCCGATGCCCGATTCCCCGGCCCCGCCGAACGGCGGGTACACCGTGGCGGCCAGCCCGCATCGGGTGCCGTCGACAAGGTCGCCTTCACGGCTCGACCGCCACCGGCAAGAAGATCATGGCCGCGGCCGCCGACCCGCGCACGCCGGTGCTGCTGGAGAAACCTTCGGTCCCACGCGCGCCTCACCGAGGCGTTCCCCGCACCTGCTCCGGGGGTGTCGATCGGGTACTCGCCGATCGGCTGTTCGTCACTGCCTGGGGCGCTCACCCGCAGTGGGGACCACCCGGTAGTCCGACAGCGCGAAGGTGCGGGTGCGGCGGCGGTAGCTGGTCACGGTGCCCGGCCAGTTGTTGGTGACGCGCCCGGCCGCGGTGCGGTACCAGCTCGAACAGCGGGTCCACGGTGTCCGTTCCAGCCGTCGCTGCACCCGGACGTCGTATTCCTCGGCCACGTCGGGCCGCACGTCGAGCACCCGCCCGGGATGGCGGGCGATCTGCTGGACGGCCTGCCGGATGTAGCGGGCCTGGGATTCGATCATGTACACGATCGACCCCACGCCGAGATTGGTGTTCGGGCCGTAGACGAGGAACATGTTCGGGAACCCGGGCACGGACATGCCCTGGTAGGCGCGCGCGCCACCGTCCCACGCGTCCTCGAGTTCGCGGCCACCCCGGCCGACGATCCGCATCGGCCACAGGAATTCGGTGCCCTTGAACCCGGTGCCGTAGATGATCACGTCCGCGCCGTGGACGACGCCGTCGGCCGTGCGAATGCCCTCGGGCACGATCTCACTGATGGCGCTCGTCTCGACGTGCGCGTTCGGCTGGGTGAGCGCCGGAAAGTAGTTGTTGGAGAACAGCCCCCGCTTGCATCCGGCCGGATAGTCGGGCAGCAGCGCGGCCCGCAACGTCGGGTCCGGCACCTGCTTCTCCAGGTGCCGGGTGGCGATGCCGGTCACCAGCGGCCGGATCGCGGGGACATCGACGATGCCCAGCGACAGGAACTCGCACAGTGCCCAGAACGCGAATCGCTCCGCCAGCCGGACCGGGGGCACGCGCGCGAACACGGTGTGATGCCAGGGCCGGTACTCGACATCGGGCTTGGGCAGCACCCACGCGGCCGACCGCTGGAACAGCGTCAGCTGCCGCACCTTCGGCTGGATGGCGGGCACGAATTGGATGGCGCTGGCACCGGTCCCGATCACCGCGACCCGCTTGCCGGTCAGCTCGACGTCGTGATTCCACTCGGCCGAGTGGAACGACTCGCCTTGGAAGTCGTCGATCCCCGGGATCGTCGGCCAGGCCGGGCGGGACAGCTGACCCACCGCGGGAACGAGGACATCGGCGCTGATCGTCGCGCCGTCGGCGGTGCTGACCGTCCAGGTGCCTGTGACATCGTCGAACTCCGCGGCGGTGACCTCGGCGCCGAACCGGATCTTCGCCATCAGCCCCCGCTTCTCGGCCACCCCGCGCAGATACGCCTGGATGTCGGGCTGCTCGGAGAACCGCTTGGGCCAGTCGGTCCTGGGTTCGTAGGAGTAGGAGTACAGCGGCGACGGGATGTCGCACCCGGCGCCCGGGTAGGTGTTCTCCCGCCACACCCCACCGACGTCGGCCGCCCGTTCCAGCAGGGTCACGTCGTCGAACCCGGCCTTCTGCAGCTCCATGGCCATGCCGAGGCCGCCGAAGCCGGTCCCGATGATGACGATCGAAGGGGTGGTGCGCGAGCTCATGCCAGGACTCCTCTGTCGCTGATGCCACCGTCAACGCTACGACCCGCGTGAACACCGAGCACAAACAACGACGGCCAGAGAATCAATACTTTCGGCCATAATGGCCGGATGCGCACCGTCGAAGAGCCGGACATTCGGACCTGGGACTTTCCGCGCGGCATCGCCAGCATCGCGGTGATGGCGGACTTCGCCGCCGAGCACGGTGTCGACGCCGATCGTGTCCTGGCGGGCACCGGCCTCGCCCCGGCGGCCCTGACCTCTCCCGAGCTGCAGGTGCCTGCCGTGACCGAACTCGTCGTCGTGCGCAATCTCGTGCGCGAACTCGCCGACGTGCCCGCGCTGGGCGCGCAGGTCGGCCGCCGCTACCGGCTCTCCACCTTCGGCATCTTCGGCTTCGCCTGCGTCACCAGTCCGACACTGCGCGAAGCGATCTCGCTGGCCCTCCGCTACTATCAGCTGGGCTACGGATTCTGTACCCCCATCGTCGAATCCGGCGACGACGGCGTGCTGGCCTGGATCCACCACGACCTCGTTCCCGCCGACGTGGCGCGGTTCCTCGTCGAACGCGACGTGGTCGCGATGCATCGGGTGCTGGGTGATCTGCTCGGCCACGAACTCACCGTCGCGCGGATCGAGTTCGACTTCGAGGCGGGCGACGGTGCCGACCTCCTGCACGAGATCCTGGGCGTCGCACCGGAATTCGGCCGCGCGCACACGGTCTTCACCCTCGACCCCACGGTCCTGGCCCAGGCACTCCCCCAGGCGAATGCCCAGACCTGGAGCCTGTGCGTGGCGCAGTGCGCCGAGCTCCTGCAACAACGCACCGCGCGCACCGGCATCACCGCAGAGGTGCGCGCACTGATTCTGCCCGGCGGGGATACCGCGCTCATCCCGTCCCCGCCGACCATCGAGGTCGTCGCGCGCGAGTTGGGCACGAGCCCCCGCACGCTCCGACGGCGCCTCACCGCAGCGGGCACCGGCTATCGAGCGCTGGTCGACGAGGTCCGCTGCGCGCTGGCCGAGGAGATGCTCACCGGCACCCCGCTGTCGATCGACGACATCGCCGTGCGCTTGGGCTACGCCGAGGCGACGCCGTTCATCCACGCGTTCAAGCGCTGGACCGGCACCACACCCTCGGCCTACCGGCGCCAGCGCGTCCGCTGAGCGCGAGACTGTTCACCACACACGGCCCTGCGTGCCGCAACCCACGGACCGACGAACGCCGGTCAGCCCGCTCGCGTCGCCACGGCGAGGGCGAGTTCGGTACAGAGCGAGGCCAATTCGGCACTCGACTGACGCGGGTCGCGCAGCCAGGCATCGATGAGCTGATTGATCCCGCCGACGACGAACAGCGCTTCCCGGCGCCGGCTCTCCGGCGTCGCGGGGGTGTCGAGGAACTCCGCGCTGTACTGCACCACGAGATCGGTGACGATGCCGACCGAGCGCGCACGCAGTTCCTCGAGGCCGGCGGTGCCGTGGGTGTCACTGGTGAGGATGCGGTGCAGGTGCGGGTCGGCGGCGATGGCGTCGAGATAGGCTGTCAACGCGCGCGCCAGCTTGCGTTTCAGGCCACCCGGCTCGGCCTGACTGGCCGCGACCAGCGTGGTGGCCAGCTCCTCGTGCACCTGCTCGGCGACGGCGAGTACCAGCGCGTCCCTGGTGGCGAACTGCTCGTAGAAGTAGCGCGGCGTCAACCCCGACGCGGCACACACGCGGCGCACGGTGACCTCGGTCAGGCCGACTTCGCCCCACACCTGCCGACCCGCGGCCAGCAGCTTGTCGCGGCGTTCGTCTCGTCGGTTCGCCGCGCTCATCCCCCGATAGGGCCGGACCACCTCCGCACGCGCCATTGACAGCACTTTAGCAGGCGACCTACTTTGGATATCAGTTGTTATCCAGTTTCCGACGCTCAACGAGGAGTGCCGATGCGTACCGTTCCCACCCGACACCCGGACCGACCCCACCGCACCCCGGCGATCGTCGGCGGTTTCGCGGCGTCACTGGGTGTCCGGAGTCCCGACACGGACCAGTGGCGGCGCCTCGGCGAGGGACTGCTCGTCGGGGACGAACCGATGGATCGGCTGGTCGAGTGGATGGTCACCGCGGGCAGCAAGCAGTTGCGCCCGCTGTTCGACCGGGCGCTCACCCACGGCATCGCCGCGGTGCCGGATGCCCCGGAACCCTTGCGCGAGTTCTTCGCCCGGGTCGAGACGGTGCCCACGTGGGTCGATCACGACAAGCTGGTACGCGGGGCCAAGGTGCTGCTCAGCAGCGGCTCCGACGGCATGTACATCGCACGCGATGTCGCCATGCTGGGCGGCTACCAGTTCTCCGGTTTCAACAAGACCCTGCTGCGTACGGGCGCCCTGGAGAAGGGGTCCAATCAGCGCTGGGCCGAGACGATGCAGTGGGCCATGGACGTGCTGTCCGAGGACGGGTTGTCCCCGCTCGGGCTCGGCTATCGGTCCACGATCCGGGTGCGGCTCATCCACGCGTTCGTGCGTCGCCACGTCACCGCGATGCCGGACTGGCAAACCGAGGATTGGGGCCTGCCGATCAACCAGACCGACATGGCCGCCACGCTGGTCGGCGCCTTCATCGCGCCGGCGATCGGAGCGATGGGGATGGGCGTGCTGCTCACCCCGTCCGAAGCCGACGCCGTCGCACATCTCGTGCGCTACGTCGGCAGCCTGCTCGGCGTCGAGGAGCAGTGGCTGCCGCATTCGTTCCGCGACGGCGTGCGCGTGCTGGTGCACACCCTGTCGGCCTTGGCCGACCCGGACGAGTCGACCCGCCGGCTCGCGATCCCGATGTCCCGAGATCCGCTGTCGTGGAACTACGACCGGCTCCCCACCGTCCGCCGACGCCTGGCCTACGCCCAGCACCTGTCGGTCACCGGCACCTTCCTCGGTCGCCACACGATGCGCGCGCTCGGTCTCCCGACAGTGATCATCCCCTGGTACCCGGCGATCCGGATCCCCCCGAACCTCATCCGCTCGGCCACCCGCGTACTCCCCGGCGGCCTCGACCGTGCGGCCACTCGCGGCGCCCGAGAACAGGACCGATTCATGCGCACCCTGGTCGGGGACCGCCCGGCCATCGGGGCCTCCGCCAGCCGACTCACCCACGCCGCGTAGGAGCGAGCCCGCCCCGACGAATCAGCCCGCGCGGGAGCGGGTTTCGTCGTCGGGGTGGCCGTCGTCGGGCCTGTTCAGGCCGCGGTGGGCACGGATCAGCAGTGCCGCGCGCAGATAACACAGTCCCGTGACGTCGTTGAGGTCGAAGCCGGTCAGCTGGCTGATGCGCTTGAGGCGGTAGTCGACGGTATTGGTGTGGACGAACAATTCGCGCGCGGTATTCGTCCTGCGCAGATTCGACGCGATGTAGACCTCGAGCGTGCGCAGCAATTCCGGGTGCGCTTCGAGGGAATCGACGACCGAGCTCAAATAGTCGCGCGCCGCGCCTTCCCTGGTCAGCTGATATTCGAAGGCCAATTCGTGCGGGCGGTACACCTTGCTGGGCCCACCCAGTCGGTGCACTATTTCGACGAGTTCGTGCACCTGTTCGGCGGCGCGCGGGATGTCGGCCGGCGTCGCGGCTGTCGTCACCGCGCGTACGGGCACCTGGGCCGCGGCGGACAATCCGGCGACCAGGTCGTCGAGGTCCGGTTCGGAGAATTCCACGGTGGGCAGCAGGAGGGTCCCGCCGTCGACGCTGAGCAGTGACAGCACTTTGCCGACGCAGCGGTTGGCCAGCTCGGCCTGTACTCGTCGCAGCTTGCGGCGGGCGACCACATTCGCGTCCAGCGCGGGATCGAATTCCTCGGCGTGCGGCGGCAGCGCCAGGGCGATGACGTGATAGCGGTCGGCGATCTCGATGCCGCATTCCCTGGCCATCGTGGAGGTGCTCTGCCCGCCGAGCAGCGCCGAGGTCAAGGTGTGCACGGCAGTGTGGTGCTCACTGACCACGGAACGCAATTCCCGCACATAAGCCGCCGACACCGCCGAGGTGATGGTGTTCTGCACGTCGGTCAGTCGCCGGGCCACGCCGACGACCGTGGCGTGGTCGTGGTTGGTCACATTCGCGATCACCAGGTCGAACCCGAGCTTGAAACCCTCGTGTACCGCGTTGTGGATCGTGTCGATCGGAATACCCTCCCGCGCCCAGCCCGCGGCCGCGGCCTGAATCCGCTCCAGGCGTCCGGGGAGATCGCGGCCGTCGAGGACACCACCGGTCAGTTCCAGGCACACCCGCGTCACGGTGGTGACATCGCCGTCGAGGACTTCGGTGGGCAGGGTCGCGCACGGGATGACGTTCTCGATGAAATGGCCCACCATCTGGCGGGATATCGCCCGCACATCTTTCAACGGGGTCGATACCGGTCGTCCCGCGGCGGTCAAGAACGGCGTGCGGGATGCTGAGCCAGCCATAACAAATCCTTCCCACCCAGGCAACTGGGCAAGCTCCCAACTTACCGTGAAGTACAAACCACCGCTCCGGCTTCGCTTGTGATCGGCGGTAAGGGAATGCCGAAATGTTCAGGGGTTCCCCCAAAATCCGGCGAGCGCGTCCACCGTCCGATGGTGGCGGCTCCCGACGGAACCGCGCAATCCCGTTCCTCGCGGACGGTTCCACCACCATCGGCGGCACTCCGGCTAGCGGACTACAAACAGAAGCTCACCTCGAGCGGACCGAGCGGCAGGGGCAGGCACACCTCGACCGACCCCATGACCGGGGCCGGGGCGGCCGCCGTGGCGGTTCCCGCGCCCAGGGCACAGGCGGACAGCGCCAGCACGGCGACGGCGAGCGGACGGGCAGTTCTGGAATTCATACAGTCAACCTCGATTGCGTTCTTTCGACATGCCCCCATCTCGGGGACATCTCGATCAGATCACAGTCAGATCGCGGCGACGGCACTTCATGAAGGTTCTTGACTTTCTCCGGAGAAACTCGGGGAATTGTCATGGATACCTACAAGCGGATCGGATCGGCGGCTACGGAACCCGCAGGATGCGCAGGGCGGCGCGTTCGATACGGTCGGCGATCTTCTCGTAGGACTCGTAGCCCATCCCGGCGCGGACCAGAGCGCCCGCGTAGATCAGTTCGAGCCACTCGACGACCTCCTCGTCGGCGTCGGGGCCGAGTGCGCGCGAGATCCGGCCGCGGATCTCGATGCCGATGCGGGTGCGCAGATGCTCGACATCCGGGTCGCCGCCCAGCAGCGCGCTGGTGACCGCGCCGGACAGTTCCTGCTCGTCGGCCACCAGCAGAGCGATGGTGCGCAGTTCGGCGAGCACGCGGACCGACGGGTCGGGGTCGTCGCTGGCGGGTGAGGGCGAGGCGAGCAGCCGCCGCCAGAAGATCTCGGCCACCAGGTGTTCCTTGGACGAGAAATAGGTGTACGCGGTGGCCGTGCCGACGCCCGCCTCCGCCGCGACCAGCCGGATCGTCATGCCGGAAAAGCCATCTCGGGCCAGCACCCGCAGTGCCGCCTTGGTGAGCCGGTCGACCGTGTCGGCCTGCTTGTCGGTCAACCGCCGCCGGGTCGCCTCGAGGCTGATGGAATTGCTTTCGGACATGCGTCTGGATGCTACTCCGCGGGCGCGGCCCGTCCGCCGACCACGCCCGGGTGTCGGCTCCGGGCTACGTCTTGCGACGTTCCTGCGCGACCACCTTGCCGACGGCGCCGTCGAGTTTGGTCCCGGCGGGCCAGCCCACGTAATGGCAGAGGAACAGCGCGATCTCGCGCAACTGTTCCTCGGTCAGCTCACCGTTGCGCAGCGCCGCCCCGATCTGGATCTCGGCGATGTCGAGATGGCCCTGCGCGGTGAGCGCGCCGAGCAGCAGCAGCCGCCGTTCCCGCACGGTCAGCGCGGGGCGCGACCAGATCTCGCCGAACAGGTGATCCGCGGTGACCGCGAAGTAGTCACCGGGGCCGTCGGTGAAGTCCCAGCCGTAGACCTCGCTCATCTTGGCCAGGCCACGCTGCCTGAGGTCGTCGTCGGTGGTGCTCATGATGTCTCCTTGTCGAGAACGGCCCCGGCGACGCCGAGCCCGTCGGCCAGCCGGGCGATGGCCAGGTGCGCGAGCGGCAGATCGACGCCGAGCCGGTCGCCGAGCTCCAGGGCCAGCGCGAGATCCTTTTCACCGAGATCGCGCACATGGCCCAGGATCGGGAACCAGAAGTCGTCGGGGTCCAGCGGGGCGGTGGTGTCGCGCAGCATGATCGCGCCCGGCCCCCCGGTCACCGCGTCGGAGTGGCGCACCACCTTGCCGAGCGCGGTGAGACTGAGCCCGGCGGCGTCGGCCAGGCGCTGGGCTTCGGTCGCGGCGGTGAACGAGATGAAGTGCAACAGGTTGCGCGCCAACTTCATTCGGGTGCCCGCGCCGACGTCCCCGGCGTGCACGATCAGGTCGGCGAAACAGCCGAACGGCGCCCTGATCCGATCCACGGCGGCCGCGCTGCCGCCGATCATCACGGCCAGGCTGCCGTGGGTGGCCCCCGGCGCGCCACCGCTGACCGGCGCGTCGACGAACTCGACCCCGTGCTGTGCGCAGCGCGTGGCGAGTTCGTCCGCGGTCCGATCACCGATGGTCGAATGCACCGCGACGACGGTGCCGGGAACCGCGGTGCGCAGGATGCCCGCCGGACCGGTGAGCACCTCCCTCACCTGCGCGTCGTCGACGACGGTCACGCAGATGACCCGCGCCTGCGCCGCCAGCGCCGCCGGATCGGCGGCCGCCCGGGCCCCCGCCTCGACGAACGGCACGGTGGCCTCGGCGCGGACGTCACAGACGGTGAGCCCGCCCGGCCAGTCCAGCAGGCGCCGGGCCATCGGCGTGCCCATATTGCCCAGCCCGACGAATCCGACCGGCAGCTCATCCGATGCGGTCGTCATCGGATGATCTGCCCGCCGTCGACGTTCAGGATCTGCCCGGTGACCCAGCTCGCGTCGTCGGACAGCAGATACAGGCAGGCGCCGACCAGGTCCTGCGGTGTGCCCATCCGCCTGATCGGGATCCGGGACACCATGTCCTTCACCAGATTCCCCGGCGTCACGGTCTGCGTGGCCTCGGTGTCGATCGGGCCGGGCGCGATGGCGTTGACCCGGATCTTCGAGCCGCCGAGCTCGGTCGCCAGCTGCTGGGTGAGTCCGTTGATGCCGACCTTGGCCAGCCCGTAGAACCCGGAGTACAGCCAGGCCGCCGTGGAGGATTGATTGACGATGGAACCGCCGCCCGCCGCGACCATGGGCTGCCAGACCGCACGCGTCACATTGAGCGCGCCGTCGAAATTCACGCCCATGAACTTCTTGTAGTAGTCCCACGGGACGGTGAGCAGCAGGTCCAGCTTCATCTCGCCGTAGATCGCCGCGTTGTTCACCAGGTGATGGATGGCCCCGAACTCGGCGACGGTGAATTCCGCCAGCGCCGTGGCGGATTCGGGATCGGCCACATCGACCCGGTGGAACGCCGCGGTGCCGCCCTCGGCGACGATCTTCGCCGCGACCTCCGCGCCGCGCTCGGCGTTGAGATCGGCGACGACGACATTGGCGCCCTCGGCGGCGAGCGCGGCGGCGTAGACCGCGCCGATGCCCTGTGCCGCGCCGGTGACGATCGCGGTGCGACCGGTGAAACGTGCCATGGTTGTTCAGCTCCTGTGTAGGGGTCGGTGCGCTCAGGCGGGGGTGGCGACGAGCTTGGTCTCGAGGTATTCCTCGAAGCCCGCGACGCCCATCTCCCGGCCGATGCCGGACTGCTTGTAGCCGCCGAACGGTGCGTCGGCGTGGTACCAGAGCCCGCCGTTGACGCTCAGCGTCCCCGTCCGCACGCCCGCGACCACCCGCTCCACCCGCGCCGGGTCCGTGCCCCAGACCGAGCCCGACAGACCGTAGGGCGAGTCGTTGGCCAGTCGGATCGCGTCGTCGTCTCCGTCGTGCGGGATCACCACGAGCACCGGCCCGAAGATCTCCTCCTGCGCGACGGTCGCGGAATTGCCGAGGCCGGCGATGAGCGTCGGCTCGATGAAGAAGCCGCGTTCCTGGTTGGCGGGCCTGCCACCACCCACCACGATCTGTCCGCCCTCGGCCTTCGCGAGCTCGAGATAGCGCTCCACCCGCGCCCGCTGCTGCGCGGAAATCACCGGCCCGCACACGGTCGCGGCGTTCGTCGGGTCTCCCGCCGCCAGCCCCGACAGTGTCGCGGCGGCCGCGGCCACCGCGGCGTCGTAGGCCGCGCGCGGCACCAGCAACCGGGTGGTGAGGGCACAGCCCTGGCCCGCGTGCACGGCGACGGTGAACGCGGTGTAGCTCGCGGCCGCGGCGATATCGGCGTCGTCGAGCACGACCGCCGCCGACTTGCCGCCCAACTCGAGGAAGGTGCGCTTGAGCGTCGCCGAGGCGCCCGCCATCACCGAGCGGCCGGTGCGCGTAGAGCCGGTGAAGGTGATCATGTCGACGCGCGGATCGTCGACCAGCTGCGCGCCGAGGCCGTGATCGGCGGAGGTGACGATATTGAGCACGCCGGCGGGAATGTCGGTGTGTTCGGCGACGAGCGGGCCCAGCACCGCAGCGCACCACGGTGTGTCCGGCGCGGGCTTGAGCACCACGGTATTGCCCGCGGCGAGGGCGGGGCCGATTTTCGCCAGGTTGATCTGGTGCGGGAAGTTCCACGGCGTGATGGCGCCGACGACGCCCACGGCCTCGCGGCGGATCACCCGCCGGGAGGCGACCCCCATCAGGTCCCGCGTGCCCAGATCCGTTTCCCAGGTGTAGTTCTCGGCCAGCTCGGCGGCATAGGTCAGATCGGCGACCGGGCCTTCCAGCTGCGGTCCGCTGGTGAGCATGACCGGGGTGCCGACCTCGGCGATCGTGATCTCGCGCAACTCCTCGAGGTGCTCGCCCAGCACGTCGCGCAGTTGACGCAGGCAGTGGGCGCGGAACGCGGGGTCGCGGGACCACCCGGTCTCGTCGAAAGCGGCGCGGGCCGCGCCGATCGCGGCGTCCATGTCGGCGGCCGAAGCGTCGGCGGCGTGACCGAGCACCTCCTCGGTCGCCGGATTGATCGTCGCGAAGACGCCGGAGCCACCCGGGATCAGCTTGCCGCCGATCAGCAGGGGCGTGCCGCCGGCAGGGACGAGGCCGTTCATGGCAGGTCTCCGATACTTGTCTGGACAGGTGTACGGAATATAGTTCGGATTCCGGAACGGCCGCAAGGGAATGCGCGTCATTCGTCCATACACCCAGCTGTAGTAGCATCCAGACACATGTCCGAACCCGCGCCTACCGGCATCGAAGCAACTCGACGACGCTTGACGGAGAAACAGGCCGACACCGTGGACCGCCTGACCGTGGCCGCGGTCGAGGTGCTGGCCAGGGCGGGCTACTCGGGGACCACCATCCGGCTCGTCGCCGCCGCGGCCGGCGTCGGCACCGCGACCGCGTACACCTACTTCTCCTCCAAGGAACACCTGATCTCAGAGGTGTTCTGGCGACGCCTCATCGCCCTGCCGTACCTGGACGACCAGGACGCCGACCCGACGACGCGGGTAGTCGCCGTGCTGCGCCGGGTCTCGATGCTGGTGGCCGACGAGCCCGCGCTGGCCGGCGCGGTCAGCAGCGCGCTGCTCGGTGACGATCCCGATGTGCGACACCTGCGACTACGCATCGGCAAGGAGATCCGCCACCGGCTCGCGCTGGCCCTGGGCACCAAGGACCCCGAACAACTCGCGGCGCTGGAACTCCTGTATTCCGGCGCGCTGTTACAGGGCGGCATGGGACTGCTCTCCTACGCCGAGGTCGCCGACCTGCTCGAGGTCTGCGCGCGCCGCATGCTGGCCGAACCGGCACCGGGCGACTGACAGTTCCTCCTTGTCGCGCGACGGTAACCGTAGTACTGTCCAGACACATGTCCATCTGATGTCTGGACAGTATTCCGGGAAGGATTCCCCATGACGCCGGCCATTCCGCGCCGTGTGTCCGGAGGCGACGACGGCCACGGACACCTCACCGAATTCCGCACCGATCCGATCGCGCTGATGCGCCGCGTCCGCGCCGAATGCGGCGATGTCGGGACCTTCGATCTCGCGGGACGCAACGTCGTGCTGCTCTCCGGTGCCGAAGCCAACGAGTTCTTCTTCCGAGCCGCCGACGACGACCTCGATCAGGGCGCGGCCTATCCGTTCATGAAGCCGATCTTCGGGGAGGGCGTCGTCTTCGACGCGCCACCGGAGCGGCGCAAGGAGATGCTGCACAACCAGGCGCTGCGGGCCGACCACATGCGCGGTCACGCCGGCACCATCGCCCGCGAGGTCGACCGGATGATCGCGAGCTGGGACGACGAGGGCGAGATCGACCTGCTCGAATTCTTCGCCGAGCTCACCATCTACACCTCCTCGGCGTGCCTGATCGGACCGAAGTTCCGCGACCAGCTCGACGCGCGCTTCGCGCACCTCTATCACGAGCTCGAGCAGGGCACCGACGCGCTGGCCTACGTCGATCCGTACGCGCCGATCGAGAGTTTCGCCCGGCGCGACGCCGCCAGGGCCGCCCTGGTCGAGCTGGTGCAGGCGATCATGGATCAGCGCGCGGCGAATCCGCCCGCGGGCAAGGGCGACCGCGACATGCTCGACGTTCTCATGTCCGTCACCGACGAGGACGGTGCCCCGAGGTTCCCGGCGACCGAGATCACCGGCATCTTCATCTCGATGATGTTCGCCGGCCACCACACCACCTCGGGCACCGCGGCCTGGACCATCATCGAACTGCTGCGCCATCCCGAGACACTGCGCGCGGTGGTCACCGAGCTCGACGAGCTGTTCGCCGACGGCGCGGAGGTCAGTCACCATGCGCTGCGCCGGATCCCGCGGCTGGAGGCCGCGCTCAAGGAGGCCCTGCGCCTGCACCCGCCGCTGATCGTGCTCATGCGTGTGGCCCGCGGCGAGTTCGAGGTGTGCGGGCACCGGATCGCGCCGGGCGACATGGTCGCCGCCACCCCCGCGGTCTCCAACCGGATCCCGGAGGACTTCCCCGACCCGGACGCCTTCGATCCCGGCCGCTACCTCGATCCGCGCCAGGACGACATCGTCAACCGCTGGACCTGGATCCCCTTCGGCGCGGGCAGGCACCGCTGTGTCGGGGCGCCGTTCGCGCTCATGCAACTCAAGGCGATCTTCTCGATCCTGCTGCGGGACTGGGAGTTCGAACTGGCCCAGCCGTCGTCGACCTATCGCAACGACCATTCGAAGATGGTCGTTCAGCTGCAACAGCCCTGTCGCGTCCGCTACCGTCGCCGGCATCGCTGACCGCCCCGGGCCCACACCGCTGTCGGCATCCAGGAGGAACCGTGTCAGCACCGTCGCTACCCATCGGATTCGATTTCACCGATCCAGCTCTCTGGCAACACCGTAACCCCGTCCAGGAATTCGCCGAACTACGCCGGACCGCGCCCGTGTGGTGGAACGCGCAGACCGACGCGCAGTCGGGCGGGTTCCGCGACGGCGGCTACTGGGTCGTCACCAAACATGAGGACATCAAGGAGATCTCGCGCAATCCCGACCTGTTCTCGTCACAGCGCAAGGGTTCGGTCATCCGGCTGCCCGGCGAAGTGACGCCCGAGCAGATCGAGCTGACCGGCGCGCTGCTGCTGAACATGGACCCGCCCAAGCACACCAAGATCCGGCGCATCATCGCCAAGGGGTTCACCCCGCGCGCGGTCGAGGGGTTGCGCGCGGCACTGGCCGAGCGGGCGGCTGCCATCGTGCACGAGGCCGCGAAGACCGGTGGCGGTGACTTCGTCGAGCAGGTGGCGTGTGAACTACCGCTGCAGGCCATCGCGGAACTCGTCGGGGTGCCCCAGGAGGACCGCCGCAAGCTGTTCGACTGGTCGAATCAGATGCTCAACTACGACGACCCGGAATACGGTGACGCCACTACCACCGACGCCTCCTCCGCCGCCGCGACGGGCATCCTCGGCTACGCCTGGGACCTGGCCGAGCAGCGCCGGGCCGACCCGCGCGAAGACATCGTGAGCAAGCTCGTGCACGCCGACCTCGACGGTGAGGCGCTCGGCTCCGACGAGTTCGGATTCTTCGTCATCCTGCTCGCGGTGGCAGGCAACGAGACCACCCGCAACGCCATCACCCACGGTATGAAGGCCTTCGTCGACCACCCCGATCAGTGGGAGCTCTACCGGGCGCGCCGCCCGGCCACCGCGCCCGACGAGATCGTCCGGTGGGCGACACCGGTGACGGTGTTCCAGCGCACCGCCACCGCCGACACCGAGCTCGGCGGGCAGCGCATCCGGGCCGGTGACCGGGTCGGATTGTTCTACAGCTCGGCCAATTTCGACGAGGACGCCTTCGCCTCGCCGTTCACCTTCGACATCCTGCGCGACCCCAACCCGCATCTGGGCTTCGGCGGCACCGGCGCCCACTTCTGCGTCGGGGCGAATCTGGCCCGGCTCGAGATCGATCTCGTCTTCGGGGCGATCGCCGAGGTGATGCCGAAACTGACCCAGGTCGCCGAGCCGCAGCGGCTGCGGTCGGGGTGGATCAACGGCATCAAACACTGGCAGGTCGACTACGGGACCGGGGTGCGCTGATGCGGATCGCGTTGCTGTCCTACCGGAGCAAGGCCCACTGCGGCGGCCAGGGGGTCTATGTCCGATATCTCAGCCAGGGGCTCGTCGAGCTGGGGCATCAGGTCGAGGTGTTCTCCGGTCAGCCCTATCCGGAAGACCTCGACCCCCGGGTCCGGCTGACCGAGGTACCGAGCCTGGACCTCTACCGTGACGACGATCCCTTCCGCACGCCGCACCCGCGCGAGATCCGCGACCGGATCGACCTGCTCGAACTCGCCACCATGTGGACGGCCGGGTTCCCGGAACCGCGCACCTTCAGCCTGCGCGCCGCCCGACTGCTGGCGACCCGCGCAGCGGACTTCGATGTCGTGCACGACAATCAGTGCCTCGGGTACGGACTGCTCGACATCGCCCGCCTGCGGCCGCTGGTGGCGACGATCCATCATCCGATCACCCGTGATCGCGCGGTGGATCTGGCCGCGGCGCCGTGGCGGCGGCGCCCGTTCGTCCGGCGCTGGTACGGATTCCTCGGCATGCAGCAGCGGGTGGCCCGCCGGATTCCGGACCTGATCACGGTGTCGGAATCGTCGGCCGCCGATATCGCCGCCGACTTCGGCGTCGTCCCGGCACAGCTGCGCACGGTCCCCCTCGGCGTGGACACCGCGCTGTTCCGGCCGCGCGAGACGCCCCGAGTCCGTGGCCGGATCGTGGCGGTCGCCAGCGCCGACAGGCCGCTCAAGGGCATCGCGCACCTGCTGCACGCGCTGGCGCGGCTGCGCCATCACCACGAGGTCGAGCTGCGGTTGGTCGCCAAGCTGGAGCCGAACGGGCCCACCGAGAAACTCATCGCCGAACTCGGTCTCGCCGATATCGTCACCCCGGTCAGCGGACTCAGCGACGACCGGCTCGCCGCAGTGCTCGCCACGGCCGAGATCGCCTGCATTCCCTCGATGTACGAGGGGTTCTCGCTGCCCGCGGTCGAGGCCATGGCCAGCGGCACGCCCTTGGTCGCCAGCCGGGCCGGTGCGCTGCCCGAGGTGGTCGGCGACTGCGCGGAATTGATCACGCCCGGCGACATCGATGCGCTGACCCGGGTCCTGGGCGAGCTGCTCGCCGATCCGGCACGTCGGCGGCGGATGGGCGAGCGGGGTCGTCGGCGGGCCGTCGACCTGTTCAGCTGGGCCGCCGTCGCCGCGCAGACCGTCGCGGTCTACGAGCGCGCGATCGACCGCTTCCACTCCCCCGATTTCGGGCATTCGCAGGAGGATCCATGCTGACCGTCGACTTCGACCGCTTGGGCGTCGGACCCGGTTCCCGGGTGATCGATGTCGGCTGCGGAGCGGGACGGCACGCGTTCCAGGCCTACCGCCGGGGCGCCGACGTCGTGGCCTTCGACCAGAACGCGCAGGATCTGGCGCAGGTGGACGCCATGTTCGAGGCCATGGCCGCGGCGGGCGAGGCACCCGAGTACGCCAAGGCCGAGACCGTGCGTGGTGACGCGCTCGACCTGCCCTACGGCGACGGCGAATTCGACGTGGTCATCGCCTCGGAGATCCTCGAGCACGTCCCGGCCGACGATCGGGCGATCGCCGAGCTCGCCCGCATCGTCACACCCGGTGGCGCGCTTGCGGTCACGGTGCCGCGCTGGCTGCCGGAACGCCTCTGCTGGGCGCTCTCGGACGAATATCACGCCAACGAGGGCGGCCACGTGCGGATCTACCGAGCCGACGAGCTCCGCGACAAGGTCACCGCGCACGGACTGCGCTGTGTCCACCGGGAATTCGCGCACGCGCTGCATTCGCCCTACTGGTGGCTCAAATGCGCGGTGGGCGTGCGCGACGACGACAATCCGCTGGTGCGCGCGTATCACCGCCTGCTGGTGTGGGACATGATGTCGGCGCCCACGCTGACCCGCACGGCCGAACGCCTGCTGAACCCGCTCGTCGGCAAGTCCGTCGCCCTCTATTTCACGAAGCCGGCGGTGCGGCGATGACGGCGGTCCTGCCGGCCGTCGCGGGCGTCGTCTCGGCGCGCGAGCTGCGGCGCACCGCCGAGACCATCGCCGCCGCACAGGAACCCGACGGGGCGATCCCCTGGTTCACCGGCGGTCACACCGATCCGTGGGACCACGTCGAATCCGCGATGGCGCTGACCGTGGCCGGATTGTGGGACCAGGCCCGCGAGGCCTACATCTGGTCGGCCAAGACCCAGCGCACGGACGGGTCGTGGCCGATGCAGACGCGCGGTGGGGTCGTCGAGAACCACGATGCCGACGCCAACTTCTGTGCCTATCTCGCCACCGGTGTCCTGCACGCGCTGACCGTCACCGGTGACGCGGGCTTCGCCGCCGAGCTGTGGCCGACGGTCCGCGCGGGCATCGACTTCGTGCTCGGTCTGCAGCAGGGCGCCCACGGCGAGATCCATTGGTCGGCAAACGAATCGGGCACCTCCGGCGAGGCACTGCTGACCGGGTGCTCGAGCATCTATCACAGCCTGGGCTGTGCGGTGACCCTCGCCGAGCGTCTGGGTGATCCCCGCCCGGACTGGGTCCGCGCGCGCCGCAGGCTCGGCCGAGCCCTGCGCGACCATCCGGAAGTCTTCCTGGACAAGAGCCGCTACTCGATGGATTGGTACTACCCGATTCTCGGTGGCGCGCTGCGCGGTCCGGCCGCCCGGGCCCGGATCGCGCGGCACTGGGACGAATTCGTGGTCGCCGACCTCGGCATCCGCTGCGTCGCCGACGCGCCCTGGGTGACCGGTGCGGAGACCTGCGAACTGGTCCTCGCCCTCGACGCCGACGGCGACACCGCCACCGCCGCCACGCTGTTCACCGCGATGCAGCACCTGCGTGATCTCGACGGGTCCTACTGGACCGGTCTGGTGTTCACCGACGGTAAGCGCTGGCCGGAGGAACGCACCACCTGGACCGCGGCCGCCGTCGTGCTCGCCGCCGACGCCCTGAGCCGCACCACCGCCGCCAACGGCCTCTTCCGCGACGCCGTCGACTGCTGAGGCGAGCTCAGCCGCAGGCGGCGATCCGCTGGAGGATGCGCAGCGAGCCGGTCACCGAGAGCTCGCGGAACTTGCCGCTGTCGAGGGCCCGGCGGTAGATGCCGAACGGGGCCTGCCCACCGTCGGCGGGGTCGGGGAAGACGTCGTGGATCGCCAGCAGTCCACCGCCCGCGACCCAGTGCACCCAGTTGTCGTAATCGCGCTGGGCGGCTTCCTCGGTGTGGCCGCCGTCGATGAAGAGCATGCTGAGCGGGGTCCGCCAGATGCGGGCGGCCGCGGCGGAGGATCCGATGATCGCTATGACGGTGTCGGTCAGGCCGGCCCGGATCATGGTGCGCCGGAAGGCCGTCACGGTATCGAAGACGCCCGTCTCGGGGTCGACCAAACCGGTGTCGTGATACTCCCAGCCCGGCTGGTGCTCCTCCGAGCCCCGATGATGATCGACGGTGAAGACGGTCGCGCCGGTCTCGCGTGCCGCGGCGCCGAGATAGACCGCCGACTTGCCACAGTAGGTGCCGATTTCGAGAATGGTTCCCGTGCCCGCGTAGTCGCGGGCGGCGGTGTACAGCGCGCGCCCTTCGTCCGCCGGCATGAATCCGGTGGCCTGCTCGGCGAGCGCGAACAGCGCACCGGCCTCGGCGGAGAGCTCGTCTACGGGTCCCATGACTCACGCTAACACAGCGATTGGAATAGACTCCGGACTACTGTCCAGCAGATCGCCGGGCGGTGACCGGCACAGGAGAAACCGTGATGAAGACTCGCCTCAACTGCCCCTGCGGTACCCAGATCAACGCCGACAACGAGGACGACCTGGTCGCCCGGACGCAGGCGCATCTGGCCGAAAATCATCCCGACCACGACTACACGCGCGACGAGATCCTCTTCATCGCCTACTGACCGCGCTACTTCTTCGGCAAGCTGTTCTGCAACCCGCCCACTTCGGTGATCGTCCAGCCCGCGTTGCGGTCGATGGTCAGCGAGTAGGTGACGGTGGCGGCCGCGCCACCGGGATTCTGGGCGCTCGTGGAGACGACCGTGAAATAGGCGTTGACCTTGTAGATCCCCCCGGACTCCGAGACGACTGTCGCCGAGAGCGGAGTCGCGGTGGAGGTCCATTGCAGCGGCAGCAGGATCTGTTCGAGCTGCGGTGCGGTGGCGTCGAACTTCGCCGTCAGCTGCGGCGCGGTACCCGCGCGCAACCGGCCGAACCACGCCGTGACGTCGCGGTAGTCGATCGTCGACGCGCCCACCCCGTAGTCGATCGCGATGCGCTCGGCGTGCCGCTCGTCGGCCGCGCGGGCGTCGCGGTCGGCGAGCGTGGACCGGGCCGAGAAGTACAGCACGGCGAAGGTGATCGTCGCGACGGTGAGTCCGCCGATCGCGACGGCCACCAGGATGCTGGACAGCCGCAGCGATACCGTCCGCGGCGCCTGCCGACCGCTGTCGGTGGTGGTGGGTTCCGCTGTCGCTGTGCTCATGCGCTGTCCTTCGTCGCTATTTGACGGCGATGCGGAAGTGCACCGTGCCGTCGGGGCCCACACTCTGCAGGGCCTGGTCGATCAGGGTGCTGACGTCGATCGCGGGGGCGCGGTGCACGGCGTCGGTCACCACCGGGTCGAGCACCTGACCCAAGGGTTCGATGCTCGGCCCGATCTCGGTGATCAGCTCCGTGAGACGGGCCAGGAACGGGACGAGCCCGTCGCCGGTGACGTAGTCGTCCAGCGGACGGCTTTCCACGAGCGCCGAGCCCGATTCGACGATCGCGCTCAGGGTGACGCCGAACTCGCCGAACTTCGGGCCCGCGGCGCCCAACGACGGTCCCAGCCAGGCCATGTCGCCGCCGAGAGCCTGGATGTCGGCGAACAGCCCCCGGATCGCGTCGGTGCGGCTGAGCAGTGTCGCGGCGAGCAGGTTCGAGGATCGGTGCAGCGTCTGCCGCGCCGCGTCGGTGCCCGCGAGCGCGCGGTCGAAGGTGTCCACCAGGCGCGCGATCACTTCGGGCCGAATCTGTGCGAGCAGGTCGACCAGTTTCGCGGACAGGGCGGTGACGGTGATCGGCAGGTGGATCCGATCGGTCGGGATCACCTGTCCGTCCTCGAGATACGGCCCGGCACCGGAGTCCGGCGCGAATACCAGATAGGGCTCCCCGAGCGCCGACAACTGCTCGATCCGCACCGTGCTCGACAGCGGAATCCGCCGGCTGCTGTCGATCCGCAACGCCACCCGCACACCGCTGGCCTGCTTGCGCACCGCTTCGACCCGGCCCACTCGAACGCCCGCGAGCAGCACCGGCGCGTTCGGCACCAACCCGCCCGCGCTGTCGAGGGTCATCTCGGCGGTGAGGAAGTCCCGTCGCGGGTCGAAGCCGAGCACGCCGAACGACATGTAGGCGACGCCGAGGATCAGCACCGCCGCGATAGCCGACAGTGATACCACCGCACGCAGATTCATCGCACCGCCCCGATCATCCGCAGGGTGTCGACGATGCGGCCGGTGCGATCGCCCGAGGTGAGGCCGGGCGCCCCGGTGACGCCGACGTCGACCAGGTCCACCTTCGGGCCGCGGGTCGCGAACGGCACGAGCTCGGTATTGATCAGATCGATGAGGGTCTGCATGTTCGACGGCGACGCGGTGTCGAGGGGGCTGCTGCCGAACAGCACGGGCACCACGGCCCGGGTGGTGTCGTCGAGCGAGGACAGCAGCGGGCCGAGCCACTGCGCGCTCGGCGCGACCGGGCCGAGCGCGGTGAGCACGAAGATGACGCCGATCTGGGCGTTGACGGCGTCGGTGGTGTGGTCGACGCCGTAGGGGGTGAGCAGTTCGTCGAGCATCGGCAGGTTCTGTCGCAGGCCGTCCTCGACCGTCGCTTCCATCCCGTCGAGCAGGGCGTCGACCGAGTCGAGGTGCGCGCCCAGATCCGACAGGTCGGCGCCGAGCACCCCGGCGATCCGGGCGGTGTCGCGCGGATCCTCGGGCAGCAGCCCGTTCGCGGTGCGCAGGATGCTCTGGAAGTCGGTGACCGCGCCGCTGCCGAGGAACGTCGACAGACCGGCCAGGATGTCCTCGATCGGTGGGGCCTGAGTGGTGTCGGCCAGGGGGATGGTCGCGCCGTCGGTCAGCGTGCCCGCGGTGTCGCCGCCCGGCTCGCCCAGCGCGATATGGACGTCGCCGAGCGGTGTCTCCTGGCGCAGCACGGCGGTCGTGCCCACCGGCAGCCGGACCGACTGCCGGATCTCGACATCGGCCACCGCGTACCCCGGCCGCGCCGCCATCTCCGGGGTGGCGGCCACCGGGTCGACCAGGGCGACCCCCGTCAGCCTGCCCACCCGCACGCCCGCCGCGATCACCTCGGCGCCCTGCGGCAGATTCAGCACATCGGCGAACTCGATCCGCAGGTGATAGGTTGGGCCGCCGACGCCGGTGCCGGGCACCGGCAGGTCGGCGGGCTGAAAGCCACATCCGCTGCCCGCCAGCGTCATTCCCGCGACCAACAGAACGCCGAGGACCCGGCGCCGGATGCGTGTCATCGTGTACTCACCCCCGCGAGTAGGACCGGCAGTGCCGGAATCGTCACCACACCCTCGGCCGAGGTCTGACAACCCTGCCCGGTGACGGCCTGCACCGCCGCGCAGATCCGCGCCGAGTCCGGCGGGGCCGGTGCGAGTTTCGGTGGCGCGTAGCCGATGGTCAGCTGTCCGCTCACCGGGTCGACCGCACCGGCGAATCCGCCGGCCAGCACGGGAGTCCGCGCGATCACCTCGGCGAGCGAGGAGACACCCGCCGCGATCATGCGCGACAGCTCGGGGACGGAGTCCAGCGCGCGCAGCGCGGGCGAACCGAACATCATGACGACGTCGTTGAGCTGGGGCAAGAGCTCGGCCAGCGTGGCGACGATCTGGATGATCGGTGGGAACGCGATGGTGACGATGTCGTCGAAGGTTTGCGGCAGCCCCGACACCGTGGTCTCCACCTGCGCCCAGCCGTGGCGTGCCCGCTGGGCGAGCGCGCTGAGGGCGTCGAGCAGCTGTCCGAGGTGCCCGATGGCCGCGTCCGGTGCCGACAGCGCCCGGCTCAGCGCGAGGATCAGGTCGTTGAGCTGGTCGCCCGTGCCGGTGGTGGCGCGATCGAGCGCGTCGAGTCCGGCGCCGACAGCGGTGCGTTGGGCGGGATCACCCGAACCGTTGAGTTGATCGGCGAGGCCGGCCAGGGCGTCGAAGGTCTGCGAGAGGCTCTTGGGTGTCAGGGTTTTCGTGATGCACGCGCCGCCCGAGGCCAGGCCGGGTCCGGCCGGTTCGTCGCCGATGAGGGCGAGCCGCCGATCGGCGATCAGGGTGTCGCTGACCGTCACCGCCCCCACGTCGGCCGGGAGTGTGCGATCGGCGCGCACGGTGAACTCGACCCGCGCCGACACGCCGACGACGCTGATCCCGGTGACGCGACCGACGGGCACGCCGAGGACGGTCACCGCGCTGCCCTCGTAGAGCCCGATGCTGTCGGGCAGGTCGGCGCAGTAGGCGCGCATCGGCGGATGCGGTGTGCTCAGCCGCAGACCGAGCGCCCCCGCCAGCACCACGACGACCACGACCGCGGCCGACATCAGCCCCCGTGACCCCAGGATCGACTTCGTCAACACGCGCCTCCTGGCAGCGGAATGCACAGCGCGGGAACCGGAAGGGTGGCCGTGGACTGGTCGATGGTGATCCCGCCGCCCGCGGGCAGCAGCGGTGCCAGCCGGTGCTGGAGCGCGCGCACGGCATCCAGCAGCGCGCCGAGCCGGGCGCCGAGCTGCTCGAGCGGGGGAATCGCGTCCGCCAGCGGTTGGACGCGCTGCTTCAGCGAGGCGTCCCACGCCCGCCCCAGCGGCGTCACGTCGTGCAACACCACGGCGAGATCGCGCAGGGATTGCGCCACCTGCACCTTGTTGGTCTGGATGATCTGCTCGAGCGTGCCCAAGGTGATCAGCAGCCGCGCCAGCACCCCGGCATTCGTGTCGAGCGCGGACAGATACTCGTCGGCGATGGCCAGGGTGCGGGAGATGTCGGCATTCTGTTCGTCGAGGATCTCGACCACGTCGCCGGCCGCGCGCACCGCCGCGCGCACGGCCTCCGGACTCTGTTCGATCGCGGTCGACAGTGCCGCGAGATCCCGCCGGACGACGCCGCCGTCGATCCGGCGGACGGGCCGGATCGCGTCCTGGAAGGCCTGGGTCAGGTTGTAGGGCACGATGACTCGCTCCCGGGGGATGACGGCCGGCCCGAGCGGCCGGGTACCGGCGGGCAGGACGGCGACGTAATAGCCGCCGACGAAGGTCAGCATCCGGATGTCGAGGGTCGTCTGGTCGCCGAGGAAGGCGTCCGCGCGGACGGTGAACTCCATCCGGACCCGGTCGGTGAGCAGCGTCAGCGACCTGACCTTGCCGACCGGGATGCCGGCCAGGCGCACATCGTCGCCCGGCCGGACCGAACCCGCCTGGGCGAGCTCGGCCGCATAGGTCCGCTCGGGCGAGGTTCCGGTGACATACACCGCGCCGATCGCGATCAGCAGGAGCACGGCCGCGCAGAGTCCCGCGATCCCCCACCGCAGATCCGCGGCCTGCGGGTCACGAGCCCACCGCCGAACACGGTGCCCGCGCGACACTATCGATGACACAGCACGACTCCCTGTCCGGTCAGCAGTACGCGCAGCGGTTCCGGCGCCTCGGTCGCACCGTGGGTGCAGACCAGGTCGGGCCCGGTCGCCGGAACGGCCTGCGCCATGGCCTGGATCAGCCCGGGCAGGTTCTCGAACGCGGCCGCCGCGTCGGCCGGGTCGGGGAAGGCGCGCTGGAGGGCGGCGTCGAGATCGCGGTCGCGTTCGCCGGTGACGCCGAGCACGGTGAGCATGCTGCGCAGCGGCTGGAGCACCACCGGGATTCCCGCGGCGAAATCGACCAGTCCGGGCAGCTTCTCGGTGATGGTGACGAAGAGGTTGGTCAGATTGGTCAGCAGCCGCATCGCGTTGCCCGACTTTCCGCCCAGGTGATCGGCGACCTGCGCGAGATTGGCGGCCAGTGTCGACAGGACGGCCTGCCGATCGGAGGCGTAGCGGCTCAGCGTGTCGATGGCGCCCAGCGCTGGGCCGATGCCCGAGCCGTCGCCCTGGATCACGGCGAGAATGCTGGTCGCGAACCGGTTCAGGTCCTCGGGCGACAGCTGCGCCAGGACGGGTTGCAAACCCTTGAACAGTCGGGTGATGTCGAAGTCGGGCACCGTCTCCGCGGTCCCGAAGACCGCGGCCGGGTCGCGCGGACGGCCGGGTGAGTCGGGCGGCCGGAGCTCCAGGTACCGGAATCCGGTGAGATTCTGGTAGCGGATCGCGATCGTGGTGCCGGTGGCCGGCGCGCGGTCCCGGACCACCGTGAAACGCACCCGCGCCAGCGCGCCGTCGAGTTCGACCTCACCCACCTTGCCGATCTGCACGCCGTGCAGGCGCACGTCGTCGCCGCGGCGCAGGCCGTTCGCATCGGTGAACAGCGCTGTGTAGGTGTAGGTTTCGCCGTCGACCGGGCGTTCGATCACCCGCAGCACACCGACGAGCACGAGGGCCATCGCGGCCGTCGCCGAGAGCACCCGCAGGAGCAGGGATCGGGTGCTCATCAGCGACCACCCTCAGGCAGCAGGGCGGCCAGCGGCCCGGCCAGCCCCGGCACCACGTCGAGGTCGACGGCGGCGCGCAACACGGGGCCCTGCGGGGTGTCGACGAAGGCGGAGTCCAGCCGCTCGAGCAGTTCGCTCAGCTGCCGCCCGGACCGTTCCGGCGCGCTGATCGAGCCGGACAGCTGATCGAAGACGAGGCTCGTCATGGGTAGCAGGCCGCCGAAGTAGTGCCGCGAGGTACCGAGCAACGCGGTGACGGTCGGCAACAGCTGGTATTGGATATCGGAGAACATCCGGCCGAACTTCGCGAGATGTTCAGGGGTGCTCAGGTATTCGTTGGTGTAGTCGGCGTAGAGCAGGGTCAGGCTGCCGGTCAGCATCGGTGGGAGACCGGACAGCGCCGACCCGAACTGGTCGAACAGCATCGACGGTGGCAGCCGCTGGGTTTCGGCGAACGAGCGCGCGGTCGCGCCGATGGCTTCGAGGAGGGGACCGAAGGCGGCGAGGTCGCGGGAGATCGTGGCGAGCAGATCGGCGAGCCGGGGCGTCAGCACCTCGTCGGTGAGCGCGCCGGTGGAGGTCAGCAGGGCCGAGAGGGTAGCGTCGCGCACCCGGTCGGCGGCGCCGACGGTCAGGTCGACGGTCGACCCCTCGGTCAGGGCGACACCGCCGGCGCCGGAGTGGAGTTCGAGGGCGCTGATGCCGAAGAGATTGCCCGGGGCATAGTCCACACTCAGCGTGTTCGTCAGCCCGAACAGCTGAGAGCCGTTCAGCATCAGGCTGATTCGCTGTATCCCCCGGCCCGCCGAGTCGATCGTCCCGACCGACCCGACCCGCACGCCGTCGAGCCGGACCTCGGTCCCCGGACCGACACCGGCACCTACCTGCTCGACCAGCAACTCGACCCGGATCTCCCCGTCGGGCCGGTCCTCGGGCAGTACCCGCCACGCGAGCAGAGCGAGCAACGCGACGATGACGGCGACCGCACCGAGAGCGCGGGCACGGCGAGGTCCGACCTCGGTTCCCGGCAAGGCGTAGGCAGGCATGGCATCACCCGGTGAAGGTCACGGGAGACTGGAATCCCCACAGCAGGATCGTGGCGACCATGTCGAGGGCGATGATCGCCACCAGGCTGGCGCGGATCGCCCGACCCGAGCCGATGCCGACCCCCTCCGGACCGCCGGTGGCGAAATAGCCCTGGTAGCAGTGGATCAGGACGACAGCCACCGCGAACACCATCACCTTCACGGTCGCGGCGACGACGTCCCAGCCCACCACGAATTGGTCGAAGTAGTGGTCGTAGGTCCCCGAGGGGGTGCCGTGGATCGTGGTGACGATCAGCGCGCAGGAGGCGTAGCTCAGGATCAGCGCGACCACGAACGCCGGTGCCACGGCAATGATCCCGGCGATCACCCGGGTGGTCACGACGAAGGGCACCGACCGGATACCGAGCGATTCGAGCGCGTCGATCTCCTCGGAGATGCGCATGGACCCGATCTCGGCGGTCATCCGGCACCCGGCCTGGGCCGCGAAGCCGATCCCGGCCGCGATGGGCGCGAGTTCGCGGGTCACGCCGAAGGCCGAGATCAGGCCGCTGAGCTGACCCAGCGACAGCAGATTCAGCGCGCTGAAGGCCTCGATGCCGATGGAGGCGCCCATGGCCGCACCGAGCAGCAGCATCAGCGGCACCACCCCGCCACCGATGATCACCGAGCCGCGGCCCCAGGTCATGTCGGTCACCGTCGCCACCGTCTGGCGGCGGTAACGCAGCAGGGTATAGGGCACCGAAGACACGACCTGCCAAACGAATCCGAGGACGAACCCGAGCGAGTCGATCGGGGCGAGCGGGTGCACGCGGGCACGCCGCAGCCGCCCCACCCAGCGCAGCCCGACGGGATAGTACGGAGCCGCCGTCATCACGCCATCCTGACCGGGAAGAACAGCGTGACCACCTGGGTGATCACGGTGTTCAGGACGACAACCGCCGCGATCGACATCACCACCGCCGCATTGACCCCGTCGGCCACACCCCGCGGCCCGCCGGTAGCCTCCAGCCCACGCTGGCAGGCGATGACCACGACCAGGAATCCGAAGAGCAGCGCCTTGACCAACGAGACCCACAGGTCGATCGGCGTCGTGAAGGCGCCGAACGACGACCAGTAGCTGCCCGGTGTCACGTTCAGCGCCGACACCGCGACCACGAACCCGGACGCGACGCCGACGACGATGATCAGGATGTTGAGCAGCGGCGCCACCAGCATCATCGCCACGATCCGCGGGACGACCAGGCGTCGCACCGGGTCGACGCCCATGACCCGCAGCGCGTCGACCTCCTCGCGGATGGTCCGGGCGCCCAGGTCGGCGGCGATCGCGGCCGCCCCCGCTCCGCCCAGCAACATCGCGGTGGCCATCGGCGCGCCCTGTTTGATGACACCGAGCCCGCCCGCCGCGCCGATCATCGAATCGGCGCCGAGTTCGGACACGATATTGCCGACTTGCGCGGAAACGATGACGCCGAACGGAATGGCCATCAAAATACTCGGCACCACGGTGACCCGGATGAGAAACCACGCCTGGGCGAGTGTTTCGTGGATCTGGAATCGCCATCGAACCGCGTCCACGATGCCGAGCGACACGGCACTCGCGCCGATGCGCAGGGCCCGGCCGAGGGTGGCCACGCTGGATAGGACGGTGACCGAGAAATTCCGGCGCAGGATCTGTGCGGCACCGGCCTGTTTCGGCTCCGGCAATTCCAGGCCACCGACCCCCACCGCACCGCCGCCGGCCGGTGCGACTTCGCCGTCTACGCGTGCCATGCGGGTGACCGTACCATATGATCTAGACCACATTCCAGACACTGTTCCAGATTCCTGACCAGCTCCCCGCCGAGCCTGCCCAGGCCCGGATCGGGCCCGACCATGCGGTCCGAAAATGTTGATTACCAGCATCTTTGAGGTGACTCTCGCCAAGCGGGCCGGGCACGTCGTCGTCGCGATCGTCCGCGAAAGCGTTGTGCCCGGTGCGCGTCGGTGATACCGTCCAGACACATGTCCAGCTACCTGTCTCCTTCGGGTCTCGACCGACCCGACGCTGTCGGAGACATCCGATCGGAACCGGGGTGTTCACGATGACCAGCGCCGCTGTGGAGCCCGTGTATTTCGATCCGTACGACTATCGATTCCACGAGGATCCGTATCCCACGTATCACCGGCTGCGCACCGAGGCGCCGCTTTATCACAACCCGGATCTCGATTTCTGGGCGCTGTCGCGGCATTCCGATGTCCTCGCGGCATTTCGCGACAACAATCGGCTCTCCAGCGCCAACGGAGTTTCGCTCGACCCGGCGGCGTGGGGACCACACGCGCATCGGGTGATGTCGTTTCTGGCGATGGACGATCCCCGGCACATGCGTATGCGCAGGCTGGTCTACAAGGGATTCACCCCGAAGCGGGTCGCCGAGATGGAAGACCGGATCCGCCAGATCACCCTCGAGCACCTCGAACCCGCCCTCGCGCGGGGGCGCTTCGACTGGATCGACGACGTCGCGGGCAAGCTGCCGATGGACGTCATCTCCGAACTCATGGGGGTGCCGGAGCCGGACCGCGCCGAGATCCGGCGGCTGGCCGATCTGGTGGTGCACCGCGAGGAAGGTGTTCTCGATGTGCCCGCCGACGCGATCGACGCCTCGATCCGGCTGTTCGGGTACTACGCCGACATGGTCGCCCAGCGCCGGGCCGACCCCCGCGACGACCTCACCTCGGCATTGCTCGACGCCGAGATCGACGACGACACCCTCACCGACGACGAGATCATCGGGTTCATGTTCCTGATGGTGGTCGCCGGAAACGAGACCACCACCAAGCTTCTCGGCAACGCCCTCTACTGGGCGGGGGTCGATCCCGTGGAGTACGCCAAGGTCGCCGCCGATCCCGACCTGGTCGCGGACTGGGTCGAGGAGACGCTGCGCTACGACACCTCGAGTCAGCTCGTCGCCCGTACCGCGGCGGTCGACCTCGACTACCACGGCGGCACCATCCCGGCCGGGGCGAAGGTGCTGTTGCTGATCGGCGCGGCCAATCGGGATCCGGCGGCGTTCGACGACGGCGACACCTACCGGATCGACCGCAGCGGCGGCGGCACCCTCGCGAGTTTCGGTGCGGGCGTGCACTTCTGCCTCGGCGCGCATCTGGCCCGGCTCGAGGCGAGCGTCGTGCTCGGCGAGTTCGTGCGGCGGGTGGCGGCCTACCGGATCGACCCGCGGGGCATCGAACGCGTGCATTCGACCAATGTCCGTGGCTTCGCCAAACTTCCCATCACAGTAGAGGTCCGCTAGTGCCCCGATTCGAACCCAACCCCGAACGCAGGCCGGCCCTGGTCGCGGGCGCGTCGTCCGGCATCGGTGCCGCGACGGCCGTTGCCCTGGCCGCTCTCGGCCACCCGGTCGCCCTCGGCGCGCGCCGCGTGCAGCGGTGTGAGGACCTCGCCGCCAAGATCCGCGCCGACGGTGGCGAGGCCTTCGCCCATCACCTCGACGTCACCGATCCCGCGTCCGTGGACGCGTTCGTCACCGCCGCCGAGGACGCCCTCGGACCGACCGAAATCCTCGTCTCCGGCGCGGGCGACATCGAATTCGCGCTCGTCGGCGAGATGGACCCGGAACGGTTCCTGCGGCAGGTGCAGGTGCACCTGGTCGGCGCGCATCGCCTGATCCACCGGGTGCTCCCCGGGATGACGACCCGGCGCCGCGGCGATCTCGTGGTGATCAGCTCCGATTGCGCGGACAACCCCCGGCCACGCAGCGGCGCCTACAGCGCCGCCAAGAACGGGCTCGAGGCGATGGTCGAGCAGCTGCGCATGGAGCTGGAGGGCAGCGGGATCCGGGCGTCACTGGTACGCCCCGGCCCGACACTGACCGGCATGGGCATGGATTCGACGCCGGAGGTCGTCGGCCCGCTGCTGCAGGACTGGAAGGACTGGGGCTTCGCCCGGCATCCGTACATGCTGCGGCCCGAACATCTGGCCGACGCCGTCGCCACGGTGATCTCGGTGCCACGCGGCGCCCACATGGTGCTGGTCGAGGTGCAACCGGAAGCGCCGTTGCGGCCGCTGCCCGAGGGCGGGAGCGCGTCATGAGGATCGTGGTCGACGCGGACCTGTGCCAAGGGCACGGCGTGTGCCAGGACGAGGCGCCCACGATCTTCACCGTGCCCAAGCACGGCACGGTCCAGATCACCGATCCCACGCCCGCCCCGTCGGAACACGGTGCCGTCCAGGCCGCGATCCGCTGGTGTCCCACCCGAGCATTGTCGATCGCCGACGATGCCGACTCCCCACCGAAAGGCACGGACTGATGGCAGGTTTCGAGCGCGCCGAACTCGACGAGATGGTGCGGCGCTGGGTCGTGGAGAACCAGCGGTGCGAGGAGAAGGGCGATTGGAAGCCCCTCGCCGAGATGTACACCATCGACGCGACCTACGGCTGGAACTACGGCCCCACACAGGAATTCATGGCGGTAGGGCGCGCGGAGATCCGCGAACTGGCTCTCGGCCAGGAGATGGCGGGGCTCGAGGGCTGGACCTATCCGTACCAGGAGTTCGTCGTCGACGATCGCAGCGGCACCGTCATCGGATTCTGGAAGCAGATCAACGAGGGCACGCGCGCCGACGGCCGCCACTACTCCCCCGAAGGAATCGGCGGCAGCTGGTTCCGCTACGGCGGCGACTTCCAGTGGTCGTGGCAGCGCGACTTCTTCGACTTCGGCAATGTCTCGGCGATGTTCCTCGACATGATCACCGATCGGGCGCTCTCACCCGGGATGCAGAAGCGGATCGAGCGCTCGGTGTCGAAGGAGCCGCTGCCGGGCTGGTACCGCATCGGCGAATCACCCGCCTCCCTGTGGTGACGCCGGTGAGCGGATACGACGCACTGTCCAGGGACCAGCTGGCGGTGCTGGTTCCCGAACTGCTGCTGAGCGGTCATCTCATCGACCGATCCGGCATGGCGCACACGATCGCCGCCTTCGGGCGCGCCGGGATGACCGAGGTCGCGATCGAGGAGTGGCAGTTGGCCAGTCCCGTCTACACCCGGCGCATCCGGCGCGCGCTCGGCATCACCGGCGACGGCGTCGAGACGATCTTCAAGGGCCTGCAACTCGACATCGGCGCACCGCCCCAGTTCATGGACTTCCGCTTCCGGGTCGACGACCACGATCACGGGGAGTTCTGGCTCGACCACTGCGGGGCGCTGGCCGATGTCGAACCGATGGGCGAGGAATTCGTGGTCGCGATGTGCCACGACATCGAGGACCCCACCTTCGACGCGACGGCGCTGGCCACCAACCCGCACGCCCAGGTGCGGCCCGTGCACCGACCACCCCGTGTGCCCGCCGACCGCACCCCGGTGTGCGCGTGGACCGTCGTCATCGATGGGTCCCATGTTCCGCCCGCCGCCCCACGCAACGCCGCCCTCGTGGCGAACTCCGAGGCGGCGGGGCTCGTGCTGGCCCCGATCGACCCGGGCGAGGAGGGCAGGGGCGACTACGCCGGACCACTGCTGAGTGATCTGCGCTTCGGCGACTTCTCCCGGTCGGCCCTGCGCCGGCTGGCCGACGAGATCAGCCTGCAGCACCATCTGCTCACGCTCGGCTTCCTGGTCGCCCTCCGGGAACGCGCCGAGCCGGCGGTCGCGGCCGACATCGCGCGCAAACAGTTCGCCGGGATCGCCGGACTCACCTCGGAGCGCCTCCGCCGCTGCCTGTCACTCGGTGACGACGCCGACGCACTCGCCCTGGTGCTCCGGATCCATCCCGCGCTGAATCCGCTGAGCTACACCGGAATCGACAGCACGGTCACGAGCTCCGGTGTGCGCGTGCGCTTTCCGGCGGTGAGCCCGGCGACCAACGACGGCGCGTGGCCCGCCCTGCTGATCCCGGCGGACTTGCGCCCGCTCGATGCCCTGGTCCGTGGCGTGAACCCCCGGTTCGCCGCGCGAGTCGGCGCGATCGACGAACACGGCTGGACCGCCGAGATCACGTTGGCCGAACAGCCGTTCCGGGAAGCCTCGGAGGTGGCCGTGACCCGCTTCAGCACCGGCGCGAGCTTCGCCTTCACCGACCGCGGGAAACCCCTGCCGCTCACCGTCGTGTGAGCGGACCGCACAGAGATGGACTGAGATGGCCAACAACTTCGCCGACCTGTTCGAGCACTCCGCCGACGCCATGCCCGATCGGGTCGCGCTGATCCAGGGCGATCGCTCGCTGACCTACCGCGAGCTCGACATCCGGGCCAACCGCTTGGCCGACCAGCTGACCAGCACGGGGGTGCGCCGCGGCACGCACGTCGGGTTCCAGATGCACAACAGCATCGAGACCATGGAGACGTTGATCGCCTGCTTCAAACTGGGCGCCGTCCCGATCAACATCAACTACCGGTACGGGCCTGCCGAGCTGGCCTACGTCTACGGCAACGCCGACCTCGACGTGCTGGTGTATCACGCGAGCTACGGCGAGGCCGTGGGCGCGGCGCTGTCTCGCACACCGTCGGTGCGGCAGTCGATCTGTGTCGACGACGACCGGGTGTCCGGCGCTGCCGGCTCCGGCGTCCTCGCGTACGAGACGCTGGTCGAGACCGGAAAACCGTTCCGTCCCAGTGTGCATCGCACCGGCGACGACCTGTTCATGATGTACACCGGCGGCACGACCGGCCTGCCCAAGGGCGTCATGTGGCGGCAGGAGGACATGTGGCGGGTGCTGGGCGGAGGCGTGGACTTCTACACCGGCGAGCCGGTGCGCGACGAGTACCAGCAGTCCGCGACCGGCGCGCAAGGGGTGCCTGCCATCTGGTTCGTCCTTCCCCCGCTGATCCACGCCGCGGCGATGATGCCGACCTTCACCGCCCTGTGGTCGGGCAACGCGGTGCTGTTCGAGCCGCGTTTCGACCCGGACGCGGTGTGGCGGGCCGTCGGCACCCACCACCCGCACGTCATGGTGATCACCGGCGACGCCATGGCACGTCCGCTCATCGACGCCTTCGACACCGCCCCGGTGGACGCGTCCTCGCTGCTGGTCATCGCCTCCGGCGCGGCGCTGCTGTCGCAGCCGGTGAAGAACGCGCTGCTGGAGAAGTTCCCCTCGACGATGGTCTCGGACTCGATCGGATCCTCCGAAACCGGTTTCGGCGGAATCGGTTTCGCACAGAAGGACGACAACCCCGCCCGCGGTCCCCGGGTCCAGACCGGTCGCGGCGCGGTGGTGGTCGACGCGGACGGGCGACCGGTCGCGCCGGGTGAGGAGGGCTGGCTGGCCAAGACCGGCGCGGTGCCGCTCGGCTACTACAAGGACCCCGAACGCACCGCGCGGCTGTTCAAGACGGTCGACGGCGCACGCGTCGTGGTCACCGACGACCGGGCCCGCGCCGAGACGGACGGCTCGATCACCCTGATCGGGCGCGGCAACATGGTGATCAACACCGGTGGCGAGAAGGTGTTCCCGGAGGAGGTCGAGGCCGTCGTGAAAGCTCACGACGCGGTCTACGACGCGGTCATCGTCGGGGTCCCGCACGAACGGTGGGGCCAGCAGGTCGCCGCCGTGATCGCCACCGGCCCCGACGCGACCGTGGATTTCGACGCACTGCGCGCCCACATCCGCGCCCACCTCGCGGGATACAAGGTGCCCAAACGGATCTGGGTGGTCGACACCATCTCCCGCTCCCCCAGCGGCAAACCCGACTACCGCTGGGCCACCGAGTACGTCGCCGGGCGCGCGGCCGATCACGCGGCCGACTGAGCCCTAGTTGGGTGCGTCGGCCACCTCGATGTCGAACTTCGTGTTGTCGCCCTCCACCGAGGTGACCCTGACCTTCACGTCGTAGGTGGCGCCCTGTTCGGTGAGGGTGCACGTCATCGTGGCACCCTGCTCCGCCTTCAGATCCTCAGGACAGGTGACCTCGTCCGGCGTCTCCCCCACCTGGGCCTGGAGTTGGGTGCTGATCTGCTCGGCCACTGCCTCCTTGTCGACGGTGGCGGTGCCGACCGAGACCGAACATCCGGCCGACACCGCTGCCATCGACAGCAAGGCCGCGAGGACGGCGGGAATAGTGCGGATTGTCCTCATGTCGAACCTCACTGTTGCCGAGGGAAGAAAGGTTAGCTGTAAAGTTACTCCCGGATTTCCCGTCCGGGCGGAAATCCGGGGCCGCCGTTGTCGAATCGTGCGCTGCGCGGGCGTCGAAAGATCACTCCGCAGTCCTATTCGATGTCATACCGCAGGATTACGAGGGGCGAGATTTCCGCCGATAGCTTCGGAATCATGACGACGCCCTCCCTGGTCCCCGCTTCCGCTCCACCGACACCACGGCGCGGCGCCGATGGTGACTACGCCCGGCTGCTGCGCCGGATCTCCGACGCCGGGCTGATGAACCGGCGCCCGGGCTACTACGCCGTCCGGCTCGGCCTCGTCGCGACCGCGTTCGTGGCGAGCTGGGCGGCCTTCGTCCTCGTCGGTGATTCGTGGTGGACCCTGCTGGTCGCCGTCGCCCTCGCCGTGACGTTCGCGCAGGTCGCGCTCGTCATGCACGATGTCGCCCACCGGCAGGTCTTCCGGCTCAGGCAGCCGACGGAGCTGGTCGGGCGCATCGTCGGCAACGCAGGCATCGGCTTGGGCTACGGGTGGTGGCAGGACAAGCACACCCGCCATCACGCCAATCCCAACCACGAAGAACTCGATCCGGACGTCGCGCCCGACATTCTGGTCTGGTCACAACAGCAAGCACGGTCCAGTCGCGGTCTGCCTCGCCTACTCGGCAGGGCGCAGGCATTCCTGTTCTTTCCGCTCCTTCTGCTGGAGGGGTTGAATCTTCATCTGGCCGGTGTCCGTGCGCTCGGAAACCGATCGATGAAACACCGCGGACTGGAGGGCGCGCTACTGGTGGGCCACTTCGCCGTCTACACGGCCGCGGTCATCGCGGTGCTGCCCGCCGACAAAGCGATCGCCTTCATCGCGGTCCACCAGGGCCTTTTCGGCCTGTACATGGGCTGCATCTTCGCCCCCAACCACAAGGGCATGCCGACCCTGACCGGTGAGAACCGCCCCGACTTCCTCCGCCGCCAGGTCCTGACCTCCCGCAACGTGCGCGGTGGCGCGGTGACCGATCTCGCGCTCGGCGGGCTCAACTATCAGATCGAGCACCACTTGTTCCCCAGCATGCCGACGCCGAACTTGCGCCACGCCCAGGTGATCGTCCGCGACTACTGCGCGGAAATCGGCGTCCCGTACCACGAGACCGGGCTGATCTCCTCGTACCGCGAGGCGCTCACGCACCTGCACCGGGTCGGCGCACCCCTGCGCGGTCAGCCGAAGTAGCCCGCGTAGTCGCTGAACGGCACCTGGCCGGTGGGGCTCGCCTTGATCGCCGCGGCCACCTGCGGCGGAATCGGCGCCCAGTAGGCCGGCATCCCGGCCGCCAGGACAGGGTTCAGGACGTAGATCAGGGCGAAGTTCACGATCCACAGCGGTGGGGCCATCGACATCCCGACCTCGGCGCTGACCCCGCCCTTGGTAGTGGTCACCAGCTGGGCCGCGCCCGACATCTGCTGTGCCACGAATCCATACGCGGCCTGCACCGTATAGGCCGACCGGTAGAGCGCGACCAGGGTGTGGACCGCACCGTTGTCCCGCAGCCAGTTGCCGACGAACCCGCCGGGCGCGATGAGCGTGTTCACCTGCCTGGTCGGTGCGTCGGCGTTGGCCGGGCTCTCGAGCAATCCACTGGGGTTCACATACAGCCCGTAGCTGCCCAACACCGAGGACACCGGCCGCCCGTCGATCTCGGAGTAGATGGGTCGGCCCACCGTGTTGGTGAGGATCTCGACGCAGGCGACGATCACCCCCGCCGCGTCGAGGTTCCCGCCGACGCCACCCCCGGACGTGAGATCGAGATACTGCTGTTCGGTCAGCGCGTCACCCCGCCCGAGACCGATCCGACCGGCGATCGTGTCGGCCCGCTCCTGACCGAGCGGCTGGTTGAGCTGATCCGCGCTCGTCATCTGCGGTGGTGCCACGTATTCATAGGCGGGGGCGCCGGAGTAGGGCAGCGAGAAGCCGGTGCCGTCACCGTTCGCCACCGGTTGTCCGAATACCGTCTGGGTGCCCGTCACGGCGAGCAGACAGGCACCGATCAGGGCCGCCATCAGGAGGAACCCGTGCCGGACAGTCGACCGCCCGCACCCCGGACCCACCCACACCATGGCGCGCATTTCTACCCCTCAGACAGTGTCGAACGAGGTGAAACCAGCTTCCAAGTCAGTCAAAGCCGTGGCCGCGACCGTGTCAAGCCCCGTTACCTCAGCCGACGAGGACCGCGGCCTCCGCATACTGTGAGGTCGCGGGCGATCGCGGCGAAACTCGACTCGTCGGCGCCCACCGATTCCGCCATCTCCGCCGACCGGCCGAGCACGTCGACACACTCTGCTCGGCGCGAGCATCACCAGCGCGGTATCGCTAAATCGACGAGTTCGTCGACGACCGTCGCATCAGAAACCGCCGCCGCAGGAGGAGAAGCTGTCGTGGCCGGAATGGCCACCCTCACTGGAGTGGCCGCCGAGGTAGGGGCCGGAACGGGTCGGCGGGCGAGACGGGACGCGCCGGGAATCGTTCCAGTGGCGCGGAGCCACCACGGCCCACCAGGCGGTGAAATCCACACCGCTGACGCGCTCGATCTCGGCGCGATCGGCGGCGGCCCAGTGCACGGTATAGCCGGTGAGGTGATGGGTGGGGCGCTGAAGCTCGTCGACCAATTCGCCGGTGGTCAGGGTCGAGTCCTCGGCGCGAAAGACATGGACGGTTCTGTCCGACTCGGTGACGCGGTAGCTCCATCGGGTGCGGGCGGCCAGCTCGGAGCAACGGTCGTCGCGCTCTTCCCGCTCGCGCTGCGCTTTCCAGAGTCGTGCCTGTTCCTCCTGCGCGCGTGCGTCGGCCTCGTGCACGCGGAGCTCGATCTGCTCGCGGACCCGGCGATAGCGCTCGGCGATGTCGTGCAGCCGCTGTTCGAGTCCGTCGAACGCCCGCCGTGACGCGCCCCGGCTGCGGCGGCGTGCCGCCGACCAGCCGGCTCCACGCCGCAGTCCGGGTGAGAAGCCGCCCTCGATCCGCATACCGAGATCGTGGACGAGTTGCTGTTCGGCGATCCACAGCGCCTCCAGCGCGACAGTCCGGGCCTGGGCCCACGCGGCGGAGTCGTCGGCGGTGGCCTCGACCTCGATGCTCCGCAGGTAGCCGGGAAGCGCGGGGGCCGATCTCCGTTCGATACAGGTCCACCCACGCTCGTCCCGGCCTTCGGGTGTATCGACGGCATAGGCTTCGACATATGCCCGGCTCGGGTCGAAACCCGCCAGCTGCCGGTCGTTCAAGCGATAGCGGAAATCGAACGAATAGCGGTACAGCGTCACCGACACCATCGTGTTCCTCCCCACGGATACTTCCACGGTAGCGCCGGTGCGGGCGGGACGGGTGCGGCTTCGCGACGGAGCCGCCAGCGGCCTGGCGAGCAAGCGATCGGCGGCGGGACCGGAGTTGTCGCGCAAGGTCTTTCCCGTGATGGCCGGCAGGCGAGTACCCGCCGCGACCACGCCACCGCTGATGGCGATGCTCGGGCGAGGAGGCGGGGAAGGTCACCGCATCGACGCCCGCCGCCGCGTCCCAGCGTATCGTCCTCCATGGAGAAATCCCGCCCAGCTCGGATTCGCCGAATCGGTCGACGACGGCGGCTGACGTAGCCGCGACCGGTCCGCGGATCGGCCTGCCGCCACGAGGAGACGTCATGGCTACCGACCAGAGCTTGCTACATCGTTTCGTCATCTCGCAGTTCGACGCGGCCGGGCTCGATCGCGCGCAGCTGATCCGCGATGCCGGGGTCCCCGACTGGTCGATGACCGGCCAAGACGTGCATCTGCCGAGCGAGGTGTTCTCCCGGCTGTGGGAGATCGGCGAACATCGTCTCGGCCCGGACGTCGCCCTGCAGGTCGCCCGCCGCTACAAACTCTCGAGCCTGGGCCTGTACGACTATCTGTTCGCCTCCGCGCCGACGCTGGGCGCCGGGCTGGCCACCTGCGGGCCGTACGTCACCGCGGTCACCACCAATCACCGCTTCGACCTGGTCGCCGAGACCGAGCACGAATCCACCCTCTACCTCGAGATGCTCCACGGCGACGGCCGGGGGCGCGACCACACCCAGCTGTGGGGACTGTCGGCCGTGCTGAGCCGGGCCCGCCGCGTCGTCGACGGTCCGCTCGACCCCGTCCGCGTCGCGCTACGCCAGGCCGCTCCCCCGCATATCGACAGCTTCCGGGACGTGTTCGGTTCCGCCACCGTCGAGTTCGACGCGCCGACCGACTCGATGACCTTCCGCTCCGCGGACCTGAATCTGCCGTTGACGACCGCGGATCCGGTCCTGGCCGGGGTCCTGCAACCACTGGCCGCCGCGCTGCCGCCGCCACCGACGCTCGCCTCGGCCTGGCCGCAACGGGTGGCCGAGGCCTTGGACCAGGCGATCGAGGCCGGGGAGGTATCCCTGCACAGCGTCGCCCGCCTCCTCACGGTCAGCCCCCGGACGTTGCAGCGACGCCTGACCGAAGCTGGCACCACCTGGCGCGCGGAGCTGGACCGGGCACGCAGCGCCCGATTCGCACAGGTGACGGTCGCGGGATCGCTCAGCGGCACCAGGCAGGCCGAACTTCTCGGCTACTCCGACGCGGGCTCGTTGCGCCGGGCCGCCCGGCGCTGGTCGGGGTCCTCACCGGCGTGCAGCCTCACACCCTGAGGTAGGTCGAGGCGATCCGCCAGAAGGTCTCCCGCTCCATCAGGTGGAAGTCCCACCCGTCGGTGATGTCGCGAAACGCGGCGACGATCCCGGCGACGTCGAAATCGTCCCGGGTCGCCGTTCCCTTCGCCTCCAGTGCGGAAATCACGTAGGCGGTGGCACTCTCCCTCGTCACCGACAACGCAGGCTCCCCTCGGTAGCACACTGATCCCTATCGAACGTAAGTCTCGAATCACCTCGGGACCGCGACAAGGACAGAACGCGCCAATCCCCGGCCGAACGCGCCAACCTCGCGATCGGCCGGTCGCCGGGGAGACGACCGGCCGGGGCTCAGCCGATCTCGACGCGAGGAGGATCTCCGTCGCCGCGGCTCGGGCGTGCGCGGGTCGGCGCCGGTGCCTCCCGCAACCCGGGTCCGAGTCGGTATCGATGCGCGAATGAGGGGTTGTCACTGCATGATTCGATGAACTTTCCGCTGCGAACTGTGCTCCGGAGACAGATCCGGCTAGCTCAGGGTCTTCATCGCCGCCGCGTCGTAGGGCTTCAGCTCGTCGATTCGGCCCGCCAGCACCTTGGCCGCCCACTCCGGATCCTGGAGCAGGGCGCGGCCGACGGCGACCATGTCGAACTCGTCGCGCTCCATGCGATCGAGGAGGTTGTCGATCGTGCCGAGCTCGGCGCCTTCGCCCGTGAACGCGCGCAGGAAGTCGCCGTCGAGTCCGACCGAACCGACGGTGATGGTCGGCTTGCCGGTCAGCTTCTTGGTCCAGCCCGCCAGGTTCAGGTCCGAGTCGTCGAACTCCGGGAGCCAGTAGCGGCGGGTGGAGGCGTGGAAGGCATCGACACCCGCGGCGGCGAGCGGGGTCAGGATGGCCTCGAGCTCCTGCGGGGTCTCGGCCAGGCGCGCGCGGTAGTCCTGCTGCTTCCACTGCGAGAAGCGGAAGATCACCGGGAAATCGGGCGAGACGACCGCCCGGACCGCGGCCACGATCTCGGCCGCGAACCTGGTGCGCGCCACCGGGTCACCGCCGTAGCCGTCGTCGCGGCGGTTGGTCTGCGCCCACAGGAATTGGTCGAGGAGGTAGCCGTGGGCACCGTGCAGCTCGACACCGTCGAAGCCGATGCGCTCGGCGGCCGCGGCGGCCTCGGCGAAGGCGGCGATGACATCGTCCAGATCGGCCTGGGTCATCGCCTTGCCCGCGCCCTCGGTGCCATCGGCGCCGATGCCCGAGGGGCCCATGGCCGGGGCGTCGGGATAGGGCTGCTCGCCCTGGTTGCGGACCATGCCGATGTGCCACAGCTGCGGCACGATCGTGCCACCGGCCGCGTGTACGTCCTCGGCGACCCGGGCCCACCCCGCCAGCTGCTCCGCGCCGTGGAACCGCGGCACCCGATCGCTCTGCCCGGCCGAATCGTGGCCGACGTAGGTGCCCTCGGTGACGATGAGGCCCACACCGGCGGCGGCCCGGCGCGCGTAGTACGAGCGCACGTCCGCCCCCGGCACACCGCCCGGGGAGAACATGCGCGTCATCGGCGCCATCACGATGCGGTTGGGGACGGTCAGGCCGTTCAGGGTGACGGGGCGGGCCAAGACCTCGGCCGTGCGGGCGACGTCGGACGCGGTGACGATCACGGGGGTGCTCCTCAAAGTCACTTGACAATGTCGATGGTTGAGAACTTCAAGCAATATGCCACACCGTAGAGGTAGATATTTGAGATGGTCAAGTTTCTGCGGATATGGTGGTCGCATGACAGAAGCTCCCCACGTCGACTCGGCCCAGCTCATGGAGCTGCTCTCGGTGTCCCTCGGCGTCTACTACGGGGACTTCACGGCGGCGGCGGCGAGTGAGAACCTCACCGCGAGCCAGGGCAAGACGCTCACGGCGCTGCGCCGCCGACCCATCGCGATGCGGGTCCTGGCCGAGGCTTTGGCCTGCGATGCCTCCAACGTCACCGGGATCATCAACCGGCTGGAGAAACGCGGCCTGGTCCGCCGCGAGGCGAGCCCGTCCGACCGCCGCGTCACCAATCTGGTCATCACGCCCGAGGGCGAACGAGTCACCGATGCGATCCGGGCGAAGATGCAGGTCACCCGCGATGGCCTGGACAGCCTCGGCGAGCAGGACCGCGACACCCTGTACGCGCTGCTCGAACGAGTATTCCTCTCCCGCAAGAGCACTCGACCGCAGTGAACCAGCAGTGCACGTTCGCCGATCGGCACCGGCCGAAATCCGGTCGCGCCCCGCATCCCGCGGCTGCTACCGTGCCCACATGATGGTCAGTCCACGCAACGCCGCCGCGGCCGCACGAGCTCTCCGCTCGCCGGTCGCTGCCGCCTGACCTCTTCTTCCCCCGCCGGCGACCGGAAACGGTCCGCCGGTGCGCGTCGGTCTCGAATCCGGGCCTGCCATGGGCGGTCGCTTCCGGTCGATTTCTCTCGATGGAGCAATCACCATGATCACCACAGACCAGACCGTTCGGACTTTCCTCGACTTCTTCCGCGACCGCGGGCACGAACTCACGCCGGGCGGATCGCTCATCCCCTCGCCCGGGGACCCGGTGCTGTTCACCACCTCCGGGATGCACCCACTGACCCCCTATCTCCTGGGCCGCCCGCATCCGCTCGGCCGACGGCTCACGAACGTGCAGCGTTGTCTGCGCACCACCGATCTCGACGAAGTCGGCGACGACACGCACCTGACGGTGTTCGAGATGCTCGGCTCCTGGTCCCTCGGCGACTACGGCGGCCCGCAGAGCCTGCGCTGGGGAATCGAACTGCTGCGCGACGGATTCGGCATCGACCCCCGCCGGATCCACGGCACGGTCTTCGGCGGTGACGACCGGGTCGAACCCGACCACGAGTCGTGGCGTACCTGGCAGGACCTGGGCCTACCGGTCGAACCGACCACCGAGGAGAACTGGTGGTCCAACGGGCCGACCGGACTCTGCGGACCCGATTCGGAGATCTTCCTCTGGACCGGCAGCGAGAATCCGCAGGGCACACCGACAACCGACGACCGGTGGGTGGAGATCTGGAACCACGTCACGATGCGCTACGTGCGGCACCCCGACGGCGGTCTCGAACCGGTCCGCCGACCCGGTATCGACACCGGGATGGGCCTGGAGAGGCTCGGGCGAATCCTGCAGAACACGCCGTCCGTCTTCGAGATCGACGTCTTCCGGCCCTGGTCGACCACGCTGCCCCGGCTCTGGGGCCCGCTGGGGGAATCGTCGCTGCGCGTGGTGTCGGACCACCTGCGATCCAGCATCGTGATCCTCGGCGACCGGGTCACCCCGTCTCTCTCGGGGCGCGGACACATCCTGCGCCGCCTGATCCGCCGCACCCTGACCACACTGTGGCGCGACGATCCGAGCCGCACTCTGTCGGACCTGCCGATCGACCTGTTCGACCACACGCTCGACCACTTCCGGCAGCATGTCGACCCACACCCGGTGCGCACCCTGTTGCTCGACGAGGAACACAAATTCGATCTGCTCCTCCAGCGCGGACGACAGGTGCTGTCCCACCGCCGATTCGCCGGACCGCTGACCGACGACGACTACCGCTACCTGCACGACACGCACGGTTTGCCGCGCGACCTCGCGGTCTACCTGAGCACCGAATCCGGTATCGGCCGAGGCCGACTCGACAGCAAGCGCCGGGCGGGGCCGCGTCCCTGACGTGCCCCCACCCGCCGGGTGCCGCCGTCGGATGCCGGAGAACGTCCACCTTCGCGGTGGCCGCTCATGTGCACCGGAGCAGCGCGAACCCCGCTCAGCGAGTGGCGATGATGGCCGAGCCGTGGCCGAACAGGCCCTGGTTCACCGCGATACCCGCGCGCGCGTCATCGACCTGGCGACCCTCGGCCTGGCCGCGCAATTGCCACGTCAGCTCGCAGACCTGGGCGATCGCCTGCGCGGGAATCGCTTCCCCGAAACAGGCCAGGCCGCCACTGGGATTCACCGGCACATGACCGCCCAGTGTCGTCGCGCCACTGCGCAACAGCTTCTCCGCGCCGCCGGTCTCGCAGAGCCCGATGTCCTCGTACCAATCCAGCTCCAGCGCGGTGGACAGGTCGTAGACCTCCGCGAAGGACAGCTCGGAGGGACCGAGCCCGGCCTCCTCGTAGGCGGCGTACGCCACCGCGGAGCGGAACTCGCGCGCCGGCGCCTCGACCGCCACCGCGGAATCCGTCGCGAAATCCGGCAGGTCGAGCACCGTTTTCGGGAACGTCGGCGTGACCGTCGACAGCGCGCGGATGCGGACCGGATCGGCGATGCCGTGACGCCGCGCGTAGTCCATCGACGTCAGCACGAGGGCGGCACCGCCGTCACTGGTCGCACAGATGTCGAGCAGGCGCAGCGGATCCGAGACGATCGCCGAGGCGGCGACCTCCTCGGCCGAGACCTCCTTGCGATAGCGGGCATACGGGTTGTTCAGGCCGTGCCGGGCGTTCTTCACCTTGACCGCGGCGAAGTCGTCGAGTGTCGCGCCGTGCAACGCCATGCGCCGACGGGCGTACAGCGCGAAATAGATGGGGTTGGTCGCGCCCAGCAGGTGGAAACGCAACCAGTCCGGATCGTCGCGACGCTCGCCGCCGACCGGCTGGAAGAACCCCTTCGGGGTGGTGTCGGCGCCGACCACCAGGGCCACCTCGCACAACCCGGCCAGGATCTGGGCGCGGGCGTTGGCGATGGCCTGAGCACCGGAGGCACAGGCGGCGTAGCTGCTCGAGATCCGCGCCCCCGTCCAGCCGAGCGCCTGGGCGAAGGTCGCGCCCGAGACGAAACCGGGGTAGCCGTTGCGGATCGTGTCCGCGCCGGCGATGTAGTCGACGTCGCGGTGGTCCACGCCGGCATCGGCCAGCGCGGCACGGGCCGCGACCAGTCCGTATTCGACGAAATTGCGGCCCCACTTGCCCCACTGGTGCATACCCGCACCGAGGACTGCGATATCGCGATTACTGGTCTCGGTCATCGACCGGCCTCCACATCCACACCGTGTGCTCCGCTTCCTCGTCCTCGTACAGCACGCCGAGGGTCAACTCCACCGGCATGCCGACCGCCAGGTCGTCCACCGTCAGGCCGCGCACCACCTGCCCGAGAATCACCATCTGCTCGACCTCGAGCTCCACGGCCGCGACGACATACGGCTCGAACGGCTCGGCGGAGACATAGGGCGGGGGTGGCTTGTAACGGGCATCCGCGTACGACCAGATCCGGCCACGGGTGGAGAACAGGTACTCGGCGAGTTCGGAGCCGTCCCGGGGACCCGCGCACTGCGGGTTCCGGCAGGCGAGCGTGTTCCGTGGGAAATACGGTGTGCCGCAGGCAGTACAGCGACTCCCCTGCAGACGCACCGTGCCGTCGTCCGCGGTGAACCAGTCGGCCACGGCAGGGCGTTGTTCTTTCTGCACGAGCCCGACGGTATAGGAACACGTTCTACTTTGGGGCCGGAATCCGCTTCACCGGCACATCGGCGGAGGTACGGTGAAGCCGGATTGAGGAGGCGCCGCCATTCTCGAGTCGAGCTGGAGTACCACAACGCGATGGGCACCGAAGTCATTGATCCGCAGTCGATCCGCAATGTCACGATCATCGGGGACCCCGAGGCGACGACCCGGGTCGTCCACCGGCTGACCCGCCGTCCCGCCGGGCCCCGATCCGGCACGGCGACCACGATCCGGTGGACCGATCACACGATTCGGCTCACCCAGCTGTCGAGCCAGGAGCCCCTCGCGACGCTGGAGCACTCGCTTCGGGTGGCCGACGGGGTGGTCGCGGTCATGAACGCCGCGGCACCGCGCGCCCCTCGGCTCGAGACGATCCTGCGAGTCGCCGACGACCACCAGGTCGCGCGGCTGTGCCTGGTGACCGGGCTCGATCATCCCGCCGCGGACTTCGACCGCTGCGTCCGCACGATCGCGGGCACCCACGGAGCGGTGCCGTTGACGCTGCAGATCCCCCACGGCATCGGCGCCGGGTTCGCCGGCGTCATCGATCTGGTCCCGATGGGGGACCTGGCACCGATGGGCGCCGAGTTCTACGGCAGCCATTGGCAGGTCGCCGAACAGTGGTATCGCAGGCTCGTGACGGCGGTGACCGACCACCAGGACAACGACCCCGGCCCGCCGGAGGTCTCCCCCGAACAGGTCTCCGACCGCGTCCGGCGCCTCACCCATGTCGGCGACGCCGCGCCGGTCCTGTGCGATCCGGCGCCGTGGAGCGATGTCGCCCCGCTCCTGGACGCCGTGATCCGCTACCTGCCGTCCCCCCTGCACGTCTGCCAGCCGGAACACGTCCTCGACTGGTGACCGGCGGCCTCCGGCGTGCTGCCGGGTCGTGGACTATCCGACGAGCTTGCCGAGGATGCCCCGCAACGTGGCACGCTCGTCGTCGGTGAGCCCGGCGAAGAAGTCGTCGGATTCCTTCGTCCGAGCCTCCGACAGGGTGCCGAGTGTCCGCGCCCCCAGGGCCGTCACCGCCACGAGAGTCGCGCGACGGTCCGTCGGATCGGGCGCGCGGGTGACCAGACCGGCCTGCTCGAGCACGTCCACCACCTCTGTCGCCGATCGGGGGCTGATCCGCAACGCCTCGGCGAGAGCCGAGAGCCGCAGTCCTTCGTGCTCGCCCGCCACCCGCAGCGCGCGGGCCTGATGCGGGGTCAGTCCCATCGGCGCGTACGCCGCGGCCCAGCGTCGGCGCAGCGTCCTGGCGACCTGCATCAGGAGCTCGCTGTCGTTGTCGGGCATAAATCCGGCCTCTCCAGTTGTTTACACTGCCAGATAGTGAGGGAACCTCAGCATACGTCCATTCCCCCGAAGGGGGTTGCCTGTGAAAGACCAAGACTCTTCCCGCGGCGGCCGCACCCGCCGCCCCGACCCGGCCGACCGCGCACAGCTGCGCGAGTCCCCCGTGTCCGTGCGCCGGATCGCCGCGCTCTTCGCGCCCTACCGGCTTCGGCTCACCGTGCTGATCGTCCTGATCGTGGCGGGCTCGACGATCAGCCTCGTCTCGCCGTTCCTGCTGCGCCTGGTGATCGACGATGCGCTCCCCCAGCAGAACATCTCGCTGCTGCTGTGGGCGGTGGGCGGCATGCTCGCCGTCACCGTCCTCACCGCCGTGCTCGGCGTCGGCCAGACACTCATCTCCACCACCGTCGGGCAGCAGGTCATGCACGCGCTGCGCACCGACGTGTTCCGCCATCTACAGCGCCAATCGCTGGGATTCTTCACCCGCACCCGCGGCGGCGAGGTCCAGTCGCGCCTGATCAACGATGTCGGCGGCATGCAGTCCGTGGTCACCAGCACCGCGACCGCGATCGCGGGCAATGTCACCACCGTGGTCGGCACCTCGATCGCGATGGCGGTGCTGTCGTGGCGGCTGTCACTGCTGTCGCTGGTGGTGCTGCCCCCGGCGATCTGGCTGACCCGCCGCGTCGCCCTGCTGCGCCGCGACATCACCGCCCGGCGTCAACGCCACCTCGCCGACCTGCACGGTCAGGTCGAGGAAGGACTCTCGGTGAGCGGTGTACTGCTGGGCAAGACGCTCGGCACCGGGCCCGTGGCCTCCGCGCAGTTCGAACAGACCTCCCACGACCTGGTCGACCTCGAAGTGCGTTCCCAGCTCGCCGGCCGCTGGCGGATGGCCACGATGAACATCGTCTTCGCGGCGATCCCTGCCGTCCTCTACCTCGCCGCCGGTTTCCCCGCGACCAGCGGCGCCATGACGATCGGCACCCTGGTCGCCTTCACCACCTTGCAGTCCGCGCTCTTCCGCCCCCTGATGAGCCTGCTCAACGTGGGTGTCGAAGTCACCAGCTCGATGGCGTTGTTCAGCCGGATCTTCGGCTACCTCGATCTTCCGGTCGAGATCGACGAGCCCGCTCGGCCGATCGACCTGGACCCGCGCGATGTCGTGGGCGAGGTCCGGTTCGACGACGTCAGCTTCCGCTACGACGCCCACGGCCCCGAGGTGCTCGACGGTGTCTCGCTCGTCGTGCCGCCCGGGTCGACGCTCGCCCTGGTCGGCGAGACCGGTTCCGGCAAGACCACGCTCGCCTCGCTCGTCGCCCGCCTGCACGACGCGACCGGCGGCCGGGTGAGCATCGACGGCGTCGACGTGCGCCAACTCGAATTGGGCACCCTCGCCCGCATCGTCGGCGTCGTCTCGCAGGAGTCCTACCTGCTGCACACGACCATCCGCGAGAACCTCCGCTACGCCGCGCCCGAGGCCACCGACGCCGAGATCGAGCGCGCCGCCCGCGCCGCTCAGATCCACGAGCTGATCACCTCGCTTCCCGAGGGTTACGACACCGTGGTCGGCGCGCGCGGGCACCGGTTCTCCGGTGGTGAGAAGCAGCGAATCGCCCTGGCCCGCACCCTGTTGCGCGACCCGCGCGTGCTGGTGCTCGACGAGGCCACCAGCGCCCTGGACAACGAGACCGAGCGCGCGGTGCAGGCCGCCATCGATGTGGTGGCCCAGGGCCGCACGGTCATCACGATCGCGCACCGGCTCAGTACGATCCGCGACGCCGACCAGATCGCCGTCCTCGATCACGGCCGGGTCGTCGAGCTCGGCGACCACACGACGCTGCTCGACGACGCGGGACGCTACGCCCGGCTCAACGGCGCCGCCGAGGCCGCGGCGGCCTGAAGTCCGCGGCGGCCGATCGGCAGATCGCCAACGCAGCGCGCCCGACGTCGGGCAGATTCCATCGCCCCGGCCGCCGGGCGCTCGCGCTGTCAGCATGCGACCGTGCGCATCCGGGTGTTTTCCGACGGTCGTGATGGCGATGCTGGGTGCGTTGCTCGCCACGATGTATCACCGCGCTACGTCGGTGTGCTCGCGACGTTCGGACCGATGCATCAGGTGTACACGGCGGTGCGAGCGATCCTGTTCTTCGACGCCGACCTGGGCGCGGGACCGGCGCACGGTTTCTGGATGACCCTGCTCGGCCTCGCCGTCGGGCTGACGCTCGGCGCGCTGGTCAGCCGGCTCTACGACCGCGCCGGCCTGCACCGCAAGCCTCCCGGCACACTCCCGATTCCCCGCCCTGTGAGCCCTCACAGCGGCGATTGCACAAGATCGTGAGCACCCCAGGCAGCGTGACTGGACTCTGAGCCAGCGCTCGCGCGCTAGCTATGTTGCCATTCACACAGGACACGATGGAGTGAACGCGATGACTTCTTCCGCTATCGATCGGGCGCCCGATCCGATCACCACCACCGACGGCCGTGCTGTGTCGAGCTTCTTGGGCAACGTCGACGATCTGGTCTCGCAGCTGGTCACCTACTTCGCCGAGAACGTCATGCCCTGTCAGGCCCTGCCGAGTGAAGCGATGCGCAGCGACGTCACCGAGTTCACCCGACGCTGCCTGATGCTGGCGATGGAGATGCTCGACAAGCGCACGACGCCCTCCGAGGCGCAGCTGGTGGCGCTGCGCGCGGCCTCCGCCCAGCACGCGCGCGAAGGGGTGCCCGTCGAGACCCTGTTGCGGGCCTACGCCGAGGGTTTCCGCATCGGCTTCGAGTTGGTCATCGGCAATGTCACCGCCGCCGATCTCGCCGAGGTCATCGCGGGCACCCGACTGCTTCTGCAGACGCTGGAGGTGATCAACGCGACGGTGACCGGCGCCTACCTCGACGAGCAGCGCCAGGTGGCCAAGGAGCATCAGACCGGGGCCCAGACGATGGTGTCGGCGCTGCTGAGCGGGCACGGTGTCGGCGCCCTGACCCGGCAGACCGGCATCCGGGTGGCCGCGTCGTATCAGGTGGTGGCGCTGATGATTCCGGTGATCGCGGACGAGCTCGATCCCCGGGTCGACGCCCAGGTCGTCGCCCGGCGCAAGCTGCGCCGGGTACAGGCGGCGTTGGCCGATGCCTTCGCCTCGCGCTCGCTGGCGCTGCTGAGCACCTACGGCGGCACCCTGCTGATCCCGAACGACCAACCCGACGAGCCGGTGATGACCGAGGCCGTCCTCACCGAGATCAGCAAGCTGGCCGGGGTCGGGCTCACCGCGACGCTGGTGCCCGCGCCGACCCACCTGATCCCGACGGCGGCCGAGCAGGCGCACGAACTGCTGGATCTGGTGCGTGGCATCGCCAAACCCGCAGGGCTGTATCAGCTGTCGGATGTGGCGATCGAGTATCAGCTCACCCGGCCGGGGCCCGCGCGGCATCATCTCGCCGCGGTGATCGCCCCGCTCGCCGACCATCCGGATCTGCTGGAAACGCTGCGGACCTACATGGACACCGGACTCAATCGCAAAGCGACCGGCAGCCGGCTGCACGTCCACCCCAATACGGTCGACTACCGGCTGCGGCGGGTGGGTGGTCTGACCGATCTCGATCTCACCACGGCGGAAGGCATCCTGCGTGCCCGGATCGCCTTGCTCGCCGACGATCTGGAGAACACCACCGGCGCCGCGTGACGCGGGCGGTCGTCGAGCACGACACCGACGACCGCACCGCATCGGCGCTACCGCGTGATCGCGCGCGCCGCGGCGATGCCGGACCGGAAGCACGCTTCGAGCTGCGCGCCCAGCAGATAGTCCCCGGCGAGTTCCAGTCCGGCCAGGGCATCGGACTGTTCGCGCACCTTCCCCAGGAACGCGGCGTGATCGGGCAGATACGCGCAGTGCGCCGCGGCCCAGCTGCGCGATTCGGTGCGAACGCGGGCCGGCATGAACCCGCCGAGGTGGCCGCGCACCGTCGCTTCGGCTTCGTCGATCCAGCGGCTCAGCTGCACGGTGTCGGGTCGTGGGCGGGCCGCGCGGCCGCTGAAGGTGTAGCGGACGATGTCGCGGTCGTGCACGCCGTAGACGCCGGCGGCGCTGCACGGACCCGAGTCGAACGCGATCGAGCGAACAGTGCTGCCGAAGAACGGCTTCGCGTACTGCACCACCGCCACCGTGGACGGGTGATAGGTCACCTCGCCCAGCAGCTTGGCCAGCGCGGGTGCCACCGGCTCCAGCAGGACCGCGGCCGCGTGCGCCGGAATCGCGAGCACCACCCCGTCGTAGCCGGTGGAGCTCGCCGCGCCGCCGCTGTCGGACACGTCCAGTCCGGTGATCCGCCCGTCGCGGACGACGAGGCGATCCACCCGGGTGTTCAGCCGCACCCGCACCTGCCCGGCGAACCAGTCCAGGACGGGCTGCAGTCCGTCGACGAGCTGGTCGTAGCGATCCTGCACCATGCCCAGGCTCACCCCGAACGCGCCGAGGAAGACCTCGTCCGGCTCGGCGGCGTTGAGCCGAACGGTCAACGGCCGCAACACGGTGCGCGCGAAGTCCGGGCCGAAGTGCGCGCTCAGCGCGGCGGCGTCGTTGCGGGCGCCCACGGCACCGAAGAAGTCCGAGCCCAGGTACCGATGGCGCTCGTCGAAACGCACCCGCGCACCGTAGTAGAGCATCCGCGCCGCGTCCACCGGCGATCCGGTGCGCAGGAGATGACGCAGGAATCCGGCGATGCCGGGGTTGTCGAGGGTCACCATCGTGCCGTCGACGATCTGCGAGCTGTTGATGCCGAACGGCTCGTAGGCCCGGTCTCCCGACGCGGCGATGAACCGGCGCAGCTCGTAATATCGCCGTCCGATGTTCTTGCCGCCCATCATGATCGGGCGGCCGCCGAGCGTGTCGAAGCCGCAGCGGCCGCCGAGCACGGCGTCTTGTTCGAGCACCTCGACGTCGTGTCCGGCCTGATGGAGCTGGTAGGCGGCGCCGATACCGGACAGACCGCCGCCGATGACGGCGAACCGCTTGCCCGATCCTGTCGCTGGGGTGGTCATGATCCGGTGTGCTCCTGTCGTTCCCGGGACGCGGGATAGTGCGCCAGCTCGAGGCGAGCGACGGCGATGGTGTTGCCGAACTGGTGCAGGTCGACCTGGACGGCGATCTCGCCCATCGCGAGGTCGCCCACGATCGTGGTGGCGCAGGTGATCTCGCTGTCGAGTTCGGCGAAGTCGCTGAACCGGGCCGTCACGTCCAACACCGCCGCGACCGGCGAGTCGAGCGCACCGGCCTCGGTCGCGGCGAGGACCGCCGCCTGCCGGAACGCCTCGAGCAGCAGCGGGCCGGGGACATGGTCGTACTGGTGGTCGAAGAAGCTCGGGTGGCCGCGATCCACGACCAGGACCAGCCTGCCCGCGGCATCGCGGGCGAGCACGACATTGCGTGGGTCGCGCCGTCCGACCAGGGCGGGATCCAGCGGTCGGGGTGCGTCGGCGCCGCTCGGGGCGCGCGCGGATCGACCGCGCCGCTGGAGTTCGCGGAATTCGTCGTAGGCCTCGCGCGGGAACGCGATCCCGCTGCCGCGCACCGACAACGCCGACGCGCCGTGCACGGTCAGCACGGCCTCGAAGGAGACATCCTGGTAGTAGCCGCGGCCTGACCCCGCTGCCCCCGGGCGGAGTCGCACGATCCCCTCGAAGGGTTCGCGTTCGGTGTCGCGGAAGGTGCTGAGGTCTTCGACCTGGAACGACATCGTCTGCAGGCTCGCCGGCGCGTCGGCGGGCACTCCGAGGTGCCGCTGGCCGACGACCAGCAGCGACTGTCGTACGGCCTCCAGCGCGGCGAAGGGATCGTGATAGGCGACCAGCCGGTCGAACCACAGCGAGTGCGCTCGCGGAACCTGTACCGCGACAAGGAATTCGCTCTCGCCCACGACGGCGGTGTCGGCGACGTATACCTCGGCCAGACCGCGCCGGTGCGCCAGGACGGCCGGTACCAGCTGCTCGAAGGCGACGGTGCCGCGAGGCACGGAGGACAGCGTCATGCGGGCACCGCCTCGGGGGTCGTCGTGTCGGCCCAGATCCGGGCGACGAGCAGATCCGCGAGCGCTCGGGGCGTCGGATGGGTGAACAGATCCTCGAGCGAGACGTGGGTACCCGCGGCTCTGGTGATCCGGCCGCGCAGTTCCAGCGCGCTGAGCGAGGTCAGCCCGATCTGCAGGAGCGTGGCGTCGAGGTCGATGTCGTCGTCGGTGCGGTCGATGAGGATTTCCCGGATCTGGGCCAGCACCAAGCGCGTCGCGACCTCGGCACGCTGCTCGTCCGGGATCTCCGCCAGGTCCGCTCGCTCGCGGGCCTGCGCCGATTCCCGCAGCGTCGACGGTCCGGCGGACGGCGTCGCCTCGCCGACGATGCCGTTGCCCGCCGCGCCGATCAGGTTCTCGACCACGGCGCTGTCGGTGTGTACCCAGTAGCGCCTGCGCTGGAACGGGTAGGTCGGCAGGTCGACGAGCCCGGGCGCCCGGTCGCCGTGGAGCGCCCGCCAGTCCACCTCGGCGCCGCCGACCCATGCGCTCGCCACGGCCTGCACCGCCGACATCGCCTCGTCGACACCGGGTCGCAGCAGCGGGACGGTGACGCTGCCGCTGGCGGCGAGCGTCTCGTAGACCAGGGCGGAGAGCGTGTCGCCCGCGCCGAGCTCGAGATAGGTGTCCACCTCGGCTTCGTGCATCCAGCGCACGCTGTCGTGGAAGAGCACCGGTTCACGGGCCTGGCGAACCCAGTGGCCGACCGAGGTCAGCAGGCCCGGGGTCGCTTCGGCGCCGGTCAGTGTGGACACGACCGGGAGCCGGGGCTCGTCGAGCCGGATCGACGCCAGGACCCCGCGCAACTCCTCGACGATCGCCGCCACGTGGGGGGAGTGGAAGGCGCGATCGACACCGAGCCGCGTGACCCGGCGCCCGCGGCCCCGCCAGTACCGGGCGATCTCACCGATCGCGGTGGGATCGCCCGCGATCACCGTGGCGTTCGGGCCGTTGACCGCGGCCACCGATACCGTCGCGCGCCCCGCGATCGAGGCGAGCGCCTCGCCGGCGCCTGCCCGCACCGCGATCATCGCGCCCTGTTCCATGCGCTGCATCAACCGGCCACGGGCGGCCACTACCGCGATCGCGTCGGGGAGCGAGAACACCCCGGCCACATACGCGGCGGTGAGTTCACCGAGGGAATGCCCGACCAGGTAATCCGGTGTCACTCCCCAGGATTCGAGCAGTCGGTACAGCGCCACCTGGAGGGCGAACACGGCGGGTTGGGCGTAGTCGGTCCGCGCGAGCAGCTCGGTGTCGGCGTCGAACACCGCCCCGCGCAGCGTGTGCTCGAGGTGGGCGTCGAAGCCGGCGGCGGTCTCGTCGAAGGCCCGCGCGAAGACCGGGTAGGCGTCGTAGAGTCCGCGGCCGATACCGGCGAGCTGCCCGCCCTGACCGGGAAACATCATCGCCAGCTTGCCGCCGCGAGGCGACGCCACGGCCGAGGGTGCGCCGAGCGCGGCGAGCCCGTCGAGGAGTTCGGCGCCGGTCCGGCTCACGACGACCGCACGGTGGTCGAATCGCGTGCGCGTGGTGGCCAGCGAATACCCGATCCCGGCGGGGTCGGCGGCGGAGTCCGCCACCGCGGCGTACAGCCGAGCCGCCTGGGCGCGCAGACCGGCGGCATCGCGCGCCGACAGCGGCCACGCGACGGGTGCCGTGGGGTGCCGATCCTGCTCCGTCACCGGGCTTTCCGGCTCCGGCGCCTGCTCCACGATCACGTGCGCGTTGGTTCCGCTGATGCCGAACGACGACACCCCGGCCCGGCGCGCGTGCTCGGTTTCCGGCCAGACCTGGGGACGCCGCGCGAGCCGGATCCGGTCGGCGGACCAGTCGGCGTGCGGGGTCGGTGCGTCGACGTGCAGGGTCGGCGGGACCATCGCGCGCCGGAGCGACTCGACGACCTTGATGACGCCGGCGACCCCGGCGGCCGACTGGGTATGTCCCATATTGGATTTGACCGAGCCGAGCACCAGCGGCGGCGCACCGTCGCGCTGCCCATAGGTGGCCAGCAAGGCCTGCGCCTCCACCGGGTCACCGAGCACGGTGCCGGTGCCGTGGCCTTCCACCACGTCCACCTCGCCGGCCCGCAGCCCGGCGTTGGCCAGGGCCGACTGGATCACCCGCTGCTGGGCGATGCCGCGCGGCGCGGTGAGCCCGTTCGACGCGCCGTCACTGTTCACCGCGGACCCGCGCACGACCGCGAGCACCCGGTGCCCGTGCCGCCGGGCATCCGAGAGACGCTCCAGCAGCAGCATTCCGGCGCCCTCGCCCCAGGCCGTGCCGTCGGCGCCGGCGGCGTAGGACTTGCACCGCCCGTCCGCCGCCAGCGCGCGCTGGCGGGAGAACAGGGCGAACGGCATCGGGGTCGACATCACGGTGACGCCCCCGGCCAGGGCCGTCGTGCACTCCCCCAGCCGCAGCGATTGCACGGCCTGGTGGATCGCGACCAGCGAGGACGAGCACGCGGTGTCGACGGTCACCGCGGGCCCCTCCAACCCCAGCAGATAGGCGACGCGACCGGCCGCCATGGAGGCGTGGTTACCGGTGAAGTAGTAGGTCTCGGCGCCGTCCCAGGACCGGGTGGCGCCGAAGCCGTAGCCCTGATCGCTGAAGCCGACGAACACCCCGGTCGCGCTGCCGCGCAGGGCCGTCGGGTCCAGCCGGGCGTGCTCGACCGATTCCCAGGCGATCTCGAGCAGCAACCGCTGCTGCGGGTCCATCGCCTCGGCTTCGAGCGGGCTGATGCCGAAGAAGCCGGCGTCGAACTCGCCCGCGTTGTCGAGGAAACCTCCTTCGCGCACATACGATTTGGCGAACTTGTCGGGGTCGGGGTCGTAGAACCCGTCGATGTCCCAGCCGCGATCGGCGGGGAATTCGGTGATCAGGTCGCGCCCGTCGATCAGGGCCTGCCACAGCTCGTCGGGTGTGGTGATCGCGCCGGGGAACCGGCACGACATGCCGATGATCGCGATCGGTTCCCTGGCGCGTTCCTGCTCCTCGCTCAGGCGCTGCCTGGTTTCCTGCAACTGTCGGGTGGCGCGCTTGAGATAGGCGCGCAGTTCGGCTTCGTCGGCCATTCGAGTCTCGCTTTCTGGTCGGCTCAGACCGAACGGACCTGGTCGATCAGGTCGAAGAGCGCGTCGTCGTCGGCGACGTCGATGTTGTCGACGAAGTCCTCGGCCCCGCCGCCGCGCAGGGCGCGCGCGAGGTCGTTGATCCGGCCGAGCAGCTCCTCGATCCGTTCCGGCGGCAGGTCCACCCCGGCGCACCCGGCGGCGAGCGCGTCGAGCTGGGCGGCGATGCGCGCCGCGGGATCGTCGACCGGGGCGATCTCGGTGCGCAGGTACTGAGCCAGCGCGGCGGCGTTGGGGTAGTCGAACACGATGGTGGTGCGCAGCTTGGCCCCCGTGGCGGCTTCGAGCCGATTGCGGAATTCCACCGCGCCCAGCGAGTCGAAGCCCAGGTCGGTGAAGGCGGTCTCCGCGGGCACCGCCTCGGCGGAGGCATGCCCGAGTACCGCCGCCGCGTGCGACCGGATCACGCCCAGGATGATCCGCTCCTGCTCGGCGGGCTCGACGCCGGCCAGCGCGGCCAGCAGCTTCGCCGATTCGTCGGAGCCGCCACCGGCGACCCGGCGCGGACCGCGCAGCAGCGACCGCAGAATCGCGGGCATCTCGTCCACGTCGCCGAGTGACTGCAACGCGGTGAGATCGAGTCGGGCGGGGACCGCCAGCGACCTGCCGGTCGACAGCGCGGTGTCGAACAGGGCCATGCCGTCCGCGTCGCCGAGCGGGATGAGACCTTCGCGGCGCATCCGCTGCCGGTCACGCTCGGTGAGATGACCGGTGATGCCGGTGCCGCGCTCCCACAGCCCCCAGGCCAGGGCGGTCGCGGGCAGGCCGTGCTGCCTGCGGTGCTGGGCCAGTGCGTCGAGGAAGCCGTTGGCCGCGGCATAGTTCGCCTGACCGGGATTGCCGAGCAGACCCGCGATCGAGGAGTACAGGACGAACTGGGCCCGCGGGTGGTGGCGCGTCGCCTCGTGCAGGTGCCAGGCGGCTTCGGCCTTGGCGTGGAATACCTTCGCGACGTGGTCGGGGGTGTGCTCGGCGAACAGCGCGTCCGCGACCAGGCCCGCGGTGTGCACCACCGCGGTGAGCGGGCGCTCGGGTGGGATCGCGGCGACCAGCGCGGTCACCGCGTCCCGGTCACCGACATCGCAGGCGGCGATGTCGACCCGGGCGCCGAGCGCGGCCAGTTCGGCGGCGAGCTCGGCGGCGCCGTCGGCAGCGGGTCCGCGCCGGCTGGCCAGCAGCAGATGCCGCACGCCGTGGGCGGTGACCAGGTGCCGGGCGGCGAGCGCGCCCAGGCCGCCGGTGCCGCCGGTCACCAGGACGGTGCCGTCGGGGTCCAGCGGGGCCGGGACCGTCAGCACGTACTTGCCGACGTGGCGGGCCTGACTCAGCTGCCGGAACGCCTCCGGCGCCCGTCGCACATCCCAGCGCGTCACCGGAAGGGGGCGCAGGACACCGGATTCGAACAGGCCGCGCAGGTCGGTCAGGATCTCGTGCAACCGGTCGGGGCCCGCCTCCATCAGCAGGAAGTTCTGGTAGCCGACCCCCGGGTACCGCGCCGCGATCTCGTCGGGGTCGCGCAGATCGGTCAGGCCCATCTCGATGAAGCGCCCCCCACGCGGCAGCAGGCGCAGCGACGCGTCGACCTTCTCGCCCGCCAGCGAGTCGAGCACGATGTCGACACCGCGGCCCCCGGTGACCGCCAGGAACTTGCCCTCGAACTCGGTGGTGCGGGTGTTGCCGATACGCTCGTCGCCGAAACCGTTCGCCCGCAGCACATCCCATTTCCCGGGGCTGGCCGTGACGAACAGGTCGAGCCCGAGATGACGGGCCAGCTGCACCGCGGCCATCCCGACACCGCCGGTCGCGGCGTGGATGAGCAGCGACTCCCCTGCCCGCGCCCCGGCCAGGTCGACCAGAGCGTAGTAGGCGGTGGCGAACACGATCGGCGCGGCGGCGGCGTCCTCGAACGACCAGCCCGTCGGGATCGGGATCACCGTCCGCCGGTCGGCCACCACCGTGGCGCTCACGCCGGTGAAGATGCCCATCACCCGGTCGCCGGGCGCGAAGTCCACCACGTCGGGTGCGACCTCGATGACGACACCGGCGCCTTCGCCGCCGATGGCGGTGTTCGGGATCGGGTACATCCCGAGCACGATCAGGACGTCACGGAAGTTCACGCCCGCCGCGCGGACCGCGATGCGGACCTGCCCCGGTGCCAGCGGTGTGGGCGCGGACTGTTCGGCGAGGAACATGTTGTCCCCGTTGAGGGTGCCGCGACCGCGATCGACGAGCTGCCAGTCGCCGCCGTCGAGCGCGTCGGCCGATCCGACCGTATCCGCGCCGGCGCGAACCAGGCGGGGCGCGTGGGATTCGCCGTGCCGGATCGCCAGCTGGGGTTCGGTGGTGAGCGCCACGGCGGCACGGACCGCCTCGCGATAGTCGGTCCGCCCGTCGAGATCGAGCAGGGTGATCCGGCCGGGGTGCTCGTTCTGTGCGGTCCGCAGCAGACCCCACACCGCCGCGCCCGCGAGATCGCCGATGTCCTCGGCGCTGTGCACGGCGACCGCGCCGGTGCTCACGAACACGATCCGGGCCCGGGTGAACCGATCATCGGCGAGCAGGTCCTGGACGACGGTCTGGACCGCGATCACCTGCTCGTGCGCGGTCGCCGGGTCGGGGGCGGCACCGGGCACCCGCACGACGACGAGGTCGCCCGCGCCGCGTGCGCACTGCTCCACCACGACCGCGCCCTCGGCGAGGGTGTGCCATTCGCCGTCGTCGCCGATCGCGTCGGGTGCGGGGACCGTCACCCAGTTCAGTTCGAACAGGCCGCCGTCGGTCGCCGACGGCCGCTGTTCCAGGAGGTCGAGCGAGATCTCGCGCAGCGCCAGCGATTCCGCGCGGGCGACCGGCCTGCCCGTCGTATCGGTCAGTTCGAGCGCGATCCGGTCCGTTCCGGCGGGGGTCAGCCGGACCCGGAGTTCGGCCGCGCCCACCGCGAACAGCGACACGCCTTCCCAGGCGAACGGGAGCCGCACCGTGCCGGACTCGGTCGGTCCGACGGTGCCAGTCGCGATCATCGCGTGCAGCGCCGCGTCCAGCAGCGCGGGGTGCAGACCGAACTGCCCGGCCGCGCCGGCGTCGGCCTCGGGCAGGGCCACCTCGGCCAGCACCTCGGCACCGTGGCGCCAGATCCGGCCGAGCCCGCGGAAGGCGGAGCCGTAGTCGTATCCCGCCGCCGCCATCGCCTCGTACGGGTCACCGAGAGCCACCGCGACGGCTCCCGGCGGCGGCCACGCACCGGTGGCGGCCGCGGCCGGATCGGTCGCGGCCCGCACGGTGCCCGTGGCGTGACAGGTCCACGGCAGGTCGGACCCGGTCGATGTCTGCGGGCGGGAGTACACCCCCAGGGTGCGCTCCCCCGACTCCCGCGCCGCGCCGACGAGCACCTGGATCTCCACCGCGCCCGGCTCGGGCAGCACCAGCGGCGCTTCGAGCACGAGTTCACCGACCTCGGGGCAGTCCACCCGTTGTCCCGCGTGCCAGGCGAGTTCGACGAAGGCCGTCCCGGGCAGCAGAATCGCGCCGCCGATCCGGTGACCCGCCAGCCAGGGGTGGGTGTGCGGCGACAGCCGCCCGGTCAGCAGCAGCCCGCCGTCCTGGGCGAGATCGACCTTGGCGCCCAGCAGCGGATGGTCCGCGGCGGCGAGTCCGGCGCCGCGCACATTGCTGCTCTCGGTCACCTCGAGCCAGTACCGGTCGCGCTGAAAGGCGTAGGTGGGCAAGTCGATCCGGCGGGCCCCGGAACCGTCGAACACCGAGACCGGATCCAGCGACGTCCCTGCCGAATACAACGCCGACAGTCCCAGGGCGAACGCGAGGTCACCGGCCAGGCCGGGCCGTTGCAGCGCGACGGCGGTCACTGCCTCACCGTCGTCGACGATCTCGTGCACCATCGCCGTCAGGGCGGCGCCCGGCCCCATTTCCGCGAAGCAGTCGACACCGCCCTGCTCGCGCGCCCACCGCACCGCGTCCAGGTAGCGGACCGGTTCGCGCAGATGGTTGACCCAGTAGTCCGGGGAGCACAGTTCGGTCACCTCGGCGACCTTGCCGGTGAGCGCCGAGATCACCGGCACCGTCGGCGGATGATAGGTCAGGCCGCGACATACCTGGTCGAATTCCGCGAGGACCGCGTCCATGTGGGCCGAATGGAACGCGTGACTCACCAGCAGCCGGGTGGTGCGCACGTCCTCGGCCGTCAGCTGACCGGCGAGCGCGTCGATCGACGCGCTCGCGCCCGACAGGACCACCGACGCGGGCCCGTTGACGGCGGCGATGCTCACGTCGTCGTATTCCCGGACCAGCTCGGCGGCGGTCGCGGCGTCCGTGGCGACCGCGATCATCGCCCCGCCCGCCGGTCCGGACTGCATGAGCCGTCCCCGGGCCGCCACCAGCGCGCACGCGTCCGGCAGCGACCAGACGCCGGCCACCTGCGCCGCGACGATCTCCCCGATCGAATGGCCCAGCACGAATGCCGGTCGCAGGCCCCAGGATTCGGCCAGCCGGTAGATCGCCACCTCGGTGGCGAAGAGCGCGACCTGGGTGATCTCGGTGCGGTCCAGCAGGGCGGCGCGCTCGGTGCCCGGCGCGGCGAAGACCACGTCGAGCAACGAGAGCTCGAGGTGCTTGTCCAGTTCCTCGCAGACCTCGTCGAAGGCCGTCCGGTACACGGGATAGCTGTCGTAGAGCTCGCGCCCCATGCCGACGCGCTGCGCGCCCTGCCCGGGGAACATCGCCGCCGTCACCGCCGCACCGGCCGTGCCGCGCACGACGTTGTGCGCGGACCGATCCTCGGCGACCGATCGCAGTCCCGCGGCCAACTCGTCGAGATCGTGTCCCACGATCACGGCGCGATGGTCGAACCGCGCCCGGGTATCCAGCAGCGAGAAGCCGATGTCGACGGCGTCGGTGGCGACGCCGGACTCGACCGCGCCGAGCAACGCCGCCGCCTGCGCCACGACGCCGTCGGCCGAGCGGGCGCTCAGCACCCACGGAATCACCGGCGGCACAAGGGCATCGGCGGGCCGGGCCACGTCCTGCTCGAGGTCGCCGCGCTCGACGATCACATGCGCGTTGGTGCCGCTGATACCGAAGGACGACACCGCCGCACGCGGCGGACGACCGGTCGCGGGCCACGCCTGGGTCTCGGTCGCCAGCCGCACCGCGCCCGCGGACCAGTCCACGTGCGGCGTCGGCTCGTCGACATTGATCGTCGGCGGCACGAGCCCGCGCCGCATCGCCATGACCATCTTGATCAACCCGCCGACACCGGCCGCGGCCTGGGTATGGCCCATGTTCGATTTGAGCGACCCGAGCAACAGCGGCTCCGCCCCGTCGCGCTCGGCACCGTAGGTCGCCAGCAGCGCCTCGGCCTCGATGGGATCGCCCAGCCGGGTCCCGGTGCCGTGCGCCTCGACGACGTCGACCTCGTGCGAGGCCAGCCCCGCGTCGGCCAGCGCCGAGCGGATCACCCGCTGCTGGGATCGTCCGTTCGGCGCGGTCAGGCCGTTGGACGCGCCGTCGGAGTTCACCGCCGTGCCGCGCACCAGGCCCAGGATTCGATGGCCGTTACGCCGGGCCTCGGAGACCCGCTCGAGCAACAGCATGCCGACGCCCTCACCCCACGCGGTACCGTCGGCGCCCGCGGCGAAGGACTTGCACCGGCCGTCGGCGGCGAGGGCGCGCTGGGTGGAGAACGCGACGAACGCGGCGGGTGTCGCCATCACCGTGACACCGCCGGCCAGCGCCAGCGTCGACTCGCCGGAACGCAGCGATCGCACCGCCTGGTGGATCGCGACCAGCGACGACGAGCAGGCGGTGTCCACGGTGACCGAAGGCCCCTCCAGCCCGAGCACATAGGACACCCGGCCGGAAGCGATGCTGGAGGCCTGCCCGGTCATCAGGAAGTGCTCGATCGTCTCGCGCACCCGTTCGTCGATATCGCGCGAGGACGGGCCCTGCATATCCGGCATCAGGCCGACGAACACACCGGTGGCGCTGCCGCGCACCGTGGTCGGATCGATGCCGGCCCGCTCGAACGCCTCCCACGCGGTCTCGAGCACCAGCCGCTGCTGCGGGTCCATCGCCAGGGCCTCGCGCGGACTGATGCCGAAGAAGTTCGCGTCGAACGCGGTGGCGCCGTCGAGGAAGCCGCCCGTGCGGACGTACGACTTGCCTGGCAGCCCGGGTTCGGGATCGAACAGTCCCTCGACGTCCCAGCCCCGATCGGCGGGCCACTCCGACACCAGGCTGCGCCCCTCGACGGCCGCCTGCCACAGCTGCTCCGGCGAGGTGACCCCGCCCGGGTAACGGCACGCCATTCCGACGATGGCGATCGGCTCGGTGGCTCGCGCTTCCACGTCGTCGAGACGCTGCCGGGTGACCTGCAATTCCCGGACGGCCTTCTTCATATACGTGCGTAGTTCGTCTTCGCGAGCCATACGGCAAACATCTCCTAGCTAATCGACAGCTGCTCGGGCACTGACGGCGTCACGCTATGTCAGCCGATGACCGAATTCCGGACGCGCAGGCCGTCTTTGGGAAACGACCAGCCCGCGCCGCGCCGCGTTTGACGTTTTCCAAACGCATTGCCATCGGGATTCCGCAATTCGTAATGTCGGGCGCCATGGCAAGGACTCCCGATCCGATACCGGATCAGCACGGCCGGCGATTCGTCATCACCGGGGCCAACGGCGGCCTCGGCGCGGAGGTGACCCGCGTTCTCGTCGCCCACGGCGCCTCGGTGGTCATGGCCTGCCGTGATCCGCGGCGCGGCAGCGATATCGCGGCACGCGTGGGGGGCGATGTCACGGTGGCCGAACTGGATCTGGCCGACCTGACCGCCGTCGCGCGATTCGCCCGGCAATGCGGCGAATTCGACGTGCTGATCAACAACGCGGGCCTGATGAATGTGCCGTTCGCGCGCACGGCCGATGGTTTCGAGACCCAATTCGGGGTCAATCATCTCGGCCATTTCGCCTTGACCGGGCTCCTGCTGGACCGAGTCCGCGACCGGGTCGTCTCGCTGTCGAGCATTTCGCACGGTTGGACGCGTTCCCTGCCGCTCGACGACCTGCGTTTCGAACGCCGCCGGTACTCGCGCTCGACGGCCTACGCCGAATCGAAACTGTCCACGTTGATGTTCGGCCGGGAACTGCAGCGCAGGCTCGACGAGCACGGGTCGCGTCTGCGGTCGTATGTGGTGCATCCGGGCGTCTCCCCGACCGGCCTCGTCGCCCACACCGAGACCCCGCTCGACTACGTCGCCGAGCCGTTCATCCGCCTCGTCGGTCAATCACGCGCCGCCGCGGCACAATCCATTCTGTACGCCGCGACCTCGCCCGACGCGGACCCGCACACCTATTGGGGGCCGACCAAGCTGTTCAACACGCGGGGCGCGATCGGCGCGTGCCCGTCGAGCGCGCTCTCGCGCGAGCGCTCCCGCTGGCAGCAGTTGTGGGAGGTCTCCGAGCGGGCCACCGGTATCGGTTTCCGGATTCCCGCGCCGGGGGTGAGCCATGAGGATCGCTGACGCCCGCGCCCTGGCCTGCGCCGTCTTGGCCGGCCTGCTCGTCGCGGGCGCTCAGCCCGCGACCGCCGCGGTGCCGCTGTATCCGACGCCGGACCCCGACCCCTTCTATTCCGCGCCCGCCGACCTCGCGAGCCGGGATCCCGGGGCGGTCCTCGCGGTCCGCACGCAAGATCCGCTGCCGTATTTCCCCACGGCCACGGTCACGCTGATCAAGTTCCGGTCCACCGATTCCCAGGGCAGGCCGATCGCGGCGACCACCACGATCCTCACCCCGAACGACCACCGCCCCGGCGGGCCGCTGCTGTCCTACCAGCACATCATCAACGGTCTCGGCACGCAGTGCGCGGTCTCGCGCGCCCTCTACGCCTACGACCCGAACCTGCTCTACCGGGCCGTTCCGCTGCTGAACACGATGCTGCTGCGAGGCTGGAGCATCGCGCTGCCCGATCACCTCGGACCGAACGCCGCCTACGGCGCGGCCCGGCTCGGCGGCCAGATCACCCTCGACGGCATCCGCGCCGCGCTCCGGGTGCCCGAACTCGGCCTCGCCGACAGCCCGGCGGCCATGCTCGGCTATTCCGGCGGCGGAATGGCGACCGGCTGGGCCGCGGCCCTCGCGCCCCGGTACGCCCCGGAACTCCGGCTGGTCGGGGCCGCGCAGGGTGGTGTGCCGATGAACATCACCACGATGGCCCGCGCCCTGGGCTTGGCTCCGCACCCCATGTTCGGGCTGGCCATGGCCGCGGCGCTCGGGCTGGAACGCGAATACCCGGACCGGCTGCCGATCAGCGGACAGCTCAACGACACCGGCCTGGCGGTGCGCGAGGCGATGTCCAACGGCTGCACGGTCGAACTCATCGCCGCGGGCGCCATGCACAGCGCGAGCGACCTGGCCTCGACCGTGTCCCTGATCGACGACCCGAGGGCGTGGGCGGTAGGCGACGAGAACAGCCTCGAACTCTTCGACGGGGTGCCGACGATGCCGATCTTCGAATGGCACACCCCGGTCGATCCGCTGATCCCCGTCGACGCGGTCGTGCACACCAACCAGCGCTACTGCCGGGCCGGAACCCCGGTCCTGTCCGAGCTCTACCCCAGTCCCGACCACCTCGCCACCGCGGTCATGGGATTCCCCTCCGCCGTGGCGTGGCTCGACGCGCGGTTCCGCGGCGAACCCGCGCCGACCAACTGCTGACCACCCGCCTGCTCCACCGATGACAAGGATCCACCATGCGCCGGATCTGGACGGCCGCCCTGACGGTGCTGTTCTGCGCTCTGACCGCCGGACTGTTCGCCCCCGCGGCGACCGCCGAACCCCTCTATCCCACACCGAACCCGGACCCGTTCTTCACGGCACCCGACACCCTCGGCGACCTCGCCCCCGGTGACGTGGTCCGTACGCGCAAGCTCGACACCGGGCTCTACGCGGGCACCGACATCTGGCACGTCGCCTTCCGCTCCACCAATTCCGCGGGCCACCCCATCATGGGCGTGACCACCGTGCTGATCCCGGTCGGCGTCCACAACCCACCGCTGGTGTCCTACCAGGCCCTGATCAACTCCCTCGGCACCAAGTGCAACCCCTCGTACTCGTTGCTCAACGAGGAAACCCTCGACGCCTTCGGCGCGGTGCTGCCGCTGAGCCGGGGCTGGGCGGTCGCGCTGCCGGACTACCTCGGCCCGACCGTCGCCTACGGCGCCGCCAAGCTCAGTGGCATGGTCACCCTCGACAGCGTGCAAGCCCTGCAACGCGCGACCGAACTCGGCCTGGGTCAGTCACCGATCGCACTGGCCGGGTACTCCGGTGGTGGCATGGCCACGGCGTGGGCCGCCGCTCTGCAACCCACCTACGCGCCCGATCTGACACTCGCCGGCGTCGCCGCGGGCGGTATTCCGGCCGACCTCGAACAGATGGCCCTGGGCATCGGCTTCGGCCCGCACCCCGGGTTCGGTCTCGCGTGGGCGGCCGCCATGGGCCTGGAACGCGAATACCCCGAGCGACTGCCGATCTCGGACCAGCTCAACGCCGAGGGCCTGTGGTTCCGGGACTTCACCCACGACGAATGTCGCCGCTTCCTGCTCCTGCACGGCGCACTGCGCAACGCCGAACAGCTCGCCGCCACCAAGAGCCTGATGGACAATCCCGACGCCCGCGCCGTGCTGCGCGAGAACAGCTTGCGCGACTACCCCGGCATCCCCGAAACCCCCACCTTCTTCTGGCAAGGAGTCTTCGACGAACTGACCCCGTTCGACGCCGTCGCCGACGTCGCGGACCGGTACTGCCGCGCGGGGGCATCGATCACCTTCTCCCGCTACGAGATAGCCGAACACATGACCACCGCGGTCGCGGGCCTGCCCGAAGCCTGGAACTTTCTGGAGGCGCGCTTCCGGAACGAACCCGCGCCCGCGCGCTGCTGAGCGCGACATGGCCGACGTAATCCATTGTGTTCGACCGGACAGTGACGGGAAGACGACATGACGACCGACTGTGAACTGTCCCTGAGACTCGGCGCTTCGAGCCCGAGCGCCCCGAATCCGCCTAACGTCTGCGCCAGCACAGTAGTAGCTGAAAGGTGGCGGTAGGCGTGGCGAGTACGCAGGCGAAGCTCGAGCAACTGGTCGACATCCTGGCGATCGCGGCAGAGCCCGCCGGCGAGGCCGGCGTCGCCAAGCGCGCGAAGAAGGGCATTCCCAGCGTCCGCGAGCGTCTGCGCATGCTCCTGGACCCGGGCACCTTCGTCGAGATCGGCGCGTTCGCCCGCCAGCCCGACCAGCCCGACGCCCTCTACGGCGACGGCCTGGTCACCGGTCGGGGACTCATCCACGGGCGGCCGGTCGTGGTGATCGCCCACGACCAGACCGTCTACGGCGGGTCGGTCGGCGTCACCGCGGCGCGCAAGTTCATGCGCGCGTTGAAAATCGCCTTCGACAATGCCTGCCCGGTGGTCACGATCAACGACTCCGGCGGAGCGCGGATCCAGGACGCGGTCGGCTCGATCGCCTCCTTCGGCGACATCTCCCGCGTGCTGGAAAAACTGTCCGGCTATGTGCCGCAGGTGTCGATCATCCTCGGCAAGTGCGCGGCGGGGTCGGTCTACGGGCCGATCAACACCGATGTGCTCATCGGCACCAAGGATTCCTACATGTTCGTCACCGGGCCGGAGGTGATCAAGGCGGTCAACGGTGAGGACATCTCCGCCGAGGACCTCGGTGGCGCCGAGGTCCAGGCCAAGCGCGGCACCCTGCATCACATCGCCGACACCGAGCAGCAGGCTTACGACTGGGCCCGCAACTACCTGAGCTACATGCCGACGAGCTGCCTCGAACAGCCACCGATCGTCAATCCCGGGCTGGAGTCGGAGATCACCGCCCACGACCTGGAACTCGACGCGATCATCCCGGATTCCGACCGCGCGGGCTACGACATGCACGACATCTTGCTGCGCATCTTCGACGACGGTGAATTCCACGAGATCCGGGCCCTGTTCGCCCCGAACCTGATCACCGGCTTCGCCCGGGTCGACGGCCACCCGGTGGGGGTGATCGCCAATCAGCCACTGGTGCTGGGCGGTTCGATCGATGCCGCCTGCTCGGACAAGTCCACCTACTTCATCCGGCTCTGCGACGCGTTCAACATCCCGCTGGTCTTCGTCGTCGACACCCCCGGCGTGCTGCCCGGCCTCGAACAGGAAGCCGCCGGTGTGATCATCCGCGGCGGTCGGGTCCCCCGCGCGATCATCGAGGCGACGGTGCCGATCATCAATCTGGTGGTGCGCAAGTCCTATGGTGGCGCCTACGGCATGATGGCCGCCCGGCAGGTCGGCGCCGACATCAGCTTCGCGTGGCCGACCGCCCGGATCGCGGTGATCGGCGCCGAGAGCGCTGTCGACCTCATCGGCAAGCGCCAGCTGGCCGCCGTGCCCGAGGAACATCGCGCCGCCGCCCGCGATTTCATGATCAACCAGTACAACGAGACGGTCGCCACCCCGTGGATCGCGGCCGAACGCGGCTACATCGACGCCGTCATCGAGCCGTCCCGCACCCGCCTCGAGATCCGCCACGCCCTGCGCCTGCTGCGCGACAAACCTCCGGTCACCCCCGAATTCAACCCGCGCAAGCACGGGATCTACCCGATGTGAGCCCGCCGTCCCCCGGTCGCGGAGGAAGCGCTGTCCATCGCCGACATCGGCGGTCGGGCTAGCTGTCGCGGACGTCGACCGAGGGCCGGGCGGAGTCCAGGGCTCTGGTGGTCGTCACCATCGCGGCGGCCAGCCCGATCGAGCCGGCGAACGCGAGCGGCAGCGAGGACGTCAGTGTCACCAGCCCGAAGAGGAAGAACACGCAGGTGGCCAACATGATGATGGTGCTGGTCAGATCCATGCTCGGCGTACTCGTTGTCCGATTACGTGAGTTGGTCATACACCCAGGGTTGACCACGGCGCCCGTTGCCAAACCGTGATCATCGAATCGACAACTACCCGGCCCGAATTCACGACGGCTCCGACGCGTCCTTCCATCTCGTCCAGGCGGCGGCTCCGCACATGCGGCCGGGGTCGTCGATCATCGGCAGTTCGTCGGTGAATTCCGACATGCCCAATCCGACGCCGGCACCGTATGCCGCGACCGAAGCCGCGATCGCGAATCTGTCCGCGAGCCTGGCGCAATTGCTGGGCGACAAGGGCATCCGGGTGAACAGTGTGGCGCCCGGCCCGATCTGGATGCCGCTGATTCCGTCCACCATGCCACCGGAGAAGGTCGCGAAGTTCGGGGACGACACCCCGCTGGGCAGGGCGGGACAGCCCGCCGAGCTCGCACCCGCCTATGTCCTGCTCGCCGCCGACGACGGTAGCTACCTCTCCGGCGCCAGGCTCGCGGTCACCGGCGGCCGTCCGATCCTTTGATTCGCGGCGCGTTCCCGTTTCGCGCGGCGGGACGCGGGCATCGCGGGGACATGGCGATCATCCGCCGTTCACCACCGTCGAGGAGGCGATCATGACCCCGGTCGAACCGACCCCCCAACCCCCGCCGCCGGCCCCCTTCCCGCCCGGTCCCGCGCCGGACCCCATCCCGCCCACTCCCGGCGACCCGGTGCCGCCCCTACCTCGTCCGGGCGAACCGATTCCCCCGATCCCCACTCCGGAGCCCACCCTCCCCGATCCGTCCGCGCGGCGGTAGACGCGGGTACTCCGAGGGCCGCCATCACGACCGTTGCACCGCATCGACCTCACCGGCGATTCGGTCGACCGGATCCGGCACGGCGACCCGCACGACGGATAACGCACGCGCGGGGCCGATTCAACCCCGGCAGGCTCGGCCCCGCGCCGACGATCGGGCCCGGCGGGTGTCCGACGTGGATCTCTGCGGCTGTCACGTGATGCGGGTCTGGCCGGCCTGAGGGTGGACCACACTCTCCGCGGTCGCGTTCGCTGGGTCGCGATCGAACGGCCAAGCGGATCGCCGGTCGCCAGCGGCGCCCGCGCATCGGTCGCCGCACCGGCGAGGGGAGAAATGCTCGTTGTCTCCCGGGCAGCTGACGGGCCGGTCACACCCCGGCGACCCCACTCAGCACGGGTTCGGGGTGCCCAGTTCCGCCCAGACCGTCTTGCCGGCCTCCCGATACTCGACGCCCCAGCGGGCGGACAGCTGGGTGACCAGCCGTAACCCGGTGCCGCCGGTGCCGTCCGGGCGGCGGATGCGGGGTCGGGTGGCCGAACTGTCGTCGACTTCCACCCGGAATCGGGCCGGACCTGCCACGATCAACCGGCAGGATCGCTCCGGCGCGCTGTGGCGAACAGCATTGCTGGCCAACTCGTCACACACCTGCACCGCGTCCTCGACTCCGACGCCGGCACACTGCGTCAGCAGCCGGCGAACCGTATGGCGGACCTGACCCAGCGACACGGTCTCGAGGTCGAGCTCCACCGTCGTCGTCCTCGCGCGGTGTTCGGCGCGTGTTCGGTTCGGTGTCACATCGTTCACCGGAATCCTCCTCGCGCTCATCATGCTGTCCGACCGGACATACCCGGACCCGCTCGGCGGAAACGGCAGCGGCGGCAGCGGCGGAGATGGCGCGAGCGGCCGGGAGCGCCTCAGGCGCGGGTGCGCGCCCGCTCGAACACCACGGTGACCGAACGTCCGCCGGTGTCGGGGTCGAGCGGACCCGTCTCCACGGCGAGGCGATCGGTACTCGCCTCGAGCACCTGCCAGCCCAGGCCGGTCTCGTCGATGGGGTCGGCCACCATCGACACCGCGCCCACCTCCATACGCATGCCGCGCTTATCGGCGGAGAACTCACACCGGATCCGGGTTTCGGGCACGGCGTGCACCATCAGGCAAGTGGCGATCTCGTCCAACGCCACACGCAGGTCGGTGATCTCATCGATCAGGAATCCGGCGACCATGGCGGCGGTCTCGGCGACGGCGCGCAGCATCAGCAACTGGCTGATCTCGGCCTGCACATCCCATCCGAGCCGCGTGTTCCGGACCTGCCGTTCGGCCAGCGCTCTGTCGAGCGGGTTCGTCATCGTGGCTCCCCTCGTGGCGTTGACGTGGCCCGAGCGGGGCCGCCACGGGCCACAGGGTACGCGGGCCTCCGACAGCTCGGGCAGCCGGGCGAACGCCGGCCGAACCCGGCTGTCCCGCTTCGCATCCCTGCCCCGGCGCATCGACCGGCTCGCCGGGACCGACGATCGACAACGAGGTTTGGGAACGACACGAAACGGTAACTCTTCGATCAACAAGGTCCATACCTTCCGACTTGCCAGCCTGCCAGTCGACCGGTACTCACAGTTGAAGGCCAGGAGCTGACCCGATGAGCCAGACCGTCACCTACGACAAGCCAGAACCGCTGTTCGTCCAGTTGTCGCTGACCGACCCACGTTCGGCCGAGCACGAAGCGCTGCGGGATCGGATCATCGATACCTGCCTGCCGTTGGCCGAGAACATCGCCCGCCGGTTCGCCGGTCGCGGCGAGACCTTCGAGGACCTGCTGCAGACCGCGCGGGTCGGGTTGGTGATCGCGGTCGATCGCTACGACGTCACCCACGGCGCGCCGTTCCTCGGCTTCGCGGTTCCGACGGTGATGGGCGAGGTCCGGCGGCATTTCCGCGACCGCACCTGGGCGCTGCACGTGCCGCGCCGCGACAAGGAGCTCTACGGGCGGCTCCGGCCCGCCACCGAGAAGCTCACCCGTGAGCTCGACCGGTCCCCCACCGCCTACGAGCTGGCCGACGAACTGGGCGTCGACATCACCGATGTCACCCGAGCGATGACCGCCTCCGAGGCCCACCACACCCGCAGTCTCGATCTCCCGGTGCCCGACGCCGACGGCGGCCCCGGCATGTCCATCGCCGACAGCATCGGTGACGAGGACCCGTTCTACGCGCTCACCGAGGACGCGCTCACGGTGGGACCGCTGCTGGCGCAGCTGTCGGACGAGGACAGGCAGCTGCTGTCGTGGCGCTACTACGACTCGCTGACCCAGTCCGACATCGCCGAACGAGTGGGCCTGTCGCAGATGAGCGTCTCGCGCAAACTCACCCGGATCCTGACTCGACTGCGTGCCCAGGCAGGCGATATCGAGGCGGCCTGACCGGCCCATATCGCCTGTTGGGCGACCCGCCGGCGGAATGTGTGGTGCAATGGGAGGTCCTCCCGACCTTCAACATGCAGGGTGTGGGCGGGCGGCCGTAGGCCGCTGGTGCCGACGAATCGAGCACACCGATGTCTCTGCCCTTCCCCGACCGGCGCCGCGACGGCCCGTTCCCGACCGCCGTCGACAGCCCTTTTCCCGCTTTCCTCGATGAGCCTCGCGATGCCTGCCTACGGCTGAGCGCCGAGTTCGAGCATCGCGGCCGATCGACGCGATTGCGAGCGCGCGGCGAGGTCGACGCCTTCACGATGCCGCGCTGGCGGCGAATGCTCGACCACGGCGCCGACACGGTGGTCCCGGGCGGGCAGTTCGTCGTCGACCTGCGCGGACTGGGTTTCGTCTCGTGCCGGGGCTTCGGGGAACTGGTGCGGACCGCGACCCGGTGTCGCGCGCACGGATCCTCCTTGTTCGTGGTCGAGGACGGTGGGTGGTCGCGGCGCGTCCTCGAGGTGGTCGACCCGGCCGGCGAGCTGGTGACCTATCCGCACCAGGTCCACCATCCGGTGGGGGCGGAGCCGGTCGCCACGGAGGAACCGGCATGACCCAGCGCGAGCGCGGCCGGACGACACCGCCCGACCCGGACGACAACGAGGTCGCCGGCGAAACCATCAGCTGGCCCGAACCGAGCCCATTGCAGTCCTGGTGGGAGTCGATCATGGACCACCTCGACGCCCCCGACGACACCGCGCGCAGAGGACCGGGCCGATTCCGCACGGCGTGACGGCGCGGGCCCGCCGGACCCGGCCGAGCGGGCGGCCGACGATCCCGACGACGGTAGTGTCATGGTGATGTCATCCGATTTTCCCGGTGTAGACGACGCGGTCGACGAGGCACATGCCCCGTCGGCGGTCGGCGCGTTCACGTTCTGGTTCACCACGCAGCGCTGGGAGTGGTCGGCCGAGGTCTACCGCATGCACGGCTACACTCCGGGCCAGGTCGAACCCACCACCGAGCTGCTGCTGTCGCACAAGCATCCCGACGACCGTGACGTCGTCGCCGACCTCATCGCCCGGACCATCGAGCGCGGCGAGCCGTTCTCGAGCAGGCACCGCTTCCTCGATACCGGCGGCCGGACGCACACGGCGATGGTCGTCGCCGACCGCATCCTCGACGACGACGACGTGCCCGTCGGCACCACCGGCTACTACCTGGACCTGACCGAGACGGTCGACGCCGCGACCAAAGCCGCGGTGAACGCCGCGATCTCGAGCGCGGTGGAATCGCGCGCGGTCATCGAGCAGGCCAAGGGAGTGCTCATGCACATGTACGGGATCAGCGCCGAGCAGGCGTTCAAGGTCCTGGTCTGGCGTTCGCAGGAGACCAACACCAAGTTGCGTGACATCGCCACCTGTGTGATCTCGGACCTGAAATCGGTGCCGCGACCGGCGCCACAGGTCGTGAGCGCCTTCGACCATCTGCTGCTGACCTGCCACGAACGGACCGGACGATGCGACACCTGACCCGGGCGAGCCGCCCGTCGCCCGCGGCGGCCGAATACGGCGCGTGGGCGGCGTTTACCGCCGAGCGGATAGGGTAGGTTGCCTACGCGAGAATCGGCTCGCAGGACTCGTCGACCCGGCGAAGCCAGAGGCAAGGGGTACACAGTGGCCAAGCGCAACCAGGGAGACTTCCGGTGACCGTCGAAGACAGATTCCGTGAGCTCGATGTCCAGAGCCGCGCGCAGGACGGATTCGAAATCCTCAGTGTCCGCGGTGAAGTGGACATGGCATCGGCTCCCCAGCTGCAAGCCGCGCTGGAGCAGGCGCGGCAGCGCGGGAAGACCCTCGTCGTGGACATGACCCAGGTCGGGTTCCTCGGCTCGGCGGGGCTCAGCGCACTGCTGATCGTGTCCAAGTCCGCACCCGACCAGCTGCGTGTCGTCGCCTCCCGCGAGGTGGCCCGGCCGATCGAGCTGACCGGGCTGGACAAGCTGCTCGCCGTCTACGACACCCTCGCGGCGGCGATCGCCGACGAACCGCGCAGCTCCGCGGGCTAGGTCCGTACACGCGGCTCCCGCACGCGCGGGAGCCGCACGACCTGCACGAAGAATTCGTCGATCTGCCGGATGGCGGCGATGAACTGATCGAGATCCACCGGCTTGGTGACATAGGCGTTCGCGTGCAGTTTGTAGCTGCGCAGAATGTCTTCCTCGGCCGCGGAGGTGGTGAGCACGACCACCGGGATGTGCGAGAGCTCCGGGTCGGCCTTGATCTTCTCCAGCACCTGCCTGCCGTCGTACTTGGGCAGATTCAGATCGAGCAGAATCAGATCCGGTCGCGGAGCCTCGGCGTAGGCGCCACCACGGTAGAGGAAGTCCAGCGCTTCCTCACCGTCGCGGACCACGTGCAAGGTGTTGCCGATCTTGTTGTCCTCGAACGCTTCCCGTGTCATCAACTCGTCGCCGGGATCGTCCTCGACGAGCAGGATGTCGATCGGCTGGCCGGGATCGGTCATGCGGAGACCTCTTTCTCGATGGGCGGTGCGGTCAGGGCGGGCGCGTCGGCCCGGAGGGTGAAACACAGCCGGGTGCCGTCGCGGTAGTCGGTGTCGATCCAGATCCGGCCGCCGTGGAACTCCACGATCTTCTTGCACACGGCCAAGCCGATACCCGTCCCGCCGTACGCGTCGCGCGGATGCAGGCGCTGGAAGATCACGAAGACCTTCTCGACGAACTCGGGGGCGACGCCGATTCCGTTGTCCGACACCGAGAACTGCCATTCCTGGGGGTCGTCGGCCGCCGGCTCGTAGGAGACGCGGACCACCGGCGTGAGGCCGGCGGTGCGGAATTTGACAGCGTTGCCGATGAGGTTCTGCCACAACATGATCAGCAATGTCGGTTCGCCGACGAGCCGGGGCAACGTCGCCGGGCGCTCGATCACGGCGCCGGATTCCTCGATGATGGCCGACAACGCCGACAGCGCCTCGTCCAGCGTCGCGTCGAGCTCGACCGGCTCGGTGCCCTCCGACACCCGGCCGACCCGGGAGAAGGTGAGCAGGTCGTTGATCAGGATTTGCATGCGCTTGGCGCCGTCGACCGCGAAATCGATGTACTGCTTACCGCGCTCGTCGAGCTGATCGCCGTAGCGCTTGTCGAGCAGCTGGCAGAACGAGGCCACCTTGCGCAGCGGTTCCTGCAGGTCGTGGGAGGCGACGTAGGCGAACTGCTCGAGTTCGGCATTGGAGCGGCGCAGTTCCTCGGCCTGGACCCCGAGGTCTTGCTTCTGCTGCTGCAGAGTCGCCTCCTGGACCCGCGAGGAGTCGAGTTCGGCGACGATGTGGTGCCGCATGTTCTCCACCGCCTCGCAGACCAGCGCGATGTCGGACGGTCCGACCGCCTCGATCCGCGAACCGAAGTCCCCCGCCGCCACCCGGCGCGAGGAATCGGTGAGATAGCCCAGCGGCCGCACGACCAGTCGCCGCACCAGCACGACGAGCAGCACGCCGGTCAGGACGAACACCGCGACCACCGCCGACAACACGACATCACGCTGGGTACGCGCGGCGTCCAGCTCGGCGTTGTCGACGGCGACGGCGGCCAGCAGGTTGTCGGTCTGGGTGACGAAGCGAGCGCGCAGTCCGTCGAAGAGGGTCTTGCCGCGCACCGCCGTCGCGGTGTCGATCCCCCGCGTACCCGCGGCGACCGCCGCGGCGAGGGGGTCGGTGTAATCGGTACGCCACCGATCCGCCGCGGCCTCCACCACATCGAGGTCGGCGAGCAGTTCCGGACGCCCGGCGAGCAGCTCGCGCAGGCGCGTCGCGGCGGCCGTCTCCTCCCGCCTGCCCACGTCGTAGGGCTCGAGGAACTGCGGGTCACCGGTGACCGCGTAGCCGCGGATACCGGTCTCCTGGTTCACCAGGGCGCCCTGCAAGCGGTAGACCTCGGCGGTGGCAGGCACGGTCTGCTCCAGCAGGCGATCGGTGACCCGGGTCGTGTTCGCGATGATCTGCGCGCCTACCGCCGCACCGGCGATCACCACCAAGATCATCAGGGCCAGCACCAGCTGGAACCACGCCTGCGCGGTCAGGGTGGAATCGAAACGGGGACGCCCGCTGGTTCGCGGCATGGCCAGGCCTGCTCTCTCGTCGGTCGTCACGGCAGGGTCCGCCGCATCGTTGCACGCCACCGCACGTACAGGATGGCCACATCGTCGTCCAAACCGCCTGCCGCCGAGGACAAGTCCTCCACGCGCGCGATCACCGCGTCGACGAAGGCCTCGGGCTGCTCGCCGCGCAGGGCGTGAGCCAACTCCAGCAGGCCGGTCTCGCCGAGCCGCTCGCTCCCGTCGCCGACACGTCCCTCGAACAGTCCGTCGGTGAACAGCATCAGCCCGGCGTCCGCCGACAGCGCGACTTCCTGCGCGGGCCACTGCGCGACGCCCGGGACGAAGCCCAGCGCCGGTCCGCCCGGCACCTCCACCCAGTGCAGGCCGGCCGCGCTGTGCCGGAGCATGCCGGGGTGTCCGGCCCGGCGCACGAGCACGGTCTCGGTCGCGGGATCGAGCACCAGGCTGGTCGCGGTCGCGAAGGTCTGCTGATCGGCGCGCTCGGCGAGCAACACCTCCTCGAGCAGGCCCAGTTGCCGGGCGCCGGTCACCCCGCTGAGCACGAGCGTGCGCCAGGCCAGCCGCAACGCCACCCCGGTGGCGGCGGCGTCGGGACCGTGGCCGGAGACGTCACCGATGATCGCGTGCACGATCCCGTCGGGAGCCTGGACGACGTCGTAGAAGTCGCCGCCGAGCAACGAGTGATCGCGGCCGGGCCGGTAGCGCGACACCACATCGACCGCCCGGTCGATGCCGAGCAGCGGGGTGGGCAGCAGGCCACGTTCGAGCCGGGAGTTCTCCTGGGCCCGCATCTGGCTGGCCTGGAGCGCGGCGCTGGTGCGTTCGGCCTGTTTCCGCTGAATGGCGTAGCGCACGGCCCGCCCGAACAGTTCCGGGTCGACCCGGCCCTTCACCAGGTAGTCCTGCGCGCCGGAGGCCAGCGCGTCCAGTCCAGTGTGTTCCTGGTCGAGACCGGTCATCACCACCACGGGGACGTGGTCGTTGTGGCCCCTGATCCGGGCCAGTGCCTCGAGCCCGTGCGCGTCGGGCAGATGGAGGTCGAGCAGCACGCAGTCCGGGACATCGGTGCGCAGCCGGTCACCGACCTCGGCGAGGGTGCGGACCCAGTCCAGGCGGGGCCGCGGGGAGAGGTCGGCGACCATCTCCTCCACCAGCAGCGCGTCACCGGGATCGTCCTCGACGAGCAGCAGCGAGACCGGCCGTCGCGGCTGCAACGTGGCCTCCAAGGCCAGCGAATCCGTGCTCACCGCGCGACTTCTTCCGGACAGCACAAAACCACGGTGTGCACGCAGCCTCCGATCCCGAGCGCCAGAGCGCAAACTCACTCTGCCGGCCGGTTTCTGGACCGAGAGGGTGCAGTGATGTTATCCGATCCGGCGGGCGGGGATGACCTCGTATGGTTCGGACGCGCGCTACGGGGTATCGCGGGCGCGCACAGAGAAGAATGTCACGCGCACGCCGGGGCGTGGTGGATCGCGTTGCCCACCGCCGCGGCCGAGCCGACGATGCCGATCTCACCGATCCCCTCGCCCCCGGTGGCGCTGCGTGTCGTGGTGCGTGCGCGCGCCTCAGCGTGACGAAAGTGGCTGTGTCGCAGGTCCTTCCAGCACGGAACCGTCCGGGGCGAAGCGGGATCCGTGGAGCGGGCAATCCCAGGTCCGCTCCGCGTCGTTCCACTCCACGATGCCCCGCAGATGCGGGCAGACCGCGGAGACCGCCGTGGTCTCACCGTCGACCGTGGACACCGCGGTCGGGTGCAGCCCCCGGCGTTCGACCCGGCCGCAACCCTCCCGGGGAACGGGGCCCGCGACGGTCCCGAACAGGTTCAGCCACCCGGTCGACAGGTACCGTGCCACGGCGAGATTGGCCTGCACGCCGGCGGGCAGCGCCGTCACCTCGCCCGGCCGCCAGGCGTCGTAGACACCGGCCCAGCGCGGTGATCGTCCGGTGAGCCGCCCCGCCGAGACCAGCGCCGCCGCGACGCCGTTGGTCATGCCCCATTTCGCGAAGCCGGTCGCCACGGACACCTCGTTCATCCCGGGCAGCAGCGGCCCGACATAGGGCAATTCGCCGATCGGGTGGTAATCCTGGGCCGACCAGCGATCGAGCAACCGCGCACCCGGGAACCACCGGTTCACCCAGTCGAGCAGTTCCTCGGCGTGACCGGCCTCGGACCCGGCACGCCCCACCTCGTGGCCGCTGCCACCGACGAGCAGCACTCCGCCGGTCTCCGTCGGATACCGTCGCAGCGACCTGGTCGGTCCCCCGGCGCTGAGGTACATCTGCTCGGGTACCGGCCCTGTCAGCTCGAACGCCGCCGCGTAGGACCGCTCGGCGACCAGCCGCGCGAAGTAGCCGCCCCGATCGAAAATCGGGGTGCCGGTCGCGACGACGACGTGCGCCGCCGAGACCTCCGCCTGACCCGTGCCGATCACGACCCCACCGCGACGACGGCGCAACCGCCGCGCCCGCGTCGACTCGAACACCGGCACGCCGTGCGCCTCGACGTCGGCCGCCAGCGCGGCGAGGACCGCGACCGGATCGACCTGTGCCTGCTCCCGCAGGCGCACCGCGCCGTGCGCGGGGAACGGCACCTCGAGGTCGTCGACCAGCTCGGTCGGCAGGCCGGCCGCGCGGGTCGCTTCGTACTCGGCGCGCACCGCGTCACGCTCCTCGGTGTTCTGCGCGTAGGTGAGCGCGGGAACCCGCTGTACGGCGATGTCGTGGGTGGCACAGAACTCCAGCAACCAGTCGAAGCCCGCCCGATTCGCGGCCAGGTACCGCTCCAGCACGGCGGTCCCGTGCCGGTGCGCGATCGTTTGTGCCCTGGTCCCCTGCAGCAGCGAGATCTTCGCGGTCGACGCGCCGGTGGTGCCCGCACCGACCTGCCTGGCTTCGAGCACGGCCACCTCCCGGCCGCTCTCGGCGAGCAGCAGCGCGGTGGTGAGGCCGACGATGCCGGCGCCGAGGACGACCGTGTCGACTTCGAGATCACCGGCCAGCGGCAATCGGGTGGGCAGAACTGCATCGGTCAACCAGAACGACGTCATGTTCGGGGCATACCCACGGCTGCCGAACGAAACGGCCACGGCCGTCAGCGCACGCGCACTTCCGGCCGTTCGGGCTCCTCCGCCGCCGCACCGTCACCGGCGGAGATGATCGAGGCGGGGATCTTGGGCAGGGCGTTCGGGTGGCGCCTGCCGAGCCAGTCCAGCAGTTCCTCACGCACCGCGCACCGCAGCGTCCACGCGTCGTCGGCGTTCGAGGTCGACATCGCCGCCCGCACCACGATGTTCGTCGGCGTGCTGTCGGTGACCAGCAGATTCCAGCTGCGCCCGTCCCACTCCGGGCAGCCACGCAGGTAGTCGTGCAGGTGCTCCCGCAGCAGCGGCACCGGGGTGCTGTGGTCCAGGTGCAGCAGCACCGTGCCGGTGACCTCGGGCCCGCCTCGCGACCAGTTCTCGTACGGCTTGCTGTTGAAGTAGGAGACCGGCATGGTCAGCCTGCGGTCGTCCCAGATCCGCACCGTCAGGAAGGCCAGGGTGATCTCCTCCACGGTCCCCCATTCACCTTCCACCACCACGGTGTCACCGATCTTCACCGAGTCACCGAAGGCGATCTGCAATCCCGCCATGAGATTGCTCAGCGTCGACTGCGCCGCGACGCCCGCGATGATGCCGATGACCCCGGCCGAGGCCAGCAGCGACGTACCCAGCGTGCGCAGGCTCGGGAACAGCAACAGGATGGCCACTGCCGCGGTCGTCACCACCAGGATCGACGTGACGACCCGGCGCACGAGCCCCAGTTGCGTGCGCAACTGCCGCACCCGCGAGATCTCGCTGGTGCGCGCGGCATAGCGGCGCAACAGATTCTCCGCGACGGCGTCGGCGACCCGGACCACCAGCCACGTCACGGCCAGGATCGCCGCGGCGGCAAGGATATTGCCGATCACGGCGTCGTGGCGCGAGTCCAGCTCCGCCAAGGGATAGGCGGCGCGCAGGACCACCACGCCGAGCAACACCTGCAGTGGTAGCCGGGTGCGGCGCAGCAGCAGCGGCAGATGGGTGCCGGGCCGGCGACGCGCGCTGTAGCGCAGCAGCCGGTCGATCACCAGCCCCGCCGACACCGTGATCGCCACCGTCACCACGACGACGATCATCGGCCGAACAATGTCCTCCACGAGATCGAACTCCTCTCGATGTCAACGCGATCTGCCGCCCGCATACCCATTCCCCCGCACGGCCGACATGACGATCCCGTTGCCCGAACTGATTGGCGGCGGCGATCGCGGGCATGCGACTCGATGACACAGCTGCCGAGCTGTCGATCGGAGGAAGTCCATGACCCGCCATCGCCGCACCGACCACCGCCCGATCAGCGTCGGAGTGCTCACCGCCCTGGCCGCGGCGAGCCTGCTGGGGTGCGCCACCACGACCGAACCCCGCGGCCCCGGGCAGGATCCCGGCCCCACCGAGGCGCCGATGATCGGGGCGGAGGCGAGCACCCAGTTGTGTGACGCCCTGCGCGCCGATGTCGGGAACTGGCAGTCCGAGGGCACCGCCGTGGCCCGCACGAGCTTCAACGGTGCCGTGCACAACTGGGCGTTGCGCAACGGCGCGATCAACATCTCACTGGCCCGCCACCGCGAGGTCCTCGACACGGTGACCCTCGAGCAGTGCCCGGACGTGCGCGATCAGGTGATCGACACGCTCGACGTCCCCGACCTCGCCTCCGGTCTCGCCGGATTCTGACCGAGTTCCCCACTCCTGTTTGCCCTTTCGGACCCAGGGTATGGCCCGCACTGTACGAGTCGACGAGCCTGCGACGGCTCGTCGGCAGTGACCGAAGCCGGTCCGTGGCGGTGACGCCGACGAACCGGGGAAGGAGTACCTGTGAGCACGGTAGCCGCGACTGTCGATGTCGATGTCCCGATCCGCACCGCCTACAACCAGTGGACACAGTTCGAGACATTCCCGTATTTCATGGAGGGCGTCGAGCAGGTCAGCCAGCTCGACGACCGGCACACCCACTGGCGCATCCACGTCGGTCCGTCGACGCGCGAATTCGACGCCACCATCACCGAACAGCACCCCGACGAACGCGTCGCGTGGAAATCCGACAGCGGACCCGACCACGCCGGGGTCATCACCTTCCATCGCCTCGACGACACCCACACCCGGATCACCGCGCAGATGGAGGTCGACCCGGAGGGCTTCGTCGAGACCGCCGCCGACAAACTCGGTGTGCTGAAGCATCGCGTGAACGGTGATATGAAGCGCTTCAAGCAGTTCATCGAGAGCGAGGGGCGCGAAACCGGGGCCTGGCGGGGCGACATCCCGCGTCCCGACGCCGGGATCTGAGTCGGCGCCGAACTCCCTCGTCCGAACAACGAACGCCCCGTACTCGTTTCGAGTACGGGGCGTTCCGGCGGCGGGCGGTCACGCCGAAGCGAAGCGCTGCTTTTCGAATCCTCCCGCGCCGACGTTGTCCGGCGCGGCCCTGAGGCATACGCCGAGAGCACGCGAAGCCTGCCAGCGGCCCGCGGCCGAGAGCCGCAGAAGGCTCCGCCGGGCGGTGAGCGCCTTCGACCGATGTGTCGGTGGCGTCGTCTATCGTCGGCGGCGTGTCTGAGACCATCGCCTTCGGTGGCGTAACCATCGACAGCACCGACCCTGCCGAGCTCGCCGCGTTCTGGACGTCGGCCCTCGGTTATTCGGTCCTGGCCGACGCCGGGGACTACATCATGATCGCGCCGCCGGGTGTGGGTTTCGGGGAGGGCCGCTACCTGGCGTTCCAGCTGGTCCCGGAATCGAAAGCGACCAAGAACCGGGTGCACGTCGATTTCCAGACCTCCGCCCGGGAGAGCGAAGTCGATCGGTTGACGGCGCTGGGCGCCACTGTCCTCGGTGAACATTCCCTGCCCGGCTTCGCCTGGACCGTTCTGCAGGACCCCCAGGGCAACGAGTTCTGCGTCGTCTCGGGGACCAGCTGATACCGGGGCTTGTAGCGAAGCCGTCATTTCGCGAGGACACTGTGGCGTAGCGCCCCACTCAGGCAGAGTCGTCCCGCGAGGAGAATATGCGATGGCAAATTTCGGGCCTTTCGATATCGATCCCGAGGAATTCGAACGCGTGCTCCGGGATACCGGCGACGAACTTCGCGACCTGCTCGGCAAAGCCGGTGACTATCTGGGTCGGGTAGATCAGGGCGGGCTCGGCGCGCTGACGTCGCTGTTCGGCCAATTCACGCAACAACCTCGCCCCACCGCGCCCGAGGGGGCGACGACCGGCGAGACCGGCGGCGGCGTGTGGGCGGCCTACACCATCGACGACGATGGGCAGGCCAGGGTCGACCAGGTCTTTCCGAACGAGCTCGAGGCCCTGCGGGCGCATCGCGACAACACCGACGCACGCCGTCGCGTGCGATTCCTCCCCTATGGGGTTCCGGTGAGCGTGCTGGATATGCCCTGATCCGCGCCTGCGCGGTCCGTCCGGCAGGAATTGCCCTAAGGGAGTGTTAGGAACCGTCCCCACCGCTTCCGCTCGTCTTGTGACAGGCGACACAGTGGTCTCCGACGGCGCAGGGCCGCGCCGATGGAGGAGGGTTCAAGGTGACGACAACACAGGCCGGCGGTGAACGGCGAGTCGTGGCGAACGTGCTGCGTGGCTCGATCGGCAACCTCGTCGAATGGTACGACTGGTACGTCTACGCCGCGTTCAGCGTGTACTTCGCGAAGGCATTCTTCCCCGATGGGGACCCCACCGCGCAATTGCTCTCCACCGCGGCGGTCTTCGCGGTCGGATTCATCATGCGGCCGATCGGCGGCTGGGCGCTGGGGCGCTACGCCGACCGGTTCGGCCGCCGCGCCGCGCTCACCCTGTCGGTCACGGTGATGGCCGCCGGATCGCTGATGATCGCGGTGACCCCGGGCTTCGGCACCATCGGCATCGCGGCACCCGTCCTGCTGCTCATGGCCCGGCTGCTGCAGGGTCTCTCGGTCGGCGGCGAGTACGCCACCAGCGCCACCTATCTGTCGGAGGTGGCCTCCCCGGGCCGGCGCGGCTTCTACTCGAGCTTCCAATACGTGACCCTGGTCGCCGGTCAGCTGACCGCCCTCGGCGTCCAGATCATCCTGCAGCAGGTGCTCACCTCCGAGCAGATGCACAGCTGGGGCTGGCGCATCCCGTTCCTGATCGGCGCGGGCGGCGCCATCGTGGTCATGCTGCTGCGCCGCGGCATGGACGAATCCGACTCGTTCAAGGCCGTCGCGGGCTCCGGCGAGACCACGGCGGCGGCGGTCGGCAGTTCGCGCGGATCGCTGCGGGTGCTGCTGCAGTACCCCAGGGAATGCCTGCTGGTGGTGGGCCTGACCATGGGCGGCACCGTCGCGTTCTACACCTACACGACCTACATGCAGAAGTTCATGATCAACACCTCGGGTATCTCCAAGGACACCGTGGCCTGGATCAACTTCGTCGCGCTGCTGGTCTTCGTGGTGCTGCAGCCGATCGCCGGCGGGCTCTCCGACCGGATCGGCCGTCGCAAGCTGCTCATCTTCTTCGGTGTGGCGGGCACACTGTTGACGGTGCCGATCATGTCGGCGCTCGCGCACACCGCCAACCCGTTCGCGGCGTTCGGCCTGATGATGACCGCGCTGGTGATCGTCACCGGCTACACCTCGATCAACTCGATCGTGAAGGCCGAACTGTTCCCCACCAAGATCCGTGCGCTCGGCGTGGGTCTGCCCTACGCGCTCACCGTCGCGGTGTTCGGCGGCACCGCCGAGATGATCGCCCTGGCGTTGAAGAAGGCCGGGATGGAGTCGCTGTACTTCTTCTACGTCGCCGGATGTGTCGCGATCTCGCTGCTCACCTACTACTTCATGCGGGAGACCTCGGCCGAGTCGACCATCGACGCCGAAGCCGCTGTCGAGGCCGACCCGGTCGAGCCGGAGCGGGCGATGGCCACCGTTCGTGGCTGACCGTCCGGCAACCGCGCCGGTCCTGCCCCTGTGGGAGGATCGGCGCGTGCGGCTTGCGGTGGTCGAGGACGACGACGGGGTAGGCGATGCCCTGGTCGAGGCGCTGACCGCGCGCGGCTACCGGGCCGAGCGCCTGCGCCGGGGCGCCGATCTGCTCATCGCCCACCGCGACTACGACGCGGTCCTGCTCGATCTCGGCCTGCCCGACGCCGACGGGCTGCAGGTGCTGCGCCGGCTGCGCGAGGTCAGCGCCGTCCCCGTGCTGATCCTGACCGCCCGCAGCGACGAACGTTCCATCGTGCGCGGCCTGCGTGGCGGCGCGGACGACTACGTGGTCAAACCGCCGCGCATCGCCGAGCTGATGGCGCGGCTCGAGACCGTGCTGCGCCGGGCCGCCGCCGTCGCCAGGCAGGCGAGGACCGAGGTCGTCACCGGGGATGTCCGGGTGGACCTGCGCGCCCGCGTGGTCGAGGTGGCCGGCACCCCGATCCCGCTCACCCAGAAGGAGTTCGAACTGGTCGAGGTGCTGGTGGAACGGCCGGGTGCCGCGGTGAGCAGGCAACAGCTGATGGACCGCATCTGGGGCGACGCCTTCGTCGCGGTCTCGCGCTCGCTCGATGTCCACATGACCGGATTGCGCGCGAAACTGAACCGGCCCGGGCTGATCACCACCATTCGCGGCTACGGATATCGGTGGGGCGAGTGACCTCCCGGGAACGCGCATGCGGCGCCGACTGCTGATCGCGCTCACCGTCTTCGCCGCGCTCGCGGTGCTGGCGTTCGCGGTGCCGTTGTCGCTGACCGCGGCCACCAGCCGAACCCAGCAATTGGTGCTCGGCCGGTCCGGCGACGCCGATCGTTTCGCCACGCTCGCCGACGCGGCCGGGTCGGCGGGCGGGGTGCGGGCACTCGCCGACGAGGTCACCCGCTATCACGAGCTCTACGGGGAGAACGTCCTGGTCGTCGATGCGCGCGGGGCGCCGATCGTCAATGCCGGAGTCGCGGTGGACGATCCGCGGATCCGGGCGGCGGTGGCCGCCGCCCGGCGCAACCAGCGCCCGCAGCAGGTGGACCGGCTGACGCCGTGGAGCGCGCCGGCGATGCTCGTCGCGCGTCCCGTCGGCACCGGCGTACAGGTGAACGGCGCCGTCGTGATCGAGGCGTCGACGGCCGCGGCCCGCTCGGCGATCGCTCGGATGTGGGCGCTGATCGCGGTCGGGGCACTGGGCGCGATGGTCGTGTTCGTGCTGTTGGCGCTCGTCCTGAGCCGCTGGGTGCTGCGCCCGCTGGCCGCCATGTCGAACGCGGTCGCCGAGCTCACCGCGACGCTGCCCAAGCCACGCGGCCGGGCCCCGATCACCCGGCGGTACGGCGGTCCGCCCGAGGTCCGTGCCCTCGCCGAATCCGTCGACGCGATGGCGACGGCCGTCGCCGACTCCGCCGACGCGCAACACCAGCTCGTCGCCGATACCGCCCATGCCATGCGTAATCCGCTCGCCGCCTTGACAATTCGGCTCGACTCGCTGGAATCCGCGGTCCCCGCGAGCGCGGCGGCGACCTTCCGCGGCGCCACCACCGAGGTGGAACGGCTGACCGCGCTCCTCGACGACCTGCTGCAGCTGGCCGTCGCCGAGGCGCCCGCGTCCTTCGGCACCGTGGCCTGCGCCGAGGAACACTGTGATCCGGCCCAGGTCGCCGCCGACCGCGTCGACGCCTGGACCTCGGCGTTCGACGATGCGGGGATCCGGCTGACGGCGACACCCACCGACGACTCCCCCACGGCGACGGTCCGACCTGGCCCCGGCGCCGATCGGGTCGAGGCCGCGATCAGCGCGGCCGCCCTCGCCCAGATCCTCGATGTGGCCCTGAGCAATTCATGCCGCTACGCCGGATCCGGGGCGCACACGATCGTCGGCGTCACGGCCGGTCCGGACGGGGTGACGGTGCGGGTCGCCGATGACGGGCCGGGCGCGGTACCCGACGAGCTCGACCGGCTCACCGCCCGGTTCTTCCGTGGTTCGACAGCCGCCGCCGGCGGGACGGGTCTGGGGTTGTCGATCGCGCAGGCGCTGGCCAAGGCGCGTGGCGGCACGCTGTCCGTCGAGGCGGTGCACCCGCACGGGCTCGCCGTCCTGGTCCGCGTCCCCGCGGTGACCCGATGAGCGGCCCGTCGATCAGCCGTCGCCGGATGCTGGCCCTGGCCGCGCTGGCGTCGGCGAGCGTCGTCGGCTGCGGCACGACCGATCCCGCGACGATACGGCTCGCTTCCGGCGAGGAGGGCGGCTTCTACTACGCCTTCGCCCAGCTGCTGGCCACCGCCGCCGCCGGACATTCCGACGACCTGCGCATCGAGCCGGTGGAAACCGCGGGCTCCCAACAGAATCTGCGGATGGTCGCCACCGGCGAGGTCGACACCGCGCTCGCGCTGGCCGACTCGGCAGACGACTTCGGCGGACGCGTGGTCGCGCTGGGCCGGGTCTACGAGAACTATCTGCAGCTGGCGGTCCGCACCGACGGACCGATCACGCAGGTCGGCGATCTGCGCGGGCGCCGCGTCAACCTCGGCGCCGCAGGGTCCGGAGCCGCGGTCACCGGTGAGCGCGTGCTGAGCGCCGCCGGCCTGGACCCCGCCGAGGTCACCGTCGAACACCGCCCGCTGCGCGAGGCCGCTCAGGCACTGACCGACGGCACCATCGACGCCTTGCTGTGGGCAGGTGGCGTGCCGACCAGCGCGCTCACCGTCCCGGACCCGATGCGGCTGATCGATCTCGGCGCCCTGGCCGCGCCGATGCGGGAGCGGTACGGCCCGGTCTACGACCGCGTCGCCCTCCCCGCCGATGCCTACCCGGGCAGCCCCGCGGTCCATACGATCGGCGTCGCCAACCTCCTGCTCGCCACCGCGACGCTGCCCGACGAGCTCGCCGCCGCCATCGTCGACCTGCTGGTCCGGCACGCGGACTCGCTCGTGCCCGCCGAGGCCGCAGGCGCCCAGTTCCTCGACGGCCGCTTCCTCATCGGCACCGGGACCATCCCCCTGCACCCCGGTGCCGGCGCCGCGTACCGGCGCCGACACGGATGACGCTCGCTGGGTTCACCCGATTCGGGTGAGGCGCGCGCCCTGGCGGCGGCGCACGATGCGCCTATGGGATCAACTCCAGTGCAGGGCCCGGTGCTGTCCTCCGACGCGGCGGGCACGGCGGCGATCTCGACGAGAGGGGACCGACCCGCTTGACCGCACAGCAGTGGTCCGGCGTCCCCGCACGCTCGGGCCGACGACTGTCGGCCGCCACGTCCGGGGCGAGCGGTGCAGCGGCCCCGGATGTTCCCCTGCCGCGCGACGCAGTCGAGCACGACCCACTTTTCCGACATTCACAGACCAGGAGATTCCGGTGAAGCTCACACGCAGCGTCCTTGGGATAGCGTCGATCGCGGCGGTCGTACTGATGACCGCGGCCTGCAACTCCGACGACACGTCGTCGACACCGACGACCACCCCGACCACCCAGGTCGACACCATGCGGAGCAGTATCGCCGCGACGGCGTCCTCGGCGGTGAGTTCGGCACGCGACAGCGTGCAGCAAACAGTGCAGGACGCGATCAACAAGGTCCTGGTCGCCGCCCCGATCACCTTCGACCCGGGCAGTTCCGACCTGGGGACCACCGACACCGTCACGCTCAAAGCCGTGGCGGCCGCCTTGCAGGGCAACGACACCAAGATCGAAGTCTCGACCTACGCCAAGGATTCGAACGTGGCCGATGCCAAGTCTCTGGCCCAAGCGCGCGGTGACAACATCGCGGCCGAACTCGAGGCCGACGGCATCGACAAGTCGCGCATCACGGTGAAGTCCGACGCGAATCCCTCCGATTCGGAGATCAACCCGGATCAGGCCAAGATCACCGTCGTCGGTAGCTGAGACAGGACGTCATCGACGGCACACGTCCACCCGGACCACACGCGAAGCCCGACTCTCGCGGCGGGGATCCGGCGCCGAGACGCCCCGCGCGGGTAGCCTGGCGCCGGTTCCATCGTCGGCGTCGAGACGCCCGGCCGCATGTCCGCCCGCGTGGAGAGGATCCGTTGTGCAGGTACTCGTAGCCGGTTCGACCGGGTTCATCGGGCGGCGCCTCTGCCCGGAACTGCAGGAATCCGGACACACCGTGCGGGCCATGACCAGGCACCCGGAGAGGTATCACGGGGCGGGCACGCCCGTCGGTGCCGACGTCGCCGACCCCGCCTCGCTGCCGGAGGCCATGCAAGATTGCGGCAGCGCCTACTATCTCGTGCACTCGCTCGCCGAAGAGGACTTCGAGCGGCGCGACGCGGCGGCGGCCCGGAACTTCGGCCGCGCCGCCGCACAGGCCGGGGTGCAGCGCATCATCTACCTCGGCGGGCTCGGCGACGACACCGATCGTCTCTCGGCGCACCTGCGCAGCCGCAGGCAGGTCGAAACCCTGCTCGGCGAAGCCGGGGTACCCGTCACGACACTGCGCGCCGGGATCATCGTCGGGCACGGCGGCATCTCCTGGGAGATCACCCGGCAGCTGGTCGAGCACCTGCCCGCGATGATCACCCCGCGCTGGGTTCGCACCCGCACCCAGCCGATCGCCGTCGACGACGTGATCCGGTACCTCACCGGTGTGCTCGACGAGCCACGCACCACCGGCCGGACCTATGAGATCGGCGGTCCCGACGTCCTCGCCTACATCGACATGATGCGGCGGGTGGCGCGGATCCAGGGACGGCCGACGCCGATCGTGCCGGTGCCGTTCCTGTCCCCGCGGCTGTCCTCCCGCTGGCTCGCGCTGGTCACCGACGTCGATGTCCAGACCGGCCGGTCGCTGGTCGACTCGATGGTCAACGAGGTCGTCGTGCACGACACCACCATCCGGGACCTGCTGCCGTTCGAGACGATCGGCTACGACGAAGCGGTCCTGCGCGCGCTCGGCGAGCGCGTCCGGATGCGGTACGACGAATGACGGCCCGCTCGTGGTCGCGTGGAGTGCGGCCGAGGCAGGATGGGCAGCGGCCACTGGCGGTCGCGGCCGTGGGTCTGGCAGGCACCGGCCTGCTGGGCGCGTCCCTGGCCGCGCCGCCCGCCAGCAGGCGCTTCTACGGGCTCACCCTCGCCACCGCAACCACACTGACCCTCGGTGGTCTGGCCACCACTCCGGCGCCGATCGAGGACCAGCCCGACCGGCGTGTGCTCGCGCCGGCGACGACCGGCGTCGCGGCGTTCGGGGTGTTCTACGGATGCGCGCTCGTCGCCCGACGAATCCCGTTGCTACGCAGGGCGATCACGAGGCTCCTGCGCTACGCCGACCGGGGCCGGACGCCGGCGGTCCTGCTGACCGCGCTGGCCAACGGCGCCGCCGAGGAAGTGTACTTCCGGGGCGCGGTCTACCACGCGGCCCCGCGTGCGCCCGTCGCCGTCTCCACCGGCGCCTACATCCTCGCCACCACCGCGACGCGCAACCCGGCGCTGGTGCTGGCCGGCGCGGTCATGGGCACACTGTTCGGCATCCAGCGTCAGCACACGGGCGGCATCCAGGCCTCCCTGATCACGCATTTGACCTGGTCCACGCTGATGCTGCACTTCATGCCGCCGCTGTTCCTCGACAACCACCCGTCCTGACGACACCGCGGCGGCACGCATTGCCGGCGATCGATGGGCACGGCCGACTCCAGTTCCCTAGGATGACCTCATGCCAGTCGCGATGAACAACGTCGGCATCGTCGTCGAAGACCTCACGGCGGCGATCGAGTTCTTCGAAGAACTCGGCCTCGAACTCGAGGGTCGAGCCATGGTGGCGGGCGAGTGGGCCGGGCGCGTGACCGGCCTCGGCGACCAGAGCGTCGAGATCGCCATGATGCGCACACCAGACGGCCACAGCCGACTCGAGCTCTCCCGCTTCCTGGCGCCGCAGGTGATCGCCGCTCCCCAAACCCCGGTCAACACGCTGGGCTACCTTCGCGTCATGTTCACCGTCGACGACATCGACGAGACCCTCACCCGCCTCGGCAAGCACGGCGCGCACCTCGTCAGCAGCGAAGTGGTCCAGTACGAGAACGTCTATCGGCTCTGCTACATCCGTGGCCCCGAAGGCCTGCTCATCGGGCTGGCCGAAGAACTCGGATAAGTACGCCGGGCGGTCAGTCCGCCGCCAGGACCCGTTCCAGGGTCGCGTAGCCCGCCGGTTCCCAGCTCGGTTTGCCACCGGGCAGACCTAGTCTGCCGTTGCGCCCGACCATGATCAGGCCGAGCGCGCGCAGCACTGCCCAGCCCCGCGCTCTCGCGACGGCGGCCGCGTCCGCCCGTGCATAGGCGTCGAAGAACCGGCTCGCCCCGCCTGTCGGCAACAGTATCCAGGCTGCCGACAGATCGGTCGCGGGATCGCCCGCGCACATCTCACCGAAGTCGATCACCCCGGCGAGCGTCCCCGCATCGACGACCACGTTCGCCGGGTGCAGGTCGGCGTGCAGCCACTGCGGCACACTCTGCCACGTCGGGGCATCGACCGCCTTGTCGAAGACTTCCCGTGCGTGCTCGGCCATCGCCGGATCGGCGATGACCTCGAACCAGCGGCCCGAGCCTTCGCGCAGATCGGCCAGCGGGATTCCGCGCGTGGGGTTGTTCGGAGCGCCGGCGGGCGCGTCGCCGTGCAGCACGCGCAGAAATCCTGCCAGGATCTCGGCGGAGTCGAGACTTGTGATGGGCGCGCGATCGGCGGGCTCTCCCTCGACCCATCGCGCGATCGTCCAGGGGTGCGGGAACAGGGACGACGGGTGGCCGACACGCACCGGTGTGGGCGTCGGCAACGGTAGGCGCTCCGCCAGCACAGGCAGCCAGGTCTGCTCGATCCGCAGCAGGGCAGGTGCTCGCTCGGTGCGGGGCAACCGCACCGCCAGTTCCGGTCCGAGGCGCCATTGCCGATTGTCCCAGCCGCCCTCGACATCTCGGAGCTCCAGGTCGGCGAGATCCGGATATTGCTCGCGCAGTAGCGCTTTCACCAAGTCCTGCCCGAACTCGATCGCGGCCATGGCTGAGCATCGTAGCGGCGGTCCATGATCGTTCGATGACGTCGCCTGTCAGGTGCGGTCGTGGAGGGTGATCCGGTAGCCGTCGGGGTCGGCGAAGGTGAAGGTCCGGCCGAAGGGGCCGTCGACGGGTGCGGCGACAATGGTGTGGCCGTCGGCGGCGAGTGCGTCGTGGATGGCCTGGACATCGGTGGCGTGGAGCCAGGTCGAGACGGGGTCGGCATCGACCTGGAGACGTCACTGGGCTACCTGCTCAAAGAAGCGTCGAGCGCCCTGCGCGCCGCCATGGCGGAGGTGCTGCAGACCCTGGAACGAGACGGCTACGTGATGCGGCCCGCGGCGGCGCCGGTCGGAAAGGCACTGCCCGCGCGACTCACCCCTCGCGGCCGACGAAGCCTCGAGAAGGCGAGCGCGGCGGTCCGCGCCGTCGAGGTCGGAATGCTGGCCGGGATGACCGAGGCCGAACAGTCGGCGGCGTTCCGCAGCCTGCGCAGCATGATCCACTCCCTGCGCGAGGGCGACGACGGCGCCCAGGATTCGATCGGTGGGACCGCACCACCATCGGTCCGGTGATGGTCGACGACCGCGCGGACCCGGTTCGTCACCGGGATCGGCTGCGAAATCACCCGGTGGACCGATCATTTCGCCGACCGGCCGGGTGGTGTACGCCCGACACCCGGACAGCACGCAGGTCGGATACGGGGAGTGGGCGGCGGATATTCGCGCACACGTCCTCGGCTGACCACATCGGACTCACGTGCCACTCGACGCGCCGACCGTGACGCCCCGACATTCGGGCGTGGCTTCGCAAGCCTGGCAGGCCGATTCGCCCACGCCGACAGTGCCCGGCACGTACCGTAATCACCGACCACCTTCGCCGGATCCGGCGGCGGTGGCGATGGGTGTCGGAGTCGAAAGTCGGTGAGTCCTATGGTGTCTGAGTCGGAGTTCGAGGAAATGTCTCGCCAGGCCGAAATCGACGGTACCGCACCTCGGGTCGGCGCGATCATCGATCGCGGCGGACAGGTCCTACTACTCGCGCGCCACGACACCGGTCCGATCAAGGCCACTCTGAAGCTTCCCGGAACCACCGTGCTGCCGAGGGAGCCTCTCGCCGAGGCGGTCGTCCGGGGCGTGCACGAGGAAACGGGCCTGGTCGTCACCGGGATTCGGCACCATGTCGGGGATTTCGACTACCTGTCCCCCGACGCCCACCCGGTGCGCCGCCTGCATTTCGCGGTGGATGTCGCGGCGACCGAACCGATCCGGCTCTCCGTCCACGCCCGCTATGTCTGGGCGCCCCTGGACGGTGATCTGCCGGTGACCTCGTCCATTCGCCGCATCCTCGAGACCTACCGCAATCTCGTGCACCCCTGACATCCCCTGTCGGGCCGGGGTCGAGCTCTTCGCAGGGACACCGGTCGATCGCCGATCGGTCACCTGTCCTTGTCGTGCCGTACTGATGGCCGGCGCCCGCCCGGCGTCGGGGCGCGCGCCCCGGTGCACGGGGCCCCTGGTCGCCGTCGGTCACCTCGGTCACGAGGCGACTGTCGTCCACCTCGGCGCGCCGCAGGCCGGAGCGGACGACCGCAGCATCGGACACCGACCGCCGACAGTGGACCGCCGCGGCACCACCGTCGTTACCTCACCTGCCCCAGGTGATGCGGCAGCTGTCCAGGATGCGGATCGACTGCTCGTGGGCGCCGCCGGGCAGTCGGTGCCGGGCCAGGCGCCGACGTCGGCGGCTGACCCGTTGTGTAGTGCCCGCGCGTCCGAGCGACCGCAGTAGCCGAGAACGCGGGGTGCGTAGGCGTAGCGGGCACCCAGCGCCAGGGCTCACAGGGCCGCGAGCACCCCGGTCGAGGGCGACGACTTCGATCAGCCCGCGCGGTCCAGGTGTGTCCGATCGGCCCTTCGGTCGGGGACCTACGCCAGCAGTCACCCGACCCCGGTGGTTCGTACGGTCGACCTATTCGTACCGCACGCCGATAGGGGCACCACCATGAGCACGCATCGCACCGAGGAAGCACACGAGCTCGCGACGTCCGCCGTCGTGGTCGGGACCGACGGATCGGCAGCGGCCGACGTCGCTGTCCGCTGGGCCGCGCAGACCGCCGCCGAGCGGGGCCGCCGCCTGCTGATCGTGCACGGACTCGACCTGGCCCGCACCGCCGCTGTCAACCCCTACGCTGTCGTCACACCGGCGGTGATCGACGCGGTGCGCGCCCACGGCACCGCCGTCCTGGCCGACGCCGAGCGCACGGCCCGCGAGGCCGCGCCCGGAGTCGAGGTCAGGACCGAGCTCGTCGCGGGGCACCCGGCGCAGACACTGATCTCGCTGTCGCGCCGTGCTCATCTGGTCGCGCTCGGAGCGACACCGGATGTCGGCGCGCTCGCGCATCTCGGATCGACGCTGCTGGCCGTCACCGCCCACGGTTCGGGCCGGATCGTGGTGGTCGACACCGGCACGGGGCCGGCGCCCCGCCGCACCGGGCCGATCGTCGTCGGTGTCGACGGCAGCCCCACCAGCGAGCAGGCCATCGCCGCGGCGTTCACCGAAGCTTCGGAGCGAACGGCACCCCTCGTCGCCGTACTCGCCGGAAACGACACGTCCTTCGGCGAGTTCGCCGGTGAGTTCAGCGTCGACGATCAGCAGGCCTCCGACCAAGCGCTGCTGGCCGAGCGACTCGCCGGCTGGAACGAGAAGTACCCGGATGTCCCGGTGACGCATCGGGTCTACCCCGCCGATGCGCGTCAACACCTGCAGGAGTGGTCGGACTCGGCACAGATGGTGGTCGTCGGAAGCCACGGGTGGGGTGGGCTGCGCGGTCTCGTCCTCGGTTCGACCAGCAATTGGCTTGTCCAGCACGCCCACTGCCCCGTCATGGTCGCGCATCCCGTCGGCGAGGACCTGCGATGAAGAACACGACAGCCTTCGCCGTCGGTGCCGCGATCTACGCCGCCGGACTCGGACTCGGGTACTCGGTTCTGCTGCGCAAACGGTTCGCGACCTGGGGCGCGACCCGCGACGAGGCGCAGCGGACGATACCCGGCGACGAACTGCTCCCGCACCCCGATATTCGCACGACCAGGGCGATCACCGTCGCGGCCGAACCCGCGGCGATCTGGCCGTGGCTCGTGCAGATCGGCCCCGGGCGCGGCGGCGCGTACACCTACGACTGGATCGAGAACCTGTTCGGCCTCGACATGCACAGCGCCGACGAGATCCTGCCGCGATTCCAGCATCCGGCGCTGGGCGACGTGATCGCCCTCGGCGCGCGCGGACCCCGCCTGCGGATCCGCGTGCTCGAACCCGACCGGTCACTGGTGTTCGCCTCCGAGGACGGCGCCTGGGTCTGGTCGTTCGCCCTCTATCCCGAACCCGCAGGCACCCGGCTGATCAGCCGCAATCTCATCTCGCTGACCGGGGCGTCGCTGGGGACACGGTTGTTCACCCGCCTCGTCGCCGAGCCGGGCAGCTTGGTCATGGAGCGAAAGATGCTCTCGGGCATCCGAACCCGTGCCGAGTCACTCGCCCGGTCGTCGGCGATCTGAAAGGAGTCCTCGATGTTCGCCATGGTCTACGACGGTCCAGGACGTCCACACCGTCGCGAGGTACCCGATCCGACGATCCTCGACAGCACCGACGCCGTCGTCACCGTCGACACGGCCACCATCTGCGGAACCGACCTGCACATTCTCCAGGGTGATGTGCCCGAGGTCGAGCGCGGGCGGATCCTCGGCCACGAGGCCGTCGGCACCGTCACCGCCATCGGTGGCGCGGTGCGCACCGTGCGGGTCGGGGATCGAGTTCTCGTGTCGTGTATCTCCGCGTGTGGAGCGTGCGCATCGTGCCGGGAGGCCCGCTACGGGCAGTGCACCGGCGGCGGTGGATGGCTGCTCGGCCACGAAATCGACGGTACCCATGCGGAATCGGTGCGCGTGCCGTTCGCCGACCTGTCGACCCACCCGATCCCACCCGGCATCAGCGACGAGCAGATGCTCATGCTGGCCGACATCCTGCCCACCAGCTACGAGGTCGGCGTCGGCAACGGCAGGGTGCGGCCGGGCGACACCGTGGTCATCGTCGGCGCGGGGCCGATCGGGTTGGCCGCGGTGATCACCGCGCGGCTCTACAGCCCGAGCCGCATCATCGTCGTCGACCTCGCCGACTCCCGGTTGGCCGCCGCGCACGCACTCGGTGCCGATCCGGTGCTCAACAGCCGACGCGACGAGGTGCGCGCCCGGGTCGCCGAGCTCACCGGTGGCCGAGGCGCCGATGTGGCGATGGAGGCGGTCGGGGTACCCGAGACCTTCGAACTGGCCGTCGATCTCGTGCGTCCGGGCGGTCACGTCGCCAATATCGGGGTGCACGGCGCACCGGCCACGCTGCACCTCGAGAACCTGTGGAGCCGGGATCTGACGATCACCACCGGCCTGGTGGATACGCATTCGACCCCGCGCCTGATCGAACTGATCCGATCCGGGCACCTCGATCCCACCCCGCTGATCACGCACCGTTTCGCAATGGGCGAATTCGTCGACGCCTACGACACTTTCGCGCGTGCCGCGGAGACAGGCGCGCTGAAGGTCGCCGTCACCCGGTCGAAGGCGGGATCGTGATGACCACCGCCCTGCGGAACATCGTCCTGCGCGAACTCGGCCCCACCGACCGGGACGCGGTACGCGAACTCCACGCCGGGCTCGACCGGACCGACGGCTACTTCCGGTTCTTCGCCCCACCGCCCAAGGACCTCGACCGGGTGGTCGGCTCGATCGCGTCGCACGACCCCACACACTGCGCGGTCGGCGCGTTCCTCGACGACCGGCTGGTCGGTGTCGCGAATTTCGTCGTCCTCGACGACGGGGTCAGCGCCGAGATCGCTCTGGTCGTGGCCGCCGACGAACAACACCACGGCATCGGCACCGTGCTGTTCCATCGGCTCACCGAGCTCGGTCGCGCGCGCGGCCTCGACCGGTTCATCGCCGAGGTGCTGCCGACGAACTCCAAAGCCATGCGGCTGATCATCGATTCCGACCTGCCGATCTCGGCTCACCGCAGCGACGGTGTCATCCAGATCGCGCTCCATCTGCGCACCCCGAGCCACTCGGCGAACCAGGCGCCACGGCGGTAGTCGAGCCGAGCTCGCGCCATCGTCGCGGCCGGAACGCGTCCGCGTCCTCGGATCGCTCTCGGTTCTATCGCGCGCGGGCCAGTAGTTCCGCAACACCGTCCTCGATACCGGCGGCGATCAGGTCGATGTCGGGTGTGGAGTCGTAATCCCCGGTGATGCCGAAGACCAGGCGGTCGTCGTAGCTCAGGATCGCGATCGTGGTGCGCAGGCGCATCGCGAGGGGAATGCAGGGCCAGATCTCCGTCACCGCGCGACCGTCCAGGCTCAGCTGTCCACGGGGTCCCGGCACATTGGTGGCCAGCGCGCCGACACTGCGCTGCGGGAAGTGACCGGCCAGCCGGAACGCCCACGCCCCGACGGCGAACGGCAGCAGCTGCGCCACCGCCAACATCGACTTCTCGGCCTCGGCTTCGCCCCGCGCACGGTGGCGCGCGACGCGCTCATGGACGGCGCTCAACCGCTCGACCGGATCGGTGAACTCCACCGGGAGATGCGGGATGATCGCCGAAATGCGGTTGTCCAAGGCGAATTCGGCATCGGTGGCACGCATGGACACCGGGACCAGAATCCGAATTCCGCCCGCCGCCGGGTCCTCGCCGCGGTCACGCAGAAGCTGCCGGTAGGCCGCGGTGACGGCGGCCAAGGCCACGTCGTTGACCGATGTGCCGAACGCCGTCTCGATCGTGCGGATGTCGGTCATCGACGCCCGCGCGACGGCATAGCGGCGCTGGCGGCCGAGCGGCCCGTTCAAGGACGACGGGCTGCCCGGAGCCACCGCGGCGGACACCACGGGCACGAGCGCGCGCATCATCGACAGAGCGAAGCGCGGCGCCGTCACCGGCAGCCGAATCGCCCTGCTCACCCATTCCACGACGCCGGTCCCCGAGGTGCCCGAGGTCGGAGTGCTCGCCGGTGCGGCGCGGTCGACGGCGGCATCGCACAGTTGCTCGAACAACGCGATTCCCGACAGGCCGTCGACCATGCTGTGGTGGGCCTTCACGATCAATGCCCATCGGTCGCCGGTCAGCTGCTCGACGACCACGCACTGCCACAGGGGATGGTCCCGGTCGAGCCGTTGCTCCAGTTCGGTGGCGACGAGCTCCCGCAAGGCCGACTCGTCCCGCGGGCCGGGCACAGCGGTCCACCGGATGTGGTGTGCGAGGTCGAAACCGGGGTCGCGCTCCCACACCGGTGCGGACAGGTCCAGCGGCCTTCTGCGCACTCGCCTGCGCAGGATTTCGACGTGGTCGATCCGCTCCCGCAGCCACGCGACGAACTCGGCGCGCGTCGGCGCGGGCCCGGCCACGATCGCGACGGCGCCGATGCCGAGGCTGATGCGGCGATCAGCGTCCTCCAGTTCCATGAATCCCCAGTCCAGGGGGTGTAGCTCTGTCATCTCGACCTCGACGTAGGCGATGTGGTGCCCGGCCCGTTTCTGGTGCGCAGCCGGTGATCTGATCCTCGCCGGGACAGTCGGAAACGGCGAGAGACCATGGTCGACGAACAGCGGCCGAACTGCTCTTCCTCCCCCACGGCCGGCGATCCAGCCGATGCCATTGGTCCCCGTGTTCCGGGCACCACGGCTCTGACCGGCGAAGTGCCCGCGTGCCACGCTGAGGCCATGACCGAGCACAGCGAGAACCCCCACCGCGTCGCCTCGGCGGCGGTCGTCGTCGGAATCGATGGATCGGACGGATCGACCGCCGCCGTGCGCTGGGCCGCCCGCACCGCCGCGGCGCGCGGCCGTGCCCTGCACATCGTGCACTGCACCGACCCGGTCGCCGACCGCACACCCCGCAGCGCCTACGACGCGTTCATCTACACCACGATGCACGACATCCGGTCGGCCGCCGAGCAGGCGCTGGCCACCGCCCGCCAGGACGCGCTCACCGCCGCGCCGTCGGTCACGGTGACCACCGAACTCGCCACCGGCAACCCCGCGCGCACCCTCATCGATGCCTCGGCGCACGCGCATCTGCTGGTGCTCGGCGCGGCGGCTGCGGTCGGTCCGATCGCCCACCTCGGTTCGACGCTGCTGGCGGTGACCGCGCACGCGCACGGCGCGGTCGTCATCGTGCGCGGGTCCGATCCCGAGCGCGACAGCGGTCCTGTCGTCGTGGGTGTCGACGGCAGCAGCGTCGGCGAGCCCGCCATCGGCGCCGCGTTCGCCGAAGCCGCGCTGCGCCACAGTCGACTGGTCGCGGTGCACGCCTGGAGCGATCTGGCCCAGGGCCAGTTCGCCGGCACCAGCTACCTCGAGTTGCCCATCGACGATTTCACGGTCGCCGAGGAAGCGCTGCTGGCCGAACGCCTGGCGGGATGGTCCGAGCAGTTCCCCGAGGTGGACGTGCGCCGCGAGGTCGAGGTGTTCGGTCCACGCGAGAACCTGGCGCGCTGGTCACGAACCGCCCAGCTGCTCGTCGTCGGCAGCCGCGGTCGCGGCGGATTCCGGGGCCTGCTGCTCGGATCGACCAGCCACTGGCTCGTGCAGCACGCCGACTGCCCGGTCATGGTCGTCCACCACGACTGACCCCGTACTGTCCGGCTCCCGAAGGGCCACCGGTACCCCTGTCCGCCCCACCTGTCACGGCAGGCGGGGCGGACAGGGTGCCGGAGGCGTTCGGGACCGGCTCATCGACGGTCGACGGACCGGAGAACGGACAAGCGGTCCGCGTACTCCTTCGCATCGATCTCGCCGCGCGCGAACCGCTCCGCCAGGACATGTTCCGGACCGGGTGGTGCCGGGTGCCGGTGCTCGCCGTCCATTCGGAACAGGTATCGCAGCGCGAGCGCGAAGCCGACGATCAACAGGGCCCAGAACAAGACCATCCCGACTCCCATCCACGCGTATCCCCAACCGTTGACGTCGTGGTCATACCAGTACATTCTCCGCCTCCTACCGAATCGCGGCCGACCGGCCGACTCCGTCAACCATGTGCCGGCGGGAGCTGCCGGGAGAAGGGTCGACAGGCACCATGAGCGAGTACCAAGGCCCCCGCTGCGGGGTCGAATCAGCGCCCGTCCTCGGCCTGTGCACGCAACAGCCACACCAGGAATCCGCCCGAGACACCGGCCATCACGAACGCCATCAGCAATCCCCCGGCCAGGCCGATCAGGGCGATCTCGACCGGCTGCTGGCCCGGCTGCCACAGGGGGCTGGTGAAGAGCGCGAACGCGACCAGGCCCGCCGCCCACGACAGCGCGGTCGCGCCGATCCACCAGCCTGCCCGTGGCAGATATCGGCGCAGCACGCTCCACTGAGCCACCCCGATAGCCGAAACCACCACGGCGCCGCCCGCGCACAGCACCGGTATCGCCGCCGCTGTCGGCCAGCCACGGAAACCGTCGGTGCCCACCGGCACCATCGCCACGGACCAGGCGATCGCCGCGCCGAGCGCGGTCGCCGCGATCCAGGCGCGGCCGGGAAGTTCGGGAAGCGCGGGGCGTAGTGCCCGCGCCTGGAACCAGCCGAGCACGATGCCCTCGCCCAGGCCTGCCGCCAGTAGGGCCGTCGTCGCCGGCCATCCGCCGCGCTCCCACACCGCCGTCGCCACGATCGCCGGTAGCGAGAAGCCGAGGAATTCGCCCACGGTGACGAAGGCGATCCAGCGGTGCCACATCGGCTTTCCCGTCTCGATGCGCATCGGGACCTCCTCGACGGTCGGACAATCGGTATTCGTCCCTGTCACCATCGCTTCTCGGGCAGCCCCGGCGGCAGTGCCGTTCGCCCCGTGCGGGTCCCTGCCGACATCACCGATGGACACGACGAAAGGCCCCCCGCGCGGGGTCTCCGGACCCTGCCGGGACAAGCGCCGCCCGGTGCACGCTGAGACCGGCAGAAAGGGGCCGAGATGAACACCGCCGGGTACGCGAAACGGATTGTCCACGCCGACGGCAGAGGTGACAGTTCATGAGCACGCCGACGGTCGACGAATCGCTCACCACGGACGCGGCGCCGAGATCGGCGCCTGTCTCCACCGTCGCGGAAACGGTACCGCCGATGGCATCCGACGAACTGGAAGCCATCGCGCAACTGCTCGCCCGCAGATTCCCCGACGTTCCCGGCACGTACGTGCGCTACGTGGTCGAGTCGACCTATCGCGAACTCGCCCGGACGGCACGCATCCATTCCCACCTGATACCGCTGACCCTCAACCTGTCCAGGTCGCGGTTGGCGCAAGACGACGAAATCGGAGAAACACCATGAGCGACACCACGTCCGACGCGGTCTACCACAGCAAGCCGGGCGAGAGCCTCGCCGATCCCTACAACATCCCCGGCATTCTGCTCTTTCTCGCGGGCGTCGTCGGCCTGGCATCGACACTCACCGCCGCCGGCTACGGCTTCGCCGGCTGGGCGTGGCTCGGCGCCGTCGCCACCGCGCTGTGCTTCACCGCCGCCGTCGCGGTGTTCGTTCTCGAGCACGAGCGGTTGCGCCGGCTCGCCCGGCGCCGCTGATCCGGTCGCGGGCCGCGGAGTTGTCTCGCCGCCGCGCGCCGATCACCACGGTCTGGTCATGAACGTGACAGTCCTGCCTTTCCTGATCGTTGTCGCCGTGGTGTTCGCGGTGAATCTGCTGCCCGCGTTCGGACCGCCCAATGCGGTGCTGGTGGTGTTCTTCGCGTTGAATTGGCACCTCCATCCGGTCCCGCTCGTCGTCGTCGCCGCTGTCGCGTCCGGCGCGGGTCGCTACCTCCTCGCCACCGCCACCCATCATCTCGGCGACCATCTCGGTGCACGCCGACGAGCCAACCTGCGAACGGCCGGCGACTATCTCACGCGGCGGCGCGGTCGCACCGTCGCGGTGCTGGGGGTCTTCCTCGTCTCCCCCTTGCCGTCGGCGCAGATGTTCGAGGCCGCGGGTCTGATGGGGCTTCGCCTGCTTCCGCTCACCGCGGCGCACGTCGCGGGAAGAACGGTCAGCTTCGCCTTCTATGTCGGCGCGACCGGGGTGGCCGAGCGGAGTCTCGGTACCACGCTCGTTTCCTCGCTGACCTCGCCGGCCGGGATCGCCGTTCAGATCGCGCTGCTCGCCGCGGTCGTCGGACTCACCCGAATCGACTGGACCACCTTCCTGCCGGGCGTCAGGCAGCCGCGAGCGTGAGTGCCGGCGCACTAGGCTGACGGAGCGCACCGATACGACTCGATCGTCGAAGGAGATCATGAGCGCGATCGCCCGTCAGCTCGCAGATCTGGCCGAACGGCGGGGCCTGACGGTGGCCGTCGCCGAATCGTTGACAGCGGGCAATGTCGCGGCCGCCCTGGGGGCCGCGCCCGATTCGGCCGTATGGTTCCGCGGTGGCGTCGTCGCCTACGCCACCGAGGTCAAGCAGCGTGTCCTGGGTGTTCCCGATGTTCCGGTGGTCTCCGAGGTCGCGGCCACCGCGATGGCCGAGGGCGTCCGGGCCCTGATGGACGCCGACATCGCCGTCGCCACCACCGGTGTCGGTGGTCCGGGGCCGCAGGACGGGGAACCCGCCGGATCGGTGTGGTTCTGCGTCGTTTCGCGCAGCGCCGCGCGAGCTAGCCATCGGCACTTCGACGGCGATCCGGCGCAGGTGCTCGATCAATCGGTGCGGTACGCGCTCGAGCTGCTGTTGTCGATGGCGACAACGATCGCGACATAACTCTCCGCTTCGTCGTTTCACACCACGCCGAGCGGGCATCCCGGCTGTGTGGAGCCGGTCGACCGGATGCGTACGGCACCGACCGCTCCCTGCGTTTCGCTGGACGGTGTCGACACCGGATAGACCGCGGGAGTGAGCCGACGCGCACTACTCGCGACGCCAACGGCGTCGTCGCGGGCGGTGTGCTCGGCTCGCTCCCCGGCCGCCCGACAGCTGCTCGTAGCCGCCGCTACCGGCGTATCGCCGTCCGCACGAGATCGCGACGGCGCGCGATCTGCTGTGTGACGGCCAGGCGATGACGGTGGTGACGGACGGTGCGTCCGGCACCGGCACGGTGGCGTGGCCGTCGCGGAGCTGCGCCCGCAACGACTCGGGCACCACCGCGCAGGCCCGTCCGAGCGTGATCAGCTGGGTCAGCCCGACGGCGGACCGACCGGCGGATTCTTCGACTACGCCGGAATCGTGCCCTGGTGACGAGCGCACCGCGCGGATCCTAGAAGGGCACGGCGACGTCGTCGGGTGTCTTGTCGGTCCGGATCCCCCGAAAGCTGGGGTGGCGCAGCATTCCGTCGGCGCTGATCTCGCGGTACTCGATGTCGGCGACGAACACCGGCTCGACCCACCAGGCGGCCCGCACCGCCGCGGCAGGCGGCGGGTCGTCGAGCGGGCTGGTGTCGCGGCGGACCTTCTCGAGGGCAGCGTGGAGGCTGCGGCGGGCCTCGGKGGTGAATCCGGTCCCGMCCCCGCCGATGCAGCGCAGGTGTCCGTCAGGGGTGTGTCCGGCCAGGATCAGACCGCCGAAAGTGGCGGCGTTGGCGCCGGTTCCGGGGACCGCGCCGACGATGACGGCCTCGGTCGTGGCGCGCAGCACGGTCTTGATCCAGGCCGAGGAGCGGCGACCAGGCTCATAGATCGAGTCGATCCGCTTGCTGACAATGCCCTCCAGACCGGTTTCGGCGGCGGTGCGCAGCAGCCGCTCGGCGTCGACCTCGGCCAACGACCAGTTCGGCGGAACCCGCACGCGCACACCGTCGTCGAGGCGCAGATCGGCCAGCTCGGCCCGTCGCGACGAGTACGGGTCCGCGAGCAGGATGTCGTTGTCGAGGGCGAGCAGGTCGAAACCGAGGTAGTCCACGCGCACCTGCTCGAGCAGCGCGGGCGCGGGCCGCTGGACATGCATTCGCCGCTGCAGGCGGGAGAACGACGGGGCCCCGGCGGCATCGAGGGCGACGAGCTCGCCGTCGATCAGCAGGGTTCGTCCGTCGGTGAGCTCGGTCAGCGCCGCGACGACGTCGGGGTAGGAGGCGGTGATCTCGCGCAGGTTCCGGCTCCACAAGCTCACCCCGTCGCCGGTGCAGCGAGCGATCGCGCGGACGCCGTCCCACTTCATCTCCGCGCACCAGCCACCTGGCGGCCGCGGGGGCCGTCCGGGTGTGGCCAGCATCGGTGCCGGCACCGCCAGACCCACAAGATCGAGAATAGACCCGTCCGAGTGGGTATTCTGCCCTGGTAGGCACGTTTTCCCGGCGAACGAAAGCGAGGCCCGGTCATGGCAGGAAAGTTCGAGATCTTCGCCGACGCGGCGGGTAAGTTCCGGTGGCGGCTCAAGGCGGGCAACAACGAGGTCGTCGCGCAGTCGCAGGCCTATGAGTCCAAGGACGGTGCGAAGAAAGGCATCGCCTCGGTGCAGAACAGCGCCCCCGGCGCCACGATCACCGATCTCACCGTCGCGGCCACCTGACGTCGGTCAGAGCTGGGCGGTTAGGCCGAGTGGATGCAGGCCCTCGGTCCGGCGCAGTGTCTCGGCCGCGGCGCCGACGCGCAGTAGCGACTCGGTCGACAGTCCCGCCGCGGTGACCAGCAGGCCGCGCAGATGGTGATCGTGGAGTGCTGTCACCAGAGCGTGGTCGGACTGCGGGTCGGCCTCGTCGGACGGGGTGTCCTCGGGCGTCACGAACTGCATGATGACCTCCTGCTGCGGCCACCCCCCTACTGTGGTGGCCTGTATCGACGCGGCTATTCCCACTTGCAGCTCCGTCAATCACGTCCGTTGCGAGTGCGCGCAACAGCGGCAGGAACCACGGCCCGACGATGCCGTCGACGACCACGTCGTAGCCGCCGCGTGAGTACGCCTCGACCGCCGCGACGATCGCCTCGATCACGACCTCGTTCTGGCGATGCGCTGCGGGGAGGAACGGCAGGACGAACCCCGTACGGATCGAGCGGTAGAACACGTCGGTCTCGAGATGGACCGTGGGGACATCGGCCGTCCCGGCGAGCAACCGGGCGACTGACGTTTTTCCCGCGGCGGGAGGTCCGGTCAGGACGAACACTTCACCACTCAGGTCCACCGACCCCATTCACCCGACCAGGCGAGAAGCAGTCTTGTCTTTCCCGGCCCGCTGCTCCGAACTCGGTGCCGACACTGCCGAATTGCACGTGATGCAAGGTTCACCGCCGCACGGTCATCGCATCTCGAATACCCTCGCCAGGTCGTCGACGAATTCGGTGTAGGACCGTGCGCGATCGGGTGCTCGCAGGACGGCGGACGGATGGACGGTCACGCCCACCCGGAAGTCGTCGAGTTCGACGGTGTGGCCACGGAGTTCGGTGACCTCGGCCCGCGGGCCGAGGACCGCGTGGGTGGCGATCGCGCCGAGGCAGACCACCAGGTCGGGAGCGACCAGGTCGAGTTCGGTGCGCAGCCAGGGGGCGCAGGCGACGATTTCGGTGCGGCGGGGTTGCTGATGGATGCGTCGTTTCCCGCGCCGCTCGAAGCGGAAGTGCTTGACCGCGTTGGTGAGATACAGTGCGGCCCGGTCGACGCCGAGGTCGTCGAGGGCGCGGTCGAGCAGTCGGCCGGCCGGACCGACGAAGGGGTGGCCGTCGAGGTCCTCGTCGTTGCCGGGCTGCTCGCCGACCAGGACCGTGCGCGCGTGCGGCGTGCCGGCACCGAAGACGGTCTGCGTGGCGTCGCGATAGAGGTCGCAACCATGACACGTGCCCGCTGCCGCACGGACCGCTTCCAGGTCGTCCGTGTCGGGTACGTACTCGGCGGCGCCGGGGTAGACCGTCACGACGCCACCGCCTCGGCCGGGCCGATCGGCATCGCCATCCCCGCCTCCCTCAGACCTCCGCGCGCAGCAGATCGTTCAGTTCGCCCTGGTAGAAATCGAGGAACGCGTCCATGTCGGGTCCGGCGTTCATCAACACCACCCGGTCGTAGCCGGCCTCGACGGCGTCGCGCACCGCGTCGACATAGGGTTTCGGGTCGCTGCCGCACACCATGGCATCGAGCATGTCGTCCACGCGCACGGTGGTCGTGGCGGCGGCGAAGTTGGCCGGGTTGGGCAGCTCGCTCATCACTTTCCAGCCGCCGACCGACCACCGGTTGGTCGACAGCGCGGCTTGCGCGCCCGCGCGCTCGTCGTCGGCGAAGGCGACGCCCACCTCGAGGTAGCGCGGCCCGTCACCGCCCGACTGCCGATAGGCCCGTACCAGCTCGGGCTTCGGTTCGGTGGCGAACAGCCCGTCGCCGAGCTCGGCGGCGAGTTCGGCCGCGCGCGGACCACCGGCGGCCACGGCGATCTCCGGTGGGGTCTCGGGCAGATCGAACACCCGGGCGTCCGACAGCGACAGATATCGCCCGTCGTAGCTGCGATAGCCACCCCGCCACAGCAACCGGATGATCTCGAGCGCCTCGCGCAGCATTCGATGCCGCACCCGCACCGGCGGGAAGTCCCCGCCGACGATGTGCTCGTTGAGCCGTTCGCCCGAACCGATGCCGAGGGTGAACCGCCCGTCGGAGAGCAGCGCGGTCGTCGCGGCGGCCTGGGCGATGATCGCGGGGTGATAGCGGATCATCGGGCAGGTCACGCCGGTGGCCAAGCCGATCCGTTCGGTGCGTGCCGCGATCGTGCCCAGCACGGTCCACGCGAACGGTGAGTGGTTCTGGTTGTCGAGCCACGGATGGAAATGGTCACTCATCTCGACGAAGTCGAAGCCCACCGCTTCGGCCCGAACGGCCTGGCGCACCAGTTCGTTCGGGTCGAAGGCCTCGGCCGCCAGTTTGAATCCGATCTGCATGGCGAACCTTTCGCAGCGGGTCAGGCGCGACCGAGGGCGTGGGCCAGTTCCTGCTTGTTCATCTTCGAGCGGCCGTCGATATTGCGGCGGCGGGCTTCCTCGTAGAGCTGATCGCGGGTCTTCCCACTCCCCTGGGCCCGCTGCCCGCCGCGCTTGGACGACGCCCCCGAAGCGGACTTGCCGCCCGAGCCCTTGGTCTCGCCGTGCCGGGATCGCGTCTTGTTGACCGTCGCCGCGGCGATCTCCTCGGCGCGCTTCTCACTGCGACCACGGTCACGCTCGGACTTCTTGATGTCCTTGTACTGCCGTTCGCGTTTCGCACTCCACGTCTGCTGGGGCATGACATACACCTCCTGGGTCCGGGAACGACGTTCTCTTCCGCGCCTACCCGCGGATCCGCCCGGGAAACCGCCGCTCGTGCACCGGCGCGAGGGCCGGTGACCGCGACACCCCCGGAACTCGTCGGCAGCCGGAGTGAGACGACGATCACTGATAGTTTGCCGTGACGAATTCCTGCGCATCGGTGTCCATCACAGGAGCAGCGGAGGAGGTGCCGGTGTGACCACGACGTCGCCCGCACCCGAGACAGAGCTGGACGACGCGACCCTGGCCGGGCGAGCGCGTGACGGCGATGTCCGGGCATACGAGCAGCTGGTGCTGCGCTACCAGGGACCGATGTTCCGGTTGGCCGCCAAGATGCTGGCCGACCGGGCCGAGGCCGAGGACGTGACCCAGGAGGTGTTCCTCAAAGCCTGGCGCACGATCACCCGACTACAGGACGACGCGGCCTTCGCGGGCTGGCTGTACCGGATGACGACCAACCGGTGCCTCAACGTCCTGCGCGCACGGCGGGTCCCCGCCGATGTCGACCCCGACACGACGGCCTCGACCCGCACCGACACCAGGCCCGAGCACGCCACGGAGGTGAACAGCCAGATGGCCGCGCTCACCGACGCGCTGCAGCAGCTGACGCCGGAGCAGCGCGCGTGCTGGCTGCTGCGCGAGGTCCACGGCCGGTCCTATGACGAGATCGCCGAGATCGTCGGCGCCAACAGCACAGCGGTGCGCGGGCGGATCGCACGTGCCCGAGCCCAACTGGCAGAGGTGATGAAGCCATGGCGGTGACCAACCAGACCGACAACGACTACCTGCTCCCCTGCGGACGCGGCCTGGAGCAGGTCTGGGATCGGCTCGACGCGCCGGACGCCGATCAGCACGAGGCCTCGTGCCCGCACTGCGCCGGGGCCAGGGAGAGCCTGCTCACCCTGCGCAACGCCACCAGGGAGCTCATCGACGAACCCGACCCGCCGCCGCCCGACCTGTTCGGCCGGATCATGTCCGCTGTGCGGGCCGATGTGCGCCGCGGCCGCACCCTGTCCGTCGACACGCCCCACCCCGGCGCCGTCCAGGTCAGCGAGCAGGCCGTGGCCACCGTGCTGCGGTTCGCCGCCGACACCGTCGACGGCGTGCGCGCCCGCGGCTGCCGGGTGCGCAGCAGCGAACCCGGACCCGACGGCGAACAGGAGATCACGGTCGAGATGACCATCGCCGTCCGCAACGGCGCCCACGCCATCGACACGCTGGTCGCCGCGGTGCGCGAACGCGCGCGGGCCGCGACCACCGCGCGGGTCGGGGTACGGCTCGGCAGGCTCGACATCACTGTGGTCGACCTCTACGAGGAGGACAGGTGACGGGCCCGGCCCCCGCGACCGAGCTGGTCGTCGGGGACGCGGTGATCGCCGGCGTGGCCGCCCGAGCGGCGGCGCAGGTGCCGGGCGTGGCCAGGCTCGAACCGGGCGTCCTCGGACTGGTCGGGCATCTCGCCCGCTCCGGGCGGCAGTTGTGGATCGGCCGCGAACCGGCCGCGTCGGCCGGAGTCAGGGTGCGCCGCGCCGGTGGCCTGCTCGACATCCAGATCGATCTGGCGCTCTCGGCATCGGGCAACGTCGTCGAGGTCGGCGGCGCCGTGCAGCGGGCCGTGGCCGAGGCCGTCACCGAATCCACCGGCGCCGAGGTCGACTCGGTGCGGGTGTACGTGCTCGACATCGAACCGGGGCGGCCGTGAGCGGCGACGAGGACCTGACCGACCGGATCATCGCGGCGATCGACGCCATCGACGGCGCCCACCCCGCGGTCCCGATGGGTCTGCAGAACAGCCGCTGGCTGCCGTGGAACGCGGGCAGAGCCGCCGTCGACCTGGGCGAGGAGACGGTCGAGATCCGGGTCGTCGCCACCACGCTGCCGCTGGCGCCCCTGCTCGAGAAGCTGGACTCGGCCGTGCGGCCGGTCCTGGCCGGGACCAGATGGGCCGGCGCCGGATTGCGCGTGCACGTCGTGGATCTCGACGTCGACGCCTTCGCCGCCGACAGCGATCCAGATCACTCATCGGGCCCGTGACGATCGCCCGACGGCGGTGTCCTACCTATGACAGTTCGTCAACCCTTGGAACACAAGACAATCGGGAGGCATCATGTCCAGCACGACCACCGAGAACGCCAAGGCCGTGGAGAAGGCCGGGACCGGCCGGGACGGGTCGAACCGCCCGAGCGCCCTGGTGACCGATCAGGGCACCACCACGATCGCCGACGCCGTCGTCCAGAAGATCGCGGGTCTGGCGGCGCGGGAGGTCAGGGGCGTCCACGACCTCGGCGGCGGCACCGCTCGCGCGATCGGCGCACTGCGCGACCGCATTCCGGGCGCGTCCTCGAGCATCGGCCAGGGTGTCTCGGTCGAAGTGGGTGAGAAGCAGGCCGCCGTCGACCTGGAGCTCGTCGTCGAATACGGCGTCGCCATCGCGGAACTGGCGATCGCGGTGCGCCGCAACGTGATCACGGCCATCGAGCAGATGACCGGGCTCGAGGTCGTCGAGGTCAACATCAACGTCAACGATGTCTACATCGAGGACGACTCCGCCGAGCAGCAGGCGCCGAGCCGCGACCGGGTGCAGTGACATGAACGCCACCACGATCTGCCTCGTCATGGGTCTGTCCCTCGGATTCGCCGCCGCCTTCGGTGGCTTGGGCGCGTTCGCTGTCGTGCTGATCTTCGGTGGCCTCGGCCTGCTGATCGGGCGCTGGCTCGACGGCGAGGTCGACCTGTCCGGGCTGTTGCGCTCGGCGCAGGATCGGGGCAGGCGGTGACCAGCGCCGCCGCCCCGCTCCCCGGCACGACCACGATCGGCGAGCGCGCGGTACGCCGCATCGCCGAGCGGGCCGCCGCCGAGGTGACCGGAGTCGGGCCCGAGGTGCAGGTGAGCGCGCAGGTTGTCGGGACCGGCGCGACCCTGCGCGTCCGGCTCCCCGTCCGCTATCCGCTGTCGGTGCGCGGCGTGACCGAGCAGTGCCGCGCGCATCTGATCACCAGGACCGAGGAGCTGACCGGGCTCACCGTGCCACGAGTCGACATCGAGGTCTCGGCCATGGTGCCGGAACCGCCCGAGAGGAGAGTCCGATGACACGCCGCCCACGCCGGGTCGTCCCAGCCGTCGTCGCCGCGCTGGCGCTGTGCGCCGTCGCGGTGCTCGTAGTGGTGTCGCTGGTCCAGCGGCTCACCGGGACACGGGAATGGGTCTCCTACGACAGCATCGCCACCCGGCTGCACCAGACGGCGTGGGGTAGCGGATGGGTGCTCGGCGTCGGCATCGTCGTCGCGGTACTCGGCCTGGCCCTGCTGGCGGTAGCGGCGCTGCCGGGCAAGCCGGTGGTGCTGGCGCTCGAAGCCGGGGACGGCATCGACGCCGGCATCGCCCGCCGCAGCCTGCGCAACGCGCTCGCCGACGCCACCGGCGGGGTGGACGGCCTGGACAGATCCCGGGTCCGACTGCGTCGCAAGAAGATCCAGGTCTCGGGCCATACCCACCACACGGCCGAGCAGACCGCCCAGGACGTCGGGGTGGCGGTCGCGGAGCGGCTCGACCGGATCAAGCCGGCCGAGGTCCCCCGCTTGCGCACCAGCCTGCGCACCATCGGCCCCGGGGGTGCGCGATGACCACCGCCAACCGGCCGGCCCGGCTGAACCGCGGTGTGCTCGCACTGCTCGGCATCGTGCTCGCCACGGCCGGCGGGCTGCTGATCGCGGCGCACTTCGGTGCCTTCCGGGTCTCCCCCGCGACCCCGCTGGCTCCCGGCACCGAAGAGCCGCCCAGCATCGTCTTCTACCTCGTGATCGCCGGCGCGGTGGTGCTCGCACTGATCTCGCTGCGCTGGCTGGCTGCCCAGTTCACCCGGCTGCCCAAGCGTGCCGTGTGGCAGCTCGGCGACACCGCCGGGCACGGCGGCACGATTCTCGGCTCCGGCACCGCCGCCGACGCGGTGGCCGCCGATGTGGCGACCTACGAGGGAGTCCGTTCCGCGACAGCACGTCTCGCGGGTAGCGCGACGGCCCCCGACCTGCATCTGCTCATCGACACCGATCCCGCCGCCGACCTGCCCGCCCTGCGCAGGCGCATCCTCGGCCACGCCGTGCCGCGCCTGCGCACCGCGCTCGACCTCGCCGCCATCCCGGTCACCGTCGAATTCCGCATCGCGGATCGGGGCCGGACCCGACGCGCGCTGTAGCCGTTGTGGGGCCGCGGCCACGTTCGCCTCAGCCGGGCCGCGGTCCCTCGTCATCGCGGCCGCGCCGGCTGCCGGTATAGGCGCTCTCGCGGATCCGGTTGACCATGTTCGGGACCAACGCCACCTCGGCGGGATGGTTGAGGACGGGGTCGAAGAAGTCCGTGCGGTGCTCCCCCGGTTCGGCGCGGCGCAGGTCCAGCTCACCGATCGTCTCGGCGGGGCCGCCCAGCCCGTCGGCGGTGAGGGTGTAGCGCATCACCTGGCTGTCGAGGTAGTCGCCCACCGCCTGCAACGACGCGGTGTTCGGCAGCGCCTCGGGGTCGAGCGGCTCGGCGAACAACCACGCCGGTGAGGCGTCGGCGAACCGGTACGGCAACAGCGAGCCGAAACAGGCCGTCGACCAGCCGCGCGCCGGTGTGAAGACGAATCGGCCGAGGGTGCCGCGGCCCGTGGTCGCCAGCGCGAAATCCCACGGGTGATCGTCGCGATCGAGCACCCGAAACGCCAACCCGAGCACGTCGGGCACCCCGACCGGACTACCCAGTCCCTTCGACAGTCGGGCGATGACCGCCCGATCACCGGCCCCGAACCACTGTTCGTACTGCTGCGTCGGCCGGAATCGCCCGGCCAGGCGGATTCCCCGCGGGTGGAACACCCGCGCGTGCCGCACCCGCGCCGCGGTCTGGAACGCGGCGGACACGACGGCGTTCGGCAGGTCGGTGAGCCCGCGGAGATCGATCAGCGGTGCCTTCTTGCGCTCGTCGCCGTCCGCCTTCGTCGGCGTGCTCGCGCGAGGCCGCGGCGAAGCAGTGGGGGCGGGGAACGCACGGTTGCGGTAGTCGGATCCGATGTCGCTCTCGGTGTCGTCGCCGGAGAGCGGTTCCGGTTCACGCCAGTCCTCGACCCGGCCCGTGCCTCGGAGAGCCTTGTCCAGTTCGTCGGCCAACTCCGCGTCGTGGGCGGGTCCATGCTTGGTGTTGCCTCGTTCGATATCCAATTCGACCTCCTCTATCGGCCGTCGGCGACGCCGCCGAATCCAGCGGCGTCACCTCGCGCATACCCGACGTCGCGCTTCCGAACCGATCGCGGGGAACTCGACACCCGTGGTGAGCTTCACCCGGCGTGGCGGCGACGTCGGGACACACTGGATCACCGGATGCTGTCGAGGACTCCGTGGAGGGTACGAGCGAAAGCCTCCGGCTGCCCCGGATAACCGGACTCCGCACCGGTGAAGCCGCCGTGGTGGCTCGGGAAGACGACCGGTCGGCTGCCGAGTCGATCGGCGATCGCCGTCGAGGTGCGCTCGGTGACCGTGCCCGTCGACTCCTCGCCGTAGCCGAGCACGATCCGGGTCGGCGCCGCGGTGAGCGCGGGGAGGTCGGCGCGGTAGTCGAGGACCGGGCGGGATCGCTCCGAGAGCAGCGGGTGGTCGCGGGCGCCGTCGTCTTCGGCCGGCAGGCCGAACAACGCGGGATCCGCGGCGGGCGCGGCGAAGTAGTCGTCGGTGAATTCGCCCTGCCAGGAGGTCATCGCGATGAAAGCCGCCATGCCCGTGCCGAAGCCTTTCGCGGCGTAGGCCTCGCGATACCCCGCCGCGGCCCGCTCGGCCGCGGCGGCATCGGGCAGCGCGGACAGCAACGGCGGTTCGTGTGCGACCAGGGTGGTCACGTCGTCGGGGTGCGCGCTCACCAGCGCGAACGCGACGATGGCCCCGCCGCTGCTGGCGAAGATCTCGACCGGGCCCGCGCCGAGCGCCTCGATGACGGCGTGGACGTCCTCGGCGTGCACGGCGGGGACGTTGTCGACCAGGCCGTCGGTGCGGACACTGCGACCGAGCCCGCGCGGGTCGTAGCTGACGACCGTGCGATCGGGGAAACGCGACGCGAGCGCGGTGAAGCCACTCGCGTCCATCGGGAGGCCGATCATGAGCAGCGGCGGCCGTCCGTCGGTGGTCGGGAGCGGCCCGTGGACGTCGTAGGTGAGCGTTGCGCCGGGAGTAGCGAGCGTGTGTGTCGTCATGCCGATAGTGACGTGTCCGGCGGCGAGAACTCATCGGTGACCCGGTGCGGCGGGCTACCTCGGCGGCCGGAAGCCGCCGATCTTCTGCTCGAGCAGTTCGGCCAGCCGCAACGGGGTGCGGTCTTCGAACATCGGTCCGATGAGTTGCACGCCCACCGGCAGTCCTGCGGTGGACAGACCCGTCGGGATGGCGGTCGCGGGCAGGCCGGGCATCGTGGCCAGACCGGCCCAGACGAGCTGGTCGAAGTACGGGTACGCGCCGCCGTCGATGTCGATCCGGCGTTCCAGCAGATCAGGGTTGTGATCGTGCGGGAACGCGGGAGTCGGCGTGATCGGGCACACCACCGCGTCGAACTCGGCGAACAGCTGACGCCAGCCGTGGCGATGCAGCTCGCGACGGTTGGTCACCGCGAGCCAGTCGCGGTGGGTGAACACCATGGCGCGCAGCCGCGCGGCGTCGAGACTCCGGTCGTCGGCGTGGAGTTCGGCGGCGCGGGTTTGCAGCTGCTCGTAGGCGTCGACGGGAAATCGTGCCACCGAGCCCGAGAACAGCAACTGTGTGTAGAGCGTCCCGGCTTCGGTCAGGTCGGGCAGCAGCGGACTGTGCCGTTCGACGCGGGCGCCGCCGTCGATCAGCGCGTCGGCCACCCGGTTCACCCCCGCCCGCACGGCGGCGCCGGTGGGTATGAGCGGATGGTCCTCGACGACCAGGACCCGGAAGTCGGCCAGCCGCTCGTGACGCGCGGGCGGCAGCGTCACGTCGTAGGCCCGGCCGTGTGTGAGCGGGTCCGGTCCGGCCATGACGTCGAGCAGCAGGCCCAGGTCGCGGGCGGTGCGCGCCATCGGACCGACGACCGCGAGGTCCAGATCGATCGGCAGGGCGGGCGCGTCCGGGGCGACCATGCCGCGCGTCGGCGCCAGCCCGACTGTCGGCTTGTGCGCGTAGACACCGCAGAAATGCGCGGGAGTACGCAGCGAACCGGCCAGGTCGGAACCGAGGGACAGCGCGCCGAACCCACATGCCAGGGCCGCCGCCGAGCCGCCCGAGGATCCACCCGAGGTGCGCTCGTGATCCCACGGGTTGGTGGTGGTGCCGTAGATCTCGTTGAAGCTCTGGATATCTTGCAGGCCCAGCGGCACATTGGTCTTGCCGAGCACGACCGCGCCCGCGGCCTCGAGCCGCGCTACCTGGACCGCGTTCTCGGTCGGGACATAGTTCGCGTGCTGCGGCATACCCCAGGTCGTGGGTAGCCCGGCGACGTCGTAGGACTCCTTGACCGTCATCGGGATGCCGAGCAGCGGCCGATCCTCGCCGCGGGCACGCGCCTGATCGGCACGATGTGCGGCGGCCCGCGCGCGGTCGAAGTCCGGTACACAGATCGCGTTGATCGCCCGGTCCTCACGCTCGATACGGGCGATCGCCGCCTCGGTGAGTTCTGCCGAGCTCACCGAACCGGCACGCAGGGCAGTTGAGAACTCTTCGGCCGACTGAAAATTCCACTCCACGTATTCGACGTTATTGCGCCCTGTCAGAAGCCATAAAACCCCGTTTCGCACAACGGGGTGCTTGTCTCAGCGCGAGCGGTCGCCACCACCTTCGCGCCGGCCGAGCGGGATCGGGACCGACGACCTGCGATCCGGGTTGTGCCATCCGCTTCCCCGAATTCGGTGGTCCGGCGTGCGATCCTCGACAGGGAATCGACGCTCGACTGTTCGCTGGAGACCGAAGTTCTTACACGGAGAACGAATCTCAGCAGGAGGTCCCTCGAATGCGTGTCTTTACCGTCCTCGCGACAGCTCTCGGAGCGACCATGACAACGCTGGCGCTGCTGTCCGCGCCGGCCGTGGCCGAAGTCGCCGCCACCGTCGACGCCGAGACGCTGATGTCGTTCGCATTCGGTCCGGGCGGAGCCCGCAGCGAATGTCACAGCGGTAAGCACCTGTGTGAGCCGAACGAATTCACCTGCGACAACGACAGATGCGTTCAGAAACAATGGCTGTGCGACGGTGACGACGACTGTGGCGACGGCTCCGACGAGCGGAACTGTCAGTAGCGGGCACTCAGTCCGCGGCCACCTCGCTGCGGTCACCGCTCCACAGCGTGTGGAACTTGCCGTCGGCGTCGATGCGCTCGTAGGTGTGGGCGCCGAAGAAGTCGCGCTGGCCCTGGGTCAGGGCGGCCGGGAGGCGCTCGGCGCGCAGGGCGTCGTAGTAGGACAGCGAGGACGCGAACGCCGGGACGGGGATTCCGAGCAGGGTGGCGGTGGACACCACGCGCCGCCAGCTGTCGATCGCGGTCTCGATGGCCTCGCGGAAGTAGGGCGCCAGGATCAGGCTCGGCAGGGCGGGGTCCTGCTCGTAGGCGTCCTTGATCCGGTTCAGGAACCGGGCCCGGATGATGCAGCCGCCGCGCCAGATGGTCGCCAGATCACCGGGGTGCAGATCCCAGCCGTATTCGGCGCTGCCCGCGGCGATCTGGTCGAAGCCCTGCGCGTACGCGACGACCTTCGAGGCGTACAGCGCCTGCCGGATGTCTTCGGTGAACTGCTCGACATCGGTGGGCTTGTCGGCCAGGGTGCCCGACGCCAGGCCCACCGCGGCTTTGCGCTGGGCCCGGGAACCGGACAGCGCTCTGGCGAAGACCGCCTCGGCGATGCCGGTCACCGGCACGCCGAGATCGAGCGCGGACTTGACCGTCCAGCGGCCGGTGCCCTTCTGCTCGGCGGCGTCGACGATGACGTCGACCAGCGGCTTGCCGGTCTTGGCGTCGACCTGGGCGAGCACCTCGGCGGTGATCTCGACCAGGTAGCTCTCCAGGTCGCCGGAGTTCCACTGCGTGAACACCTGCGCGATCTGCCCGGCGTCGAAGCCGAGCGCGTCCCGGAACAGGTGGTAGGCCTCGCCGATCAGCTGCATGTCGGCGTATTCGATGCCGTTGTGCACCATCTTGACGAAGTGCCCGGAACCGTCGGGGCCGATGTGGGTGCAGCACGGGGTGCCGTCGACCTGGGCCGCGATCGACTCCAGCAGCGGGCCGAGCGACTCGTAGGACTCCTTCGGTCCGCCCGGCATGATCGCGGGACCGTTGAGCGCGCCTTCCTCGCCGCCCGAGATGCCCGCACCGACGAAGTTCAGGCCCCGCTCGCGCAGGGCGGCCTCGCGGCGGATGGTGTCGGTGTAGAGGGCGTTGCCGCCGTCGATGATGATGTCGCCCGGCTCCATCACGGCGGCCAGTTCCTCGATGACGGTGTCGGTCGCCTCGCCTGCCTTGACCATGATCAGCACCCGCCGCGGCTTCTCCAGCGCCGCGACGAACTCCTCGACGGTCTCGGTGCGGACGAAGTCGCCGTCGTCGCCGTGCTCGGCGAGCAGCGCGTCGGTCTTGGCCACGGAACGGTTGTGCAGCGCGACGGTGTAGCCGTGCTTGGCGAAGTTGCGGGCGATGTTGCTGCCCATCACGGCCAGGCCGGTGACACCGATGTGTGCACGCGCGGTAGAGGTCGACATTGCTCAGCTCTCTTCGTTCGGCGGGTCCGACGGGTGCGGAAGACGGCTTCCTTGGCAGCCAAGTTACTGGGTGCCGATCCGCGGCCGAACACTTACCACCGTGAGCGGGGCTGCGCGCGCACCCGGGTGGCGTCCGCGTGTCGGTGGTCGCTGCTAGTGTCGGTCGAGTTCCGACACGGGGTGTCTCGCGACCGCGAGGCTGAGAACAGACCCGCTGAACCTGTTCAGGTAATGCTGACGAAGGGATGTCACGGTGTTGCGCGCCCACACCACAAATACCGGCTTGTTCACCGATCACCTCTGGGACCGGACCAAGGTCCTGCGCAGCGCGATCGACGAGCTGGAATTCCTGCGCCACCTCGGCGAGGGCACGTTGCCGCTCGAGGTGTTCCGCACCTACATCGAGCAGGATTCGCTGTATCTGACCGGGTATTCGAAGGCGCTGGCGATCCTGGCCGCCAAGTCACCGGACCCGCGGACCGCGGCGTTCTGGGCGACCTCGTCCGCCAACGCGGCCGCGGTCGAGTCGGCCATGCACGATCAGATGCTCACCGGTGGAGCGCTGCCCCCGCGGCAGGGCGACGCGGAGCATTCGCAGACCTGCCTCGCCTACGTGTCCTTCCTGATCGCCGCGGCCGCGACCGATTCCTACGCCGTCGCCGCGGCGGCCGTGCTGCCCTGCTTCTGGATCTACGCCGACGTGGGCCGCGGCTTGGCCGAGAGCGCCGCGAAGGTGATCGCGACCGATCCCGCCCATCCGTACGCCCAGTGGGTCAGCACCTACGGCGCGGCGGAGTTCCAGCAGTCCGCGGCCACGGCCCGCTCGCTGGTCGACGCCGCCGCCGACTCGGCGAGCGAGCAGGAGCGCGGGGCGATGGAGAAGGCGTTCGTCCTCGCCGTGCGCTACGAGTTGATGTTCTGGGACACCGCCCTGCATCCGCAGCCCTGGCCTGCCGCATGAGCGGGCGTCTTCGCCGCGCGTTCGCGGTCATGGCCACCACCGTCGCGGCGCTGTCGCTGCTGACCGCCTGCGGTTCGGGCGGCGGCTCCGATCAGACGATTCGGTTCGCGCTGGACTGGACGCCCAACACCAACCACGCCGGGCTCTACGTCGCGTTGCAGCGCGGCTATTTCGCCGACGTCGGTCTGGATGTGCAGGTCCTGCCGTACAACAACACCTCGGTCGATACGATGATCGACGCCGGCAACGCGGAATTCGGGATCAGTACCCACAATTCGTCGACCTTCGCCCGCGCGTCGGGCGCGCAGGTCAAGTCGGTGCTCGCGCCGCTGCAGCACTGGGCGACGGGCATCGGGGTGCGCGCCGATCGCGCCGACCTCGCGAGCCCGAAGGATCTCGACGGCAAGACCTACGCCGGCTTCGGCGACCCGGGTGAGCGGGAGGCGCTGCAGCAGGTCATCCGCAACGACGGTGGCCGCGGCGATTTCACCTCGGTGGTGCTGGGTTCGTCGGCCTACGAAGCGGTCTACTCCGGCAAGGCGGACTTCACTGTCTCGTACCTGGCGTGGGAAGGGATCGAGGCCGAACACCACGGCACCCCGATGCGATACTTCCGCTACACCGACTTCGGTTTCCCGGATTCCTACGCGATCGTGATCGATGCCAACGAGGGCTGGCTGGCCCAGAACCCGGACCGCGCCGCGAAATTCGTGCAGGCGCTGCAACGCGGCTACCAGTTCGCCGCGGACAACCCGGACGCGGCGGCGCAGGATCTCATCACCGCCAACCCGGGCGCGTTCACCGACGAGAAGCTGGTCTTCGAGAGCCAGCGCATGCTGGCCGAACAGTTCATGAAGGATGCCCAGGGCACGGTGGGCACCCAGACGGTGGAGCAGTGGTCGGCCAATTCCGGCTTCCTGTACCGGAGCGGCCTGCTGACCGGCCCCGATGGCAAGCCGCTGACCACCGAACCCGACTGGTCGACCTATTTCACCGATGAGTACCTCGCCGACCGGTGAGCTGCCCGTAGCCGCGTCGTCGCCGGCCCCCACCGGCGACGACGGCGGGACGGCGCGCTGGGCCGGGATCCGGTGGGCGATACCGTCGTTCGTCACGGTGGCGGCGCTCGTCGCCGGCTGGCAGGTCTACGTCACCAGCAGCGGTGTCCGACCGCAGGTGCTGCCGTCGCCGCTGCGGGTGGTCCAGCAGGGGTGGGCGCACCGGGACGAGATCCTGTCCCACGCCGCCGCGACGTTGCAGGTGACGTTGGCCGGGTTCGCGGTGTCGCTGACGCTGGCGTGGGTGCTGGCGGTGATCGTCGACTTCTCGCCGTGGCTGCGGCGGGCGCTGGTGCCGCTGTTCGTCGCGTCGCAGACCGTGCCGATCGTGGCGATCGCACCGTTGATGATCATCTGGTTCGGGTTCGGTCTCCTGCCGAAGATCCTGGTGGTCGCGCTGGTCACCTTCTTCCCGATGGCCATCGGCCTGATCGAGGGATTCGCCGCGGCCGACCGCGACGCGGGCGCGCTGCTGCGGAGCATGGGCGCCTCCCGGTGGCAGGAGTTCCGGTATGTGCGACTACCGTCCGCCCTGCCACGGTTCTTCACGGCGCTGCGGATCGGGATCACCTATGCCGTCGTCGGCGCGGTGTTCGCCGAGTACGTCGGCGCGAGTGCCGGTCTCGGCATCTATATGAGCCTGCAGAAGAATTCGTTCCGCACCGACCTGGTGCTGGCGGCGGTGCTGGTCACGGCGCTGCTGAGCATCGCGCTCTACCTGTCGACCTTCGCGATCGAACGCCTCGTCGCGCCGTGGTCGCGCGCGCAGAACAGGAGCCGACGTGACTGACGCCGAGCGCGACCGCATCGTCGTCGACAGTCTCACCAAGTCGTTCCCGCAACCCGGTCGGCGCAGCCCGGACCTCGCGGTGCTGGGCGGGGTGTCGTTCACCGTCCGATCGGGCGAGTTCGTCACCGTCATCGGACCGAGCGGGTGCGGCAAGAGCACCGTGTTCAACATGCTGGCCGGACTCGAATCCCCCGACTCCGGCAGCGTCGGCTTCCGCGCGGCCGACGGCGAGGACACCGCGTCGCACTGCGCCTACATGCCGCAGAAGGACCTGCTGTTCCCCTGGCGATCGGTGCTGGACAACACCATCCTCGGTTTGCGTGTCCAGGGCGTCCCGAAAGCGGAGGCGCGGCGCCGGGCCCGCGCGCTGTTCCCGGTCTTCGGGCTGTCCGGCTTCGAGGACGCCCGCCCGTCCCAGCTGTCGGGTGGGATGCGGCAGCGGGCCGCGCTGCTGCGGACTGTCGTCCAGGAGCGCGAACTGCTGCTGCTCGACGAACCCTTCGGGGCACTCGACTCCCTGACCCGCACCGAGATGCAGTCGTGGCTGCAGGAGGTCTGGCAGCGCTACCGCTGGATGGTCTTGATGATCACCCACGATGTCCGTGAGGCGGTCTATCTGTCGGACCGCGTGATCGTGCTGTCGGCCCGCCCGGCCACCGTGCGCCACGAACTGCGCATCGACCTGCCGCGCCCGCGCGGACTGTCCATGATCACCGCGCCCGAGTTCGTCGCGCTGGAGGAGGAACTCCTCGCGATCCTGCACGAGGAGTCGCGCCGGGCGCTCACCGAACAGCGCTGACGCGACCGACCGACGGTCTGCCCACCACGGTGGTCAGTGCTCGAGCGAAGGGTCCCACCGGTTGGCGAGCATCGTGAAGCTCGGGAGGTCCGCCAGCGAGGTCGATGCCTCGTAGATGCGCTCGTAGCGGGTCGAGGCGATCCGCCACGCACCGTCCGGGTCGCGACGATAGGTGTCGGAATAGTATCCGCCGCCGCGGATCTGGACCTTCGCGTCCGGCACCAGGACGGTGTCCTCGAACGCCCAGGAACCCCGCGCGGTATCACCGTCGACGTCGATCTCGGGATGGTTGGCGATGTGGACCGTGACGATCCCGGGCCCGAGGTTCTGCTCCATGAACGCCACGACACGGGCCCGGCTGTCGAAATGCAGCGGCTCGGCCATGGCCTGGGTGCCATAGCGCGCGGAGATGTCCTCGGCGAGACAGTCCGCGAACTCGTCCCACAGTTTCAGGTCGAGTGTGCGGAAGTACCGGTGCTTGAGACGCTTGATCTCCTCGATCGCGACAAGGTCCATGGCCGGAGTGTAGAACGTGTTCTAGATCGAATACGCGGAATGCCCATCACCGCGGTCCGAGCCGGGTGCCGGCAGGCCCGGCCGCAGCCCTCGCGGGCCCGGTGATCGCGTTATGCGGCCGGGGCGATGTTCTGATTGAGATGGAACAGGTTGGCCGGGTCGTAGGCCTTCTTGACCGCCGCCAAACGGTCGTAGTTCGGGCCGTAGTTGGCGCGGATGCGGCTCTGGTCGTCGGAGGCCATGAAGTTGATGTAGCCGCCGTCGGCGGTGTGCGGTTCGAGCGCGGCGTGGTAGTCGCGCACCCACTCGGTATTGGATTCGTTGTCGATCGGGTCCGGCCACATACCGGCGATGACGGGAGCGAAGTTCACGTTTCGGTAGGCGAACGCGGTGGCGTCCACCGCGACGTCGTGCACGGCGCCATCGATCGGGTAGAGGTGCATGGTGGACTGCATGGCGGGGACCCGGGGACCGAACGCGAGATGGGCGGCGATGGCGCCGTCGGTGAGCTCGGGCTGGAACGCCGCCTTCCAGTAGTGCTGTAGTCCGGCGGGAAGCAGCGCGTCGAAGGCGCTGTTGAGCGCCGGATAGGGCATCCGGCCCACGTGCTCGGCGACCGGCGTCGCGACCGCTCGAAGGTCCGCGAGCAGTGCTTCGCCCTCCTCGTCGCTGCCGTTGAAGCACGAGACCACGAGCATGAAGGGCTCGCCGACCCGGTCTTCGGGGATGAAGGGCAGCGGCGGGGCGATCTGGAAGGCGGGGAAGGCGCCCATCGCGCGCGGTGCCGCGGCGATCCAGTCACGGTAGGTCCGCAACAGCTTCTCGGCGGCGTCGAGCTCGAAGAACATGGGTCCGCCGTAGATGGTGTCCACGGGATGCAGGTCGAACTCCAATTCCGTCACCACTCCGAAGTTGCCGCCGCCGCCGCGCAGTGCCCAGAACAGGTCGGGGTGCTCGGTCGCGTTCGCCGTCACGAAGGTGCCGTCGGCCAGGACCACGTCGGCGGATCGGAGGTTGTCGATGGACAGACCGTAGGCACGGGCGAGGTACCCGATTCCGCCGCCGAGGGTCAGACCGGCCACGCCGGTGGTCGAGATGATCCCGCCGGTGGTGGCGAGGCCGAAGGTGTGCGCGGCGTGGTCGAAGTCGCCCCAGGTGCAGCCGGCCTGTACCCGGGCGATCCGCCGCTCGGGATCGACGCGGATGCCCTTCATCGCGGAGAGGTCCACGACGATGCCGTCGTCGACGGTGCCGAAACCGGGGACACTGTGGCCGCCGGCGCGAACGGCCAGGTCGAGTCCGCTCTCCCGGGCGGCGTCGACGGTGGTGCGCACGTCGGCGACGTCGACGGCGCCGACGATCGCGAGAGGCGTGCGGTCGATCATCCCGTTGTAGACCGAGCGCGCCCGGTCGTAGCCGGGCGACTGCGCCGTGATCACCTCACCGCGAACCGCTTCGAGCATGGTCAGTGCCGGCGTGCCGTTCATGTCTGCTCCTGGAGGTCGAGTCGAGCCGGTGCGGCGATCAGCCGCGCAGTACGTGGTCGTGGAACTGGCGCATCTGCGCCACCGGACCGACCTCGAGGAAGACGGCTCCCCCGGCGGAGGTGGCGGTGTGCCCGGCCGGCCAGTAATAGACCTCTCCGGCGTTCGCCGTCTCCACCGTGCCGTCGGCGTGCTCGAGCCGCAACGACCCGGCCAGCACGATTCCCCAGTGCGGGCAGGGGCACCGGTCGTCGGGAAGACCGTGCAGGACGGGGCCGAAATCGGTCCCGGCCGGCACGCTGGCGTGCCGGATCGCCATGTCGCCCCACTCGATGTACCGGGTCACCAACTCGCCCTGGGCGACCTCGATGGGCAGGTCCTCGATCGGCGTTGCCATGGCGTGCTCCTCGGTCGGCGTTACCTGTGACGCTACGGAGCGCCCGCCCGGTGCGCCTGACCTGATCTGATCGAATCGGCGTCGCCGCGAGGGGGTCAGATCGGACTATCTGCGTGGTCGTCGAATCCGGCTATGGTCGAGAAGTGACGGAATCGGCTCCGCCGAGAAGTGGCACGGCCTTCGTCGGCCGCCGCGCGGAAGTCGCGCGGCTCGAGGCCGTCTGGGCCGCGGTCGAGGACGATCGGCGACAAGTCGTCTTCGTAGGCGGCGAGCCCGGCGTCGGCAAGACCCGGCTGGTGAGCGAGGCGGCCGCGGCGCTGCGCGCGCACGGTGCGACGGTGCTGTGGGGTGCGTGTCGGGAAGACCTCGACATTCCGTACCGGCCCTTCGTCGCGATTCTCGAGCAGGCGATCGAACAGACCCCGCCGGAAATCCTGCGGACTATCGCGCCCGCGGCGGCTGCTCCGCTGCTGCGCCTGACCACCAGCGTGTCGCGGTACTGGCCGTCGGCCGAACCGAACCCGGGCGACCGAGACTCCCGGCCCGTGCTGTTCGACGCGCTCCTGCGGGTACTGCTGGCGACCATCGAGCGCCGGCCCCTGGTCATCGTCCTCGAGGATTTGCAGTGGGCTTCGGAACCGACGCTGGCGATGCTGTCTCATCTGGTCGAGTCCACGGCCGGTGAGCGGCTACTCGTGCTGGCGACCCTCCGCACGACCGCCCCGGATCGCACCGACGCGGTCAGCTTCGCGCTGGCCGATCTGCACCGTCTCGACGGTGTCGCCCGGATCGACCTCGTCGGCCTGAGCACCGACGACGTGGCCGAGTATCTCGTTCGCGCCGCCGGGGTGTCCCGCGCGTCGGCGAGATCGGCCGCGCCGGTGCTGCGTGACCACACCGGCGGGAACCCGTTCTTCCTCCAGGAGTACTGGCACGATCTGGCCGGCCGTGGCGGTCTGACCGCGGTCCGTTCCGGCGTCGCCGCCCCACGTTCGGTCCAGGATGCACTCGCTCGCAGGCTGGCGGCCTTCGATGTGCGCCACGCACGCGTGATCGAGCTGGCCGCGGTCGCCGGCGACGTCGTCGACCCCGAGGCCCTGTCCGACGGACTCGATTCGACCGAGGTCCTCGCGGGGATCGACTTCGGCGTGCGCGCGGGCCTGCTCGTCGCGGGTGCGGCAGACGGCGACTATCGGTTCGCGCATGCCCTGGCTCGTCAGGCTGTGCTCGACCGGATGTCGGCCGGCGACCTGGCGGCCGCGCACGCGCGGGTCGCCGTGGCCGTCGAGAAGCGGGACCCGACGCGGGTGGCCGCGTTGGCCCATCACTACTTCCGGGCGCGCGCCCTGGGACACGCGGACAAGGCCGTGCACTACTTGGTACTCGCCGCCCGCCAGGCCGAGCGCGGGATCGCCCATCGCGAGGCGGCCGTGCTGTACGAGCGCGCGGCGCAGGTGCGCGTCACGCGAGGACCGACCCGGGTCGAACTCCTCTCGGCGGCGGCGCGCTGTCACCTGCACGGTGGTGACTTCCCGACCGCCCGTCGGCTCTACGAAGAGCTCGCCACGGATGGGGACCCGCGTGTCCGGCTGACGGCCGCGATCGGACACGAGGACGCGTCGTGGCGGCCCTCCGCGAGCGGGGAGCGCTCGCTGACGCTGCTGAGTGAGGCATTGCATGCCGCGGCGCTGGACCACGACGATCCGCTGTCGGTCCGCGCCCGCGCGAGCATGGGACGGGCCGCGTCGTTCACCGGCGATTTCCGGCGGGCTCGCCGGATCGGCGAGGACGCGTTGACGCGGGCCAGGACCATCGACGACCCGGAGCTGACCGCGCATGCCCTGTGCACGACGCTGTGGCAGGGCCTGCGCCCGGACCTGGCGCCCGAGCTGCTGGCGCGGGCGGTCGAGCTCAACGCGATCGGTGCGCGCCTCGGTGACGACGACTACCGGGGGCCCGCCGCCTTCCACCGCGCGGTGTTCGCCTACCTTCTCGGCGACGAGGCGGCGTGGAGCGGTGCCCAACGCGATCTGACCGAGTTGGCGCTGGCCCGCGGACAGCCGTTCTTCCGGTACGTCGCGGGATGCTCGCGCTGCGCGCACCGGTTCGCCGTCGGGGACTTCGCGGCCACCGAGCGGATCAGCGACTGGCTCGACGACCAGTTCGCCCACGAGTTCGGCGGCGCGACCGAGGGGTCATGGGGCGTGCAACAGTTCATGCTCCGGCGGGTCACCGGCGGCCTGGAACAGATTCGTCCGCTCATCTCCGGGCACGAGAGCTTCGACGATCACTGGTTGCCTGGCTTGCTGGCCCTGTACACGGAACTGGAGATGTGGGAGGCGGCCGCGCGCGTGCTGACCTGTCTGTGCGACCGGCTCGGCGATCACCGCTTCGGGGCGCAATGGGCGGGGGTGCTGGCGTTCGCCGCCGAGGCGGCGGTCCGGCTCGACGACACCGCGGTCGCGGCGACGCTGCGCCCGTTGCTGGCCGAGTACACCGGCGCCAATCTGATGGCGGGCGCGAGCGTCGCGGTTTTCGGCAGCGCTGATCGCTATCTGGGCGAGCTGGACTCCGTGCTCGACGCGCCCGGCGCCGATCGGCACTTCGAGCGGGCGCTCGCGATGGACCGCCGGATGGGCGCGGTGACCCATCAGGCCGAGACCCTGGCTGCCTGGTGCAGGCACCGGCTCCGGCACCCCGATGCCGTGTCGGGGCCGGCCGCCGTCGACCTCGCCACCGAGGCCCGCGCCCTGGCACGACGGATCGGGCACCGCCGTATTCTGCGGGATCTGGACGCCGATCCCGCTCCCCGTTCCGAGCACGTCCCGCTCCCGAACGGGCTGACCGACCGCGAGGTGGATGTGCTCCGTCTGGTCGCCGATGGTCTGTCCAATCGCGAGATCGGTGAGCGGTTGTTCATCAGCGCCAACACTGCCGCCAACCATGTGCGCAGCATCCTGATCAAGACGGGCGCGCCGAACCGCACCAGGGCCGCGATCTTCGCCACCGAACACGGACTGCTGTTCTAGCCGGTGACCGGCCCGTCCGCGGTCGACAGCGGCGCGAAGGCGCCGTCGGGTGTGACGGTACCGGACAGTTCCAGGATGGCGTCGGCGGGAATGCCCGCCCGGACCGCGGCGGCGCGGATCGCCTCGACGTTGTCGGCCTCGTAGAGGCAGAAGGTCTTGCGTTTGTCCAGCGACAGGAAGGAACTGAGCCAGCGCACGCCGAACTCGTCGTTGATCCGATTGATCTCCGCGGCGGTCTCCGGGGCCACCTCGAGCTGTTCGGCGAATTGCCGCTCCACGATGAATACCGGCATCGACTGCGCCCCTTGATCGTGCTCGGGCGGCGGCCGCACGGTGCACCGGCCCGAACGGCGGTCCCCGATTCACGGTACCAAGGCCGCCGGGCGCTGTTCAACGTTCCGCGCGGACCGTAGGCGCGGGACTTGCCGCCCGCGCCTACCGGAGCCTCCCCGAGCACCCGTCGATCGCCACGACGATGGTGATGCCCGACTCCGCCCCGCCGCCGAAGGACGACGCGGAGCGGGGACCTTCGACCTAGTCCGCGTGCAGATACACCGGAACAGCGGCGTGCCCGTTGGAGATGAAACTGGGCATCGGCGCCAGCTCGGCCGGGCTCGTGGCCAGGCGCATTCCCGGGAATCGATCGAACAGCGCGGGCAAAGCGACGGCCGCTTCGAGCCGGGCCAGTGACGCGCCGATGCAGTGGTGTGCGCCGTGGCCGAAGGCGAGATGCTGGTCGCGGGTGGCCCGGGTCGGGTCGAACTCGGCGGTGGTGGCGCCGTGGACCTTCGGATCGCGGCTGGCACCCGCGTAGGAGGCCAGGATGGCTTCGCCCTTGCTGATCCGATGCCCGCCGTCGACGTCGATGTCCTCGACCGCGTACCGCAGGGGCAGGTGCGCCACCGGGGCCTGGTAGCGCAGGGTCTCCTCCACCACGTCGGCCCACGACACCCGGCCCTCGGCCACCGCGGCGCGCTGCTCGGGATGGGTGAGCAGCGCGACGATCGCCTGATCGAGCAGGTTGACCGTCGTCTCGTGGCCGGCGTTGATGACCAGCATCAACGTGTCGACGAGTTCCTTCTCCGACAGGTGGGAATCGTCGTCGTCGCGCGTGGCGATCAGCACGCTGGTCACGTCGTCACCGGGGTGCTCGCGCCGATAGGCGACGAGTTCGCCGATCAATCCGTACATTTCGAGGTAGTTGGCCTGCGCCTGCTCGGCGGTGAACGAACCGTCGAAGAAGCCGTCCACACACTTGTGCAGCGCGGGTCCCAGCCCGTCCGGTACACCGACCAGTTCGGTGATGACCCGGATGGGGACCGGATAGGCGAAGCCGCTGCGCAGATCGACCGGCTCGCCCGCAGGGACGGCTGCCAGCGCGTCGAGCAGGCTCTCGGTGATCTCGGCGATGCGCGGGCGAAGCGCGGTACTGCGACGGTGGCTGAACGCCGGGGAGACCAACCGGCGCAGCCTGCGGTGATCGGCGCCGTAGGCGGTGAACATGTTGTCCACCGCCACCCACGGCAGCAGCGGCCAGGCCTCGGTGATCTCGCCGTTGATGAACGACATCCAGTGCTGCCTGGGGTCTTTCGACACGCGGGGGTCGGCGAGCAGGCTCCGGAGCACGGCCTGGTCGGTGACCGACCAGGCGGGCACCCCACCGGGCAGCTCGACCAGCGTCACCGGGCCGCGCTGCTGAATGCGCGCCGACTCACCTTGGATATCGGCACCGGTGGTATCCAGCACGATCGGTTCCATGACATTCTCCTTCATATCAGGGACCGCGGCCCGTGATCGATAGTGCCGCAGCCTGTTTCGGCCGCGTGGTGGGCAACTTACCGCGCGGCCGGACCGCTCAGGGGACGAACAGCGGCGCCGACGGCGGGAAGTCGATCGGCAGCGTCGTCATCGCGCGGTGGAAAGGCCCCGGCCGCCAGGCGATCTCCGCCACGGGCACGGCCAGGGTCAGGTCGGGCAGCACGTCGAGCAGTTGGTCCAGCGCGTCCTGGGCGATCTGATAGGCGACCGAGCGAGCGGGGCAGGCGTGCGGGCCCGCGCCCCAGGCGAGGTGGGACCGGTTGCCGTTGCGGTCGCCCTGGGTGATCGACGGGTCGTTGTTGCACGCGGACAGGCTGATCACCACCGGCTGGTTGGCGGGCAGCCACACGTCGTCGATCATGACCGGCTGCCGCGGATAGGTGGTGCAGAAGTTCGCCATCGGCGGGTCCAGGAACAACACCTCGTCGAGGGCGTCGCGCGTGGACAGACTGCCCGCGATCACACCGCCGCCGAATCGGGAGTCGGTCAGGATGAGCAGCAGCGCGTTGCTGATGAGGTTCTGCATCGGCTCGATACCCGCGCCGTAGAAACTGATCAGGTTGTAGAGCATCTCCTCGTCGTCGAGACCCGCGCTGTGGTGGGCCAGCCGCGAGGTCAGGTCGTCGCCCGGGTTCGCGCGGCGCAGGGTGATCAGCTCGATCAGCGCCGCCGACAGATGCTCCATGCCCCAGGCCGCGTTCACGGTGTCGAACAGCGCGGCCATGCCGGTGGCCACCCGCTGTCCCAGCTCCGGGGTGCACCCGACCACCCGGTTGAGCGTCTCGAAGACCAGCGGAAACGCGTACTGGGTCAACACATCCGCCGAACCCGCCGCACAGAACGAATTGATCAGTGAGATCGCGATCTGTTCCACGGTCGCGTGCAGGGCGTGGTGGTCGATGGAGTCGATCGCGGCGACGTAGGCCTGCCGATAGCGAGCGTGGACCGGCCCGGAATTGCGCAGCGCGTTCGGGTACCACTGCATCATCGGCCGCACCGGGCAGTCCTCGGGAATGCTGTCCTGCCACGGCCGCGGATCGGCCGGAAAGTTGTCGGGGTCGTTGAGGATTCGCACCGCGGTGCGATACCCGAGCACCAGGTTGGCCGGGACGTCCGGCGACAGCTCGATCGGCGCTATCGCCCCGTACTTTTCGCGCATGGCGCGGTAGTTCCCGTGCGGATCAGCGGCGAACTCGGGCGCGTAGACGTGCCCCTGCACCGGGCAACCAGCATCCTGCTCGGCGTACGACGACCGCGGCGCGAGCCGACGGGAGACATGGACGTCCTCCACAGACAGTGTTCCTTCCCGAGGGACGGCAGGTGTACCCGAGCTCTGCCATCAACACATCGCGACGACACTGCCACACCGGTGGAACCGCCCGGATCGGCGCGACATACCGGTCGGTAACAGTTCAGGTCCTCGCGCTGTCAGGAAACTTCCTGTCCCCCAACGCTGTTACTTGCGCCGACTCGTCATCGAGCACTCGCTCGCCGGGTCGGTGGGGGCCGCGGAGTGGGACATCATCCGAGGGACATGTCCCGTTACCCACCGTCCGGCTCGACTGGCAGTGCCGCGGGCGGCGGGTACGGCCTCTATCGGCCACGCAGGCGAGCACGCGCGCCTGCGATGATCGTGACGATCATGACCGTCATCACCTGGAGCGCGGTGAGCGGAGCCGCGGGCGGCGCCTGCACAGGTGCGGCGTAGTCGACCCGGGGCGACGACAGCGCCGGCGGCGGAATCGCCGCGGGGATCGAGGGGATCACCTCGGGCAGTCGCACCGGGACCGGGACGACAGGCGGCGCCACCACCGGGTCCGGCGGAATGGCCAGCGGGATGCCGGGCTCCGGCGCACCCGGGACCGGCAGCAACAGCAGGCAGGTCAGCACGGCGCTGCCGGTCGCGGCGCTGCCGACCGCCGCACTGCCCGCACCGGCCGAGCCCGAGCCGACGAGTCCGCTGGAACCGACGCCGATCAGGCTCGACCCCGTGCCGCTGCCGGTGACGATCGCGGACCCCAGCGCGGCGCTGCCGACCGCCGCGCTGCCGACACAGGCGGGAAGCACGGAGTCGGGGTTGGGGAGCAGCAGACCGCCCAGCGTGCCCGGGCCGGCGACGGCAGTCCTCGGTGCGGGATCGAGCGAGGACTCGGCTGCCCCGGACTCCCCGCTCGAATCGGTCATCGCGTGGTCGCCGCCGGCTCCGCCGGGAAATCCCGGACCGAGACCGAGATCTCGCCCGACCGGCGGATCCGGGAGCATCCCCGCCGCACTGCCGGTCGATGCCGCCGACCAGCCCGGCTCACTCGCGGCGCCGCTGCCGGTGCCGAGCCCCAACTCGAGCCCACCGATTGGTCCGTCGCCCGGCGCGGCCTCGGTACCCGGAGCCGCACTGCCGCTGACGATCTCGTCGATGGTCGGGAGTCCCGGGGCAGCCGCACCCGGTGCAGCGTGAACGGCGAGCACAGCCGCGGCCACCGACAACGCCATCGATCCTCGTACCGCTGTTCGCATCCCGCCCACCGTGCCTCCGATCGCCCAGTACTGATCGCCGTGTGCCCCGGTCAACGAGGAATATCGCCGCCGGCGGGTTGTTCCGCGGCGAGGTCCTGGAAGCGCGCGAGCGCGAGTTCGTAGGCGTCCTTGGCGACGTGATTCCCGCCGGCGAACGGCTGATCCAGTTGGTAGACAGCCAGAATCACCGCACCGATCACCAGGCCGAACAATCCGGTCATGAGGATGCTGCGCTTGGTGACCACGACACCGGAGAAGACGGTGCCGAACAGCAGCATGGCGGTCGCGAACCACAAGGCGAGGTAGAGGAACCCGGGCAACCGGTAGCCGGCGTCGAGGCCACGGTCGAAGCGGGCATCGGTGATCGCCGCGACGGCGGTGGCCGTCTCGTCCTGGACGGCCTTCGCGTCGGCGGTGCCGGCGGGCACGGCGTCCACGGTCTCCCGCAGTTCATCCAGAGTCGCCTGGGTCGACGCGCTCAGTCGGCGCTGTTCGTCCATGACCTGCCACTCCTCGTCGATCACCTGCCGGGTGTAGGCGGTGACCAGGCCCTGGATCTTCTCCCGATCCGGCTCGGGCATGCTGTTCGCGGACTCGTACACGTTCACCAGGGCCTTGCCCTCCGACACCGTGTGCGCGTGCGAGGTGTCGAACTGCTGCCACAGGATCACCACCACGAACGCCACGATGGCGGCGAAGAACATGTTGACCATGTCCAGTGTCATCGACCCGGCACCGGAATCATCGTCGTGCCGCCATGATTCGGGCCGCACCCGATCCCCCAGTACGAAGATCCCCACCGCGACGGCGACGAAGAGCGCCAATACCGCCAGCTGCAACAGAATTCCGAGCATTCCGCGACTCCGTTCCTGCCGGGATGGAAGCGATCACAGGGTATTCGCGGCCGCCGTACTGCTGGATTGCGCCCGAATCCCTTCCACCACAGCGCTTTACAACCGACCGGTCGCTTTCGGGGCCCATCCCCTGCCCACATTGATGTCGCGTACCGAGCTGCGGTAGCGGAGGTCGACCACGCTCGGACACGTCCGCCGCGGCCCCACGCATGGAGCCCGGAAAGCTCCGGACAGCCGACACACCGGCGCACAGGTGGCGCGATGCCGACCCGGACGCACGGGCACTCGATGCCGATCGTCGTTCCCGGCGATTCGGCCGAGTAGGTCACCGGAATCGGTAGCGGCCAGTATGTTGTGCCTGCGGTATCGGTGGTCATGGCGATAGCGCGGCGGTGAGAGGGAATGGGGCGATGGTGAAAGGCCTGGGAACGCTGGAGAACCAGGTGATGGCGGTGCTGTGGGACGTTCCGGACGCGCTGTCGGTGCACGATCTGGTCGACCGGCTCGGCCGGGAGCAACGGACCCCCGCCTACACCACGGTCCTGACGGTGGTGACGCACCTCTGGGAGAAGGGCTGGGTTCGGCGGGAGAAGATCGGTCGGCGCTACCGGTATCGCCCCAGTCGTTCCCGGGCGGAAGCGACCACCGATCTGCTGCGTGAGATCCTCGATGCCAGCCCGGACGCGCCCGGCGCGCTGTTGCACCTGGCCCGCACCGCCAGCGAGCGAGAGATCCAAGCCTTGCGGCAGGGACTGTCCGCCGGCGAGGGCGGTCCATGATCCTGCTCATCGCGCTGGTGGCGGCTGCAACGATGCTGGCGCTGGTCGCGCCGGCGGTGCTGCTCCGTATCGACTTCGGTGCCGCGCCCGTGGTGGGAATCGTAGCCTGGGTGGGTGCGATGTCCGCGACGATCGGGCTCGGCATGCTGGCGTTGGCCGCGCTGGCATGGCCGGGTGACCCGCCGGGAAACTCCCGGGCGGGCGCCCTGGCGCGCAGCCTGGCCGAGGTCGAGCCGATGATCATCACCTGGACCGCGGAACTGATCATGCCCGCCGCGATATGCGGCCTGATCGTCCCGGCCGGACTGGTGGCCCGAGTCGCCGTCGTTCACCGTCGGCACGCGTCGGCGCGGCGCCGACGGCACGCGGAGCTGATCGGGGTGCTCGGCCGCGCCGACCCCGGCGGGGCGGGCGTGGTGTGGCTCGAGCATCCGGTGCCGATGGCATACAGCGTGGCCGGACACGGCGGGTACGTCGTGGTCACCGACGGGCTCGCGCGGTGCCTGACCCGAGCGCAGTGGCGTGCGGTGCTCGCCCACGAGCACGCGCATCTGCGCGGCCGCCACCATCACATCCTCGGGGTATGCCAGGTGCTCGCCGGCGCCTATCCTCGGATTCCGTTGTTCGCCGCCGCGCCGTCGGCGCTGACGACACTCGTCGAACTGGCCGCCGATCGAGCCGCCGCGACCCGGACCGATCCGCAGTCGCTGGGTTCCGCGCTGCGTGCCGTGGCCGTTCACGGTGCCCCGATGTCGATGTCGGCGGTGGATCCGACCCACGATTCGTTGGCGATGCGGTTGGCCTGTCTGGGCGCCGCACCGAAGTTCCGTTCGGCGTCCCGGCGCCGGGCGGCCTGGGCACTGGCGGGGACGATGCTGCTGGTGCCGGTGACGGCGGTGCTCGCGGTCGGGCTCGGCTCGGCGGCAGCGTTTTTGGCCATGATCTGAAACCGCCACCAAAAAACTATGCGCCATAGTATTTTGGCGACGGGCGCGCGGCGACGGGCAACCGTCGCCGCCGTGGGCACCGGCTGCGCCTAAAGTGAAACATCACTATTTCAGAAGTGAGAAGTCTTGCGTTCCACAACCATCCGCACGAGGAGGCGGCCGGCGACGATCCTCGCCGCCGCAGCCCTGGTCGCCGCGGGCCTGGCCGGGTCCAGTTCGGGTTCCGCCACCGCGGACCCCGGACAGACCCGCTATTCGCTGGTCAACGGCTGCTTTCGGATCGACACGCCGGCCGGTCCGCTGGTCCCGGCGGCGGGCCCGTATCGAATGCGTGCGACCACGCTCGGCGAGTACCTGCTCTATGGGCGCGATCATGAGGTTCTGGAAGCATCGGCGTCCACGATCCGGCCGGCCCAGGAGCCCTCCGCCGCCGCCGTATGGACGGTGGACGGTTCCGGGGCAAGCGGATTCACGATCAGCAACACCGCCACCGGAACCTCCTCGCCCGCCACCTTCACCCCGGACACCGGCTGCGCGGAATTTCCCGAGGCTCGGTCCGGCGCCACCGGCACGCCGGGGCCCGGCGCCACGAACGGTCCCATCCAGGGCACCATCGACGCGCACGCGCACATCACCGCCTTCGAATTCATGGGCGGCAATTTCCATTGCGGCCGCCCCTGGCACCCCTACGGGGTGGAGTACGCGCTGCCCGACTGCGCTCGGTACCGCACAGGCACCAACGGTCTGATCGCCGACTTCCTCGACCACGGCGAACCGTTCCACGTCTCCGACACCGCCGGGTGGCCCACCTTCCGCGACTGGCCCAAGCCCTCCGTACTCACCACCGAAGGTGCCTACTGGACCAGCATCGAGCGGTCATGGAAGGCGGGGCTGCGCGTGATGACCGTCGACCTCGTGGACAACGAGTCGCTGTGCACGATGATGACCGACCGCCGAAACCCGTGCGACGACATGGCCTCGGTGCGCATCCAGGCGGCGGGGCTGCGCGCCCTGCAGGACTACATCGATGCCCAAGCCGGCGGGCCCGGGCAGGGATTCTTCCGCATCGCCACCGATCCGGGCGAAGCGCGCCGGATCGCCGAGGCAGGCAAACTCGCCGTGGTCCTCGGCATGGAACTGTCCGATCCGTTGGGGTGCGGAGTCTTTCTCGGTCAGCCGGAATGCACGCGGGCGGACGTGGATCGCTGGTTGGCCGAGCTGCGAAACATCGGCGTCAGCAGCTTCTTCCCGGTGCACAAGTTCGACAATGCGTTCGGCGGCACGAAAATGGATCACGACGTCACCGGCTTGCTGGTCAACGCGGGAAACTTCATGCAGACCGGCACTTTCTGGAATGTGCAGGCCTGCCCCGGCCCCGAACACGACAGCACCCAGCCCTCGATACCGATCGCCGGGCACATCAATCAGTTCCTCGCCAACCTCACCGGACCGTTGATCGGGGGCGCCCCACTCCCCCTGTATCCGGCGGGACCGCACTGTAATGCGCGCGGTTTGACCGACCTGGGAAGCTATCTGATCAATCGGATGATCGACCACGGATTCCTGATCGAGGTCGATCATCTGAGCGAGGCGACCGCCGACCGGGTCATGTCCATCATCGAACAGCGCGGCTACTCCGGTGTCGTGTCCTCCCACGGCTGGGACTCGGAAAAGACCACGGCGCGAGTCTATGCCGCGGGCGGTTTCGCCGTGCCCTACGCCAGCGAACCCGCGACCTTCGTCCGGGCGTGGCGCGATGCCCGCGCCATGCCCCGCCCGAGCGGCGAGTTCGGCTTCGGCTTCGGTTCCGACATGAACGGCATCGCAGGCCAAGGCGCTGCTCCTGGACCGGGCACGATCCGGTATCCGTTCACCTCGCACGACGGACAGGTCAGTTTCGATCGAGAGCGCTGGGGCGAGCGCACATTCGACTTCAACACCGACGGCACCGCCACCTACGGGTCCTACGCCGACTGGCTCGAGGCGGTCCGGATTCTCGGCGGCCCGGAGGTCATGGCCGATGTCTTCCGCGGCGCGGAGATCTTCCTGCGGATGTGGGACGACGCCCGATGACAGCTCACCGCGTCCACGCATCCAGCCGATGACACCCCCGAATCTTCGACGGAACGGCTGTCTTTCCCGTTCCGGCGAACAGCGGTCCGGCACAGCACGTCACCGTGTCGTGACGGACCAGTCGACAACAATCGTCCCGGCCGACTCGCCGGGGCTTGGAGGAAAATCATGATCCGGACTTCACGTCTCGCCGCCGGCGTCGCCACCACCGCTGTGGTGGTGGCCGGTGTCGGTGTCGCACTCGGTTCCGGCACCGCCGCCGCCGAAGGCAATTGTGCGGTGACCAGTCACGCCGAGAAGCAGGACATCAGCACCTGGGGCGTCACGCACGTCTACGACAAGACCGCCAGCGCCGAGCAGATCGGCGTCGGCACCTCGGTCACCTACAAGGTCGTCGTCGGCACCACAGGGATCGGCAACCCCTACGTCAACACCATCACCGACTTCCCGCCGGTCGGCTTCGGCGCCCCGACCAAGACCACCATCACCGCCTACCACGCGATCGGCGGCCAGGTCACCGAGGACGTCACCCCCGAACCGAACGCGGGCGGCTGGAAGGTCACCAGCACCGGCTGGTTCGTCAACTCCGGCAACCCGGTCACCCTGACCATCACCTACCCGGTGCCCGACAGCGTGAAGTCCGGCGACCAGGTCACCAGCGGTGGCGTCGGCGTCGCGGGCACCGTGGGTGTCAGCAACGAGATGCCGGGCCTGACCGCCTGCTTCACCGCACGCGGCGCGAACGCGGGCGAGACCGTGATCGGCAGCCTCGGCGACAACGGCCTCGGCTCCTCCGACGGTCAGCTGAGCTCCACCGGCTCGCTCAGCGACGTCATCTCCGACGTGCTGCGCAATCTGATCGGTAGCTGATCGCGTAGCACCTGGTCGCCGGGACGGTCTCGCGCTGCCGTCCCGGACGACCTATCGCCCGTCGTCCTTCGGCCGAAGGACGACGGGCGAGTGATGCATCGTTTATGAATCATTCAACGGTCGGCGGCCTGTCCCGGCCACGTGCCAACCGACTGACCTCGGCGACCGCCTCTTCGAGCGAGCCGAGGCACCGCACACCAGGCACCTCGGGCCATCCAGGTCCCGCAAGAAGCAGCTGGGCCGGTGCACCGATTCCGGCGGGGATCGGCGCCGCTGCCGCCGTGCGCGCGGTTTGGGACCACAGCACCACCACGGGATCCTGCGCTTTGGCCACCGCGTCAGCGAGCGCGCCGCCGGGTACCGCCGCGCCGAGTAGCACCGCCGGTACGCCGATCTCCGCCAGCGCCGCTCGCAGAACTTCCAGGGGCAGTACATGCGCCTCGCCCGGAGCACAGGCCAGCAGCACCGGAGCGAGCCCGGCTACGCCGCGCACCGCCGGCACAGCGCGGTGCAGACCCGTGGTGATCGCCCAGGACACGACATGCTCTACATCGATCAAGCCATTGCCACGATCCTGCCTGCTCACGATGTCCGCGAAGACAGGTCGACACAACTCGCGCCACGTCGCCACCACCCCGAAATGGGTCAGATGGGCAGTGATCACGCTCAGGAGTTCGGCGACCCGGAGCTGCTCGGCAGCGTCCAGCACCGGCGCCACATCACCGAGGGTGGGAACAGAATCCGCCGCGATCCGGGCGGCCTGCGCCGCTTTGGCCGGGCTCGCTCCAGCACGGACCAGATCGGCCATTCGGCTCAGCATCGCCACGTCCCCGGCCGTGTAGTACCGGTGACTGCCCGGGCGGCGGTGCGCGGGGCCCAGGCCGTAGCGCTGGTTCCAGCTGCGCAATGTCGCTACGGGAATGCCCAGCATCGCGGCCACGGTTCCGACGGTGTAGCCGGATGCCGAGTCACCCCTCACACCACCTTCTCCCAACCTCCGCGCGCCTTTCCACGAATCGGACGAGATCTACGGCTGCCGACCTGCCGCGTTCCCGAAGCACCGACCTCCTTCGATCGGTGCCCTCCGGCCCGCCGGACGGCGCACGCCCGGTGTCAGCGCAGCGACACGCAACCCTGCAGGGTCTGGAAGTCGCCGGCGAAGGCGGGACCGCCGGTGCAGGTGGGGGTGGTGACGCCGTTGACGGTGACCTCCGCTCCCGGACCGGCGATCCCGATGGACAGCCCGGGCCGCACCCCGGTCGTCGTCACCTGCGCACCCGGCCCCAGGGCGATGGCGGCCGGGCCCGACAGGAACGTCGAGCTCGAGGTCGCGGTGCCGCCGTTCTGCGCGATGGCCAGCGACAAGCTCGTCGGCGCGGCATCGGCGGACGCGGCGCCGTCGAATCCGTAGGCCGCCGCCGCGCCGCCCGCGGCGCTCGTCGCGGAGCAGGACCCGTCCGCCGCACCGGCCTGCACGGACGCCGCACCAGGCGCCGGACACATGGCAGTCGGCGCGGCATTCGCCGTCGGTGCGGCGGCCAGGGCGAACAGTGAGGCAGTTCCCGCACTCACGAGAAACCCGAGTGCGCGCCCAGCAGTGAAATGAACCATGACCATCTCCTCGCTTCCGATTCTTGTCCGTGGCCGCGCCACGCCCGTGACGATGTCGGCCGGTGAAAATATCTGCCTACGAGATGCCTGTGAGGCTTCACACTACACGTCAAATGATGCAGAATCGACGCATCAGGAAGTTTAATTGCGTGGTCCACGACGCACAGCGGTAGCGCGGGCTCCGACCCCGCTTCGCAGCAATCGATCCTGCGCCGTCGGCCGATACGGGCATCGCCCCTGACAGGAAGGCACGACATGAAGGTTCGACAGCACTCCGGAACAGTGATCGCGGTACTGGCGGCGATAGCGATCGCCGGGTCAGCGTGTACCGACACCGACGAGGCAAGCGACACCACGTCCGCACCCACGACGACCACGTCCGCTACGGCCATGCCCGCACAGGGCGAGGTGGCGATGACCGGGCTCGTCGGCCCCGGCTGCGCAGATTACGCGGCGCAGGTACCGACCGGACCGGGCTCGATCGAGGCGATGTCGCAGGAGCCCGTAGCGACCGCCGCCGCGAACAACCCCTTGCTGACCACCCTCACCGCGGCGGTGTCCGGCCAGGTCAATCCCCAGGTCAACCTCGTCGACACGCTCAACGGTGGCGAATTCACCGTTTTCGCGCCGGTGGACTCCGCGTTCGCCGCGCTCGACCCGGGCACGCTGGAAACACTGAAAACAGACTCGGCGATGCTGACCAGCATTCTCACCTACCACGTCGTACCGGGACGGTTGGCACCCGAAGCCGTCGTCGGCACACACGCGACCGTCGAGGGATCCGAGGTCACGGTGACGGGATCGGGCGATCAGCTTCGCGTCAACGAGGCAACAGTGGTCTGCGGTGGTGTCCGCACGGCGAACGCGACCGTCTACCTGATCGATGGTGTCCTGACACCGCCCACCAGCTAGCGGAACCGGACGGCTCCAGGGCGGGTGCGAGGTTGCCGAACGCGCTGCCGCACCCGCTCCTCCGGAGTGCGTGCGGCCGCAGGGCTCGAGCCCCGTCGACCGGACGGCGAGCCCCGGGGCGGGCCGTTCGCCCAGCGCCGTGGCTCGTCCGCCGCCTCCGCTCAGCCGGGCGTGTGTGCGCGCATCAGGCCCTGCGCGTCCACCGAAGCGACCAATTCTCCTGCGCGCGTGAAGATCTGGATCCGCTCGAACATCCGTCCCGCGCCCGCGAACGGACTCTCACAGCGCAACAGCAACCAGTCGTGCACGGTGAACGGCCGATGGAAGGTGACGGTCTGCGTGAGCATGGCCGAGGTCCCCCGGCCACCGCGCCGCGTGATCTCGGCCTGCGGATACGGACGCATGCTGACCGGTCCCAGGAAACCCTCACTGCCATGGGCCAACAGCGCCCGGGAGAACACGGGCAGGTCGGGCGCCTTGTCGCAGCGCATCCACACATCCAGCGACGGTGGACCCGCGAGGTCGAGCGCCAGCGCGTCCGCCCCGCCGGGCGTCCGCACCTCCCAGGGCAGCAGGGCGCACGGCAGGTCGGCGCACTCGTCCGGACCCGGCACCTCCGGCGGTAGTGCGACGTGGTGTGCGAGGAAGTCCGGCTCGTCGACGCTGAGCATGGCCAGCACCCGGGCGTGCTCGCGCCCACCCTGCCGGAACGCCACCTGCACGGTGGCCAGCGCCCGGCCCGACTGGATGACCTCGACATCCACGTCGACCTCCCGATCGGCGAACCCACCGCGCGGGAACACACCGTGCAGCGACTGCACCGCCATCTGCGGCACGGTGCGCTCGGCCGCGACCACCGCCTGCGCCAACGTCTGACTGCCCAACGTCGTCGGCAGCGTCGATGTCACGTTCCTGGCCCGGAATCGTCCGGGCGCCGTCTCGGCGAGATCGAGCACGTCGAGGAGGTCGGCCAGGTCGACGACCGGCCAATTATCGGTTCCACCAGCCATGGCCGAATGCTCGCACAGACCCCGACTGCCGGGAAAGCCGAGAGGAGCGGTGAATGGGACACTTTTTTTCCTCCCCCGACCGGCGCTCAACGCCGCTTCCTCGCGCAGCACAGCAACGGACTGTCGGCCTGGTCATCGGTTCGGCTGCACCCTGGCGCCGACGTTGTGCACGATGACCACAGTCGGATTCCACGGCACGAGGTCGTCGACGCGGCGTTGCAGTTCCTCGACCGGTGGCAGTTGTTCGGGCCCGAGCACCGAGATCGTCGCGGTATCGCTCTGCAGCGTCACGTCGGTCACCTGTGCGCCCGGCTCGTCGCGCAGCCAGTCGCCGGTGGCCTCGGCGATCTGGCCGGCCCACAATGTCGACAACGAGTTGATCACCATCGGGATCGCGACCAGCACCAAGGCTGCGCCGAGTATCGCGAAGCTGCGTCCGCGTCGCGCCGCGGCGGCCTGCGCGTCGGCCGCGTAGCCGGCACCGAGCAACACGATCGTCGCGGTGATGATCATCGCCACGACATTGGACGCGAACAACACGAACGCACCCAGGGCCAGGGCGGGTGCGTGCGAGCCGAGGCAAACTCCGACCACGCCCAGTGGCGGCACCAGCGAGATCGCGATCGCGACGCCGGGCAGCACATCGCCGACGTCGCGCCGGGCGATCGCGACAGCGGCCACCAACCCGGTGGCTATCGCCGCGGTCAGGTCCACCAGTTTCGGCGATGTTCGTCCGACGACCTGAGCGTTCGACAGGACGTGCACCGGATTCGGCAGCAACTGGGCGAAGAGAAAACCCAAGACGACGACAACGACGACGCCGGCGCCCACCAGCACCACGCTGCGCCCGATCAAGGCCGAACGGCCGGTCACCACGCCCAGCGCCACCCCGAGAATCGGCAACGACAACGGCGCGACGATCATCGCGCCGATCACCGTGGCGGTGGAATCCCCGATGACGCCGGAGATCGCGATCACCGCCGAGAGCACCAGCATGATCCAGAACGCGGAACGCTTCGCGCCGACCTCACCGACCGACAGATCCAGCCGATCGGTGAGCTCGGCGAGCGATCGCCGCTGGTCCACGGGCACGAGATATCCCAGCATGGCGGTCCTTTCGGCGAGGCTGTCGCCGACGTTAGCGACAGCGGACCCCAGGCGACTCATCCGCTGCGGGTGAACTCCACCTCCCGGCTCAGCGGGCAAGCCCGATCGTCGCGGCGAGGAACGGCCAGGACCGACGAAGATCGTCTTCCCAGTACCCCCACGAGTGCGTGCCGACCGGGCGCTCGTCCAGCGTGACCGGAATATTCAACTCGCCCAGCCGATTCGCCAGATTGATCGTGCAGAAGCGAACCGCGGCTTCGATCGGGCCACCGAGAAGCACCTGCGCCGCCAGCGGAATGCGACCGTCTTGGACTCGGGGATCGGCGGGAGTGTCGTGCGGCGCGGCGGGCACACCGCTACCGGTACTCAGATAGATGGCGGTCCCGCGCAGCCGTTCGGCATTGACCAGGGGATCGTTGGCCCGCCACAACGGCCCATTGCGCGGACCCCACATGTTCTCCACGCTGCGTCCGCCGCCCCAGTTCTCGACGGTGACGCGGACGAACTCCTGCCCGACCGGATCCGACGTCTGCGCACAGCCACTGTAGGAGGCCACGCTGCGCCAGAAGCCCGGCTTGGCGATGGCGAGATTCAGCACCGACGTGCCGCTCATGGACACCCCGGCGAGCGCTCGCTCGTCATCGGCGCCCAAGAAGTTCTCGATCACCGGCGGCAGTTCCTCGTTGAGGAAGGTCTGCCACTTGTTCCGGCCGAGAACGGGGTCGTCGGCGATCCAGTCGGTGTAATACGAACTGCTCCCGCCGACCGGTGTCACCACGTTGACGTCCTCGGTGCGCAGAAAGTCGATCACCTCGGTCTGCGCGTCCCAGCCGCTTCCGTTCGGACCGCCCTGCGAACCGTTGAGGAGGTACAGCGTCGGCCGTGGCCGAGCCTGGTCCGCCGCCCGGAGGACCTGGACCGGGACGGACCGCTCCATCGCCGCGGAGTACACCGAGACGACCTGTCGACGGTCGCCCAGGTCCTGCACGGTGACCACGCCTGCCGATGGTTCGCCGACCGCGGGCCCGGCGAGGGTCGCCGGACCGGCGGCGGCCGCCACCGCGACCATCAGCGCGCTCCATCGGAACCGGGCAGACCTGCGTATCGGTCGCGGTGTTCTCATGTGAGGTCATCCCTAGTGCTCGCGTCAGAACCTGACTGGCCCACGTGCCGACGATCTGACGGCACGACAGGAGGTTCGCGGCGCTACCGGGTGCGGTTTGGTCCCCTGAGCGAACGAAGTGACCGTGTCGGCGAGCCGGTTCGGCCACGCCGATCTCCGGACGGCGTCACCGCGTCATCGCTCGGAGGAACCGCTCGCCGATCCACTTCCCAGCAGACACAACGGATTCGCGACCATCGCCGACTGCGCCGAACCCGACGACGAACCGGTGATCCCGGCGTCCACCGGCGGCGTATTCGGCACCGGTGCCGCAGGGTCGCCCGAGCCACCGTTCAGCATCGACTCGCCGTCGAGATTCGCCGGCGCCGAGACCTCGAGCAGGTCCAGCACGGTCGGGGTGATGTCGGCGAGGGTGTATCCGTTGTGCTGCGCGCCCGCGGCGAACCCCGGTCCGCGGGCGATCACGAAACTGGCTGTCTCGTAGGCACTCTGCCCACCGTGTCCACCGTCGGGCTTGTGTCCGTGGTCGGTGGTGACCAGAATCGTCCATCGCTCGTTCGCGTGCGCGGCCGCCCGCGCGTCGACCGCGGCGGTGATCTTCCCGACCAGGCCGTCCACCCGCCCGATGGCATCGCGATACGCCTGCGGCCAGACTCCGCGCAGCGTGTGCCCGACGATGTCCACCTGATCGAGGTGCGTGAACAGCAGATCGGTCCCGTCCTCGGTGATGGCCGAGACAACCGCCGCGGCGGCGTTGGAGTCCGCGGTGGTCTCGCAGACGCCCGCGCCGGTGGGATCGATCTGGGTGACCGCCACCCGGTCGGCTTGCGGGCTACCGGTCCGCGCGATCATGCCGATCGTGTCCCAGGTCCCGATGGAAGCCGTCGACAACGACGGACGCTCCCGCTCCACCTGCGTGAACACCGTCGGATACGGCGCGAAAGCCTCCGCGTTGCAGGTGGCTCCGTTGTCCCGGATCCCGTGCTTGCTGTCCCATACGCCGGTCAGCGCCGTCGCCCACGAGACGCACGACATGGTGGTGTGCGGGGCGATGGAGGTCCGTGCCAGCGTGCCCTGCGCGGCCAGGCGGTCGAGGTTCGGCGCCTCGGCCGCCGACACCTCACTCCACAGGGTGCCGTCGATACCGATGACCACGACCTTGTTCACGATCGGAGCCGCCGGGGCCGGCGCGGCTGCGGCGAGTGGGACAGCGGCCAGTGCGGCGGCCGCGAGTATGCGGTGAGTGCGAGACATGGGCGGCACCGTAGTTGCCGAGCGGCCCCCGCACCCAGCAAATTGGACAATCGACCGGCACAGTCCCGTCCACCGGGAAGTCCTCGTCGCCGCCATTCGGGCCCACAACCCCGCGGCGGACACCGCGTCTTGTAAAAAGGAAACCACCCCGGTAAAATGTGAGCAACCACACCACTGTGGATTCTGCGCCCGCACAGCGATTTTCGCTGGACGGATAGTTTTCCGATGATGCACCACGACACCGAGCGAGCAGTCGCGCACGGAAATGAAGAGCATCTCCCCATCCTGACTACCACCACCGCTTGGTGGCCATCGACACCCGGATCGGAACGGGGAGAATTTCTCGACAGGACCCGCATCCATTCACCGCCGAATTGCCTGATGCCGAATGGTCGATAGACAATGCGCGACGACCTTGAATTCGTACAGATCGATCAGGTGATCGAACGCCTGATCACCCGTTTCCCCGCGGAATCACCGGCGGAGATCGAGCTTCTGGTTCGCCGTATTCATGCGCGGTTCGCCGAGGCCCGTATCCGAGATTTCGTTCCGCTGCTCGTCGAAAAGGCCGCTCGGCAAGCTGTCGGCCGCGTCCAGGTCGAGATCCCTCGCAGCACTCCGAGCATGGCTACGATCCAGTAGTGGATTCCCCCACGGCGCACGCCGTCCCGGTGACGACCGCCTCCGCTCGCGCCCGAGCACGCTGAGGCCCCCGACCATGTCGTGGAAGCAGCGAGTGAGCGCCTTACCCGGGATCGCGACGGCCCGCGGCTATCGTCGGGCGTGGCTGCGAGCCGATGTCACCGCGGGCCTCGTCTTGACCGCGTTGTTGATCCCCGCCGGCATGGGCTACGCCGAGGCGGCGGGGCTTCCCGCGTATGCCGGGCTCTACGCCACCATCGTGCCGCTGCTGGCCTACGCGGTGGTCGGGCCGTCCAGGATCCTTGTGCTCGGCCCGGATTCCTCGCTCGCTCCGCTGATCGCGGCCGCGGTGCTGCCGCTGGCCGCCGTCGACGACCCCGACCGTGCGCTGGCTCTCGCGGGAGTCCTCGCGGTCCTCGTCGGGCTCATCCTGCTCGTCGGGGGGTTCCTTCGGCTCGGGTTCGTCACCGAACTGCTGTCCAAGCCCATCCGACTCGGCTACCTGAACGCCATCGCGCTCATCGTCGTCGTCGGACAACTTCCCAAACTGCTCGGGTTCTCCGTCGACGCCACCGGCGTTCTCGCCGAGATCGCCGAGATCGGGAAGGCCGTCGTCGACAGCGAGATCGATCCCATCGCGGCCGCTCTCGGCCTCGGCACCCTCGCCGTCATCGTGGCCTTTCGCTGGTGGCTACCCGCGGTGCCGGGAGTGCTGGTCGCGGTCGCGGTGGCCATCGCGATCTCGGCCGCCGCCGGACTCACCGACGACATCGGCATGGTCGGCGCCCTGCCCGAAGGCCTGCCGCTGCCTTCCATCGACGGCATCGGCTGGGACGACATCGGGCACCTGATCGGACCCGCGGCGGGCATCGCGCTGATCGCGTTCGCCGACAGCGGCGTCCTGTCGCGGACCTTCGCCGCCCGACACGGAGAAGACGTCGACGGCAGCACCGAGATGAAGGCGATCGGAGTCGCCAATGTGGCGGGTGGGCTGTTCGGCGGATTTCCCGTCTCCGCGAGCGGGTCACGAACCCCGGTCGCCGAACAGAGCGGCGCCCGGACACAATTGGCCGGCGTCGTCGGCGCGATCGCCGTCCTGCTCTTCGTGCTGCTCGCTCCGGGTCTCACCGCGTACCTGCCCGACGCCGCGCTCGCGGCCGTCGTGATCGTCGCCGCCACCGCGTTGATCGACATCCGCGGCATGGTCCGGATGTGGCGGATGAGCTCGGTCGAATTCGCCCTGGCGGCAGCCGCGTTCGTCGGGGTCGCGTTGGTCGGCGTGCTGCAGGGCATCCTCGTCGCGATCGGACTCTCCTTCGTCGCGGTGGTCGCACGAGCCTGGCAGCCCTACCGCACCGAACTCGTCCGGACACCGGACCGCCCCGGCTACCACGACATCGAACGTCACCCCGACGGCCTGCGCATTCCCGGCTTGGTGCTGGTCAGGTTCGACGCACCACTGTTCTTCGCCAACGGACAGATATTCGACGACTATGTCCGCTCGGTCGTCGCCGACGCCCCGTCCCCGATCGAGTGGGTCATCATCGCCGCCGAACCGATCACCGATCTCGACACCACCGCCGTGGACGAACTCGTCGACCTCGACAATTACCTCGAAGGCAAAGAGATCCAATTGAAGTTCGCCGAGATGAAAGGACCGATCAAGGACAAGCTGATCCGCTTCGGCGTCGGTGACCGGTTCGACAGAACGCACTTCTATCCCACCGTCGAGGCCGCGGTAGCGGCTTTCCACCATCGCGCCGACCGTCCCGCGGACAGTTGATCCGGAGTCGCGCCTTTCGCTCGCCCTCGAACGCATTCGAGATCGGCAACGCGGCTACTCCGAGCTCGCGGAGTCTGCTCCGCCCGCGAACGCGCTGTACAGCTCGGGTAGGAATCCCGCCAGGTGCGCCATTTCCTGACCGCAGTGCAACAGGAGATCACGTGCCAGCCCCAGACCGAGCACCAGATCCGCGGGATCGAGCGCGGCGCCACGCCCCAACGCTTGGGCGGCCTGGCGAGGGTCGGGCAGGCGCAGGCCGTAGCGGTTGAGGTAGAAGCGGCTACGCATCTCGCTGCCACCGGGGATCGGGCGCACTTGATGGGCAAGCCAGCCGAGCTCCACCGGCGCGATGCTGCTCCCGACCCGTCCCAGGATCACCGTATGCCCGGCCGGGACTTCGAAGCCGTGCGCCACCGGGTCGACGAACGAGATCGCGAGCTGCTGCAATTTCGCCCCGACATACTCGTCGACGTAGGAGATGGTGCCGACGTATTTCGCCCGGTCGGGCATCGCCTCGGCACTGCGATCCGAACTGATGTCGGCGTACAGGTGCGCGTCAGGATGCCAGAGCTTGTACCGGGCGGACTCCGCCGAGTGCCAGCCGAACCACCAATCCCACATCGCCGCGGTCACACCCGGCATCTCGGTGCGCACCGCGGTCCACACCAGACCTTCGTCGCTGCGGCCGTACCCGGTTTCGACCGGCGAATAGCCCGAGATCGACAGGTCCGAGGTCACCGCGGAGAACGCAGGAATCATGCCGCCCGGAGTCGCCGGCCCGTGGAATGCCGCAGCTACCGCGGCGGGAGGGGCGACGGTGCGGTGGGCCATGAACCGCGCGTAGGGTTGGGCCCAATCCTGTGCGGAATACCCCGGATAGCGGACAACCGGCGACGCCTGTGCCGGTGCGGTGGTTCCCAGGATCAGCTCACCCGCCATCGCGGTTCCCAACGCCAACACGTCGCGTCTGCGCGGACGCCACCCTCTCGACATTGTCCGACGCTAGCCATCACCGGGCCGGTCGAGGGCGCAGTCCCCGCAAATATTGTGACATGTAACAGATTCGGCGACGCCGTGCTCCGGCACAGGTAGGAGAATCCGGGTGGCACCGTCGACTGTCGAAGCGATCCCGGCGGAGCCGCGGATCAGGACTGGGTATCCGCGTCGGCGGCCGTCGCCTGCGCTCGGCGTCGTGCTCTGATGGCGCGCATCGAGACCTGGCTGCTGCAGGCGTTGCTGCAGTACGCGGCCGAGGTATTGCGGGTGCGGTCGTAGAAAGCGAAGTGGCAGGGCGGATTTCGACATGCCTTGAGCCGCGACCAGGAACCGGTGTAAGCGAGTTCGGTCACCGCGGCGAGGATCGCCGCCAGCACCGCGGACACGCCGTCGGCGATCGGTCGCAGTTCCACTCCGTCTCGGTCGATCGTCGCGCGGAGTGGATACCTGTCGGCCGCCCGCCGTAGCAACGCCTCGCTCTCCTCGATCGCGACGGCGGAGACGTTCGGGTCCGCGGAGTGGGTGAGCAGGATGGTCACGACGGCATCGCGCAACTGCCGCGCCTCGGCCGCATCCGCGTCGGTGACCGCACCGGTGACCTGTCGCCCGGTACTCCGCAACCACGTGCGCAGTCCGTCGGCGTCGGCGAACTGCTCGACACCCCCACCACCATCGGCGTGCGTATTCGCGAACGCGATCACCGCCAGCGCTGCTTCCGACCCATCGCCCATACCGCGAACTTACCTCGGGAGTTGTCGGCTAGCCAATTTCGATGGGAACAACTTCCACATCAAGCGTTGACTTGTTGCTAGCAAACAACTTACGCTCGCAACATGATCAACACGTCGAAAGCTCCCATCACATGGTTCATCACCGGCGCCTCATCCGGCATCGGCCTGGCATTGACCGAGGCGGCCGCCGCACGCGGCGACAATGTCGTGGCCTTGGCGCGGCACATCGATGCGCTGTCGCCCCTGGCCGCGGCTCATGGCGGCCGGATCACTCCCGTTGCCGCCGACGTGCGCAGGCAATCGTCGATCGATGACGCCGTCGCGCTCGCGCTGCACACGTATGGGCGCATCGACGTGGTTGCGAACAACGCCGGCTACGGGCTCTTCGGAGCAGTCGAAGAAGTCGACGACGAGCAGGCCCGCGAGATCTTCGACACCAACTTCTTCGGAGTGCTCACCGTGCTTCGCGCTACCCTGCCGATCCTGCGCCGACAGCGCGCCGGTCACATCCTGCAGGGTTCCTCCTACTACGGACAGACCGCCCACGCCGGCGTAGGCCTTCTCGCGGCGACGAAGTGCGCCATCGAAGGACTCACGGACGCGCTGCTGGACGAAGTCGCTCCCCTGGGCATCGACGTCACACTCGTCGAGCCCGGCCCGACCGCAACCCCGTTCCTGGCCAACCTCCATCACGCCCGGCCGATCGACGATTACGACCGAACCGTGCGCGAAGTACAGCGACAGATCGGCGAGCTGCCGCCGACGGCGTTCAACGATCCGAATCGGGTCGCGGCCGCCATCCTTACTGCGGTCGACAGCGACACTCCCCCGGTGCGCCTGGTCACCGGAGGCTTCGCCGTCACCGAGATCGACGCCGCGCTGCGGCGGCGACGCGATGAGCTCGCGGCGTGGCACCAGGTGTCCTGCGATGTGGACGTCGCCGCAGCCCCCGCGACGGTGTAGCGCCGACCACCGACAACGCGTCCGGTTCGGCGCACCGATAGTCGTCGGTGCGCCGAACCGGACGAGAGCGCGAGTGCCGGCGTTCGCCGGAACTCGACCCGACGGTGACAGTCCAGCGGAACGTCAATCCTCGTACAGCTGGACGAACCGACGCACCAGCGCGCCGGGGTGCACGACGTTGCCCGAGCGGGCTACTTCCTTGAGTGCTTCGGCCTCGACGGGGTCGAAGTAGCCGTGGTGCTTATAGGCGTCGATACGGATGCTCATGCCCTGCGCGTCCAACTCCGGATGGAACTGCGTGGCGTACACGTTGGCGCCCACCCGGAATGCCTGTATCGGGCAGCCGGTCGAGGTGGCGAGCCGTTCGATCCCCGCCGGGAGCTCGGTGGCGGCCTCCTTGTGACCGACGAACGCGTCGAACTCGCGCGGGAGCACGCACAGCAGCGGGTCGACCCGCCCGGCATCGGTCAGAGTGATGGTGGTGGGGCCGACCGGTTCGGGATGGGTTCGGTCGATGACAGCGCCGATCACCGAGCCGATCACGCCGATGCCGTAACAGGCACCGAGGAACGGGAAATCCTGACGGACCACGGCCGCCACGAGCTCGTGCAACTCAGCTTCCACTCGCCGCTGCACCGGCGATTTCGTGTCGGGCGGGTCGGAGACGGTGAACGGGCTCCCGCCCAGCATGATGCCCGCGTAGCGGTCGAGGTCGATCTCTCCGAGCGGATCGCGTTCCAGACGGCGCCGGTGCAGTCGGCGCGGTACGAGCCCGCCGCAGCGCAGGAAAGCCTCGTATTCCTGGTCGGCGGCCTCGTTCTCGGCGCGTGTCGCCAGCAACAGGAACGGCCTTCCGTCGCGGTCGCGCACCATCGCGTCGCTCATGCCGAACACCGTAGCGGTGCGAACGGCCGGAACCCTCGCAGCTCACCGGCGTTCGGATCGAAGCGCCGCAGGCTCGCGATCGGTCAGTCGATTAATGGTCTCCGCTCGCCAGGCGATATCAGGAGGAGATCCCCCGCTTCGACGACGGAAGTAGTTCGATGGCGCACACACACTTTGTCTTCGTGATTGCCTGGGTGAGCGGCGATGCCACACGGTCGGGGCACACCTTCACGGAGGCGTGGCTGCTGGCCTGCGGTGACGAAGTACGCCGATTCTGGCGAGATATGTCCGGATTTCGCGAGGAGCACACCTGGTCGGTACATCCACCGGTCGAGATCGATCAGCCCTACGCCGACGCCGACGCACTCGCCGCCGCGGTGCGCGTGAAGGCCGCGGCCGACGGGGCGCCCTTCCCGAAGGGCGCCGTCCTGGTGGTGATTCAGGATTGGGCGGCCGCCACCGGTGGCCAGTTCGGCTACGACGGTCAATTCGCCGCTGCCCAGCTGAGCGCTTCGCTGCTGTGCCACGAGCTGGGCCACTACTACCAGCGTCGCAATCACCAGCCCGGCGGCCACGCCAGTACGTTCAACGGTCACGTCGGGCTCGACTACGCCGATCCGACCTGCATCATGGGCTCGGTCGGAACGCTCGCCGCGCAGGAGCCGCAGCTGGCACACGCGTCACCGGGCCACGATCTGACCGGGCCCGCCATGTGCCCGGCGGCGACGGTGCCGATCGGCTGGCTCGACCCCCACCACCCGACGGCCACGGTAGCGGTGCCGCGACAACCGGCGGGCCCTATCCAATTGGCACGCTGGCCCGGCGTCCCGGCCGCGGGCCACACCGGGGCTCCGGTGGTGGCTGTCGCCCACGCGATGGCTCCGGGCGGTGCCGACGTCTACATCTCGCTTCGCTCACCGCGCGTCTGGGACCGCGGCTTTCGCACGCTCACCCCGCAGGGCATGCAACGCCAGATCGTCGCGCAGGAGCTGGCGCGCAGCGGTGCCACGTTCCTGCTCGCCCAGGTACCGGTCCAGCCGGGAGCGTCGATGCGGTTGGGCCGGGCGCCGCTGCGTCTCGATGTGCGCGGCGGAGGCGACGCTGTGGCCGAGATCGATGTGGTGGCGGATCCGTGGCGGTTGTGGTCGGTGCTGGAATCCCCACCGCTGCATCGGGCGGCCCGGATCGCGGCCGTCGCGCGCGAGGGCGAGATCGACGTCTTCGTCGTCGCGCTCGACGGCGCGGTGCTGCAGACCCGGTTCACCGGCCACGTATGGGTGTCGTGGCGAGCACTCACCGACCCCGGCGCGTTCGACCCACGTGCGGGCATCGCCGCGGCCAGCTCGACGACGAACACGATCGACCTGTTCGTTGTCGGCACGGGCGATCACCTGGTGCGCCGACGCCGGTGGATCGACGATCGGTGGGCACCGGACTGGCAAGTGTTGACCGGCGGCGGGTTGGGCCCGCGTTCAGCGTTGGCCGCGACCGCGACCGCGCCGGGGCGAATCGAGCTGTTCGCCGGCGATGCCGAGGGCACCGTCATCCACACCACGGTCACCGATGCCGCCGCGAGCTGGCGACCGCTGCCGCCGCTGCCCCGGGCGGGCAGCGTCGCCGCCGTCACGCTGTCCGGTGACACGATCCAGGTCAGCGCCGTCACCGAGGGCCCCGGCGACGGGCGGATCTGGACCATCGTCGGCGAACCGGACCAGTGGCCGTCCCCGTGGGAACCCCATCTCGATGTCGGCCTGGCCGAGGACGGCGGAATCGCGGCGGCCCGGTCGACACCCGGGGTGAGCGAACTCGTCGCCGCGGCCAGTCCACTGGCCGCACGCTCCTACGCCTACGGTGCGTGGACCGGCCAACCGGCACGGGTCCCCGGTCAGCCGCCGGGCACCGACAACCGCACGGTGGCCGCGGTATTCCGCACCCCCACGACCCTGGATGTGTTCGCCGTCGCCGACGGCAAGATCCACCGCATCACCCGTTCCTTCGACCCCGATGTCGTCCAAACCGACATCCAGGAGCGGGTGCGATACCAGGCCCGCCTCGTCGCCTCGGGCGGTCGGTTCGTCCGCGTCAGCGACGACCCACTGACCCGCGACCTGCTGATCGCCGACGAGTACCTGCCCACGCCCGCAACGGTTTTCACGATCAGCGAACTCGCCTACTACTCCTCGTACGGGATCAGGACGGTGGTGTCGATTCGAGCGCACGACGGCCGGTACGTGATGGCGCTCGACGGTGGCGGCGAGTGGTTGCGGGTCGGCGCAACGACCTTGGGCCAGTGGGAGAAGTTCGTCCTGACCACCTCCGGCGGCGCGAGCACCATCATGGCTCTGGGCGGGCACTACTGGTCGGCGCAAGGCGGGGACTCGTGGCTGCTGTGCGACCGAGTCGCGGTGGGTCCGTGGGAACGGTTCGACATCGCCCGACTCTGACCTTCCGGAGAAGGCCGCGGTGTAATCAGGGCACACACTCACTATCCACAACGATCCGACGCGATCGTGGCCGAAGGCCGAACGCCGCAACTCCCGGAAACGGCCCGGCTGACACCCAGAGCCGCTGCGGCACAGGCTTGCCGCCGACGTCAATGATGCGTGCCAGTTCATGGCCCGGGTCTCGACCACAGTGTCATCGGGATCCCTTCAGACTCATTCCCGCTCGCGCGCGACGAAGTGGACGTCATCGTGCTGGCGACAGGATTCGAGGCGCTCAACCTGTTGAGTCCGATGGAGATCCGCACCCGTAGCGGCGCGACCCGCGGGTGACCCGGGTTGCCGGGTTTCAGTGAGGTGCGGTGCCGGTGATCAGCCCGCCGAGCATGGCCCGGGCCAGTTCCGCCGCTCGAGCCCGACTCAGCGCGAGATCGTCGGATTCAGCAATGGTGAGCGACATTTCGGTGAGGGCGCCATAGAAAGCACGGGCGAGCAGTTCGGGCGGGTACGGCTGTATTTGCCCGGCATCGAGCAGGTGTTGGGCGGCCTCTACGACGAGTCCGCTGAGATGGTGCTGGTCGATCTCACGCCAGCGTCGCCAGCCCAGCGCGATGGGGCCCTGTAGCAGCACGATGTGGCGATAGGCGGGTTCGGTGCAGATGTCGAGGAAAGCTTCCATTGCACGGTCGATGCCTTCCAGGGGATCGGCCGACGAGTCGATCGCGGCTCGGATACGTTGTGCCGCTTGTTGTTCGAGTTCGTCGAGGACCGCCTCGAACAGGCCCTTCTTGCCCTCGAAGTGGTGATAGAGCGCGCCGCGGGTCAGGCCGGCGGCGCGCACCAGCTCCTCTGCCGACAGATCGGCGTATTCCCGTTCGGCGAACAGGCGAGCCCCGGTCTCGAGCAGCGCCTGGCGGGTGTTTTCGACGTGCTTGTCACGCAAAGACTGCATACGCTATGTTTAGCACATACATCATGTATGTCAGATTCACAGTGCATTGAGCGGAGCTGCCTGGATGGACAAGTCGGTGGATGTGGTGATAGTCGGCGCCGGTATCGCGGGTCTCGTCGCTGCTCGGGATCTGATGCGCGGCGGATGCGAGGTATTGGTCCTCGAGGCGCGCGAGCGAGTGGGCGGCCGTGTGCTCAACGCGGAACTGCCCGGCGGCTCGCCGATCGAGGTCGGTGGCCAGTGGGTCGGCCCGACGCAGCATCAGGCAATGGCGCTGATCGATCAGTTGGGTCTGCGGACTTATCCCACGTACACCGCCGGGCGGCACATCGCCGAGCTGGGACGCTCTCGCTCGGAATACACCGGTCGCATTCCGCGGGTCAATCCGCTGACGTTGCTCGATATCGCCCAGACGCAGTTTCGCCTGGACCGGTTGGCGCGCAAAGTCGCCCAGACCGAGCCATGGGAGTACAAGCTGGCGGAGTCGCTGGACGCGCAGACCTTCGACACGTGGCTGCGCGATCACGCCCGCACCGCCGACGGGCGAGCCTTCTTCCGATTGATCACCGAAGCCGTGTTCTCCGCCGGGCCAGAGGACATGTCGGCGCTGTGGGCGAACTTCTATATCGGCGCCGCCGGCGGGCTCGACGCGCTGATCAACGTCGTCGACGGTGCCCAGCAGGACCGGGTCGTGGGCGGCACCCAGACCATCGCACTGGCGATGGCTCGCGAGCTCGGGGAACGGATCGTCCTCAACAGTCCGGTCACTGAAATCGATTGGGACGACATCGGAGTGCGGGTCCGTGCCGACGGGGGGACGGTGCGTGCGCGCCGCGCCGTGATCGCGGTACCACCGCCACTGGCCGCCCGGATCCGGTTCACCCCGGGCCTGCCCGGGGACCGCGACCAACTCGTGCAGCGCATGCCGATGGGCCGGGTGATCAAGGTCAACGTCGTCTACGACGAACCGTTCTGGCGGGCCGAAGGCTGGTCCGGACAGGCCAACAGCGACCGGCGAGCCCTGAGCACGGTCTTCGACAACACCCCCTTCGGCGGTGGCCCGGGTGTGCTCGTCGGTTTTCTCGAGGGCCGCCACGCCGACGCCACTACCCGGCTGAGTTCGGCGCAGCGACGCGCGGTAGTGCTCGAGGACCTGGCCGGATATTTCGGCCAGCGCGCCCGCAAACCGATCGACTACATCGAAAAAGATTGGGCCGAAGAGGAATACAGCCGTGGTTGTTATGGCGCGTTCACCACTCCCGGGACACTGACCCGGTTCGGGCCCACGCTGCGCCGACCGATCGGCCCGCTGCACTGGGCCGGCACCGAAACCGCCACCGTCTGGCCCGGCTACATCGACGGCGCCGCCGAGTCCGGCCACCGCGTCGCCGAGGAGATCAGCGGCGACCGAACGACCACTCCCGTCAGCAAATAGTTCGCTTCCGTTGATTCCGTGCCCACGCAGACCGTTCAGCACGGTACGACAACAGCGCGACCGGCTCGATCTCGGACAGGGCGGTTCCGCCCGGAAAGGCAGACATGAGCAGCAAAGACTCTCCGCAGAACGAGGCCACCTCGGGCTCGGCGCCGACCACCACGACCGTGGCCGTGGTCGGGGCCGGGTTGGCAGGACTGACAGCGGCCCGTGCTCTGCACCGGGCAGGTGTCGATGTGCTCGTGCTCGAGGCCGCCGACCGATCGGGCGGGCGCGCGATGAGCGAAACCACCGCGCTGGGATCACGCGTGGACCTGGGCGGGCAGTGGATCGGACACGACCATCCCCGCGTTGCCGCCTTGGCAGACGAACTGGGTGCCACCCGGTTCCGCATGCACACCACGCAGCGGCCGACCATCCTCGACGGGGCGCGCCGGGTGTCGCTGGGCGAGCCGTCGATGATGGTGACCGCAACTGTGCTGCTCGGCCTGGAGGCGTTGTCCCATCTCCATCCGCCCACGCGGTGGGACACCACGACTGTCGCGGACTGGCTGGCCAGGGTGCCCGGGCGCACCCCCCGGCGCATGCTGGAACTGGCTGCCATGACGTCGTGGTGCGCCGACCTCGACCGCTTGTCGGTGCAGGCGATGCTGACGTTGATCCGCCTGCAGGGTGGACTTCGGAACATGATGTCGACCACGGGTGGTGCGCAGGAGAGCCTACTGGTCGAAGGCATCGGCACCCTCGTCGACGGTCTCGCCGCCGAACTCGGTGACCGTGTCCGACTCGGGCACCGGGTCACCTCGATTGTCGAGGACACCGACGGCATCACCCTCACCACGACCGCCGACGCGATCAACGCCACCGAAGTCGTGGTGACAGTGCCCCCGCCGTTGCTGGATCGCATCGACTTCCAGCCGTCCCTGCCTCCTGCTCGCAGCGCCATCGCCGCCCGCACCTACATGGGATCGGTCTACAAAGCGATCGCCGTGTTCCCGACGCCGTTCTGGCGAGATCGGACCGAGAATACGGAAATCATGGTCCTGGATGCGCCCGGGATCGCCGTGTTCGACACCAGTCCGCCCGATGGTCCCGGCCACCTGTGTATGTTGGTCGGCGGCCCGCCCGCCCGCACACTCGACAACCTCGACCCCTCCTCCCGGCGCGAGACCATCCTCGGCCCCCTGGTCTCCAGGCTGGGCACCGAGATCCTCGAACCGGTGAGCTGGCACGAGAAGGCCTGGCATCTCGACGACAACGTCGGCGGCGGCTACACCGCACTTCCCGAACCTGGCACCACCACCGATTCGAACACGCCGATGACGTTCACGCCGATCGGCCACATCCATTGGGCCGGAACCGAAACCGCCACAGACCATCCCGGCTACCTCGACGGTGCCATCGAATCCGGCAACCGCGTAGCCCACGAGATCCTCGAGGCACTTGCGTAGCGATACCGGTTCACCCTCGATAGCGAAACTGAGCACGGAAAGCGGGCTGCTGCGGCCCCGCTCGCCCTGAGCGGAGTCCTGTGTGGACCGCAGCCGGCCATGCAAGGGCTACAGCCGCCGTCCGCGGTGACGAATGGTCGTCAGTATCGGATGTAGTCCGAGAGGACTGCGCGCAACCGATTCTCGGTAAGCGCACTACCATGCCGTAGCCCGGGCGGGCCGCAGCGGCAGATGGGGCCACGGCATTTCGGCAGACGCCCCGGCCCTGGGCAAACACGGGCGCTCCGACCTGCCCTTGCGGACCTCGGTAGCGCACCGGTTGGGCCGGTCTAGATCCGGAATGTCCAGCGGCAGAACATCTTCGAAGCGGTCCGCAATCTCCTACAGTTCGCAGCCGTCGCCACGAAGCGTGGTGAACGCTGTGCACAACCAATGTCCCTTTTCGGCGGGCACTTTCGGAGCCCCGAATTTCCTACCCGCGACGGCAGCAGGAACGATGCCGGCACAGACGGTGTGGCCGAATGCGGTGGGCCCGTCAGCGCTACTGGTAGCGGGGATTCAGCCGTCTACACGGACCACGAGAGCGCCCGCGGTGTCACCGGCCGCGCAGCCGGTGAACAGGCCGATCCCACCACCTCGCTGCACCAGCTCCGCGACGAGTTCACAGATCGATCGCATTCCGGTCGGGCCTTGCGGGTGTCCCCAGATGAGGCTGCAGCCGTAGGCGTTCATCGTGGCCGGGTCGACACCGGTCTCCCGGGCAAAGACGACGTCGTTCACGGCGAACGGGCTATGTGTCGTGATCGCGTCGACCTGGCCTACTGTCAACCCCGCCGACTCCAGCGCACGCAGTGCGGCGGGCACCGGCGCCTCGGGCATGTGGGTGGCGTCGACCCGGGCGAATCCAGTGGCCAGGATCTGCACGACCGGGCCGACGCCGAGGTCGCGCGCGTGCACTGTGGTCGAAAGGACGGCACCGGCCACGCCGTCGGCCGGGTGGGTCTGCGAGGCACCTGTGTGCACGCCATCGGACACCGTCGGCGACAACCGGGTGATGGCGGCGCGGTCGATCGAGCGGATACCCGCGTCTTCGGCGACGTCGATCCTGCGCCTGCCCACCGTGATCTCGACCGGCACCATGTAGGAACGCTGGAAACGCCGATCATCGGCGAGTGCCTGCGCGTACTGCTCGTAGCGCAAGGCGGCTACGTCATCGAGTTCCGCACGCTCGATACCGCGTTCGCGCGCCACTGTCTCTGCCGCGGTCAGCATCGAGGTGCCCGCCCACGGGTCACGGGCGAAGTTCGACTGGACGAAGTCCTCGACCTTCGGTGCCCCACCGGCTGCCGCTGGGCTGGGATAGACGATGGTCGGTCCGTTACTGGTGCGGTCGGTGGTCACGACGAGTTCGGTGCCGCCGCGCAGGGCCACCGATGATGCGGCTGCGTGCAGCGCCGCCACCGAGGTGGCGCAGGCCTGGCTGACGGTGGGTCCGGTGATCTTCGGGATCCCCAGACGTCCGGCGATCGTCGGCGGGCCGAAGAAGGAACCCGGCTGCGGAATGGTGATACCGAGCACCACCTCGTCGATGCTGTCGGGACCGATGCCACGGTCATGCAGCGCGCGCCTGGTCACCGCGGCGGCGAGGTCGATGCTCGACACATCCGCGAGCTCACCCTGCCAACGAACGAACGGCGATGACCACAGCAGATTCGCCGGGATCGCCACGTTGTCGAATTTCAATATTCCTGGCCTTTCGAGGTGATCGAATTCAGTTCCTGCGCAACGGCTTCCACTGCGTCGACGAAGCCGGACCGCCGGTGCAGCGGCATCTTTCGCCCGGCAGTTCGGTCCGGATCCGCACGCGCCGCAGCTCCGTGCTCACAGCCGAGCTGACCGCTCCGTGGCAGATCGGGGGGCGGCGCGGCACTTCACTGACGCCGGCCGACCCGCGTTCAGCTGTGCTGATAGGTAGATGCGTCCGTGGTGAATTCGGCGTGGCCAAGCCGGTCCAGGTATCGCTCGAGTTTCCGCACCAGACGCCTGTCGGCAGCAGCACTTGTCGCGGGAATCCATAACAGAGCCTGGTAGACAGCCAGTTGACAACCGGCGAACGCGAACACCGCCGCCGCTCGGGCCCAATCCCCCCACGTCATCTCGATCCCCATGCCGGCCGCTCGTTCACGATCGCCCGCCAGCACCGCTCGCACGAAGAACGCCTTCGCACTGCTCCGTTCGAAACGGTCCCGCACCCGATTCCGCAGCGATCTGTCGGGCTCGGTGTAGGCCTCCATCGTCGCGCGAACGAGCGCACCACAGGTCGCGTCGTCAAAGCCTTTTCGTAGCGTCGCGTGACGTGTTGTCATGATCTCGACGATCGCTTGCGGACTGTCAGGAAGAAGGTCCTCGGGCAGGCCGAGCAGGTAGCAGCGGTAGCGCGCGAACTCGACCCGGGCTTGCTCATCGGCAGTGAAGCGGTCACGTCCTTGCTCACACGCCTTGAGCGCGAGCAGAAATGTCGGGATGAGCCCTGCGGGCATCTGATCCGATTGCGGGATCGGGATGCCGTATACCGAGGAGTCCCAGCCGTCTCGACGCAAAATGTTGAACCGCACCATCGAGTGCATCAACCGGACCTTGGCCGCGGCCTTGAACCCCATCCCGTAGCGGTTCAGAGCACCGGGCAATGCCGTGCACGCGAAGAACGACGCCGTATCCTTCATCCGACGTCCCGCCGTTCGGGTACCGAGCGAACCGGTGATCGCCATCGGCAGCGCGGCGTACGCGTTCATGAACGTGGCGACGAAGCCACCGCGGATGACGAAGGGCATCACGCTGGCGGCCAGATTTCTCACGAGTCGAGCGCCCCTTTCGACCGACTGCATGTCGACCCACTCAGGTATCCGCTCCATGTCCTCGATGAACGCCCGCAGCTCGGGCGGTGCACCCTCGACGCTGTCGACACCGCCGTCGCACGCTTGATCCAGCATCTCGACCAGGCGACGGAAACCATGCTCCGGAATAAGAGCGGCGTACGCGTCGGCGACGTTGTCGCCGAGCATTGTGTAAGCCTCGATCAGGGCGACACGTTCTGTATCAGCGAGAAGCCGAGGACGTTCGAGGTCGAGCTTTGGCCGGATCGACCTCTCCGCACCATCGATATCGGTGGTGAACCGCTCCGGACGCAGAGTGAAGTCGATATCCCCGTACATCTGCGGCAGACGGGTCTTCTGTAGCTCGACGCGTGTACGAACTGCGGCGATCGGTGTCGTCATCGTTGGGCCTTTCCAGATAAGCAGCTTTGGGGTTTCCCGACCTGTGCCGGGGCGGTCTTCCGGATCACCTTCGGCGGTTCGCTGCGGACGTACCGGACCATGCCGAACGCCTTCGCCAATGGCCTGCCGGCGAATGTCGCAATCACCAGGCGCATTCGAAGATGGCGATCTACCGCCGATCGAGCGAAAGTGCGCGGGTAGTGCCATGAGCTGGGTGGCCGAGAACGTCATCATCCTATAATAATTGCTAGTCGCTCAACAAGTAATGCCGTTTGAGTAACGCAGCCGGACGATCGCGCTGGCACCACCGCGGCCGGATCGTCCGAGGCTCAGCATTCGGACGGGTGCTCGCGGATGCGCGCCTGGCTGAGGCACGACATTCGCATGGAGCTAGCGCCCTCGGGATTGAACTGGGAGAACGGAATCGGTGACCAGTACTGGTTGTCCAACCACAGGTTTGTGATCAGTGGCGGGACCGCCACACTGCTCGCCGCACCTGGCACGGAGGCGACCACCTCGCCGTCCACCAGTGCATCGACCCGGTCCGGGTGCAAGTCGATCTGATAGGTGTGCTCGCTGCCGAGCAGCGAATCATCCAGCTGCACAGCGATCGGCAGGCCACTCCCCGGCCGCCGCACCAGCACGAAGAACCCGTCGGGGGTGTCGGTTCCCAGTGACTGGATTACCCCACGCAACCGAGCCATCACCTCGCTGTAGCCCGGGCCGGTCTGGTACATGAACCATGCGACGCTGAATGCGGCAGGATCGAAGGCGCGATTCCAATAGCCCCAGCCGGCCGAGCCACGCAGGTTGGTGAAGTCCGTTGTCACCGTCACGCGCACACTGTCGCCGATGTCGGCTGCGTTCGTCGACAGGATCTCGTTGTTGTCGTGGAGGAAAGCGCCCTCGCTGAGCATGGAGGCTACATCCGAGCGGGGTAGGCCGAATCGCGCTCCCTGCGGTCCGTACTCGAGACCGGGGACCGTGCCGACATCGGCGCTACACCACAGATCCGGCCGCGGCGTGGCGAAGGAATCGGTGAAGTCTCGGCGCTGAGGGCCGCCCTCGGCTGCCGGAAAGCCCAATACCAGGTTCGCCGGACAACTGCTGACTCCGGAGCGAATTCCGATGCCAGGCAATACCGGTTCGGCGGTGGCTACGACCGCTGACGTCACGACCACCACGGCGGTGACCGCCAGGCTGGTCACCAACCGCGTAGCGTGTGAGCGGAAAGAGTGGAACACTGTCTGAAGTCCTTCGTCCAGGAATCGCGCCGAGACGGTGGGCGCTGGGCGACCATCTATCGGCGGCACGACCGGCGTGCAAACGAGATGTATGACAGAGATGCGGTGCCTGGCCAGACGCTCGCACCGTCTCGGCGGGGCGGATGGTCGACCAGGAGAACAGCGGCCCAAAGACCTCCGATGATCTACTAGAGCCGGTCCAGAAACGATACGAGCTGCGCGGCGAAGACGTCGTTTTCATCGCCCGCGACCATATGCCCAGCGCCGCAGACATCGGCGATCTCGGCGTGCGGTATGAGGTTTTGCAAGACCTCGACGCCTTCGTCGGTGGCGATATCGGATGCTGTGCCACGAATCAGCAAGGTGGGCACGCTCACGCGCTGGGCGGCCTGCTCGAGCATGCCTTGCAGGTCCGCGGCGCTGACATGGTCCCTCGCTCGGAAGAACCGTGGGTCCCAATGCCAGTACCAGCGTCCGTCGGCGCCGCGGCGCAGGTTCTTCCGTAACCCATCGACGTTGCCGAGTGTCCTGCGATTCGGGTTGTAGGCCGATACCGCGCGAGCGACCGCGTCGAGATCGTCGAATCCGTCCGGCGCCGCGTTCACGAATCGCCGGATTCGCTCGATGCCGTCGACTTCGACCTTCGGGGTGATGTCGACAAGCACGAGTGCCGAAGCCAGGCCGGGATCTGCCGCCAGGGCCATCATGCTGGTAGCTCCGCCCAATGACGCCCCGACGAGAACGGGCCTGTTCGCGCCGGTGCGCTCACGGAGTTGGTGTACCACCCGCGCGATATCGCCGGCCAGATCTTCGAAGGCATACGAGGCGGAGGGCGACCAATCGCTGGCACCGTGACCACGCGCATCGAAGGTTGCGGCGGTGTAGCCGCAACGGTGCAGGTTCTGTGCCGGGCGGCGCCACGAATGACGAGTCTGTCCGCCGCCGTGCGCCAAGAGCACCACCTGGCGATATCCGGGCGCCACCCACAGGTCACCGGCCAGCCGCCCCGCGCCGCCGATGAAGCTCGTCTCGGTGGTGTCTGTGTCCTGGCCGGCGCTCACCGCGATCCCCCGATTCCGTTGTGAGCCTCGGCAGCGATGTGACGACCGATGATGTCTTTCATGATCTCGTTCGTGCCCCCGTAGATGGGTTGGATGCGGGCATCCGCGAACGACCGTGCGATGGGGTATTCGCGCATGTACCCGTATCCGCCGTGCAACTGCAGGCACCGATCGACAACCCGCTGGTGGAGATCGGTGATCCAGTACTTGGCCTTGGCCGCATCGACCGCGGTCAGTTCGCCCGCGTTGAGCAGGATCACGGCGCGATCGAGAAGCGAGGTTGCGGCGTCGAGGTCGGTCTCGAGTTCGGCGAGGGTGAATCGGGTGGCCTGGAAATCGCCGATGGGCTGTCCGAATGCTGATCGTTCGAAGCAGTAGCGCCGTGTCCAGCCGAGGGCGGCGGCCGAGGCCGCCACCGAGGTGGCGGCGATCGACATCCGTTCGCGCGGTAGCCGTTCCATTACATGGGCCAGCCCTCTGCCTGCTGTGCCGAGCACATCGGCATCGGTGAGTACGAGGTTGTCGAATATCAACTCGGCGGTGTCGTTGCCGCGCAACCCGAGTTTGTCGAGTTTGCGGCCGCGGTGGAATCCGGCGCGGTCGGCAGGGACGACGAAGAGGCCGTAGCCACCCGTGTCGGAGGCGGGTTCGATCCTTGCCAGCACCACCACGACATCGGCCAGGATGCCGTTGGTGATGAAGATCTTCGAGCCATTCAATATCCACCCGTCGCCGTCTCGGCGAGCGACGGTACGGATTCCGCGCAGATCGCTGCCCGCGCCGGGCTCGGTCAACGCCAGCGAACCGATCGCAGTGCCGGCGCACAGGCGCGGCAGCCATGAGGTTCGCTGCTCGTGGCTGCCCAGATCGACCAGGTATGGCACCACGAGGTCGTCCTGGACGCTGATACCGGCGTTGAGCGAGTTCGCGCCGACCCGGCACAGCTCCTCCATCACTACCATCCGGTAGCGGAAGTCTGGTACCCCACCGCCGCCGTGCTCCTCGGGTACCGCGATACCGATCAGGCCGAGATCGCCGGCGGCTGTCCATGCGCACCGATCGACCAGGCCTTGTTCGTCCCAGCGTTCCCAGTGCGGTGCCACCTCCTTGTCTACGTAGGCGGCGACAGTGGCCCGGAAATGCTCGTGCTCCGTGTCGTACACCCGACGCTTCACGCCGAACCCTCCGCGGCCTGCAAGACGTGCACAGCGCACACAGCGCCCAGACCGACCATGTGCGCCAACCCGGTTCGAGCACCGAGATGCTGGCGGGCACCGGCCTCACCGCGGATCTGGGTGGTGATTTCACCGATCTGACCCACACCGGTCGGGCCGACAGGGTGACCGGACCCGAGCAGGCCGCCCGAGGTATTCACCGCTACCCGGCCACCGCGATCGAAGTCGCCCCTGGCCAAGGCTGCCGCCGCCTCGCCTTCCTCGACCAGCCCCATTGCCTCGACGTAGTGCAGTTCCTCGATGGTGAAGGCATCGTGAAGTTCGACCACGTCGAGATCGTGCGGGTCGATCCCGGCCTGTTCGTAGGCGGCCGCCGCCGTAGCACGGGTCAGTTCCGCATCGAAGCTTCGTGCGCCGTAGAGCTCCTCGCTGCGCAGCACCGACGACAGGACCCGCACACAGCGGGATCGGTTGAGCCCGAGCAGGTCGATCGCGTCGTCGGAGACGACGACCACCGCAGCCGCGCCCTCACCGATCGGGCAGCACTGCAAGCGGGTCAGAGGTCCCGCCAGCATCGGCCCGGCGAGCACTTCGTCGATCGAGCGGGCCTTCGGGCGTTGGGCGTTGGGGTTCAGTGCCGCATTGGCGTAGTTCTTCACCGCCACCGCGGCCAGTTGCTCGGGGGTCGCCGCGTAGCGATCGAGGTACTCCGAGGCCAATAGGGCGAAATGTGCCATGGGTGGGACATAGGTGGCCGCCAGGGAAGGCAGGCCCGCCGGCTGACCGGCGGCGCCGGTGGTCGGCAACTTGTCGATGCCCAGCACCAGTGAGATGTCGCTGGTACCAGCGGCCACGTCGTGACAGGCGAGCCGGAAGGCTGTCGACCCCGACGCGGACGCGTTCTCGACTTGCATCATCGGTATGCCGGTCACACCGAGGTGTTTGTACAGCGGCCGCGACGCCGCCATACCGAGCAAAGCGGTCGCGGTGTAGGCGCTGTCGACGGCACGCCACTCGATCTCGGCATCACCCAGAGCCTGACGCACGGCGGTCAGCCCCAACTGGACGTACGGGGTATCGCTGGGTTTCTGGAAGCGGTGCCAGCCCACGCCGGCGACGTAGACCGGCCGCTGCTGGGCGAGAGTGATCTTCACGCGTCCTCCTCGGGAATCAGCGCGGTGAAGCGCAGTTCGGCGACCTGTTCGTCGCCCCGGGCCACGGGCACGGTGATCGCGCGCACGCGGGTGCCGATGCGCGCCTGCGGTGCGTCGACCAGTACCGAACGCACCAACGGTCCCTCATCGAGCACGACCGAGGCCAGCTCGTAGGGAGTCGCGACGTTCGGATCGAGGTGGTAATGAATCCGGGTGATCGCGGAAATGGTTCCGGTACCGGCCAATTCGATTCGTGCGAGCCGATCACCGTGGTCTCCGTTGTTCTCGGATCCGAAGTCCTGGAACGGAAATGACACGAAACCAGTCGAGTCGCGCAGACCGAACAGGGTAGGCACACCGTCGACGCCGACGTCGTAGAGGGCGGGCTCCGCCGAGATCGCGTTCATGCCTTGACATCCCGAGCGCGCAGATAGGGCTCACGCAGAACCCGTTTGAGGGTCTTGCCCATGGAGTTGGTCGGAATCTCGTCGATGAACTCGATCACCCGCGGCCACTTGTATTTGGCCAGCTTGCCGTCGCAGAACGCCAGAATCTCCTCGGCGGTGATATCGGCGCCGGCAACGGTCTGAACGAACGCTATCGGCTGTTCACCGTGATCGTCATCGGGCACCCCGACCACGGCGACATTGGCGACGAGCGGGTGCGTCACGATCACCGCCTCGCTCTCGGCAGGATAAATATTCACCCCACCTGCGATGATCATGTCGATGATGCGGTCGGACAGATACAGCACGCCTTCGTCGTCGAGGTAGCCGACGTCACCGGTGAAGTAGTAGCCCTCGGCGTCGATCTTGTCCGCGCCGAGCGGACCGCGGCCGGTGTAGCCGCTGATGACCGCGGGGGTTTTGGCGGTGATCTCCCCGGCGGTGCCCGCGGGCACGGGGCGCCGGGACTCGTCGACGATACGTACCTGGACCTGCCGGAAGGGCACCCCGGTCGCGGCGGGCTTGCGCCGCAGCAGCTCCGGTGTCGCGCCGGCGATCATGCCTGCTTCGGTTGCGCCGTAGATTTCGTAGACGACGTCACCGAAGACCTCCATGGCCTGCTGCTTGAGCTGGGCGCTGAACGGCGCCGCCCCGCCGAGCAGGAAACGCAGCGTGGAGATGTCGTAGCGCGTTCGCACCTCGGTGGGTAGCTTCAGGATTCGGTGCAGCATGGTCGGCACCGAAACCCAATGGGTGATGCCGTGGCGAGCGATCAGCGCGAGCACCTCCTCGGCGTCGAAGCGGCGCTGGAACACCACCGTTCCACCCGTGGCGAGCGCGAATTCGGTGTAGGACGGTCCCGCCCCGTGGTGCATCGGCAGGTTGATCAGTGTCCTGTTGCCCGGACCGCCTGCGGCGAAGTCGAACTGCACCGAGGTGCGGTAGTCGCGCAGCACCGCCTCGTCGACATCGGTCTGGAAGCTGGCCAGCGGCGCCCCCTTGGGCGCTCCGGTGGTGCCCGAGGAGTAGATGATCAACGGGGCCAGCGACTTCGCCACCCTGTCCTGTTCCTGCCCCTCCTCGATCAGGTCCGCCATCAGTTCGACGCCCTCAGCCGCGACATCGACCGACACGACGGCCTTCAGGTCCAGCGATTCCCAGGCTTCGACGACAGCCGACGGTTCACGATCATCGATCACCGCGGCCTTCACCTCGCAGTCGGTTGCGATATACAGCGTCTCCGGCGGCGAGAGCCGGTAGTTCACGGCGACGATGACGGCCCCGAGCTTGGACAGGGCCAGCGAGACGATCAGCCACTCCAGGCGGGTATGCATGCGCACCGCGACGCGATCGCCCGCGATGATGCCCCGGTGGGCCAGCGAGCTGGCCAGCCGGTCGGCACGTGAGTTCCACTCACGCCAGGTCAGCGTCCGTTCACCTTCGGTCGCGCACACGGCGTCGAGGTCCTCAGGCGCAAAGGCCGGCGACGGAGTAAGGGGTGAAGTCATGGGAAACTCCTGGGTAGGGCGTGGTCAGGACAGTCCGCCGCGGGCACCGCCGCTGACGGGAATGACCTGACCGGTCACGAAATCGGACAGGGGCGAGGCGAGCCAGAAGATCGCGTCGGCGGCCTCCTGAATGGTTCCGGTGCGCCCCAGAGCGGAGCCGAACATCGGACGTGGCGCGAACATGTCACGCTCTTCGGTCGGATCGAAACCCATGGCGGCCAGCGTCTTGTCGGGCACGCCGAGCACGATCTCGCGGCCACCGACCTCGATGGTCTGCTGCGCCGACTGCGGTGCGCCGAACCGTGTCTGGATCACACCGAATGCGACGGCGTTGACGTTCACGTTCGACGGACCCCACTCGGTGGCCAGCGTCTTGGTCAGACCGATCAGACCCGACTTCGCGGCGGCATAGTTGCCCGCACCGGGCGTCCCGAAGCTCGCAGCCAGCGAGGTGACGTTGACGATCTTGCGGTAGCGCGGGTTTCCTTCTTCGGCTTCGGCCCGTCCGGCGTCGCGGAAGTACGGTGCTGCCGCACGGCAGAGCCGGAACGGTGCCACAAGATGGATATCGATCATCGCCTGGAACTGCTCGTCGGTCATGCGGTGCAGCGGCGCATCCCAGAAGTATCCGGCGCTGTTGACGATGATGTCGATCCCCTCCCCCACCCCTGCGGCGAACTCGACGAGCGCGTCCGGGACCGAGGCATCGGTCAGGTCCCCGGCGAAGGCGACCGAGCCGTTGCCGATCTCGCCGGCTACTTCCTGCGCCAGACCGCCGTCGAGGTCGGAGACCACGACGCGAGCCCCGCTGGCGGCCAGCGCTTCTGCGGTCGCTCGACCGATACCGTTGCCTGCACCGGTGACGATCGCGGTCTTTCCATCGAGCAGTTTGCTGCTCAGAGTGGGGGTGGTCAGCATGTCAGCAGCCTTTCCATTGCGGCGTGCGCTTCTCGATGAACGCGCGAATTCCCTCTTGGGTGTCCTCGGATCGGATCGCCGGACCGGCGAACTCCATCTGCTTGTGCCAGGCGTCCTCATCGGCCCAGTCGTAGCTGTGCCGGACGATGGCCTTGCTCGCCGCGACGGCCAGGGGGCCCGCAGCCACGATCTCGTCGGCCAACTCCAGCGCCGCTTCCACGGCATGTCCTGCCGGGACGAGCCGGTTGACCAGCCCCATGCGGTGGAATTCGCCAGCGAGCAGCGGTTTGCCGGTCAGTGCCAGTTCCATCGCCACGTTGAACGGGATCTTGCGGGGCAACCGGAACAACCCGCCGCCGATCGCGACAAGAGCGCGGGCGGCCTCGGGGATGCCCATCCGAGTGGTTTCGGTGGCCACGACCAGGTCACAGGCCAAGCACAGCTCGAAGCCACCGGCCAGCGCGTCGCCCTCGACAGCAGCGATGAGTGGCTTGGTCGGCGGCAACGCCATCACACCGAAGCCGCCGCGGCGCTCGCTTACACCCATGTCCCCCACAGCGGCGGCCTTGAGGTCCTGGCCCGCGGAGAACGTCGGCCCGGCACCGGTGATGATCGCGACCCGCAGCTCATTGTCGGCTTCGAAGTCGTCGATCACCGATTCCATCGCCCGCGCGGTGGCACCGTCGAAGGCATTGCGCCGCTCGGCGCGATTGATGGTGATCAGTAGCACTCGACCGTTCGATGTGCGCTCGGTGAGTATCACGCTCTGTGCGGGATCGGTCATGAACTGTTCCTTTGTGCTGGTCGTCAAGCAGGACATCCGTGGTGGGAGTCACAGGGTGATCCTCACTGTAGATACTAGTTGGATGACAAGCAAGTTTCTTCCATGATTCATGTGCTGTCGAACCATCGCGAGGAGCCTGCCGCCGACCTCGCCGAGAACAGCAGCGGGCACGGCGAGCAGCGACAAGCGCCGCACCCGACGCGAACGCTCGACCGACCCTCGGCAACGACTGATCGATGCTGCGATCACCTTGCTCGCAGCAAGGGGATTACTACGGCGCGAGCCTGGCAGCGATCGACAAGGAAGCCGGTGCCGGCGATCGACAACAGCCTCGATCGCCGGTCAGCCGTCGCCGCAGCAAGCACTCTGATCGACCGGTCGCTCCACCGCACAAGACACGCTCGCCTGCCGACGGCAGATAGTGACACCTGGGGACAGGTAAAGTCCCATCCTCTCGATCACCGGCAGAGTCCAACTCGACGCTTCCCTGCGCCCGCCCGGCAGTCCGGCCCTGACAACCGCGCCCGCCGCACCACCAGGTCGACAGTCCTAGGCAACCGTGTTGCACGACGTGTCAGGTGAACTGCGTGGGCACGGCGCGCGGGTGGAGAAACTCATGGCGCCCGATGTCGAGAACCTGAATCTCAGGTACCAGGCGCCGCACTTTCTCTCGGCGGTGAGGCGCATCCCCGTAGCTGCGGCCACCGCCCTGTCTCCACTGCGCGCGCAGCGGATGGAATCACACGGAGGTCGGCACGAAGATGGACTGGACCTCGCGGTATTCCTCGATCCCTTCCGGACCGAGTTCCCGGCCGACCCCCGAGTGTCCGAAGCCACCGAAAGGAATCGTCGGATCGAGCGTCAGGGTGGCGTTGACGTACACCGACCCAACCCGCAGTCGGCGTCCGATCTCCTCGCCGCGCGCAGGGTCGGCGGTCCAGACCGAACTGGACAAGCCGTACTCGGTATCGCGGGCGATCGCGATCGCCTCTTCGACTGTGTCATAGGCGATGACGCAGACGACCGGGCCGAACACCTCCTGCCGCGCCACTCGCATACTGTTGGTGACCCGAGCCAGCACAGTCGGCTGGATGAAGTATCCGTTCCCTGCCTCGTCGGGAATACCGCCACCTGCGGCGACGACGGCGCCTTCGGACTCGGCGTCGCGAATACAGGCGAGGACCCGATCGCGATGCGCCTCCGAAATCAGGGGTCCCACCAGGGTGGTCGGTGTGGTCGGGTCACCCAACGGCAGCATGTTCGCTGCGGCCGCGAGCGCCGCCACGATCTCCTCGTACCGCTCGCGAGGGGCCAGTATCCTGCGCTGGGCGATGCAGGCCTGACCATTGTTGAGCGCGAGACCGTACACGGCCAGTCCCCCTGCGATCATCCCGATCGGAGCATCGTCGAGAACGATCGCGGCAGCGTTGCCGCCGAGCTCCAAGGCGTATCGCCGGAAGTCTGCGGCGCAGGACAGGGCGATAGCGCTTCCGACAGCGGTACTTCCGGTAAAGGCGACCATGTCGACATCGCGGTGCGACACCAGGTGCTGGCTGCCCACGAGGTCGGCTACCAGCACATTGACGACCCCAGGCGGGAGCCCGGCCGCCTGCACCGCCTCGGCCAGGAGATATCCGGTCAGTGGAGTTTCGGGCGAGGGTTTGTAGACCACCGTGCATCCGGCCGCCAAGGCCGGTGCGATCTTCGACAGCGCACCCAGCAACGGGATGTTCCACGGCACCAGCGCGGCCACCACCCCCACCGGACAGCGTCGTATCCGCACATCGGCCTGCGCCTGCGCGCTGGGCCGGACTTCCTCGAGATCCTCCTTTCCGACCAGACCGGCGTAGTACCGGAGGACATCGATGGCGCCGTCCACGTGAACCGGACCGCACACCGCCGAGGCGAACCCGGCCTCGGCGGTGATGGTCCGTGCGATCTCGGTCGAGCGAGACGCGAGTTCGTCGGCCAAACGTGTCAGGCGGACGGCGCGTTCGGCGCCGGTCATGGTGGGCCAAGGCCCTGTGTCGAAGGCTCGGCGGGCGGCGTGGACCGCGCGATCGACATCGGCGACACCGCAATCGGGCACCTCACCGATGACCGTTCCGGTGGCCGGGTTGGTCACCGGCAACCGTGCCTCGGTCAATGAGTCGATGAACTCGCCATCGATGTAGACGGTGTTCTCGGTTCTCAATTCACGTTCCTTTGCTTGACTGTCGACGTGACGGCCTGGGCAGGCGGCCCGAGCTTTGTCACAGGGTGAGGGAATATCCGCCGTTGACCGGAATCGTCTGGCCCGTGATCCAACCGGCGGCTCCGGAGGCGAGGAACAGGATCATCTGGGCAGCGTCATCGGGCTCGCCGAACCGGCGAATCAGGTAGCTGGACAGCACTTTGCGTGCCAGGTCGGCGTCGGCGACAGCCCCGGCGGTCGCCGGCGTACGAGTGGCACCGAGCGCGACACAGTTCGCGGTGATATTGAAGCGACCCCCGAGCCTGGCCATCGATCGGGTGAACCCTGCGGCACCGGCCTTGGCGCCGGAATAGGCTTCCATACCGTTGATCTCACCGACCCGACCGGCGTCGGAGATCACGGTGATCACGCGCCCATACTCGCCGCTCATCATGTGGGGGAAGGTGTGCCGGGTCGCGATCATCACCCCGTCGAGGTTGACGTGGGTGAAGGGCCGCCAGTCATCGAGATCCTGTTCCCAGAAGGGTCGGGGTGCGTGTGCGGGCATTTCAGCGCCTCGGTTTCCCGCGTTGTTGACCAGGATGTCGATCGGACCGAGCTCGGCACCGACCTTCGTGACAACGGCACCGAAGCCGTCGAAATCGCCGACGTCAGCCACGGCGGTCATGGCCGCGGCGCCGACCGACCGCAGTTCCTCGACGACCTCGGCGGCACGATCGGTGGAGACGTCGTTGACTGCGACGGCGGCGCCGCGGGCGGCCGCCAGCTGCGCAACTCGACGTCCGACGCCCTGACCGGCACCGGTGACCAGCAGAACGTGTCCAGCGAGGTCGAGTGGGTTGTCTGTGATTGCCATGCGTGGGTTCTCTCCTTCGTTATCCGCGCTCTGCCGCGGCGCCCCGCAGGACGGTCGCGACCCAGACCGCGCCCAGACGGACCATGTGCGCCACTCCGGTGCACGCACCGGGGCGCTCCTCTGCCGGACACGTACCACGGTGGTGTCGCTCACAGTATATTCTTGCTGGCCGCCTAGCAAGTATTACGCCGACAGGGGAGGAACTCTCAGCCTCCAGGATCAGCGAAGGACTGCCGAGGTCACACGGAAGGTATTGTGCGCGAACGCATTATGCATCCAGCAACTGCATCGCGGACCATGCACTTGGCCTGTGTGGCGACATGGTCGAGCTCGATTCTCTCCGGGTCGGCCAGCCATTGCAGCGCTACGCCACGAAGCAACCCCTCGACGAGAACCGCCAGCGCGTCCGCGTCACGACGGTCCAACACCGAACCGTCGGGTCCGGCCGCGCTCACAAGCAGGTCGGAAAGAAACTCTCGGATGCGTGCGTTGTATTTCGCGACGGCCGGACGAAGAGCCGGAACCGACGTCACGCTCTCCATGAGGATGATGAACAGTGCCAGCGCGTTGGAGTCTTCGTTGCGACTGGCGTCGAAGTAGACCTCGATCGTCTTGTCCACCGCGTCCAGGCCGTGCAGGTTCGCTTGATTGATGCGCTCCTCGACGGTATTGCCGATGTGTTGGGCCACCGCGATCATGCACGCTTCTTTGGATCCGAAATGGTGGGTCACCAGGCCGCGACTCACCCCCGCTTCCCGGCCGATCTCGGCCAGCGACGTGCGGGCATAGCCCCGCTTCGGGAGGAGACGAATAGTCGCTAGGATCAAACGTTGACGCGATTCCGCGGTCCGATCAGCCTGTGTACGCCGCTCTGCCATGCGAACACCATACGGAGCGCCGCCCATGCCCATCCTCACCCGGCCCGGCGTCGACCCGGATCGGCTGGCCGGTGACATCGTTCGACACTGGCGCGCAGTGCCCGAAGATGGCGTCGCCGCCTCGGTGACCGTAGGTGCACCCAGAGTCGGCATCTATATCGACCGGGCGGCATTCATCTGGATGGTCGGTCCCCCAGCCACGGTGGCACACGAGCGTACGCGGGGTCGTCAGGGTCGTCGGACGAGGATGCTCATCGGCGGCCAGACCTCCACCGCCGTGCCTGCGTGCTCGACAGACCTGAGGCCGACGGCATTCGCCGATCCCAGCTCCCCCGCCCTCGAGCCCCAACGCCGAACGCCCCACACTCGCAAGACGAGTCGGGGCGTTCATGATTGGATAGTCGGCCGCGCACAAGCTCTGACACACGCTGAATGTTCGACACTCCGAGCACTAACAGGACTTGCTGAGCGGCAAATCCACATGCAGTAACAACGGTGACAGCACCCGCTCGAGTCCTAGCCGTCGTTCGAGGAATCCGGGAACGCGACGCGGGGCAGCATCGGCCAGGTGACACTCGCCCCCGAGATCGCCCCGGGCCCATCACCGCCCGAGCGGGACAAACCAATCGTTTGGGTGTGCTCTGCAACGCCACATAGCTGCGGACATCGCGGGGCCAGCCGATACCCGTCCCTATGCGCGCCAACAAGATCGACCATTCCCCGACCGTCTGTCTGCGCGAAGAACAGATCGTCGACCATCTCGACCTGCGGCTGGCGCAGGTTTACACACCCGGACAGATCGAGCAGCCGTTGGCGATACTCGAGAGCACCAAACCATGGCGCAATCCCGAAGCCGAGGCGGCGGCGGCTGCTGCTCACCGAGAAGCAGATGATCGGGAGCCGAATACCGGAGTCGGATCGGCGCGTTTCCGAACACGTACCGATGATCGGGCAGGAGATCAAGTGCCTGATCGACCCCTCGAGTAGCCTGCCCGCTGTCTGTCCTACGCCGAGCCGATCCCGACGACAAGCATCGCGCGTATCGGGAACTCGGCTTGAAACCGACCTACAACGAAAACACACGGATGGTGTTCGCCGAAGCGACTCCATCCGTGTGCGGAAAGAACGTGGCCGGAGGGGGAATCAGCCAGTACGCCAACCACATTGAAGACCGAGAACTGCCGGTCGTGGGTTTGCAGTGAGAGCAGCCGCTGCGGTCGCGGGCAGTCGGTCGCAGGTTCGCGCCCATCGGCAGGCATACATGCAGAACGGGACAGGTGGCGGCAGCTTCGCGTGACGGTGAGACGCCCGAACGGAGTGAGTCAGGTTCGAGGCCCTCGAGCAGGCATGACACAGACCCAGCACGTAGTGATTCGGGCGGTGCCGCGGTACGAATCGGCGCTGGAATCTGAGCCCACCTGCAATTGCTGCGAAGTGGACGCCGAATGGTGGCGGGTCGCCAAGTCCGAACAGATCGGCGGCATCCCCGCCCCCAGGATGGTGTCCTGGGCGATCCACGAGCTCCTGCTCGGTGCCCAGCCAGCCGCCTACATGTACCTGTCCGGCCCCACCATGGGCAGACATCGTCGACCGGATCGGCACCGACGAGCAGCGCTCCTGGGCGCGTCTCGCTGTCGAACACAATTGGGGCGCAACGATGGTGCTCACCGAGCCCGACGCCGGCTCCGATGTCGGCGCGGGCCGCACGAAGGCCGTGGAACAAGAAGACGGATCCTGGCACATCGAAGGCGTGAAACGCTTCATTACCTCCGCCGACTCCGACGACCTTTTCGGCAACATCATCCACCAGGCCCTGGCCCGCCCCGAAGGCGCCGGGCCCGGAACCAAGGGGTTGAGCCTGTTCCTGGTCCCGAAGTTCCACTTCGACCCCGAATCCGGCGCAATCGGGGACCGCAACGGCGTTTTCGTCACCAACGTCGAGCACAAGATGGGCCTGAAAGCCTCAGCCACCTGCGAGCTGACCTTCGGTGGCCACGGCATTCCCGCCAAGGGCTGGCTGGTAGGCGAGGTACACAACGGCATTGCGCAGATGTTCGAGGTGATCGAGGAAGCGCGCATGATGGTCGGAGTGAAGGCCATCGCGACGCTGTCGACCGGGTATCGCAACGCCCTCGATTACGCCAAGACCCGTGTGCAGGGCGCGGACCTGACCCAGATGACCGGCGAGACCGCCCCCAAGGTCACCATCACCCACCACCCAGACGTACGGCGTTCGCTCATGCTGCAGAAGGCCTACTCCGAGGGCCTCCGCGCGATCTACCTCTACACCGCGGCCCACCAGGACCCGGTCACCACCCACGCCGTCTCCGGCGCCGACCCCGCGCTGGCCGCCCGCGTCAACGACTTGCTGTTGCCCATCGTCAAGGGCGTCGGCTCCGAGCAGGCCTACCAGCACCTCACCGAATCCCTGCAGATCTTCGGCGGGTCGGGGTTCCTGCAGGACTACCCCATCGAGCAGTACATCCTCGATGCCAAGATCGACTCCCTGTACGAGGGCACGACCGCCATTCAGGCGCAAGACTTCTACTTCCGCAAGATCGCCCGCGACCAGGGCGTGGCCCTGACCCATATCGCCGACCAGGTTCGCTCCACCGCCAAAACCGACTCCGGCAGTGCTGAGCTGAAGGCCGAGCGGGCCCTGCTGCTGAGCGCGCTCGAAAACGTGCAGGCCATGGCAGCGACGCTGACCGGGCACCTGCTGGCCTCCAGCGCCGATTCCGCCCAGCTCTATGAGGTCGGCCTCGAGTCGGTGCGCTTCCTGCTCGCCGTGGGTGACCTGCTCGTGGACTGGCGCCTGCTTGTAGCCGCCGAAACCGCGACTGCGGCGCTCAGTTCCGCCACCGCGGACAAGGCATTCTACGAGGGCAAGATCGCGGTCGCGTCGTTCTTCGCGCGCACCGTGCTGCCCCGTCTCAATGCCGATCGCGCAGTGATCGCCGATATCGACGGCTCGATCATGGAGCTCGACGAAGCCGCGTTCTGAGGCGACGCGGACGGGCACTGTGTTGTCGGCCCGGCGGTGCCCGTCCGCCGCTTCCACACAGGGATCCCACACCCACACTCGGCCCGTCCGGGGCAGCAGGTGGTCTACGGCATTCCACCGGCTGCTATGCCCTCCGTGCGATCTACCGCGCTGACACCGCGTCACACACTCACAGATCCGTTCCGGTGCAGGATCCGCCACACCGATCACCTACGGACTTGATTGCCCACGCCATCCACTGATCCTTCGCCCTCGAGCCGTTGAATGCCTGCCAGGATGCCTTCCGGCAACTCGGTCAGCAGCGCAAGGCGCGCGCGGGGACATCGTTCTCCCGGGTCAGCGGTAGTTCGATCTCGCTCAGGAGCTCGCGATAGCGTTGAGCCAGTGCAGGCGGCTCTTGCCGGCTGTAGGCGACGATTTCGCGGAAAACTCCCGGCCCGACGCGGCGTGCGTGCTCACTCCAGCCGCCGGGCACGGCATTGGCGGGGGCGAGAGTGACGCCGAGGCCTTCCACAGCGAAAGACAGTCCTGCTGCGACCTGGCCAGTGCGCGCGACCGCATGTGCGACGAAACCCATACTCGCGCAAAGCCAATCGATGATCTCACTCATTCCCTGCTCGGGCTCATACAGCACCCATGGGGCGCTGGCCAGTTCCCGGGCATCCACACGCGCACCTGGGGCGTGGACTTGCGGGCCGACGACGACCAGCTCTTCGAATCCCAGCGACACGATCGGTCCGTCCCAGTCCTGAGGTCGAGGTCCCACCGTCAGATCGCCGTGACCCGCGCGGGTGGCAGCCTCGAGGTCACGGCGATGGGAATAGTCGTGTAACCGCAGTACCGCATCCGGGAATCGTGTATGCCAGCGCGCAGCGCTCGGCGGCAGGATTCCCGCAGCGACCGAGCGCACCGTGAGTACATGGACGTCCCCACCGGCGCCCGTGAGCACCTGCGCAATCGCCTGCTCCGCGGTGGCGACTTCGGCCAGTATCTTGCGCGCCAAAGGAATCAGAACCCGGCCGGCAGGCGTCAACGACAGCCCGTGTCGGCCTCGCTCGAGCAGCGGAGCGCCCAGCTCCTTCTCCAGGGTGCGGATTTGTTGGGACAGCGAGGGCTGCGACACGAACAACTCGCCCGCGGCCGCGCTGAACGAGCCACTGTCCCAAATCGAGACAAGATATTCCAGCTGACGCAACTGCATGCCTGGCGCGGGCTCCTCTCATCGGCGACGCCCCGGGAGTGTGGCTATCGATCGTGCCCGACCGGAGCTCAGCTGACGAGTTTGACGCGCTTGTCGCGCCGGGCCAGTCGTTCCAGCAGGAAGTCGACCTCGGCGCGCGCGGAGGTCGAGAGGACAGGCCGTGGCGCGCGCTGAGTATCGCTTGTCAGCAGCCCGCGTCGGGTCATCACGTACTTCCGTACCGCCAGGCCGATACCGGGCTGCTGCTCGTAACGCAACAATGGAAGGTGGGCGTCGAACAGGTCGTGGGCATCCTCGCGATGGCCTGCGGCCGTCAGAGCGACGACATCGACGAGCAGTTCGGGCACACAGTATCCAGTCATGGCGCCATCGGCACCGCGCTCGGTCTCGAAGTCCAGAAAGAGTCCACCGTTGCCGCACAGGATCGACAGCCGTGGCATCGCCGATTCTTGTTCGAGGCGGCGCAGGGTCGAGATCTTCTCCAAGCCTGGCCAGTCTTCGTGCTTGAGCATCACGCAGGACGACACAGTCGTAGCGATGCGCGCGATCACTGCTGGGGTCATGACCACCGAGAACGAGAGCGGATAGTCCTGCAATACCAGAGGCACCGACTCCCCCAATGCCTCCGCCACACCCTGGTAGTAGCTCACGATCTGATCGTCGGTACGCAGCGTATTCGGCGGAGCGACCATGACACCGGCAGCGCCGGCCGCCATGGCCTGGTCACTGAGCGCGCGCATGGGGGCGTATCCCGGGGCCGAGACCCCGACGACGACCGGTAGAGCGGTCTTGTCCAAGACGAACGAGACCAGCGCGCTGGATTCGGTGTGGGACAGCTTCGGAGCCTCACCCATCTGGCCCAGCACGGTCACACCGCTCACCCCGGCCGATTCGTAGAACTCGAGCAGTCGTCCGAGCGAGGCGTAGTCGATCTCACCGTCGCTGTGGAACGGTGTCGGCGCAATCGCGAAGACGCCGGCAGTATCGCGAGTCAGAACAGCCATGAGTAATCCTTCTGTGCCAGAGGTGATGTCGATCAGGGACTCAGATGCCCGCGATCAGTCCGCCATCGACGCGCAGCACCGATCCGTTGATATAGGCGGCGGGAACGCCGGCCAGGAAGGTCACCGCGGCCGCGTACTCACCCGGATCGCCGTAGCGCCCAGCAGGAATCGTGGCCACGCTCTCGGCGTAGACCTGCTCGACGGTTTTGGTTTCCCGTTCGGCTTTGGCTCGGTCGAGGAAGTCGGTGCGCCCGGTCCCGATCCGCCCGGGCACGATCACATTCGCGGTCACGCCGTCAGCGGCAACTTCCCGAGCGAGAGTTTTCGACCAGCCCAGCAAGCTCGAACGCAGAGTGTTGGACAGTCCCAGGTTCGGAATCGGAGCCAGCACACCAGAACTGGTACTGGTGATCACCCGCCCCCAGCCGCGGGCTCGCATCCCCGGCACGAGATGGTCGGTGATCGCAATGACCGGGAGCACCATCGATGCGAAGTAGCGTTGCCATACCTGCACGGACTGGCCGGTGACCGGAGCTGGCGGCGGACCACCGGTGTTGTTGACCAGGATGTCGACGGGAGCCAACTCGTTCTCGATCACAGCGGCGTTGGCTTCGATCACCGACAGATCGCTCAGATCCCATCCCAACGCCAACCCGACCCCGCCAGAGCGAGCGACCGCTTCGACAGTACGTTCGGCGGCGCCGCGGTCGATGTCGGCCACCACGACCGCGACCCCCTCGGCAGCCAGCGCCACCGCGACCGCACCCCCGATGCCGCCTCCGCCACCGAGAACCAAAGCCGTGCGACCCGAAATTCCCAGATCCATTCGCAAATTCTCCTATTTCGCGTCGAACCGATCGGCGGGTCCGATATTTCGATCGAAAGTAACACCGGGTACACCGAACCAGCCAGGTCGAATATTCGAAGCCACCTATAGATAATTCTTATACGCCCTGTTCACGCAGGCTCCACAGACGAGTGCACACGATTTCCACGCATCTCGATATTTAGACACAAGACCGTCCGTGGCCATACATTGGAAAAATTCATCGATTAGACCAGGAGGCCTACGGATGTCGGTTCCGAAAACAATGCTGGCAGCGGTACTGGGCGAGGCGGGCGTGATCACCACACGCGAACTGCCCGTTCCGCACATCGCGGCCGACGAGGTGCTGGTGCGTGTGCACCGCGCCTCGCTCTGCGGCACCGATGTCAAGATTCGTAGCCGCACGTTCTTTCCCGACGGTGGGCCGATGCCGTACACCTTCGTCCCGGGCCACGAGTACGCCGGAGTCGTCGCCGCTGTCGGCGACAGTGTGGACGAATTCACCGTCGGGGACCGGGTCGTCACCGAAGCCCACCGAGGCTGCATGCGCTGCGCCAATTGCCTGTGCGGTGCATACACCGACTGCCTGAACTATGGCAACCACGACAAAGGTCACAGCACCCAGGGGATGACGGTCAACGGCGGCTTCGCACAGTACGTCGCCAACCCGGTCTCCACACTGACCAAACTGCCCGACAACGTCGATTTCGACGCTGCCGTCGTACTCACTACCGTGGGGACGGTCATGCATGCCTTCGACGTGCTGGACTCGCTGATCGTCGGCGCCAGCGTCGCGATCATCGGCCCCGGCCCGATCGGACTGCTCGGCGTTCAGGTCGCCCGCGAACTCGGTGCTCAGCCGGTCATGCTGATCGGCACCCGCCCCGGCCGCTTGGACATCGGAGCCGAATTCGGCGCCGACACCATACTCAACACCGGCGAGGTCGATGTTGTTGCCGCTGTGCGTGCGGCCACCGGCGGGCACGGCGCCGACATCGTTCTCGAATGCTCCGGCGCTCCGGCCGCGGTCGATACCGCCCTGGCCATGACCAAACGTTCCGGCACCGTCGTGCTTGTCGGCTTCTTCGACCAACCCGTCACCGCGAACCTCAATCACGCGGTCATGAACGGTATCTCGCTGCGTTCTGTCCGCGGCGAAGGCGCCAGGTCGGTCGCGCGCGCAGTGTCGCTCGCCAGCCGAGGGCGCCTGCGCACCCGAGAACTGGTGACACACCATTTTCCACTCGAAGCGATCGCGGAAGCCTTCGAGACCTACACCGCCCGCACCGACAACGCCATGAAGGTCATGCTCGATGTCACCGACTGAGCCCGACGTCGCGGTCGCGATGGCGGCCGCCGCCGACGCTTGGCTCAGCTCGCTCACCCCCGGGCAGCGTGAAACCGCGCAGTTCGGCCCCGCCCTGACGCCCGACTCCGAGACCGAACGCCTTCGCTGGTTCTACACCCCGACCGACCACGGCGGCCTGTCGTTGCGCGAGCAGACCCCCAGCCAGCAAAGCCTGGCCATGCAACTGCTGGCCACCGGGCTCTCCGCCGCCGGCTACGCTACCGTCGCCACCGTCATGGGGCTCGAGAACGTCCTCGACCATGTCGAAGGCTGGCGAGTGCACTGGGGACGCGAACGCGGACGCGACCCGCAGCTCTTCTGGCTGCGGGTATTCGGTCAGCCCGGCGACACCGTCTGGGGATGGCGTCTGGGCGGACACCACATTTCGATCAACAACCTCATCGTCGGTGGACGCACCGTCGCCACCACACCCAACTTCCTCGGTGCCGACCCTGCCACCACCGTGCTCCTCGGCTCGACCCTGCGTCCACTGGCGGGACTGGAGGAAGTGGCCAGGGAACTGGCAAGGTCGTTGAGCGGCGAACAGTGGCGAAGGGGGCTGCTGCATCGCTCGGCGATCTCTGACATCGTCTCGGGCAATCGAGCGCGGATCAGCCACGGCGACACCATGATGCACATGCAAGACCTCTGGCGTGGCCAGTTCGACGACCCCGCACTCACCGCACTCGTCGACGACATCGACCGCCGCGCGGAAAACGCGAGCGGCTACAGTCAGGCCGACCACGAAACGTTGGCAATCACTTAGGTACCCAAGGGAATTCGCGCGAGCGAACTCGACTCCGCGCAACGCACACTCCTGCGCACGCTGATCGAGCTCTACACCGGCCGCGCACCCGAGCCCATCGCACATCGTCACAGCGCCCATTACGCCCGCGACACCGTTCTGGATGAAGTCCATTTCGGATGGGCCGGTGCCACAACGGCAGGGCAGCCGCACTACTACCGCATCCAAGGTCCACGTGTGCTCATCGAGTACGACAACACCCAACGCCACGCCAACCACGCACACTCGGTCTGGCGCGACCCAGTCGGTGACTTCGGCCTGGACACCCTCGCCGAACACCATCGGCACCTCCCCCACTGAACAACCCGCATCAGCGTTTCCGGGCGCACCGGGGCGAGGTCTCGGCGGATCTCGGCGTCGCCCGGCCGGACCGACCACCCCGATCGGATGAAACCGAACGCGGAGAGGTCGACCCGTGTGGTCGTAGCGGCAGCGATACCGGCCCCCTCCGGTTCGAGATCAACCTCGCGGGACACCTCGGCTGCTCGACGGAATCGTCCGGATAGCCGGGAACAAACCCCGGAACCCGCGGGCTCGAAGCGACATCCGCGGAGTCGGGATCCAATTCTCAGGTACCGGTTCGATCGAACGAACCAGTATGCGACCGCAAACCATTGCTTCCCGATTCATTCGATATGTGCCGCACCAACTCTCGAACAGCACTGTCCAACTCGATCGATGAGGGATTGGCGCAGACATAGTGGTCAGGACGGAGCACAACGAACGGCTGTCGCTTGAAGTACGGGCGGGCGCCTTCGTCGAGGTCTTCCAGGATCTCCCGCGCCGCATCACCATGGATAGGACGTTGCCCTGGCGAGATGAGTGTCACGAAGGTTGCGTGGAGGACGTCGTCCGCGATGTGCCGGCCGAATTCTGACAGTGCTTCGCGCGGATCGGCTTCCCAGCCGATGATTCGCCACCCAGAGCCTGCAATATCGTCGAGCCGATGTTGTGTTCCGCTGAAAGTTCGCACGAGCGGCTGGGGGAACAAGCGGCCGACCGACGAACGCGATGAAGTCGATCCGAGAAGCAAGCCGCGTCGATATCGGGCCGGCGGCCGCCACCGGCCTTGACGAACGCGTTCGCGAAATGGCGGGATACGCACGAGTGCCCCGCCCGTCGCATCACGAATCGTCGCTGCCGAACGCGATCGCAGGGTGACCAGTCGACCAGCTCGGACCGACATCTTGGTTATGGCGTCGGCGTGCGGTCGACGCTCGGCCTCATAGGTCTCGAGGATGCGTAGTGGCGCACCGTCATTCACAACAGCTGCAATCTTCCAGGTCAGATTCGTCACGTCGCGGATTCCCGAGTTCAGCCCCTGTCCGATCATTGGAGGCATCAGATGTGCAGCATCCCCGCACAGCAGGACCCTCCCGACCCTCCAGCGCTCAGCGGTCTTGGCTTGGAAGGTATAGATGAGATGACGCAGGATCTCCGCAGTATCCGGATCGATATCCTCAGCGATCACTCGTCGTGCGGCATCCGGCGTCAGAATCTCATCGCGATCCTCCCATGGCATCACCCTTCGTTCCCAGCGGTGCCCTCCCGCGGCGAGTCGACCAGTCAGGGAAGGGGCCATCGGGTCCAGCGTCATCTGGAAATAGGGAACATGTGCAATCGGCTCTGGCAGCTTCGCATCGACGATGAGCCAGGTATCCGTGTACTCGGATCCGACCAGCCGGACCCCGACCGCGTCACGGGTCGCGCTCTTTGCGCCGTCGCAGCCGATGACAAAGCGTGCACGTGCGTGCGCAGCGGCGCCGTCGACGTGACGAAATACCAGCTCGACGCCGTCGTCGTCCTGTGTCAAACCTGTGAGCTGGTGACCCAGACGGATCTCAGCGTGCGGGTAACCCGCCAAGGCCGCCCGCAGTTGCTCATCCAGCAACGGCTGATATATCGCCGATATCCACGGGTGTCCTTGAGGCTGCTCCGTGGGCAGCGTTGTCGCAACGACCTTGCCACGAGCCGAGACCCACTGGGCGCCCGCCCCGAGGAGCATGTCACTGGCGGCGCGTTCGTACACTCCCGCCTTTTGCAGCGTGCGCAGGGCTTCACCGTCGAGCACTCCGACCCGGGGATTAGGGTAGACATCACCCTCCCGCTCCAATGCGAGCACTTTCAGGCCCGCGCGCGCCAGAAGTAGCGCCGCCAACTCTCCGACCGGGCCCAGGCCGATCACGGCAACGTCGAATGTCATGACCGACCTCGAGGACTCACGACCGCGGCTCCCTCGAAGAGCACATCGACGACTATGTCAGCGGCGCCTTTACTGTTCTCTGCATTGTTCCGGATCGACGGCGCCGACTTCTCGTTGCGCGAAAATATCCTCAAGCCGCTCAGACCCACAGTTCTCAAGGTGTTCATTCTTCTCCAGGTAGCGTGCGGTGATCACAGTTGTGGCCAATTCCGAACCGGCGGCCACGACTGGGTTGTGCGCCACACTGACATGCCGCCCGTTCGGTACTCGAGCGAGCGCGCAGTCGCAGCAGGTCGATAGCCGTCTACATGACAACTGAGAGCCGACGGTCACGGTTGCCCGATTCGAGCCAGGGCGAGTCACGCTCGCGTCCCGAGTCTGGTTTTTCCAGAGCCACTATCCCTCCAGGTGAGCCGGGTCACATCATGGGGCTGGCAGCAGCGTAGCCATCTCGTTGATTCAAAGTCAATGACTTCGCATCAACTTGCTCTATGCCTGGTGGCGATGCACTATCGACCCAATGGGCCGTGCGGCAACGGAGGGCAAGATGGCGAGCAGGACCGATGGCGCCCGGCTGACCGCACGGGCTGCGCAAGCCGCCGAAACTCGGCAGCGGCTCATCGACGCGGCGGTCGAACAGTTCGCGGAGCGCACGTACGACGAGGTTGCCGTGGCGGATATCTGCCAGGCCGCCGACGCCGCCCACGGGTTGGTGTTCCACTACTTCGGCACCAAGCGGGGCCTCTACTTGGAGGCGGTACGGGACACATCGAATCGTGTTTTGAAGACCCATACACTGCGCCCCGGCATATCCCCGGTCGAACAGCTTCGCAGTGCCTTCACTGCTCAGTTCCGATATCTGGCCGCTCATCGAGGGCTCGCATTGCGCCTGGTGCTCGGCGGTCGTGGCGCAGACCCCGAGGCATGGGAGCTGCTGGAAGCAGGGCGCTGGCAGACTATCGAAGCCTGGATTCTACTACTGGGCCTCGACCCGCAGAACCAGGCGCTGCGCATGATGCTTCGGTCGGTTGTCGGCGCGATCGACGAAGCGGCCGTGTATTGGCTTCAGAACGATGAGCCGTTCCCCGTGGAAGCAGTGGTCGAACGTCTGATCGAACTGACAGGCGCGGCGCTGCGGTCAGCTGCCGCTCTGGACCCCGCTCTCGACGCGGAATCCGCGATTCAGCCCTTGCTTGACGAGTTCTATGGATCGTAAAGTCCGGCAACAGAGTCCGAAGGCAGCTGCGCAAACACAGAAGCGAATGCGACATCGTCGAGACAGACGGGTCCGCCGCGGGCCTCGGCATGGCCAGATCGAGTGCCGACACCGGCGCGATGACCGGCACCAGGCAAGTGCAGATCGCCGTCAGAATTCCTCAGTTATTGTGCACCAAAATATTTCGGCTCAGATGGCGCGCCAATCAGCGCGCCGGCGTGCCACCATCACGCCGGCGAGTCCGGCAGGCATGGCATGCGACGTCTTCGCCATCGACAGGCGGCCCAAGCCGAGCCGCGGCCTGCGGCGGTCGATGGACGCGACAGGCGGATGAGTGAGGTCGCGGCGTTTCCGTGTCGGCCTGGCCGGTTGTACCGACAGATCTAATTGCCAACCAAGGCAATGAGTTCGGTCTATGTGGCGTAACCGCGATAGCACGTTCCCACCATCCGGTCGTCGACAGCTCGGCGCACCATCACTCGTCCTACACGAACACAAGAAGACACCGCGGCGTGCGTGAGTACAAATCGGCACTGAATGTATGATCAGTGATGATTGTTGCGGCAACCCCGAGGTGGAGGCAGATGACCGCCGAACAGATCACACCCACGCGTACCGATCGCCGCAGAGAACGCACGCGCAACGCACTGCTCGGCGCGGCACGAAAGTTCCTGTCCGAGGGCCGGTCAGCGGTGAGTATCAAGGAGATCACCGACGCCGCAGATGTCGGTTTCGGCTCTTTCTACAACCACTTCGATTCCAAAGAACAGCTCTTCGACGAGGCAGTGCAGTCCGCATTGCAGGTGTACAGCGAGATGCGGGACCACATCGTGGCCCGCTACGACGACCCGGCGGAGATCTTCGCCGTCAGCTTCCGGCTGACCGGGCGGCTGCAACGTCAACTCCCCGAGATGGTGCGCGTCGTCCTCCATTCCGGCATGGGAGTCATTCTGCGCGACCAGGGCATCGCACCCCGCGCGCGCCGGGAGATCATCGCCGCCCAGGAAGCCGGGCGTTTCGAACCGATGGATCCCGACCTGGCCATCATGGCGGCGGGCGGGATGCTGCTTGGGCTGCTCCAAATGCTCGACGCCAGCCCGGACGCGGACGCGGCGGCACTCGCCGACCAGATGACCTATCGAGCCCTGCGCATGTTCGGCATGAACAAGCGATCCGCGCAACACCTCAGCTCCGGCCCACTGCCCGAACTGCCCGTCGGCCCCGACCTGCTCATGGCGACCGGCGACTAGCATCCCACTCGGGTCAGGCCCTCCGTGAGGCCACCCGTGCGATCGCTCCGAAGGCGCGATCGCGCAGCTCACGGCGCGCCCGAGTCAACAACGGCGCCGTCGGTACCGCGAACGACTCTCCGCCGAAGCGAGAAAACAGCGCGGCGGCATTACCGTGATGGATCGCTTCGAGAGCGTCCGGGCTGACGTCGTCGAACTCACGCATACCTGCGTCGAACCAGGCCACCGCCGCCTGTGGCGCGAAGGGCCAGTCACTGCCGTAGAGCACGTGACCAGGATCGGCGAAGGCCAGCAAGCTCGGCAACGCCGCCGCGCTCGAGGACAACGCGGTGTCGAAGTAGAAGCCGGCGAACTCCTCGAGCACTTCGATGGGGTTTCGGCCGGTCTCACCGAATATCGCGAGCGCCATCCTGTGCGCGGCGTAGGGGACGAACCCGCCAGCGTGACTGAGGATGAACCGGATATTGGGGTAGCGTCGGCGAACTTCGCTTCGAACGAGCAGATAGGCGGCGCGACTCGTGTCGAGCAGAAAGTCGGTGGCGAACGGAGGAACGCCCGCCACTGGTGGACCCGGCACGTCGGCCGGATGCACGAATACAATGGCCGCACGTTCGTCGAGTACCTGAAACAGCGCATCGTGATCATGCTGCCCGATGTAGACACCCCGCGAGTTGCTCAGCAGCACCACACCGTCGGCGCCGAGAGTGTCCATGGCCCGCGTCGCCTCCGCTGCCGCCGCGGCCACGTCCGGCATCGGCACTGTCGCGAAGAACCCGAATCGGTCCGGCTCCCGATCAGCGACGGCACCGGAGAAGTCGTTGACCGCGCGGGCCAGCTCCGCGGCCTCATCCGGATCGGCCAGGAAGCTGGTGCCCGGCGTCGAAACGGACAGCACCGCCGCACTCATTCCGAATTCGTTCATCACCCCTCGGGCCGAGTCCAGCGACCATGGTGGAACCTCCCGCCCACCGGGAGCGCTGATTCCCTGCCTGATCAGCGCTTCCCGGTACACCGGCGGAATCAGATGCTGATGTACGTCTATCCGAACCATTTGGTAGCACTTCCTGATTCTTCGTTGCCGAGGCGCCCACAAAGTCATTGCCACCGGCGTAGGTGCCGGAGTCGATCAGGCTGGGTTGTGCCGGCGTCGACGGCGAATGCGCGGGGCTAGCATGGCGTAGGCGAGGACGGTCGCACCGAGGACAGCCAGACCGGCAGGGACGACATCGCGAACGGTTGTGACGGTACGACCCAACGCGCTGACTGTGTCCACGACATCACTGACGCTATCCGGGGTGCTCTGCACCGACAACCGCGTCAGCGGCAGCATCGGAATGGTGGAGTATCCGGTGTTGATTGCCAGCAATGTGGTTTGGTCCTGAGCCAGGAACAGTGGGGCGCTGAGTTGTTCGTCGAGCACGACGGTGTAGATGGTGTGTGATACGTACGCGAGCATGACCTCGGTGGGCAATTCCGGCAGAATCTTCTGCACCTGGTCGCGGTATTCCAAGGGGAGCCGTGGCGCGATGGCCTGGACAGCCAGCAACGGCATGGTGCTGCCGTCCCCGACCGTGGTCATGTTGGCGATCGCGGTGCGCATCGGCGCGAGAATCGTGGAGTTGACGAGAGGCGCATGAAGTAGGCCTTCGAACTGAAAGCCGTTGCGGCCCTGCACATCACGGTCGCCGACGTGTTCTAGGCGAACAGTGCGGTCGGTGAGGGGGTCGTACATCGCAAACGGGGACCGATCCGAGCCTATCGATCGAGCCAACACGACACCGCGCCGCTGGTTGGTGACCTCGACCCCGTCCGGAGCCGCCTTCTGGCGGAACGTGGCACGGTCGATGGCGTAGCGGAACTCCGTCTTCAACTCCCCGTCGGGCCGCTGGATTCGAGTGGTCGCATGCAGCACTGCGGTGTCGCCGTGGACGGCATCGACCGCCAGGCCGCGCTCTACGCGCGCAGGCGCCGGCGGACCCAACGCCATCGCGGCCGGGGCGAAAGTTTCAATGGCGCCATGCATCGACACCGAGGACTTGAAGTCCTCCGACAGTTTCGACAGCTGTGGGTAGAGCACGAACCGGATACCTCCGGCCGCAACGAGCGCGGCCGCTGCCAGGATTATCACCACGATGCCGCGCCGAGGCCGTCGGCGAGTCTGGCGATGGGGAAAAACGACGGTGTTTTCAGCCTTCATTGTCCTGCTCCGAGAGTGGCCGCAAGCCGGATCTTCGACCTCGTCCGGCGCATTCCTGGTCGAGAGGAGCGCGTGTTGACAACACCTGCGGGTGAGTGCGGCCGGGGGTGACCTGCACCACAATCGACTGTACCAGAGTATCGGATACAGTGTAGCCATTTCTAAGGCGGGTACGGCACGAATCCGCTCCTACTGAAAGGCGGAATCGGTTGAACGCGCCGACGAAGACCATTGCCGCGATCGGATGCTCGGGTCGAGTGGCTGAGATCTTCGTGTGTGGGTTGCTGGCCGAAGGTGTCCGCGTACGCCTTTTGGCCCGCGACGCCGAGACCCTGGCGCATCGAAACCCCGAGGCGACCATCATCGCGGGCAGCATGATGAATCCCAACGACCTCGCGTGCGCAGTCGACGGCGCCAACGCGGATTCTTCCTGACCCCGATCGCGCGGCGCAACGATCCGGCTACCGAGTCCGATGCGGCGAACGCGGTCATCTCTGGCGCCCGGTCCGCAAACTGGAGCACCTGATCTATACCTCCGCGCTGTCGCTCGCCGCACTTCCGTTCTTCCGCCGGCGTGGACATCGACTCTCATCGATTATTCCGCTGGTTCGCCACTGGGATACCCAGGGTTCCATCGCGCCCGATGATGCGGTGGCGATCTACTCGCCATCGTTCCGCATGACAACACTCGGCGAGCATCTCGCCGGGCTATTTCAGCGTCCACGGTAATTCTCACCCGGCCTCGATCGGCGCCGGCGACGCCGATCGAGGCTGCACACAGGGATTAGAACAGCTACTCGTCGAGCGGAACCGCGCCAGCACTTGTTCAGAGCCGCCGCGTCGGCGACGCGATGGACATCCGATCACAGGGGTATGCGTCGACGAATCGATTACGCAGTCCGCCGAGTCCTTCGATCTCGGAGCAGAGCAGATCCTCTGCCGCGAGAAATCGTGGAGGTGTGCGCGATTGCCCCACACCGGGGGGCGTGCCGGTAAAGATCAGATCACCGGCACGTAGCTCGCAGGTCTGTGACAGATAGCTGACGAGCGTGGCGACGTCGAAGATCATGTCCGAGGTGCGTCCGGACTGTACGTTCTGGTCAGCGATGCTTGCCTCGATGATCAGGTCGCCTGGATCGTCGAGTTCGTCCAGCGTGGTCAGCCACGGTCCGATCGGCGCGAATCCGCGGTGGCTCTTGGCCATTGCGAACTGGGGCCGCTCACCAGCATCTGCGCGCGTCGTTCGGAAATGTCTTGCCCGACACAGTATCCAGCGACGTACTCCAGCGCATCCGCTCGCGGAATATCGCAACCGGCGCGGCCCACGACTACTACCAATTCAACTTCCCAATCGCAGGTCTACGTAGGCAAAGCGATGGTTTCGCCTGGGCCGGCCAATGCGGAGGCGAACTTGGTGAAGACAAGCGGTGTCGTAGGGAGGCGACGGTTGGTCTCTGCCGCGTGGGCCACGTAATTCAGCCCGATCGCGAAGATCTGGCTGGGCCGCACCACCGGTGGGCCCAGCGGAGCGGGATCAGCCGCCAAACTGACCGCAGTGTGAGTGGGGTCCGGATCGGGGCATTCCTGGCGGTACCAGCGTTCGAATTCGGCGAGCATCTCGACTGCCCGGTCAGGATCGGAGGGCAGCCGCCCGTCGGAGCAGGCGTGAACATCCACCACTCCGGCGTCGCCGACCAGGGGTGGCCCGGCCGGCGAGGTTGGCGAGTTTCACAGGCGCAGAATACGTTTCGATAACACAGTGCCGTGGAGGGGCAACCGATCGGTCCGCGGAACGCAGCCGACACGGCTATCCGAGCGGCCCGTTGATCGGAGCTCGTAGAAACGGGAGGCGAAATTCTGGCCGCTCCGCGGAGAACAGTCCCTGACATGGCATCGCCGGGTATCTCTGGTCGACCATATCGTCGACAGCGACGGCGCGAGCCCAACCGCGTTCGACGGCCTCCCGCGCAAATATCACGGCAGCCTCGTAGGAGGCGACGAAATGCAAAGGAGGGCCGAGGCCGAGATCAACCATCACATGCCACATCATCACGTTCCTCCTGATAGAGGCTGTGTCAGCGATCGCCGCGGGTCACGGCAGGCTTCCGGTGCCGGTCCCCATCGAGAGGTTGACAGCTGGGATCAGCGCCGTGGCGTGCGCCTCGGTCACCGAACCCATGTCGTCGGTGGCAATGGAGCCGATGTAGCCATCCGGGCGCACCAGCAAAAGGGTGGGGCCCGAGAGACCGTAGGTCCGGACGAAGGAATCAGCGATATCGGCGAGCACCACGTCGGCGCCGACCTTGTCTCCGCCGTTGACGGCAACCTTCTTCAGACCGGCGCCCGTCGGGGGCCACGCCAGTTTCGCCAGTTCTTCGGCGGCCTCGGATCCATACGCGATCGCGGTGAAGTGCGATCCGGTGAAGAGGTCGAAAAGTCGTCGGGCTCCCCCGTTCGCGTCCAGTAGTTTCGCGTCCGGGACACGATCCCCGACCCACAGGGTCGCGGTGTGTCCGGAATCGGCCGGCGCAAGTGGGCCGCCACGGTAGTGGAGGCTGAGCTGCCGCTCGTCATCGCCGCGCTTGATCGCCGACGGGTCGAGCTTGGCCAGGCCTTCGTACTTCTTGGTCGCCAAACCCAGCACTCCAGCAGCGATCGGTTGCCGCTCAGCCTCGTAGGTGTCCAGGAGGCTCTCCGGTGCCCCGGCGAGCACCTGGCCGAGTTTCCAGCCCAGGTTGTAAGCATCCTGCAGGCCGGTGTTGAGGCCCTGTGCACCGGCGGGGGGATGCACGTGCGCGGCATCTCCGGCGAGGAATACCCGTCCGGTCCGGTATTTCTCCGCGAGGCGAATGTTGGGGCGGAACACCGACGACCATCCGATATCGTGCAAGCGCAGGCTCTCGTCGCCGGTCTGCTTGCGAACCCGGGCATTCAGACTCGCCTCGTCGAGAGCGGGCTCCTCCCCGATCTTCAGGCGGATCATCACCTGGAACCGGTCGGAATGCGGGATCGGGCACGCACCCAGGAAGCGGCCACCGGGCCGCGGCCACACGTGCCACCGGTTCCGGGACAGACCGTCGATCGCCGCGTCGACGATGATCATTCGATCCGCTTCGTCGGTCTTGCCTTCGAAGCTGATCTCTGCCGTTTTGCGGACAGCACTCCCGCCGCCGTCGGCACCGACAAGGTAGCGAGCGCTGATCTCCTCGGCACCAGCTGGGCCAGTGACCGTCGCCACGACGCCATCCGGACCTTGCTCGAATCCGGTCAATTCACAATCGGTTTCGATGGTCACGCCCCTTCGCTGCAGTCCGGCACGCAGTGCGGCGTCGGTACGGAACTGGGGAATCAACCATGTGTTCGGGTAGGGCACATCGGAGGTCTTGTCGTTGCGCGAGATCATGTGCCACGGGAGCGTCAGCGGGCCCGCGTGGATACCCAGAGGCGGGTATGTCGATCCGCCGGCCAGGACATCGTCGAGAACACCGAGGTCCTCGAGCACCTCGAGACTGCGGGGCTGAACGCCCTTGGCACGCGAGCCCTCGAAGGCGTCTGCAGCCTTGTCGATGATCCGCACTGCCACTCCGCGGCGAGTGAGATCGATGGCCAGGGCGGTACCGGTCGGCCCGGCACCGACAACCAGGACGTCGATCGGTCCGGATTTTGGCGTGGTCTTCATCGTGACGACTCTTTCCTGGCAGCTGTGACGAATTCGGTGAATCGAAGCGCGGTCTCGGTCGGCTCTTCGTAGGGCACCATGTGCCCGCAGGGTGAAACCATGTGCGATTCGGTAGGCGCCAACAGTGACTCCACCTTGTCGAAGCTCGAGATCGGGGTCACTTCGTCTCGGTCTCCCCACAGCAGCAATTTCGGGAACGGCAGACTGCCGACCTGCTGGTAGAGGTCTTCGCGTCCGGCCAATGGGAAGGCGGCGAGCGTGGCGGTCAACGCGTAGATCGAGCCTTCGTATTGATAGGACTCACGCACCATTGCCGCAAGTACCGCGGACAGCTGTGGATCTCGGACATTGTGCGACAGGTGCCGGTCGAGCATCTTGCTTCCCAGCTTTCTGGCGAGCAGGGTGCCCAGCGTTTCGTTGCGCAGCAGGAAGGCGAATGCAGGCGCGGGCTGCAGCCCGGCGGGACCGGCGAGAGTAAAGGTGGCGATTCGGTCGGTGTGCTCCCGGGCGAAAGCCATCGCTACCAGCGCGCCCATCGAAGCTCCGACGAGGTGAAACGGGCTGGTGATGTTCAAGCGCTCGGTCAGGTCGGCGATTTGCCTGACGAACAGCGCCTCGTCGTAAGTGCCCTGCACCCGGTCCGAGTAGCCGCGTCCGTATGCACTGAAGACAAGGGTCCGGAAGCCGCGCGCATGTAGCTCGTCGACGAGTCGATCCCAGTAGAACAGCGGGGTGGTCAAACTGCCTGCGAATACTACGACCTCGCCCTCCCCCGGGCCGGTCAGCTCGTAGTGGGTGATTCCGTCTCGGCATCGAATGAAGTCACCGCGCAGTTCGGCACGGGTGGCCTCGTCCAAGCGGCGAGTCTCGCCGGCCACCACGAAGTACTTCATCGCCGCTCCTCCTTCGATGCGGGAATCTCGGCCGTCAGGAAGTTCAACAGCTCGTCGGCCACCCAGTCCGGACCTTCATCCGGGAGCAGATGGCCGCTGCTCGGGTGAGTCCGTTCGAGGCTGCCGGGGATATCGCGCGCGAAGTGCTGGGCGTCGACCGACGCGCTCCGCAGCACCAGCGTGGGAACCGCGATCGTGGGGATCTCGGCGGTGCGATCGACCTGATCGGTGTTGGCGAAGTCGATGAACGCCTGCTGATTACCGGGCCGCGTCAGCATTGCGTACACCCGGTCAACCATCGCGTCGTCCACCACCGACTTGTTCGACCCGACGGTAGAGCGCAGATTGCGCTCGGTGGCCGATCGGGACGACATCGTACGGATCAGCGTGCGCCCGACCGGGTTGCGGGCAAGTCGCAGCGCCAGGGGTAGCGCCTTGCCCGGATAGCCGGTGGCATTGATCAACACCAGCCGATCCAGCCGCCGCCGCTGGTCGAGCGCAAGGTTCCAGGCGATATTGCCGCCCATCGAGTTGCCGACCACCGAGGTCTTGTCAACGCCGATGACGTCCAGGAATGCACCTACGGTGTTGACGAATGCTGGAATTCGGTAGTCCCGGTCCGCGCGCGGGCCGGTGAGGCCGAAGCCGGGCAGGTCCAGGCGAATCACGTCGAAGCGCGACGACAGCCCGGTGGCCACCCGGTCGAAGCTGTGCAGCGAAGAACCGCTGCCGTGCAGGAGCAGCACTGAGGGGCCCGCGCCGGTCCGCTTGTAATGGATGTTGTGACCATCAACGGTCACGAAACGCGAATCAGGGTCGATGTAGTCGTCTGCCTCGGCTCGTCTGCTCATAATGGTTACAGTGTTGCCGTTATGTGTCCGCGAGTCAAGGCATATTGGCAACATCGTTACCTAATCGGGCGCCCCACCGCTGGACGGACGCCAGGCCATGCCACCCGAGTTCCGCCCGTATCGGCAACGACGTGACCGTATACTGGTCACATGACCGAACGACGGATCGGCGACAATACGAAAATGGGAAGCATCACCGAGCCCAACGGCAGCCGAGCCCGTCGCCCACCCGGACGCCCACGGATGCCGATGGACAAGATCATTTCCGCCGCGGTGCGCCTGGTCGACGAGGAGGGGGCGGCAGCACTGTCGATGCGCAACCTCGCGCAGCGACTCGACACAGGCACCGCCGTCCTGTATCGGGCCGTCAGCGGCCGAGCCGAATTGGTCGGAATGGTGGTCGACCATGTTTTCGGCGAGGTAGATCTCGAGCTCGACACGGCCTCGAGAGGCGACTGGCAGCAAGCATGCCGGGTAGCCGCCCAAGCCATGTTCGACACACTCGCCGCGCATCGCGGAATCGCACCGCTACTCATCGAGCAAGTTCCCACCGGCCCCCACGTCCTCACGCTTCGCGAGCGCTTCCTCGCCATCCTTCTCGACGCCGGCTTCGCCCCCGAGGAGGCGGCCCGCGCATATGCCACACTGGCCCGCTATGTCGTGGGATTCGCCGCCCAGCTCCACACCACCGACGAACCCGACCGCGAGCCCGCTCGCCTCACCGCACTCTTTCAGGCGCTGGATCCAGATGGGTATCCCGCCACCCTCGCGGTCGCCCATTGCCTGCCGAAGCAAAGGCTCGAAGACGAGTTCCGTTTCGGACTGGAGATGATTGTCTCCGGCCTGGGCGCCCACTATCCCCATCCCCCGTCGGCCGACCCGGCACCCGCCGCCCACTGAATCGACGGGCCCGCCACGGCCGGTCGGCCCGTTGGCACACTCCCTGACCGACCTCCTCGGTAGCGACGTTCAACGTCGCCGCACGAGCAACGGACAAGTCCACCACTTATAGTATCGGTCACAGTGTTGCCATTATTCATTGACGTGCGGCCTTCTCCCGCGCACTGTTGCCACCATGTGCATCGCCCCGACATCCGAGAACAACGTCGACGGAGGCCCTCTCGCCTCCGCGCAAGGCGGTCCATCGATCAGGGATATGTCCCTGCTGTGCGGCGTCTTCGCGGTTGTCATGCTCGGCACCACACTGCCGACCCCGATGTACACCCTCTTCGCGACCGAATTCGGGTTCGGCATCGCCACCTCCACGATGATCTTCGCAACCTATGCCGTGGGAGTTGTGGCAGCGCTGATTCTCTTCGGTCGATGGTCCGACACGCTCGGACGGCGACCTGTGCTGCTCACGGGGCTCGGCTGCTCCGCGATGAGCTCGTTGGTGTTCCTCACGGCCGGATCGGTCGAGCAGTTGCTGATCGGGCGCGGTTTGTCGGGATTGTCCGCCGGGCTCTTCACCGGGACGGCGACCGCCATGATTGCCGAGATCGCACCCCCATCATGGAAGTCGCGCGCCATGGTCGCGGCCGGGGTGGCCAATATCGGGGGACTGGGCGTCGGCCCGATGTTGTCCGGTCTGCTGGTGGAGTACGGGCCGTGGCCGCTGCGCCTTGCCTTTGCTGCCCACATCGCGCTGATAGCCGCGGCAACGCTCGCACTTCACATTGTGCCGGAAACTGTTGTCCCGCAGCCACATACCGGCCTCACGGTACAGCGGCTCTCGATTCCCCCCGGGACCACGACCGTCTTCGTCCGGGCCGCAACAGCTGCTTTCGCCGGATTCTCGGTAGTCGGACTGTTCACCTCGGTCGTTCCGACGTTCTTGAACCAGACGTTACTGATCCACAACAAGGCCGTCGCCGGACTGCTGGTCTCCACTCTCTTTCTCGCCTCCGCAGTCGCTCAAATGGCAGCCAGAGGGCTGCCTGCCCGCGACGCCCTACTCGTGGGCTGCACAGGCCTGACCCTGAGTGCCGTCCTCATCGGAGTAGCTCTGAGTACCGAGTCCTTGCCCGCGCTGATCGCGGCGGCCGTCAGCGGCGGCATCGGCCAGGGCACCAGTTTCAGCAAGGGTCTCGGCGCGGTAGTGCAGACCGCCCCGACATCGCGCCGCGGTGAGATCGCGTCCAGCTACTTTGTCGTCGCCTACCTGGCCATCTCCATTCCGGTTGTCGGCGTCGGATTTGCCGCTCAGCATTGGAGCCTGCCGCTCATCGGAGTGATTTTCGGAACGCTCGTCGCGGTAGCGGCAATGTCATCATTCGTCGGGACGCTTCTGGCCGGACGTCCCCCTGCTCGCCCTTCGTCACCTCGCTTCGCGGATCGCTCGTAGTGGCCGCGGTTCCGGTTCCACCTACGACGTCGATGATCTAGGCGAGACCGCCCTGCTCGACCACGGAAGCGATCAGCTCATGGTTGCAGGAAACGCGTGCCGCCCACCTCCCACTGCATCGAATACCGGATCACTCCGACTGGAATACTACGGCTCCTGGCGTCGAATCCACTGGTAAGCCGACACCCCCGACAAATCTGCTGGCAACAACGGCTGCGTACAAACGCCATTGGGAGTCGCTGGTCGGCGGCAGCCCGGTGAGTTCGAGGATTTGCGCGAGACGATTGCCGATCGTGTTGGGGTGGACGTGCAGTCGGCGCGCCACGTTCCGGCGGTCGAATTGGTGGTTGACGAGCGCGAAGAGAGTGCGTCGGAGATCGGGGGACGCGTCGAGTGGCGCGAGGAGGGATACGAGTTTGTCGCGGCCCGGACCGGGCCTGGTGAGCTGGTGTTCCAGGGCGAGATCGGCGAGGCGGTACAGGCGCGGCGCCTTACGGAGTCGGATCGCCACATCGAGTAGTTCGCGAGCGATGCTCGCAGCGTCGGGGATGCCTTGCACGGCGGACTCGACAGCGACGCTGGTGACTGGGACATCGACCGCTGCCGTGAGACCGGAGACGAAATCACCGAGGCGGCCGGTGGTGAGCGCCGTTGCGGGAATGAGGACCGTTCCCCAGCCGGATGTGAGAACTACGGGGATCGGGTGGCTGAAGCGTATCGCCAGAAAATCGCGAATACGACGGCATTGTAATTCCGATGACGTCGTCGGGCGTGTATCGCTGCGAGCCAGCGACAGAACGAGCACGGTGAAAGAGTCGGCGACAGGCAAATTGAACAACCGGGCGACGCGGAGGTTGATCTTGGCGTCGCTCAGCAGTGCCAGTCCCAGGTAGTCGTTGATTGCCGAATCGATGGGGCGATGAGGTGCTCGTCGATCGTAGACATGGTCTGCCCTGGAGTGGTTGGGTGATCGTCTGGCCGGAAATAATGGATGGTGGTCCGTGGCCGATTTCCGCGGCTCAGACACACGGCGATGATTTCGTCGAGCGGAGAACTTGGCGATCAAGCGCGCGGATAGGCCGCGAATGGCGTCCGTATCCGGACCTCTTCGGGTGCGTCACCGCCGACTCGAGAGTCCAGCCAGCACCTTATCAGGTGCAGTTGGTCGCCGCCAACAGGCTCACATCCAATTTAGGTTACAGTGTCACCGAAACAAATGCCGGTGTCAAGATCGTCCTCGTGGCAAACTCTTCGATGGGCATCGTCGCGACACGATGGTGGAGGTGGTCGGCCCACGCGCAGGCCTGGGCGGTTCGGTCGGAATCCGACCACGACGGGTGCACTACCCCGACAAACAGCAGGCTATCGCGACGACCACGGTTCGACATCTAGTGAACGGCTGTCGTCCACGTCGGTTTCGAGTACGGGCCCACGGTTGCGCAGAGCAGGAGCCGGCGCGCCTCGAGTCCGCGCTCACCTCTGCTACCTGCCAACCGCGCCCGACTCGACGGATCGCCAAAGCGGGCCCGCAACAAGGTCATTCTCAGTTCGAGCACCTGCCCGTGCGACGGTGGCCCAGCGGTGATCGCGGCACGGCAGATCGGCGAGGAGGCAAGTCGCCGATGTCAACCAGTGGTGCGCCCGTCCTCGGCAGGTACGTAGCGCCGCAGCAGGCCGAGCGCCGCCAGGACACTCACCGAGGAGATCGCGGCATAGCCGAGCACTATGCCCCATTGCGCGCTTCGCGGCTGACCGACCGCCTGATCTGCTGTCGATGAGACGAATCCACTCATGGCGAGGATGAAGCCGTAGGCACCCGCGCCCATGGCACCGCCGATCGTCTCGCCGGCTGACCACAGCCCTGCGAGAACCCCCGCACGGCGATGCCCGGACTCGACCGCGTCGGCGGCCAAGGTGTCAGCGAGCATTGCTTGCGGCAGGATCTGCGCTCCGGCGAAGCCGATTCCGGCGATCAAGATGGCCACACAAGCCACCTCGAATCGCACTGACTGCTCCACGCGAGGCAGCGCGGCAACAGCAATGGCGCCCGCACCGAGGATCGAAAGCGCCACCGTCAGGCAGGATTTCTTGTCCCAGACAACCGCGGCGCGGCGCCACGCCGGCATCGTCAGCAGCACCGGCCCCACCGCACACAGGAACAGCGGTGCGAGCGCACCGTCCGACCCGAGGAGCTGGACCGCCAAGTACGGCAGCCCGGCCAGCGTCACGGAGATAACCACCTCGATGAGCACGAAAACGCCCAGCAGAACACGAAACGGCCGGTTCCACCAGGCCGTGCCCAATGCTTCGCGCAGCGAAGTCACCTCCAGCGACTCGGCCGCCACCGCAGCGCGAGACGATCGACGAGCACTGTAGATCGCGCCAGTCGCGCCGATGAAAATCACACAACTCATGACGAGCGCCATCGCAAGGTAGCCCTGACGTTCCCCACTCTCGCTCCCAGTGAGCGTGGATGTCACCGCGGCTACGATGATCATCGCCACGGCCTGCCAGGCGGTGCGCCACACCATCATGGACGTGCGTTCTGCAGAGCTTGCCCCGAGCTCGGCGGGCAGAACACTGTAAGGGATCACGAAGGCCGAGAAGCCGAGCCCCGCCACAACCAGCGCGGCCCCTACCCACAACGCGGCGCCGTCGCCGCTGATCGGGGAGAAGAAGATGGCCACGAATCCCGGCGCGAGCACCACGGTTCCCGCGATCATCCAAGGCCTGCGAGGGCCGAGTCGTGACACGGTCGAATCGGACAATCTCCCGATGACAGGGTTGTAGACAAGATCGAGCAGCTTGGGTACGAGCACAACGAATCCCGCCGCCCCGGCAGCGACGCCGAGGACGTTGGTCAGGTAGTGCAGGAGGACCAGACCAGGCACCATGCCGTATGTTGCTGTCGCCAGGGATCCCAGGCCGTACGCCACTCGAACGCGCGTCGAGAGGGAGTACCCCGACGAGGCGTCAGCGGCGGTCAGCGTCATCACGTTCCTCCCCCACTGTGCTCGATCACGACCGACGTGGTCCGGCCCGATGCGTAGTTGACGTTGGGCATGTCCCTCCTGCTGCCATGTCGATGCTCGTACGCGCGTTGCTCATGACTCGCCGAACATCGCGCCGTCGCCCGTGGCCGCCCGTTCAGCCTTCCCGGGATGTCCAGGCAACACGATCACCTTCGCCATTACGGTCACAGTGTTGCCGAATTATCCGCAACGGTCAAACCCGCCCACGTCGGCCGCGCAGTCGATCATCGCCTCCAGGGAGCGTCTAGTCACTTCTGAAGAATTCATCAAAAACTATTGACTGATGGTTGCGTCGTGAGTGACGATAGGTTCAGTTAGGAAGGAGTGATCCATGGTCGACCTGCACGATCCGCACCAAGACCTGCATAGCGAGGTCGGCGCTCTCCCCGGTGAACACCCAGGGAGAGCACAGAACCCGGTCATCAAAGTGCGCGATCTCGCGTGGCTGGAGTTCGAAAAGCCAGATCTCGCCGGTGCCGAGCGCTTTGCGCACGCCTTCGGTTTCCACACCGCCGCCCGCACCGCGAACGAACTACACCTACGCGGCAGCGACGCCGGAGCGCCGTGTGTGCTGATCCGTCGCGGTGGGCGATCACGCTTCCTCGGGCCGGCATTCCTGGCCGCCGACTCGACCGATTTGCATCGGCTGGCCTCGCACACCGGATCGACGGTGGCAGCGCTGCCGGACAGCCTCGGTGGTCTGACCGTCGACGTCTACGACCCCAGCGGGCTCGCGGTGCGGATCGTCTCCGAACCTCACACCCTCGCCGCCCTGCCCGCACAGCAGCCCCGAACGCTCAACATCGGACACGATCTCGAACGCGTCAACCGCACCCAGCGCCCGCCCCGCACCCCGGCCGGGATCCAGCGCCTCGGTCACGTTGTCCTCCAGACGACGCGCTACCGACAGACTCTCGATTGGTACCTGAACAACCTCGGCCTGATCGTCAGCGACTTCCAGTACTACGCAGGCCAGCGCGACCGCGGTCCGGTGATGAGCTTCATCCGCTGCGACCGCGGCAATACACCCACCGATCACCACACGCTCGCACTGACGCTCGGCCCGAGAAATCGGTATGTCCACTCGGCCTACCAAGTCTCGGACCTCGATGCGCTGGCCGCGGGCGGTGAGTATCTTCTCGACCGCGGGTACCACCGCTCGTGGGGCATCGGTAGACACATCCAGGGCAGCCAGATCTTCGATTACTGGCGCGACCCCGACGGGTTCCTGGTCGAGCACTTCACCGATGGCGACATGTTCGATCACACCCTCGAGCCCGGCTGGGCGCCGATGACAGCCTCCGGCCTCTCCCAATGGGGGCCGCCGGCAACCAAGGACTTCCTCGGGTTGAACCCAAGCCGCGAGTCGGTACGCGAGGCACGCGGCCTGCTCGATGCATTGCGCAACGAAAACGAATTCGATCTCCACCGCATACGCGGTCTATTGAAAGTAGCCAGGTCATGAGCGTTTCGGTACTCCGCACCAGCGACGGATGGTGGGTGCAGACACCCGCCGGTGCTGCCCGCATCGATACACCCGCCACAACCACCAAAGAGCTACTCGCCGACCGTGCGGCAGTAGTCGAGGCCGCCCGCAGCGCGTCCGCCCTCGTTCCGGTCGAGAGCCTTTCGCTGATCTCGCCGGTGACCACGCCATGCCGAGTCGTTGCCCAGATGACCAATTTCGTTTCGCACGTGAAGGATTCCGGTGGTGATCCGGCGACCGTTCCGCTGACGTTCTTCCGGAAGGCATCCGGATCCATCAGCGGCCCCACCGATGACATCGAGCGACCGTCTCACGTGCGGTTGCTGGACTATGAGGTCGAGATCGGATTGGTCATCGGCCGCGAAGTACCGGTAGACACCACCATCGATGCCGACAACCTGTCCGAGTTCGTCGCTGGCCTCGTCGTCACCAACGACGTCTCCGCACGTGACATCCAGCTGCCGAAAACCCAATTCTACGAGGCCAAATCGTATCCGACGTTCACCCCGGTCGGCCCCGCACTCGTTCTCGTCGACGGCGAGGAGCTGAAACGATTCACCGACCTTCGGCTGCGACTGTGGGTCAACGGTGAGGTCAGGCAAGACATGACCGTCGCCGACATGATCTACAAGCCGGTGGAAGCACTCCAGTCACTCACTCGCTTTCAACGCCTCGACGCGGGAGACCTCGTCCTCACCGGAACCCCGGTCGGGACCGCGATCAGCGCACCTCCCAAGCCGGTGGAGTTGCTCGGATCGCTTCTCCCGACGGCGCTGAAGTGGCGGCTGTTCTTCAAGGGTCAAGCCAAGAACCCCAAGTACTTGCAAGACGGCGATGTCGTCGAGGTTTCCATCGCCACCGATGACAACGCGATCGATCTGGGCCGTCAGCGCACCACAGTGAGGTACAAGTGATCACCGACAACGCATCGGCGACCGCGGATTTGTGGCCGCAATACGCCGAACCAGGCGACCTGCAGGCCATCGAATCCATCCCACTGGCCGAGCGCGGCCTGCCACAGTCGACATACGCACTGCTCGCTCGCGCCGCACACCTGTGGCCCGACCGGGTCGCACTCACCGTTCTGCCCGAAGCGGCCCGCTGGCAGGAACCGCTGCGTCGCACCTTCGCAGAGCTGCTCGCCGATGTCCATCGGTATGCGAACCTGCTGCGCCGGTTCGGTGTCGGTCGCGGTGACGCGGTCGCGCTGATGGCTCCCAATTGTGCCGAGCTCGTTCCCGCCACACTCGCCGCGCAGCTGGCCGGAATCGCCGCCCCCATCAACGCCGCTCTCTCGGGCACACATATCGAGGAACTTCTTCGTCGCTCCGGCGCGCGAGTTCTCATCGCGGCCGGACCTGACCTGTCACCCGAGACTTGGGAGTCCGCAGTGGCATTGGTGACCGACGGTCATGTCGACGTCGTCCTCGTACTGCGCCCGACCGGATCCGCCGCGATCCAGCCACTGCCCGTGCTCGAGGCAGCGCATATCGGATACCTGGATGTGCTCGCCTCCGACGAGATCTCGACCGGCTTCTCCGGCGAGCCCCCTCGATCCGAGGACTTGGTGAGCCTGTTCCACACCGGTGGCACCACCGGTGTACCCAAGCTCGCGGCCCACACCCACGGCGGTGAAGTGGCCAATGCCTGGATGATCGCCGCCAACTCGCTGCTCGACACCGACGACGTGGTCTTCGCCGCTCTCCCGCTTTTCCACGTCAACGCGTTGGTGGTCACTGTGCTCGCGCCGCTGTTCAAAGGGCAGCAGGTGGTCTGGGCAGGACCGCTCGGGTACCGAGATTTCGGTTTGTACGCCAACTTCTGGAAGATGGTGGCGCACTATCGCATTGTCGCCATGAGCGCGGTGCCCACCGTGTACGCGGTACTCGCCAATTGCCCGCTCGACGCCGACATCAACACTCTTCGCTACGCGATGGTCGGCGCCTCCCCGCTGCCACCGGCCGTCCGTGACAACTTCGAGCGCCATACCGGAGTCACACTCGTGGAAGGGTACGGACTCACCGAGGCGACCTGTGCGACCGCACGCAGCTTTCCCGACCAGCCGCGTCCAGGCGCGGTGGGCCAGCGGTTGCCCTACCAGCAGGTGAAGGTGGTCCGCGTCGGCGACGACGGCTCGCACGAGGACCTGCCCGCGGGAGCTACGGGTGTCCTGTGCATCAGCGGCCCGACCGTATTCGCCGGATATGTCGTCGACCGCAACGAAGCCGGACATGTGCTCGACAGCCTCGGCAGCATGGCGAACGGCTGGCTCGAAACCGGCGATCTGGCACATATCGACACCGACGGCTTCATCCACCTGCACGGGCGGGCGAAGGACCTGATCATCCGCGGCGGGCACAACATCGATCCGGCAACCATCGAAGACGCGTTGCTGTCGCATCCGACCGTCACCGCGGCAGGTGCGGTCGGCCGTCCTGACCCGCATTCCGGGGAGGTACCGATCGCGTACGTGGTCCTCAGCACCGGTGCCACCACCACCGAATCCGAGCTGCTCGAGTGGGCATGTGAACGGGTTCCCGAACCCGCCGCCGCACCGAAAGCGGTGCTTGTGCTCGACGCATTGCCGGTCACCGACGTCGGAAAGCCTTACAAGCTCGGGTTGCGTGCCGACGCGACGCGACGCGCGGTCGCCGAGGCCCTCGCCCACGTCGACGGAGTTCGCGCCGTCACCGCGGCGATCACCGACGGCGAGGTGGTCGCGACCATCGATACCGATCGCGATACCGATCACGCGGCTGTCCGGGCGGCATTGAATTCGTTCGCCCTGACCTGGAAGGTGGTGAGCCGGGCATGAGCATCCCGACCATCGCGCTGACAGTGGTACTGGCCGCGGAGTTCACGATATTCGGCATCCTGAAACTCGCCGCTGCGAAGCAGATGCGGGACCGTGCCGCCCACGTCGGCATGTCGGTGATGACTTACCGAGTGATCGGGGCGCTCGAAGTGGCCGGTGCTGCCGGTCTGGTGATCGGGACGGCCTGGTGGCCCGCGGGGTTGGCCGCTGGTATCGGTCTGGCTCTGCTGATGGTCGGTGCCATCGCGACACACCTGCGAGTGCGTGACAAGCTCGTGGAGGCGGTCCCCGCGATTGTGACGCTCTTCCTTGCCATCAGCTACGTCGCACTCGTCCTGACAGTAGATCGATGACCACCCACGACGCGCCGGTGGTCATTGTCGGGGCCGGCCCCACCGGCCTCACCACCGCGCTCCTGCTCGCCCAGTACGGGATCGAAAGTGTGGTGCTGGAACGGTGGGAAACTGTGTACCCACGGCCACGCGCGGTACACCTCGACGGTGAGACCCGCCGAATCCTCGCGCGTTTGGGCATCGACGACCAGTTCGCCGCGATCTCCCGTCCCGCGCTGGGGCTGCGGCTTCTCGACCGACACATGCGGGTGCTGGCTCAATTCGACCGCGACCTCACCGGCGGTCGAAGCGGCTACCCGGAAGCCAACTTGTTCGATCAGCCTGTCCTTGAATGCATCCTGTGGGCGACCGTGCTTCAGCAGCCCGGAATCACCATCCGCGGCGACGTCGACGTCACCGCGGTCATTGCCGAGGATGACGGTGTGCGAGTCGATTTCACCGACCGGACATCCACCGTTCCCGAATCGATGACCGCGAGGTTCGTGCTCGGCTGCGATGGCGCCAACAGCGTGGTTCGAGCCGGCATCGGCAGTGCGATGAAGGACCTCGGGTTCGAGCAGACCTGGCTCGTGGTCGACATAGCCACTGATGCCGAACTCGGCGAATGGGAAGGCGTACATCAGGTTTGCGACCCGTTTCGCGCCGCGACGTTCATGCGGATCGGCGCGACCCGTTACCGGTGGGAGTTCCGCATACGCCCCGGCGAATCCGCGGACGACTACGCGGACATGGCTGCCATTCACCCCCTGATCACGCCATGGACCAGACGGATCCCGCTGGAGGCGCTCGAGCTGATTCGGTCTGCCGAGTACACCTCGCGGGCCTGCATCGCCGACCGCTGGCGGGACGATCGCATCTTTCTGCTGGGCGATGCCGCGCACCTCACACCACCGTTCATCGGCCAGGGTCTGGGTGCAGGACTACGAGACGCGGCCAACCTGTCCTGGAAGCTGGCCGGTGTTCTTGCCGGCACTTTGCCGGCCAGCGTGCTCGACACCTATGAATCCGAGCGAAAGCCGCATGCACGGAGCCTGATCAAGCTCGCGAAATTCACCGGCACCGCCATGACCGACGGGGGCGAGTTCGGCAACCTGTTGCGCCGCCTGATCGCACCGCACCTGCATCGCATTCCTGGTTTCGATCAGCTGGTGACCGGGGGTCAAACTCCGCGACTGCGCCGATCGGATCTGATTGCGCCGCCCCGGCTCGGCAAATCCCTGAATGGGTCGCTGGTACCCAATGCCCGCGTGGAGGCGAACAGGCGCTTTGACGCTCTCGTCGACGGACGCTACGCAATCGTCACAGTCAGCGAACCGAGACCTGCCGAACTGGCCGCGATCGAACGACTCGGCGGTGTGGCTGTGATCGCTCGGGCGGACAGTGAGCTACAGGGTTGGCTCCGATCGGGACATACAGACGCCGCGCTGATCCGCCCGGACGGCATCGTCCAGCAAACCGGCAGACGAGTCTCGGATCTGCGAGCTGTTCTCCCCCACTTCGATATTCGTACTTCGCCGCCATCAGCGAACGATGGCGCCGAGACCGACCAAAGGAGCTTCGATGCTCAAGCACGCTGACGTTCCGACTTATCAGGCGGACCTCTACTCCGAGGCGGCGATCCGTGATACCTACCCCCACTACACCCGTCTGCGAGAGCTTGGGCCGGTGGTGTGGCTGGCCAAACAACGCGCCTACGCACTGCCCCGCTATGCCGAGTGCAAGAAGGTGCTTCGCGACGACGAAGGCTTCGTGTCGGGCGAAGGAGTGGGGCTGAATCCGATCACCAATCGGCTCTCCCGTGGAACCACGCTCAACAGTGATGGCGACGAACATTCGCGGCGCCGCGCCCTCCTGGCCCACCGGCTGACCCCACGAGCGCTGCGGTCGATGCACGAGACGATCGATGAACAGGCTACCGCGGTTGTCGCGGACGCCGTCGCACGCGGGAACATCGATGGCGTCGACCTGGCCACCGCGCTGCCGATGTCAGTCGTGCCAGACCTCATCGGGTGGCCCGACCACGGCCGCGAACATCTTCTGCGCTGGGCCGGAGCCACATTCAATGCTCTCGGCCCGTTGAATCTGCGGTCGGTACAAGCGGCGCCGGCTGGACTGGAAATGATGCACTTCGCTCGGCGCATCTCCCGGGATCGCGACATCAAGCCCGGCGGCGCGGGTCTCGACGTGCTGCAAGCTGCCGACGAAGGCAAGCTCACCCACGCCGAATGTCCAGCGATGATGCTGGACTACCTGGCGCCCTCGCTGGACACCACGATCGGTGCCATCTCCGCCGCGCTCTACCTGTTCGCCACCAACCCGGATCAGTGGAACCTGCTGAAGGCCGACCCGAGCCTGATCCCCAATGCTGTCAACGAGGCGGTTCGCCTCGAGTCGCCCGTTCGGGCCTTCTCCCGCAAGGTCATCCGCGATACCGACGTCGCCGGTATCAACCTTCCCTCCGGTTCGCGGGTGGTGGTGGTCTACGGATCCGCTAACCGAGACCCCCTCGAGTGGGATGCTCCGGACACCTTCGACATCCGTCGTGACGCCTCGCGCCAACTCGGATTCGGCCACGGAACCCACGGCTGCGCCGGCCAAGGTCTGGCGCGCCTGGAAACCCAGGCCATCCTGCGCGCCCTGGTCGAGCGAGTCGACCGCATCGAGATCGCCGGACCCACCCAATGGGCCATGAACAACATCATCCACCGCTTCAGTCGTCTGCCGCTGCAACTGATCCCCGCCTGACAGAGAGTTCTCCGATGAAAATTACCGTTGACTACCCTCGATGCGAGGGTCATGGGCTCTGCGCCGAACAAGCCCCCACCGTATTCGGTCTCGATGACGAGGGCGAATTGATCTATCACTTCGACGGCACGGATGTCCCCGATGCGCACATCGCTATCGCACGCGCCGCCATCAATTCCTGCCCGGTCGCCGCTCTGCGAGAGCAGCGATGAGCCAACCCGCCGCAGTCGTCATCGTCGGCGATTCGATCGCCGGCGTGACGGCCGCACGTGAACTGCGCGCCCTGGGCCACGGTGGCCGGATAACTCTCGTCGGAGCCGATCCACACGGCGCCTACTCCCGGCCTCCACTGTCGAAAGCCGTGCTCAAAGACGACTCCGCGGACAACACGCTCAGCTATCACCTCGACGGTCTCGACGTCGAGGAGCTGCGTTCGTCAGCCACCAGCGCGGATCTCGACCACAAACGAATCGCCACCGCTGGCGGACACCTCGTGGACTACGACGCGCTTATCATCGCCACCGGCGCGCAAGCGCGGCGCCTCGCCCAGCCAGGCCAGCACGGTGAGTTCGTACTCCGGACACTCGACGACGCGCTCGCCCTGCGGACGCGGCTCGACACGGCCGCTTCAGCGATCGTTGTCGGCGCGGGATTCCTCGGCATGGAGGTGGCCAGCGCCTGCGTCGCCCGGGAGATCCCGGTGACCGTCGTCGATGTCGACCGCCCACTCGAACGGGTTCTCGGGCCCTATCTGTCAACGCTGATCACCGAACGCGCGGAGCGAAGCGGTGTTCGAGTCATCCGAACGCCGGGCCATGTTTCCCTGTCCGGAAATCCGGTACGGGGTATCGCCCTGCCTGACGGTACCGAACTGTCGGCGGACATCGTGGTGAGTTGCGTGGGAGAAACGCCCAATACGGCCTGGTTACAGGGCACCGGCTTGGCCGATCACATCGGCATCGGAATCGATGAGACCTGCGCTACCGCCATCCCGGATGTCTACGCCGCGGGCGACGTGGCCTACCTGCGGGAAACGGCTAACCGGTCCGCTTTCTGGTCCAACGCCGTCGCGCAGGGACGGGTCGCCGCGGCGTCAGCGCTCGGTCACACACCGACATCGGCACCCGGTGATGACTACTTCTGGACAGAGATCCTCGGAATGAGCATCAAAGTCCTCGGGTCCCTGCCGTTACGCGGCGCACCGAGCCACATCGACGGCGACCCAGCCGCCGGGTCCGCCCTGCTCATCTGGAACCGCGTCAGCGAAAGCCCCACGCTTGTCGCCTATGGCATCCGCAAGCCGGTCACGAGGCTCCGCACGATGGCTGCCTCGCTGACTCCCTGAGGCCCAGGTCATCGACTGCCGCTTCATCGCCGCGTACCGCCGTCCGATCGAGACGAAACCTCCGCGAATTCCGCACTACCAGCTCCATTATCGGATACGCTGTTGCCGTATCAATCGCAGCGCCCATACCTCCGTTTCACTGACGTCCTCGACGTCGACGAGCGAGCACGCCGGGCGCCGACGACTGAGCCGCATCAACGCTGCGGAGCACTCGATCTCACAGCCAATGAGCAGGCCGCAGCGGCATGAGTCGTCTCCGACAATCGGAAGGAACAACCAGTGGGATTTCTGCGGAGCTCGGTGGCGGACCCCATACTCATAATTGCGGTAGGCGCGGTGGCCGCGGCGCTGACGAGCTGCTCGGCGTTCTCCGCCGATGACGCGCTCGGCCGCACGACCAAGATCACCGCGGACTTCGAGAACATCGCGGGCATGTACGAGGGCAACGAGGTCATGGTCCTCGGCCTCGCGGTCGGCAAGGTCGACAAGATCGTCCCCAAGGGCACCTACGTCGAGGTCCACATGACCATCGACGCGGGCGTGAAGATCCCGAAGGAGGCGATCGCCGCGATCGTCTCGCCCTCGATCGTCACCGACCGGCACATCGAGATCACCCCGCCCTACACCGGCGGCGAGGAGATGGAGTCGGGCCAGCACCTGACCAAGGCCAGCACCAGGACCCCGGTCGAGCTGGACACGATGATCAAGACCATCGATCAGTTCTCCGCCTCGCTCAAGCCCGAAGAGGGCCAGGAAGGGCTCGGCCCGCTCTCGGGCCGGGTGCTGTACCCGGTACTCAACGGCAACGGGCAGAAGATCCGCGAGACCCTCGACGCGCTGTCGGCGGCTCTCAAGGTCGGCGTCGACAACAAGGACGCGATCTCCAACATCATCATCAAGCTCAACGAGCTGACGACGATGCTGGCCGACAACGACCAGTCGGTGCGCGACTTCAGCGATCGGGTGACCGCGATGTCGGGCCTGCTGGCCGAGCAGGCCCCCGGCCTGCAGGCCACGCTGGACCAGCTCAACGCCTTCCTGGCCAACACCTCGACGATGTTCGGCGAGCACGCCGACGAGCTGTCGACCTCGCTGACGGGGCTGACCAACGTCACCAACCAGCTGCGCGCCAACTCCGGCGCCATGGTCGAGATCGTCGACATCGTGCCGCTGCTGATGCAGAACATCGATGGCGCCATGGACAAAGACGGAAGGTTCTTCCGCTCCCATATGTTGATCGGCCCCGCTCTCTCGGGCGAGATCATCAGCGTGTTCTGTGAGCGAGTCCAGATGCGCGCGGACGGCTGCCGATCCGGCAACATGCAAGAATTCGGCCCCGACTACGGACTCACCGCCGCGTTGCTTGGGCTGACAAAGACAAAATAGTCACCGTCGCTGCACACCGCAGGCTCCGCATACCCGAGCATTTCGGCCCCCGCGGCCACCAGCCAACATTCCCGGCCTCGCAGAGCGTCCTCAAAGCCGCTGCTGACGACTACTTAACGCCCCTGCTACTCCAGAACACTGCCATAGAGCTCCTATCAAGTTCGATTGCTGAGTCGTCGCCAGCAGATCAGCGCAACGGCGAGGTCGAGGAATCCTTGGTGAATGTCGGTGCGGCGTTCCCAACGGATCGTCAAACGCCGGTATTTGTGCAGCAAGGCCAGGGTTTGCTCGACGATCCAGCGGCCGGCGCTCACCTTGTCGCGGGTTCCTCGCCGCGGGATGTAGCCGGTGATCCGCCGGCGCTCGAGCTCGTCGTAGACCCGCGGATAGTCGTAGCCCTTGTCCGCGATCAGGGTCGTGATCTTCTCGCATGGTCGGCCGGGGCGTCCGCGTAGAGGCCGTACTCGGTTGAGTAGTTCAGGCAGCACGAGGTGGTCGTTGACGTTGGCCGCTGATTACACGACCGCGAGCGGAAGACCATTTCCGCAGGTCCGGATGTGGTGTTTCGCTCCACCCCTGCCGCCTGCCAGTCGCGTAGCCGCCGCCAGCAGGTCATGCCAGACCCGAATCCCAGTTCCTGAGGCAGGTCTTCCCACCCGATGCCGGTGACCAGCACGAACAAGATCCCTTGCAGGACAAGCCGTTCATCCGGGCTGGTCCCGGGGTGCCCAGAGCCTTGACCGGCAGTGGCGGTTCGATCACTCCCCAAAGCTGGTCGTCCACGATCCACGGCGCCGCCACAACGAAACATCCTGCACCACAACATGACTCATCGCTACCTGGCCAGAACCCGTCAAGAGCTCATAGCAAGCGTTTCCAGACCTCTACCCCGAAGCTTTCGAATGCTCGCAACATCGCCGGCATGGACGGACATCACTCGTGACGTCCCGCCGGCGGTACTGCGGCCCCGCCGTTGACGTATTCCGACTTTGCCTACGAAGAGTCGTCAGGCTGCAGCGTCAGCAGACGCCACAGCCTGAAAGATTGCCTACGCTACAACGATTTTCGATTACGCGGCCGAAACGGTCACGGCCAGCTACTCCACGCGGCTGGTGCCGCCTGGCCGCGGCTCTGCTATTGCTCGGTCCGGAGCCGGGTTTGCTGCCTGAGTTGTCGCTGCACCGCACGTCCGACAACGTTCCGCCGTAAACGGGCGAGCCGACCCGAGTCCCGGATCTTGCCGACGATCCGACTGCCCGAATCCTCCAACTCCGCTTGCACTTGGCCAGCGGGCTCAGTATGCAAGACAGAATGATCGCGTTTGCGCCACTTGCCGCCGATCATCACCGATTCGATATTGCCGGCGCCCGCGTGGAGCGCAGCGGCGACGGGATCGTGAAAGGACCAGAGGTTCAGCATTCGGGCGTCGACAACTACCAGGTCGGCTTTCATTCCTGGGCGTATGCAGCCGATTTGGTCGGCAAGCCCCAGCGCGCGGGCCCCTTCGACGGTCGCCCATGACAACGCCTGTCTCACGGTGATAGGGACACGCGGAAGCCCGAGACCGGACTGGTCGTACTCCGCTCGGTGCACTTCCCCCCTCGCTCGCGCGAGAGTCAGCCGAGCGCTGACGAGGATCTCGCCGGAAACGACCGCCTCGGTGTCCGTACCGAGCGACGGCGCGGATCCGAGCCGCAGCAGCTGCTCGGTGAGCCGCGTGCAATGCCCCTGACCGAGTTCGTTCTCCGGTGTCGACGTAAAGGTCACTCCAGCATCCGTCAGAGTTTCCACCCACGTGTCGGTCAAGCCGGTCCCATGAACGATGTTTGTGAGGGGGCTCCACAGGCCCGCCGAACGAACAGCCTCCCAACCCGGTCCGGGTGTGCCCGCACTCTGATGCATCGACGCGAGCAGCCCACGTTCGGCGGCTGCTCGTAGGTCAGCGATCGCCACGGCAGGCTTGGACAGCTGCGGTCCCTTGATGGCCATCCCCGCGGACAGCAAATCGGTAGCCCCGATCGGTCCGCTCAGTAGACGATCGATCTCGCTGACGTCATGTGCGCGGTCCAGGAGCGCGTGCGGGGTTCCGTGCATGAACACGGCCCGAATTCCGGCCTGCTGCAGTCCTTCGATCGCCGCGTCAGCGTGATCCGGCGTCCCACAATTGTGGCACCAGTCCCCGATCGTCGTCACGCCGGAGTTGATTTGACTGAGGGCGCCCGCCAAAGTACCGATTCGCATGTCTTCGGGCTGGTAGTGCCGCGCCGCTTCGCCGTGGGCGTGAGCAAGATATTCTGGCAGCGTCCAATCCGCGCCAGTGAGCCGCATCGCGGTCTGCCAGGTATGCAAATGCGCGTTGACAAGTCCAGGAATTACTATCCGGCCACCGAGGTCGACGAGCTCAGCGGCGTCGGCATCCAGACCGACGCCGACCGCAGCGATCTCGCCGCCGTCGACAAGGATGTCCACTCGTTCGGAATCGGGCCGTCCGGGCGCCATCGTCACGACCTCCGCGCCCCGCAGAATAGTACGGTTCATCGTTCGTCTTCCTGCAAGGCGAGGCGGGCCCAACTACTGGCGTCCGCCTCAGCAGCCTTGGCGGCTTGGCGCGGTTCGAGAGGTGTCGTAGCGAGGCCTGGTCGAGGTTCATCACCGCGAGGTCGACCTCCGCACAGATCGATCAGCCCGCATTCGAGAACAGCGAGGCGACCCGCGCGATGCGCGCCTTCGGCCCTGCACCTATCGAGACCGCACCGATACCGTCTCGCTCCCTCCGGCGCGCGAGCAATGCCATGGAACGAGTCCACAACAAGACCCGGCGCGAACTTCCCGCCGGGATTGCTCGAACCGCGCGCTATGCCGGGGTCGATGTCGTCAGTCACCACCATAATGGATACAGTGTTGCCGAAACATTTCCGGGTGTCAAGGTTCCACGCAGGCCGCAAAGCACCAACGATCACCGGGACATGATGCGTGGACGCCCGAGGCTGCGCGCCCGAGGTCCAACCCATCGATGAAGGCCACGGAGCCAACGACATTCACGACCCCATGTCGCGGCAGACCAGTTCGCGCCCCCGACGCAGACCGGCAGACCATGACCCGTCGGCAACGATCAACTCCACCTCGATATCGGCAACATCGTTGCCTATACGTCGCGCATGTGCCAGAGTCATGACCTCGAGCACAGTGATTCCACCGTGCGTCGGGCAGGCTCGGGGCTTGATCGTGGCTCTCTGGTTGCCCGGAGGCACTCGATATCCGCGCCGGCTCGGCGAGCATCACAGCCGCTTCGCCGCCGCTTGCGAAATCTATTCGTAAGGACCCACCTCGGTGACAATTCCGCCGAACATCGCAGCAGCGTTCCGCAGCGCCCGATTCACGGGCCGCGCCGGTGTCCGCGCACGCATACTGGCTGTCGCACTCATCCCTGGCATCGTCCTGCTCGGCGCGGGAACCATTTCCGCCGCGTACCTGGTCAGTGAAGGGAAGCGAGCCGCCCGGTGGGCACAGCTGGGTTCCGAAACCTCGCGCCCGGTGACGGATCTGATCCAAGCCGTTCAGGAAGAAAGACGAGTCTCACTGCTCCATCTGGCTGGTGACGTGTCCGCCGACCGCGGTTTACCGGCAGCCAGGACGGCGGTGGACGCCGCAGCCGGGACTATGCGCGAAGCAGCCCGCGAAGCCGCGATCATCCGCACCGATCTGCGCGACGAGATCACCTCGCTGATGGAAGTGCGCGATGGGCTCGCTTCGCTACGCCGCAGTATCGACGCGCGCTCCATCCCAGTGGAGCAGGGCTACTCGGCCTTCGCGATCTACTTCGACAACATCGTGCGTATTGCCGCGCTGTCGCCGCGGATGGCGCCGGACGCTGTGATTGCCGCTCGGTTGAGCGAGGGAAACCATCTGCTGCGCGCTGCCGAATCGATCGCGAGGTCTCAAATCATCGTCGAGATCGCGATGCGCCGGGAGCAGCCTCTGCCCACAGAACGGCTCGAAGTCGAGCATCGCATCGGTGAAGCCCAGGGCGAAATTTCCTATCTGAAATCAATCTTGCACGGACCTCATCGAGAGCGCCTACTGACTTTGGCCTCCAGCGCCGAATGGAATCGAGTGTCGAGCGGTAGCGAAGCCTTGTTGACGAGGTCGACGCCCGGCCAGACCGACTATCGGACCCTGGCGGCAAGATTTTCCAGCGACCTGCTGGACATCTGGGTGGACGAGACCACAGATTCGCACCACGATGCCGAACGCAAGGGCCAGGAGCTCGCGCAGCGATCGGTGTGGGGTGCAGCCGCAGCGTTGGCTACCACGATGGCAGCCCTTCTCGTCGCCGTATATTTGGCCAACCGTCTGATCGGCCGACTACGGCGATTGCGGCGCGCAACGCTCCACACCGCGGACCGTCGACTACCCAACACCATCACGAAGCTGACCGAAGGCGGCACGTTGGACACCGCCGACCTCACCCCGCTCCACTTCGGCTTCGACGAGATCGGCCAGGTCGCGGATGCCTTCAACCGCGCACACTCCGCAGCTGTTCATGCGGCAGCCGCCGAAGCCAAGACGCAGGCCGGAGTGCGCGCCGTGTTCCTCAACATCGCGCACCGTTCCCAGGTGATCGTGCACAAACAGCTCGAACTGATCGACCGCGCCGAGCACAAGGAACAGAACCCGGAGCGGCTCGACCTGTTGTTCCAGTTGGACCATCTCGCGACCCGTGCCCGACGCAACGCCGAGAACCTGTCCATCCTGGGCGGGGACGCACCCGGACGTCGATGGCGTCGCCCGGTCCAGCTGCTGGACATCGTGCGGGGAGCTGTTGCGGAGAGCGCGGACTACAAGCGGATTCGAATCGGTCGCATGCCGGAGCTCACCATCAGTGGCGCCAGCGTCGCCGATCTGATTCACTTGCTCGCCGAACTGACCGACAACGCGACCATGTTCTCGCCGCCCACGACCTATGTGAACATCTCGGCACATGTCATCGGCAAAGGGATCGCGATCGAGATCACCGACCAGGGCGTAGGCATGTCGGCTGCAGAATTGGCCGAGCGTAACGACACCTTGGCGACGGTGCAAGACTTCAGCGTCGCCGCGCTCTCGGATGACCCGCGTCTCGGCTTGTTCGTAGTCGGTCGACTGGCTGCGCGCCAGCAGGTCTCCGTGCGTCTGACGGAGTCGGAATACGGCGGAACGCGGGCGATCGTCCGGGTGCCGAGCATGCTCGTCGCCGATACGGGCCCCGTCGCGCTGCCGCCAGGCGACTACCCTCCGCCAGCTCAGGCTTCACCGAATCACGCGACCCACTGACGTGCCCGGAGTAGGCAATAGCACTGCACATCAACCACTTTCATCCGCTCGTAACCAGGACCGGCCGGCGACAGCTCGACTCGGCGGGTGGTCATTGCGGGGCAGTCTGTGTTCGAGGCGCGTGGATCAGTGCGCCGAGCGCGGCGACCGCGACGATGACCGCTACCACGACCAGCGATGCCGACAGTCCTTCGATGAAGGCCGAGCGAACGGCCATGGCCAAGGGCTCACCTTGTGGGCCCAGTTGCGCGGCGGCCTGCAGCCCGCCGGCCGCGGAGGATTCGACCGCGTGGGCGGCTGTGGGCGGCAGTTGCTCCAGGTCAGGCAGTGACGATTCGTAGCGACTTGCGTACACCGAGCCCATGAGAGCGATACCGATCGCGGCTCCCACTTCCCGGGTGGCGTCATTCATCGCGGACGCTACGCCTTGCTGGTCGGAGCGCAATGACCCGACGATGACCGAGGTGCCCACTGCGCTGGTCACACCCACCCCGAGGCCGGCGAGCACGAGCCCACCTAGAAAAGGAACATAGCCGGAATCGGTGTGCAGGAACGACAGCGCATAGATGCCTGCGGAAAGCAGGAACAGACCTGCGCTCATGACCACTCTGATCCCCAGCCGTTCCGTGAGTCGGGGAGTCAGCACACTTACCGGCATCACGACCAGCGCGATCGGGACCAGCGCTATCGCGCTCTTCAATGCGCTGTAGCCGAGGATCAGCTGCAGATACTGCAGACCGACGAAGAAGAAACCGAATATGGCGAGAAACTGGACCAGCACGGTGACCGCTCCAGCACGAAAGCCGGGAATACCGAAAAGGCGAGGATCGAGCAGCGCGTGCTTGTTCCGGAACCCGAGCACGGCGTACAGCGCCAGCGCCGCCGCGGAGATGGCGAAGCTTCCGACTACCGGACCGCTGGTCCAGCCGGCTTCGCTGCCTTCGATGATGCCGTAGACGAACGCCCCGATCGCGACCGCGCTCGTATAGGCACCGAAGTGGTCGAGGGGGTGACCTTCCTCGTCGCGGGTGTTGGGAGCGAGGGCCAACGCCAGCAACCCTCCGACCACTGCCATGACCGCGCTGGCCACGAAAATTGATCGCCAACTCCATACTTCGAGAAGCAGCCCGGCGAGGAGCATGCCGAGGATGGCGCCCGCGGCAGCGAATCCGGACCAGATCGCGACGCCATGAGTGCGCCGATCTGCCGGAAATGCCGCAGTGATGGTCGACAACGTACCCGGCATGATCATCGCAGCACCGATGCCCATCACCGCACGCCAAGCGATCAGCATCGATGTCGAATCGGCGAGTGCCGCCGCGGCCGACCCGATCGCGAAGACCACGGTGCCGCCGATCAGTACATCGCGGCGGCCGAACTTGTCACCGAGCGCACCGACCGGCAGAACCAGCGCAGCCAGCGCGACCGTATAGGCATCCGCGATCCAAGTCAGCGACGTCGTTGAGGCAGACAGGTCCACCGCCAGCTCGGGCATGGCCAGATTGAGCGCAGACACCGAGGCGACGACCAGCACCAAGCAGGTGCACATCGCCGTCAAGATGCCTCCGGTTCCTGCCCGCCCTCCCGGAGCCGCGTTTGCCGAGTTCGGCGCGGTTTTGTCCACGTCCACTCCTCGATGTCTCGGATTCGCGGCTCTGCCGACTGATGAGCCGTCGACTCACACGCACTTCCTGATGGGGTATCACTCATGAGGGTCGATCGATCGAGAGAGTGGTGGCGAAGCCGTCATGGACGACACCGGCCTCGCGGCAGACGAACGAAACTACGCCCGACACCCGACCTGCGGTCGACTTCACCTCGGCCGCAAGTCCGGACACGCGAACTCTCTCGAAAAGCGATGACACCGCAACCGATCGATACGGTACCACCGCTCCTGACGAATTCCTCATAAGCGTATCGATTGTCAGCGATCAGCACTTCACGCAGCTCCCGAGACGTCAGCCGACTGTCGGCGCAACCTCACCGTCACGCTTCCCGCCCGCACCCGTCCCCCCTTCGATCTGACGAGTTCGTCAGGACTGAATCCGGGGGCTATGCTGTTTGGTGACGTCACGCGAGAGGTGGGCAAGATGGCCGAGCAAACCGGAGTACCCAACCGCCTGGAACGACGTAAAGCGCGCACCCGCGCAGCGCTGATCAAGGCGGCGCAGGGGTTCCTCGCCGCGGGAAAACCCACTGTGCCCATCGTGGAAATCACGCAGGCCGCAGACGTCGGAATGGGCTCGTTCTACAATCACTTCCAGACACGCGAAGAATTGTTCGAGACCGCGCTGGAAGAGGCCCTCGACCTGCATGGCGCCGCGTTGGATGCGCTATGCGAACAGCTCGACGATCCAGCCCAGGTCTTTGCCCAGAGCTTCCGCCTCACCGGGCGCTTGCACCGCCGCGATCCAATCCTCAGCAAGGTGCTGCTGAACAACGGCCTACAACTCGCCCGCTCAGACAAAGGCCTAGCCCCCCGCGCCCGACGCGACATCGAGGCTGCAGTTCAGGCGGGCCGCTTCTCGGTCGCTGATTGCGAGCTGGCAATGACTGTCGTGTCCGGCGCCGCGATCTGTCTCGGCCAACTGCTTCACGCCCAGCCAGAACGCGACGACGGCAAGGCAACCGACCAGGTCGCAGCAGACCTCCTGCGAATGCTCGGCCTCTCCCGGGCGGATGCCGACGAAGTTTGCAGCCGCCCTCTCCCCGCCCTCGACACCCTCGCCCCTACCGACACCGCCGCCTGAACGGGCGATCGCGGACAACGGTATATTCGGGCAGACTTCCCAGGCCGTGGTGATCTGACGCTGCACCGCAACCTACCGACCACACATTCACAGAATCACTTTGCGGCGCACCGTGCGGTCAGCTACGCGCCTCACAACTCATGGCCCCTCGGCTACTTCGTACGTGTTGTCGTCCTGCAGCGAGTAGCCTCGCTGCAGGGCGGCTGACGATCGACGCGCTCTGACCACCGGTAAAGCTGCTTATCGGATGGCACCCTCACCCAAGCAGATTTCCACCAAGGCAGCTTGGGCCCGGTCACCGACATCACCAACCCCGACGGCACCCACACACAGGTCAACACTGTCGGCGGCAACACCAACGGCCGACCCGACAGCATCATCACCGAAGCAGACGGCAGCCGCTACGTCATCACCCACGACGGCACGCCGGTACCCATCGCGCGATCCGGGTTGGCATACAACGCGATCCCCGCCACCCGATCGGCCGGTACCGGCCCGTGGCCGGCGCCGACATCGCGGGCGAAGCTGGCCATCGCCTGGGCACCCTGGCTGTAACCGACACCGGCGAGCATCGTGTCCGGGCACGCCTCGAAGACCTCGCGTGCCGCTGCGTTGAGGTTGGCCCGAGCCCCGGACACCGAGGCCACGTACGGGTCAGAGCCGCCGCCGGGAACGATGCCGCCGAATCCCGCGGCGTAGCCGATGTAGGCGCGCTGCACGAGGGCTGGCACCGCGCCTACGCCCGGTCCGATCAGCGATCCGACGACGCCGGTGTCGGCGGTCGGGTCCGCGGTCAGAGATGACTGGCCGGTGCCTTGCACACCGAGGATGAACAGGGCAGGGCACCCGTGGATAGGGACCGCGACTGCGGGAGCCGCCGGTGAGCTGGCCGTGAGCACCGCCGCCCCGGCGATCGCTGCCGCCGCAGCGAGTGCCCGGGTCGGGTTCGCGGTCATTGACCGACTCCAACCCCGGCGCCGAACCCTGCGCCGATCGTGCCGCCAACTGCCCCGCCGACAGCGCCTGCCGGGACTCCGAGAATCGCCGCGCCCGCGGCAGCTCGGCGGCAGCGCCCAGTGCGGTGCCCGCGACCCCGCTGGTGACCTGTCCGATGACGGGAGCCGGGATCATGATGCCGAGGGCGGCGCCGGCGATCCCGCCGACCGTGCCGCCGACAAGCCCTCCGGCTACCGCGCCCAACGCGGCGGCCGGGGCACCGAGCACGGTCGCACCCGCCGCGCCGCCCAGTGCGGCGCCGCCCAGAGTCGCGCCGCTGACGCGATCGGAACGTCCGGCAGGGATACCGACCGAGTCCAGCGCTGTGGCGACCTGCGCCTCGGCGCCTGCCGCGGTGTTGTTGATGGTGTCGCGGACTTCCACCGGCAGCCAGTCCGGGCTCGGTGTCTGCCACTGCCCGATCCGGATCGTGTTCTCCGGCGGAACGATCGGTGCGACCGGCTCCACGGGGACAGGCAGATGCAGTTCCTCGATGCGTACCGGCTCCACCGGCTCGTCCACCTCGGGGGCGGGACGCGCCGGTCCGGTGCGAACCTGTTGCGGCTGTTCGTAGTACACCGGCAGAGTCGGCTCCGGGGCCGGTTCAGGAGCTGGTTGGTCGGGAGGCGGTGGTGGAGTGGGTGTTTCGGTTCCGGGCTGGGCCGGGCTGGTGACGCCTCCCTGGTCGGCCACCGCGGCCGCGGGCGAGCTCGCGTGGGCCGTGGCTGGGGCTGAGACGGCGATCGCGACGGGGATCGCTGCTGCCAGGAGCAGGGTGCTCCCGCGGCGCGCCAACCGGGTTCCCAGGTGAGGTTGTGCGGGGTTCGGATGGATGGTCGAGCCTGTTTCGGGCATGACGGACAGACCCTTTCTCGATGAAGGGCGGACGTGAACAGAGGCTGCTGGTGTTGCGCGGCAGTGGAATTGGGGCCGGTGGCCCTGTGCGCCCGGTCGGCTGGCGCCCGTCCGACCGGGCGGTGCTCTAGGGGGCGGGTCTCACAGCAGGTGCAGGGCCAGGTTGAGCACGTGGCCGGCCAGCGCGAGGCCGTTGTTCAGCAGTGCGAGCCCGGCGTTGATGTAGCTGGCGATCATGATGGGATCCACAAGTCGTCCTTTCTCGGATTGCATGGAATGGCTTACGTCTTCCATCCAAGCCACGAAATCTGTTGGGCCGCTAGTGCCTTACCTGATCTTGTTTCGATAGATCACCGAATGATCAGTTCGGAAGAATTGTTCTGGGCAGCAGATTTGCGCTGAGGTATCAGGAAAGGTTTCTTACCGCGCAGCGAGACGCTCGTTCCGGGAAGCACAAACGACACCGGATAGGCTTACCTACACAGCAATCGGCGAACATACTCATCCGCCATTCAGGACGACGCGGGCAAACTTGCCGCATGAAACCCCTTCTGGTAGAACAGGTCTCGTCACGAATTCGAAATATTCCGCTCAAACCGCTCATTCTGTGACTTCACTCACATTCTCCTGGGGGGGAGATATATATGAACGACCGAATTGCCAGGCCCCACGTTGGGCGTCAACGTCGACGTGCCCGCAACCGACCGAAGGTCTCGATCCCTCATCTCGGTACCACGATCGGGTGGATCCGAGATGATCTCGGACTTACCCAGGCCCAAGCGGTCGCAGCGGTCAACTTCAGCGCTGTGCACCTGGGACGTTTCGAACGCGGCGAGGCGAAGCCGCCCGCGGAGACCCTCGAGAAGATCATCAGCGGCTACCGCCTCGATCGTGATATGGCCTCCCATCTTCGCGAGCTCGCGGGGCCCGCGTTCATGCTGGCACCACCCGAGGCACTGCGCACCTACGTCCAGGCCGAGAAGTCCCTAATGCTCAACCTCGAACGCTTCCAAGCCCGCGCCATCCCGGCCACGTTCATCGACCCGTTCTGGAATCTGCTGGCGTACAACGCATTGTGCGTCGACGCCTTTCCCGGCATCGACGACTGCAACTCAGTGGCGGTGTGGGTGTTGGGCCACCAGGGCAGGGCCGTGATCCGCTACTACGAAGCCGAAGCTTCCTGGAGTGTCGCGATGCTTAAATCTGCCCTGGGGCGTCACCGCAGCTCGACACAGGCACAAGAACTCGTTTCCGCTCTTGCGCCGATCAGCGATGCTCGGCGGCTGCACTGACCACCGCTGCGCTGACCATCGCGAAAGACCACGGAGCGCGCACCGTCGACCTCACATCGACGCCGACGAAAGCCGCAGCCAACCACCTCTACCAGCAGCTCGGATTCACCGCACGCCAGTCCACGACCTACTGCGTGACCCCCTGACCGACGTCGAACCGTCACCCCCCGCAACGCCGACCAGACCGAAGGACCCGTATGGACAACGCTCACCCGACAGCTGAGGCCCAGATCCGCCAACACGCCATCGCTCTGGCCGCCCTCGCCCACAACGGCCTCATCTTCGCCACCGACGTCTTCGACCGGCAACGCTACGAACAGGCCGGCCAGATCGCCGCCGACCTGCTCGCGCTCATCAGCAATAGCACCGTCGAGAACCTGCACAAGAACGTGTTCCTCGAAAACGGTTACATGACACCCAAAGTCGACGTCCGAGGCGGCGTCTTCGACGACCAGGGCCGTATCCTGCTCATCCGCGACCGCAGCGACGAAAGATGGACTCTGCCCGGCGGATGGTGCGACGTCCTGGAACCCCCGTCACTCGCGGTCGAACGCGAAGTCGAGGAAGAATCCGGAATCACCGTGCGCGCCACCAAACTCGCCGCGCTGCACGACCGCGACGTGCAAGGCCACCAACCCGCCTTCCCCTACCACGTGTACAAGCTGTTCTTCCTGTGCGAGACCGTTTCCCACGGCCAACCCAGCCCGGTCGAGACCATGGAAATCGGCTGGTTCGACATCGACAACCTGCCCGAACTGTCGACCACCCGGGTACTCGACTCCCAAATCCGGCTTCTTCACGACCACTGGAACAAGCCCGAACTTCCAACCATGTTCGACTGACCACTCGTCGCCTCGGGCTGGTCACGGTTGTCGCTGCACGTCGCCCAGATACAAGCATCGTCGGTTGCTGAGCGATCCGCGATACCAAGAACCCTCACCGTCCTTCGAGGAAGGTGAGGGTTTTCTTGGGGTATCGGAAGGCTCGACATAGTTGATAGCTTCCGGCGTCGAGTCTATGCAGCCCCCTGGGCCCAGATCCACTCAATCGGATAACGGATCTACTTCGGGCGGTTGTCTACCAGCCGTCGCGCTTTGCCGACCGACCGCTCGATCGAGGCCGGGGGTAGTACATCCACGACGACACTAACGCCGATTCGGTGCTTGATCTGCTGTTTCAACACGACACCAGCCGCCGACCGTTCGTCGATGGAAGCATCGGAGCGACCTTCCACCCGAACAGTCAGTCGGTCGAGTCGTTCAGGCCGATCGAGGACGCATTCGAATTGCGGAGACAATGTCGGCACGCTGAGGATGAGTTCCTCGATCTGTGAAGGGAACAGGTTGACCCCGCGCAGGATGATCATGTCGTCGCTGCGCCCAGTGATTCTTTGCATGCGGCGCATGGTGCGGGCGGTACCGGGCAGCAGCCGGGTCAAGTCTCGGGTGCGATAGCGGATGACCGGGAAGGCTTCTTTGGTCAACGAAGTGAAGACCAGCTCGCCTTCTTCACCGTCGGGCAACACATCGCCGGTCTCCGGGTCGATCACCTCGGGGTAGAAGTGATCCTCCCAGATGTGGAGGCCGTCCTTGGTCTCCACGCATTCCATCGCGACGCCGGGGCCCATGATCTCCGAAAGCCCATAGATATCCACAGCCTCCACCCCTAGCTTCTGTTCGAGTTCGCCGCGCATGGACTCGGTCCACGGCTCGGCACCGAAGATTCCGGTTCTCAACGAGGTGGCGACCGGATCGATCCCCTGTTCGATCATGGCGTCGAGCATCGTCAGCATGTACGAGGGGGTGACCATGATCGCGTCAGGCCGGAAGTCCTGGATAACCTGGATCTGCCGATCGGTCATCCCACCGGACATCGGCACCACGGTGCAACCAAGACGCTCGGCGCCGTAGTGCGCGCCCAGTCCACCGGTGAACAGGCCGTATCCATAGGCGACATGAACCATGTCGCCGGGATTCACGCCGGCGGCGCGCAGGCTGCGGGCGATCAGATCGGCCCAGTTGTCGAGGTCGCGGCGGGTGTAGCCCACGACGGTCGGACGCCCGGTGGTGCCGGAGGAGGCGTGTATCCGGCTCACCTGATCGCGCGGCACAGCGAACATGCCGAACGGGTAGTTCGCTCGCAGTTCAGCCTTGCTCGTGAAAGGGAAGTGAGACAGGTCGGAAAGTTCGCGCAGGTCCGACGGGTGCACTCCGGCGGCGTCGAAGGCCGCGCGGTAGTGGGGAACGCTGTTGTAGGCATGATGCAACGACCAGCGCAGCCGGTCGAGCTGCAGAGCGCTGATGAGATCACGGTCGGCGAATTCGATGTCGGTGTCGGGCAGGTTCGCGGGCGCGGGAGCGGCGGTGCTCATAGCGGAATCCTTCAGGGCGGTCAGCGGTCGAAGTCGACTGTGAGGGTGTCGGTGGTCGGGTAGGTCTGGCAGGTGAGCACGAAGCCGGCGTCAACCTCGTCGTGGTCGAGTGCGTAGTTGCGTCGCATGTCGGCTTCGCCGTCGCAAATCCGTGCCCTGCAGGTGCCGCAGACGCCGCCCTTGCAGGCGAACGGCAGATCGGATCTGACCTGTTCGGCCGCGTCGAGGATGGTGCGGTCGCGCGGCAGGTCGGCGGTGGTGGAACGACCGTCCAAGGTGATGGTGACCCGGCTGGTAGGGCCGGACTGCCCAGCTTCGGGGTCCCGGTGCGGAGGCGGTGGGTCCTCCCCCACGTAGAACAGTTCGCGGTGGATGTGGTCCTGGGCCAGCCCGAGTTCGCCGAGCACGCTCACCGCGTCGGTGACCATGCCGAGAGGACCGCACAACCAGGCGTTGTCGAACGCATCGAGTGGCACCAGCTCGGTGAGAATGGCTCGGATGCGCTCGGCGTCCAAGCGGCCGGTGAACAACTCCACGTCGCGAGGTTCGCGGGAAAGCACATGGATCACCGATAGCCGAGCACCGTAACGATCCTTGAGATCGGCGAGTTCGTCGGCGAACATCACCGAGCGAGCGCGCCGGTTGCCGTAGAGCAGGGTGATCTGTGCGTCCGGGTTCGCGAGCACCGAGGCGGCGATGGACATCAGTGGTGTAATGCCGGAGCCCGCCCCGATGAGCAGGTGCCTGCCACCGGCTGTCGGGTCGACGGTGAAGGTGCCGGAAGGTTCCTGCACCTCCACACGGTCGCCCGGCGCTACCTCGTGAACGAGCCAAGGGGAGAACATCCCCGCCGACACTTCCCGCACGCCGACCCGCGGGGCCTGCCCGCGCGCGGCGCAGATCGAATACGAGCGCCGGTGCTCCACCCCGTCGACCTCACGACGCAGAGTGAGGAATTGGCCGGGACGAAAGTCGAACCGTTCGCGCAGCTCGTCGGGCACAGCGAAGGTGACGGCCACCGCGTCGTCGCAGAGCTGTTCGACTGCCGAGACAGTCAGCGCGTGAAATGCCGGCCTTCGGTGGGCCAGGCTAGGACGTTTCGATGCGGTGGTCATCGTCAGATCTCCTTGACATGGTCGAACGGCTCCTGACACGTCCGGCACCGATAGAGCGCCTTGCAGGCGGTGGCTCCGAATTCGGAGATGCGCTGGGTGTCCGGCGAATCGCAGCGAGGGCAGACCACCGTGCGTAGTGCAGGGGCCAGGGCCACAAAGACCGGTCCGCGGCGTGGCGCAGGCCCCGGCGGCGAGTAGCCGTGCTCGCGCAGCTTTTGGCGGCCTTCCTCGGTGATCCAGTCGCTGCTCCATGCCGGCGTGAGCACCGTGTCCACCCGTACCTGCGGGTAGCCGCCGCGGCGCAGCGTGCGCGTGATGTCGGCGCGGATCTCGGCCATAGCCGGACAGCCGGAGTAGGTCGGCGTGATCGTCACGACCACGGTGCCGTCCGCATCCGATCGGACCTCACGCAGCACGCCCAGGTCGTCCAGGGTCAGCATCGGCATCTCCGGATCGGGCACGGCCGCGGCGAGTTCCCGCGCGGCGTCGAGGGTGCCGGTAGCCACGGTCACCACCGGCCTTCCGGATGAGCGCGGGCTACGCTCTGCATCTCGGCGAGCAGGACGGTGAGGTCGTCGGAGTGTTCGCCCAGCCGACCGATCGGAGTGGACGGCGTAGCGCCCGTCCTGGACCCCATGACGAGACCAGCGGCGCCCAGGATGGCGACAAGGATCCGTTCGAAGTCGTCGGCCAGTGTGGCGGGGTCTGCCGCGATGCCCGCGGCGGCGAGCTCTCGCTCATCGCCGGTCGTCGCGAAGAGCTCGGCGACATACGGTTCCAGCGTTGTCAGCGCGTCCTCGGTGCGGCGCCGTGACTCCTCGGTGCCGTTGCCTAGCACCACCACCCAGCGCGCGGCGTAGTCACGGTGGTAGGTGAGCTCCTTGAGGCCCTTGTCCGCGATGGCGGACAGCACCGGATCCCCGGATGTGCGCAACCGGTCGAACAGCAGACTCCGCCAGGTGACGATGAGCAGCATCCGGACGACGGTGTGCGCGAAGTCGCCGTTGGCGAGCTCGCACAGCCGCATATTGCGGTAGTCCGATGCGTCCCGGAAGAACGCCAATGCGTCGTCGACAGGCACCGGCGAGGTCGATGAGATCACCGGCACCAGTGCGGAATCGGCGGCGGCGGCGCGGGCGAACAGCAGCCGCGCCTGCCCGACCAGGTCCAGCGCGATGTTGGCGAGGGCGACCTCTTCCTCGAGTTCTGGTGCGTGGGTGCACCACTGGGTGAGCCGCTGTGCGCTCACCAAGGCGTCGTCGGCGAGCGTCAGGCAGTAGCGCGCGAGCGTGCTGCGATCTACACCGGCGGGCACCGAGGTGTCGATGCCGGCCAGTGGATCGTCGAAGTCGCCGCCGAAGGCCCAGCGATCGTGGTCGTCGCTTTCCAGCAGGCCGGAGTAGGCGTTGTCGTGCTCGATCATGGCTGCCTCACATGTGCGGGACGGTGTCAGGGATGTCATAGAAGGTGGGGTGGCGGTAGACCTTGTCCCGGTTCGGCGCGAAGAAGGGGTCCTTCTCGCTCGGACTGGAGGCGGCGATGGTGTCGGAGCGCACCACCCACAGGCTCACGCCCTCGTTGCGGCGGGTGTAGACGTCGCGGGCGTGCCGCAGCGCCATCTCGTCGTCGGCGGCGTGCAGCGAGCCGACGTGGACGTGGTTGAGGCCGCGCTTGCCGCGTACGAACACCTCGTACAGCGGCCAGTCCGCGCGAATTCCATTGCTGCCGGGCATCATCGTGTTCCTTCCGCTTCACGCCGGGTGAAGGCGGCCGCGGCCGCACGCACCCAGGCGCCGTCGTTGTGGGCCGCTGCGCGCACCGCGATGCGCTCGGCGTTACAGGGGCCGTCACCGGAGATGACGCGGGTGAACTCGTCCCAGTCCGGGGTACCGAAATCGTGGTGCCCGCGACTCTCGTTCCACCGCAGTTCCGGGTCCGGCAGGCTGACACCCAACATGTCGGCTTGCGGCACGCTCATATCGACGAAGCGCTGGCGCAGTTCGTCGTTGGTGTGCCGCTTGATCCGCCACTGCATGGACTGCACGGTGTTGGGTGAGGCGTCGTCGGGCGGGCCGAACATCATCAAAGCCGGCCACCACCAGCGATTCACCGAGTCCTGCACCATCTCGCGCTGCTGAGCGGTGCCGCTCATCATGGTCATGAGCAGCTCGTAGCCCTGACGCTGATGAAAGGATTCCTCCTTGCAGACGCGCACCATTGCTCGCGCGTACGGTCCGAAAGAGCTGCGGCACAACGGAACCTGATTACAGATGGCCGCGCCGTCGACCAGCCAGCCGATCACGCCGACATCAGCGAAGGTAAGGCTGGGGTAGTTGAAGATGGACGAGTACTTCTGCGAGCCGGCGATCAGCCTGTCGGTCAGCTCACCGCGATCGATGCCGAGCGTCTCACCTGCGGAGTAGAGGTAGAGCCCATGGCCTGCCTCGTCCTGCACCTTGGCCATCAGAATCGCCTTGCGACGCAACGAGGGCGCGGAGGCGAGCCAGGCGCCTTCCGGCTGCATCCCGATGATCTCGGAATGCGCGTGCTGGGCGATCTGGCGGATCAAGGTGCGGCGGTAGGCATCCGGCATCCAGTCGCGCGGTTCGACTCGCTGCTCGGCGGCGACGATGTGATCGAATTCCGCTTGCAGGTTCTCGGTGGACGTCATCGAGGTCTCCTCATCGGCCCTTGAACTCGGGTGTGGTCTTGGCCAGGAACGCCGAAACCGCGGCGCGGTGGTCGTCGGTTGCGCCGAGGCGCTCCTGGATCTCTCGTTCACGCTCCAGCGCATCGGGCAGATCGGCGGCGCCGTTGCGAACGAGATCCTTGACCGCGGCGTAAGCGGCGGTCGGTCCGTTCGCGAGGCGAGTGGCAACGACGCGGGCGGTCTCGGCGAGCTGGGCCGCGGGTACTCGGCGATGTACCAGCCCCCACATCTCGGCCTGCTCAGCGGTAACCTTGTCACCTAGCATCAGCAGCCCGGTGGCGCGGCTCTCGCCGAGGCCGCGAACCAGGGAGTAGCTCAGCCCGGAGTCGCTCGCCAGCCCGATCCCGGTGAACGCGGTCGCGAAGGAGGCATCGGCGGCGGCGATCCGGATGTCGGCGGCCAGCGCCAGCCCGAAACCCGCGCCGACGCAGGCGCCGTTGATCGCGGCGACCACCGGGATCTCGAGCCCGGCCAGCGCAGTGATCAACGGGTTGTAGTGCTCGGCGATGGTGCCCATGGCGATCTCGGGGCTCTGACTCAAGGCATCGGCGTGCTCGGCGAGATCCTGGCCCACGCAGAAGTGCCTGCCCTCGGCGCGCAACAGCACAGCGCGCGCTGCCCGATCGGTCGCCGTCTCGCGGATCGCGGCGAGCAGGGCGTGTTTGAGCGCGGTGTTCAGCGCGTTGGCCGCGTCGGGCCGGGACAGCGTGATGGTGACGAGCCCGGCGTCACACGTGACGCGCACGGGATCGGCTGTCGTGGCACTCATCGCTTCTCCTTCATGGTGTCCCAGGTGTGGAAGCCGCTGCCGGTCTTGCGGCCGAGTTCGCCACGCGCAACTTTGTCCCGCAACAGTTGTGGCGGTTCGAAGCGCGGTCCGAGTTCGACGGCCAGATGCTCGGCGATTGCCAGCCGGACATCCAGCCCGACGAGATCGGTGGAACGCAGGGGGCCCATGGCGTGCCGGTAGCCCAGTTCCATCGCGCGATCGATAGCCTCGGCGTCGGCAACACCCTCCTCCAGCATTCGAATCGCCTCGAGCCCGAGGCAGACGCCGAGGCGGCTGGTCGCGAAGCCGGGGAAGTCGTTGACGACGATGTCTTCTTTTCCGAGAGCGGCGACCCAGTGGCGCGCGGCGGCCACGATGGAGGCTTCGGTCGCTTCCGAACGCACGATCTCGACCAGGCTCGAGGCAGGTACTGGGTTGAAGAAGTGCATACCGAGAAACCGGGAGGGGTCCGACAGCGCGGCTGCGAGATCACCGATAGGCAGCGAGCTGGTGTTGGAAGCGATCACGGTTTCGCGGGCTACGACCTTCTCCACAGTCGTCAGCACGTCGAGCTTGAGGGTGAGATCCTCGGGCACCGCCTCGATCACGAGAGCAGTGGCCGCGGGTAGGTCGTCGATCTCGGCGACCACGGTCACCCGGGCAAGCACCTCCTCGGGCGAGATCCCGGACAGCTTGCCCCGCAGTGCTGCCGCCTCGAGCCCGGCCTCGATGCGGCCGATGGCGGCTTCCCTGTCACCGGCCTCGGCGACGGTGACGGCGGCGCCGATGGTGGCGAACACCTGCGCAATCCCCGCGCCCATGCGGCCGCCGCCGACGACGGCGACGATATCCGGTGTCTGTTGTGTCATCGGTTCTTCCTCTCCAGGAACGCAGTCATGCGGTCGTATTTATCCGTGGTCTCGAACAGCACGGCTTGGGCGAGATCGTCGGCGAGGTGCCGCGGTGCACTGGCCTCGACGACGAGTTTGGTGAGCCGCAGCGCCAGCGCGGAGTTGCCCGCGATGCGGTCGAGCAGGTCGTGGCCGGCCTGCAGGTGGGTGCCGTCGGCGACGACCTCGAACACCAAGCCGCTGCGCAACGCGGTCTCGGCGTCGATGCGCGCGCCGGCGAGCAGCACTTGCTTGGCCAGCGAGGCTCCGACCAGGGCGGGCAGGCGGTATGCGGCACCGGCCGCGGCCATAATGCCCAGACCCGGTTCGGGATTGGCGAATACAGTTGTGGGTGTGGCGATCCGGATGTCGCAGGCATAGGCGAGTTCCGCTCCCCCGCCGATGGCGTATCCGTTGACCACTGCGACGGTAGGCAATGGCAGTCGGGCCAACCGGTCGAACAGATTGCGATTGATCCCCGCCAGCGCCGCATCGCGGTTGCGGTCGCGGAGTTCGACGATGTCGGCGCCACCGGCGAAGTGGTCCCCGCGGCCGGTCAGCAGCAGCAACTTCGGGTCGCGCTCCAGCCTCTCGCAGACTTGGTGCAGCTCGGCGACCATGGCCGTGTTGATCGCATTGCGTTGCGCTGGGCGGTCCAAGGTCACGGTGATCCGATCGCCGGTCTCGGTGACCTCGATCGTCTGGAATTGCATGGCCGTGGTCACGGCGCCTCCACCAGCATCGCGACACCCTGGCCGACGCCGACGCACAGGGTCGCCAGGCCGCGGCTGTGGCCATCGCGCTCCATACGCCCGAGGAGAGTCAGCAGGATTCGGGCCCCCGAGCATCCCAGTGGATGGCCGAGCGCGATGGCGCCGCCGACGGTGTTGACGACTTCCTCGTCCAGCTTCAACTGCCGGATCACGCCGAGCGACTGGGCGGCGAAGGCTTCGTTGAGCTCCACGGCCCCCAGATCGTCCCGAGTCCACCCGGCCCGGTCCAGCGCTTTGAGCGTGGCCGGCACCGGCCCGAGTCCCATCACATTGGGCGCGACGCCGGCGCTGGCGCCGGCCACGATCCGCGCGCGTACGGTCAGCCCGTGCTCGCGCACCGCCGCCTCGCTTGCCACCACCAGGGCGGCCGCGCCATCGGAGAGAGGTGAGGACGATCCGGCGGTGACGATGCCGTCGGCGCGGAAGACCGGTCGCAGCCGAGCCAGCCGTTCGTAGGTGGTGTCCGGGCGCGGCGTCTCGTCCGCAGTGATCTCGGTGCCGTCGACCGTGACCGGTACGATCTCGCGGTCGAAGTGCCCGGCAGCGGCAGCGGCAGCGGCGCGCTGCTGGCTGCGCAGGGCGAACTCGTCACTGTCAGCTCGGGTGATGTTCTCGGCCGCGGCCACCTCCTCGGCTGTCTCGCCCATCGAAAGCGTCACCTTGCGCACATGCGGCGGGTCGCTCAGCACACCACGATCTGCCTCGACGAAACGCGGATTGGTGAATCGCCAGCCCAACGCGGTATCGGCAAGCTCGCCGGGTTTGGCCCAGGGAGCGCCGGGTTTGGCCATCACCCACGGGGCGCGGGTCATCGATTCCACGCCCCCGGCGACAATCACGTCGGCTTCGCCGGCGCGGATCATGGCCGCGGCTGTGCCGATGGCGGTCAGGCCGCTGGCGCACAGCCTGTTCACGGTGAACCCGGGGACGGCATCCGGCAGCCCCGCGAGCAACACCGCCATCCGCGCAACATTGCGGTTGTCTTCACCGGCCTGGTTCGCCGCGCCCAAGATCACTTCGTCCACGGCGTCGACGGGCACACCGGACCGGCGCACCGACTCGGCGATCACGGTGGCTGCCAGATCATCGGGTCGCAGTGCCGCCAGTGCGCCGCCGTAGCGCCCCTGCGGGGTCCTCGCCCCGTCGACGAGATACACGTTCTGCACGATTGTCACTCCTGTCGTCGCTGACTCAAGTATTACCGAACATTCGGTCGGTAATCAACCTTGCATTTGCCCATCGACTTTCGAATCGCCCCACCTGGGAAGATGTCCCCATGACTGCCGAACGCGCCACTCGCCGGTCGGGACCCGGACGCCCGGGCTACGACCTGGACTCATTGCTGTCCGTCGCCGTGAAGGTTTTCAACGAGAAGGGCTATGACGGCACCAGCATGGAAGTGCTGGCCAAGCGACTCGGGATCACGAAATCCTCGATCTATCACCATGTCTCAGGCAAGGAAGAGTTGCTCGAGCTGGCGCTGTCGCGGGCACTCAACGCCCTTTTCGCCGCAACCACGGAACCACAAGCCACCAGCGGCAGCTCGGTCTCACGGCTCGAATACCTGGTTCGCCGGAGCGTGCATGTCCTGGTGGCGGAGCTGCCCTACGTGACGCTTCTGCTGCGCGTGCGAGGAAACAGCGCGGTCGAGCGGCGCGCACTGGCGCGTCGACGCGAATTCGACGAGTTCGTCGCCACCCTGGCCAAGGATGCCGCCGCCGAAGGTGACCTGCGCCCCGACATCGACCCGTCGCTGATCAGCCGCCTGCTGTTCGGCATGGTCAACTCCCTGATCGAGTGGTACAAGCCCCGCGGCGATCACGGCGCCGACCAACTCGCCGACGCGGTTGTCGCCATGACCTTCGAGGGCTTGCGAACTCACTGACCATCTCCCGTCCTTGACAGGAACCGATTCCGCAGGGATGGTAATTACCGACCGAACGGACGGTTGAAGGAGATGTGGTGAGCAGACTTCTGCAAAGTTATGTGACAGGGAGCTGGTACAGCGCGCCCGACGAGGGTTCGCCGGTGCACAGCGCGGTCGACGGTAGCGAGATCGCCCGGATCTCCTCCACCGGCCTGGACTATGCCGGCGCGGTGGACTACGGGCGAAGCGTCGGCGGTCCCGCACTGGCGGCGCTGACCTTCCACCAGCGGGCCGCCGGGCTCAAAGAACTCGGCCAGGCGCTGATGGCGGGCAAGCGGGAGTTCTACGAACTGTCTCGCGCGACCGGCGCGACGGACCGGGACTCCGGTATCGACATCGACGGTGGTATCGGTACGTTGCTCAGCTACGCCAGCCGGGCCAAACGTGAACTGCCGAACGATACCGTGGTACTCGACGGCGCCGCAGAGCGACTGGGCCGGACCGGCACCTTCCTCGGGCAGCATCTCTACACCTCGCGCCGCGGGGTGGCCGTTCAGATCAATGCGTTCAATTTCCCGGTCTGGGGATTCCTGGAGAAGCTGGCGCCCGCATTCCTCGCTGGACTGCCCACCATTGTCAAACCGGCCGGGCAAACCGCGTATCTGACCGAGCTGGTGTTCCGCCGGATCATCGAATCCGGCCTGTTGCCCGAAGGTTCGGTGCAGCTGGTGTGCGGCAGCGGGCAACCGTTGCTGGATCAGCTGGGCGGCCAGGACTCGATTTTGTTCACAGGCTCCGCCGACACGGCCGGCGTACTCCGCACCCACGAAGCGGTGGTGGCCAACGGTGTCCGGTTCAGCGCCGAGACCGACTCGCTCAACGCGTCCATCCTCGGCACAGACGTGACCGCGAACTCCGCCGAGTTCGATCTGTTCGTCAAACAGCTGGTGACCGAAATGACGGCCAAGGCCGGTCAAAAATGCACCGCCATCCGCCGCGCGTTCGTGCCGAACTCCCTGGTGGAAGACGTGATCGCCGCGACTAAGGCTCGGCTGGACCGCGTGGTGACCGGACCGGACGCCACCGAGGGCATCCTGATGGGCGCGCTGGTGAGCGTCGAGCAGCGCGAGGAGGTTCTGCAGGCAGTGCGTGGGCTGGCCAAGAGCTGCGAGATCGTCCACGGCTCGACAGAGCCGCCTGCCGGCCCCGGCGCCTATCTGCCGCCGATCCTTTTGCGCTGCAACGACAACGCCGCCGACGAGCCGCACGACATCGAGCCGTTCGGCCCGGTCGCCACAGTTATCGGCTACACCGATATCTCCGATGTCGTCGCCCTCGCCGCCCGCGGCCAGGGCAGCCTTGTAGCCTCCGTGGTAACCGGCGAGACAACGCTGGCCCGTGAGATCGTGCTCGGTCTCGCGCCGTATCACGGCCGGGTGCTGGTCCTGGACACCGTGGACGCCAAGGAATCAACCGGTCACGGGTCGCCGCTGCCGGTACTGGTACATGGTGGCCCCGGCCGCGCGGGCGGTGGCGAAGAACTCGGAGGCATCCGCGCGGTGCTGCACCATATGCAGCGCACCGCGGTGCAGGGCAGCCCGGAGGTCCTCACCGCTGTCGGCAACCGCTGGGTGGCTGGTGCAGCGCAGGTGAGTGACGGTGTACACCCATTTCGCAAGGACATCGGCGAGCTCCGCCTCGGAGACACCATCGTCGGCGGCCCACGCAGGGTCACGCCGGACGACATCGCGCACTTCGCCGAATTCACCGGCGACACCTTCTACGCACACACCGATCCTCGCGCGGCGGCGGACAATCCGCTCTTCGGCGGCATCGTCGCGCATGGGTATCTGGTGGTGTCGTTGGCCGCCGGGCTGTTCGTCGACCCCGCACCGGGACCGGTGCTGGCGAACTTCGGTGTCGACAACCTGCGTTTCCTGACCCCGGTCAAGGCCGACGACGAACTCACCGTGACGCTGACCGCCAAGCAGATCACGCCGCGGAGCGGCGCGGACTACGGAGAGGTCCGTTGGGACAGCGTCATTACCAATCAGAACGGGGAGGCCGTCGCCGCCTACGACGTGCTCACCCTGGTTTCGAAGCCGAAGGGCGACAACGTATGAAACCGAGGATCGCGGTCTGCTACGGCATCCCCACCGACCCCGCCGCATTCGACGAACATTACCGTAGCGTGCACATCCCACTCACACTGAAGGTGCCCGGTCTGGAGGAATTCACCTGGGCCAAATGTGCATCACTGGACGGCTCCGCACCGCCCTACTATGCCGTCGCCCATCTGAGCTTCGAGACCGAGCACGCGCTACGACTTGCCTTGGTCTCCCCCGAGATGAGGGACGCCGCGCGCGACGTGCGCAATTTCGCCACCGGTTCGGTGACGATGTACATCGAACACCTCGAACCGAGCTCATAGCCGCTGTGCGGGCCGCGATTCCGCGGCCCGCACATTCTTTTCGCACCCTGTGGAGATCCAGAATGACATCCCTCGAGCACACGGCTCCGAGCCCGGCAGAGGCCATGTTCGAAGCCGACACCGCCTCCCGGGCACTCGGAATCCAGATCGTCGAGCTCACGCCCGGCCACGCTGTTGCGCGGATGACGATCACCGATTCGATGGTCAACGGTCACGGCATCACGCACGGCGGATACGTCTTCCTACTCGCCGACACGACCTTCGCGCTCGCCTGCAACAGCTACGAACGTCCAGCCGTCGCCGCCCACGCCGATATCCACTATCTGAGGCCCACTCACTCCGGCGACGTTCTCACCGCCCGAGCTGTAGAACGGGTGCGCTACGGCCGCAACGGCATCTACGACGTCACCGTCACCGACGCCGGCGGAACCCAGGTCGCAGAGTTCCGTGGTGACAGTAGGACTATCACAACTCGCGGCGTGTCTCGAGATGAGGCCGGCCGTGAGGAAAGCTCCGGCGTGGTCCAGGTGCCGACAGCTGCCATGCCGGCACCCGAGGGCAGCAACAAATCGTGGTGATCGTCGCGCTCTGCGAACCTGGAATGTCATACAACCGTCGGCCGGGAGTACGGCATCGTGAAGTCCGCGGCGATGGCGGGCGCCAGATCTCACCGCGGCAGTCTCAGGGCCGCGCGCATTCACAGATACAAGCTGGCCTCGTCGATCCATCGGTACTCAACGACTACTCGATTCAATCAGCGAATTATCTCGGAACACAAGTTGGCTCGACATCGCCAACTGTCCACCACCGATGCGCCGCTGCCTCCTGGTGACACTTGCATCAGGAGGCAGCGACATCGTGCTAGTACTCGGCGTGGACCCGTAGAGGGTCAGGCCCCCAGGTCCGCATCATCAATTCGGCAGGCGTCCTGCGGCTTCGCGGCCGGCGATCCGACCGAAGGTCACAGAGCGAAGCACTGAGAGCGCTCCAGGATATTCCTGGTACCACACCCCAGTCACCACTCCCGCTGCGTAGAGATGAGGAATCGGCGTTCCGCTTCCCGTGACGACTCGTGCCCTGGTGTCGGTCCTTACGCCACCGAAACAGAATGTCACTGCCGCGGATGCCGGAAGCGCACAGAACGGCGCCGTACGAATCGGCATCGCCCAGTTCGACTTCTCGATAGTCAGGCCCGAGGTTCGCTTACCATCCTTCTTGGATTGATCGAACTCGCCATCGCTCACCGCTGCGTTGAACGCTTCAACGGTTGCCGCGAATCTCGTGGCGTCGACACCCATCGCCGCGCCGAGTCCCTCAATGGTTGCGGACTCGTATGGCGCCACATCCGTCTGGTTGAGGAACTCGAACCCGGGCAGGGCCGCAGCGTCCGCATCGTAGACGAAGTACGCCAGATTTCCGTGATCTCGCCAGACCGTCCACGCGAGGTACTCGTTGATCCCTTCGAAGGTTCGGCTGCCCTCATCGATGAACCGCTCACCAGCCCGATTCACCATGATTCCGTACGGTGCGCCGAAGACCCCGGGATCCGGCTTCGTTGAACGTGGATCGACAAGTTCCACGTGCAGCATGTCGAACTGCCCGGCCGTACTGCCGCCGACCTCAGTCGCCATCCGCAACCCGTCGCCAAGATTGTGGCGCAGCCCTGGAGCGACGGGACGGATCTCGCCTGCACGTGGGCCGACGTACTGGGTGAGCAATTGGTAGTTTCCTTCGAAACCACCTGATGCGAGAACGACTGCGCCCGCACCGACGTTGCGCGTCAGGCCGTCCGCACCCCGGACGACCACACCGACGATGCGGCCTTGTTCGTCTTGAGTCAGGCGCAGTGCCTCGGTCTCGTACAGGAACGTGGTGCCGGGATGAGCTTCGATCCTCGCGGCGAATGCGTCGACGAGCGAAAGGCCACCACCCTCGACTGCCCCGTAGTTCGATTCCATGGCGAACGGCGGCGGCGTGTGAGTGACAGTGACACCGTTCGCTTGCATCCACTTCACCGAGTCACCGCCGAGTTCGCGCAACGTCGCGAAGTACTCGCGGTCGAATGCCGGGTCGGAGTCGAGGACTCGTTCCACGATGCCGGCATCGACGGTCCCGTCGGGATCGACCATGACGTTCACCCATGACCACCGTGTCGCACCGCCGCGCTCGGCCTTGGTGCTGCGTTCGATGATCGCCACCGTCGGGGTCCTACCGCGCTGGCCGGCCTCTTCGATGAATCCGAGGGCCGCCGAAAGACCTCCCGCACCGCATCCGATCACCACGAGATCGAACGTGTCCTGCTTCGTCGTCATGCTCTTGTCCATCCTTCTCAACCACGCGGCACAAACGCGAAGACACGGGCTGGTGCGCCGGTACCGCCGACAAGAGGCAGCGGCGCGACGACGATGAAGGCGCCCGCCGCGGGCAGACGGTCGATGTTCCGCAAGGACGTGAGGCCGTACTTGTCCGCGCCGAGCAGATAGTAGTGTCCGGGCCCGAAAGCTCCCGGATCTTGTTCTTCCGCAGCCGGTTCTTCCGACGGACCCGCTCCCATATTGTCGATCCCGATGGCTTCGACGCCGTATCCGCTGACGTTCGGGTGACCCGCGAGCCATTTCGCCGCCGCCAGTGAGATTCCCGGCCAGCCCTCGGGGCCGGCGAACCGCGCCGGATCTGAACCGTGGACACTCCAGCCGGTACGGACGACCACCCACGTGCCGGGCCGGAATCGCCCGAATTCGGCTTCCCACTGTTCCAGGTGCCCGGTCTCGAGCAAGAACGTCTGGTTTTCGGCGACCTCGGCGGTCAGGTCGATGACGGCGACCGGCCCGACCAGACGCGTGGGTTCGATCTCATCGACCGACTTGCCGTCTTTGCCGCTGATCCAGTGTCGCGGCGCGTCAACGTGTGTTCCGGCGTGTTCACCCAGGGTGATATCGCTCCACTTCCAGCCAGGGCCGGCTTCGTCGAAGTTGCTGACCGGGTGGAACGTCAGTGGCGCTGTCGCCGCGAACGGCGCTGGCACGGGTACAACCGGTGTCGCGTCGCTCAGCGGGGTCGTGAGGTCGATGACATCCACGGTTCCTTGTGCGATGCCGTCGAAAATTTCGCTGATGCTCATGTCCTTGACTTCCTCTACTGCGATGGTGATGCGGACGATTGCGGCAGGTAGGCGTTGGCCTCGATCTCGACCTTCATGCCCGGTGCCAGGAACTCGGTGACATAGCCGTGGCCGATGAACCCCCGGTTGGGGAGGCGTTCCCTGAATATGTCATTGAGCGTGCCGAAATCCGCTGCGTCGCTGAGCATCGCCCTGATCTCGTAGACGTCGTCGAACGTCGCGCCCGCGGCCGCGAGCACCTTCTCGATGCTGTCGAAGGCCGAGTTCGCCTGTTCGAGAAAGCTATCCGGCATTCGTCGCTCTTCGATCGTGCCGCTCAGGTTGGTCAAAGCCGATGTTCCGGAGATGAACAGCCACGGTCCGATCTGCACCGCGCGGTCGAAGTGGCCCGCGGGTTCGGCCAGCGTGTCGGGGTTGATCGCGACGATCCGGTGGGGCTCTATGGTGTTCCGAGCCATTCGCTGCCTTTCTGTTGTTGCGTCCGATTATTCCGGCCGCATGAGTGGGTCGATGAATTCAGCCAATTTGTCCAGAAGACCGAGAGTTTCGCCCGTCGGCAGCGTCGGCATGAGAAAGACCGACCGTTCGACTCCCGATGTCGCGTACACCTCGATCTCGGCGGCATCCACCGGGGCGCCGAGTACGGTCACCGGCACGGGAGCTCGTCCGGCCTCGGCGGCCTTGTTCAGCAATTGCCCCAGCATCGTGTGCAGGCGTTCGACCGGTTGACCGATCATGTTCGGCAGCCACCCGTCCCCGTATTCGAGCACCCGGTCCAGAACCGTTGGTCCCATTCCGCCGACGAGGATCGGCGGGTGCGGCCGTTGAACAGGTTTGGGCCACATGTAGCTGGGCGCGATGTCGAGATGATGACCGTGGAACTCCGCCACCTCCCGAGACCAGAAGGCCTTCATCGCCTGGATGCGCTCCCCTACCAAGGACAATCGGGTAGCAGGGTCGGTGCCGTGGTGGCGCATCTCTTCGCGTAGCCACCCAGTACCCACACCGAACAGAAAGCGCCCATTGCTGAGCAGATCGACGGTTGCGACTTCTTTTGCGGTGTGGATGGCATCTCGCTGAAAGACCGCGCAGATGCCCGTACCGAGCTTGATCTCCTGGGTGACTGCCGCGGCAGCACTCAGCGCCGCGAACGGATCCAACGATCGATAGTAGGAGGACGGCAGGTCGCCGCCGCCCGGATACGGGGTCTGCCGGTCTGCGGGGATATGTGAATGCTCTGGGATCAGCAGTGATTCGAATCCGCGTTCCTCGGCCGCCTTGGCCAGTACGTCGGGGCGAACGCCTTCATCGGTCACGAAAGTAGCTACGCCGAACTTCATGGTGTCCGCTCCTGTCGACCGGGTGGTTCGCAGCGGTTGGTCATCGGCGACATCCGTAGCCGCTCGTTCGTCGGGGAACAGCGCAGTGTGCGTCGAGGTGTGTGTACATGCGGCAAAGCTAGAACCCAGGACGCCTCCCGTCATCTAGTAATCCACAAGCAACCACACGATGTCTTCGTGAAGTCCACAACCCCGAAGCACGCCGGGGTAGCGGCCGTGTCTGCCCAAGAATCGATCCGACCTGAAACCTTTTCACGATTCCCAGAATTCACCGCTCCAGAATCAGGTCAATACGCAATTGACCCGAGTCCCGATCCACACCTAACGTGTGAGACGGATCTCATCCGCCACAGCCGGGGCCCACAATCCAGGAATGCTCGGGCCATCGATTCTCGTACAGGCACTGGACAGCACGGAGATCCCATGCCCAGGCCAAACACCGAAGCCGTTCGTGAGGTGATCTCCGTCCAGCACCTGCGGCGGCCCCGACCGGGGACCAGAGTGCGCACCAAACCGATCGCACGATCGTCAGGGAATGCGCATCGATCGATTAGCAGTCACGAATCACACGAGGATATGAATACCAATGCAAAACAAACCCACCAACAGAATGCGTCGCCACTACACCGACGGCGAATACGGACAGATACACTTCCAAAGCTTCGAATCGGGCCGTCCCATCGTGCTCCTGCACCAGTCGATCATGACAGGTGATCAATTCGCGGCCGTTTTCGAACCGCTGATCGCCCGCGGCTTCCGCCCGATCGCTATCGACATGCCTGGATTCGGCATGTCGGATGCACCGCGGACGCCTCCCACGATCGACGAGTACGCCACGTGCGTCGCACCGGTGCTCAACGCTCTGGGCATCGAACGCGCCGCTGTGGCCGGCCATCACACCGGCAGCATGGTCGCCACCGCCGCCGCGATCGCACACAGCGATCGCATCAGCGCTGTCATTCTGCACGGCGTCGGCAATATCGCTGCCGCCGACAACGGACGAGAACTGATCAATGCCGTTGTTGCACAGGAGAAAGCCTTCACGCCGTTGCCCGGTGCGGCGCATATGTGCGAGATCGCCGCACTGCGGGAGAGCTTCCCAGAGCCGGTCGGTCCCGACAGGATCAGTGACTACGTGGTGCAAGCGATGCTGGCCTGGCAACGAGGGGCGTACTGGTACGGACATTCCGCGGCGCGCTCATACGACCACGACGCAGCCTTGCCGCTCATCTCGCAGCCGACCTTGATCCTCACCAACACCGGCGACGTCATGCACGAGTACGCCGCCGGCGGACGCGCTCTACGCCCCGACTTCGCCTACGTGGAGATCGACGGTGGCGGCATCGACATCTGCGACCAGAAGCCCGCCGCGTGGGCCGACGCGATTGCGGACTTCCTGCTCGCGACCGAGGAAGGAATACTGTGACACCTTCCGATCCCGAGAACCGGAGCCCCGGCCTCGACGCGTTGGGACTGGGCGAGGTATTCCACCTGGCTTTCGCCGTTTCCGATCTTCACGATGCAATGGGCGCCTACCAGTCGCTCGCCGGTGGCACCCGTACGGATCCAGCCGATCTCGAAGCGCTGGTGCACGCCCCCTTGTTGTCGAGCGAGCCGATCCGTATCCGTGGACGTGTGTGCTGGCTGGTCGGCAACCATCCCCCGATCGAATTCTGGCAAGGCGAACCCGGCTCACCATGGCATTCGGATCGACCCGGCATGGACTTCCACCACGTCGCCTACTACGTCGACGATCTCGACGACGCCGCAACAGCGCTGAGAGCCAGCGGATTCGAGATGGAGTTCACGCCATACCACCGCGGTGACGGCATCCTCGGCTTCGCCTATCTACGTCACCCGGGCGGCCTCCGGGTCGAGATTCAGGGGTCGGCCGATCGTGCGGCCATGGAGGCATGGATGAGAGGCGAACCCCTGGTCATCGACTGGTTCGACGAACTGCAGTAGGTCGTCCCAGCCGTTCGGCACGACTGCCGACCGTGGAAACCTCCAGAACCAGCCCCCCGATTTCTCGATTCCCCCAATGGATTGCGCCCCGCCCACGGATACGTTGGCGACAACATCGTGACGCACCTCATGTCGTGGCAATGATGCCGCGTCAGACAGGACGGAAATGGTAACAATCACCACAACCCTGAATCCGGCAGATCCGGCCTTCGCGACCGATCGCTATTCGGTCTACCGCCACCTGCGGGACAGCTTGCCCGTCGCCCGCATCGAGGTCAACGGACACGACGCGTATGTGCTGACGCGCTACGCCGACGTCAGCGCGGTTTTCAAGACATCGTCGGCGCGCGTGCAGCCACACGCCGGACAGTTCCCTCCGCACATCGGCACCGGTCCGGCATCGGAGTTCTACCGATTCTCGCTGCCCTCGATGGATGCGCCATCGCACACTCGGCTGAGAAAGCTCGCCTCGGCGGCCTTCTCGGCGCGCGCGATGGCCGGGATGCGCGGCTGGGTGCAGGAGATCATCGGCGCCGGCCTCGATCGACTGACCGAGATGGACTCCGAATTCGACTTCGTTGCCGAGTTCGCCGCCCGGATACCCGCCGAGATCGCCTGTCGGCTTCTGCACGCGCCGATGTCGGACGCGCACACAGTTCTCGAGCGAATGCCCGACCTCAACGCGGTGCTCAGCCACGGTGACCTCAGCGTGGAAGGGCTGGCCGCAGCCGACGCCGCGGCACAGTTCTACATCGACTACATCGGCGATCTGGTCGACACCCTGCGCGGCAAACTGGATGCCGACGACGCGGTCGGGGCCCTTCTGGAAGCCGAGGAAGACGGCTCGAAGATGACCAGGACCGAGCTGATCATCACCCTGGTCGGGTTCTTCGTCGCCAGTTACCACACAACGATGGTTGCGATGACGAACACGGTGTACGCCCTCGCGGCGCACCCGGATCAAATGCGCGCCCTGGCCGCGGCGCCCGATCTCGCCCCGCGCGCGTGGGAAGAGGCATTGCGCTTTCTCTCACCGGTGCATTTCATTCACCGCTATGCGGGAGAAGACCTGACGCTGCACGGCCAGCGCATTCCCGAGGGAAGCCAACTGCTGCTCGCCATGGCAGCGGCGAACCGTGATGAGCGCTTCTTCGACGAGCCCGACCGATTCGACGTCGAACGAGCCAGTATCCGGCATTTGGCATTCACCGCGGGTGGACACTACTGCCTCGGCGCGCCACTGTCGCGGCTGGAGGGCGACTACCTCTTGCGCGAACTGCCCGCGCGTTTCCCCGACCTCCAGGTCACGACCGAATGTCCGGACTGGGGCACCGATCTCAGTTTCCCGTTCATGCGCTCGATGACAGTCGTCACCGGTCGCTGAGGTCACCGACACCGGATATGCGACATCTACTGCCCTGCAGCGTGTTACGCGCTGCCTCACTGTGGAATGCGAGTGCATCATGAGTCTGCGGATAGTCAGCTTCGCGGTGGCGGGTCGCCTCACGCCCGGCGTGCTGACCGATGACGACGCCGTTGTCCCCCTCGTCCCGCTCTTGGCTCGCCGGGGCATCGAGATCGGTTCGGTACGCCAGGTCCTGGCGCTGTGGCAGCAGTTGGCCCCGCTCGTGCGAGCCGAACTCCACACCGGAGACACCCGTGCTGTGCCGATGGCCGAGGTTCAGCTCGGTCCGCCGATCCCTGATCCCGGCCAGGTAATCGCGGTCGGTTTCAACTACGACACCCACACCGACGGGCAGTCCGACCTGCCACAGCGGGCAGCTCCAGTGGTCTTCATGAAGAGTCCGACCAGCATCAGCGGGCCGAACGACCCGGTCGTCCGGCCCGCCGCGACTCGAGCCCTGGACTACGAGGTCGAGGTGGCAGTCGTGATCGGGCGTCCCGGCTACCGCATTCGCAGCGAACAGGCAGCCGACCACATCGCCGGTTACATGCTGGCCAACGACATCACAGCGCGTGATGTCGCTCTTCCCCATGGGTTCGACTCCTCACCGTTGCAGGCCCAGATCATTCGGGGCAAGGGATATCCCACCTTCTGCCCGACCGGGCCATGGCTACTGGCGCCCGAGGCCGACACCGCAGATGCGACTTTCGGGTTCGAGCTGTCCGTGAACGCCGAGCTGCGACAGGCCGGATCGACCAAGGACATGGCGCTGGGATTCGCCCAGATCATCGAATCGGTCAGCGCGACGCTCGCACTGCGTACCGGCGACATCATCCTCACCGGCACTCCAGGCGGCTGCGGGTTCCAGTTCGATCCGCCCCGCTACCTGCAGGCGGGCGACGTTATCGAAGCCCGCTCACAACAGCTGGGCACTATGCGGTCGATCGTCTGCGACGAGCCCGCCGACGTCTTCCGGAGGTAACCGATGAAGCTCACGTTCACCACAAGCCAGGGCTACGCCAAGACCGTCGATGCGAGCGGCGGACAATCGTTCATGCAGGTTGCGCTCGCGCACGATGTCCCAGGAATCTCCGCCGATTGTGGAGGCAACGCGATGTGCGCCACCTGCCATATCTATGTCGACGAAGCCGATTTCGCGCGTCTGCCGGCAGTATCGGACGACGAGAAGGAGATGCTCGAGGTCACCGCCGCGCCATGGCGGACCACCAGTCGGCTCGCCTGTCAGATCGGGGTCGACGACACGTTGGGCGCGGTTTCGGTCGAGGTGCCCTGCGATGAGGCGTAGCGCTGCGCACACGGCAACGATCGTCATCGTCGGAGCCGGGCACGCGGGAGTCCAGGCCGCGGCGTCACTGCGGGAACGAAAGTTCGCCGGTCAGGTCATCCTGGTCGACGCCGAGGCGAGGACACCGTATCAACGCCCTCCCTTGTCGAAGGGCTACCTCAGCGGAACCGCCGCACAGATCGCGCCCCTCCGTCCGCGAGAGTTCTACGACACCAATAACATCGACTTGGTACGTGCCCGGGTAGTCGGGATCGACAGAACTCGGCGGACCGTGTCACTGGACGACGGTCGTCAGCTCGCCTACGACCATCTCATCCTGGCCACCGGAGCCCGCAACCGAAACCTCTCGATCTCCGGCGCGAATGCCGCAGGAGCGTGTCCGCTGCGCACGGCCGACGATGCCCGGGCAGTACGTCGGAGTTTCGCGACAGCGCGGGAAGTCGTCGTTATCGGCGCCGGATTCGTCGGACTCGAGGTGGCGGCGGCGGCGCGCGAGCAGGGCCGCACTGTCTCGGTCATCGAAGCAGGCAACCGAGTGATGGCGCGGGCGGTGTCATCGGAGATGTCACAGTACTTGACAACGTTGCACACCCGCGCCGGAGTCACCGTGCGGCATCGCTGTTCGCCCACCCACGTCGATGTCGACGAATTCGGGCACGCAGCAGGCGTCCGGCTCGACGACGGCACCACTATTGGGGCCGACCTGGTCGTAATCGGCATTGGCGTGCAACCGAATACCGAACTGGCCATGTCGGCCGGCCTCGCCGTCGACAACGGGGTCTGCGTCGACGAGTACTTGCGCACCACCGATCCCGCGATCTGGGCCATCGGAGACTGCGCTTCGGTCGTCACCGCCGGTACACGGCAACGGCTCGAATCTGTTCAGAACGCGGTCGATCACGCACGGCACGTTGCCGCCCAGCTGGTCGGCAACCACGATCCTTATCAGGCGGTGCCGTGGTTCTGGACGCACCAATATGGCGCCAAGCTCCAGATCGCCGGTACGACAACCAGTCTCGGCGAGACCGTTGTGCTCGGCTCGGCCCCTGAGTTCTCCGTGCTGCGGTTCGACGGTGACGTATTGACTGCGGTGGAGTCGGTGAACCGGCCGGGCGATCACCTCGCGGCCCGCCGCCTACTCGCCGGATCATTCCGACCCGGTCTCAGTGACGCGCGAGCACCCGGGTTCAGCCTCAAGGACTACGCCCAGCGCACCACCGTCGGTGCGGCGACCTAGAGACCCCACCCACCGACCGTCAATTCCCTCGCCTTCGGAGAAAGACAGATATGACCCTTCTCGAGCCACTACGTCAGCGGCAGTTCGAGAGATACTTGCCCGCCGCAACCGCGGTGCAATACCTCGACGCCGACGGCAACCCCACCGATAGCGAGGCCCGCTATCCGAGACCGGCGGACGACCGTCTGGTGAGCATGTACCGGAACATGGTGCAAGGCAGGCGTTTCGACACCCAGGCGACGGCGTTGACCAAACAGGGCCGCCTGGCCGTCTATCCGTCTGCCCGCGGGCAAGAGGCCTGCCAGATCGCGGCGGCCATGTGCCTGCGACCCGAGGACTGGCTGTTTCCGACCTACCGGGACTCGATGGCCCTGACTGTCCGCGGCATTCCGGCTCCGGAGATTCTCAGCATGCTTTCCGGCGACTGGCACTGCGGCTACGATCCCACCGATTACCGCACGGCGCCCCAATGCACACCCCTGGCCACGCAGTTGTTGCACGCCACCGGGCTCGCCTACGCGCAACAGCGGCGTGGTCACGACACCGTGACGCTCGCACTTTGTGGTGACGGCGCCACCAGCGAGGGAGACTTTCACGAGGCGCTCAACTTCGCCGCGATCTTCCAGGCGCCCGTGGTGTTCCTGGTACAGAACAACGGCTTTGCCATCAGCGTCCCGCTCGCGCGTCAGAGCGCGGCGCCGTCGCTGGCGCACAAAGGCGTCGGGTACGGCATCGGATCCGAACAGGTCGACGGCAACGACCCTGTCGCGATGATGGGAGTGATGGATGAGGCCGTTCGCTACGTACGCGAGGGGAACGGCCCGTTGATCGTGGAGGCGCACACCTACCGCCTGGATTCCCACACCAACGCCGATGATGCCACTCGTTACCGCGATTCCGCCGAGGTCGAGAAGTGGTCGGCCCGCGACCCCATCGCCCGGCTGCGCGCCTATCTGCGAAACCAGGAGCTCATCGACGACGACTTCGAAAGCCAGCTCGCCGCTGAAGCCGAGTCCGACGCTGCGGACCTGCGAGCTGCCATGAACACCGACCGGCCGGTCGTCGCCGCGGATCTGTTCGCCCATGTGTTCGCCGATCCGACACCGCAGTTGCGTGAGCAGGCCGCCCAAGTCCGGGCCGAGCTGGCCGCCGAGTCAGAGGAGAATTGACCATGCCCATCCTCACGATGGCTCAATCGTTGAACCTCGCCCTTCGTGACGCACTCGCCGCCGACGACAACGTCGTCGTGTTCGGCGAAGATGTCGGCACGCTGGGTGGCGTGTTCCGGGTGACCGATGGACTGACGAAGGACTTCGGCGAAAATCGTTGCTTCGATACCCCCTTGGCCGAATCCGGCATCATCGGGTTCGCGGTCGGTATGGCCATGGCCGGTTTCCGGCCGGTCGTAGAGATGCAGTTCGATGCCTTCGCCTATCCTGCCTTCGAGCAAATCGTCTCGCACGTCGCCAAGATCCGGAATCGCACCCGAGGCCGCCTGTCGGCCCCCATGGTCATCCGGATACCGTTCGCCGGCGGGATCGGTGGCGTCGAACACCACTGCGATTCCAGCGAGGCGTATTACGCGCACACCCCGGGGCTGAAGGTCGTGAGTCCCTCGACACCGGCAGATGCCTACGCTCTGCTGCGCGCGTCCATCGATGACCCCGATCCGGTCATCTTCCTCGAACCCAAGAAGCTGTATTTCGCCCGTGGTGAGGTCGAGCCGGACGCCGGCGCAGACCTCGGCCGTGCCCTCGTGCGCCGAGAAGGCCGGGACGCCACACTCATCGCGTACGGGCCTTCGGTGTCGGTCGCGCTCGAGGCCGCACAAGCAGCCGCGGAACTGGGTCGGGATCTGGAAGTCATCGACCTGCGCTCGATCGTGCCGTTCGACGACGAAACCGTTGCCGCTTCGGTGCGAAAGACCGGGCGCTGCATGGTGATCCAGGAAGCTCAAGGCTTCGCGGGCGTCGGCGCGGAGATCGCCGCACGAGTCCAGGAGCGCTGCTTCCACCACCTCGCCGCGCCCGTATTGCGAGTGAGCGGATTCGACATTCCCTATCCCGCGCCGCGTCTGGAACGAATTCACCTTCCCGGCGTCGACCGGATACTCGACCAACTCGATCGATTGCAGTGGAACGACACCCCGGACCTCCGGTGGGCGGTGAACGCATGAGCGCGCAGATCTTCATGCTTCCCGACCTCGGCGAGGGCCTGACCGAGGCCGACATTCTCGAGTGGCGGGTGGCCGTCGGTGACACCGTGCAGATCGACCAGATCGTCGCCGAGGTCGAGACGGCCAAAGCCGCGGTCGAGGTCCCGGTTCCCTTCGAGGGCACAGTGCTCGAACTGCATGCCGCGCCGGGCGACACTCTGACAGTCGGCAGCCCTCTGATCACGATCAGCGGCTCCACCCCCACCGCGAACACCGGCACGGACAGCGCGACCGAATCCGCTGCGCACGAAAAGTACCGGGACGAAGAACGAGCCGGATCCGGCAATGTCCTGATCGGGTACGGGACGGGCCACGATTCGCGTCCAAGGCGTCGCCGCACGCGCGCTGTGGCCGATCCCGGCGAACGTGTCTCATCCCACTCACCCCAGGCTGCCACCTCAGCGCCGCGCGTCATCTCGCCGGTCGTGCGTGAGCTGGCCAACCGTGGCGGTGTCGATCTGACCGGAATCCACGGAACAGGCCCGGGCACCATCATCCTCCGACACGATGTCGAACAGGCAATCGCCGCCGCCATCCCGATCACGCCCTCCGAGACCGGCCGAGCCGCCCCGATCCGATTCGAGTCGACGCGCATCCCACTCAAGGGTCTCCGCAAGGTCGTCGCCGAGAAGCTGTCGGTCAGTCGCCGAGAAATACCCGACGCCACCACCTGGGTGGACGTTGACGCCACAGAATTGCTGCGGGCCCGGCGCACCATCAATACCGCGCTCCCTCGGGAAGACCAGCTCAGCCTGATGGCACTGCTCGCTCGATTGACACTGGCCGCACTCGCGCGATTCCCCGAGCTCAACGCCTCCGTCGACACCGAACGCGGCGAGATAGTCCGACACGGATATGTGAATCTCGGTGTCGCCGCGCAGACACCGCGCGGTCTCGTGGTTCCGGTCCTTCCCCGAGCCGACACCCTGACAACAGTGGAACTCGCCCGACAGCTCCGCGAAACCGTCGACACCGCACGAGCAGGAAAGCTCACGCCCGATCGGCTCGGCGGAGGAACCTTCACACTCAACAACTATGGAGTCTTCGGCGTGGATGGCTCGACACCGATCATCAACCATCCCGAGGCCGCGATCCTCGGCATCGGCCGCATCCTCGACCGCGCGTGGGTCATCGATGGCGAAGTGACCGTCCGGAAGATCACTCAGATTTCGCTCAGTTTCGACCATCGAGTGTGTGACGGCGGCGCCGCAGGCGGCTTCCTGCGTGCTTTCGGTGACCTCATCGAAAACCCCGCATCCGCTCTGGGGTGGCTGTGATGAACGGAGGCTCAGCCGCGGCCGGCAAGTGCAGCGACGTCCTCATCCTAGGCGGCGGATCCGGTGGATATGCCTGCGCGTTGCGTGCCGCCCAACTCGGTTTGTCCGTCACTCTTGTCGAGGCCGACAAGCTGGGTGGCACGTGTCTGCATCGTGGCTGTATCCCGACCAAAGCTCTCCTCCGGGCCGCCGAGGTCGCGGACACCACCCGCAACGCACGCTCTTTCGGCGTCTCGGCGACCTATGACGGGATCGACCTCGCGGCGGTGTATGCCTACCGAGAAACTGTGGTAAAACGCCTCTACCAGGGACTACGAGGGCTTCTCACCCGAGACTCCATCACCGTGGTGACCGGAACCGGGCAATTGACGAACGAGCTCACGGTCACTGTGGATGGACTGCGATACGCAGGCAACTCCGTGGTACTGGCAACCGGCTCACGACCCCGAGTCCCTGCCGGAATCGCGCTCGGCTCACGGATTGTCACCAGCGACCAGGCCCTCGATCTCGACGCTGTGCCGCAATCGGCGATCGTGCTCGGCGGCGGCGTGATCGGCATCGAGTTCGCCAGCCTGTGGGCCTCCTTCGGCGCTGATGTCACCATTGTCGAAGCTTTGCCACGGATATTGGCCGCTGAGGATCCTTGGAGCTCGAAGCAAGTGACGAAGGCGCTGCGCGCACGTGGGATCACGGTGCGCACCGACGCCCGTGTCGCGGCGGCCACCGAAGACGGCGAGGGCGTCAGAGTCACCTTCGCGGACGGTGAGATCCGCACGGCAGACGTGTTGCTCGTCGCGGTGGGGCGCGCTCCGCGGATCGACGGCCTATCCGAAGTCGGCATCGGAATCGAGAACGGCTGTGTTGCCACCGATGAGCGTCTCAGAACCACCACTGCCGGCGTGTACGCCGTCGGCGACCTGGTGGCCGGACCGCAACTGGCGCACCGCGGCTTCCAGCACGGTATGTTCGTCGCCGACGAAATCGCCGGTAACGCACCGGTTCCGATTCCCGACGACCTCATCCCACGCGTGGTGTATTCACATCCAGAGGTAGCCTCGGTCGGGCTCACCGAGAACGCCGCCCGCGATCGCTACAGTAACGCGACCGTCCTCGTGTACGACCTCGCGGGCAACGGCAAGAGCCAGATCTTGCGGACCGGCGGCGGTGTGAAGGTGGTGCGCGCTGGAGACTCCGGGCCTGTGGTCGGGGTCCACCTCGTCGGCGACCGGGTGGGTGAATCGATCGGAGAGGCACAGCTGAGCGTTGCCTGGGAAGCGCTTCCCGAGGAGATCGCGGCGTTTGTCCACGCCCATCCAAGCCAGAACGAGGCGTTGGGCGAAGCCATGCTCGCGTTGGCGGGTAGGCCGCTGCATACGCACCGTTGACGGCCGAGTTCAGCGTTGCTGGTCGGTTCGCGCCATCCGGCAGCCCACAGCCGAGCGCACGAGCCCCGCAAAGGTGCGGGGATCGACGCCGGTCAGCGCATGCCATCGGCTGAGTCGATACGACACGGAGTTGGGGTGCACATGCAGGCGCTGCGCCGCCCGCGCCAACGAGAACCCGCAGTCCGCGAACGTGAGGACCGCGTCAGCGAGGTCCGGATGGGCTGTCGCTGTCCGCTGAACGCCGTCGAACAACGGAGCCAGCTTGTCATGGCCGTCCACCAACGACGCTTCGAGCCAGCAGTCGGCGAAGTATGACGACGGCCTGCGCCACATCTCCGCGATGTGCAGAGCGCGCTCGGCATCAATGCAGCTCGAGTGCGCGCCGGTCAGTCCACTGCGGGCAAGACCGACCCCGTATCGAACGTGCTCTCCACTGATAGCCTGCGCCGCGCGAAGCGCCGCCGATATATCGCTATCTTGGGTGAGGATGGTCAGGGCGGTGCCGCGAACCCCGCAGTGGACTACCCCTGTCAGCCGTCGAGTCGCACGTTGCAGTCGCTCGACTTCGGGCTCAGGCCACAACGATCTGGACGCGCAGATCGCCTGGAAATCACCGCTGACATCGAATGCCAGTGTTCGAGCGGTCTCCGCCGTCCGCTCGGAACACCCGGCGTCGCCGAGATCGGCAAAGAACTGCCGACGTATTGCCGCCTCCCGCGCGTGCGTCGTGGGTGATTCATCGACAAAGGCATCGATGACTGTCGAGGTCATAGCCTCGGTCCATCCTGCCAACGGGTCGACCAGTTCGATCAACAGTGACTCGGTCGCCTCGGGCGCGCCCTGCAACGCGCACCACAAGCCTCGGCTGACGATCTGAAACGAGCGCAACACCTCGTAGGCGGAGACGCCCAGCTGCGCGCGCCGCATTGCCGCGCGGCGGGTGTACTGCAGGTGTTCCGCGACCGGGCCGGCGCCGGTCGCGAGGCTTGTCAGCACGCGGCGAGCGAGTTCGTGCACCGTACGACGGTGTTCGGCGTCGGCGATCCTCGCGTACGAAGGCAATTCAGCACGGATTCGCCCGGTCAGATCGGGTCGGTCGTTCTCGATCCGGCAGGCGACTGCCTCGCACAGCGCCTGGGCGGCCTCGCGATCCTTGGTCATGGCGCCGCTACCGGGGCCCTGCTCGGTGGCTGTAGCCGCACGACCCCGAAGTACCGCCGACGTGGACACCTTCGACAGCGACGAGTCCGGTCTCGAACATTCGAGGCCCGATGCCGGTGGTCACCGCACCCGCGAACATCATCGGTCGCCGACCGCCGTTCACCCCACCGACCAGGGAAACGTCACGACGACCGTGCGGCGTCACCGCGCCTTCGGCCAGAGAGACCTCGTCCATGCCTGCACCTCACTTCCCCTTCGAATCTACCGAACGATCGGTAGGTAAGCAATGCCGGAACCGCGCAGAACCGAGGTGTCCACGCCGACCAGAACGTTGGGCCACTTCGCCGCCGGCCACTCCGCCTGGTCAGCCGGTGACGGCCTGAGCCGAGCACGCCCATACGAACGGAATGACGCTGCTCGGCGTATGCACGCAGGGGCCAGAATGCCCCGCCCGAGGACGAGGCATTCTGCACTCCAGTGCCGGAATCCCGACAGGTCCGAAGCTATTTTCCGGGCGCCGGTGCGTTGATCGTCGTGAAGTACTGCACCGCAGCCATCACCGCAACGGGCGCGGTAACCAGGAGCTGACCCGCAACGACACCGATCGCACCGATCGCGAGCACACCGCCGATGCAGCCGACCGCAGCAGCCGGAATGAATGGACCGAACAAACCGATAATGGTGGCGGAAGCCACCGTGGCGCCGGCTATTCCGCCCAGTACGCAACCCACCGCCGCTCCACCGAGGCTGCCGACGGTGGCACCGATAGCGGCACCCATACTGATCGTCGAAACCATGCGATTCCAGGCGGCTTGCTCCCGTTCATATTCGGATTTGAACGGAGCCTGATTCTCGAACGGCAATGCCACCGGACGATATTCGGCATGCGCGATATCGAACAACGGCCGCAAGGTCGCGGTGCGATCCTTGATCTCCGCAGCGATTGGAAATACGAAGTCGTCTACCCGGAAAGACAACTCGGTTCCGGCCAGCACGGTGCCGTTGGCCGCCTTGAGCTTCAATGCACCGTCTTCTACGGCTACGGTGCCGGCGTCGGCAACGATGACGGTCCCCTCCGGGGTGACCGAAGCCGTGAAGCCGACGGTATCGGTGCCGGGCGAGGCATGGGCTCCTCCGGCGGCCAGGGCAACGGATGTCGCGACTACTGCCGCGGCAGTGACGAATTTCCTCATCTATTCACTCTCTTCTACAGTGGGACGAACTTCGGGAGCCATTTCTTCGGAAGCAACCGGGCGCGCCCGGTCACGGTCAGGATCGGCCAGTGCGATGGCCACGCATCCCGCGACGACGGCGACAACGCCGAAGATCTGGAAGGCGGCGGCGTAGCCGGCCGCCGGGCTGGCCGCGGCCTCGACGATGCGTCCGGTGGCGTAGGGCGCGACGAACCCGCCCAGTGTGAAGATGCCGACCAACGTGCCGAGCGTGCCCGCAGTCTGGCTCGGCGGGCAGAGTTCCGCGATGGCGGCTTGGACCAGCGGCAAACATGTGAGCTTCAGGCCGTAGGCGAACGAAACGGCCGCTACCACGACGATCGGAACCGCGACCAGTGGCAAGGCAACCAGTATCAGTCCGCTGACAATCACGCCGACTGTCGGAAGGACGATCCGAACGAAACGGATGCTGCGGCCTTGAACGGCCAACCGATCGCTGACGGCCGAGGTGCCGAGCATAATGAACAAGCCGACGATACTGGGGATACCGGACAGGGCACCGGCCTGCAGTCGGCTGTAACCGAGGCCGACTTCGAGGTAGGACGGCATCCAGGTGAGCACTGCCGAGCCGAGTGCGAAGACACTGAAGCACAGGAACGCGCAGCTGATGAACGTCCGGGTGAAGAAGATCTCGCGCCAAGGCACAGATGCGGAAACGGCAGGTGCCGAAACATCGCTCCCCACGGACTCGACCCGCTCGGTCAGATAGGGCCCTTGCTCCCACTTTGCCAGCCATACCAGGCACCAGAGAATTGCGCCGACGGACAAACACAGCAGCGCAGTGCGCCACCCCCACGCCACCGTCACCCAGGCCAACACCGGAATGATCGCGAACTGCGCACATGCCGCGGAGCCGGTCAGTACCGCACCGACGATGCCACGCTCGGCGGGGCGATGCCACGAATAGGTACCGGTGAAGATCAGAGAGACGCTCGGACCCTCCGCCAGACCAAGCAACACCCTGCTCAGAATCAGCGTGGCGAAGCTCGCCGAGACGACCAGCGGAAGGGTTGTGAGGGCCCAGATGATCGCCAGCACCACCAGAGCCCACCGTAGAGCGAGCCACCGTTCCAATACGCCCGCGCACAGGCTTCCCGCCGTCAGCGCCAGATAGAACAGGCTACCGACCAGACCCAAGCCGGAGGCACTGAGGCCGAGCTCTTCGGCAAGGGGCTGGGCGATGATGCCGAAAACGACCTGATCGGCAAAGTTGATGAGGGTGAGAACCAGGAGCAATGAAGTCATCGCCCACGCCCGGCGGCGAGATGGTTTCTCCCGGTCCAGAGCTGTACCCTCGGGATCAGTGTGTGTGGTCATGAGCACCTACCATTCGTGCATTGAGTTCCCGAACAAGCTCCACTGCCGTGGATTTCTGCTTCGAATGCTGTTTCGCAGACGAAGAAGAGCGGCTCAGCGGATTCGCTCGTCGGTATGAAGCGCGCCACATCGACGTTCGGGCAAGAGTAGGCAGCCAGGTCTGCGGAGTCCCTGGCGAATGCCCGGACTCTTACCGAGCTACCCCGTGATTTCGCCGGTGCGCGGTGACGCGGAGTGATACTCGGCAGTACCGGTCGATAGGCAGCGGAGGAAACCGGCTGTTGCGAAGGGGAGCGAGTATACGGCGGCGACATCGTTTTCCCAGGTATAGGCTGCCGTCCATGACGTTCGACAGCAGTACCACCGGAATCTTGTGTGCCGCCGTTGCTCATCGCCTCGACGAGAATGACCCCGACCTGGCCGCCCACATCCGGGCAGAACTTCCGTCGTACGCGAATATCCCGGAGAGCGAACATCGCCGAACCCTCCGCGAATTCACCCACATGATTCTGGACAACGTCGCCCAGGGGCGAGGGCCAGTCGCCGAACACCTCCAGTTCGCGCGACGGGCCGCCCGTCGGCGTGCCCATCTCGGCGTCTCCGCCTATGACGTGCTCCGCTCGTTCCACATCGGCAACCGTGCCCTGTGGGCGGCACTGCAGCACGCACCGGAGGCGACCGACGAGGCACTGATCGGGCTGGTGGAACCGCTGACACTCTGGACCGAGGCCATGACCGCGACAGTGGTCGATGCCTTCGTTGACGAAGGTCCCACCCGGCAGGCTCGCGAGTCCCGCGTCCGTCAACAGTTCTTCGCCGAACTGGGCAGCCATGATCGTCCAGAACAGCTAGCCGAGATGGCACGCATGCTGGCCTTCGACGTCAACGGCGAGTTTCAGGCACTCTGCTCCCCACGCGCCCAGTGGCCGGAAACCGAAATCGAGAGCCTGCAGCGGTCTGCGCGCAGGCTCCCCGGGGTGGTCGCATGCGGTGTCCGTGGCACTGTCTTGGTGGTCCTCGGGCAGAACACCGACATCGAGGCGGCCGTCCGTACCGCTCAATCGATCAGCGGAGCCGACGTGCCATTCGGCATCGGCCTGCTTCGCCCGGGTCTCGACGGCGCACATACCAGCACCACAGACGCCGAACGGGCACTGCGGGCTGCCCAAGCTTGGCATGAGCCGACGGTCAGGTTCGAGGACGGATGGCTGGAGGCATCGCTATTGGACACCCAAGCCCAGCTGGCGCCGCTCTTCGACCGGGTGCAGCAGGTGCGGCGGACCCATCCTGAGCTGGCCACGGCCGTGCTCGTCTACGCTGATTCCGGGTTCTCCCTGGCACGCGCCGCGAAAACGCTTCGCATGCATCCGAATTCCGTTTCGTATCGCCTGACTCGCTGGCATGAGCTCACCGGCGCCGACCCTCGGACATTCTCAGGGCTGGTGCGCTCGGTGATCGGCAGCCGGATCGCACCCGAGGTCTCCTGACAGCATTCGATTCTCGCCGGCGGATGCCAGGATTTCGGGAATGTCAAAGCGGGAGCACCCAATCCTCTTCCGATTGCACGAAGACGTCGAAAGAACGCGCCGTTAGCCTCCCCAGTCGACGAAGAAATGAGGAGTGCGACGGTATGTCCGACAAGTGCCAGATCTCCACAGACACGGGTCTCGACGTCCATCTGCCTGCAGGGTATCCCAGGCGCGGAGGTCCGCAACCGGCGCTGCACGGATTCCCGCATGGCGCTATGACGCGGCCGACTGCCACGGGTACCAGTCCAGCATCGACCCGCCGGACCAGAGAAACAGTGGGTCGAGGGGCCGTACCACAGCGCGCAAATCCCCTTGTCGGACACCGGCTACTCGTGGCCGACCCCTATTTGCCGGTAGCGCCGATCGCGCACCGATCGATGATGATTTCCGAGGAGAACGCAGAATGAAGTTGTACACCCGAACCTGGGGCCAGGGGGACAGACTTGCGCTGTTGATTCACGGTGGCACCTCGGACAGCCGAACCTGGACCACAGTGGCTCCGGAACTGGTAGCCCGAGGGTACAGAGTTGTCGCACCGGATCTACGTGGCCACGGCCGCAGCCCCCGCGGCCGGTACGATAATCCCGAGGCATACGTGGGCGACCTCATCGAGACCCTGCCCGTGGACGCAGACCTTGCCATCGGGCATTCACTGGGGGGATTGTTCCTTTCCCTCGCTGCTGACCGGCTTCGCCCCCGCAATCTGATCCTCAGTGAACCTGGATTCGACCAGGACATCAAGCCACCGGACTTCTTCGACACTGTGCGAGCCGTTCTGCCTTCCCTCACTGCCGAAAGCCTCCGGTCAGCTCACCCACGTTGGACCGAGCAAGCAGTAGCCCTCGCGCTGGACGCCACCGTTTGCCTCGATCTCGACCTCTTGGAAGGACTGAAGGCCTTCCGTGGAATCGACTTCCGCCCGACTCGAGCGCCCGGGCACGCCTTGCTGCAGATAGCCACAATCGACTCCACCGTGAAGCCGACGACCGCTGCCGAGCTCGCTCGACGTGGTTTCCAGGTTGACCTCATCGCCGATGCCGGCCACGACATACACAACGACAACCTGCCTGGATTCCTCGAATCCTTGGATGCATTCGCTTGACCGGCAGCAGGTCGGACAGGTCAATACCGGTTGAGCCGCTATGCACTTGGTGATTCGGGCGGATCGTCGGTATCGACCGAGTTCGCAGACTCGTCTTCGACGAGCCCCCCGGCCCTTGGCGCGTCGATGACCTGGCCGCAGAAACTCACCGGACAGACAGTGCGGCGATGCCTCTGATCGAATCGCGCCTGGCCGAGGACCCCGACTCTGAAAAGGAGCGAGGCCTGAACCGTCGCGGGTTCGGGACCGGCTTCGGTTTCAGACCAGTGCCGGTCGGCGTGGCGGTAGTTGAGGGTAGTAGGCTGCCTCGTACTCGGCCGGACGCAGGTAGTCGAGCCGTGAGTGCAGGCGGGCGTTGTTGTACCAGTCGCACCATTCCATCAGCGCGTACTCGACCTCGGACATGGTCTTGAACGGGCCGTTTCGGCGCACGACCTCGGTCTTGAACAAGCCGATGATCAATTCGGCGAGGGCATTGTCGTAGGAATCCTCTACCGAACCGATTGATGGTGAAATATCTTGCAGCACAAGCGATTCGGTGAGCTTCACCGAAACATATTGCTCCCACTGGCCGAATCTCAGCACCTTGCCCGATAGTGTCGAAGGTGGCACGAGCCTCCTTCTCGAAGCTCTGCGGCAGCGCACGTTCAGCGATCGGAGATCGTCCCGGAGAGGGTCGTCAGCGGGGAGCGCAAGAAGACGTGAGGAAGACGCCCATTCGCACCGCCCGGGTCGAAACGCCCGACCGGATCCGCCGGGGTAGCGAGGCTACCGACCGAGTGCTGCGAGCACGGTTCTCGCCTGGTAATCCGCACCGAGCTGGTTTGGATGGAACGGCGCGGCTGGGCCATTCGGTGTGCTGCTGAACGGAATCAGGCCCTCGGTCCAACGTACGCCCGGGGGCTGGCACACATCGTGTCCGGTGCTCGCTTCGTACGTGTCGACGAGCTGCACCTCGGTGGTCGTCGCCACGCGCGCGAGCATGGCATTCAACGCAATCACCTTCTCCCCCAGCCATCGCGCGTCGGCGTCGGCGATGGGGATCTCCGGATAGCATCCACCGCCCGCGCCGACGCTCTGGAAGTAGTTCAGCAGCAGTATCCGTGCCCGCGGCGACCGTTCCCGGATTCCAGCGATCACCGCGATGACCGCGGGTTCGGCCCTTCCGATCGCGTCCGCGATCTTGTCTGTACCGGTGGCGGCAATGGCCGCCGTGCACGGCGAAACCGCCGGATCCGAGGTCAGACACCCGGAGACCGCCTCCGCCAGTCCGATGTCGTTTCCACCGATGAGCAGAGTCACCAGGTCGGTGGCGGGTGTCAACCGATCGAATTGCGGTGGGTTTCCGGCCGGTGGCACCTCGGCCTGGACCTCGGTCATGGCCTCGGTTTTGGCCCCGGAGCACGCGGCGTCCCGGAATACCGGTACCGCCAGTGCCGATGCCACCTGTTTGGCATAGCTCCGACGGCTCTGCCCGCAACCCGCGGATACGAATTCATCGGTGACGAGTGTGGGATTCAGGGTGAAGTCCGCCGCCCACGAATCACCAAGTGCAACGTACTCATTGAATATCGGCTGCGCTGATGCGGACCCGGGTGCCACTAGAGCCAGAGCTAGCAGAACTGAGCATGGACCGCTAGCCCGAAATACTGAAAACACGAATCCTCCACAATTGAAAGAGAAGCAAAATGGATGTGATACGGGTCGGCGAGCTCTCCGCAGTCGCGTTGGACGGACGTCGAGGCAATTCATCGCGTCGCCGCCGAAAAAGGTGCGGCGAGGAATTCCCGAAAAAGATCAAGGTTGGACGAAGTGCGACTTCTGCTGCGGTGAAATTGTCGATTCGCTGCACGGCAAGCTGGGCGCGGGAAGCCTTGATAGTACGGCTGACGACGTCAGAACCGCGGGTCCACACAAGGTATCTTCGCCATTGACGATCGTGCGTGCGGCCGGGTTCTCGTCGCACAGTGCGAGTCGCACCGCGAACCTCACGACGGTCAAGTCCTGATCCGTCGGATCAGAGGTCATATTGTTCGACATTTCGGTCCTGCCTACCGAGTTCTCCACTGCCTCAGCACGATCCGTACCTCGCGCGCGGGTTCGACGCTACAGCGCGGAGCGCGGTTACTCTCTCGCGAAAGCGAGAACTCGAGCGGCGGTTTCCTGTGGTTCAACATACTGATCATGCCATGATCGCACCGGTTGACCGCTACCTGCCGCCACACCCTCTCCGCCCGACCAGCTGCGCGAAGATAATGACCAGCGAGTTTGTGGAACCCATGAAGCACGCCGATGGCTGGGTGAGTATTCCCCGAAGATGTTGGGCGAACCCTCGAGTAGCCTCCGGTCTCGATCCGAATTGGCTATAGAAGAGGACCTCATGACCGACCGCTGGCAAATAACCACCCCGACTGGGCTGACCTTCGATATGCGGGCATGGGGTCCGGCCGACGGTTGCCCACTGCTCGCATTGCACGGCTTCCCGCAGGGCGCGGTCAGCTGGGAGGGGCTGGGTACTCTGCTCGCAGATTCCGGCATCCGTCTCATCGCCTTCGACCAGCGCGGCTACTCCCCTGGCGCACGTCCGGCCCTGGAGACTTACACAGTGCCCAACTATGTCGCCGACGTGCTGGGCATTGCGGATGCGCTCGGCCTCGACCGCTTCGATGTGATCGGATTCGGCATGGGCGGGTTGCAGTCCTGGGCGGTCGGCGCGGCGGCACCAGAGCGCGTCATATCGTTGACGGCGCTGGTCTTTCCGCATCCAGCAGCATTTGCACACGGTATTGCAGGGGATCCGGACCAGACCGAGGCATGGGAACGGCTGGAAGCCATGAGCCCACCTGGCCCCGCCGCGCGCGAGCTGCTCGCCGACGGCGCGGCCGGTCTGCGCACTTTCCTGCTGAATTCAGGCATGCCCGATGAAGTGATGGAGGCGACGGTCGCTCGCATCGGCACCGAGGAGGTGCTGATCCCCGCTATCGCCTGGCATCTGGTTCCCGTCGAAGACATGGCGGCCATTGCCAGAGTCTCGGTACCGGCCATGTACATCTGGGGCACCAGCCCAGCGCTGACTCGTCGCACCTGTGAGAGCAACGGAGAATGGGTCGACGGCCCTTACCGCAGTGTCGAATTGAAGGGCGCCGGGCACTGGCTGCTGGAGACCAGCCCGGAGCTGCTGGTGGGCCCGGTGCTCGAACAGCTAGATCAGACATCGCGATAGAGGTTTCGAGCCGCCCCGGTGATTCCGGAGACTTGTCGGTGGGGACCCCCACTCAGCAGTTCAGGCATGTCCCTGGTCGAGGCCGGGCATGTCTACACCCAATAGTCAGCTTCGATCCTCAACGACCACGCGAAAACCGCAGGTCGTTCCCATTCCCATCTTTGTTGTGCCCCGCCGAGGGCACGAACCTGCGACAGCTACCTCGGGCTCGCTTGTGCTCTGGGAAAGCCGGGGGTCGGCGACGAGGGGATCGATCGGGGCGGGCGTCGACAGTCTGACGACCTGCGGGCTGACGTGGGAACTCGGCCGTCGGACGTCGCGCGTTTGCCTGAGCCCCGAGTCGTGTCGGACAGTGCAGCGACAATGAGGGGGTGATGGACTGGAAGTCTTATTCGGAGGCCCTCGCACCTCCCCCCGTTCCGCGCAGGGTAACCGTCTCGCTACGGACTGTTCGGGCGGCAATCGAGGCGGCGCTCATGGGGTTCACCCGCGTAGAACTGGAGGTGGTGCTGGCGGATGAGCTGAAGTTGTCCTGGACACAGGATGATTCACCATCGGGCCTCTCCTACTCCAAGCGAGGCCTCATCCAGGCTTACACCGATGAGTGGGCGCTTCCCCAACTGATCGGCCTGGCCCGCCGGATTGTGGCGGACGGCTATGCGGGCACCGAGGTGCTGCCTGCACTGCTGGCCGAATACGACAGAGGTGGTGGAGTAGGGGCGCCAGTCAAGAACCTCATCTTCGCGGCGAATGGCCCCAAGCCGGAGCTCGTACTACGCGATGCAGTCAACAACGACATTCAGATTGTCAAGAACGCCGAACACTGCCTCGTCTACGACCAGTCCCTTCCTGCGGAAGGGTTGACCTTCCGGCATCTGATCGAATGGTGGAGGGTCCGTGAAGGTCTAGGAGATCAAGACGACCGGACGGTGGGACTGTCGCTGCACCGCCGACTGAGCGCGAGCCTCGCCGGAAACGACGCAGAGCGACTGATCTTCACCACCTACAGTGAGCGGTATGCGAAGTTCGGGTTCGGCATTCCAGCATTGATCCCACAGGTCTACCTCCACTACGACCCCTACACGCTCCGCCAAAGAGGTACCAAGACCGGGCCTCTGGCGAGGCAACGGATGGACTTCCTGCTGTTGTTCAGCGATCGTCAGCGCGTTGTGATCGAGCTCGACGGCCGCCAGCATTATGCAGACGACCGCGGCATAGCTGACCCATCGCGTTACGCCACGATGATGATCGAAGATCGTCGGCTGAGACTTGCGGGCTACGAGGTCTGCCGATTCGGCGGGCAAGAACTTGTTCGAAGTGATGCAAAGGCTACGGTGGCCACCTTCTTCGATGCACTTCAGGAACGCATGAGATGAGCAGGCCGTCGACGCCGACCTCCGCGATGTCGACGCGAAGGACTGCGACAGCCGCGTAGAGCGCTCGATGGATGATGTCGATCGAGGCGTCGGGATCGTTGTTGCCCCAGGATCCGAACGTCATCGTGCCGAGGCACAGCGGGCTGACCAAGACACCCGTGCGGCCCAGTAGTCGCGGTTCGATGCTTCCGTGCTGACTACGCGGTGCCGGTGTGGTCGGCCGCGGCGCGCGGGCGATCACTAGCGCGGCCCCGGACACGGCCCGCTGCCGACTGGTGCACGACCGCGTCGGCCGCACCACCGGCCCAACAGAATTCAGAAGCAAAACGGGGGGTAAACGGGGGGACCGACACAAAAAACAGGTCAGGCCGGGTCGATGACCGGGCCTGACCTGCTATTTCTGTGGAGCTAAGGGGACTCGAACCCCTGACCCCCACTCAGCGGTTCGGGCGTCTCCTGGTCGGCGCCGGGCCCGTCTACAGCCGATAGTCAGCTTCGATCCTCAACTGGCCACGCAAAAACCGCAGGTCCTCCCCGTTCCCATCTTCGATGTGCCCCGCCGAGTGTCTGGTTTCAGGACATAGGAAACACATGTCTCGGGTCATGGGAAACACCAGGCAAGGTCACCGACCATGTCGAAGGCCCGCCTGGTCATCACCGCCGTCGTCGTCGAAGGCCGCAGCCAAGCCGCCGTCGCCCGCGCCTACGGCGTCTCACCGAGCTCCCGCCTGTCATGGAACGCCAAATCCGAGTGGGTGTACTCCGAGCAGCCCGTTCACGATGCGATCATCAGCAAGGAGACCTTCGATCAGGTACAGGCGCGCTTCACCTCACGAGGCCCCCGGTCGCCACGTCCGATGACCCGTAGGACCCACCCTTACGCCTTCAAGGGACTCATCACACCACAGTTGCGGGCGCAAGATGCAGGGCAACTGGTTTCACGACGCGGCGGTCTACCGCTGCCGCTATCCCCGCGAATACGCTGTCGCGAACCGTCTCGAACACCCGACGAACGTCTTTCTCAAGGAGCACCTCCTCATCGGCCCCCTGGACGAGTGGCTCGCCGAGATCTTCGCCCCCGAACGCGTCGAACACACCCTGACGCAGCTCGAGATCGCACAACCAGATCCTGGGGTGGCAACGCACCCGCTGCGCCAAGCCATCGCCGAATGCGACCGGAAACTGGCGCGCCACCGCGCCGCCCTAGAAGCCGGGGCCGACCCGGCGATGGTAGCTGCGTGGAGTAGCGACGTGTATCGCGAGCGAACGCACTTGGCTTCCCAGATGGCTGCGACACCCGCCCCAGTCGCTGTCTCGCCGCTCAGCCGGGCGGAGATCCGCCGGATCGTGGACGAGCTGGGTGGGATGCTAGCAGTGCTACGGGCTGCCGAACCCGGGGACAAGCTCGAGGTCTACCGAGAACTCGGATTGGAACTGACCTATGATCACGAGAATGCTGTAGTCACAGCTGGGTTGAATCCTCAACCCAATGTTGGCGTACCTACTGTGTCCGGAGGGGGACTTGAACCCCCACGCCCTAATACGGGCACTAGCACCTCAAGCTAGCGCGTCTGCCATTCCGCCACCCGGACTTGCTGGTGTGCCAAAAGATTATCCGACGCGGTGTCGGAAACCAAATCGCCTAGGTGACCTGCTGTTTTGCCCACTCGGCCCACTCCTGGTTCATGCGGTAGAAGCGCTTGCCCCACTCGAGGGCGATGTGGCCGTTGGTGGAGAAGGGGTTGGCGGTCCAGTCGATGGCGGATTCCAGGGTGAGGAGTTCGGCGAGGGCGGCGGCGGAGCGGGACTCGAGGGTGGTGAGGTAGGTGATCGCTTCGGCGGGGGTGAGGGCGTCGAGGAAGAAGACGCGCAGGAGGGTTTCGTTGCGGGTGATCGGTTTGGGGGCGACCTCGGTGAGCCAGTGGCGGAGGTCGGCGAGGCCGGCGGGGGTGATCGTGTATTCCTTGCGGCCGCGGGGGCCCTCGTCGGAGACGGTGATCTCTCCGGCGTCGGCGAGCTTGGTGAGTTCGGTGTAGATCTGACTCTGAGTGGCGGGCCAGACGTTGGCGAGGGATTCCTTGAAGCGGTGGATCAGGTCGTAGCCGCTGGCGGGGCGGTCGGCGAGCAGGCCGAGCAGGGCGTGACGGAGGCTCATGCCCATCATCTTACCTTCCACTCTTGACATGTCTGAATAGGAACGTCTAATTTCGACCTGTCTGAATTGGAATGTCGCGTCTACCGCGTACTCAGGGAGCCACCATGTCCTACCTGCGCACCTTCGCCCCGTGGATCGTCTACGCGCTCGTTCCCGGCCAGTACTGGGCGTGGGCGGCGCTCGTCGCCGCAGGCCTGGCGCTCGCCGAGGTGGTGGGCCGCAGGCGGAGCGGGGCCGGGTTCGACGCGCTGATCATCGAGGTCGGGACGCTGGCGTTCTTCGTGGGGCTGACCGTGCTGGCGTTCGGCGACCCCGACACCGGACTGCACGCCTACTCCCCCGCGCTCTCGCACACCGCGCTGGCACTGATCGCTGGTGTCTCGCTCGCGGTCGGGATGCCTTTCACCCTCGGGATCGCGAAACAGACCACCCCGCAGGAGGTCTGGGAGGAGCCGCTGTTCGTGCGGACCGGGTATGTGCTGACCGCGGTGTGGACGGCGAGCTTCGCGGTCGGTGCGGTGCTGCTGGCGCTGCTCGCGCACGCCGACACCTGGCCCCGCACACTCGCGCACGCGCTGACGTTCGCGGTGCCGATGGTGTTCACCGTGCGCTACGTCGCCTACATCCAGGCCAAGGCGGCCGCGTTCGACGCCGTGTGAGCCGATCAGGGCTGTCTGGCAACGGTTTCCACGTGGGGCTCGGACGTCGGCGGACGTCCGGGCCTCACGCCGTCGGCGGAGCCAGCGGATGAGGGCGGCGGGCGGAGTTTCGGTAGCCCAGGCGACGATGCCGTCGGGGCGGGCCGGCGAGCCGGTTCCCGGCGTGGGATCGACCGGTTCGGCCGTGACCGCGGGGAGGCGGTCCGTCCACGGCGCTGCGGCGACTCGGAGGGCGACGAGTCGGCCAGGTCGAACAGGACGGCGCGGCGCGACGTGAAGAAGCCGGGGCCGTGTCGGTGCCGTCGGCCGGGTCGAGAAACGACGCCGAGGAGGCGGTGACCCGCGCCGAGGTCGTAGCACCGGCGGACGCCGGCGATGGATTCGAACATCGTGTGGCGTCGTCAGCGGTTGCCATGGGTTCGCCGACGACCTCGCACAGGGCGCGGGTGCCCGGTTCAAGACGCATGACGACGATCTGCGCACGGGCCCAGGCGCCGATCGGACGACCCCAGGCGGCGGGACAGGTCCGCCGGGTGCCGCGGCAGAATGCTGGGCGACCCGGACCTCCACGGCCTTCGCGCGACTCAGCGGGCGCGCGCGGGTTCCTCGACGACGGTGGGCTCCGTCGCCTTCGCGGCGGCGGTGTGGCGGCCGGTGACCAGGAACAGCACGACGAGCCCGACCGCGAGCCACACATAGGTGTCACCGACGACGTGCTGCCACCACGCCCACGAGGTCTCGCGGTGTTCGCCGTCGGGCAGGAAGCTGTGCGGCGCGATGACGAACACCGCGGCCACCACGACGGCCGTGGCGTACCAGCCGCCTGCGCTGGCGATCGGCAGAGTGCGCGCGTGGCAGACGATGGCCAGCAGCGCGGGCGCGATCCACACCCAGTGGTGCGACCACGAGATCGGCGAGAGCAGCAGTGTGAAAACCGCGTTGAGGGCCAGCGCGATCGCGGGGGCGTCGGCGGCCTTGCGCATGGCGGCGACGACGAGGACCAGCAGCAGGCCACCCAGGACCAGCCAGAGCGCGTCGAACGGCAGCCCGGTGACGTGCAGGCGAGCCAGCACGGCCTGGATGGACTGGTTGGTGTGGAACGCCGAGCCGCTCAGGCCAGAGACGTTGCCGAGGCCGCCGAACCAGTAGCGGGTGGATTCACCGGGCAGCAGCGCGAACGAGGCGATGGTGGCGACGGCGCCGGTGGCGGCGGCGGTGGCCGCGGCCTTGTAGTCCTTGCGGACCAGGAAGAACAGCACGAACGCGGCGGGCGTCAGCTTGATGGCGGCGGCCAGGCCGATCAGCATGCCGCGCGGATAGCGGGTCTTGGGCAGCAGGCAGTCGGTGGCGACGAGCACCATCAGCAGCAAGTTGACCTGACCGAAGTCGATGGTCGAGCGCACCGGTTCCAGCAGCATCGCGGCGGGCAGCGCGCACGCGGTCACCAGCAGCGCGGCCTGACGGTTGTCGCGGTGGTAGCGGCGGGCGACGAGGAACAGCGTCCAGCCGAGCGCGGCGACCGAGGCCACCACATAGAGGATCTTCGCCGCACCCCAGGGCAGCAGCGCGAACGGCGCGAGCGCGATGGCGGCGAACGGCGGGTAGATGAACGGCAGACCGATCCCGATGGAGGTCTTGGGCAGCTGGCCGTACATGTCGGCGCCGTCGCGCATGGCCTCGATGCCGAGGCGGTACACCTGCAGGTCGATGAAACCGCCGGAGTACTGCTCGAACGGCCAGAGTGGGATGCGCACGCACGCGATCGAGACCACGGTGAGCAACACCGGCACCAGCCACCATGCTCGATTGATCGGGCGTGGGGAAGGCTGCTGCGCAGGGTGGGTGGTGTCACTACTCATCCGCGGCGACTATACCGACTCGCGGGCCGCACCGCGCCATCGCCCGTCGGCGGTGGTGACCCGCGCAATAGCCAGCGGGATGCCCGATCGGGCTGGTCGGAGCGATTCCGGCGCCGACGGCGGGGTGCGTTCAGTCGCCCCGGTTGTAGCGGGTGAGCAGGGTCGCCAGCGCCGTGACGTCCGCGTCGGTCCAGTCGGCGAAACGCTCGGTGAAGGCCTCGCGGCGGCGGCGCTCGGCCTCGCGCGCGACGATCCGGCCGGACTCGGTGGCGTGCAGGAGGTGATTGCGCCGGTTGCCGGGGTCGACCTCGCGGGTGAGGTAGCCGAGCCGCTCGAGCGCGCCGACCTGCCTGCTGACGGTCGACTTGTCGAGCAGGAACTGCTCGGCCAGATCGGTGGCCTGACACCCGCCACGCTCCAGGATCAGATCGAGGATGCTGTAGGCGACCAGACTCAGTTCGGGGTGCAGCTCGGCGGCGCGGCCACGCGCGCGGCGGGCGAAGGCGGTGAGCTCGCGCTGGATGGCGTCCACGGCGGCGGTTCTTGTGTCGGGCGCATTCATAGTTGTATGCTACAACAATCAAAGTTGCATTTACCAACTGTTTGGAGATCTCCGTCGATGACCACCACCCAGCTCCGGCATGTCGCCGGACATCTGCTGACTCCGTTGCTGATGTGCCTCGGTATGGCGTTCGCGTATCTCGGCGCGTTCCACCAGCCGACGCCGAACCATCTCGAACTGGCCGTGGTCGGCGAGTCACCGCAGGCGATGGTGCTGGCGCAGACGATGAAGGACAAGGCGGGTGACGGCGTCGACATCATCACCGTGCCCACCCGGGACGCGGCGATCGAGGCGCTGGGCAATCGCGACCTCACCGGCGCCTACGTGCCCGACGAGCGGCGTCCGGAACTGCTCGTCGCCACGGCAGGCTCCGACACCACCGCGATGGCCGCCGAGGTGGCATTCCGGCGGGTGTCCGATCATCAGGGCGTGCCGCTGGTCGTCACCGATGTGACCGCGAAGGCCGACGGCGATCCGACCGGGCAGGGCCTGTTCTTTCTGCTGGTCGCGTTGAGCGTGGGCGCCTACGGCAGTGTCGCGGTGATCGGGGCGGCGGGCGCGATGCTGCGGATGCGGGTGCGCGCCGCGATCGGTGTGGTGACGGCGTTCGTGGTGAGCCTGATCGGGATTCTCGTCGCGGGCCCGGTGTTCGGGGTCGTCGACCACGACTACGCGGCGGTGTTCGGGGTCGCCTGGCTCTACAGCGCGGGGATCATCCTGATCGGGATCGGGTTGCACACCTTCCTGAAGCGCTGGACGACGCTCGCGCTCATCACCCTGTTCGTGATGCTGAACTTCACCACCTCCGGCGGCGTCTACGGACCGCAGCTGCAGAACGGGTTCTTCGGTGCGCTGCACTCGTTCTGGAACGGCGCCGACTTCGTCGAGGGCCTCCGCACGCTGCTGTACTTCGACGCCGCCGCCGGGTTCGGGGCGCGTTTGCTCGGTCTGTTCGCGTGGCTCGCCGTCGGCGTCGTGCTCGTCGTGGTCGCGGGCCGCCACGAGGCGCGCATCGCGCCGAAGCCGGTCACGCCCGCGGCGATCGAGGAGGAGATCGGCGAATCGGTCGCTGTGTGACCCGCAGGCCGGGCACGCCCCGGCGAAAATCGTTGCCGAGACTTCGGATCCGACTCCGGACGCAGGTCAGCGAGTTCGCCGGGACGTTGCGCGGAAAGGGTCGCGGTATCTCGTAGACGCGAGTACGGTGTAGCGCGCAACCGCGGCCAGCGTCAGGCGCCGCATGGGGGTCGAACGCGGAAAGGGTGGGCTGCACCGATGAATCATCCCGGCGCGCGACCTTTCGGCGACCCGATTCCCCTCGAACAGCGCTACACCAGCGCCGACCCGATCGACTGGTGCGGCGCCGAGGTATATCCGATGTACGCCGAGGCGTTGCCGGCCGGAACGACGGCGGTGCGGTTGCGTGCGGTCTCGGTGCTGGCGCCGCCCGAGGTGACCGGGCTCGGCCTCGGCCTGACCGTGCAGGGCGGGTATGTGCACCTGAACGGGAAATCGTTGCAGGGCGTCGACATCTGGTACGACGCGCTCGCCGACGGCGTCGACATCACGGTCACCGTGGACGGGCCCGAGCCGCTGTTCACACTCACCCCGGTCTGGGTGGCCGGGTCGGGGAGCCAGCAGTCCTGGACCGGCAACTACGGCATGGTCATCGATCTGTTCCCGGGCGGCGCGTCCACGCTGTGGTGCAGCACCGGGCCCGGCACACCGGATTTCAACGAGCTCGTGGTGGAGCTGACCACCTTCCCGGCGCCGGACCCCGCGCCGTTCGTGGCACCGGCCTCCGCCCTCGCGCCGCCGTCGATCCGGGCCGCCACGGCACACACCCCGTTCGCGCCCGTCACCATGCCGCCGACTCCCGCCATCACGGCCGCGATGCTGGCGGCGGCCCTCCCAACAGCCGATCCCCTGGCGCCGTCCGCGTTCTCGCGAACTGAACCCCCGGCTTCCGCGTTGCCGACACTGTCCGCAATTCCGACCGCCAGGCCACCGGCAACCGGCGCGGAGCCGACAGCTGAACCGCCGGCATCGGCCACGGTCCCGACTACCAGGCCCCCAGCAGCTGTCGCGACGCCGACGCCCGAAGCGTTGGCACCCACCGCATTCCCGTTTGCGATGCCCCCGTCAGCAGCTGCGATGCCGACACCTGAGCCTCCTGCGCCCACCGCATTCCCGACCATGGGGCCCCCAGTGGCGGTTGCGGCGCCGACAGCTGAACCTTCGGAAGCGATCACGAGGCCATCGACCAGTTCGCTGGCAGCGGCCTTCGCTCAGCTGGCTGCGCCTCCCCGGCAACCGATCTCAGGTCCACAGGAACCGGCATCGGCGGCAGCGGACGAGGTCGTTCCCGCCTCGGCGGTCCTGCCACCGGCGACCGGCATGCGACCGGCGGCCGATCCACCGATCGTCCTGCCGTCCGAACCGCCGATGTCGGCAGCGCGCGACTTCCGGTCAGCGGGCCACCCGGCTCCCCCGCCGCCGGAGATCCGACCGGATCGGGACGTCGAGTCGACACCGGTGATCGCGGCGCCGACCCTGCGCGCGCCGCAGACCTCGGGCGGGCAGAGCATCGGTCGTGCGCTCTACGACCTGGGGACCGCGATGAACGAACGCGGCGAACACGATTCGGCGCGCACACTGCTGACGCAGGCCGCCGAGGCCGGGCACAGTGCCGCCGCCTACGACCTGGGGGTGCTGCTGCTGCGCGACGGTGATCGCGCCGGGGCCGAACACTGGTGGAAGGCCGCGGCCCACGACGATCCGCGGGCCGCGGCCTCCCTCACCGAACTTCCGCGCTAACGCGCCTGGTCCGCCAGCACCGACACCACGTCCGGACCCGCCTCGCGCACCGGAGCCACCTCGCGGGACGCGATGTGCGCGGGCCGGTGCCGCGGCGCCGCGTACGGCTCGTCGAGCGCGTTGTCCACGCTGTTGAACACCAGGAAGATGTTCGAGCGTGGGAACGGCGTGATGTTGTTCGACGAACCGTGCATCAGGTTCGAATCGAACAGCAGGGCCGACCCGGCCCGCCCGGTGAACTGCGTGATGCCGTAGCGGGCCGCGAGGAAGGTGATGTCGTCGTTGGTCGGCACACCGATCCGCTGCTCCTGCAACGATTCCCGGTAGTGCCCCTCGGGCGTCTCCCCCAGGCACGGCACGAAGGTGCGGTGCGAGCCGGGCATGAGCATCAGGCTGCCGTTGAACGGGTAGTTGTCGGTCAGCGCGATCGACAGGCTCACCGCTCGCGGGGCGGGCATGCCGTCCTCGGCGTGCCAGGTCTCGAAATCGGAGTGCCAGGCGAACCCGCTGCCACCGAACCCGGGCATGTAGTTGACCCGGGTCTGATGCAGGTACACCGCCGAGCCGAGGATCTGCTCGGCGAGCCCGACGATCCGCGACTCGGCCACCAGCTCCGCGATCGGCTTGCTGAGCCGGTGCACCTGGAACACCGAACGCACCTGTCCGGCCACCGGCTCCACCACCACCCGGTCGTCGCCGTAGAGCACGGGATCGGCGGCGAGGTGGCCGATCTCCGCGCCGAACGCGGCGACTTCGTCGGGGCTGAGCAGGTCGGGGATCACCGCGTAACCGTTGGCGTCGAAACCTGCCAGCTCGGGCGAGGAGACCCGGCCCCACACTGTCGGATCGGAGCGTTCGATATGCGGGGCCGGTTCGATCAGCCGGGTCGGGTAGCGGTCGAGCCGATCAGACACGGGCATCCTCCTCCTCGACGATGAGCGGATACACCCCGTTCTCGTCGTGTATCTCGCGGCCGGTGACGGGCGGGTTGAACACACACAGCATCCGGAGCCGGGTCCGGGCGTTGACCTGATGACGTTCGTTGCCGTCGAGCAGGTACATCGACCCGGGGCCGAGCTGGTAGACGGCTTCGTTGTCGAGGTCGAGCAGGCTGCCCTCACCCTCGATCAGCCAGACCGCCTCGACATGGTTCTGGTAGTGGAACTCGTGGACGGTGCCCGCCTCGATGGTGGTCTCGTGGAAGGAGAAACCGACCCGGTCCCCGGCCAGCACGATGCGCTTGCTGCGCCAGCCGGGGCCTGCCACGTCGCGTTCGGTACCGGTGATCTCGGCAGTGGTGCGCACGATCATGCGGCACCTCCACACACGGTGTCGATCGAGGACGACAGGACCGACAGGCCACGGGCGAGTTCGTCGCTGCCGAGTGTCAACGGCGGCAACAGTTTCACCACCTCGTCCATCGAGCCGGAGGTCTCCACCAGCAGGCCCTGCTCGAAGGCGGTGCGGCAGACCTTGCCCGCCTGCGACGGGTCGTCGAAGACGATGCCGTGCACCATGCCGCGACCACGGGTCGTGACGCCGTCGTAGCGATCGGCGATCGCGGACAGGGTGCGCCCGACGTATTCGCCGTTGGCGGCGGTGCGCTGGGCGAGCTTGTCGTCGCTCCAGTACTCGCGCAGCGCGGCCGTCGCGGTGACGAAGGCGGGGTTGTTGCCGCGGAAGGTGCCGTTGTGCTCACCCGGCGCCCACTGGTCGTGCTCGGGCTTGAGCAGCACCAGCGCCATCGGCAGGCCGTAGCCACCGATCGACTTGGACAGCGTGACGATGTCGGGGGTGATGCCGGCGATCTCGAAGGAGAAGAACGGACCGGTCCGGCCGCAGCCCATCTGCACGTCGTCGACGATCAGCAGGATGTCGCGCGCGGCGCACAGGCCGGCCAGGTGCCGCAGCCATTCCGCGCGGGCCAGGTTCACCCCGCCCTCACCCTGGACGGTCTCCACGATCACCGCGGCGGGGCGGTCGAAACCGGAGGAGCTGTCGTCGAGGACGCGCTGCATCCAGCCGAAGTCCTCGATGGTGTTGTCGAAGTAGCCGTCGTAGGGCATCGGCGTGGCGTGCTCGAGCGGCACACCGGCGCCGGCGCGCTTGGCGGCGTTGCCGGTGACCGACAGCGCGCCCAGGGTCATGCCGTGGAAGGCGTTGGTGAAGCTGAGCACCGTCTTGCGCCCGGTCACCTTGCGGGCCAGCTTCAGCGCGGCTTCGACGGCATTGGCGCCGGTCGGGCCGGGGAACTGCACCTTGTAGTCGAGGCCGCGCGGCGACAGCAGCGTGTCGCGGATGGTCTCGAGCAGCTCGCGTTTGGCCACGGTGGACATGTCCAGGCCGTGGGTGATGCCGTTGCTCGCGATGTAGTCCAGCAACGCCCGCTTGAGCACCGGGTTGTTGTGGCCGTAATTCAGCGCGCCCGCGCCGGCGAAGAAGTCGAGGTACTCGCGTCCTTCCTCGTCGCGCAGCCATGCGCCCTCGGCGGTGGCGAAGACAGCGGGCCAGTCACGGCAGTATCCACGCACATTCGATTCCATCGCTTCGAAGATGCTGGTGTCGGTGGTCGTGATCATCGTCGTTCCTCCTGGCGCTGAGCGGGTGCGATGACGTACAGCTGCTCGGCCTCGTGTGAATCGGGGAAATCGTGCGTTTCGAACAGAGCGACGGTGCGTAGACCCGCACCGCGCTCGCGGGCCACCGCGGCGAACAGCGCCTGGGAGGCGGTGTTGCCGGGTGAGATCGTGGTTTCCAGGGTGGTGATGCCGGCGGGGGCCACCGAATCCAGCAGCGCGTGCAGGATCCGGGCGGCCAGGCCGCGGCCGCGGAACTCGGCGTCGACGGCGATCTGCCAGACGAACACGGTGTCCGGCGCTTCCGGGCGGACGTAACCGATGACGAATCCCACCGCCCGGCCGTCGCTTTCGGCGACCAGCGAGGTGGCGGCGAAATCGCGACACCACAGCAGGTAGGCGTAGCTGGAGTTGACATCGAGCACCTGCGAGTCGCGGGCGATCCGCCACAGCTGGGCTCCGTCACCCAGCCGCGGTGGGCGCAGTCTCGGTTCGGAACCGAGAACCGCAGGGGCGGAAGCGGATTCGATGGACACGGTGGACGAAGGCATATCTCTACAGTGTCGAACCGACTTTGCGGTCTCTGTGTCGAGCTCTTTGCAGTTGTATGACGAGTCTTTTACTACGCTTGCGGATCGAGCCGATAGCCCAGGCCGCGCACCGTGACCACGATGCGCGGGTCGGACGGGTCGCGTTCGATCTTGGTGCGCAACCGGCGCACGTGTACGTCGACGATCCGCTCGTCGCCGAAAAAGCCCTGGTCCCACACTCTTTCGAGCAGGACGGCACGACTGAGCACCCGGCCCGGGGTCTCGGCGAGTTCGCACAGCAGGCGGAACTCGGTGACCGTGAGGTGGATCTCCTCGTCGCCGCGGCGGACCGCGCCCGCGTCGGTGGCCAGCACCAGCGGCGCCACCGGGTCGGCGTCGAGGACGGACTCGGGCGTGACGTCGCGATCGGCGGTGATCCGGGCACGCCGGCGCAGCGCGCGCATCCGCGCGGTGATCTCCTTGATCTCGAACGGTTTGCTGACGAAATCGTCGGCGCCCGCCTCGAGGGCCGCGACGACATCGTGGGTGTCGTAGCGGGTGCTGATCACGATGATCGGCACGTCGTGGTCGCGGCGGATCTCCCGAATGCAGTCGAAGCCGTCGGTCTCCCCGCGCATGAGGTCGACGATCATCAGGTCGGGCGGTCCGTCGCTGCGGAGTTGGTCGAGAGCGTCCTCGGGGACACCCGCCTCGGCGACGGCGTATCCCTCGTCTTCCATCGCACGGCGCAGATCGCCGCGCATCTGGACGTCGTCGTCCACGATCATCAGGTTCGCACTCATGCCCGGACCTCGCTTTCGGCCGGTTCGGCCATGACCGCGTGGGTGGCCGCGTTCGGCCACCGTTCGCTGCGCTCGCTCATGTGCACATCCTTTGCTGACACGCCGGGACGTGCGCCGGATCACCTCGGGGAGTTCGCGTCCCCAGACCGACACGCCATCCCGTCTTCGAGCTCGTTACCGATCTGTTATTTACCCAGCCTCAGGGCTGCGTAAACCCGCCGTAACAATTCGCCCGGTCAGCAGGGCATCCGGAGCGCTTCGACGGTGCTGTGGCGATGGCATAGTCGAGGAGTGACACCGACCTATGACGACATCGAGGCCGCCGCCGCCAGGATCGACGGACTGGTCCGCCCGATCACCGTCGCACCGGCCGCTCCCGGCACCGATCCGCTGACCTTCGCACTGGAGTTCCTGCAGTTCACGGGCTCGTTCAAGGCGCGGGGCGCGCAGAATTTCGTGCGCGCGCACGCGGCCGCGGGAACGCTGCCCGCGGCCGGTGTGACGATCGCCTCCGGCGGCAACGCGGGGCTCGCCTGCGCGTGGGCCGCGCGCGAAGCGGGGGTGCCCGCGACGGTGTTCCTGCCCGACACCGCTCCCCCGGTCAAGATCCGGCGATTGCGTGACTACGGCGCCGAGGTACGACTGATCGGTCCGGAATACAAGCAGGCGCTGGCCGCGTGCCAGGAGTTCGCCGCGACCAGCGGCGCGCTGTCCTCGCACGCCTACGACCATCCGCTCATCGCGGCGGGGGCGGGCACGTTGCTGCGCGAAATCCACGCGCGCGTGCCCGATCTCGACACGGTGCTCGTCGCCGTCGGTGGAGGCGGGCTGTTCACCGGAACGGCCGTCGCCGCACAGCATCTCGGGATCCGCACGGTCGCGGTCGAGCCGGTGGGCTGCCGCTCGCTCGACGCGGCGCTCGCGGCAGGCAGGCCGGTCGAGGTCACCGTCGACTCGGTGGCCGCCGATTCCCTGGGCGCGCCGAATGTCTCGGCCATGGCGCTGGCCGCCGCGCAACACGAGAGCGTGCGCTCGGTGCTGGTCGACGACGAGCTGATCCGGCGGGCGCGCAGGCAGCTCTGGGACGAGCACCGGATCGCGGTCGAATGGGGCGCGGCGACCGCGCTCGCCGCGCTGCTCGACGGTGGTGCCGGCGCGGCGTACCGGCCCGAACCCGGCGAGCGGGTCTGCGTCATCCTGTGCGGGGCCAATACCGACCCCAGCGATCTGGTGCGCTGAGCGAGGTCAGCGGCGCAGGGTCGTCGCCTGTTCGATCCGGGCCGGCCTGGCCGGGTGCGCATGGCGTCGAGACCTGCGACCAGGCCCTCGTCGACCCGGACCACGACGACGGTGTCGATCGTGCCGGGTCCTACGCGCCCGGGCACGAGGTCGCCGCGTCCTGATCCCGGCGACATCGTTCGCGGCCCGGATCATGCGATCCGGGCCCGGCCGATCAGCGGACCAGGGCGTTCTTCGCGGCGTAACCGGACATGGCCGAGTTCAGGCCGCGCATGGCCAGGGTGTAGCCGTAGGGGACGTAGCGCTGGCCCCAGTGCGCGAGCTGGATGTCGCGAGAGGTGTAGACCCAGTAGCGGTTGCGCTCCACGCCCTTCACCACGGCGGTGGCGGCCTGCTCGGGGGTCACCGCGTGGCGCAGGAACAGCCGCATCGCCTTCTGCAGTGCCGCGTTGTCGCGATCGACACCGGCGATGTCGACGCTGTCGACCATCGGGGTCGCCATCGCGCCGGGCAGCACCAGGCTGACACCGATCTTGTGCCTGCGCAGGTCGAACCGCAGCACCTCCGACACACCGCGCAGGCCGAACTTGGTGGCGCTGTAGGGCGCGTGCCAGGGCAGACCGAACAACCCGGCCGCCGAGGAGACGTTGACGAGGTGACCGCCGCGGCCCGCCGCGATCATCGGCGGCACGAACTCCTCGATGACGTGGATCGGGCCCATCAGATTGATGTCGACGGTGCGCCGCCACTGCTGGTGGGTGAGCTTGTCGACGGTGCCCCAGGTGGCGATGCCCGCCACGTTCATGACGATGTCGACCCGGCTGACCGCCTCGAAGGTGTGCGCGGCCAGACCGACCACGGCGGAATGATCGCTGACGTCGGCGGCGTGCGCGAGAGGCACCGTGGCGCCGGCCGCGCGCAGCTCGGCGGCGGTCTCGGCGAGCGCGTCGGCGGTGATATCGGTGAGCACGAGGGCAGCGCCTTTGGCGGCGGCCGCGAACGCGGTGGCGCGGCCGAGCCCGCTGGCGGCACCGGTGATCAGGCAGGTCTTCCCGTCGAACTTCGTCATGGTCCCGACCCTACGGTTCGGCGAACGGGTTCGTCTATGGTCCCGTGTCGATCACTATGGTGGTCCACCCGCCGACGTGGATCCGGCTGCCCGCGCGCAACTCGACCGCGATCTGCGACGGGATCGGTTCCTCGGCGCCGTCGAGGCTGGTCCCGTTGGTGGAGCCGAGGTCGGTGACGGTGAGCCCACCGGCCGGGTCCGCCCGGATCAGCGCGTGCGCGCGCGACACCCCGAGATCGGCCGGGGCGATACCCAGGTCGATCTCGGGCACGATGCCCTGCGAGGTCGAGCGCTTGCCGATCAGGAACTGGTTGCCGTGCAGCGGGATCCGTCGTTCCGGATAGAAGTCGGGGAACGCGACGCGCTCGGCGTCGGGCCCCTTGCGGGCCTGGACCCTGGTGTAGAACTCGCGGTCGGCGAAGACCCGCGCGACCCAGACCCGGGCCGGTGAGTCCGCGCGTGGCCCGTCCACGCGCACGAGCGTCGGGTCGGCGCGGCGGGGGTCGGGCTCGGGTCGCGCGGGCGCGGGCAGGGCCGAGTCGTACCCGCAGACCTCGCAGAACCGGCCACTGGTCGGCGTGGCGCAGGACGGGCACAGCCGCAGCTCGGCCGGATCCGATGCGCCGGTACCGGTCAGCGCCGAGCCGCACACATCGCAGTAGTCCAGGGAGCGCGACTGATGCCCGTCCGCGCAGATGGGCATGTCAGGAACCCTCCGGCCGGACCCGCGCGGTCTTGGTCGAGCGGATGTCGAGCGCGAGTTCGTCGGCGGCGGCGACCTGGCCGCGCAGCTTGACCGTGCCGTCGCGGTCGTCGACCTCCACCACGTTGCGCAAAAGCTTGGCGGTGGACTCGTGCCCGGAGGCCGCGGCCAGCTCCACCGCGCGCCGCAGTTTCGCGGTCGCGGTGGTCAGATCGCCGTTGCGGCGCGCGGCCAGCCCCTCCTGGACGGCCTGGGCCAGTTCGACCTGCCCGGTGTAATGGGCGACACGGGTGCTGATCCGGGTGGACAGGGTGGTGTCGGTGGTCCAGACCGCTCGCACCAGCCCCTGACCGAGCACCTCGTCACCGGCCAGCACGCTCAGGCGCGCGGCCAGTTTCTCGCGGCCGGGCGCGGCCGGTTCCAGCTCGATCTGCACGTGGTATTCCCGCTCCTCGGCGGCCCACGACGAGAGCGGGTACTCCCCCACCTGCGGGCCCGCGTCGGTGCGGCGCGCGGTGAGGTCCTCGAGCACCGGCGCGACCTGCTTGACCATCCGCACCCGCGCGCCCGCCGGGGTCCACACCTTCAAGGTGAGCTCCGGGATGACCCGAGCCACCGAGGACTGCATCATCTTCGCGAAGTCGGCGGCCAGATCCTTCGGATCGGCGACCATGTCGGCGTCGCCGGACAGCTTCGAGGAGATCTTGTGCAGGTCGGCGGCCATCCAGTCGTCGCCGACGCCCCGGCAGTCACAGACGAAAAGGCCTTCGGCGCGGTCGAGTTCGGTGGCCAGCTGCTCCGGCGTCTCGTGTTCGTTCTTGCCGTCGGTGAGCAGGATGGCGTGCGCCTGCGCGCCGGGATGCGCGGCGGCGACCTGACGGGCCAGCGCGAGCCAGGAACCCATGGCGGTGCCGCCGTCGGGGCGCAGCTTGTCCAGCGCGCGCCGGGCCGCGCCCCGATGGCCGTGATCCGCCGGCGCCGACAGGGCGCCGGTCGGGTAGATCATCCGCGCGGACTCGGTGCCCTCGATGATCGCGAACGCGGTGCCGTCGGGGATCTCGTCGAGCGCGGTGCGCGTGGCGGTGCGCGCGTTCTCGAATTTGCGCTTGTTGCCCATCGACCCCGAACAGTCGATGATCAGGATCTCCAGCCGGGGCGGCGGCGTGGCGACGGCGGCGAGTTCGGGGCCGGTGGCCACCGTCAGCACGGCGTCGACCACGCGCGTGCCCTCGGCGAGGAACTCGTTCTGGTCGACGGCGATCGATATTCCTGCGGTCTCGGCTGAGCTCATGACACTCCTGGATCGTGCGGTACGGCAGCGGGCGCGGGGACCGGGGCCAGCGCGACCGTGATGTTGTCGCTGCCGCCGCTGTTCAGCGCGAAGTCGGCCAGCGCGCGGGCCGCGGCCTGCGGTGAGGTCTCGACGGTGAACCCGGCGAGGGCGACGGCGTCGGGCAGGTAGTTCCACAGACCGTCGCTGCACAGCAGCAGCGTGCCGGGCTCGGTGACGACCATGCTCTGCAGGCAGTTGGCCGACCACGGTGCTTCCCCGCCGTCGGCGCCGAGCCAGCGCAGCAGCGTGTGCGCGCGCGGGTCGTGCATGGCGGCTTCCTCGTCGAGGGCGCCCGCGTCGACGAGGGCCTGGGCCCAGGAGTCGTCGACGCTGAGCCTGCGCGAGGCGGTCGGGTCGCCCGCGGCGAGCCAGAAGGCCCGGCTGTCCCCGACATTGGCGACGGTGATCTCGGTGCCCTCGACGGTTTCGCGCACGATCGCCGACACGTAGGTGCACGAGGGCGCGTACTCGCTGCTGCGCGACATCCCCCGCACCGCTGCCGTCGCGGTCGCCAGGCCCGCCATCACGGCGTCGCGGGCGGAGCGGCCGTCGGCGAGCGCGGCCAGCGCGGCGTCGACGCCCGAGCGGGCCGCGGTGCCGGAGGCAGCCTGCGGGTCCTGCGAGGTGGAGACGCCGTCACTGACCACGATCACGCGGGTGCCGTCACCGTCGCGCACGGCCGCGGCGACGGCGTCCTCGTTGCGCGCGTGGCTGATTCCGCGGTCGGTGAGCAGATACACCGCGCCCAGATCGTCCTCGAAGCGGTCGGGGACCGGCTTCGGGCTGCCGCACTGCGCGCACAAGCCACCCTCGTAGCGGCGTTCACCACAGGTCGAGCACTGCGGCGTCGCGGCCGGATCGTGCACCGGCAGCGCGACCTTGCGCACGCCGAGTTCGCGCCCGCACCCCTCGCAGAAGCGGTGCCCCGCCCTGGCCGACCCCACGCAGTCCGGACACCCCGGCGCGCTCACAGCGTGGTCCTCGGCCGCACCGCGTTGGCCTGATCCACCAGCACGAAACGGGTCCACATGTCGTCGGCTTCCCGAGCCAATGTCCGCAAGCATCGTTCCAACCCCGTCCGCACTCCCTGCTCGGTGAATTCCACGTCCAACAGCTTGCCTGGCGCACTCGGCCGCTGTCCCGACCGGATCCAGTTCAGTGCCGCCTCCAGTACCCGCATGCGCACTCGTGCGGTCCGCGTGCGCGAGTCCAGGCTGAGTCGTTCGACCCGCTCGCCCGCCTCCCGCAGCAGCGTCTCGTCCAGTTCGCCCGGCGCACGGCCCGCCAGCAGGGTCTCCACGGCGGAAACCCTGGCCTCGGTGAACATCGACGACCCGCGGTCGACCTGGTCGAGCACCGCGACGGCGCCCGCGCGGTCCGCCTTCGCGCGCCGCAGCCGAGCCGCGCCGAAGGCGGCCGACAGATACGTGTGGTCGGTGCGCCACACCAGTTCGTAGAGCGCCAGCGCGCGATCGCGCTGCGCCGCGGCCGCTTCGGCCGCCACCGCGCCCAGTTCCAGCGCGGCCGCCAGGGCCAGTTTCGGCGCGGGCTCGCCGGGCAGCGCGGCGTAGACGGCCTCGAAGTCGGCGGCGGCCGAGGCGTGGTCGCCGGTCAGCAGGGCCGCCTGCGCGCGGTACCAGATCCGGCGCCAGTCGTAGTCGAGTTCGACATCGGAGGCGGCCAGGCGCGCCAAGGCGGCCTCGGCATCGCCTGCCTCGAGTTCGGCGCGGACCAGCCGCAGCGGAATCTCCACCGACTCACCGGATCCGGTGACCACCGCCCGCAGGCCCGCTGTCAGCGCCGCCTCCAGTTCGGCGGGCGTCGCGGCGTCGGTGGTGGCCAGCAGGGCGGCGCCGCTGTCGGCCGGATCGACCAGCGGGGCGGGCAGGCCGGCGATCAGCGCGGCGGGTTCCGGGGTGGCACTGTCGATGCCGAAGACCGCGCGGGCCGGACCGAACGAACTCGACATGCCGGGACGCGGCAGTCCGTCGTCGGTGGCCAGGACCTCGCGCAGGACACCGGTGAGCTGATCGGCCATCTCCGACATCGACCCGAAGCGAGCCAGCGGATCCTCGTCGGTGGCGCGCAGCAGGAACCGATGCAGGGAATCGTGCCGGGCGAGCAGGGGTTCGGCCTCGGGCGAGGGCAGCGGGCCGAGTTTCCCGTCGACGGAGGCGATCCGCATCATCAGCACGGCCAGCGTGCGGCCCGCGGTGTAGACCTCGGTGGCCACGGTGGGGCCCGTCTCGGCGATCTCGGGCGCCTGGTAGCCGATGGTGCCGTAGATCGGGCTGGTGCGGTCGTCCATCGCGATGACGGCGCCGAGGTCGATCAGCTCGAGCCGTTCCTCGGTCTGCATCACGTTGTCGGGCTTGAAATCGCAGTACGCCCAGCCGCGCGCGTGCAGATAGCCCAGCGCGGGCAGCATTTCCAGCACATAGGCGATGGCCTGGGCGGGCGGCAGGTAGCCGCCGTGCTCGGCGCGATGGGTGCGCAGGATCTGCTTGAGCGAGGTGCCACCGACGTAGGCCATCACGATGTAGCCGACCGGATCACCGTCGGCGTCGGCGTGTTCGGTGAAGTTGTGGATCTTGACGATGTTCGGGTGATCGACCTCGGCCAGGAAGCGGCGCTCGGCCACCGCCGCCGCCAGCGCGTCCGGGTCGCCGGTGTCGATCAGGCCTTTGAGCACCACCCAGCGCCGGTTGACGCGATGGTCGACGGCCAGGTAGATCCAGCCGAGGCCGCCGTGCGCGAGTGCGCCCGCCACCTCGTACTGACCGCCGACGACATCGCCGGCGCGCAGGCGGGGCACGAAGGAGTAGCGGGTGCCGCAGTGCGGGCAGAACCCGGAGGTGCGCCCGGCCACGCCGTCGTGGCTGCGGCCCACCGGCTTGTCGCATTTGCCGCAGAACCGGTCGGTTTCGGGGACCTGCGGGTCGGTGAGCACCGCGGTGGCCGGGTCGACGCGCGGGATCGGCGGCACCTCGACCAGCCCGGCGCCGAGCCTGCCGCGCGCGGCCGAGCGGGCCGATCCGGACCGGTGCGTGCGCACCGAGCGGCTCGAGGTGCGCCCGCTGGCGCTCACCGTCGGCGCGGACGGGCTGTACACGGGGGCCGCGGTGGGCGCGGTGCCGCAGGTGTCGCAGTAGCCGTCGACGATCGTTCCGCCGCAGTCGGGTTCGGCGCACGCGCCCGGGGTGGATGGTACGGGCGGTGGCGCCGCGCCGTTGCGCGGCTGGGCCGTGGTGCGTCCGGACCGCTGCGCCCCGGCCACCGGCGCGGCGCTCGGCGGCGGCGCGCTCGCCACGGGGGCGGTGCCGCAGACGGCGCAGTAGCCGTCCTCGACGGCGCCGCCGCACCCCGGTTCACTACATGTCATGCTGTCCGCCCCGCTTTCTCCCCGATGATCGAACGATAGTCGGCGACCGCCCGGGTGACAGCGGCCAGATCGCAGGGTGTCCGGCCGAGCAGCCCGGCGGCGATGCGATCGGCGGCGAGGACGTCGCGGTCCTCGCTCACCCCGAGCCGGGACGCCTTGGCCCGGTAGGCCGTCAACCGGCCGCGGAGTTCGGCGCGCCGGTCCAGCAGTCCGCGCGCCAATTCCTGTCGCCGCGTTGCCGTGTCGACGGCGTGATTGGTGCGGGCCCGCAGCGCGAGCAGGTGCTCGACCGTCGGCCTGGTCGGTTGCGGGCCGAGGCTGTCGAGTGCGGCGAGCAGCCGCGCGGCCGGTTCCCCGCCACCGGGCAGCTCGCCGGTCGCGACCTTGTGCGCGGCCTGCGCGGCGGTCTCGTCGGCCTGGTGTTGCAGCGCGTCCAGATCGGCCAGCCGGGCCCGCAGCTGGGCGACCGCGCCGGGCAGGTCGGCGGCGACCGCGAGATGTTCGGCGTGCCGGGCGGATTCGGTCTCGATCAGCGCGGTGAGCGAGGCGAGCGCGGCGGCGATCTCCCCCGGGCGGAATCCCAGCGGGTCGGTGCCCGCGCGACTCAGCAAGGTCGTCAGCGGTTCGGCGGCGGCGTCGAGCGCGCCGTGCGCCTGTTCGACGCGCTGTTGCAGCGGAGCGAGGGCGCCGAGCACCTGCCGGTCGACCGACTCGATCTCCTCGGCGAAGGGCGCGACGAACGCGAACGCGGCCCGCATCCGGTCCAGCGAATCGGCGATGCCGACCGTCACGAGGGTCTCCGCGGGTCCGGTGAGTCCGCGCTGCGCCAACGGGATCGGGATCCGGGCGACCTCGTGTGGTCGTCCCCGCAGCAGTTCGGTGAGCCGACCCCGCGCACGGTCGTCGACCTTGCCGCGACCGCCGCGGATCGTCTCGGCCTCGGACAGGATCGCGCGCACTCGGCCCAGGTCCTCCCACAGTTCGCCGAGCGCCTTCTCCACCGGCACCCAGCGACGCGCGGTCTCCCCTGTCGGCGGGTACCGGCGCACCAGGACCAGTCCGGGATGGCGGTCCAGCTCCAGCAGGGTGGTGCTCACCTGCGCCAATTCCGCGGTGCGCGCGGCCAGTTCACGATCGATCTCGGCGAGGCCGAGCATCGGCCAGGTCATCCGACGTACCGGGGCACGGGCGGGCCCGGTGACGGACCGAGCACCCCCAGGTGCTGCTGGTAGATCCGCTGCCAGGTGCCGTCGTTGCGGGTCCGGTCGAGCACGCCGTTGACGAACCGGACCAGGTCGCTGCTGCCCTTGGGCACGCCGACCGCGTAGGCGCCGGTGCCGATCTCGTCGCCGACCAGTTCCAGATTGCGGTCCTGGGCGACCAAACCGGCCAGGATCGGCTCGTCACCACTGATGGCGTCGACGGTGCCCTGCTGCAGGGCGACCAGGCAGTCGGTCCAGTTGGTCACGCCGAGCACGGACGGCGGTTCGGGCAGCGCGAACAGCGGCGCGGCCGCGGTGGTGCCCTTGGTGACGCACACGCGCTTGCCTGCGAGCCCGGCGGCGTTCGTGATGCCAGCGCCCTTCGGGGCCGCGATGCGTTGTGCCGCACGGTAGTACACGCTGGAGAAATCGACATCGCGCCGGCGTTCGCAGGTGGCGGAGAAGGTACGCACGATCATGTCGACCTTTTTGTCCTGCAGCAGCGGGATCCGGTCGGCCGCGGCGACGGAACGCAGTTCGATCTTGTCCGGATCACCGAACAGATCGCGCGCGATCTCCCTGGCCAGGTCGATGTCGAAGCCCTCCAGCCGTCCGGTGGACGGATTGCGGAAGCCGAACATGTAGGTGTTCTGGTCGACGCCGACCCGCAGCCTGCCGTTGGCGACGATCGCCGCCATCGACGAACCGGCCGGCATCGCGCCGGGACGCGGTTGCGCCGTCGGGGCCAGGGTCGCCTCGGTGTCGCAGGATCCCGTGCCCTCCGCGGTGGGGGCCGAGGTGATGGCTTCGGCGCCGGGGATCGGCGGGGCGACGGCGGTGGCCGGAATGGTCGACGGGTCCGGCGCGTCACCGCAGCCCGCGACCAGGACGACCGCCGCGGCCAGCGCCGCGGCCAGCAGAGGACGCCGGGTACTCACAGGAACTCCTTCAGTCGGGACCACAGGCCGGTGACCACCGCGCCCGCCGCGGCCAGCAGCAGGATCAGCGTGCCGAACGGGCTGAGGGTGAAGGTGGTTCCGGCGGCGTCGACGCCGTCGCGCAGGTCGGTGCGGGCCTGCGCGAGCGCGTCGCGCAGTTCCCGGTCCAGGCGGGCGAAGCTGGTCGCCGAGCTGTCGGGACCGGTGCCGATGGCCTGGGTGACCGCCCCGGCGTAGTCGGCCTTCTCGTAGGCGGTGCGCTGGGCGTTGTGGCCCGCGTTCCAATTGGTCAGGGCCCGGCCCGCTTCGGAGTCACCCGCGCCCGCGGCGGTGAGCCGCTGTTCGAGGTCACGGGTGTGGGTGTGGAACGCGTTCTCCGGCGCGGTGATGTCGCCGCGGGTGATCAGGGCCAGGGTCTCGTCGGTGCGGGCCTGCTGGGCCAGGATGCGCGCGCTCGCCAGGTTCTCCACCCGCGCCCCGGCCCCGGTATCTCCGGTGTCGAGCAGTTGCGCGGCGGTGACGGTGGCCCCGGTCGACCACACCAGGGCCAGCAGCGCGGCCGCGGCGGCCAGGGCCACACCGGGATTCACCCACCGGTTGGTACGGCGCAGCAGCAGCACCGAACCGGCACCGCAGGCCGCCAGCACCAGCAACAGCAACACGATCGAGGTCCACGGCGGCGCGCCGATGCGGTGCTGGTCCTCGCGGACGGCGGCGAAGCGCGCCTTGTTCAGCTGTTCGGCGTTGGGCAGCAACGAGGTCTGCATGAGGTCGGAGGCTTGCCGCAGATACGCCGAGCCGACCGGGAAACCCTGACGATTGTTGGCGCGCGCGGTCTCCACCAGGCCGGTGTAGGTGGGCAGATCGGCGGCGATGCGGGCCACGATCGCCCTGGTCTGAGCGTCGGTAGCGCCGGCGGTCGCTTCCGCCAGCGCGGCGGCGGCTTCGGCGAGGGACTGCTCGTAGGTGTCACGCACCTGGGGCGATTCGACACCGCCGGACAGGAACGCCGTCGCGGCACCGGCGTCGGCGGCAGAGAGCGAGACGTAGAGGCTCTGCGCCGCGAACGCCAGCGGCTCGGTGCGGTCGAGTACCTGCTCGGTACGGCCGATCTTCGCGTCGAGCTGCTGTCCCACAGTCGATCCGGCGATCAGGCAGGCCACCGTGGTCACCACGAGTACCGCACCGATCACACCCGGTGTCGTCGCGGCGAAACGCCGCAGCCACATCCCCGCGTCTCGGATGGTCGCCGGTAGGCGAGATCCCACACCGTCCTCCTTCGTCTCCCCGGGCGGTGTCTTCGATCGCGATAGTACGGGAGGCGCTGGGAATTCGCCCGGGTGACCGAAACCCGCTCCGCACAACCGGATCGGGCATCGATCACCGTGACGAAAAGCACGGGGTCCGTCACCGGGAAGTGACGGACCCCGTTCGGGATCGGGTGGCGCCGCGGATCAGGCGCCGGCGACCTTCTCGCCCGGCGCGACCGTGGTGCCGGTCTTGCTGAACCGCAGGACGCCGTCCTCGATCGGCGCCTTGTGCATCAACGTGCGGTCGCGGTAGTAGTTGTTGACCAGCTTCCAGGCGCCCCTGGCACCCTGACGCGGCATCGCGTCGTTGCCGCGCTGGATGTAGCCCGAGGTCAGGGCGCCACCCATCAGCGACTCGTCGGCGATGTCCTCGGGGTTGGCGTGCACCTCGAAGGTGGTGTAGCCACGGTCGCGCATGATGTTGAGCACGCGGCACAGGTACGCGGCGGCGAGGTCGGCCTTGAGCGTCCAGGACGCGTTGGTGTAGCCGATGATCATCAGGAAGTTCGGGATGTCGGAGTACAGGACGCTCTTGTAGGCGACCGTCTCGTTGAACTTCACCGGCTCGTCGTCGATCGACAGGGTGATGCCGCCGAGCATCTGCACGTTCAGGCCGGTGGCGGTGACGATGATGTCGGCCTCGAGCTCCTGACCCGACTCGGTCAGGATGCCCTTCTCGGTGAACTTGGCGATCTTGTCGGTGACGATGTCGGCCTTGCCGCTCTTGAGCACCTTGAACAGGTCACCGTTGGGCACCACGCACAGGCGCTGATCCCACGGGTTGTAGCTCGGGGTGAAGTGGCGCAGGTCCACGTTCTTGCCGACCTGCAGGCGCACCTGGGCCAGCATCAGCTTCTTGGCCAGCTCCGGGTTGGTACGCGAGAGCTGGAAGCTGGCGCGCTGCAGGGCGATGTTGCGGGCGCGGCCGATCTTGTAGGCGATCTGGTCGGGCACCCGGGACTTCTTCAGACCGATGGCGACCGGGTCGTCCGAGGGCAGCGCCTGGATCCAGGTGGGCGAGCGCTGCAGCATGGTGACGTGCGCGGCGTCGTCGGCCATCGACGGGATCAGCGTGATCGCGGTGGCGCCGGAACCGATGACCACGACCTTCTTGCCGGTGTAGTCCAGGTCCTCGGGCCAGTGCTGCGGGTGCACGATCCGGCCCTGGAAGTCGTCCTGGCCGGGGAAGGTGGGCTGGTAGCCCTCGTCGTAGTTGTAGTAGCCGCTGGCACCGACGAGGAAGTTGGCGGTCCAGGTCTCGGTCTCGCCGGTGGCCTCGATCAGGGCGGTGACGGTCCACAGTGCGGCGGCGCGGTCGAAGTCGGCGGTGACGACCTTGCGGCCGAAGGTGATGTGGTCGGTGACGCCGTACTCCTCGGCGGTGTCCTCCACGTAGCGACGGATGCTGGCGCCGTCGGCGAGCACCTTGGTGCCGATCCACGGCCGGAAGCCGAAACCGAAGGTCAGCATGTCCGAGTCGGAGCGGATGCCGGGGTACTTGAACAGGTCCCAGGTGCCGCCGATGTTCTCACGGCGCTCCAGGATCGCGTAGCTGCGTCCGGTCTGCTCGCGGGTGAGGTGACAAGCCGTGCCGATTCCGGACAGGCCAGCGCCGATGATCAGTACGTCGACATGCCGCGTCATTGAGGAAACTCGTTTCGTAGGGTCGTCGCCGCCCGAGCACCGTCGCCCGAGCCTCCGTCGAGGTTACGTGTTTCACACGGTTACGTCTAGTTCGGCCGGGCCGCGTCGTGGCGTGTCGGGGGTTGCGCGCACGGTGATCGGAATCCGTGACGTCACCGGCTTCGCCGGTCAGAGTCGAGGACGATTCCTCTCACTACGACGAAAGGCGGACATGACCGAGCGCGGACTGTCGTTCCACTGGTTCCTGCCCACATACGGCGATTCGCGCGGGCTGGTCGCCGGCGGACACGGCAGCTTCATGTCCGGTAACCGCCCGGCCACCCTGCGCTACCTCGCTCAGCTCACCGCGGCGGCCGAGGACAACGGTTTCGAGGGCGTGCTGACCCCCACCGGCGCGTGGTGCGAGGACGCCTGGCTGACCACCGCGATGCTGGTGCAGACCAGCGAGACGCTCAAGTTCCTGGTGGCGTTGCGCCCCGGCCTGACCAGCCCCACGCTGGCGGCCCAGATGGCGGCGACCTTCCAGCGCCATTCCGGCGGCAGGCTGCTGCTCAATGTCGTCACCGGTGGCGAGCCGCGCGAGCAGCAGGCCTACGGCGACTTCCTCGACAAGGCCCAGCGCTACGCCCGCACCGGCGAGTTCCTGCACATCGTGCGCGAGCTGTGGGAGTCGACCGAGCCGATCAGTTTCACCGGTGAGCATCTCCAGGTGCGCGACGCGCTGCTCAGCTCCCGGCCCGACCCGATTCCGCCGGTCTTCTTCGGTGGTTCCTCCGGTCCGGCGGGGCCGATCGCGGCACGCTACGCCGACACCTATCTGACCTGGGGCGAGCCGCTGGACGCGGTCGCCGCGAAGCTGGACTGGATCCGCGGGCTGGCCGCGATCGAGGGCCGCACTGTCGACTTCGGCCTGCGCATCCACGTGATCAGCCGCGATACCGCCGCCGAGGCGTGGGCCGAGGCCGACCGGTTGCTGTCGAGGATCGCGCCGGGCGAGATCGAGCGAGTGCAGGCGAGCCTGGCCAAGAGCGAGTCCGAGGGCCAGCGCCGGATGGCACAGCTGCACAACGGCCGCACCGACGGCCTGGAGATCGCGCCCAACCTGTGGGCCGGTGTCGGGCTGGTCCGCGGCGGCGCGGGGACCGCGCTCGTCGGCTCGCACGCGGAGGTGGCCGAGCGGCTGCTCGAGTACGCCGCGCTCGGGATCGACCAGTTCATCCTGTCCGGGTACCCGCACTTGGAGGAGGCGTACTGGTTCGGTGAGGGTGTGCTGCCGATCCTGGAGCGCCAGGGCCGCTGGCGGCATCCGTCCCGGCCCGCCGCGGTGCCGGTGGTGGCACCGTTCACCGCGGCGGCCAGCAGCTGAGGCAGCGCGCTCAGCGCGCCGCGCCGAACCAGCGCGGCAGGTGGACCAGCAGTTCCCGCTGGTCCACCCCCGCCCAGGCGACGTGGCCGTCGGGCCGCAGCAGCACCGCGGGGACGTCGAGTTCCTCGCTCACGTCCACGACATGGTCGACCCGATCGGCCCAGCCCGCCACCGACAGCAGGCCGGTCTGGTCCAGCAGCAGCCCGCGCCCGGCGTGCAGGCGGTCGTAGAGGCGGCCGCCCGTCAGCGTGATGTCGCGCAGGCGCTTGCCGACCAGCTCGTGGCCGTCGCCGAAGTCGTAGCGGATGCCGATCGCGACGATCTTCTCGATCAGGTACCGGTTCACCTCCTCGAACTCCATCAATTCCGCCAGCAGCCTGCGCGCGGCCTGCGCGCCCGGTTCGAGCGAGACCAGTTCCATCTGCGCGCGAGTGTTGTCCAGGACGTCCGCGGCCACCGGGCGCCGTTCGGTCTCGTAGCTGTCGAGCAGGCCATCCGGCGCCCAGCCTGCGATCTGCGCGGCCAGCTTCCAGCCGAGGTTGAACGCGTCCTGGAGACCCAGATTCAGGCCCTGCCCGCCCATCGGCGGATGGATGTGGGCGGCATCGCCCGCCAGCAGCACCCGGCCGACGCGATAGCTGTCGGCCAACCGGGTGGCGTCACCGAAGCGCGACAGCCAGCGCGGTGCGTGCGCGCCGAGGTCGGTGCCCGCGGTGGCCACCAGCTGCCGACGCAGCTCCTCGAACGTCGGCGCGACGGTGCGATCGGCGGCGACCTCGGCCGCGGGCACCACGACGCGATACACGCCGTCGCCGAGCGGCATGGCGCCGAAACGCAGCTGGGTCTTGCGCACCTCGGCGTTCACGGTGGCCAGCGTCTCCGGCGACGCGGTCAGCCGCATCTCGCCCAGAAGGGTGTCGACCCGGCTCGGTTCGCCGGGGAAGCCGACCCCGAGCAGCTTGCGCACGGTGCTGCGGCCGCCGTCGCAGCCGACGAGATAGCGCGAGCGCAACCGCGTGCCGTCGGCCAGCTCGACGGCGATCCCGTCGTCGTCCTGCGTCAGCCCGACCACCTCGGCGCCGCGCCGGATCTCCACGCCGAGGGTGACGGCGTGCTCGGTCAGCAGGCGTTCGGTGACCGTCTGCGGGAGGCCGAGCACGTACGGATGGCTGGTGTCGAGTCCGGCGGGCTGGGGTTTCGCGATCCCGGCGAAGAAGCCGCCGAGCGGGTGCGGTGTCCCGGCGGCGAGAAATCGGTCCAGCAGACCGCGCTGCCCCAGCACCTCGAGACTGCGGGCGTGCAATCCCATGGCGCGCACCACCGGGGTCGGTGCCGGTTCCCGGTCCAGGACGAGTGCGCGCACCCCGTGCAGCCGCAGCTCGCTCGCCAGCATCACCCCGGTCGGTCCGCCGCCCGCAACGATCACGTCGATCATCAAATGCCCCTCGTTTGTGCTGGTCATGGCTTCGGCAGGCGATTGTGCAGGACGACCGGGGCCTTGCCGCAAGCCCCGGTGTGCGCTATACATTGAGAGTGGCAAGGAGTGGTTTTCCCTCCTTGCCATTGGTTTGTCCGCACCCCGGCGATCTCGCCGGAGCCGCCGCGATCCCCTCACCCGCCGACAGCGACGGATCGACCAGGCCGCCGGAATGGCAGTCGATGCATCTTTGCGGTCACTGCTGGTGACTGTGGATTCCTCGTCCGGGAATCCGCGAATGCGGCCGGGACCTGGCCCGTCCGCGCATACTCCGGAACCGCCATACTTCCCGCCTTGCCTGCGGCGATGCACTCCGCGCATCGCACAATCGCACTCCCCCAAGCGTTTTCGGCAGTGAGTGCACGCGGGGTTCCACGTGAATCAGCCCGTCAGCGCGGTGTTCGGGTCGATCCCGATACGCTCGGCTCGTGAGCCTCACCGTCGGTTTCGATCTGGACATGACCCTCATCGATTCGCGCCCCGGGGTCGCCGTCGCGATCGACACCCTGGCGCGGGAATTCGACCTGCCGATGGTGGGCAGCCACTTCGCCGATCATCTGGGACCGCCGCTGGCCACGCTGCTCGCCGACGCGGGCGCGCCCGACGACCTGATCCCCCATCTGGTCACCCGGTTCCGCGCGCTCTACCCCGACGTCGTCCCGCACATCCCCGCCCTGCCCGGCGCGGCCGCGGCGCTCGACGCCGTGCGCGCGGGCGGCGGACGGACACTGGTGGTCACCGGCAAGTTCGAGCCGAACGCCCGGCTGCACATCGACCTCCTCGGCTGGCAGATCGACCTGCTCGCCGGTGATCTGTGGTCCACCGGCAAGGCCGAGGTCCTGCGGGCCGAATCCGCCGCGGTCTTCGTCGGCGACCATGCCGGCGACATGCGCGGCGCGAAAGCCGCCGACGTCCTGGCCGTCGGTGTGACGACCGGCCCCTACGACGCCGACGGGTTGCGGGCCGCGGGCGCCGATGTCGTCCTCGACGACCTCACCCAGTTCCCCGAGTGGCTGGCCGGTTACGCCGCCGGTCGCGGCTAGGACACCGGAAACCTTTGCGCGGGTGGATTTCCGGTCCGGAACCCCGGCGTGGCCCCGGCCGTTGTCGTGGCATGTCGACGGACCCCTACTGGAATCACAACACGCACTACCACCCCTGGATCCTCGATCAGGTCCCGGCCGATGCCCGCACCGCGCTCGATGTCGGGTGCGGCGACGGCCTGCTCGCCCGTAAGCTGGCCACCCGCTGCGACGCCGTGCTCGGTGTCGATATCGACGACAAGGTCATCGCCACCGCCCCGCCCGCCCCGAACGTGCATCTCGAACAGGCCGACTTCCGCGAACTCGACGACACCTTCGACATGGTCACCGCCGTCGCCACCCTGCACCACGTCCCCGTCCGCGACGGCATCGCCGCACTGCGCCATCTGGTCGCGCCGGGCGGCACGCTCGCGGTCGTCGGCCTCTGGAAGATGCACCCCCTCACCGACTTCCACTACCTGCCGCTGCTGCCCGCGATCCGCGGCCTGGACTGGTGGCGTCGTGGCTCGCGGGGCGGCCCGGCGGCCGCGGTCCGCGACCCGGCGGAGACACTGTCCGAGATCCGAGCGGTGACCGGCGAATTGCTGCCCGGCGCGCAGATCCGCCGACGCCTGATGTGGCGCTACACCTTGGTCTGGCACAAGCCGCGCCGGCCCGGGGTCAGCGGCCACGGGACCTGAGCGCGACGGTTGACGGTGCGCCCGCGCCGGGTGATACAGTCCGGCGCAGTTTTTGTACGGGGAGGGTTTCGCACAGCGTGACGATGAATCGCACCAGATGGATCGTGGCCGGGATCTGCGCCGTGGTCGTCGCCATCGTCGCCGTGATCGTGGTGACCAGGGACGCGAATCCACGCGACTACGTGGCCGAGCGCTATCAGCGGGCCCGCCAGCTCGATCAGGTCAACGACGGCATCGCGTTCACCGCCGCCGCCGCGCCCGCCGCCGTGGCCGCCGCGATCGCGAAGGCCACCGACCCCCGCGATCGCCGCAACACCGGCGACAACCACTACCTGCGCTTCGACAAGGACCTCGTCGCGGTCTCGCCGCACGCGGGCGGTTCGCTGGTGCTGGTCGACAGCCTCGCCAACGGCACCCGCCGCCACCACTCGCACACCAGCACCTACGGCTGGACCAGCGGCTCCGCGGCGGGCGACTTCCGCGGCGGCGGCAGCGACCAGGGCGGCAAGTAGTACATCGTCATTCAGCACAGGAGGACACATATGCTCGCCGACCTGGCGGCGGACGCGGGCGCCGCGCTCGCCTACTCCGCGGTGGGAATCGTGTTGATGGCCGTCGGTTTCGGCGTCGTCGACCTGCTCACCCCCGGTGATCTGCGCGCCCAGATCTGGCTCGAGCGCAACCGCAACGCCGCGATCCTGCTCGCCTCGAACCTGTTCGGAGTCGGGATCATCGTGGCCACCGCCATCTGGACCTCCGAGGGCAAGATCCTGCAGGCGCTGCTGGCGAGCGCGATCTACGGGGTGATCGGCCTGGCCGCGATGACGCTGGCCTTCGTGCTGCTCGACGCGCTCACCCCCGGCGATTTCCGCGCCGTCGTCGCCGATCCGGAACCGCATCCGGCGGTGTGGGTCACGGCATCGGCGCACGTCGCGGTCGCGCTGGTGGTGGCCGCGGGCCTGACCTGATGCCGGTGCACCGCCTGGCCAGGGCGGCGCTGCTGGCGACCGTGTTCGTCTGCGCCGCCTGCGGCCTGGTGTACGAGCTGTCGCTGGTCACCCTCGGCAGCTACCTGATCGGCGACACCGCGGCGCAGGCCTCCATCACCCTGAGTGTGATGGTGTGCGCGATGGGCGTCGGCGCGCTCGCGGCGAAACCGTTGCGCCGCCACGCCGCCGCCGCGTTCGTGGCGGTCGAGCTGGCGCTGGCCGTGATCGGTGGACTGTCGGTGGCGGCGCTGTACGCCAGTTACGCCTGGCTCAATGTCTACACCGGCACCCTGGTGCTGGCCGCGGCGGTGATCGGCATGCTGATCGGAGCCGAGATCCCGCTGCTGATGGAGTTGCTGCAGCAGATCCGCAGACAGGAGGCCAGCGGCGCGGTCGCCGATCTGTTCGCCGCCGACTATGTCGGTGCGCTGCTGGGCGGGCTGGCGTTTCCGTTCCTGCTGCTCCCGGTGTTCGGGCAGATCCGGGGCAGCCTCGTGGTCGGCGTCGTGAACGCCGCGGCCGGATCGGCCTTGGCGTTCTTCTTCTTCCGCGCGCAGATGACCCGCGCGGCCCGGCGCGTGCTGGTCGGCGCGACCGTGGTCGTCGCGGGCGGGCTCGCGAGCACCTATCTCTACGCCGATCGGTTCGAGGCCACCGCCCAGCAGGCCCTGTTCGCGCATCCGATCGTGTGGCAGACCCGCACGCCGTACCAGCAGATCGTGCTCACCGAGTCGTTCTCCCCGTTCGGCACCACCGATACCCGCCTCTATCTCAACGGTGGTCTGCAGTTCTCCTCGGTCGACGAGTACCGCTATCACGAGGCGCTGGTACATCCGGTGCTGGCGGGATCGCATCGCTCGGTGCTGGTCCTCGGCGGCGGTGACGGCCTGGCCCTGCGCGAGATCCTGCGCTATCCCGACGTCGCCGAGGTGACGCTGGTCGAGCTCGATCCGGCGATGATCGACCTCGCCCGCGCAGACGAGCGCCTCACCGTGCTCAACCAGCATTCCTTCGACGACCCCAGGGTTCGGGTGATCACCGCGGACGCGTTCACCTGGTTGCGCGGCGCCCCCGGGCTTTTCGACGCGGTGATCGTCGACCTGCCCGACCCGGACCAGACCTCGGTGGCCAAGCTGTACTCGCAGGAGTTCTACGCGATGACCGCGAACGTGCTGGCCCCCGGCGCCCGCCTGGTGGTGCAGTCCGGCTCGCCGTTCTTCGCGCCGCGCTCGTTCTGGGCCATCGACGCCACCGTGCGCGCGGCCGGGCTGCGCACGACGCCCTACCACGTGGACGTGCCGAGTTTCGGTGATTGGGGCTTCGTGCTCGCCGCGGCGGGGCAGAGCCCGGCCCCGGCCCTGAGCTCCCCTGCGCCGCTGCGTTCCCTCGACGACCGCACCCTCGCCGCCGCCACGGTGTTCCCGCCGGATCGCCGCGCGGCCGACCCGCAGGTCTCGACTCTCATGCGCCCGGTGATCCTGGATCTGCAGCGCCAGGAATGGCGCTGACCTCAGGCCGTCCCGGCGCAGGCCAAGTGAGTGCCGACGACAGCCAGGCCCAGCACGGCCACGACCGCCGACAGGGCGGGCACAGGCTCACGGATCAGGCGCTCCCCCGCACGTCGTAGCGCCGCCGTCAGCCGGTCGAGCCGACGCCCCACCGGCACGGGGTCACCGGGTTTCCCCCGCGCTGCGCGCCGGAGGAGGCCGACCAGGGCGAGGACGAGCGCGGTGATCAGCATCGTCTTCCCTTCCCGCTCATCGGGTTCCGGCCGGCGCGGCGACGGCAGCGGTTCGCCGCCTGCCGGGCGCGGTGACGACGCCGACGGCGATCAGGCTGTCGGCGGTGTCGCGGATGGTGTCCGCGATCGGGCGCATCGTCCAGCCCAGTTCGCGGCGGGCCTTGTCGGCGCTGACGTTCTCGGTGCGGCCGAGCACCGGGAGGGTCAGCCGTACGCCCTTGTCGAACACCGCGACCAGCCGGACCAGCCAGTTCGGCAGCACCCGGGTCGGCACCCGGAAGCCCTGCGCGGCGAAATCGCGGGCCAGCATCGTGGCCAGCTCCCCCATCCACAGCGGCTCGGCCGCGCAGATGTACCGATTGCCCGCCGCCGCGGGCACTTCCATCGCGAGCCGGTGGGCGATCGCGAGGTCGCGCACATCGACCGGCGTCCAGCCGGTGCGCACCGAACCGGGCACATCGCGATTCAGCAGCCGGCGGATCGGCTCGTGCGAGGTGCTGGTCGTCGCGTCGAGCAGCGGGCCGAGCACCATGCCGGGATTCACGGCGACGAGTTCGAGTGCGCCACCGAGTGATTCGACGTAGTCCCAGGCGGCGCGTTCGGCGAGGGTCTTGCTCTTCTGATACGCGGGGATCCGGTCCACGACCGACCAGTCGGCCTCGGTGCGGACGGCGTCGTCATCGTGACCGTAGGCCACCGCGGCGACCGAGGAGGTGAGGACGACGCGGCGCACCCCGGCCGCCGCGGCGGCGCGCAGCACCCGCAGGGTGCCGTCGACGGCGGGCTCGATCAGCGCCTGCTCGTCGTCCGGGGGCGCGGCCGGGAAGGGCGAGGCGACGTGCAGCACGGTGTCGCAGTCCGCCACCGCCTCCGCCCAGCCCGCGTCGTCGTCGAGCGTGGCGGCGACGAACTCGAGCGCACCGCCGGTGCGGCGGGCGAGGTCGGTCAGGTGCGCGCGTTGGGCGTGCGCGTCGAGGTCTCGCACGGAGCCGCGGACGGCGTAACCGTGGTCGAGCAGTTCGGCGATGCAGTGGCCGGCCACGAAACCCGTCGCGCCGGTGACCAATACCCGAGTGATCATGGTGTTCACCCTTCGTCCTTCCAGGGACGCCCGCCCATCTGAGCGGTGCTCAAATAATCTAAACACTGCATAGATTTCCTGTCCAGTGCCGATCTCGGCGAGCTTCTCGCTTACGCTCGGAGGGTGAAGCGCACCCGTTACCACCACGGCGACCTGCGGGCCACGCTGATGGACGCCTGCCTGCGCCTGATCGAGAGCGAGGGCCTGGCCGCGGTGAGCCTGCGCCGCGTCGCCCGCGAAGCCGGGGTCAGCAGCGGCGCGCCGTACCACCACTTCGCCGACCGCGCCGCGCTGCTGTCGGCGCTGTCGGTGGACGGCTTCCAGCAGCTCGCCGCCGACCTCGCCGCGACCAAGGCGGCGGCCACCTCTCCGCTGGACGCGCTCACCGCGCTGGCCGAGACCTACGTCCGGTTCTCCCGCGACCATCCGGCGCAATTCCGGCTGATGTTCCGCCCCGAGCTGTCCCAGCCGGAGAAACACCCCGATGCCCACGAGGCCGGCGACGACGCGTTCCAGATCCTCGCCGACACGGTCGCCGAGGCGGTCGCGGCGGGCGTGCTGCCCGCCGACCGCGCCGACACCCTGGCCGTGGCCTGGTGGGCACTGGGGCACGGACTGGCCTCGCTGTGGCTGGACGGGCATCTCGAGAAACGCAGCGAGCAGATGGGCACCAACGTGCCCGACCTCGTCGACGCGATCATGCGCTCCTTCACCGGCCTCATCGCCCCCCGGCCCACCGGCGCCTGACGCGCCGTCGCATATTCCCTCGGCCGCACCCGCGCGCTCACCTACAGTGGGGTGCACCGTCATCCGTCGTGTGCCACCCGAGCAGGAGAGCCGATGTCTGCCACCGCGAAACTCGATCCCGTGGTCGAAGCGTTCGTCGACGCGCTCAACGCCCAGGACACCGACCGCTTCTACGGTGTGCTGACCGAGGACGCGACCATGTCCGACGACGGGGTCGAACGCGACCTCGCGCAGTGGACCGAGGCCGAGATCTTCAGCAGCAACGGCCACCTGGTCGTGGAATCGGTCGACGGTGACGGCCTCGAGCTCACCGCCGACTACACCAACAGCCGATGGGGCTCCCTGCGTACCACCTGGCGGTTCGTCCTGCGCGACGGACTGATCAGCCGATTCGAAACCGGACAGGCGTGAACGACGAACTCTTGCTGACCCCGCGCTACGGCGAGTCCTCCCTCGCCGATCTGCTTCCCTCCGTGCTGGCCCGCCTCGGCGTCGACGGCGAGACCGACCGACTCGGCCTGGATCTCGACGTCGACCACGTGTGCGTCCTGCTCGTCGACGGCCTCGGCGCGCAGGCGCTTGCCGCCAACGCCACGACGGCGCCGTTCCTGTCGGGCCTGCCGGAAGCCACCATGACCGCGGGCTTTCCGAGCACCACCGCCACCAGCCTGACCACCCTGGGCACCGGTCTGCCGCCGGGCGAGCACGGCATCGTCGGGTACCTGCTGCGGCTGCCGGAAGAGCAGCGGCTGTTCAACAGCCTGCGCTGGCAACTCAACGGCGCCGGCCCGAAGGTCGACGCCCTCGCCACGTTCCCGCCCGAGCGAATCCAGCCGCGGCCCACCGCCTTCCAGCGCGCCACCGCCGCCGGGATCGCCGCGATCCAAGTCGCGCCGGGGTATCAGGACGGCTCCGGCCTGACCAGGGCCGGCTGGCGTGGCGGCGATTTCCGGGCCAGCTTCTCCGTCGGCGACCTGATCGACGGCGTCCTCGACGCCCTCGTCTCGGCACCGAAAACCCTGGTCTACACCTATCATTCGGAACTCGACACGACCGGGCACGCGCGCGGGCCCGCCTCGCGGGCCTGGCGATTCGAGCTCGGGCACGTCGACCGGATCGCCGCCGAACTGGCCGCGCGCCTGCCCGCCCGCACGGCGCTGATCGTCACCGCCGACCACGGCATGGTCGAACTCACCGAGCGGATCGACTTCGACACCCACCCGCACCTGTCCGCGGGCGTCGCCGAGCTCGCCGGGGAGCCCCGCGCCCGCCACGTCTACACCACCGACGGCGCGACCGCCGACGTGGCCGACACCTGGGCGGGCGTGCTCGGCGGCGACTTCCTGATCCGCACCCGGGCCGAGGCGATCGAGGCGGGCTGGTTCGGGCCGACGGTCACCACCGAATCCGCCTACCGGATCGGCGATCTGGTCGTCGTCGCGCGCGGGGAGGCCGGGGTGATCCGCTCCGCCGCCGAACCGCTGCAGTCGATGATGGTGGGCCATCACGGCTCGCTCACCGCCGCCGAGCTGCTGGTTCCGTTGCGGATCCACCGCGGCTGAGGCCGACCGCTTAGGCTGGAGGCCACTCGACGCGCACCCGCGCGGCGCGACCCTCAGGAGGAACCATGCACGCCACCACCCGAACCGGTGCCGTCGCCGTCGGCGTCGCGGTGCTGGCGGCACTGGCGAGTGGCTGCACCGAGGTCGAGCGGGTGCTCAACCAGGGTGGCGACACCTCGTGCCGCGACTACGTCAACCAGGAGCCCGACACCAAGCGGATCACCATCACCAAGGCGATCAAGCAGCGCAACGGCACCGACAACGAGCCCGCGGGCACCCTGGTCGACTCGATGATCGTGCAGGTCGACCTGCTGTGCGCGGGCCAGCGCAATATCGACACCCCGATCAAGAACGCCGATATCGCCGGGCTCTTCCTGAACAAGTAGCCGACGCCGGTGTCGTCAAGCCGCCACGACAGGGCATGCACCGGTGACCCGGTCGTCCGCCGGTAAACGGTGCACACCGCGGTGGCGCAGCTGATAGACATGAAAGCGCCACCGACGAGCAGGGAGTTGAACGTGGGCGCACACGACGACCCGATCGCCGGATCGCCCCCGCCGGACCGGCTCTCGGACTATCGGGGCGCGCTCGAGAAGCAGTGGAACAAGCTGGCCGCGCCCTCGCGCCCGCTGCATCTGCCCCGTGACACCGGGCCGGTGCGCGCGGAAGTCGCCAAGTCCTGGCAGCGCTCGCTGCACACCGTGGACCCGGCACAGACCGTCGCCCCCGGCTTCAACGACATCAGCGACCGCTGGTCGGAGTCGCCGCTGCGCAGGCCGGTCACCGAACTCGCCGGGCAACTGCGCGGCATGGCCGAGGAATCCGGTTATCTCGCCGTCGTCAGTGACGAATCGGGCACCATCTTGTGGACCGCGGGCGATCGCACTCTGCGCCGCCAGGGTGAGCAGGTGAACTTCGCGCCCGGCGGGGTGTGGGACGAGAGTCATATGGGCACCAACGGCCTGTCGCTGGCGCTGCACGACGACAAGGCCGTGACCGTCTTCTCCGCCGAGCACCTGGTCGCGGCGCTGCACGGCTGGGTTTGCTATTCCGCGCCCATCCACGGCCCCGACGGCAGGCAGGTCGGGGTGCTCGATCTGTCCTCGACCTGGGAACGCTCGCACCCCATGGTGATGACCTCGGTCCGGGCGCTGGTGACCGCGGTGGAGACCATGTTGCGGGCCGAGGCGCCCGCTCCCGCGCCCGGTGTCCGGCTCGAATGCCTCGGCGCCGCACGGCTGTTGCGCGACGGCAGGCCGGTCCCGCTGCCGCCACGCCAGCTCGAGATCCTGGCCCTGCTGGCGCTCGAACCCGAGGGCTATACCCCCGAGCAGCTGCACGCCGCCGTCTACGGCGACCGATCGGTCTCGCTCAACACCCTCAAAGCCGATGTCTCGCATCTGCGGCGGGCCACCCGCGGCGAGATCGCCAACCGGCGCTACATGCTCACCGGTCCGGTGTCCTGCGACGCGGTCGACCTGCTCGCCGCGATCGAGGGCGGCGACCTCACCTCGGCGCTGTGGCTGTATCGCGGGCCGCTGCTACCCGGCTCCGATCTCCCCGGCGTCGAACAGTGGCGCGCGCATCTGGATGTGGGCATCCGCAACGCGGTGCTCCACAGCGATCGGGCCGAGCACGCCGTGGCCTTCGGCCAGCGCTGTCCCGGCGATGTCGCGGTGCACGAGCACGCGCTGCGCCTGCTGCCGCGAGACGACGTCCGCCGGGCCGTCGTCACCGCCCGCCTGTACACCGCGCGACAGGGCTGACCTGGGCGAACACGCTCACCAACCTCGTACCAACCTTCGCCGACCATAGTGTGTTCCACCACGCAGAGGTCGCGAGGAGCGAGACGCATGATCTACGGCAAACCCGGATCGGATACCGGCATCGTCAGTTATGCCGCCCGATACGACAACTTCATCGGGGGTGACTGGGCCGCCCCCATCGAAGGCCGCTACTTCGACAACACCTCCCCGGTCGACGGCGAGACGTTCTGCGCGGTGGCCAGGTCCACGGCCGCCGATATCGACATGGCGCTCGAGGCCGCGCATCGTGCCACCGACCGCTGGGCCGCGACCCCGGTCGCCGAGCGCGCCGACATCCTCAACAAGATCGCCGACCGGATCGAGAACAGCATCGAACCGCTGGCGGTCGCCGAGACCTGGGACAACGGCAAGCCGGTCCGCGAAACCCTGGCCGCGGATCTCCCGCTGGCCGTGGATCACTTCCGCTACTTCGCCGGTGTGCTGCGCGCCCAGGAGGGCTCGATCTCGCAGATCGACCCCGACACCGTCGCCTACCACTTCCACGAGCCGCTCGGCGTGGTCGGCCAGATCATCCCGTGGAACTTCCCGATCCTGATGGCGGCCTGGAAGCTGGCCCCCGCGCTGGCCGCGGGCAACTGCGTGGTGATCAAACCCGCCGAGCAGACACCCGCCTCGCTGTTGCTGGTCGTCGAGCTGATCGCCGACCTGCTGCCGCCGGGAGTCCTCAACGTGGTCAACGGCTTCGGCGTGGAGGCGGGCAAACCGCTGGCGCAGAGCCCACGAGTGGCCAAGATCGCGTTCACCGGCGAGACCACGACCGGCAGGCTGGTCATGCAGTACGCGAGCGAGAACATCATCCCGGTCACCCTGGAGCTGGGTGGCAAGAGCCCGAACATCTTCCTGCCCGACGTGATGGCGGCCGACGACGACTACCTCGACAAGGCCGTCGAGGGCTTCGTGATGTTCGCCCTGAACCAGGGTGAGGTGTGCACGTGCCCGTCACGCGCGCTGATCCACTCGTCGATCTACGACGAATTCCTCGCCCGCTGCATCGCCCGCACCGAGGCCGTCGTGTCAGGTCATCCCCTCGATACCGAGACGATGATCGGCGCGCAGGCCGGCAACGACCAGTACGAGAAGATCCTGTCCTACCTGGACATCGGCAGAGCCGAAGGCGCCCGCGTGCTGACTGGAGGGGAAGCACGCAAGGTCGACGGCCTGCCGGGTGGGTACTACATCGAACCCACCATCTTCGAGGGTGAGAACACGATGCGGATCTTCCAGGAGGAGATCTTCGGACCCGTGGTCGCGGTGACCCGTTTCGACACCGTCGACGAGGCCATCCGCATCGCCAACGACACCCTCTACGGCCTCGGCGCGGGCGTGTGGACCCGCGATATCAACACCGCTCACCGACTCGGCCGCGGCATCAAGGCGGGCCGGGTCTGGACCAACTGCTACCACGCCTACCCCGCGCACGCCGCCTTCGGCGGGTACAAGAAGTCGGGATTCGGGCGGGAGAACCACGCCATGATGCTCGGGCACTACCAGCAGACCAAGAACCTGCTGGTCAGTTATTCCACGACGAAACTCGGGATGTTCTGATGCAGAACCGGATCCACCGTGTGGAGATCACCGAACGCGCCCAGACCCTGTTGCGCAGGCTGATCGAGGACAACGGCCCGGTGTTGTTCCGCCAGGCCGGCGAGGGCTGCGACGAGGACATCGCGCCGGTGTGCCTATCCGCCAAGCAGTTCCCGATCGAGAAGGCCGATGTCCTGCTGGGCAGGCTCAGCTGGCACACCGAGTTCTGGATCAGCCCCGAGCAGTTCGAATGCTGGAAGGACACCCACCTCACCGTCGACGCGGTGCGCGGGCAGGCCAGCGCCGAATCGCTGGAAGCGGGCCAGGGCATGCGCTTCGTGCTGCGCGCCCGGCAACTCACCGAGGCGGAGAACGCGGCACTGGCTGCCGCACCGCCCCCACGAACCGGCGCCGACCGCACGCTGTAGCGGCGCCACGGACCTGACCTGGTAGGACCTTCCCGGCGCTGCCAGGCCATGGCGAGCCCCCGCCGACTGTGCCATCGCGGCTCAGCCGGCGGGGCGAGCTCGCCGAATCCCCCGTGCCGGTCCGCCCCTAGCAAAGACGTTCCCGCACAAACCAAATCGCGTCTCGCTCAGCGAGACACGCAGGTCAAGACTGCAACGATTCCGTTACGTTATGGCGATGTTCTTAGCGAGACTCGGTGTTCGAACCCGGATTCTGGCGATCGCTCTCATCCCCAGTCTCACGCTGGTGGTGGTCGGCGTCGGAACGGCGGGCTACCTGGTCGACGAGAGCAACAAGGCCAAGACCTGGGCCTCGGAAATGCAAGCGGCCGTGCCCTACACGCGCGAGCTCATCGAGGCCGTCCAATCCGAACGCCAGCTCACCCTGGCCCACCTGGCCGGTGACGAGACCGCCCAGCTCGCCCTCGCGCCCGCCCGGACCCGGCTCGACGCCGCCTTCCGGGGTCTGATCGAGGTCTCCGAGGGCATCCGCAAGGTCGACGATTCCAACATCGGCGACGACAAGGGCGGATTCAACACTCTCGGTACGCATCTGGCCGGGGTGCGCGGCGGCGCCGACGCGGGCCTGCTGCCCGCCTCCGACGCGTACATGTTCTACAACAAGCTGCTCGACGTGTTCACCCAGGGCACCAAGGTCGCCGAGCGCGCCGCCCCCGACGCCGTGGTCGCCGCGGGCGTGGGCGAGGGCATGCGCCTGCTCAACGCCGCCGAGGCGATGTCGCGCAGCAACGCCCTGGCGCTGTCGATGGTGGCCGCCGGTGGGCCCACCAGCATTCCGCTCGACGAGTTCGTCAAGCAGAGCGGCTTCTATCACAACGAAGTCGCCAACGTCGCCGCCGAACTCGACGAAGCCCAGCGCACCGCGATCACCGCGCTGATGTCGTCCTCGCAGTGGGGGCAACTGAGCGCGATGGAGTCGGCCCTCGTGCAGCGTTTCGCGGCGGCGGCCGCGCAGACCACCGGCAGCTCGAGCACCTCGACCAAGCAGACGCCCGCCGCGCTGCCGCTGTCCTCACCCGAATGGCAGAGCGCGGCAGCCGAAGTCAACCGGGCCATGCTCGACGCGTACAGCACGCACAACCGCCACGTCCAGAAGCTCGCCGAGGACACCGCGCACCGCGCCGAGGTCAACGCGGCCCTGGCCGGTGGCGGCGTGCTCGCGCTCAGTGTGCTGGTGTTCCTGGTCGCGGTGATCCTGGCCAACCGGATCATCCGCCGCCTGCGCAGGCTGCGCACCGAAACCCTCGCCCTCGCCGACGAACAGCTGCCCGCCACCATGCGCGCGCTGCGCGAGGGCGGCGACATCGACGCCGCGCAGACCTCCCCCACGCTGGACTTCGGCAGGGACGAGATCGGCCAGGTCGCCCAGGCCTTCGAGCACGCCGCCTCGGCCGCGCTGCGCGCCGCCGTCGACGAGGCCCGCACCCGCGAGGGTGTGCGCGCGGTGTTCCTCAATATCGCCCACCGCAGCCAGATCGTGGTCCACCGCCAGCTCGAGATCCTCGACGAGGCCGAACGCAGGCAGGAGGATCCGGCGCTGCTGGAGACCCTGTTCCGGCTCGACCACCTGGCCACCCGCGAACGCCGCAACGCCGAGAACCTGATCATCCTGGGCGGCGGCAGGCCCGGACGTCAGTGGCGCAAGCCGGTTCCGGTGATGGACGTCGTGCGCAGCGCCATCGGCGAGACGCTCGACTACGCCCGGGTGCGCGTCACCAAGCTGCCCGAGGTCGAGGTCGTCGGCACCGTCGTGGCCGACCTCGTGCACCTGCTCGCCGAGCTCGTCGACAACGCGACCGCGTTCTCCCCGCCGCAGTCGCGAGTCGAGGCGGGTGGCAACATCGTCGGCAAGGGCGTGGTCATCGAGATCACCGACCAGGGCATGGGCATGAGCCCCGAGGACCTGGCCCGCTACAACGACATGCTGGCCGATCCGCCGGACTTCGGTGTCGGCACGCTGTCCTCGGATTCGCGCCTCGGTCTGTTCGTCGTCGCCCGGCTGTCGACCTCGCACGGTGTCTCGGTGCGGCTCAGCGAATCCGACTACGGCGGTATCCGCGCGATCGTGCTCATTCCGCTGTCGCTGCTGGCCGGCGACTCCGACACCTCGATGATGCCGCCGGCCACCACCGGTCCGCTGCGTCGCGGTCTGCCCGCGCCCGCGCCCGAGCCCGCCCCGATCGCCGCCATCGAGTCGGCGCCCGCGCCGACCGCGGTGGCCACCCTGGTCGCCGAACCGCCCACGCCGCCGCGCCCGGTGGCGCCCGCGCCCGAACCGCCCGAGGTACCGGCCCACGGCTCCGACGAGCGCCCGGCCCTGCCGCGGCGTCAGCGCCAGACCAACCTGGCGCCCGAACTCACCGAGGAGCCGGCTGCCGCCGAGCCGCCGCGTACGCCGGAGCGGCCGCGCTCGGCCGAACAGGCGCGCGACATCATGTCCGCGATCGAGAACGGCACCCGGCAGGGCCGCAAACCACTGTCCACATCGAATCAGGATGAACAGGAAGGCTGAGGTGAACTCTTCCCACCCCGGTGATCTCAACTGGTTGCTCGACGATCTCGTCGACCGGCTGGCGGGGGTCCGCTACGCGGTCGTGCTGTCCACCGACGGGCTGCTGCTCGGACGCTCCTCGCAGATGAACCGCGAGGATGCCGAACACTTCGCCGCCATGTCGTCGACCCTCTACGGACTCGCGCGCAGCGCGGGCAGCCGATTCGACGGCGGTGGTGTGCGGCAAGCGGTGATCGAGCTCGACCGCGCCGTCCTGTTCGTCACCTCGGCGGGCGACAACGCGTGCCTGGCGCTGCAGGCCAACGAGTCGGCGAACCTCGGCATGGTCGCCTATGAAATGAACCTCACCGTGCAGCGGGTCGGCAGTTACCTGTCGACCGAGCCGCGGCACGGACTGGCGGAGCTATAGGAAGCAGCACCATGACTCGACTCGGCGATCCGTGGTTCGACGACGCGGCCGGACCCCTGGTCCGCCCGTACGCGGTGACCCGCGGCCGCACCATGGGTGCGGCGCACGACCTGGACATGCTCACGGTGGTGGTGGCCGTACACCCCGCCCCCACCCTGCGGCGACCGGAACCCGAATACGCGACGATCGCACAGTTGTGCAAGCGCGCGCAGTCGGTGGCCGAGGTCTCGGCCGTGCTGAAACTTCCTCTGGCGGTGACCAAGATCCTCGTCGGTGATCTCATCGGCGAGGGCCACCTCATCTTCCGGGCTCCTGCGACGGCCGAGGCCGGTGCCGGAGACCTCAACGTATTGCGAGCGGTTCTGGATGGCATCCGAAAACTTTGACCCCACGGCACCGGGCGGGCAGCATCTGGCCGCCTCGGTGAAGATCCTCATCGCCGGCGGCTTCGGCGTCGGCAAGACCACCATGGTCTCCTCGATCAGCGAGATCGCGCCGTTGCGCACCGAGGAGCTGATCACCGAGGTCAGCACCGGCGTCGACGACCTGTCGGGGGTGGAACAGAAGTCCACGACCACGGTCGCGCTGGACTTCGGCCGCATCACCATCGACCGCGACCTCGTGCTGTACCTGTTCGGCACCCCGGGCCAGGACCGGTTCTGGTTCCTCTGGGACGAGCTGTGCCGCGGCGCGCTCGGCGCGATCGTGCTGGCCGACACCCGCAGGCTGAGCAATTCGTTCGCGGCGGTGGACTTCTTCGAGCGGCGCGGGCTGCCGTTCCTGATCGCGGTGAACTGCTTCGAGGGCGCGCCGCGCTACACCGTCGACGAGGTGCGCGACGCGCTCGACCTCGACCCGAACACTCCCGTGGTGCTCTGCGACGCCCGCGACCGGCCCTCGGCCAAGGCGGTACTCACCCATCTGGTCGAGTACCTCATCGAACGCGCCACCCGCACCCCGGTGACCACCTAGCACCAGGGTCGACCGGGGGGCGGCCCCGGTTCCTGTTCCCGTCACCGCTGCTACGGCCCCCGCGCCGCCGACCGGAACCACCACGATGTGGTCCAGGCCACTTGGCCGGAAACGCTTCCGCTGCCATCTGGAACGAGTAATAATCTGGAATGTGTCCACCACATCGGACTTCGAGCGCATGCTCCGCGCGGCGTCGCTGCGCGTCACAGCGCCGCGTCTGGCGGTGCTCACCACCGTGCACCAGCATCCGCACGCCGATACCGACACCATCCTGAGCCGGGTCAGGGACACCCTCGGCGCGGTGAGCCACCAGGCGGTGTACGACGTCCTGCGCGTCCTCACCACCGCGGGCCTGCTGCGGCGAATCCAGCCCATGGGCACCGTCGCCCGGTACGAGACCCGCGTCGGCGACAACCATCATCACCTCGTCTGCCGATCCTGTGGCGTGATTGTCGATGTCGACTGCGCAGTCGGCGATGCGCCGTGTCTGACCGCTGCCGCTGACACCGGTTTCGTCGTCGACGAAGCCGAAGTCATCTACTGGGGCCGCTGCCCCGACTGCACGACTTCACCATCACTCTCCTGAAAGGATTCACCGTGCCCGAGGAACATCCACCTATCGCGGAAGCCAATACGGAACCCGGTGACAATGGCTGCCCCGTGACGTCGGCGCGCCCGTTCGCCTCCGCCGACGCCCGTGGCAGCAACCGTGACTGGTGGCCGCATCAGCTCAATCTCACGATCCTGCAGAAGAATCCGCCGGTGGCGAACCCGATGGACGCCGACTTCGACTACGCGGCCGAGTTCTCGACCCTCGATCTGGCCGCGGTGAAGCAGGACATCGAGCAGGTCATGACGACCTCCCAGCCCTGGTGGCCCGCCGACTTCGGCCACTACGGCCCGTTCTTCATCCGGATGGCGTGGCATTCGGCCGGCACCTACCGGGTCGGCGACGGCCGCGGCGGCGCCGGCTCGGGCATGCAGCGCTTCGCCCCGCTCAACAGCTGGCCCGACAACGCCAGCCTGGACAAGGCCCGGCGGCTGCTGTGGCCGGTCAAGAAGAAGTACGGCAAGAAGCTGTCCTGGGCCGACCTCATCGTCTACGCCGGCAATGTCGCGCTCGAGTCGATGGGCTTCCCCACCTTCGGTTTCGGCGGCGGTCGCGTCGACGCGTGGGAGCCGGAGGAGGACGTGTACTGGGGTCCGGAGAGCACCTGGCTCGGCGACGAGCGCTACACCGGCGAGCGCAACCTCGAGCGTCCGCTCGCCGCGGTCCAGATGGGCCTGATCTACGTGAATCCGGAAGGCCCCAACGGCAATCCGGATCCGGTCAAGGCCGCGATCGACATCCGCGAGACCTTCGCCCGGATGGCGATGAACGACGAGGAGACCGCCGCGCTGATCGTGGGCGGGCACACCTTCGGCAAGACCCACGGCGCCGGACCCGCCGACCTCGTCGGCCCCGAGCCCGAGGCCGCGCCGCTCGAGCAGCAGGGGCTGGGCTGGAAGAGCAGCTTCGGCACCGGAGCGGGCGCCGACGCGATCACCAGTGGCCTGGAAGGCATCTGGAACAGCACGCCGATCACCTGGGACAACAACTTCCTGGAGACCCTCTACGGCTACGAGTGGGAGCTCAGCAAGAGCCCGGCGGGTGCCCACCAGTGGATCCCGAAGGACGGCGCGGGCGCTGACACGGTGCCCGATCCGTTCGATGCCACCAAGAAGCGCACCCCGGTCATGCTGACCACCGACCTGTCGCTGCGTTTCGACCCGATCTACGAGCAGATCACCCGGCGCTGGCTGGCGAACCCGGCCGAACTCACCGACGCGTTCGCGCGCGCCTGGTACAAGCTCACCCACCGCGACATGGGTCCGGTCGTGCGCTATCTCGGCCCACTGGTCCCGGCCGAGGAACTGCTGTGGCAGGACCCGGTCCCCGCGCACACCGGCCCGCTGATCGGTGACACCGAGATCGCCACCCTCAAGAGCCACATCCAGGCCTCGGGGCTGACGGTCGCGCAGCTGGTGTCGACAGCCTGGGCGGCGGCCTCGTCGTTCCGTGGCAGCGACAAGCGCGGCGGCGCCAACGGTGGTCGCCTGCGACTGCAGCCCCAGGCGGGCTGGGAGGTCAACCAGCCCGACGAGCTCGCGCAGGTGGTGCGCACCCTCGAAGGCATCCAGGAGTCGTTCAACGCCGCGGGCGGCGCCCAGGTGTCGTTCGCCGATCTGGTCGTGCTCGGCGGCGCGGTCGGTGTCGAACAGGCCGCCCAGGCCGGCGGTCACGCGGTGACGGTGCCGTTCACACCGGGACGCACCGACGCCACCCAGGAGCAGACCGACGTCGAGTCCTTCTCGGCGCTCGAGCCCCAGGCCGACGGCTTCCGCAACTACCTGGCCAAGGACGCCCGCATCCCGGCCGAGTACCTGCTCGTCGACAAGGCCAACCTGCTCACCCTGAGCGCGCCGGAGATGACGGTGCTGATCGGTGGTCTGCGCGTGATCGGCGTGAACTACCAGCAGTCGCCGGTCGGCGTGCTCACCACGACGCCCGGCGCGCTGACGAACGACTACTTCGTCAACCTGCTGGACATGGGCACCGAGTGGACGCCGTCGGCGTCGGACGACAACGTCTACGAGGGCAAGGACACCGCGACCGGCGCGGTCACCTGGACCGGTAGCCGCGTCGACCTGGTATTCGGCGCGAACTCGCAGCTGCGCGCGCTGGCCGAGGTCTACGCGACCGACGACGCGAAGGAGAAGTTCGTGCGCGACTTCGTCGCCGCGTGGACCAAGGTGAGCAACCTGGATCGGTTCGACCTGGCCTGACCGCTCCGCGAAACACCCCGCGACTCGCTCGGGTCGCGGGGTGTTTCGTTGTCGGGGTGGGGGCGATCAGGCCGACTCGGCGACCTCGGCCAGCCGGTCCACCGAGGCCCGCAGCTTGTCCGAGGTGGTGGCCGCGGCCCTGACCTGACGCAGCTCGTCGTGCAGCTCGGTCCAGTCGTAGGTATGGGTCACCCGGGTGGTGGCGTCGTCGATCGGCTCCAGCTCCCAGCGCCACAGGTGCCCGGGCGGGGTCTTGCCGCGCTCGGACGGATTCCACGCGATGCGGCGGCCCTCCTCGAACTCGACGATGTGGTTGTCGCGGTCGACGCCGTTGGTCAGCGTCGTGGTGAACACGTCACCGACGGCGGTGACCCGCTGGCCCGCCGCCGCTTCGGCGAGATTGTCGTTGCCGTCCCAGCGCGGCTGCTGGGCGGGGTCGGCGATCAGTTCGAAGAGGGCGGCGGCGCTCGCCGCGATCTCGCGGGAGGCGTGCACGATACGGGGCGCGTCGGTGGTTTCGGTCACGGAGGCGATGAAACCAGCAGCTCACCCGCCCCGGCAAGGATTCGGCTCGAGCCCGCGCCTAACTCACCCGCGACACCGCGAACACGGGGATCTCACGGCTGGTCTTCTCGCGGTACTCCGCGAAGCCCGGCATGATCTCGACCATCCGGTCGAACAGCGCGGTGCGTTCCGGGTCGTCGACGAGTTCGGCTTTGCCCGTGAAGGTCTCGGTCGGCAGCTCGACGCTCAGCTCCGGGTTCGCGACCAGGTTGTAGTACCACGCGGGGTGCTTGTCGGCGCCGCCGTTGGAGGCGATCAGCACGATCCGGTCGCCGTCGGGCAGGAACACCAGCGGGTTGGTGATCGCGCGCCCCGACTTCGCGCCGGTCGTGGTGATGATCACCATGTTGTCGCGGCCTTCGAACATGCCGCCGACCCGGCCGCCGTTGGCCCGGAATTCGGCAATCACCTGGTCGTTGAATGCGCTCATCGTCGTCCTTTCGTCGCTGCGGTCCCTTGCGCCAACCATCCTGGCGCACCCCGCATTCCCGCCGTCCTCGGCATATGCGTCGAGATAGTGAGGTCGACTAACGTTGCGGGGTGCTTGGACATTCACACGCGACCAGCGGCGCGCTGGCCTGGGCGGGAACCGCCGCGGCGCTCCCGCTCACGGTCGCCGCTTTCCCCCTGTTCGACAGCGATACAACACGATTCGGGATCGCCGAACTGATCATGGGCACACTGCTGACCGCGGGTGCCGCCTTGCTGCCGGACGCGGATCATCCGAGCGGAACCATCTCACACGTGCTGGGCCCGCTGTCACATCACCTGTGCCGCTTGATCTCCTGGCTCTCCGGTGGGCACCGACACGGTACCCACTCCCTGCTGTTCGTCGTCGTCGCGGTGGGCGCCACCTGGGCGGGCGAGCATTATCTCGGCCGGCCGTTCACTCTGGGCCTGGTGTTCTTCCTGCTCGCGCTGGCGGTGCGGTCGCTGCACCTGTGTCCGCCGGGAAAGAGCCTGCGCACCTACGGCACGGTGATCGTGCTGGCGACGGCGGGCACGTTCGCGGTGGATCACTGGATCGTCGACCGGCCGGCGTGGCTGCCGATCTGCGTCGGCCTCGGCTGCCTGGCGCATCTGCTCGGCGACTGCCTCACCGATCGCGGCTGCCGCCTGCTGTGGCCGTTCCCGTTGCGGACCCGGGTGCCGTTGATCGAGCGGACCGGCAACCGGGTCGAGACCTGGGTCATCTCACCGCTGTTCGTCCTGGGCACGATGGGCGCGCTCTGGTACGCGATCATGCATCGACCGTGACGCCCACCGTGAGGGCGGCGGGCCCCCTCCCCCGCCGCCCTTGCCTTTTTCTCCGTGGTCAGTCCATCCAGATACATGACTTGATGCGCATATCAACGTATCGGCATCCTAGTTGTGACAGGTGAGTATCGCGGGCCTCGATTGCCGGGCTTCGTCCCGAATCGGGCCCACCTGCGGCATTTTTCAGTGCACAGTTGTACTCTCAATCTCGTGACCGAGCAGCTCCCCCAGCCCCAAGCCGAGGTACAGGCACTCACGCGCCTGGCGGGCGACGAATTCGTCGGCGCGGTGGACGGCATCGCGGCCATCCACCGGGCTATCTCCGACCGCGTGTTCGCGGCGGTGCGGCTCGGGGTCGGTCCCGCCGCGGATCCGGTGAAGGTCGTGCACGACGCGATCACCGACGGTGTATACGCGGTGGTCGGTGGCACCGGGTTCGTGGTCGGCGAGGTCGCGAGCGCGGTCCAGGTGCCCGGCGTGACCGCGCCGTCACGGACCGTCTGGGGCGCGGGCGTGCTGGCCGCCCTCCAGGGTCTGATCGGTGACGCGCTCGAGGACGAGGCACCGATCCTGGCCTCCCCCATGACCTTCCGTGTCGACGGCGCGCCCGTCGCGCCCGAACAGCTGGCCGCCCATGTCGCCGTGCCGACCACCCGACTGGTCGTGCAGCTGCACGGGCTCGTGGAGACCGAGCACGCTTGGCGGCTCGGCGGCCGCCCCACCTACGGCGACCGGCTCGAGGAGGACCTCGGCTACACCCCGGTCCTCGTGCGCTACAACTCCGGCCTGCACATCTCCGAGAACGCCGCCCAGCTCAGCGCACTCCTGGCCCGGCTGGTCGCGGCATGGCCGCTGCCGGTGCACGAGATCTGCCTGATCGGCCACTCGATGGGCGGGCTGGTCGCGCGCGGCGCCTGCCACCTGGCCGACGCGGCGGACGAGGCCTGGATACGCGCGGTCCGGCAGGTGGTCTGCCTCGGCTCTCCACATCTGGGCGCCCCGCTGGAACAGATCGCGCACTACGCCGCCGCGGCGTTCGACCTGCTGCCCGAGACCCGGCCGCTCGGCAAGCTGCTGCGCAGGCGCAGCGCGGGGATCCGCGACCTGCGGCAGGGTTCGCTCGTCGACGAGGACTGGCGCGATCTCGACACCGACGCGCTGCGGGCGCGGGCGGTCCGCGAGGTCCCGTTGATCGCGGGCGTCGAGCACTACTTCGTCACCGCGACGCTCACCCGCAGCCCGCGGCATCCGCTGGGGCGGGTCGTCGGCGACGGCCTGGTGCTCACCGGCAGCGGCTCGGGCCGTGGCCGGACCCGCCGGATCGGCTTCGACGTGGTCAACGGCCTGCACGTGCCCGCGGCCAACCACTTCAGCCTGCTCAACCACGACGCGGTGTACGAGGCGCTGCACAGCTGGCTGACGAGCACGCCCCGCAGGACGGTGCGGGTGGATACGCTGTGGCCATGACTCTCGACCACGGCGACCCCGGCGACGCACCCTCCATTCCGCTGCCGACCGCTCCCCTGGCCAACGACGCCCGCCCCTCGGCGGCCGAGGAAGCCAGAACCATTGCGGCGGCCACCAATACCGGCACCCTGGCCAGTCTCACCGCCGACGGCGCGCCGTGGGCGTCGTTCATCACCTACGGACTGCTCGACGGCGCGCCCGTCCTGAGCGTCTCGCGGCTGGCCGAACACGGCCGCAACCTCGCCGCCGACCCGCGCGCCAGCATCGCGATCGTCACCCCGGACATCCCGGCCGACCCGCTGGCGGGCACCCGGATCACCCTGGCCGGCGTGGTGGAACGACCGGAAGGCGCCGAAGCCGAGGCCGCGCGCGCCGCCCACCTGGCCGCCATCCCGGCCGCGAAGTACTACATCGATTACAGCGACTTCACCCTCTGGGTACTGCGCGTGCAGCGGGTGCGCTGGGTCGGCGGCTACGGCCGGATGGACTCCGCGTCGGCCCAGGAATACCTGGCGGCGCAGCCGGATCCGATCGTGCCGCTGGCCGCCCCCGGCATCGCCCACCTCAACGCCGACCACGCCGACGCGCTGCTGGCGATGGCCACCCGGCTCGGCGGCTTCCCCGACGCGACCGCCGCCGTCTGCGAGCGCGCCGACCGCTACGGCCTCGATCTGCGGGTCGAGACGCCGCGCGGGGTCGCCCGCACCCGGGTCGGCTACGCCGCTCCGCTGTCGGAGATCGGCGAACTGCGTTCGGCGACCGTCGAATTGACGCGACGGGCCCGCGCGGCCGATTAGGCCTCGTACAGCTCGAGCGGCAGGTCGTCGGGATCGAAGAAGAAGGCCATGTGCTTGCCGGTGTACTCGTCGGTGCGCAGTTCCTCGGTGCGCACGCCGCGTTCCCGCAGCGCGGTGAGCGCGGCGGGCACATCGGCGACCACGAAGGCCAGATGTCGCAGCCCCGCCGCCTCGGGCCTGCTCGGGCGCGCGGGCGGATCGGGGAACGAGAACAGCTCGATCCGGCACCCGCCCGGCAGCCCGACGTCGAGTTTCCACGAGTCCCGATCGGCCCGGTAGTTCTCGGCGAGCACCGTCCCACCGAGAGTCTCGGTGTAGAAGCGCTTCGAGCGGTCGTAGTCGGTCGCGATGATCGCGACGTGATGGATCCCGAGAAACTCCATCCCGCGACGGTACCGCCGCCGGCCGTGCGCTCCCGCGTCCGAGGAACTCAGGTCCAGAGGGCGGCGACGAGGACGTTGACGATCGCCAGGCCGCCGGCGGCGTCGGTCATCCAGTCGATCTGCTTGCCCCGCTTGGCATCGGCGCGGCCCATCTCGGCGAGCGCGACGACGGCGACCGAGATCGCCAGCTTCACGGCCAGCTTCGTGGTATCGGGATCCTTGCCCAGCGAATCGACAGCCGAGGCGAGGCCGGCCAGGATCAGGCCGGTGAGGAGCTGGGCCCGCGCTCCCCACACCATCAACTCCGAGACCACCGGGCGGGAGGCCGCGAAGCCGCCGACCACGGCGGCCATGCCGAGCAGATGGGTGACAACCACCAGGTTGTAAACGAATTCCATGAATGCCGAGCGTAGTTCACCCGAAACCGGCCGGTGCCCGAAGGCACCGGCCGGTTTCCGACGAACTTTCCCGTGGCGTCACAGCCCCTGCTGCGCCAGCAGGTGCGAGTCCTTGCGGACGCCGAAGGAGGTGATGATCTCCATGATGCCGATGACGATCAGGAAGATGCCGACCACCACGGTCAGGGTCGCCAGCGAATTGATCGGCCACACGATCAGGATGACACCGGCGATCGCGCTGATGATGCCGTAGAAGATCTGCCAGCCGCGGCCGGGCACACTCCCGTCCGCCAGGGCGGAGAACAGCACCGCGACACCGCGGAACAGCCAGCTGATGCCGATCCACAGCCCGAGCAGGAAAATCGAGGTGAGATCGTCGCGGAAGCAGAAGATGCCGATGATCAGCGACAGCACACCGCTGATGAAGGAGAGCACCCGGAAGCTGGTGCTGGGCAGATGGGTGAAGGCGGCGATCAACTGGAAGACGCCGCTGACAACCATGTAGATACCGAACAGAATGCCCGCCACGAGCAGCGACGGACCGGGCCACACGAGCACGATGATGCCGAGGACCACCGCGAGGAGGCCGGTGACCAGAATCGTTTGCCAGGTTTTCTTGGCAAGAGCCGCAAATGGACTCTCCAGCACGGTATTTGTCGTCATGACGAGATGTTATGCCCGGCCGCTCTGGTTTTCCCGATATTAGCTGGAGCCGTGATCGTGTCGCGATCACCCGGCACGCGCCGACCGAGGCCCGGACCCGCCCGCGTGACGACCACCACGTCGTTGCATGCGCGAACGTTTGGTCGGCACAGGTCCCGGGTAGGTCAAGGAGGTGTCGGTTGTACTCGTGCTGCAAGCTCGGGGCCTCGGTGATGTCCTCGCCGCGGTCCCGGCTCTGCGTGCTCTGCGTCGGGCCGAACCACGGAGCAAGATCGTGCTGGCGGCGCCGCATCGATTGGAGCGGATCGTCGACCTGATCTCCTCGGTCGACGAGCTGGTGCCCACCGCCGATCCGGCCGCGTTGATCTGGGACGGGCCCGCGCCCGAGCTGGCGGTGAACCTGCACGGCGCCGACGGCGCGAGTGCGCGCGCGCTCGCCGATACCGGGGCCGCGCGGATCATCGGACACCGCTCCCCCGCCTCGCCCAAGCCCGCCGGGCCCCGCTGGGACCCGGATGCCCATGTCGTCGATCGATGGTGTCTGCTGCTGGAAGCGGAGGGCATCGCGGCCGATCGGCGCAACCTGGGGCTGGTGCCGCCGGTGGCGTCGATCAGCCGCCGCGACTGCGTCGTCGTGCACGTCGGCGCCGGTGCGCCCGCGCGCCGCTGGCCACCGGAACGTTTCGCGGCGGTGGTCCGGCACCTGCTGGTGCTGGGTCGCGACGTCGTGCTGACCGGCGACCCGTTCGAACGTGAGATCGCGGTCCAGGTCGCCGCCCAGGCCGGATTGCCCGACGACCGGGTGCTGGCGGGCAGGCAGAACCTCACCGACCTGGCCGCCACGGTCGCCGAGGCCGCCCTCGTGATCAGCGGCGACACCGGCGTCGCGCATCTGGCGACGGCGTTCGGCACCCGCACGGTCCTGCTGTTCGGCCCGACGCCGCCGCGGCGCGGTGGGCCGCCCGCGCATCTACTCGGCAGGCATGCGGTGCTGTGGGCGGGCCAGGTGGGCGACCCCGACGGCCGGGTGCCCGACCCGGGGCTGCTGCGGATCGGGGTGCCCGAGGTGATCGCCGCGGTCGACGCGCAGCTGGACAAGCAGGACTGGGCCGAATCGACCCGGTTGCGTTACCGCCGGGTCGGTTGACCGGCCGCCGCGGCTTCCCGCAGGGCGGCGGCGTGCGCGGCCAGCGCGCTGGGCCAGAACTGCTCGAGATAGTCGCGGGCGTCGGTGAGGCCGCGCGGGTCCAGGGAGTAGAGGTGCCGGTTGCCATCGCGGCGCATGCTCACCAGATGGGCTTCGCGCAGGACGCGCAGGTGCTGGGAGGCCGCCGAGCTGGTGATCCCGGCGGTCGCGGCGAGGTCGCCCACCGACCGCGGACCCGAGGGCAACGCCTCGAAGATCACGCGCCTGGTGGGGTCGGACAGCGCGGTGATGGCCCGAACTCCGTTAGCGTCCACTGAATCAGTGTCCCCGGGAAGCGGAGGTTCGGCAATGATCTTGTCTCCTGGGAATTCGCCCCGGTCGCTCCTCGGAATTTCCGCATTCGTTATGGTGTCGTTATAGATCAACTGGCGTTATAGCCGATCGTGATCGCAGCCACATCATTCGCTGTCGAGATCACGGTTTCGCTACGTTCGAAACATGTTCGTGACCAACCCGTTATCCGCTCGAGTCTCCGATGCCCTCGCCGGTCGCTGGGGAGGCGTTGTCGCGGGTGCGGTGGCGCTGTCCGCACTCGTGGGAACCTCGGCTGCCACCTTCGGCGAGTCCGAGACCCCGGTTTCCGACACCAGCATCACCGCCAGCGCGGGCGAAGGCGTCACCGCGGGCCAGTCGCCGTACCGCTTCACCGCCTACACCCCCGTCGAGGCCCAGGGCCCGCAGGGCGAGACCCCCGCGTCGGCCCCGATCCCGTGGGAAGAGCACCGCGAGGCCGTCGCGCTCGCGCTGCCGCCGCTGCCGATCCTTGCCCCGCCTCCGCCGCCGCGCCCGCAGACCGTTCGCCCGGTCAACGGCAGGCTGACCTCCTACTTCGGTGCCCGCTGGGGAGCCGCGCACAACGGCATCGACTTCGGTGACCCGATCGGCGCGCCGGTCTTCTCCGTCACCGACGGTACCGTCATCGAGACCGGGCCCGCCTCCGGCTTCGGGCTGTGGGTGCGCATCCTGCAGGACGACGGCACCATCGGCGTCTACGGTCACGTCAACGAGATCCTCGTCCAGACCGGTCAGCACGTGAACGCCGGTGACGTCATCGCCACCGTCGGCAACCGTGGCCAGTCGACCGGCCCCCACCTGCACTACGAGGTGCACGTCCAGGACGGCTCGCTCTACGGCGCCCCGATCGACCCGCACCCGTGGCTCGCCGCTCGTGGCGTCGACGCCGGTGTCGCCCAGGACTGATCCGCTCTACCACCCGAGTCGCGCCGTGTGCGCGATCAGGAAATCCCGCAGCCGCGCGACCGCGAGTGTCGGACCATGGTCTCCCGAGACCAGGCCGATCTCGCGGTCGCGTTCGCCGTCGATCGGCACGACCACCAGATCGGGGTGCGCGACTTCGGCCGCGGGCAGCAGGGCGACGCCGAGCCCGAGCGCGACCAGTTCGCGCAGGGTCTCGAACTCGGTGATCTCGAACAGCACCCGTGGCGTGAAACCGGCTGTGGCGCACCAGCTGTCGAGCAGTGCGCGCAGCTGGTAGCTGGGCGGGTTGGCGATGAACGCCGCGTCGGCCAGCTCGGCGAGATCGACCCGGGCGCGCCCGGCCAGCGGATGGGTGCGCGCCACGTGCAGGCTGATGCGCTGCCTGCCCAGCGGCACCGTCGGCAGATCCGGGGGCGGCGGGATCATCACCGCCAGGTCCAGCCCACCCGCGCGCACCTGCTCGGCCAGCGCCTCCCCGTGCGCCTGCACCAGATGCAGCCGGATCCGCGGCGCCCTGGTGTGGAACTGGGCCAGCAGCGACGGAATGCTCACCGGGCCCAGGGTGAGCGGGAAACCGAAGCGGACCAGCCCGCTGTCGGGGTCGGCGTCGGCGCGCACCCGGCGCACCGCGTCGTCGAGGGAGCGCACCAGGCCGCGGGTGTGTTCGTAGAGCTCGCGACCCTGCGGCGTGAGGGTCACCCCGCGCCCGACCGGCTGGAACAGCGCCACCCCGAGTGTCTGCTCGAGCGTCTTGATCCGGCGGCTCACCGAGGACTGCGGCACGCCGAGTCGCTGGGCCGCCCTGGTGATGTGCCCCGCCCCGGCCGCCGCGTCGAACGCCGCCAGCAGCGGCGCGAGCGCCTGCGCTCCCCCGTCGCCTGAATCATCCATATTCGGATGATATTCGCACCAATCTCGTATTGGACGGATCACTCCCGGTCACGTGACGATGGCGGTACACAGCTCACGGGAGGTTCGACGATGACCGAGACGACACCTCGCCCCATATCCGGTGGTGGCGACGACATTCTCGACGCGGTGCTGATCGGCGGCGGGATCATGTCCGCCACCCTCGGCGCCCTGCTCAGCACGCTCGCGCCCGATTGGTCGATCGCGCTGTTCGAACGGCTCGGCGAGCCCGCTGCCGAGAGCAGCCATCCCTGGAACAACGCGGGCACCGGCCACTCCGGCCTCTGCGAACTCAACTACATGCCCGACCCCCGCGACGGCGACCGCGCGGCCGGGATCGCCGAGCAGTTCCAGCTCACCCGGCGGTTCTGGGCGGCGCTGGCCCAGCGCGGCGAGCTCGACCCGGCGACCTTCGCCACCCCGACCCCGCACGTCACCGTGGTGTTCGGCGACCACGACATCAGCTACCTGCGGCAGCGCTACGCCACCCTGCGCGAGCGGCCCGCCTTCGCGACGATGGAGTACACCGAGGACCGCGCCGTCATCGCGCAGTGGGCGCCGCTGCTGGTCCGCGGCCGGGCCGAGGACGAGGCCATGGCCGCCACCCGGCACACCGCGGGCACCGATGTCGATTTCGGCGCGCTGACCAGGTCGCTGCTGTCGACGATGACCGCGGCGGGCAACGCGGTCCGGCTGCACCGCGAGATCACCGGGCTCACCCGCGACAGGGACGGCCTGTGGACCGTGCGCGGCCGGGACCTCGACAGCGGCAGGCGTTTCCGGGTGCGCACGCGGTTCGTGTTCGTCGGCGCGGGCGGCTATGCGCTGCGGCTGCTGCAGCGCGCGGGCCTGCCCGAGGTGCGCGGCTACGGCGTGTTCCCGCTGGGCGCGCAGTTCCTGCGGACGACGAATCCCGAAGTCGTCGCCGAACACGGCGCGAAGGTCTACAGCCAGGCCACGCTCGGCGCCCCGCCGATGTCGGTGCCGCACCTGGACCGCCGCGAGGTCGACGGATCGGCCGCGCTCCTGTTCGGCCCCTATGCCACCTTCAGCACCCGCCTGTTGCGGTACGGAAAACTGACCGACCTGTTCACCACGCTGCGACCGCACAACATCGTGCCGCTGGTCGCCGCGGGTCTGCGGAATCTGGATCTGGTGCGGTACCTGATCACCGAGCTCCTGGCCTCGCCGCGGCGCAAGTTCCAGCAGCTGCAGCGCTTCTATCCGACCGCCGACCCGGCCGACTGGGAACTGATCCCGGCCGGGCAGCGCGCCCAGCTGATCAAGCCCGACCGCGAGCGCGGCGGTGTGCTCGAATTCGGCACCGAGCTGGTGACCGGCGCCGACGGCACCGTCGCCGGGCTACTCGGCGCGTCACCCGGCGCCTCGATCGCCCCGTCGATCATGCGGGACCTGCTCGACCGCTGCTTCCCCGAACGGCGCTACGAGTGGGCGCCGCTGCTGGCGGAGCTGCTGCCCGAGGACGCGGCCACGGTCAGCGCGGCGCGTTGACCAGGGCCCCGATCAGGCGGTGGCTGCGCGCGCTCATCTCGGCGGCCGTCTGCTCGGGGTGGCGCAGCCACCACAGCACCAGCGAGGTCACCGACCCCATCCAGACATCGGTGAAGGCCGACAGGTCGTCGGGGTCGGTGAGGGCGAGCGTGCTGAGCGCGTCGGCGACGCCACGCGCGGCCTGGGCGGCGATCCGCCGACGGGCCGCGCGCACGGCGTCGGCGGCCGGACCCTCGTGCGGGTGCGAGCGGTCGAAGACGACGGTCCAGTCGTGCGGACGCGGTGCGAGAGCGACGAACAGCGCGTCGAGGGTCCGCTCGGCCTTGGTCAGGCCGCTCGCCCCGGTGATGGCGGTTTCGATCGCGTCGTAGATGACGGTGGCCGCGCGCTCGACGCAGGCGATGTAGAGCCCGTCCTTGGACTGGAAATAGGTGTACACCAGCGGTTTGGACACACCGGCTCGCTGCGCGACCTCGGCGGGCGAGAGCCCCGCGTAGCCGACTCGCCCGATCTCGGCGACGGCGGCGTCGAGGATCTGCTGCTCACGCTCGGGGCGCGGGACACCCTTGGTTCCGGCTGTGCTCACCCGGCCCATCCAACCATCGCGACGACTCCTGTTGACACTCAATTGACTGATTTGTAATTTACTAGATAGTAAATTAATTCGGCCCCCTCGACGCCAGGAGTCCCCGTGCTCGACCGCCTCGCGCAGTCCCTGCTGCTCAACCCGCCCGCGTTGCCGCGCACCGTGGCGCGACTCGTGCTCGGCGAACGGCACGAGATCGCCGGCAAGACCGTCCTGCTGACCGGCGCGTCGTCCGGCGTCGGCCGGGCCGCCGCGCTCGCGCTGGGACGCGACGGCGCGCGGCTGATCCTCATCGCCCGTGCCGCCGAACCGCTGCTCGAGGTGCGCGACGCCGTGCGCGCGGCCGGCGGCCGGGCCGAGGCCGTCACCTGCGACCTGTCCGACCCCGGGGAGACCGACGACCTGGTCAAGACCGTGCTCGAGCAGTACGGCACGATCGACGTGCTGGTCAACAACGCCGGGCGCTCGATCCGCCGTCGCGCCGCCGACGCCACCGACCGGTTCCACGACTACGAACGCACCATGGCGCTGAACTACTTCGGCGCGGCCCGCCTCACCATGGGCCTGCTGCCCTCGATGCTCGCGACCGGCGACGGACACGTCGTCAATGTCGCCACCTGGGGCGTCGCCGCCGGCACGATGCCGATGTTCACCGCCTACCACGCCTCCAAGGCCGCGCTCGGCGCGTTCGGGCGCAGCCTGGGCGCCGAGACCAGAGCGCGCGGCGTGCATGTCACCACGGTCGGATTCCCGCTGGTGCGAACCGAGATGATCGCCCCGACCGGCGCCTACGACGAGTCGGCGGCGTTGACCGCGGAGCAGGCCGCGGACTGGATCCGCACCGCGATCCGGACCCGGCCGATCGAGCTGTATCCCCGCTACACCCGCCTGCTGCAGGCCGTCGCGACCGTCTCGCCGCGCGCGGTCGACGCCGTCATCTGGCGCCTGGGGATCTGATCCGATCCCGATGACCGCACCGGAGTAGGGCCTTCCCCCTACCCGGGTACTGGTCGCGAACCGTTCCGCAGCGGGAGGTCTTGCGGCGCACCGGATTTCTACCGTCGAGACATGGCGACGATCGATCTCTCCCACACCCTGTCCCGCCTCCGGTTCCCCGCCGCACCCGCGCGCGGTGTCGGGACCGACCGCGCCCCCTGGCACGGCCCGCTGCTGGTGAACTCCGCGCTGATGAGCGCGCTCGTGCTGGTGTCGGTGGTCGGCATGCTGGTCGACGACCGGACGCTGCTCGGCGAGTCGGTCTGGCTCAAACCCGCCAAGTTCGGGCTCGCCTTCGCCCTCTACGGCGTGACGCTGGCCTGGATCCTGCGGCTGCCGCACCGGGGCAGGCGGGCGACCTGGTGGCTGGGCACCGTCTTCGCCGTCACCGGGATCGCCGACGTCGGGTTCATCGCGCTGCAGGCCGCGCGCGGCACGTTCAGCCATTTCAACACCGCCGAGGAGACCGTCAACCAGATCGGCCAGCAGGTCTTCGCCTCCGGCGTGCCCGGCCTGTTCCTCGCCAATCTCGTGCTCGCCCTGATCATCTCGTGGCAGAAGCTGGCCGACCGGCCGACCCGGATCGCGTTGAAAGCCGGACTGTGGCTGGCGGTGGTCGGCATGGCGCTCGGGTATCTCATGGGCTTCACCGGGCCGCAACTGGTGCGCCGGTCCGACGGCACCGTCGTCGGCTTGATGGCCGGGCACACCGTCCGCGCGGGTGGCGCGCACGGCGACGCGGTCCGCGACGGGGTCGGCGCGATGCCGCTGACCCATTGGAGCACCACCGGCGGCGACCTGCGCATCCCGCACTTCGTCGGGCTGCACGGCATCCAGGTGCTACTGCTCCTGGCCGTCGTGCTGGTCGCCCTGGCACCCCGGTATCGGTGGCTGCGCGCGGAGACCATCCGCGCGGCGCTGCTCGGGGTCGCGGTGCTCGGCTACTTCGGAGTGCTCATCCTCGTGCTCTGGCAAGCGCTCCGCGGTCAGCCGCTGGTCAGCCCCGACCTCGCCACCGTGGGCGCCGCGACCGCGCTCGCGCTGCTCGTCGCGGGTGGCGTGGCGGCCGTGTACCTGCGGGCCCGCGAATCCGCGGACATCAGCTAGCCTCGCTCGCCCCTGGGGCCCATCGCACCGAGGTGCGGTGGGCCCCAGGGCTTTCAGCGCAACCGCTCGGCTTCGCGCGACAGCTGCACCAGGGTGGCGCTGAGCTGGGCCAGCTCGGCGTGCTCGGCCCCCTCGGCCACCGCCGTCGCCACATCCTCCGCGGCACATCTGGCCGCGAACCAGCGATCGGCCAGATCCGCGGCTTCCTGGGCGGACAACACCACGGCGTCCTCCGGAATCCCGGTTCCCTTGAGGCTGGTGCGGTGCTCGTAGGCTCGTTGACGGCACGACTGGCGGCAATAGCGGCGACGGCGCCCCGACTCGGAATCCACGATCTCCCGCCCGCACCACAGGCAGGACAGCAGGCGACTGCGCGACATGCTGCGAAACCCTATCGGTCCGGCGGCCGGTCGGGCGGCTCAGGTCTCGCTCAGCGGGCACGGACCGGGCCGTCCCGGCTCAGGGGTCGCCCGGCCGGTCCGCCGCTGCGACTACAATGGAACAGTTCAGAGGTCCCGTGCGTTAACGGTAGGACCACGACCGGCGCCAGCCGCCAAAGACAGGGAGCACACATGGCAGATCGCGTACTCCGAGGCAGTCGGCTCGGAGCGGTGAGCTACGAGACCGACCGCGACCACGACCTGGCCCCCCGCCGGATCGCCCGCTACCGCACCGACAACGGTGAGGAGTTCGACGTCCCGTTCGCCGACGACGCGGAGATCCCGCCGACCTGGCTGTGCCGCAACGGCCAGGAAGGTCAGCTCATGGAGGGCACCACGGTGGAGACCAAGAAGGTCAAGCCGCCGCGCACCCACTGGGACATGCTGCTGGAGCGTCGCAGCAAGGAGGAGCTCGAGGAACTGCTCAAGGAGCGCCTCGAACTGCTCAAGACGCGCCGCCGCGGCTGAGGCTTTCCCGCCTCCCCGGGATTCAGGCCAGACACAGGAGCGCTACCGGCAGCCACGCGGCTGCCGGTAGCGCTCCTGTCATGTTTGCCGGTACCCGGTGAGTTACCCATGTCCTCGCGGGACAGGCGGTACCGGTCGCGGGAGGGTCAGTGGCTGGCGACCTTTCGATACTGGAGCAACGCCGCGGGCATGGCGATCGCCAGGATCACCACCGAGCAGATGATCGCGTAGAGCACGCAGTTGTCGGCGGCCCAGCCGGTGGCGGGGGCGAACGACGGTGGAGCGTCGTTGTCGAACAGCTTGCGGCCCGCGGCCGAGACCGCGGTGATCGGGTTCCACTCGGCGATGGTGCGCAGCGGGCCCGGCAGCGTCTCGGCGGAGATGAACGCCGAGGAGATGAACGACAGTGGGAACATCCAGATCAGGCCCGCGCTCTGCGCGACCTCGACCGTCGGTGAGATCAGCCCGGTGAGGGCACCGACCCACGACATCGCGAACGCGAACAGCAGGATGATGGCGAAGGCCAGCGCCGCGTCGGCGACGCTGCCGTGGATGCGCCAGCCGACGATGTAGCCGCAGATCACCATCACGCCCAGGCTCAGCACGTTGACCACCAGGTCGGACAGCGTGCGGCCCATCAGCACCGCCAGCCGCGACATCGGCAGCGTCCGCATCCGGTCGATGATGCCCTTCTGCAGGTCGCCCGCGAGGCCGACCGTGGTGAAGGCGGCATTGAACGCGACCGTCTGGGTGAAGATGCCGGCGAGCAGGAACTCGCGATACTGGTCGCCGCCCAGCGACGCGCCGAAGATGTAGGCGAACAGGAATACGAACATCAGCGGCTGGATCGTCGCGGTCACCAGCAGCGTCGGCACCCGCAGAATGGTCAGCAGATTGCGGTGCGCCACGATCGCGCTGTCGCGGATGAACCGGGCCCGCGGCGGCGCCTCGTCGGGTGCGGCGGGACGCGGTGGACTCGTTTGAATCGGCAGGTCACGGGTCTCGTACTCGTCCGCGACCTCGGGTGCCACACTCACGACCGCACCTCGCTGGCGCTCGGCTCCGTGGTGCGCGTGCGCACGCTGTGTCGATGGTTCGCTCGCCGAGGCTCGCTCACGACAGGATCTCCTCTTGCACGTCGTCGGTTTCGGGTTCGGCGGCCGGCTCGGCCGGGGTGCCGGTGAGGGAAAGGAACACGTCGTCGAGGGTGGGCCGGACGACGACGGCGTCGAGAACACACACGCCCGCGTCGTCGAGGCGGCGCAGTGCTTCGACCATGGTGCGCGAGCCGTTGCCCACCACCACCGACACCTCGTCGCTGCCGGGTTCGTGGATCGGTTCACCGATCCCGACCTGCTGCAGCACCTGCACCGCGGGACTCGGGTTCTGCCCCGCGGCCAGGGTGACGGTGAGCCGGTCGCCGCCGATGGAGGTCTTCAGCTCGTCGGCGGAGCCGCGCGCGATGACCGTGCCCTTGTCGATGACCGTGATCCGGTCGGCGAGCAGGTCGGCTTCCTCGAGGTACTGGGTGGTGAGCAGCACGGTGGTGCCGTCGTCGACGAGGTCACCGATCACCTGCCACATGTCCAGGCGCCCGCGCGGGTCCAGCCCGGTGGTCGGCTCGTCGAGCACCACCACCGGCGGCCGGGCCACCAGCGCGCCCGCCAGGTCGAGCCGGCGCGCCATGCCGCCGGAGTAGGTGCCGGCGCGCCTGCCCGCCGCGTACTCGAGGCCGAGCGCGTTGAGCAGTTGCTCGGCCCGCGCGGTCGCCTGCTTGCGGGACATGCCGTACAGCCGCGCCACCATCCGTAGGTTCTCGTAGCCGGTCAGGTTCGCATCGACGGCCGCGTACTGACCGGACAGGCCGATCCTGGTGCGCGCGGTGGCCGGGTCGGCCAGCACGTCGACACCGGCGACCCGGATCGAGCCCGCGTCGGGCCGCAACAGCGTGGTGACGACCCGCACGGTGGTCGTCTTGCCCGCGCCGTTGGGACCCAGCAGGCCGAGAACCGTGCCCGCCGGGATCTCCAGATCGATCTCCTTCAGCACGCGCACCTTGCCGTAACTCTTGGCCAGGCCACGTACTTCTACCGCCAAACTCACGGACGCATCTCCTTCTGGCCGCCGCCGCACACGGTGATCTCCGGGACGGCGTCGAGGTGGCGATGCAGCACGGGGCCGATCGCCGCCAGCGATTCCGGCGTGGTCATCGCCGCATGCCTGCAGGGCAGGTCGTGGTTGTGGATGTTGCCGGTGACGAACGGCTGCCAGGCCTCGGCGCACCTGGCCGGATCGGCGGCGTTGATCTCGTCCGCCGCGGCGGTGAAGAACACCAGGTCGCCGTCGAAGGTGCGCGGCCGGAACCGGTTCGCCATCACCGTGCCGTCGGCGTACCCGGTGTAGAGCCGTTCGAGATTCTCGACCGAGAGCGCGGCGAACGGGCCCGGCTGTGCCCGCAGCAGATCCGCCGCTTCGTGCAGGTCGATGTCGGCGGGCAGCTGCGCCCCGCCGAGGATGTCGGCGCCGAACTCGCCGAGGATGTCGGCCACGCTCGGCATCGCGGTGTCGAGCCAGCGGTCGCCGAGCTGGTAGCTGTCCATCATGGCCAGCAGCGCGACGTCCTCCCCCGCGTCCTGTAGCTGCACCGCCACTTCCTGCGCGATCAGGCCACCGAGCGACCAGCCGAGCAGGTGGTAGGGACCGTGCGGCTGGATCGACTTGATGTGTGCCACATAGTGTCCGGCCGCCTCGGGGATCGAGGTGAACCGGTCGTCGCCGGACACGTGCGGCGCCTGCAGGCCGTACACCGGACGCTCGGGCGCGAGGTGGGCGAGCAGTCCGGCATAGCACCAGGCCAGGCCGATCGCGGGGTGTACGCAGAACAGCGGGGTGTCGTGCGGACCGGTGGACGGACGGAGGGCGAGCACCGGCCCCGTCGCCGCCGCCATCGCCGCGCCCGCGTCGGCACCGTCGAGCCGGGCAGCGATGCCGGCCGGCGTGGCGTCGCCGAACATCAGCTGCACCGGCATGTCGTAGCCCTGCTCACGCAGCGCGGCGACGACCTTGGTAGCCAGCAGCGAGTTGCCGCCGAGTTCGAAGAACCCGTCGTCGGCGCCGACCCGCTCCACCCCGAGCACCTCGGCGAACACCGTGCACAGCGCCACCTCGGCCGGGGTCACCGGCGCGCGGTAGCCCTCGGCGGCGAGGAACACCGGCTCGGGCAGCCGGGCCCGGTCCAGCTTGCCGACGGGGCTGAGCGGCACCTCGTCGAGCAGCATGACCGACTGCGGAACCATGTAGTTCGGCACGTGCCCGCCGACGTGGTCGAGCAGTTCCCGCACCGTCGGCGCGGTGCCCGCCCTGGCCTTCACGTACGAGACCAGCGCGGTGACGCCCGCCTGGGTGGTGTGCCCGATGGTGAGCGCGAACTCGACATCGGCGTGCCTGCCGAACGCGACGTCGATCTCGCCGAGTTCGATGCGGAAACCACGCACCTTCACCTGGTGGTCGGTGCGGCCCACGTACTCGACATCGAGCGCCGACTTCGCGCCGTCGCGCCAGCGCACCAGGTCGCCCGTGCGGTACATCCGTTCGCCCGGTGCGCCGTAGGGATTGGCGACGAAGCGCTGGGCGGTCAGGCCCGGCCGGTTGTGGTAGCCGCGAGCCAGCGCCGAACCGGCCAGCTGCAGCTCGCCGGTGACGCCGATCGGGGTCGGATGCAGCCGCCGGTCCAGCACGGTGGCGCTGACGCCGCGGATCGGGCCGCCGATGGTGATCGGCCCCTGCGGGCTCATCGGCTGCGGCATCAGCGTGACGATCGTCGTCTCCGTCGGGCCGTACACGTTGTAGAAATTGCGTCCCGGCGCCCACCGGGCCAGCAGGTCCGGTGGCAGCGCCTCGCCACCGACGAGCACGTGTGCCAGCGAGTGCACGCCCGCCGGGTCGACGGTACCGAGCGCGGCGGTGGTGATGAACGCGTGGGTGATCCGCTCCCGGATGAACAGCTGCCGCAGATCCTCGCCACCGACGATGCCGGGTGGTGCGATCACCAGGGTCGCCGCCCCGCCGAGCGCGAACAGGATGTCGAGCATCGACCCGTCGAAACTCGGCGTGGCGAAGTGCAGGACCCGGCTGCCGGGCCGCACGTCGTAGCGATCCGCGCACTCGGCGGCGAAGTTCGAGATGCCGCCGTGGGTCACCACCACGCCCTTCGGCGTGCCGGTGGAACCGGAGGTGTAGACCACGTACGCCGGGTTGGCCACCCGCAGCGGCCGGATCCGGTCGGCGTCGGTGACCGGCGAATCGTCGGTGCCGAGCACCTTCGCGCGGGTGTGCGGATCGTCGAGCACCAGCCAACGGCAGTCGCCGGGCAGCCGGTCGCGGTGCGCCAGCAGGGTCAGGCCCACGGCCGCACCGGAATCGGTGAGCATGTGGCTGATCCGCTGGGCCGGGTAGTTGGGGTCGACCGGGACGAACGCCGCACCGGCCTTGGCGACGGCGAGCATCGTCGCCACCGACTCCACCGAGCGCGGAATTCCCAGGGCCACCAGGCTTTCCGGGCCGATGCCCTGAGCGATGAGGACCCGGGCGAGCCGGTTGGTCCAGCGGTCGAGCGCGTCGTAGGTGACGACCGTGTCGCCGGCACACAGCGCCACCGCGTCCCTGGACCGGGCGACGGCGGCACCGAACACCTCGGCGAAGCTGACCGGGGTATCCGCGCGGGTGCCGTGCACCGGCGCGAGCGCGGTCCACTCGACGGCGTCGAGCAGCGCGAGGTCGCCCACGGCCGTGTTCGGATCGGCCGCGACCGCGGTGAGCAGCCGCACCAGCCGGTCGCCCAGCCTGCGCGCGGTGACCTCGTCGAACAGGTCCGCCGCGTAGTTCACCGCCAGCGTGACACCGTCGGCGACGCGCGCGGCGGTCTCGGTCTCGGTGAAGGTGAACTGCAGGTCGAACTTGGCGATGCCGGCGTCGGCCTCGACCGCCTCGATCCGCAGCCCGGGCAGCTCGAGCATCCGCACCGGGGCGTTGCGCACCGACAACATCACCTGGAACAGCGGGTGATGTGCCTGGGAGCGCGCCGGATTGAGCACCTCGACGAGCCGCTCGAACGGCATGTCGGCGTTGGCGAACGCGTCGAGGTCGCGGTCGCGCACCGAACGCAGCAGGTCGATGAAGGCGCGCTCGTCGGTGACCTCGGTGCGCAGCACCAGGGTGTTGACGAACATGCCGATCATCGAGTCCAGGGCCGGGTGGCCACGGCCCGCCGTCGCGGTACCCACGGCGATGTCGTCGTCACCGGTGACCCGGTGCAGCAGCACGGCCAGGGCCGCGTGCAACACCATGAACATGCTGACGTTGTTGGCCGTGGCGATGCCGCGCAGCGCCCGGTGGGTGGCCGCGTCGACCTCGCAGTCGACCGTGCCGCCCCGGTAGGAGGGCACCGGCGGGCGCGGCCGGTCGGCCGGGACCGTGATCAGTTCGGGCAGGCCGTCGAGCGCCTCGCGCCAGTGCGCGAGCTGCTTGCTGATCAACGAGTCGGGGTCGTCCTCGGTGCCGAGGAGTTCCTGCTGCCACAGCGTGTAGTCGGTGTACTGGATCTCCGGGATCAGCTCGCCGAACGGCTCGCCCTCGCGGATGCCGCGGTAGGCGGCGGCCACTTCCCCGGCCAGCGGTTCCAGCGACCAGCCGTCCATCGCGATGTGGTGCACGACGAGCACCAGCACGTGCTCCTTGGACCCCGCGACGGCCAGCTTGGCCTGGGCGGGTACCGGCAGGCCGGTGTGGTCGACGGTGATCAACGCGGCTCGCATCGGCACCGAGGACGACAGGTCGAAGCCCGGGGTGACGAAGCGGGTCACCGCCGCGCCGACCTCGTCGGGGGTCGCCGTCGCGTGGAACAGCGTGACGGCCGCGATCTCCGGATCGAGTACGAGCTGTTCGGGCTCGCCCGCGCTCTCCGGGAACACCGTGCGCAGGGTCTCGTGCCGACGTTGCACCGTGTGCAAAGACGCAATGAGCGCATCGAGGTCGATCGGGCCGTGCAAGCGCAGCACGACCGGGATGTTGTAGGCGCCCGCCGACTGGCTCTCGCCCTCGGCGCCCGCGTTGAACCGGTTCAGGAACCAGAGCCTGCGCTGGGCCGCGGACAGCGGAATCCGCTCCGGGCGTTCCTGCTTCACCAGGTCGGGGCGGCCTTCGTCGCCGGACGGCCCGGACTCGATGAGCGCGGCCAGCTCTTCGACGGTCGGCGCGGCGAACACGGTCCGCACCTCCAGCCGCACATTGCTGGCGGCGGCCAGCCGCGCCACCAGCTGGGTGGCCAGCAGCGAGTTGCCGCCGATGTCGAAGAAGCTGTCGGTGGCGGAGACCTCGTTACCGCCGACCAGTTCCTCGAACACCCGCGCGACGAGCCGCTCGGACGCGGTCTGCGGCGCGCGGCCCGCGGTGGCGGTGAACTCCGGTTCCGGCAGCGCGCCCCGGTCCAGCTTGCCGACCGGGGTCAGCGGTACGCGGTCGAGCAGGGTCAGCGACGCGGGCACCATGTGCCCGGCCAGCCGGGCCGCCGCGTGGTTTCGGACCCGAGCCAGTTCGGTCGGGTCGGTGCCCTCGGCCAGCTGCACCCAGGACACGATGCGGTCGTCGCCGGCGATCCGCCTGACCTCGGTGTGCGCGAAGCGCACCTCGGGATGGCTGCCGAGCACGGCGCTGATCTCGCCGAGCTCGATCCGGAAGCCACGCACCTTGACCTGGTGGTCGCTGCGGCCCAGGTAGTCCAGTTCGCCGTCGGCGGTCCAGCGCACGACGTCACCGGTGCGATACATCCGGGCGCCCGCGGGCCCGGCCGGATCCGCGACGAAGCGCCCGGCGGTCAGGCCGGACCGCTGGTGGTACCCCTGCGCGATGCCCGCGCCGCCGAGGTAGAGCTCGCCGGGCACGCCCGTGGCGACCGGCCGCAGCCGCTCGTCCAGCACGAGGACCTGCGCACCACGCACCGGCGTGCCGATGGTCACCGGGACACCGACGCGCAGCTGCGACATCGCCGCGATGACGGTGAACTCGGTGGGGCCGTAGGCGTTCACGAACCGGCGGCCCGGCGCCCAGTTCTCCACCAGGTCCGGCGGCACGGCCTCGCCGCCGGCCATGAGTCCGCGCAGCCGCGGCAGCGGCCAGCGGGTGGCGTCGATCGAGGCGAGCACCGCCGGGGTCAGGAAGGTGTGGGTGATGTCCTCACGCTCGAGCAGCGCGCCGAGCTCGTCGCCACCGTAGATGTCGATCGGGCCGATCACCATCTCGGCCCCGGACCAGACCGCCAGCAGCATGTCGAGCACGGAGACGTCGAAGCTCGGGGTGGAGAAGAAGAACGTGCGGGCGAAGCGGTCCAGGCCCATCCGCTCCTGCAGGTCCACCGCCAGGCTCACCAGACCGCTGTGGGTGACGGTCACGCCCTTCGGCAGACCCGTGGAGCCCGAGGTGTAGATCTGGTAGGCCAGGTCGGCGGGGCGCACCGGCCGGATGCGCTCCGCGTCGGTGATCGGCACGCTGTCGTAGCCCGCCAGTTCGGCGTGCAGTGCCTCGTCGTCCACCAGCAGCCACTGGGTGTCGAGTGGACCGGCCGCCTCGCGCAGCGACTCGGCATCGGCCGTCGTGGTGATCACCGCGCGCGCACCGGAGTCGGTGAGCATGTGCCGCACCCGGTCGGCGGGGTAGCGCGGGTCGACCGGCACGAAGGCCGCGCCGCTGGCCGCGACGCCGAAAATGGCCAGCGCGCAGTCCAATCCGCGGGTCAGGCCGACCGCGACGCGGTCGCCGGTGCCGATGCCGCGAGCGATCAGCGCACGCCCGAGCCGATGCGCCCGGAAGCCGACCTCGTCGTAGTTCAGCTCCCCCACCGCACCGGCGACGCTGCCGCCGGCGAACCAGCGCAGGGCCGGGCGATGGGCGAAGGTGGTGGCCGCGCGTTCGACGATGTCGGCCAGCACGATCGGGGTCACCGCGGCCGGTCCCTGCGCGGGCACCAGCGACCGGCGCTCGGACACCGTGAGGGCGTCGATCTCGCAGACCAGCTGTCGCGGATCGGCCGTCACCTGGGTGAGGATCTCGACGAACCGGATGGCCATGGTCTCGACCGTGGCGGCGTCGAACATCTCGGCGGCGTACACGAAGTCGAACGTGCGGGTCTCGCCGTCGCCGGGCGCCACCCGCAGCTCCAGATCGAACTTGGCGCGGGCGATGTCGAGTTCCTCGGCCGCCAGCCGCAGACCCGGCAGTTCCAGTTCCGGCGTGCGGTCGTCCTGCATGCTCAGCGCGACCTGGAACAGCGGGTGCCGGTTGCTCGCCCTGCTGTCGCGGCCGAGCGCGTCGACGACGCGCTCGAACGGCAGGTCGGAGTTGGCGATCGCGGCGAGTTCGTCGTCGCGGTCGGCGTGCAGCAGGTCGACGAAGCTGCGGCCCGGGTCCACGTCGGACCGCAGGACCAGCGTGTTGACGAACATGCCGACCAGATCGTCGAGCTGGATGTCGGTGCGGCCGGCCACCGGCGTGCCGATCGGGATGTCGCGACCACCGGTGACGCTGCGCAACAGCACCGCCAGCGCCGAGCGGACCACCATGAACAAGCTGACACCCGTCTCCGCGGCCAGCTCCTGCATGGCGCGCTGCAACGGTGCCGAGATCTCACACCGCACGCTGCCCGCCACTCCGGTCGGTTCGGCTGGACGCGGCCGGTCGAACGGCAGCGGCAGTTCGTCGGGCAGTTCGGCCAGGGCCGCGCGCCAGTGCGCGAGCTGGGTGGCGGCGATGCTGTCCGGGTCGTCCTCGGCGCCGAGAACCGCGCGCTGCCACAGGCTGAAGTCGGCGTACTGCACGGGCAGTGGCGCGCGCACCGGTTCGGTGCCCGCCGCTCTGGCCACATACGACAGCGCCAGGTCCCGGGTGAGCGGACCGAGCGACCAGCCGTCGGCTGCGATGTGGTGCACGACCACGCCGAGCAGATGCTCCCCCGGCCCGACCCGCAGCAGCCGGGCCCGCAGCGGGGTCTGGCCGGTGAGGTCGAAGCCCTGCCGGGCCAACGTGGTCAGCGCATCGAGCGCCTGGTCCGGATCGGCGTCGACGGCCTCGAGCGCGGGCAGCGCCGCGGCGACCGGCAGCACGATCTGCTGGGCGCCGGACAGATCCTCCGGGAAGATCGTGCGCAGCACCTCGTGGCGCTCCACCAGATCGGTGAGTGCGGACCGCAAAGCGCTGATGTCCAGATCTCCGCCGATTCGCAAGACGAATGCGATGTTGTAGGCGCTGGATTCGGGGGACAATCTGTTGAGGAACCACAGCCGCTGCTGCGGCAGCGACAGTGGTATGCGTCCCGGGCGTGGGGTGTGTACCGCCAGCGCCACCCGCTGCGTCCGGGGCGCTTCCGTGATCAGCTGGGCGATGCCAGCCACGGTCGGCGCCTCGAAGATCTGCCGGACCGGCAGGTCCACACTGAAATCCGCGTGCACGGCCGCCGCGAGCCGGGTGGCCAGCAGCGAGTTGCCGCCGATCTCGAAGAAGCTGTCCTCGGCGCCGGGAACCGGGCGGCCGAGAATCTCGGTGAATACCGCGGCGACCCGCATCTCCAGGTGCGTGCGAGGTGCGCGTGATCCGGCGGCGACGGCGAATTCCGGTGCGGGCAGCGCCTTTCGGTCCAGTTTGCCCGCCGGGGTCACCGGCATCCGGTCCAGCACGGCCAGCGCGGCCGGCACCATGTAGCCGGGCAGCCTGCCGCGCGCGGTGTCGAGCACCGCGGCCGGGTCGACCGGGCGGTCGGCGGTCACGTACGACGCGAGCCGCTGCTGGCCCTGCTCGTCGACGTGCACGACGGTCAGCGCCGAGCGCACGCCCGGGTGTTCGCGCAGGACGTGGTCGACCTCGCGCAGTTCGATCCGGAAGCCGCGGATCTTGATCTGGTCGTCGGCGCGACCGAGGAAGCGCAATCGGCCCACGCCGTCGGAGACGACGAGATCGCCGGTGCGGTACATGCGTTCGCCGACGCGCCCGTGCGGGTTGGCGACGAATCGCTGCGCGGTGAGCGCGAGCTTGCCGAGATAGCCGCGGGCGACACCGGGACCGGACACGTAGAGCTCACCCGGGGTCCCCGGCGGCACCGGGCGCAGGCGGCCGTCGAGCACGAACAGCCGCATGCCACGCACCGGCGCGCCCAGCGGCACCGGCTCCCCCGCCACCATGGCCGCGCTCGCGGTGACCGCGACGGTCGCCTCCGACGGCCCGTACATGTTGTGCATCCGGTAGTTCGTCGCCCACCGCTGCACCAGCTCGTCCGAGCAGGCCTCACCACCGACGATGACCGTGCCCAGGTCCGGGAAGTCGCCGGCGGGCACCGTGGCCAGCGCGGCCGGAGTGATGAACGCGTGGGTGATCCGCTCCGAGCGCAGGAAGTTCGCCAGTTCCACGCCGCCGTACAGATCGGCGGGCGCGACGACGACGGTCGCCCCCGCCGCGAAGCCGAGCAGCAGCTCGAGCACCGAGGCGTCGAAGCTGGGCGAGGAGAAATGCATGGTCCGCGCCGCGTCGGTCACCTTGAACAGCTGCGTCTGCTCGCTGGCGAGCGAGGCGATGCCGGCATGGGTGACGACCACGGCCTTGGGCGTGCCCGTCGACCCGGAGGTGTAGATCAGGTACGCGGGCTGACCGGCACGCATCGGGTGACTGCGGTCGGTGTCGGTGAGCGGGGTGGCCGAACGGCTCGCGCAGTCCGCCTCGAATTCGGCGGTGCCGAACACCAGCCACTCCGGCGCCTTGCGGTGCTTGCCCGTGGTGGTGGGCAGCGCGGCGAGGTGTTCGGGCAGGGTGAGCCCGAGCGCGGCGCCGGAGTCGCCGATCATGTGTGCGATCCGCTCGGCCGGGTAGGCCGGATCGACGGGCACGTACGCGGCGCCGGACTTGGCCACCGCCCAGATGGCGACGATCGACTCCAGACTGCGGGGCAGCGCGACCGCGACCACCGCTTCCGGACCGGCGCCGTGCGCGATCAGGCTGCGCGCCAACCGGTTCGAGCGTTCGTCGAGCTCGCGGTAGGTGGTGTCGAAGCCGAGGTAGCGCACGGCGACGGCGTCCGGCAGCCGCTGCGCGATCTCCCCGAGCAGCCGGGCCAGGGTGCCGGCAGGCTCGGCCGGTGCGCCCGCGACGGGCACCAGCCGCGCGATCTCGCGGCGCTCGAGCAGGTCGAGATCGCCGATCGGCCGGGTCGGGTCGGCCACCACCGCGGCCAGCAGCGTGGTGAACCGGCGGGCGATGGCCTCGACCGTCGCGCGATCGAAGACGTCGGTGGCGAAGCCGAATTCGGCGTCCAGTGGTCCGTCGTCGTGGTTGTCGCGCACCTCGAGCTGCAGGTCGAACTTGGCGACGCCGGACTCCAGCGGCACGAGTTCGGCACTGACACCGGGCAATTCGACGCGCAGTTCCGGGGTGCGGTCGTAGGACAGCATCACCTGGAACAGCGGGTGCCGGGCCGTGGAGCGTTCCGGGTTGACGAGGTCGACGAGGCGCTCGAACGGCACGTCGGGGTTGGCGAAGGCGTCGAGGTCGGTCTCGCGGACCTGGTCGAGCATCCGGTCGAAGCCGGCGGCCGGGTCGACCTCGGTGCGCAGCACCAGCGTGTTGACGAACATGCCGACCAGCTCGTCGAGGGCCGGATCGGACCGGCCCGCGATGGGCGTGCCGATCGTGATGTCGTTGCCCGCGCAGATCCGGGCCAGCAGGGCCGCCAGGACCGCGTGCAGCACCATGAACATGCTCACGCCGTGGCTGTGCGCGAGTTCGCTGACCGCCCGGCGCATTTCGGCGTCGATGGTGAATCCCACCGTGTCGCCGCCGGTGCCGCGCCGCAGCGGGCGCGGGCGGTCCAGCGGCAGGTCGAGCTGATCGGGCAGCCCCGCCAGCGCGTCGCGCCAGTGGCCGAGCTGCTTGCCCAGGGGCGCTTCGGGATCGGTCTCGTCCCCGAGCAGTTCCCGCTGCCACAGCGCGAAGTCGGCGTACTGCACCGGCAGCGGGGTCCACTGCGGCGCGGCGCCCTGCGCCCTGGCGGCCACGGCCGACATCAGGTCCCTGGCCAGCGGCGCGATCGACCAACCGTCGCCGCTGATGTGGTGCAGCACCACCAGCAGGACGTGCTCGTCGGCGCCGACCCGGAACAGAGCGACCCGCAACGGGGTCTCGGTGCGCAGATCGAAGCCGCGGCCGGTCGCCTCGGCGACGAGGTCGGTGAGATCGGCAGCGACGACGTCGACCGGTGCCAGGTCCGGTTCCACCGCGGCCGCGGGATGGATCAGCTGGTAGGCGCCGTCCGGCCCCTCCGGGAAACTGGTCCGCAGGCTCTCGTGCCGGTCCAGCACGTCGCGCAGGCCGGCCCGCAGGGCGTCGAGGTCGAGGCGCCCGGTCAGGCGCAGCGCGAGCGGCATGTTGTAGGCCGCGGCGTGTTCGGCGAATCGGTTGAGAATCCACAGCCGCTGCTGGGCCAGCGACAGCGGCACCCGTTCGGGCCGGACCGCGGGAACCAGCTTCGGCGTGGAGGTTTCGGGCTTGTGGGTGCTGATGTAGCCGGCCAGCGCCGCGATGGTCGACGCCTCGAACAGGTCCCGGATGGTCAGGTTCGCGTCGAGGGTGGTGTTGATCCGCGCGACCGCGCGGGCCGCGACCAGCGAGTTGCCGCCGAGATCGAAGAAGCTGTCCTCGATGCCGATCGCGGTGCCGTCGAGGGCCAGCACCTCGGTGAAGATCTCGGCGAGCGCGCATTCCAGCTCGGTCTGCGGTGCGGCGGCACCGGTGGTGAGCCGCACGCCCACGGTCGGCTCGGGCAGCGCCTTGCGATCGACCTTGCCGTTGGCGCTCAACGGCAGTTCGTCGAGTACGACCAGCGCCGAGGGCACCATGTAGGACGGCAGACCGCGTCGCAGTCCCGACAGCAGGACGGCGGGCTCGGGGGCCGCGCTGCCCGGCGTGGCCACCACGTAGGCGACGAGTTCGTCGTCACCGGTGCGCCCCGCGCGTGCCACACAGACCGCGCGGGCGATGTGGTCCTGAGCGAGCAGCGCGGATTCGATCTCACCGAGTTCGATGCGCAGACCGCGGATCTTGACCTGGAAGTCGGTGCGCCCCAGGTATTCCAGGATCGGCCGGTCGAGCTGCCAGCGCGCCAGGTCACCGGTGCGGTACATGCGCGCACCGGGAGTGAACGGATTGGCGACGAATCGGTCGGCGGTCAGATCGGGACGGCCGAGGTATCCGCGCGCCAGCTGCGTGCCCGCCAGGTAGAGCTCGCCGACGACCCCGGGCGGGACCGGGCGCAGCTGCGGGTCGAGCACGTAGGTCTGGGTGTTCCACACCGGCGAGCCGATCGGCACCGTGGTCGCCTCGGCCGGGCACGGCCAATAGGTGACGTCGACGGCCGCCTCGGTGGGCCCGTACAGGTTGTGCAGCTCCGGACCACCGGTGGGGCCGTGCAGCGCGGTGTGGAAGTCGGCGACGGTGGCTCCCGGCAACGCCTCTCCACTGCAGAACACCCGGCGCAGCCCGGCCCCGCCTGCCACCCGCGGGTCGGTGACGAACAGCGACAGCATCGACGGCACGAAATGCGCCGTGGTGATGGATTTCTCGGTGATGATGCGGGCGAGGTAGGCCGGGTCCCGATGTCCGTCGGGCGCGGCGACGACCAGGCGCGCGCCGACCTGCAACGGCCAGAAGAACTCCCACACCGATACGTCGAAGGTGGCGGGTGTCTTCTGCAGGACGGCGTCGGTGTGGTCGAGCGGGTACTCGGCCTGCATCCAGCGCAGCCGGTTGACGATCGACGCGTGCGTGACGCCGACGCCCTTGGGCTTGCCGGTCGAGCCGGAGGTGAAGATGACGTAGGCGAGGTGCTCGGGGCGCAGTGGCGCGCGCCGATCGGCGTCGGTGATCGGCGCGACGTCGTGCCCGGTGACGTCGAGGGTGTCCAGATCCACCCGTGCCACGCCCTCGGGCAGGCGCACCAGGTCGCGGGCCGCGGTGAGCACGCACACCGGTCGCGCCTGCGCCACCACGGATTCGATGCGGTCGGCGGGGTGTTCCGGGTCCAGCGGCAGGTAGGCGGCGCCGGTGGCGAGGACCGCGTACATGCCGATGACCATCTCGACACTGCGGTGCAGGCACAGCCCGACCGTCGTCTCCGGGCCGGCACCCCGCGCGATGAGCTCGCGCGCCAGCTGGTTCACCCGATCGGCGAGTTCGGCGTAACCGATTGCGCGGTCACCGAATTCGAGCGCGACGGCATGCGGGCTGCGCCGCGCCTGGTCGGTGAACAGCGACACCAGCGTGGCGGTCGGCACCGGCATCTCGGTGGCGTTCCACTCACGCAGGACCCGCGCCTGCTCCGCGGTGGTGATCGCGGTCAGCGCGCGGGTGGGGGTGGTGGGCTCGGCAGCCAGGAAGCGGGCGAGGAAATCCAGGTAGCGCCCGTGGTGGGCGGCGACCTCGGCCTCACCGTAGAGTTTGGGATTGGCTTCGAAGTCGAGCTGGATGCGGCCGCCGTCGCCGTTGTAGATGTTGATCGAGAGGTCTTCGACGGGGCCGGTCGCGAGCACATGCAGCTGGCCGGCGATGTCGCCGAACTTCAGCTCGTCGTGGAACAGCATGATGTTGACCATCGGGCCGAAGAAGCCACGCGCGTCGCGCGAGTAGCCGCAGTCGCGGCGGATGTCGTCGGAACGGTAGCGCTGGTGCCGCAGCGCGCCGGTGATCTGCAGCTCGGTCTGGCGCACGACGTCGGCCACGGTGGTGTGCTCGTCGAAGCGCACCCGCAGCGGCACCACGTTCGACACCACACCCGCCGAACGGCGCAACGCGACGGTGGTGCGGGCCGAGACCGGAAGGCTCAGAACGACATCGGAGTCACCGGTCACCGACCGCACGTAGGCGGCCAGCGCCGCGACGATGAGCGCGGAGTTGGCCGAGCCGTGCGTGGCGATCGCCTCGGTGAGCAGGGTGTCGAGATCGGGATCGAGGACCGCGGTGGCGCGATGCCGACCCGGATCGTGGGTGTCGCCGGTGACGGTCACCGACGACAGCGTCATCGGCTCGCCCACACCGGCGAGCTGTTCGGTCCAGTACTCGCGATCGGCGCGGCAGCGGCTGGACTCGCGGTAGCGGGACTCGTCGGCGTAGAGGTCGACCAGCGCGGCGGCGCGCGAGACCGACGGTTCGCGCTGCTCGCCGATGGCGGTGTAGATCTCGGCCGTGCGAGTCAGCGCGTTCATCGCACCGTAACCGTCGATAACGATGTGGTGTCCGCGTTCGTACCAGAACCAGTCCTGGTCACCGATCCGCAACACGACATTGATGGTGAGCGGCTCGCGCTCCATATCGATGGGGGTGCTGGCGTGGTCGTTCATCCAGCGCAGCGCCGCGGCGCGCGGGTCGGGCTCGCCGCGCAGGTCGATCCGGGCCCAGCCCGGCCGCCACGCCAGGTCGACCCGCTGATGTGGCACGCCGTCGATCTCGAGTAGGCGCACGTGTCCCACCTGGGATTCGGCACCGTAGCGTTCGACCGCGTACAGCAACCGGCCGACGTCCAGGTCACCGTGCAGTTCGACGTAATGAGCGATCGTGAGGGGAATATCGGGCCGGATCCGTTGCGCGTACCACAGGGCCGTCTGACCGGGCGAGAGAGCGAACGGTTGGCCCGGATCGTCGTCGGTGAGGCATGAGCTGACGCGGTCGGTGGCCAATGAACTCATCAAGCACTCCGTTCTGCCTTTGTGTCACAACTCCCCGAGCAGCGCCCGGGCACACGACGGCCCTGGGCGTGGCTATCCACGCCCATAGATTCGGAGTACTCCGGCAGCCGGATGGCTACCGATGTGGATTTGTTTCGAGCTCTGTGGAATACACCCCTGTAGCAGCTACTTTCGGCCGCTTCCCCCGGGTTGAAACAAACCGCTTATTCGGAATTCTGCGAGCTTCGCGAAACCTGCGCCTGATTCGCTCGCCTACGCCGGAAAAACACCAGCGCCACGCCGATCGCGGTCAGAATAACGGACGTCACTTCTGGCGCCGCGCCGATCCGCGTCGCGATCGTCGTCGTGTCGCGCAATGGTAGCTGGGCGACCAGCGCGGCGGGCACGACTTGCTCGGACTGTTGTGCGATCTCGCCGTTCGCGGTGATGATCGCACTGACCCCGGTGGTTGCTGCGATGACCAGAGCGCGGCCGTGCTCGACCGCCCGCACCCGCGACATGGCCATCTGCTGGTAGGTCATCTCGCTGCGGCCGAAGGTCGCGTTGTTGGTCGGCACGGTCAGCAGTTCGGCGCCCGCGGCCATCGATTCCCGGAATGCCCGATCGAACGCCACCTCATAACAGGTGGCAACCCCGATCCGCACCCCCGCCGCCGTGACCGTTCCGTCACCATCGCCGGGCACGAAATATCCGGCCTGGTCGGCATAGGACGAGAACAATCGGAAGAAACCGCGCATCGGCAGGTATTCGCCGAACGGCTGGATGATTTTCTTGTCGTGCCGATCGGCGGGCCCGGCCGCGCCGTTCCACACCATGACCGAGTTGGTTGTCGTACGGTCACCGTTCACCAGGACTGCGCCGACCAGGATCGGCGCGCCGATCCGCTGGGAGGCCTCACTGATCTCCGCGGCGGCGTCGGCGTTGCGCAGTGGATCGATATCGGAGGAGTTCTCCGGCCAGATCACGACGTCCGGCCGGGGTGACTGCCCGCGGTCGACGGCGTCGGCGAGCTCCTCGGTGCGCCGGACGTGGTTGTCCAGCACGGCCCGCCGCTGGGCGTTGAACTCCAGGCCCAACCGCGGCACGCTGCCCTGGATCGCGGCGACCGTGATCGTCCGGTGGCCGTCGTCCGGGGCGGGCAGCGTCGGCCGGAGGATCACTCCGGCGAGGGGCATGATAGCCACAGTGACGGCGGCGGTGGCAAATCCGATCCGCGTGCCCCGGCCGATCGCCCGCGGCGCCGGCGTGCGCGCCCAGGCGAGCACGCGCAGCGCCAGCGCGGCCAGGCCGGTGCCGGTCAGCGCGACGGCGAACCCGATCAGCGGTGCGCCGCCGTAGGCGGCCAGGGGGAGGTACCAGCCGTCGGCCTGCCCGAAAGCGACACGCCCCCAAGGGAATCCACCGAAGGGGAAACTCGACCGCGCCCATTCGGTGGCCGTCCACGCGAGCGCGAGCCAGACCGGCCAGCCGGGCAGCCCGCTCAGCCACCGGGCGAGCACGCCCCACAGGCCGATGAACACCGCGCACGCGGTCGACAAGGCCAGCCACGGCACCGGCCCGACGTAGATGCCGGTCCACGGCAGCAGCGGGACGAAGAAGGCGAACCCGCCGAGGAAGCCGTAGCCGAATCCACCCCGCAGCGTGCCCGGTCCCCGGACCGCGACGGTGAGCAGCGCCAGCGCGATCGGCGCGAGGAACCACCACGGCCGGGGCGGAAAGCTGCCGAACAGCAGCAGACCACCCGCGACGGCCGTCGCCATGCGAGCCAGGACACCGAACCGGTCACCGCCCGCCGCGCTGCCCGGGGTCGCGGGGTCGGTCGGGCCCGACCCGGCCGCGTCGGCGGTCGTGGCGTCGGGCCCTGGTTCGGTGGCGGGGTGGATCATGGTGTCCTGCTCCGTGATTGGTGTGCCGGTGCGGTCGTGGTCAGGCGCGGTAGATGGTGGCGCCGTTGTGCACCGTGCGCAGGCAGGTCGGCAGGTCGGCACCGGGATCGAGCCGCGGCAGACCGGGCACGCGCGACCGCGGGTCGGTCGACCAGCGTTGCACCGTGTCGGCGGCCGCCGCGACGACGAGATCGCCCGCGTCCCACACGGCGTAGGAGGCCGGGGCGCCGGGCACCAGGGTGCCCGCGACACCGTCACGCACCCCACCCGCCCGCCAGGCGCCCCGGGTGGCGGCCGCGAACGCGGCGCGCGGGGACAGCCCGTGGCCGGGCGTGCGGTGATGGACCGCCGCGCGCACCTGCTCCCACGGATTCAGCGTCGTGACCGGCGCGTCCGAGCCGATCGCCAGGGAGATGCCCGCCGCGGCCATCGCCGCGAAGGGGTTCAGCGTCGCGGCACGCTCGGCACCCAGCCGGGTGGCGTACATCCCGTCCGGTCCGCCCCACGCGGCGTCGAAACCCGGCTGCACGGACAGGATCACGCCCAGTGCCGCCAGCTGCTCGATCGCCGCGGCGTCGGTCATCTCGGCGTGTTCGACCCGGTGTCCGCGCGCGGCGAGCGCCGGTCCGCCGAGTTCGGCGGCGACCGTGGCGAATCCGGCGACCACGAGATCCATCGCGGCGTCGCCGATGGCATGGAAGCCCGCCTGCACACCGGCCTCGGTGCAGGCGCGGATGTGCGCGGTGATCGTCTCGGCGTCGAGGAAGTTCTTGCCGCACCCGGTCGCGTCGGCGTAGTGCTCCCGCAGCAGCGCGGTGTGCGAACCCAGCGAACCGTCTACGAACAGATCGCCGCCGAGCGCGGCGACCCCCAGTTCGTCGATCAGGGCGCGAGCCTGCGCCGCGTCACGCACCGCCTCGCCCCAGTACGCGCGCACCTCGACACCGTGCTCGAAGGCCAGCAGCTCGCGCACGTCCTCGCGGCCCGAGATGTCCGGGCCCGCGCATTCGTGCACGGCGACGATGCCGTGCGCGGCGGCGGCGTCGAGGGCGGCGGTGCGAGCCCGATCACGGTGCGCGCGACCGAGTTCCGCGAGGGCGACCGCGCGCACCCGATGGTGGGCGTCGGCGCGCACCGGCTCGCCGCGACGGTAGCCGTCGCCGAGATCGCCCGCCGCGTCGAGCAGCGCCGAGGAGGCCACGGCCGAGTGCGCGTCGACCCGGGCCAGGTACACGAGCCTGCCCGCGCCCGCGGCCTCGTCGAGTTCGGCGACCGTGGGCGGGCGCTGTTCGGGCCAGGCGGTGTCGTCCCAGCCCTCGCCGATGATCACGCCGTCGGGCTGGGCGATCGCGTACGCGCGCAGCGCGGCGAGCAACTCGCCCAGCGACGCGGTGCCGCTGGCGTCGAGTCCGGTCAGCTGCAGGCCCAGCGCGGTGACGTGCACGTGCGGGTCGACGAACGCTGGCGCGACGAAGGCGCCGTCGAGCTCGACGATCTCCGCGTCGGGGTGCATCGCCCGGCCGGGCGCTTCGGCCCCCAGCCACACCACGGTGCCGTCGGTGACCGCCATCGCGGTCGCGTCCGGGGAGCTGGAACTGTAGAAACGACCGCCGATCAGCAACTGGGTACTCACGGTGTCCCAGTCTGCCGTATCGGCGAATCGTCAGGTCGGCAGGGACAGGACCGCGCGGACGTCGGCGTCGCACAGCCCCGCTGGAGTGTGTCCGCCCGCTTCGACGGCGATGAGTTCGAGTCGCCACGCGGCGACCGTGAAATCCGACATGGACTGTCCGGCAGCGGCACTCACCCTACGCACCGCGTCGGCCAGTTCCGCGCTCACCGTGACGGTGATCTGCTCGGTGGCCATCGGCACACTGTAGACCCTTCCCAGGCCGGGCGGGAATACTCGGCTCAGGCGGACCCGAGCGCGCGCGGCCCGGCGGAGTGCCCGTCGTCGTACCACTGCCCGACGACGACCCCGTCGACCACGTCGCCGCTGTCGGCGTCGACCACCATTCCGCGATACGGCGACGGCGCGAACGACGGCAGCGGACCGAAGCGCCGCGTCCCGAGCTTCTCCAGCACCGGCCGGATCAGCGCCCTGGTCGGCGGGAACAGCGCGAGCAGGCCGACGAGTCCGGTGACCAGGCCGGGCACGAACAGCAGCACCGAGCCGGTGGCCACCAGCAGCCCGTCCGCGACCGCGCTCTCGGCGGTGACCTCGCCGCGCGCGGCCCGGCGGAACCGGTCGAACACGCGCCTGCCCTGGGCGCCCAGCAGCAGCAAGCCGACACCGGACACCGCGATCAGCGCCAGCAGAGCCCAGCCGGCGCCGATCAGCTGGGCGAGGCCGACGAACGCGGCGATCTCGACGACGAGGTAGAGCACGAACAGCACGGCGGTCATGGCGATCCTTTCGGACGATCTACCCCCTCAACGCACGAGCGTCCGATTCTTCTCCCGGCCGCCTCAGCCACCCGGCCGCACGAGACCCGTCTCATAGGCCAGCACCACCGCCTGCACCCGGTCGCGCAGCCCGAGTTTGGTCAGCACGCGGCCCACGTGCGTCTTCACCGTGGCCTCCGACAGGAACAATGCCCCGGCGATCTCGGCGTTGGAGCGGCCCGCGGCGATCTGTTCGAGTACCTCGCGTTCGCGGGCGGTGAGCACGTCGAGCACGCCCGGGTCGCGCAGTCCCGCCGGGTCCTCGGCGACGAGCCGGTCGAGCAGGCGCTTGGTGACCTTCGGGGAGACCACCGCGTCGCCCGCGGCGACACTGCGGATGGCGGAGATGAGGTCTTCGGGCGGGGTGTCCTTGAGCAGGAAGCCGCTCGCGCCGGCGCGCAGCGCGCCGAGGGCGTGTTCGTCGAGATCGAAGGTGGTCATCACGAGCACGCGGATGCCCTCGCCCGCGGCGACGATCCGGCCGGTGGCGGTGACCCCGTCGACGACCGGCATCCGCACGTCCATCAGGACCACGTCGGGCCGCAGCTCCCCCGCGCGCCGCACGGCCTCGTCGCCGTTGCCCGCCTCGCCGACGACCTCGATGTCCGGGTGCGCGCCGAGCACCATCTTCAGGCCCATCCGCATGAGTTCCTGATCGTCCACCACGAGCACGCTGATCGGCATTTCCCAACCATAGCGGGCGGATCAGTCGCCTTCGGCGCGCAGCGGGAGGGTGGCGAGGACCCGCCAGCGACCGTCGGCGGTCCGGCCCGCGGACAGGGTGCCGCCGAGCACCGCGACCCGTTCGCGCATGCCGACCAGGCCCATGCCCCCGCCCGGGATCTCGGTGGACGGCGCGTGCACGGGCAGGCCGCCGCTGTCGGTCACCTCGACCAGGATGTCGTCCTCGCGGCGCTGCACCCGCACGGTCGCCTTCGGGCTCGCCCCGGCGTGGCGCAGGGTGTTGGTGAGCGATTCCTGGACGATGCGGTGCACGCCCAGGCTGACCTCGGGGGTGATGTCGTCGAGTTCGCCGGTCAGTTCGAGATCGACGGCCAGACCGGCGTCGCGCATCAGCTCGGCCAGTTTCGCGATGCCCGCGCTGCCGTGCTGGGGCAGCAGTTCCGGCGCGTGCTCGGTGCGCAGCAGCGCCACGGTGCGGCGCAGTTCGCGCAGCGCGTCGCGGCCGGTGCCCGCGATGGTCGCGAGCGCGCGTTCGGCGGTGTCGGGGTCGTGGCGCAGGGCGTACTTCGCGCCGTCGGCCTGCACGATGATGACGCTCACCGCGTGCGCGACCACGTCGTGCAGTTCCCGGGCGATGCGGGTGCGTTCGGCGGCCACGGCCTCGTGGGCGCGGCGTTCCTTGTCGTAGTCGGCGACGGCGAGCCGGGCCGCGACCTCGGCGTCGTAGGCGTGGCGGGCGCCGTTGAACTCGGCCAGCGTCCAGCACAGCGCGTAGATCACACCAACGAGCGCCAGATCGCCGCCCTTGGGCTCGCGCAGGACCAGGACCGACAGGGCCAGGTCGGTCGCGAGGCAGCCGAGGTAGATGAGCCCGTCCCGCCTGCCGACGTAGGCGACGAGGGTGTAGAGCAGCACGCCGAGCCCGATCAGCGCGACGTGTCCGGAGGTGTCGTCGCCCGTCAGATATCCGACCAGGGTGCACAGCACCGAGAGCACGAACATCACCGCCGCCATCGCCCGCGGATAGACCCGGCGCAGGATCAGCGGCAACGGCAGGATCAGCGAAAAGACCAGGTAGGAGACCTTGTGGTGCTCGTCGCCGACGCCGAGCGCGTCGAGCACCATGAGAAACAGCGCGAGGACGGAGTCGGCGACGATGGGTCGGCCGCGAAGCCACAAGCTGAACCGGCGCACCGGCCCAGCCTAATGGCCGGGTGCGGCCGGACCCGGTTGGCTTTCCGGGCGTGATCTTGATTGCCTGGTCCGGTGCAACTAGGAGACTGGACGGTCCTGCTGGTGGCCGCGGCCGCGGCGGGATGGGTCGACGCGGTGGTCGGCGGCGGCGGATTGATCATCCTGCCGACGCTGTTCCTGGTCGCGCCCGGCATCGCCCCGCAGACGGCGCTCGGCACCAACAAGCTGGCCGCGTTCTCCGGCACGGCGACCGCGGTGATCACCTTCGCGCGCCGGGTGCCGATGCAGTGGAAGGTGCTGATTCCGGGTGCGGTGATCGCCGCGATCACCGCGGCCTGCGGCGCGGCGGCGGTCTCGCTGATCGACCGCGAGCTGTTCATTCCCCTGGTCATGGTGGTGCTGGTCGGGGTGGCGCTGTTCGTCACGCTGCGACCTTCGATCGGCATGACCATGGCGACCCATCCGCCGACGCGCCGCAAGGTGATCCTGGTGGTGGCGCTGGCCGCCGGCCTGATCGGCCTCTACGACGGCCTGCTCGGGCCGGGCACCGGTACGTTCCTGATCATCACCTTCGCGACGCTGCTCGGCACCGAGTTCGTGCGGGCCGCGGCCATGGCGAAGGTGATCAACTGCGGATCGAATCTCGGCGCGCTGCTGTTCCTCGGTGCGACCGGGCACATCCTGTGGGGCCTCGGCGCGGGCATGGCGGTCGCGAATGTCGGGGGCGCGCTGGTCGGTTCGCGGATGGCGCTGGCCAAGGGCGCCGGTTTCGTGCGGATCGTACTGCTGGTCGTGGTCGTGGTGATGGTGATCCGGCTGGGCTGGCAGCAGTTCGGTTAGCGCGCCGGCTCGACCGGGGCCGAGGCGGCCAGCCACGGCTGCAGCACCCGCGAGGTGGTCTCGTGGATCTTGCGATGTAGTCGTTCGCCGTCGTCGATGCCGTGCTGGGGCTGCTGGAACAGCACCGTCAGCGCCCCCGAGACCGCGCCGACGACCGCACCGACCAGCGCCGCCGCGCCGACCTCGTCGAGCTCGTGCGGGAAGGCGCTGTGCAACTGGCGGGCGATCTCGCGCTGCGCGACGAGCTGAGCGTGCGCGGCCCGGCCGCTCACCGCGGGCACGGTGCGCGAGACCTGCGCGCGCAGCGCCGCGACCCGGGAGTTCAGATCGTCGGCGAGATGCTCGGCGGGGTTGTCGCCCGCGGCGCGCAGCGCGCGCAGCAACACCTCGACGGGTCGCTCCCCCGGCCGCCGGGTGGCGATCGCCGCGACGGCGGCGCGCACCCGTTCGTCGGGTTCGGGGAAGAGCAGTTCTTCCTTGCTCGCGAAGTAGTTGAAGAAGGTCCGGGTGCCGACCTCGGCCTCGGCCGCGATGTCGGCCACGGTCGTTTCCTCATAGCCTCTGGCCTCGAACAATCCGACGGCGGCCATAAGGATCGCACGACGGGTTCGTTCCCTTTTTCGATCGCGGAGGGCGGATGGCGGCACGGCGGGCACCCTACGGCATCGAGGGCCGTCGCGGCGGGAGGACCGGAATCAGCGCGTCACGGTTGTGACTGCCGGAACCGGGGTTTCGCGCACCCTGACACGAAAGGTGCCCTGGCAGTGGCGGCAATCCCGGGCACGGCTCCCGCCTGTCGGTGCCACCGGCTAGCGTAGGCCGGGTGACTACCGCGACTTCCGGAGAAGTGGACGAGGAGTTCCGCGCACTCGGCTTGCGCGCGCTGGCCGAGGCCGCGCTGTCGGCGGCCCGGGCGGCCGGTGCCGAGCATGCCGATCTGCGGGTGCAGCGACTGGTGACCCAGTCCATCCGCTTGCGCGACGGGCGGGTCGAGGCCGTCACCGACTCGACCGAACTCGGCCTGGCCGTACGCGTGATCGTCGACGGCACCTGGGGTTTCGCTTCCCACGCCGCGCTCACCCCCCACACCGCCGCCGAGGTGGCCCGGCGGGCGGTCACCGTCGCGACCACGCTGCGTTCGCTCAACCGGGAGCGGGTGGAACTCGCCGACGAGCCGCGCTACGCGGACGTGTCGTGGGTGTCGGCCTACGACCTCGACCCGTTCACGGTGCCGACGGCCGACAAAGTGGCACTGCTGCAGGACTATTCGGAGCGCCTCTCGGCCGCCGACGGCGTCGATCACGTGACCGCGTCGGTGCTGCAGGTCAAGGAGCAGGTCTTCTACGCCGACACGGCGGGCTCGTCGATCACCCAGCAGCGGGTGCGGCTGCATCCGCAGCTCGAGGCGATCACCGTCGACGCCGCCGCCGGGGTCTTCGAGACCATGCGCACCCTCGCCGCGCCCGCGGGCCGCGGCTGGGAATACGTCACCGGTGCCGACGGAACCTGGGACTGGGCGGGCGAACTCGCGCGAATCCCGGAGTGGCTCGCCGAGAAGGTGAAGGCGCCCAGCGTCGCCGCCGGTCCCACCGACCTCGTCATCGACCCGACCAACCTGTGGCTGACCATTCACGAGTCCATCGGCCACGCCACCGAGTACGACCGGGCCATCGGCTACGAATCCGCCTACGCGGGTACCTCGTTCGCCACCCCGGACAAGCTCGGCACGCTGCGCTACGGCACCCCGATCATGCACGTCACCGGAGACCGCACCCAGGTCAACGGCCTGGCCACGGTCGGCTACGACGACGACGGCGTGGCGGGCCAGCAGTGGGATCTGGTGCGTGGCGGCGTCCTGGTCGGCTACCAGCTCGACCGGGTGTTCGCCCCGCGCCTCGGCCTGGACCGGTCCAACGGCTGCTCCTACGCCGATTCGCCGCACCACGTGCCGATCCAGCGGATGGCGAACGTCTCGCTGCAGCCGGATCCGGAGCGCGACACGACGACCGCGGAGTTGATCTCGCGGGTCTCCGACGGTATCTACATCGTCGGCGACAAGTCGTGGTCGATCGACATGCAGCGCTACAACTTCCAGTTCACCGGGCAGCGGTTCTTCCGGATTCGCAACGGGGAGCTGGCCGGCCAGCTGCGCGATGTCGCCTACCAGGCGACGACCACCGATTTCTGGGGTGCGATGGAGGCGGTCGGCGGGCCGAGCACCTGGCAGCTCGGCGGCGCGTTCAACTGCGGCAAGGCCCAGCCCGGTCAGGTGGCGGCCGTGAGCCATGGCTGCCCGTCGGTGCTGGTGCGCGGGGTCAACATTCTCAATACCCGGACGGAGGGTGGCCAGTGAGTGCATCGGGTGTGTTCCCCGCGGGCGCGGTGGTCGAGCGCGCGCTGGCGGCGTCGAAGGCCGACGAGGCGATCGTGATCGTCACCGACGCGCACGAGGCGTCGCTGCGCTGGGCGGGCAACTCGATGACCACCAACGGGTCGTCGGTGTCACGCGACTGGGCGGTGATCTCGGTGTTCCGGGACGGCCCGAACGCCGCCCGCGTCGGCAGCATCAGCTCCACCAGTGTCGATCCGGCCGAGATCGAGGCCGTGGTGCGCGCCAGCGAGGAGGCCGCTCGCACGGCGACCCCGGCCCGCGACGCGATGCCGCTGCTCGAACCCACGGTCGACGACACCGCCACGTGGGACCACGCGCCCGGCGCCACCGAGATCGACGTGTTCGCCGGTCTCGCCCGCGACCTGTCAACCGGTTTCGACGGCACCGACCGGCTCTACGGTTTCGCCCATCACCAGCTGCACACCACCTGGCTGGGCACCTCCACCGGCATCCGCCGCCGGTTCAGCCAGCCCACCGGATCGGTCGAGATCAACGGCAAGCGCGGCGAGGGCGCCGATCTGGCCAGCGCCTGGGTGGGGGTCGGCACCGCCGACTTCACCGATGTCGACACGCCCGGCCTGCTGGCCGAGCTGTCGCGGCGGCTGGACTGGTCGGCCACCCGCGTCGACCTGCCCGCGGGCCGCTACGAGACGCTGCTGCCGCCGTCGGCGGTGGCCGACCTGATGATCTACCTCGCCTGGACGATGGAGGGCCGCGGCGCGCACGAGGGCCACACCGCGTTCTCCCGCGCGGGCGGCACCCGGATCGGTGAGCGGCTCAGCGACATTCCGCTGACCCTCTACTCCGACCCGAACGCGAGCGGCCTGGAATACCGCCCCTTCGTGGCGACCCCGTCGTCGTCGGAGTCGCTGTCGGTGTTCGACAACGGCCTGTCCGCCCAGCGCGTCGACTGGATCGGCGCCGGCGTCATCGAATCACTGGTCTACCCTCGGGCCACCGCCGCCGAATTCTCCGCTCCCGCCACCGTTCCCGGCGAGAACTTGCTTCTCACCGGCGGCTCCGACGCGTCCCTGGACGACATGATCGCCCGCACCGAACGCGGCCTCCTGCTGACCTGCCTCTGGTACATCCGCGAGGTCGACCCGGCCACTCTCCTGCTCACCGGCCTCACCCGCGACGGCGTCTACCTCGTCGAAGACGGCCGGGTCACGGCCGCCGTCAACAACTTCCGCTTCAACGAGAGCCCCCTGGACCTGCTGCGGCGCATCACCGAAGCCGGCGCCACCGAGATCACCCTCCCCCGCGAATGGAAGGACTGGTTCACCCGCACCGCCATGCCGCCCCTGCGCATCCCCGACTTCCACATGTCCTCGGTGAGCCAGGCGACGTAGGTCGTCGGCTCACACGCGTTCGAGGACGGCGGACGCGCCGATGCCGCCGGCGGCGCAGATGCCGAGCAGGGCGGTCTGTTTGCCGGTGCGGGCCAGTTCGTTGGCCATGGTGGTGACCATGCGGGCGCCGGTGGCGCCGAAGGGGTGGCCCAGGGAGATGGAGCCGCCGTGGACGTTGAGTTTGTCGATGTCCACGGTGCCGACCGGCTCGTCGCGGTCGAGACGCGACTTGGCCCAGTCGGGGCTTTCCAGCATGCGCAGGACCGAGAGGGTCTGGGCGGCGAAGGCCTCGTGGATGTCGACGAGGTCGATGTCGGCCAGGGTCATGCCCGCCTTGTCGAGGGCGCGTGGCATGGAGATCGCGGGGCCGATGAGGACCTGGTCGGCGGGGTCGACACTGACGAAACTCCAGGAGCGCAGGGCCGCCAGCGGGGTGAAGCCGAGGGCGCGGGCCTTCTCCTCGCTCATGAGCAGCACCGCCGAGGCGCCGTCGGTGAGCGGGCTGGCATTGCCCGCGGTGACCGTGCCGCCCTTGGCGAACACCGGCTGCAGTGTCGCGAGTTTGTCGACGCTGGTGTTCGCGCGGACCAGGCCGTCGGTCTCGATCCGCGTGCCCGACGGGGTGGTCACCGGGACCACTTCGTCGTCGAAGCGGCCCGAGGCGATGGCGGCCGCGGCGCGGTGGTGCGAGCGGGCGGCGAACTCGTCCTGGTCGGCGCGGGAGATGCCGTTGATCCTGGCCATCTTCTCGGCGGACTCGCCCATCACCTCGCCGGTGGTGCGCTCGGAGATCTTGGGCTGACGCGGCAGGATGTCGGTGAACGGCGCGAGCTGACGGACCACGTCGAGGTAGTCCTTGGGCTTCGGCTTGCCCAGCGCCACCGGCGCGACGGCGTGCACGACCTTCTGCGGAAGCTTGATCTCGGCATTGCTGGTGGAGTCGCTGCCACCGGCGATCATGATGTCGTACTCGCCGCGTTCGATGGCCGCGGCCGCCGAGGTGACCGCCTGCAGACCCGACGCGCACGCCCTGGTCACCGTGTAGCCCTCGCACCCGAAGTCCAGTTCCAGGTCGAGTGCCACTTCACGGGCGATGTTGGGCGCGTGGCTCGGCAGCACCACCCCGCCCCACACGATCGACTGGATCTCCCCCGGCGCAATCCCGGTGCGCTCGATCAGTCCGCGCACAGCGGCGCCGGCCAGAGCGATGCTGTCGAGGCGGGTGAAATCGGTGAACGCGCGCACGAACGGCGTGCGCGCGCCCGCGACGACGACGGCGCGGGTGCGTTTGTCGGCCATGTGAGTCCCTTCGGAGGTTCCGCTGAGCCCACGTTATCCGATACCCCGGGTACTGGGTACTGCTTCGGCCGATCTGTCAGGCGGGCGTGATCTCGATGCCGATGGTGCCAGTCTTGCCCCGGCGCAGGTTGCTGGCGAGGATGACCAGCGGGCCGGTCAGCCAGTACTTGCGGCGCAGCCAGGAGCGCACCTGCTCGGTCTCGGCGGCGTCGAGGATGCGGGCGGTGCCGGTGACGACGTCGCCGTGCGCCTTGCCGCGCGCGTCGCACGGCTGCAGGGTTACGTCGGGATTGCGGCGGATCCGCTTCACTTTCCAGCTGTCGGTGACGGTCCACACGAACAGTTTGTCCTCGCGGGCGACGGCCCACACGGCGGTGCCCACCGGGGTGCCGTCCTTGCGGAACGTGGTGAGGAGAACGAAGTTCGCGGTCTGCAGCTCGCCGAGGCGGTTGGTCATGCCCGCAGCCTAGTGACATCCGCCGCGCACGGCAGCGGCCACCGCGTTCCCCGTCATCGTCAACCGGCCGACGAGGATCGCCGCGGGTGCGGCCAGAGGGTACGCAATCGCGGTTCGCGCGCCGAGATCCGGACGCGGGACGGGGTGTGACACGCGGGTTCTCGTGTCGACGATCACGCCGCGCGGTGCGGTGCAGCCGCTACTCGCGCTCGCGGTGCGGCTGCGCACGCAGGGGCACGAGGTGCTGGTGTGCGCCCTGGCGAATTCCTCCGATCCGGTGTGCCGCGCGGCTCGCTCGAGCGGGCCCTCGATGCCGCGACTACGGCCCGCCGGGTCGGCGAGCGGATCTTCATCGACGGCGCACGGGTCGCCGCCGAGCGGCCGCTGAGCGCGGCCGACGAGTTATGGGCGGTTTCGCGCGACTGTTCCTAACCTCGGATCCGACCGACCCGTTCTCCGGAAGGATCCCGATGTCCGATACCGCCGTGCCGATGCTGTGGAGTGGCGATCTGCCGAGCACCTTGGCGTTCTATCAGGCGCTCGGTTACACCGTCACCTACGAGCAGTCCAGGCCTTATGTCTATGGCGCGGTCGAAGGCCACGGGTGCGCACTGCATTTCGCGCCCGCGCCGCCCGGGGTCGAGCTGCCCACCGAACACGTGGGGGCGCTGGTGATGGTCGACGATGTCGCCGCCCGCCACGCCGACTTCACCACGGCGCTGCGGGCCCACTACGGCAAGATCCCCGCCAAGGGGGTGCCCCGGATCACCCGGTTCCGGCCGGGACAGTCCCGGTTCTCCCTCGTCGATCCTGTCGGGAACACCCTGCTGGTGATCCAGCGCGACGAGCCGATGGACGTCGAGTACGGCGGCTCGCGGGCGCTGACCGGGCTGGCCAGGGTCCTCGACAATGCCCGCATCCTGCGCGATTTCAAGAACGACGACAAGGCGGCCGCCCGGGTCCTGGAAACCGGTCTGCGCCGGTTCGCCACGGCCGCGTCGGCTCCCGAGCGGGCCCGCACCTTCGCCGCGCTGGCCGAGATCGCGGTCGCGACCGAGGAACCCGAACGGCTCGCGCACTGGCGGGCGGAGCTGGACGCCGTCGAGTTGACCACCGAGGAGCACGCGGCCCTGTCCGCCGACACCGCCGCCTCCGCGGTGCTCGCCACCTGGCTGACCACCACCGCACCCGGCCGAGGCGGCGCGGCGCGGCCGGGCGACGGTTAGGCTACGGCCATGGATCGACGCTCCGGGACGCGCTATATCCGTTGTCTGGCAACCGCACTCGCCGCAGTGGCGGTCACCGGGATCGGGCCGGTGGGACAGGCGCAGGCCGGGGCCGGATGCGGGGCCACGTGGCAGGTCGAGATCTTGGCCGCCGACCTCGGCGGCCTGGAGAACCTGGAGTACGACGGCGCGGGCGGCTTCTACGTCACCGGGATCGTGCGTGGCGAGCTGCGCCACGTCGACGCCGACGGCCGCGTCAGCACGCTGCTCACCGGGCTGGACAATCCCGCCGGTCTGCGCCGCTCGGGTGCGGACCTCTACTTCCTCACCGGCGACGGCACCACCCCCGGCGGCGGTGGCACCCTGCGGCGACTGCACCTCCCGACCGGGGAGGTCACCGTGCTGTTGCCGGATCTGGTCCAACCCAACGGCCTGCTCCTGCTCCCCGACGGCGACCTGCTGCTGTCCCAGCTGTCGATCCCGTGGCCGCCGGTCGGCATCAGCCGATATCGCCCCGCCACCGGCGAATTCACCCTCGGCTGGTCCCCGGTGCCCCGCCCCAACGGCCTCGCCCTCACCGCCGACCACCGGGCCGTCCTCACCGAGGACGTCGCCACCTCCCAGATCCTGCGCGTGCCCCTCGACGCCCCCGATCGCCCGACCCCGATCGCCTCGATCCCCGACGGCCTGTTGCCCGGCCTCGACGACCTCGACACCACCGCGAGCGGACTGGCGTTCGTCGCCGGCGACTACTCCGGCAGCGTCTACCAGGTCGACACCGCCACCGGCCACTGGTGCACCCTCGCCACCGGCTGGACCACACCCCCGACCAGTCCCCTCCCCGCCCCGCCCCCGACCGGCCCCACCTCCGCCCGCCTCGCCCCCGACGGCTCCGCCTGGTCCCTCTACGTCACCAGCATCGACGGCACCCTCCGCCGCCTCCGTCCACCCCCCGACCTCGACCTGACCCCGGCCCTCATTCCCTGACTCGACCGCTGTCCCGCGGACTCTCCCCGCACCGCCGCGAGATCCGGGGGCGAGCGGAAGGCTGGAGTCACGCGGGTTCGTGTGGTGGACTGGGCGATTCGTCGGTCGAGTCAAGGAGGGGCTGGGGTGTATTCGGCGCCGGAGTGGTCGCGGCAGCGCGGGTTCGGGATCAGCGTGGAGTGGGGTAGAACCGGAGCGGCGGCGATCGGGCCGGGGGCGGCGGTGGTGGTGGTGATCGACGTGTTGTCGTTCACCACCTCGGTGTCGGTGGCGACCGGGGCGGGGACGGCGGTGTTCCCGTATCGGTGGCGGGACGCGTCGGCACAGGAGTTCGCGGATCGGCACGGTGCGGCGCTGGCCGTCGGGCGACGTGCGGCGGATCGGGAGCGGCCGTGGTCCCTGTCGCCCGCGGCGATCCGGCGGGCACCGTTCACCGAACGGCTCGTGCTGCCTTCGCCGAACGGGTCGGCCATCGCGGCCACCGTCGAGGGCGGCGCGGTCGTCGCGGCCTGCCTGCGCAACTCTCGGGCCGTGGCCGACTGGCTGATCGCCCAGGGGTGGGGTACGACCGAGCAGCCGATCGCGATCGTCGCGGCGGGTGAGCAGTGGCCCGGCAGCGAGGCGCTGCGTCCCGCGCTGGAGGACTGGCTCGGTGCGGGCGCGCTGGTCGCCGCACTCCTCGACCGGGGTGCCACCGCTCCGTCGCCCGAGGCGCGGTCGGCGGCAACCACTTTCGCGGGCACACCGGACGTGCCCGCGTCGATCGCGTCCAGCGCCTCGGGCCATGAGCTCGCGTCGATCGGGTTCGCCGCCGATGTCGCGATCGCGATCGATCTCGACGCCGATTCCACCGTGCCGGTCCTCGTCGACGGCGCGTTCACCGATCACTCCCCAACCTGAGCACGCGCCACCGGGTTCGGCCCGGTGTGCGCCGACGGGCCGCCGCGCACCGGGCCGATACGCTCGCGGAGTGACTCGGGGACAACAAGGCGGCCGGGCGGCCCAGGCGGAAGCGCGACGGGCGGCCATCATCGACGCCGCGACCACCCTCATCGCCGAGCGCGGCTACCAGGGCACCTCCCTGGCCGCGGTGGCCGATCGCGTCGGTCTCACCCCCGCGGGCGTCCTGCACTACTTCCCCAGCAAGGACGCCCTGCTGAGCGGCGTCCTCGAAGCGCGCGACCGCTGGGATTTCGCGGCGTTCGTCGGCCGGCTGACCGACGCGCGACTGACCCACCTCGAGCAGATCGTGGAATACAACGCCGAACGTCCGGACCTGGTCCAGGCTTTCACAGTCCTGGCAGGCGAGTCCGTCACCGAGGACCATCCGGCGCGCGAGTTCTTCACCGAGCGCTACGCCAAGGCTCGCGCCGACTTCGCCGCGCTGCTGCGCGCCGAATTCGGCGACCACCTCCCCGGCGGCCTCACCCCGGAACGGGCGGCGCCGCTGCTGCTCGCGGTGATGGACGGATTGCAGGTCCAATGGCTGCTGGCCAGGGACGATATCGACCTGGCGGCCGCCTGTCGGGACTTCGTCTCGCTGCTTTCACCCACTCAGCGGGAGCAAACATAACGTTTGCATAACTTCACCAACCTAGCGTTCGGTAGGGTCACATACTCCGAGTCGGAAGTCGTGCGATCTACGTCACACTCGATCGGCGGCGCTCCACTCCCTCTCGAAGTAATTCCCGAACAACGGAGCGTGGCATGTCCACCATTCCTGAAGATCCGAAGCCGTCGAGTCCTGTCGCGACCGACCCGGACAACGACACCGGCCGACTGGACGGCGCGTCCCGTGCCCGCATCTTCACCGTCCTCGCGGTGATCGTGCTGTTCACCGAGATCGCGCCGATGCAGTACACGATCGTGTCGGCGGCGCTACAGAAGATCGCCCCGACCTTTCCCGGCGTCGGCGCGAACATCAACTGGGCCATCATCGTTTTCGGCCTGATCGGCGCCGCCGCCTCACCGCTCATCGGCAAGATGAGCGACGTGTGGGGCAAGAAGCGGATGTTCCTCATCTGCGGCCTGCTGTTCATGATCGGCTGCGTACTCGACGCGACGACCTCGAACTGGGGCATCTTCCTGCTCGGCCGATGCCTGCAGGCCACCGCGATCGCGACGGCGGTCATCGCCTACGGCCTGATCCGGGACCTGATGCCGCGCAAGTACGTTCCGCTCGGCCTCGGCGTGACCGCGACCGGCCTCGGCGTCTCCGCCATCGCCGGACCGCTGCTCGGCGGCTTCCTGGTCGACAACTACAGCTGGCGCGCGATCTTCTGGTGCCTGGCCGGGTTCACCCTGGTGATGCTGCCGCTGGTGTACTTCATCGTCCCGGAATCCAAGCTGCGCGTGCGGGAACGGATCGACTACGTGGGCGCGCTGCTGCTCGCCGGTGGTGCCGCGCTGATCCTGATCTACCTCGACAAGGGCCACGACTGGGGCTGGGCGCGGCCGACCACGCTGGCCTGGGTGATCACCGGCGTCGTGTTGCTGCTGCTGTTCGTCCTGGTGGAAACCCGGGTGGCGCAACCGATCATGGACATGCAACTGCTGTTCCACCCGCGCGTCGCGCTGGTGCTGGCCGGCGCGCTGTTCGCCTCGCTGCAGATCGGCGTCGTCTCCTACGCCATCGCCTACATGTCCCAGACGCCCGACGAGGCGACCGTCGCGGCGGGCGCGCAGCAGGGCATTCTCGCCAAGGTGCAGGCCATGACCGGTCAGCCGCTGCCCGCCGAGGCGGTCCAGGTGACGCTGGACCCGGGCTACACCTACGGCAGCGGCTACACCCTGCTCGAGTTCGCGCTGCGTATCGCCCTGCTGGGCGCCGTGGTCACCATGGTCTGCGGTGCGCTCGCCGGCGTCATCGCGCGGCGCGTGGGCGCTCGGCTGCCGCTGGTCGTCGCGCTGGTGATCTTCGTCTGTTCGGCCGTGGCCTTCGCCGTCCTGCCGCACACCAGCACGGTGTTCCTGCTCGTGAACGCGGTGTTCAGCATCGGGTTCGGCTTCTACTACGCGGCCATGCCGATTCTCATGGTGGAGGCGGTGCCGCAGGAGCAGCAGGGCATCAGCCTGGGCATGCTCGGCGTCATGCAGTCGATGGGCGTCGCCGTCGGCCTGGCCATCGTCACCGCGTTCCTGCATGCCAACGGAATGACCGCGCTGGTCAGCGTGGGCGGACAGGCGCAGCCGCCCGCGCCGATTCCGGACGTGTTCGGTGATCGCGGATACGAGCTGGGCTTCTGGGTCTGCGGCGCCGCGGCGGCCGTCGCCCTGGTCCTGGCCGTGGTCATGCGGCACGGTCGCACGCCGGCCACCGGCGGCACCGCGCACTGAGCCCCGCGACGGACGGGCCGGTGATCCAGGTGATCACCGGCCCGTCCGCGGCTTGCGGTATAGAAATACCCCACCTACCCTCGGAGCCATGGTGCGTCTTCCCCTCAGCCCGGCCCAAGTCGAAGCAGGCCGTCGCCTCGGCCGCCGTCTGCGGTCGGCGCGGGGTGAGCGCGATCTCGCCGAGGTGGCGCGCGCCGCGGGCATCTCGCCCGAGACCCTGCGCAAGATCGAATCCGGCCGGCTGCCCTCGCCCGCCTTCGGCACCGTCGTCGGCTTGGCCGAGGCGCTGACGCTCCCGCTGACCGAGCTCGCCGAGGTCTACCGCACCGAGCAGGTCGCCGAATCCGCCTGACCGGCGCGGATTTTTCGCTCAATCACGCAGCGTCAGGACGCTCGGCCCGTCGGCCGTGACGGCGATCGTGTGCTCGCTGTGCGCGCACCGGGACCCGTCGGCGGAACGGATCGTCCACCCGTCGGCGTCGGTGACGACCGTCGCGGTGCTCGCCGCGAACCAGGGTTCGATGGCGATCGTGAGCCCGGGACGCAGCCGGAACCCGCGCCCCGCCCGTCCCGTGTTGGACACGTGCGGATCCTCGTGCATGGTCCGGCCGATGCCGTGCCCACCGAATTCGGTGTTGACCGGGTAGCCGTACGCGCGCGCGACCGCCGAGACGGCCGCGGAGATGTCACCGAGGTGGTTGCCCGGCCGCGCGGCGGCGATCCCGGCGGCGAGAGCCTCCTCGGTGGCCCGCACCAGCCGCTGATCGGCCGGGGCCGGCGTGCCGACGATGGTGGTCACGGCCGAGTCGGCGGCCCAGCCGTCGATGGTGACGGCCAGGTCGGCGGTGAGCACGTCACCGTCGCGCAGCACGTAATCGTGCGGAAGTCCGTGCAGCACCGCGTCGTTGACCGCCAGGCACACGGTGTTGCGGAACGGTCCACGACCGAACGAGGGGGCGTAGTCCCAGTAGCACGACACCGCGCCACGCTCGCGAATCCGTTCCCGCACATACTCTTCGAGCTCGAGCAGGTTCACCCCGACGGCGGCCTTCGCGTGCACGCCGGCCAGCACGTCGGCGACGAACGCGCCGGTCACCCGCATCCGCTCGATCTCCGCGGGCGTCTTCAACTCCACCATCACGCCTCCATTGGTATTTTCATACCAACCCTAGCGGTGGCGGTATAAAAATACCAATCCAGCGGAGGTTCAGCGGTTGAGGTTGCCCATGTCCACCGGGATCTGCGCGCCGGTGACCTGCGAAGCCTCGTCCGAGCACAGCCACGCGACGGCGGCCGCGATGTCGGAGGCCTCGGTGATATAGGTCGGCAGGGCGTTCATGAAGATGGGCGCGAGCGTGGCCGCGTGCTGCTCGAACAGCGGACCCATCTCCGCCATCTGCATGCCGGTCGCGACACCCGCCGGATGCACGGTGTTGACCCGGATCCGGTGCTGGCCCAGCTCGTTGGCCATCGTCTTGGCCAGCCCGGTAATGGCATGTTTGGTGGCCACGTAGTGAGCCGTGAACGGAATGCCCTTGAGACCGGCGACCGAGCTGGTGAACACCATCGCGCCACCCTCGCCCTGCTCGATCAGGTAGGGAATCGCGGCCTTGGCGGTGTGGAAGACGCCGGTCAGGTTGACGTCGACCGTCTCCTGCCACTGCTCGGCGGTGATCTCCCAGGACATCGCCGCCGAACAGATGCCGGCATTGGCCACGACGACGTCGAGCCGGCCGAACTGCTCGATCCCGGCCGCCAGCGCCGCCGACAGACCCGCGAAATCCCGCACGTCGGCCTTGCTCGCGGCGATCTTGCCGCCCGCCGCTTCGACCAGCCGCACGGTCTCGGCCAGGTCGTCCTCGGTGGCACCCGGGTAGCTGGTGCTGGCGAAATCCGCGCACGCGTCGATGGCGATGATGTCGGCGCCCTCCTCGGCGAAGCGAATCGCCTCGGCCCGGCCCTGACCGCGGGCCGCACCGGTGATGAAGACGACCTTGCCCTCGTATCGTCGCGTCATGTCCTACCTCCGAACGTCGTTGTGCACTATGAACACCTCACCATCGTGAGCCCCCGCGCGGTGCGGAATCAGAGGTTTTCCACCTGAGCGTCCTCGCTCAGCGGACGCGTGAGCGACCAGAGCTGGGTGAACGTGCAGCGCGCGATCTTCCACTGCCCGTCCTCGACGCGGTACTCGTCGGCGTATTCGCCGGTGGCCACCGTCTCGGTGCGCGCGAGCAGGTTCAGCTGGCGGAAGCGCAGCGTCCAGCGGCCGCTCGCGGTGGTGTCGTCGTGCACGGTGATGTCGGGGTGCACGCCGTGGTGCATGTCGAGGACGACCGGCTTGCCGTCCACCCGGCGCAGCGCGATCGAGGTGAAGACGGCGGCCATGCCGTCGGCGTCGTGGGCGCCCAGGCTGCCGTAGTCGAGTTCGGCGCCCGCGGCGACAAAGCAGTCGCGGAAGCCGGCCGGGTCCTTGGCGTCGCAGGCGCGGAAGTAACGGTGCTTGAGGGCGGTGATCGCTTCGATCGCCTCCAGCCGGGTGATCCGGGCGGCGAGGTCGGGGGCGGTGTCGGTCATGGTGCTCCTGGTCGGCATGGTCAGTCGCGGGCGAAGGTCGCCCACGCACGGACGACGACCTCGCCCGCGGCATCGGTCCCGGACAGGGTGACGTCGACGCGCGCTTCGCCGTCCTGCACGTAACTCTGCGTGATGTGGCCCGCGCAGGTCATGACTTCGCCCGAGGGCAACGCGCGCAGCACCCTGGTGCGGAACCGGCGGATGTGCTCCGCGCCGAGCCAATCGGTGGCGTAGGTGGCCAGCAGCGCGGTGGCCTGTGGCGACACCGCTTCGCCCAGTGCGGGTTCGGCCGCCGCCCAGGACTCGGCGACGAGTCCGCCGGTGCGGTCGAAGTAGCGGGTCAGCGACTCGGCGGCGCTCACCGCCGGGGCGCCGGGCGCCCCGGCGCGGATCGCGGTCAGCTGGTCGCCCGCGCGCGGCGGCGGGCCGAAGAATCGATGATCGGTCTCCGCCCGGCCGCCCGTGGTGCCGAAGCCGTCGGCGGGCAGGAAGGTCGGCGGGACCACGGGCCGCTCGGCGAGCCGGTAGGCCGGATTGTGGGAGCGCGCCGCCTCGGCGAACATCCGGATGTCGGCGGTCTCCAGAACCATCGCGACGGTACCCATGGTCATTCCTCTCGTCCGGCGGATGCCGTCACCGTAGGGCGGCCCGCACGCTTGTGACCGGTTCCTCTCCCGCTGATCGGGACGCCGGGCGCACACCGCGAAAACATGTCCGCTGACCGGGAACCCACCGGCGCGGACCCCCCTCGGCGGCGCGACCATCGGCGCAGCTCATCCCACTCCGTCCGATACATGGAGGTTTCGATGCCGGAGAACCCGCCGAACGGCCGATCACTGGACGCCACCGCCGACTACCGACAGATCGAGGCCGCTGCCGCACCGACCCGCTTCGCGCGCGGCTGGCACTGCCTCGGCCTGCTCTCGTCGTTCCGCGACGGCAAGCCGCACGAGGTGAAGGCGTTCGGCACCACCCTGGTGGTGTTCCAGTCCGAATCCGACGGCGCGCTGCACGTGCTCGACGGCTTCTGCCGCCACATGGGTGGCAACCTGGCGCACGGCACCGTCAAGGGCGACTCGATCGCCTGCCCGTTCCACGACTGGCGCTGGGGCGGCAACGGCAAGTGCACGGCGATCCCCTACGCGCGCCGCGTGCCCCCGCTGGCCAAGACCCGCTCCTGGCCGACCCTCGAGCGCAACGGCCAGCTCTTCGTCTGGAACGACCCGCAGGGCAGCAAGCCCACCGACGAGGTGACCATTCCCGAGATCGAGGGCTACGGCACCCCGGAATGGACCGATTTCACCTGGAATTCGATCCTGATCGAGGGCTCGCACTGCCGTGAGATCGTCGACAACGTCGTCGACATGGCGCACTTCTTCTACGTGCACTACTCGTTCCCGCGCTACTTCAAGAACGTCTTCGACGGCCACGTCGCCACCCAGTACATGCGCTCGACCCCGCGCCACGACATCACCGTCGGCACCAACTACGACGATCCGAACTCGACCCTGCGCTCGGACGCCTCGTACTTCGGCCCCTCCTACATGATCGACTGGCTCTGGAGCGAGGCACAGGGCATGACGATCGAGACCGTCCTGATCAACTGCCACTATCCCGTCGACGAGAACTCCTTCGTGCTGCAGTACGGCGCGATGGTCAAGAAGCCCGAGGGCATGTCCGACGCCGACGCCACCGCGATGGCCGAGCAGTTCGCCGCGGGCGTGGCCGTCGGCTTCGAGCAGGACGTGGCGATCTGGAAGAACAAGGCCCCGATCGACAACCCGCTGCTCTCGGAGGAGGACGGGCCGGTCTACCAGCTGCGCCGCTGGTACAAGCAGTTCTACGTCGACGTCGAGGACGTCACCGACGATATGACCAAGCGCTTCGAGTTCGAGATCGATACCGACCGCGCGGTGACGAGCTGGGAAGCCGAGGTGGCCGACAACATCGCCCGCGGCGCCATCGTCGACACCATGTCCTGACTTCTCCCACCCCGAACAGAAAGCACCACCTGCGATGACCAAGGTTCTCGACAACATCGCCGCGATCGCCGACCAGCTGCGCGATCAGGCCCCGGAGGCCGAGCGGCTCGGGCAGCTGCCCGATGCCACGGCCCAGCTGCTCAAGACGGCGGGCCCGATCCGCCTGCTGCAGCCGAAGAAGTACAGCGGCTACGAGGCGCATCCGCGCGAGTTCGCCGAGACGGTGATGGCCACGGCCGCGCTCGATCCGGCCAGCGGCTGGATCGCCGGCATCGTCGGCGTGCACCCGTGGCAGCTGGCCTTCGCCGATCCGAAGGTGCAGGACGAGGTGTGGGCCGACGACCACGACACCTGGATGGCCTCGCCCTACGCGCCGACCGGTATCGCCCGACCCGTCGACGGCGGCTATATCTTCAACGGCCGCTGGCAGTTCAGCTCGGGCACCGATCACTGCGACTGGATCTTCCTGGGCGCCATGCTCGGCAACCCGGACGGCTCGATGGCCCTGCCGCCGACGATGCTGCACATGATCCTGCCGCGCCAGGACTACCAGATCGTCGAGGACTCCTGGAATGTGGTGGGCCTCAAGGGCACCGGGTCCAAGGACATCATCGTCAAGGACGCGTTCGTGCCCGACTACCGGGTGATGAACGGCGACCATGTCATCGACGGCACCGCGCAGAAGGAGTACGGGGTCACCGAGACGCTGTACAAGATGCCGTGGTCGACGATGTTCCCGCTGGGCATCAGCTCCGCGGTGGTCGGTATCGCCGAGGGCGCGCTGGCCGCGCACCTGGACTACCAGCGCGACCGGGTCGGCGCGCAGGGCACCGCGGTCAAGGACGATCCGTACGTACTGTTCGCCATCGGCGAGGCCGCCGCCGACATCAACGCCGCGCGCCAGGAACTGCTGGCCAACGCCGACCAGATCTTCGACGCCGTCGACGCGGGCAAGGAGATCAGCTTCGCCGAGCGGGCCGCGGTCCGGCGCACCCAGGTCCGCGCGGCCTGGCGCGCGGTCTCGGCCGTGGACCAGATCTTCGCGCGCTCCGGCGGCAACGCGATGCGGACCGACAAGCCGCTGCAGCGCTACTGGCGCGACGCGCACGTGGGCCTCGCCCACGCCATCCATGTGCCGAGCACCGTCTACCACGCCTCGGCCGTCAGCTCCCTCGGTCTCGAGCCCGCGGACCACCTGCGCTCGATGATCTGACCCGAAACACCACGAAGGACAACGGAAATGACAGACATCAAAGGCCTCGGCTACGTCAAGATCCAGACCGCCGACATGGACCGGTGGCGCACCTTCGCGTTCGACGTGCTCGGCTTCGCGCAGGGCAGCGGACCCGACGAGAACGCGTTGTACCTGCGGATGGACGAACGCGCCGCGCGCATCACGGTCGTGCCGGGCGACAGCGACGCGGTGGTGACCATCGGCTGGGAGGTACGCGACCACGCGGCCCTGGTCCGGGTGCAGGAAGCGGTCACCGCGGCGGGCATCGCCGTCAAGCCGCTCTCGGTCGAGGAGGCCGACGCGCGCCGGGTCGAGGAGGTCATCACCTTCCAGGACCCGACCGGCGCGACGCTCGAGGTCTTCCACGGCGCGGTGCTCGACCACAGCCCGGTGGTGACGCCGTTCGGCGCGAAGTTCGTCACCGGCGCGCAGGGCCTGGGCCATGTCGTCCTGCCGACCATGGACCCCAACGGCGCGTTCGGCTTCTACACCGACGTGCTCGGCTTCCTGCCGCGCGGCGCGTTCCGGATCCCGGCGCCGCCGGAGTTCGGGCCGATGCGGGTGCGCTTCCTCGGCGTCAACGAGCGCCACCACAGCCTCGCGCTGTGCCCCGCGCCGCACGGTGGCGCCCCCGGCCTGGTGCACATCATGGTGGAGGTCGACACCCTCGACGCGGTCGGCCAGGCGTTGGACCGCGTCACCAAGGACGGCTTCTCGGTGTCCTCGACGCTGGGCAGGCACACCAACGACAAGATGGTGTCCTTCTACGTGCGCGCGCCCGGCGGCTGGGACGTGGAGTTCGGCACCGAGGGGATGCGGGTCGACGAGACCTATTACACCGCCGAGGAAATCACCGCCGACAGCTACTGGGGCCACGACTGGTCCGGCAGCGAGCCGCTCGCGGCCATGTAGTCGCGCGCAGCCCTTCGACGGCCCCCGTACCGAGCTCTCCGCTCGATACGGGGGCCGTCGTCGTTGCACACAGTTCGAGGATTCATGTGACAACGGACACAGAGGATGGTATCAATAGGTATATGCCTAATCGAAATATGCGACTGGGCATCAGCTCGTAGATCCGAAATGGAGCGCTCCATGGTCATCCAGGCCGAGGCCACCACCCCCAGTGCGATCCTCGATCGCGCGTCCCTGCTGCTCGACGCCTTCGACGGCCCGGGCAGGCTCACGCTCGCCCAGATCGTCCGGCGGACCGGGCTACCCCGGTCCTCGGCGCATCGCATGCTGGAACGGCTGGTGCAACTGCGCTGGCTCCGCCGCGAAGGGCGCGATTACGAGCTCGGGATCCGGCTGATGGAGCTCGGCTCGCTGGCCGTGCACCAGGACCGGCTGCATCGCGCGGCGATGCCGTTCCTGCACGAGCTGCACCGGGTCACCGGGTTCGTCGTGCACCTGGCCGTGCTGGACGGTCCCGACGTCGTGTACCTGGACAAGGTGGGCGGCGATCTGGCCGCCGCGGTGCCGACGCGGGTCGGCGGCAGGCGGCCCGCGCACTGTACGGCGGTCGGCAAGGCGATCCTGGCCTACTCCGACGAGCACCGGCTGGCCGAGGTCGTCACCGGTCAGGCCACGGCGCGCACCAAGTACTCGCTGACCACCCGCGCCCAGCTCGATCTCGAACTGCACAAGGTGCGCGCGCACGGGGTCGCGGTCGAGCGCGAGGAATCACTGGCCGGCTTCGGCTGCATCGCCGCCCCGATCGGCGATCTCGGTGAGTCCGCGGTGGCCGCGGTGTCGGTGTGCGGGCCGATCGACCGGATGGTGTTCGACCATCGGCTCAGCGCGCCGGTGCGCACGACGGCGCTCAACATCTGGCGCCACGTCGACGACGGCCGAGTGCGGGTCCGTCCCACCCTGCAGCAGCATCCGCGCCCGCTGGGCGTCGGCCCCGCGGCCCGGGTCGCCACCGACCACCGCGCGCCCCGCTACGCGTGATCGCGCGGTACGCCGCCCGGCGGGAGCGGGCGGCGGCCGGGGTCAGGCGGGGTCGTTCTCGCAGAAGCTGTGGCAGACGCGGTCGCGCACGATCACGTCGGGGCACTCCGGATCGAACCACCGGTCGACGTGCGCCCAGTGCACCGGGTGCATCAGATACGGGCCGTCGAGTCCGTCCAGATCGGTGAACTCCTGCTCCCAGACATGGGTCCACGGCACGGACCCGATGCCGCGACGCACCCGGCTCAACCGCCAGGACAGCATCGTCGGGATATAGCGCGGCATCCGCAGCAGGTCCGCCTCGAAGCGCTCCACCGTCGCGTCCGGGGTCTGCGGCGCGACCCGCAACAGCAGCACCCGGTACACCGAGCCGGGCGCGCGAGGCTCGGCGAAACCGCCGATGCCGCCGTCGTACTCGGCGCCGTCGACATGTGTGATGCCGGGATCGGCCAGCACCGCGTCGACCGCACCCGCGCAGGCCCGCCACTCCGCCGCCCCGTCGAAGCGCAGGTGCGCCAGCACGTCACCGCCGTTGCGAACCCCCGGCAGCGTGGGCTGGACCAGCACCCGGCGGGCCATCCCGGACACCGCCGCACCCAGCTCGGTCCTGAGCCGATCCGCCGCCGGACCGCCCGCCGCCGCACAATGCACCAGCCGAACGACCTCAAACATCGGCGAGCCGCTCGACATCGGACACCTCGGCGCCGGTGCAGCGCGTGCGCTGCGCGACCAGGTCGTCCACGCCGGACCACCACCGCCGCACCGCCGGATCGGAGCGCCCCTGCCAGGTCATCGCCCACCACCCCTCGGCGCCGTCGAGCACCCAGGTCGCGGTGACGGTGTTGGACTCGTCGGGAAACCAGATCGGTGGACTCACCACGATCCGCTCCAGCGTCATCCCTCGCTCGCGGGCCCCCGGCACGTACTCACGCAGATAGGCGTCGACGAAGTCCCTGGCCCGCCCGGGTTTCGTCACAACGGTGTCGGTCACGTAGACCTTCGTGGTGTTCATGGGCCGACGGTAGGCACCTCGCGTGGCACGTCGACCAGGGGTTTCCGCCCAGCGGGAGAACGGGGTCCGCACCGCCGCGGCCCGGCTCTACGGTGGGCCGACGACCGGTTCGACCGTCGGACCGCGTCGCGAGAATCTCCAGGAGGGTCAGTGACTGTCCGCGTCTATCCCACCACCGGACCGGGTGCGGTGCCGGACCCCGAAGTGGCCGCGATGCTCGCCGCGCTCGACGCCGGTTTCCCCGACATCGCCACGATGCAGGCCGCCGAGGTGCGCGCCGCCATCCTCGGCAGGCGCGCGCCGCTGAAGTACCTGCCCGACATGCGCGAGGCGCGCGATATCGTCATCGCGGGCCCCGACGGCGACCTGACTCTGCGCGTCTATCGGCCACACCGCGACGAATCACCGCTGCCGGTGATCGTGTTCGCCCACGGCGGCGGCTTCGTGTTCTGCGATCTCGACAGTCACGACGAGTTCTGCCGATCGATGGCCGAGGGAGTCGGCGCGATCGTGGTCGCGGTCGACTACCGGCTCGCGCCCGAGCACCGGGGACCCGCCGCGCACGAGGACGTCCTCGCCGCGCTGCGCTGGGTGGCCGAGCACGCGGGCGCGTTCGGCGGCGACCCGGCGCGGATCGCGCTGGCCGGCGACAGCGCGGGCGGCAATCTCGCCGCGACCGTGGCCATCGCGGTCCGCGACGGCGCCGGCCCCGCGGTCGCGGCGCAGATCCTGTTGTACCCGGTGATCGACGACGACTTCGAGACCGAGTCCTATCGGCGCTTCGGCACCGGCCACTACAACACGACGAGCGCGATGCGCTGGTACTGGCGGCAGTACGCCCCGCACGGCACCGACGACGTCCGCCTGGTGCCGACCAGGGCCGCCTCGCTGGCCGGCCTGCCGCCCGCGATCGTGATCACCGCCGAACTCGACCCGCCCTGCTCGGCGGGCGACGCCTACGCGCGCCGGCTCGCCGACGACGGCGTCGCGGTGCGGCACCGCCGCTACGACGGCCTGTTCCACGGCTTTCTCACCATCCCGTCGCTGGCCGCGACCACCGCCGCCCGCGCCGAGATCTGGGCGATGGTGCGCGAGGCACTGGGCACGCGCTGAACGCCTCACGCGGCCGCGGCACGATCATCGGCGACCCGGTCAGCGGGTCGTCGATGATCACGCGGTCCCAGCGGCTGACCGCGAAGTAATCGGTCGTGGGGCCGCGAGCGCCCCCACACCTACTCCGCCGGGTCGTGCTGCAGGCCCTCTTCCTCGCGGACCCGCTGCTCGATCTCGCGCCAGCGGCCCGGGGTCGGGTGGGGGTAGTCGGCGCGATCGTCGTGTTCGGCACCGGCCAGGATCGTGGCCGCGTTGTCGATGTCGTCGATCAGTTGCTGGGCCAGTTCCCGCTCGGCCGCGTAGTGGCGCTGCGCCCACTGCAGCACGATCTGCGAATAGGCCCAGCCCGGTTCGGATTTGGCGGCCTCGGCGTCGATCGCGGCCCGCTGCTCGAGCTGGTCGACGTCGTCGATGTGGTCGCGCAGGATCTGCTTGAGCCGATCCGGCGAGCCGAGGTGACCGAACATGACCCGCACCAGCACATGGTGTTTGAGCACCGACGGATCGACCGGCGCCTTGTTCCACCACAGCGTCACCGCTGCCCGGCCCGCGTCGGTGATCCGATAGAGCCGCTTGCCGCGCATGGCGTTGTCGTGGTCGAGCCGGGAGCTCGCGAAACCGTGCTGCTCGAGCTTCTTCAGCTCGGCGTAGATCTGGCTGTAGGACGGCGTCCAGTAGAAGTAGCGCAGGCTCCAGTCGGCCCACTTCTTCAGGTCGTAGCCGGAGACCTCTTCCTCGTAGGAGAGCATGGCGAGAACCGCCCAGCTGGTCGGCGGCAGGTTGGGCACGCCGGGATCGGGGTCGGGAGTCGCCATCGGTGCATGTTAGCAACCGCGGGTACCACCTTTTGCCCGCCGACAACCGCTGACCGGGAGAACGTCTTGAGCCGGTCCCCGCTCACCACGGATCGTGGGGGCAACGAATTCCGTTCGGGAGGACCCCTATGAATGCAGACAACGTCGTCGTCGACGCAGGTATCCCTGCCCCCGCCGACCTGCGCAGAGTGCTCGGTCATTTCGCGACCGGCGTCGCGGTGATCGCTGCTCACGACGGGACGCGGCCGCTCGGCTTCACCTGCCAGTCGGTGGTGTCGGTGTCGCTGGACCCGCCGTACGTGTCGTTTTGCCCGGCCAAGAGTTCCACCAGCTGGCCGCTGCTGCGCGCCGCGGGCGCCCTGTGCATCAACATCCTGGCCGAGGAGCAGAGCGAGCTGTGCCGCCGGTTCGCGGTCAGCGGCGCCGACAAGTTCGCCGGCGTCGACTGGGACCGGGCGGGCAACGGCGCGCCCGCGCTGGCCGGGGCGCTGGCCCACATCGAGGTCAGCGTCGAGCTCGAGCACGACGCGGGCGATCACACGGTGGTGCTGGCCCGGATCGTCGATCTGCGGGCCACCGAAGGTGGTAAGCCGCTGCTGTACTACCGCGGCGGGTTCGGCGGGKTCGCGGCCTGACCGACGACGGCGGGGTGGTCCGATCCGGACCMCCCCGCCGTCGTGTCTCACGCCTCGAGGACGTCGAAACCCTTGTATCCCGCGGCCGCGACCTCGGCGATGATCTCGCCGTAGACCCCGAAGCCACCGACGAAGGGCATGAACACCCGCGGCCTGCCCTCGATGTTGGCGCCCAGGTACCACGAATTCGCCTGGGTCATCAGCGTTCCCGCGGCCCTGCTCGCGCATTCGCGGACCCACTCGGCCACCGCGTCCGGCCTGGCCTCGAGCCCCACCGCTCCCCTGCTGTCGAGGTAACCGATGGCCTCGGCCACCCAGTCGACGTGCAGTTCCGAGTGCAGCACCATGTTGGCCAGGACCGACGGGCTGCCGGGGCCGGTCAGGTTGAACAGGTTCGGGAAGCCCGTCACGCCCAGCCCCAGATAGGTCTTCGGTCCCTCCCGCCAGGCCTCGTTGAGCGATTCGCCACCGCGGCCGACGATGTTCATCCGCGACACCGAGCCGGTCATCGCGTCGAATCCGGTGGCCAGCACCAGGGTGTCGAGCGGGTAGTGCGCCGCGGTGGTGTGCACGCCCGCGGCGTCGATGCGGCTGATCGGGGTGGCCTTCAGGTCCACCAGCTCGACATTGGCGCGGTTGTAGGTCTGGTAGTAGTTCGTGTCGGTGCAGATCCGCTTGGTGCCGATCGGGTGATCACGCGGAACCAGCAGGTCGGCGACCCGCGGGTCGTCGATCACGGCCCGCACCTTCTCCTCCCAGAACTCCCGCGCGGTGTCGTTGGCGGCCAGGCTCACCAGCTGATCGGGAAAGGTCTTGCTGAACAACACGCCGCCCAGGGCCCAGCGCTGTTCGTAGGCCTCGCGCAGTTCCCGCGGGCTCACCGCGAGGGCGGACATCGGGTGCGCCTGATGCGGGGAACCGCCGCCGCTGGCCATCGACAGCCGCCTGCGCTCGGCGTAGTTCGCCTTCTGCGCCTGCCGGTCGGCCTCGCTCAGCGGTGTATTCCCCGCGGGCACACTGTAATTGGCGGTGCGCTGGAAGACGTGCAGCCGCTCGGCCTGTTCGGCCAGGCACGGGATGGTCTGGATGCCGGAGGATCCGGTGCCGATCACGCCGACCCGCTGTCCGGTCAGGTCGACGCCTTCGTGCGGCCAGTGCGAGGTGTGCAGCACCCGGCCCGCGAAGGAGTCGAGGCCGTCGATGGCCGGGGTGTTCGCGTTCGACAGCGGACCGGTGGCCAGCACGACGAACCGGGCCGAGACGGTCCGGCCGGTGTCGGTGTCGACCTGCCAGCGCAGGGTCCGCTCGTCGAGCACGATATCGGTGACGCGGGTGCCGAATTCGATGTCGCGGCGCAGGTCGTAGCGATCGGCGACGTGTTCGAGGTAGGACAGGATCTCGGGCTGGGTGGCGTACTTCTCACTCCAGTTCCACTCCTGCTGCAGCGCGTCGTCGAACGAGTACGAGTAGTCCACGCTCTCCACGTCGCACCGCGCGCCCGGGTAGCGGTTCCAATACCAGACGCCGCCCACGCCCTCGCCTGCCTCGAACACCCGCACGGTCAGTCCGCTGCCGCGGAAGCGGTGCAGTGCGTACAGGCCGGCGATGCCGGCGCCGACGACGACCACGTCGACGTCGGCCGGGCCCTTCACTGATACCGATGGGGTCTCGGGGTTCACAGTGCCTACCTTTCGATGGAGACCGGTTCTCTGCGAGCGACGCTAAGGACGCGCGGGCCGGGAGAGCAGACGTCCTTCCCGCTGACCGGCACGTTCGGGTCCCGATCGCCTCCCGGTGATCGGGATGGTCCGCTCCGTGACCGCCGTCACCCGACCTACCGTCATCGCCACAACGAGGTGGTACCAGGAGGAAACAGTGGTGGACTGGAACGACGAGGTGGACGTGCTGGTCGCGGGCTCGGGCGGTGGCCTGGCCGGCGCCTACACCGCCGCCCGCGAAGGGCTCAGCGTCGCGGTGGTCGAGGCGACCGACAAGTTCGGCGGCACGACGGCGTATTCGGGTGGCGGTGGCGTCTGGTTCCCGTGCAACCCGGTGCTGGAGCGCGCGGGCACCGACGACACCCTCGACGACGCGCTCACCTACTACCGGGCCGTCGTCGGCGACCGCACCCCCGACGAGCTGCAGCAGACCTACGTGCGGCGGGGTCGCGACCTCATCGAATACCTCGAAGCCGACGATCATTTCGAGTTCCAGATGCTGCCGTGGCCGGACTACTTCGGTAAGGCGCCCAAGGCCAGGCTCGACGGGCAGCGCCACATCATGCCCACGCCGCTGCCCGCCGCCGAGCTGGGCGAGCTGCGCGAGTCGCTGCGCGGACCGCTCGATACCGACCGGCTCGGCGCCGCGCTGCCGGAGCTGCTGATCGGCGGGCAGGCGCTGATCGGGCGCATGCTGCGCGCGCTGTCGACCTACCCGCACGCCAAGCTCTACCTGGAGTCGCCGCTGGTGGAGCTGGTCGTCGAGGACGGTGTGGTGACCGGTGCGATCGTCGAACGCGACGGCGACCGGGTCGCGATCCGCGCGCGCCGCGGCGTGGTACTCGCCGCGGGCGGTTTCGAGCAGAACGACGAGCTGCGCAAGCACTACGGCGTGCCCGGCGAGGCGCGAGACACCATGGGACCCTGGGGAAATCAGGGCTTGGCGCACCAGGCAGGCATCGCGGCGGGCGCCGACACCGATCTCATGGATCAGGCGTGGTGGTCACCGGGCCTGACCCACCCGGACGGGCGCTCGGCGTTCGCGCTGTGGTTCACCGGCGGCATCTTCGTCGACCAGGACGGCAACCGATTCGTCAACGAGTCGGCGCCCTACGACCGGCTCGGCCGCGAGGTCATCCGGCAGATGACCGAGCGCGGCCTGACCCTGCCGTTCTGGATGATCTACGACGACACCGAAGGCGAGGTGCCGCCGATCAAGGCCACCAACGTGTCCATGGTCGAGACGCAGAAATACGTCGACGCGGGCCTGTGGCACACCGCCGACACCCTCGCCGAGCTGGCCGCGAAGATCGGTGTGCCCGCGGCGAATCTCGAGGCGACCGTGGAACGGTTCAACGGCATGGTCGCCACCGGCGTCGACCCCGATTTCGGGCGCGGCGACGAGGCCTACGACCGCGCCTTCTCCGGCGGCGAACCGCCGCTGGTGACCATCGACAAGGGCCCGTACCACGCCGCGGCGTTCGGCATCTCCGACCTCGGCACCAAGGGCGGCCTGCGCACCGACTCGGCGGCGCGGGTGCTCGGCCGCGACGGCGCGCCGATCCCCGGCCTCTACGCGGCGGGCAACACCATGGCCGCGGTCAGCGGTGAGGTCTACCCCGGCGGTGGCAACCCGATCGGCGCGTCCATGCTGTTCAGCCACCTCGCCGTGCGGCACATGCTGGGCGAATAGGCCCGCTCGGGTCCCTCCCGCTGGCCGGGAGGGACCCGTGTCCACCGGCCACCGGATGTGGTTCGGTTCACAGATCCCCACTTCTCGACATTTCAGGAGCAACACGATGGCTTCAGCGGACGACATTCGCGCGACGGTGCGCAAATATGTGGAGGCCGTCGGCAGCGGTACGGCTGCCGACGTCGTCGCCCTCTACCGCGAGGACGCGACGGTCGAGGATCCGGTCGGCTCCGAACCGCATGTCGGCCACGCCGCGATCACGAAGTTCTACGAGGCCATCGAGCCGCTGCGGCGCTCGACGGAACTGTTCAGCGTGCGCGTCGCGGGCGACAGCGCCGCGTTCAGCTTCCGGGTGGTCACCGAGTTCGGCGACCAGAAGTTCACCCTCGATCCGATCGATGTCATGACCTTCGACGAGGACGCCCGCATCACCAGCATGCGCGCGTTCTGGTCCCAGGACGACATGGTCGTCGGCTGAGCGAGGCGAGAGTGACTGCGACCGAACAACACTGGGATCACGAAGTCGGCTTCCTCGTCGTCGGCAGCGGCGCGGGCGGGTTGACCGGCGCGCTCGCGGCCGCCGATCGCGGGCTCGACACCCTCGTCATCGAGAAGGCCGCGGTGTACGGCGGCAGCACCGCGCTCTCGGGCGGCGGGATCTGGGTGCCGAACAATCCGACGCTGCTGCGCGAGGGTCTCGGCGATTCCCGCGCGGATGTGCGCGCCTACCTCGACGCCGTCGTCGGCGACCGGGTGCCCACCGGCAACCTCGACGCCTTCATCGACGAGGGCCCGCGCATGCTGGCCTTCCTCGAGACCAGCCCGCACCTGCGGTTCCAGTGGTGCACCGGCTATTCCGACTATCACCCCGAGGCGCCGGGCGGTCGTCCCGCGGGCCGCTCCATCGAACCGCTGCCGGTCGACCTCAAGCAGCTCGGCGAGGACGAGGATCTGCTGCGCCCGGCGGCGCTGGCGACCCCGCCCGGGCTGTTCATCACCTCCAAGGACTTCGTCCAGCTCAATATGGTGACCCGCACCTGGAAGGCGCGCTGGACCGCGCTGCTGACCGGCTTGCGGGCGGTCAAGGCGATCCTGCTGCGCAGGCACATGGACACCCTGGGCCGGGCGCTGATCGCGCGGCTGCGGCTGGCCCTGCGCGACGCGGGCGTGCCGCTGTGGCTGAACACGCCGCTGCGCTCGCTGATCACCGACGAGTCGGGCGCGGTGCTCGGCGTCGTCGCCGAACGCGACGGCCGCGAGATCCGGATCCGGGCGCGCGCCGGAGTGCTGCTGGCCACCGGCGGTTTCGAGCACAACCAGGCGATGCGCAAGCGCTATCTGCCCGAGGGCGGACGCGACAACTTCAGCGCCGCCTCGACCGACAACACCGGTGACGGCATCGTCGCGGGCGAGCGGGTCGGCGCCGCGGTCGATCTGATGGACGACGCGTGGTGGATGCCATCGTTCCAGCGGCCCGACGGCATCAATCAGGTGCTGGTCTCGGAGCGGTCGATCCCGCGCTCGATCATCGTCGACAGCTCCGGCAAGCGCTTCACCAACGAGGCCTCGCCGTACGTCACGTTCGTGCACGCCCAGCTGCGCGGCAGCCACGACCCGGCCTGGCTGATCTTCGACGCGAAGGCCAAGAGCCGCTATCCCATCGGCGGCATCGTGCCCGGGCAGAAGTTCCCCGCCGCGTGGACCTCGAGCGGTCTGGTGCAGAGCGCACCCGACATCGACGGCCTGGCCGCCGCGATCGGTGTTCCCGTCACCACGCTGCGCGAGACCGTCGACCGGTTCAACGGATTCGCGCGCGCGGGCCACGACGCCGACTTCGGTCGCGGGGACAGCGCCTACGACAACTACTACGGTGACCCGACGCTGGCGACGCCGGCGCTCGATGTGATGGACAAGGGCCCGTACTACGCGCTGCGCGTGCGCATCGGCGACCTCGGCACCAAGGGCGGTCTGGTCTACAACGCCGACGCCCAGGTGTTGCGCGCCGACGGCTCGCCCATCCCCGGCCTCTACGCCGCCGGCAACACCTCCGCGGCCGTGATGGGCAACGACTACGCCGGCGCGGGCGCGACCATCGGTCCCGCGATGGTGTTCGGCTACGTCGGCGCGCGGCACGCCGCGGGCGAGCGCTGAGGCGGGCATCATGCATCCCGTCGAATGCGCGAGCTGCGGCAACAAGGTGCTGGCCGAGAAGTTCAGCCCCAGCCACACCAGCGTCCAGTGGCTCGACGACGCCGAGTCCGCCTGCCCGGAATTCGCCCGGCGCGCGGCTCTCGGCGAGCCGAGCAGCTGGATCCCCACCTGCTCGGCACTGCGCGATTCGATCGACGACGCGGTTCGCGCGGGCGAATTGGCGACCGATCAGTTGCGGCACGAGCCGGTTCCCGGCCGGCTCGGCTGACCCCCACACCTAGGAGAGACGACTCATGAACAGACTCGACGGCCACCGGACACTGGTCACCGGCGCCGCGTCCGGCATCGGACAGGCCACCGTGCTCCGGCTGCTCGACGAGGGCGCCCGAGTGGTCGGCGCCGACGTGTCGGCCGACGGTCTCGCGGCCACCCTGGCGCGGGCCACCGAACGCGGCACCGCGGACCGGCTGACCACTCTGACCCTCGACATCGGGGACGAGCAGTCGGTGATCGAGGGCGTGCGCTCGTCGGTGCAGACTCTCGGTGGGCTGGACTCGCTGGTCAACGCGGCGGGCATCCTGCGCGCCTCGCACACCGAGCAGACCTCCCTCGAGCTTTGGGAGCTGATCCTGCGGGTCAATCTCACCGGCACCTTCCTGGTGGTCCGCGAAGCACTGCCCGCCCTACTGGCCAACCCGCGCGCGACGATCGTGAACTTCAGCTCCACCTCGGCGGCCTTCGCGCACCCCTACATGGCGGCCTACGCGGCGAGCAAGGGCGGCATCCAGTCCTTCACCCACGCCATCGCCCTCGAATACGGCGGCAAGGGCCTGCGCGCGGTGTGCGTCGCGCCGGGCAGCATCAAGTCCGGCATCACCGACGCCACACCGGGTTACGTGCCCGCCGACGCCGATTGGGCGCTGTTCTCGAAGCTGTCGCCCGCCCTGCCGACCGATCAGGAATCCGGCGGCGCGGGCATGGGCGATCCGAGCGCGGTGGCCGGCGTGATCGCGATGCTGGTCTCCGAGGACGGCGCGTTCATCACCGGCACCGAGATCCGCATCGACGGGGGCACGCACGCATGACCGAGCTGAGCTACGAGGCCACCCTGCGCGAGATCCGCACCGACGCGGGCGTGCTGCGCTACCACGAGGCCGGCGACGGTCCGCCGCTGCTGCTGCTGCACGGGTCGGGCCCCGGGGTCACCGGGTGGCGCAACTACCGCGGCAATCTCGCCACGTTCGCCGACCGATTCCGGTGCCTGGTCCTGGAATTCCCCGGCTTCGGGGTGAGCGACGACTTCGGCGGGCATCCGATGGTCACCGCGCTCGACGCGGTGGTCCGCTTCGTCGATGCGCTGGGCCTGGACAGTGTCGACATCATCGGCAACTCGATGGGCGGCGGCGTCGCGCTCAACTACGCGATCGCGCATCCGGAGCGGGTCGGCAAGCTGGTGACGATCGGCGGCATCGGGCGCAACCTGTTCAGCCCGGGTCCCGGCGAGGGCATCAAGCTGCTGCAGGAGTTCACCGAGGAGCCCACCCGCGAGCGGCTGATCCAGTGGCTGCACTCGATGGTCTACGACCCGGCCATGGTCACCGACGAGCTCATCGAGGAGCGCTGGACCCAGGCCACCGATCCGGCCACGCTCGACAGCGCGCGCCGGATGTACAGCAAGACCGCGTTCGCGATGATGGTGCGGGCGATGGAGGCCTCGGACGCGCCCCCGCCGTGGGCGATGCTGCACAAGGTGCAGGCGCCGACCCTGATCACCTGGGGCCGCGACGACCGGGTGAGCCCGCTGGATATGGCGTTGATCCCGATGCGCACGATCCCGCGCGCCGAACTGCACGTGTTCCCGAACTGCGGGCACTGGGCGATGATCGAGCGCAAGGACGAATTCGAGTCGGCGGTACTGGCGTTCCTGACCCGCAAGGAGGCCGACCGGACGGCGTGATCGCCGATCCCGATGCTCTGTGCCCACGGCCCCCTGTGCACTGGACGGGAGGAGTCCTCACTCCCCTTCCGTATCCAACATATAGCGCACAGGGGGCCTTGCCGCAAGGCCCCGGTGGTGCCGCATAATCGTCCGCCGTAGCCAGAAGCTGCGGAAACGGGTGTGATCGACGCGCTCCGCCGGGATCGGTGAACCGGGAAAGTGAGGGCAGGTGTCAACTCAGGGGTATCAGGACGAACTACGGTCCGAGCAGCACTACGTGGACGGTCTGTACGCGCGGCTCGACGCCGAACGCGCCAGGGTGAAGGGTCGCTACAGCGCGACACTGCGCGGCACGGGCGTCTCGGCCATGGACCGGGATTTCGAGGCCCGCGCGCTGGCCAAGGAGGCCAAGCGCCTGGACGTGGCCGACAACGGACTGTGCTTCGGCCGGCTCGACGCGCTCTCCGGAGAGGTGTCCTACATCGGCCGCATCGGCCTGTTCGACGAGGCGAACGACTTCGAGCCGCTGCTGCTCGACTGGCGCGCGCCCGCCGCCCGCGCCTTCTATGTCGCGACCGCGGCCTCGCCGGAGGACATGCGCAGGCGCCGCCAGTTCCACACCCGCGGCCGCCGGGTGACCGAGTTCACCGACGAGGTGCTCGGCAGGCCGGACGGCGACGAGCGTGGCGACGCGGCCCTGCTCGCGGCCGTCAACGCGCCGCGCGGGGAGGGCATGCGCGACATCGTCGCGACGATCCAGGCCGAGCAGGACGAGATCATCCGGCTCGACCATCCCGGCGTGCTGGTGATCGAGGGCGGTCCCGGCACCGGCAAGACCGTGGTGGCGCTGCACCGCGTCGCCTATCTGCTCTACACCCAGCGCGAGCGGATGGAACGCCAGGGCGTGCTGGTGGTCGGGCCCAACCCGGCCTTCCTGCAGCACATCTCGCATGTGCTGCCGTCGCTGGGCGAGACCAATGTGGTCTTCACGACCGCGGGTGAGCTGGTACCGGGACTGCGCGTGACCGCCGAGGACGGACCGGAAGCGGCACGGCACAAGGGTTCACTGCGGATCCTCGACGTCCTCGCCGCGGCGATCGCGGACCGGCAGCGGCTGCCGGCGGGCCCGGTGCCGATCGAGCTCGCCGACGTCACCGTGCGGATCGACGCCGAGACCGCGCAATGGGCGAGCGAGGAGGCACGGGCGAGCGGACGCCCGCACAACGAGGCGCGCGCGGTGTTCCGCGAGATCGTCACCTACGTCCTCACCGAGCGCGCGATCGGCCGGATCGGGCAGGGCTGGCTCACCCGCGACGACCGCGAGGCGTGGGAACAGCTGCGCGCCGACCTGGTCGCCGAACTCGCCGACCACACCGCGTTCACCGCCGCGCTCGACGACCTGTGGCCGATCCTGACGCCGGAAACCCTGCTCTCCGAGCTGTATTCGTCGCACGATCGGCTGCGGGCGGCGGGCGCCGATGCCGCGCTGTATCGCGCCGAGGGCACCGCCTGGACCGTCTCGGATGTGCCGCTGCTCGACGAACTCGTCGACCTGCTGGGCAAGCACCAGCCCGTCGACGACACCGCCGAGCGGGAGGCCAGGGCCGAGGCCGCCTACGCCGCGCGGGTGCTCGAGAACATGGTCGGCCGGGAGGACCACATGGACGACGAGGATCACCTGTTCGCCCAGGACATGCTCTTCGGCGAGGATCTGGCCGAACGCTTCCTCGAACGCGACACCAGGGAACTCGCCGCACGTGCTGCCGCGGACCGGGAGTGGACCTACCGGCACGTGGTCGTCGACGAAGCGCAGGAATTGTCGGAGATGGAGTGGCGGGTGCTGATGCGCCGCTGCCCCGGCAAATCCTTCACGATCGTGGGTGATCTCGCGCAGCGCCGGTCGGCGGCGGGTGCGACGTCGTGGGCATCGATGCTGGAGCCGTACGTTCCGGGCCGCTGGGCCTATCGCGCGCTGACCGTCAACTACCGCACCCCCGCCGAGATCATGGCCGTCGCCGCGGCGGTGCTCGCCGATTTCGCCCCGGACGTGCGGCCGCCGGAGTCGGTGCGCGCATGTGGCGTCCAGCCGTGGTCGCGCCGCGTGGATACGGACGAACTCGCCACGGCCATCGAGGAATTCGTTCGCGCGGAGTCCGGGCGGGAAGGCACCAGCGTGGTGATCGGTCCGCCCGGGGTGCCGGGCACGGTCACCGCGTCGGAGACCAAGGGTCTGGAGTACGACGCCGTCCTGGTCGTCGAGCCGGAACGGATCCTCGCCGACGGTCCCCGCGGCGCGGCCGAGCTCTATGTCGCCCTGACCCGCGCCACCCAGCGGCTGGGCGTGCTCCACCACGGCGAGCTCCCCCGGTCCATGACCGGACTCGCCGATCTCGTGCCGACCGGCTGAGATCGGCGATATCAACCGGAAGCGATGTCGGCCGGAGCCGGATGGTGTCCGGGCCGACGGCGTCAGCGGCTGTCGGCGTCGCGGTGGCGCGGCCCGTCGAGGCCGCACCACCGGACAACTCAGCGCTGGGTCGAGCCCGCGTCGACGGGCAGGGTCACCGCGGTGATGTAGCGGGCTTCGTCCGAGGCCAGGAACAGCGCCGCGTTGGCGATGTCGACGGGCTCGACCCACGGGATGGGCAGCATGTTCATCGACACCGCCGCCTCGGCGAACTCCTCGCGCGTCGGGTGCTCGCGGTCGGGCCGGAACACTTTGCGCACCATGTCGTTCTGGATCATCGGGGTGTCGACGTTGGTGGGGTGCACCGAGTTCACCCGGACATGGTGCGGGGCCAGCTCTTTGGCCAGGGAGCGCATCAGGCCGACCACGCCGTGCTTGGCGGCGGTGTAGTGCGCGACGCCGACCAGCCCGCGCAGGCCCGCGATCGAGCTGGTCAGGATCATGGCGCCGCCGCCACGATGGATCAGGTGCGGGGTGGCGGCCTTGCAGGTCTGCCACACGCCGGTCAGGTTGACGTCGATCATCGTCTGCCACTGCCGGTCGGTCAGTTCCAGCGCGCCCGCGCTGGAACTGATACCGGCGGTGGCGCAGACGATGTCGAGGCCACCCAGCTCGGTGACGGCGGCGTCGACCGCCGTCCGCAGCGCGGCGCCGTCGCGCACGTCGACGGTGGCCGCCACGATGCGGGCGCCCGTCGCCTCGACCGCGCGCACGGTCTCGGCGAGGTCGTCGGGAGTCGCCCCCGGCGACACCACGGTCTCGACCGGTCCGCAGATGTCGACGGCGACGATGTCGGCGCCCTCCTCGGCCAGCCGGATGGCCTGGGCGCGGCCGATGCCGCGCGCGGCGCCGGTGATCAGCGCGATCTTGCCCGAAACCCGTCCCATGTCACACCTTCTGAGTCAGTCCGGCATCCACCACGAGCTGGGTTCCCGTCACGTAACGGGACTCGTCGGATGCGAGGAAGAGCACGGCATTGCTGATGTCGACCGGATCGACCCACGGCACGGGCAGCACGGTGCGCTGGGCCAGGGCCTCGGCGGCGTCGGCCTGGGTGGGGTGGGCCAGATCGGGGCGCAGCTTGGCGTACACGGCGTCGTTGAGGATCATCGGCGTCGCCACCGAACCGGGGTGCACGGTGTTGACCCGGATGCCGCGCGGGCCGAGTTCGTTGGCCAGGGTGCGGGCGAGACCGACGACGGCGTGCTTGCTCGCCGAGTAGTGCGAGGCGGTGGCCGCGCCGGTGATGCCGTTGGTGGAGCTGACGATGACGATCGAACCGCCGTCGCTCAGTGCCGGGACACCGGCCCGCACGGTGTGCCACATGCCGGTGAGGTTGATGTCGATGGTGCGCTGCCAGGCCTCGTCGGACAGTTCCCAGGACAGGCCGAGGTCGCTGTAGATGCCGGCGTTGGCGACGATCACGTCGAGGCGGCCCAGCGCGGCCACGCCGTCGGCGACCGCCACGTCCAGGGCGGCCTGGTCGCGGACGTCGGCCGCGGCGGTGACGCACAGGCGGCCGATGTCCACGACCTCGGCCGCCGTCTGCGCGAGTCCCGCCGCGGCGGCCTCGATGTCGACGGCGATGATGTCGGCGCCTTCCTCGGCCAACCGACGGCAATGGGCGCGGCCCATTCCCCCGGCCGCGCCGGTCACCAGCGCGACGGTGTGCTGCATGCGGTTCATCGGGCGCCCCCGGGAGATCGAGTGTCCACGAGCCCGACGCTAGGGTTGCCGCCGCGACCGCAGACCCCGGTCTTCCCGATCAGCGGACAGTGCGCGGCGATCTCCCGGCCACCGGGATCGGTGGGCAGCGCGGCGCGCGTGAGCTGCGACGGTGGCCACGCAAGACCGGCTCTGTGATCGAGGAGGACACCAGTGACGAGGGCGACTGTCGACGTTGCGCGTGGCGCGCGGGTGGTGACGCTGCGCGTGGCGGCGGTGATCGAGGAAACCGCGGACGCGCGCTCGCTCGTGTTCGAGGTTCCCGACGACGCCGCCGACCGGTTCGCCTACCGGCCGGGTCAGTTCCTGACCCTGCGCATCCCGAGTGACCGGCCCGAGCCGGTCGCCCGGTGCTACTCCCTGGCGAGCTCACCGTTCACCGGCGAGCCGCCGCGGGTGACCGTCAAGCGCACCGCCGACGGCTACGGCTCGAACTGGTTGTGCGACAACATCTCCGTCGGCGACACCCTGGACGTGCTGCCGCCGCAGGGCACCTTCACCCCGGCCTCCCTCGACACCGATCTGCTGCTGTGGGCAGCGGGCAGCGGCATCACTCCGGTGATGTCGATCCTGCGCTCGGCGCTGGTGCGCGGCACGGGCCGAGTGGTGCTGTTCTACGCCAATCGTGGGCAGGAGTCGGTGATCTTCGCCGAGGCCCTGCGCGAGCTGGTGGCGCGCCATCCGGGCCGGGTGCACGTGGTGCACTGGCTCGAAGCGGTGCAGGGCCTGCCCACGGCCGCCCAGCTGGCGGCGTTCGCCGCGCCGTACGCGTCCTACGAGTCGTTCGTGTGCGGGCCGGGCCCGTTCATGGCGGCGGTGACCGAGGCGCTGACCGGCGCGGGGTGGCCGCGTGAGCGGATCACCACCGAGGTGTTCGTCTCGCTGTCGGGCGATCCGTTCGCCGAGCCCGCGCCGATCGCGGACGAGGAGGCGGGCGACGCCGCGCAGGTCGAGGTGGAACTCGACGGCGTCGTACACGCCCTGCGCTGGCCACGATCGCGCACCCTGGTCGACGTGATGCTGGCCGACGGTCTCGACGTGCCGTACTCCTGTCGCGAGGGCGAATGCGGTTCGTGCGCCTGCACCGTCGTCGACGGCGCGGTGAGCATGGGCCCCAGCGCGATCCTCGATCAGGAGGACATCGACGCGGGCTACACGCTGGCCTGCCAGGCCCGCCCGACCACCGATTCGGTGCGCATCCGCTTCTGACCCGAGAGGTGCCCTGTGGCAACCGATACCGCGCGCTCCGAGGTCGGGTTCGGCTCGGAGCGCGGCCCCGTGCTCGCCTCGCTCATGCTCGCCACCGGTCTGGTCGCGCTCGATTCGACGATTCTGGCGACCGCCGTGCTCTCGATCACCGACAGTCTCGGCGACTTCGCGCTGTTCCCGTGGCTGTTCACGAGTTACCTGCTCGCCCAGGCGGTCACCGTACCCATCTACGGCGCGCTCGCCGACACCTTCGGCCGCAAACCGGTGATGCTGTTCGGCGTCGCGGTGTTCGCGCTCGGCTCACTGCTGTGCGGGGTGGCGACCAGCATGCTCGCGCTCATCGTGTTCCGCGCGGTACAGGGCATCGGCGCCGGTGCCATCCAGCCGACGACCATGGTCATCGCCAGTGATCTCTACACCCTCGCCGAACGGGCCACCGTGCAGGGCTATCTGGCCGGGGTGTGGGCGGTGGCTTCGGTGACCGGCCCGCTGCTGGGCGGCATCTGTGCCGACTACCTCGGCTGGCGGTGGATCTTCCTGGTCAATCTGCCGCTGGCCGCGCTGGCCGCCTGGATGCTCGTGCGCAACTTCCACGAGACGGTGCCACGCCATCGCCGCAGCGTCGACTACGCGGGGGCGGTGCTGCTGACCCTCGGGGCGGGCGCGCTGGTGCTGGGTTTGCTCGAGGGCGGTCGCGCCTGGGCGTGGGGATCGCCGACCGGGCTCGGCGTGTTCGGACTCGCCGCCCTGTCGCTCGCGCTGTTCGTCGCCGTCGAATCCCGGGCCGAGCACCCGATTCTGCCGCTGTGGGTGTTCACCCGGCGGGTGGTGGTGGCGAGCAGTCTCGCCGCCATGCTCGGTGGCGCCCTGCTGTTCGGCTTCACGACCTATGTGCCGATGTTCAATCAGGGTGTGCTCGGCACCAGCGCGCTGGTCGCCGGGCTCGTCACCGGCGGCCTCACCCTGGGCTGGCCGCTGGCCGCCGCGCGGGCCGGAAAGATGTACCTGCGCTTCGGGTTCCGCACGTGCGCGGTGCTGGGCAGTCTCGTCGCGGCGCTCGGCACGGCCACCATGCTGCTGCTCGACGAGCAGTCGCCGCTGTGGCAGGTCGGCGTCTCGTGTTTCGTGGTCGGCGCGGGCATGGGTCTGGTGGCCACGCCGACGCTCATCGCCGCGCAGACCAGCGCGCCGTGGTCCGATCGCGGCGTCGTCACCTCGGCCACCATGTTCGCGCGGTCGCTGGGCAGCGCGGTGGGGGTCGCGGTGTTCGGCGCGATCGTCAACGCGCGCCTGGCCGGTGCGGGCGCGCCCGCACCGCAGACGCTCTCGGCCGCCGTGCATCTGGTGTTCGCGACCATCGCGGCCATGACGCTGGTGCTGGTCGCCGCGTGCGCGATGATCCCCGGCCGGATCGCACAATTTCCTGCCCATCCAGCGGGAACACCCGAGGTCGTCCCCCCGGTCGCCGACGAGCATGGGAGCGCATCACCAGAGGAGAAGAGGGAACCAGGATGCTGACAACCAGCGCGCGCGCCGAGCTCGCCGCCGAATTGGCGCGAGCGGAGCTGGATCGAGTGGCGGTGTCCCCCATCGCCGACCGCTATCCGTCGATCGATGTGGTGGACGCCTACGAGATCCAGTTGCTCAATATCCGGCGCAGGCTGGATGACGGCGCGACGATCGTCGGCCACAAGGTGGGGCTGTCGTCGAAGGCGATGCAGGAGATGATGGGCGTCGACGAGCCCGACTACGGTCATCTGCTCGCCGAGATGGAGGTCTTCGAAGACGTCCCGGTCGACACCTCGAAGTACCTGCTGCCGCGCGTGGAGGTCGAGGTCGGGTTCGTGCTCGGCGCCGACCTGCCCGGCGAGGACTGCACCGAGGCCGATGTACTGGCCGCGACCGTCGCTTACGCGCCCTCGATCGAGCTGATCGACTCGCGTATCACCGACTGGCGGATCGGTCTGTGCGACACCATCTCCGACAATGCTTCCTCCGCCGGGTATGTCCTCGGCAAGGAGCGCGTCGCACCCGGCGATATCGACATCGCCGCCATCGACGCCGTGCTGACCCGTAACGGCGAGGTCATCGCCGAGGGCCGCAGCGACGCGGTGCTCGGCGATCCGGTGATCGCGGTGGCCTGGCTGGCTCGCAAGGTCGCCGGTTTCGGCGTGCGCCTGAAAGCCGGGGACATCGTGCTGCCCGGTTCCTGCACTCGCGCCATCGACGCCCGTCCGGGCGACGACTTCCTCGCCACGTTCACCGGACTCGGTTCCGTCCGTTTGTCTTTCGCCTAGCCAAGGAGGCACGACGTGTCCAACGGGACAGTCACCGCCGCGATCGTCGGATCCGGCAATATCAGCACCGATCTGCTCTACAAACTGCTGCGCTCGGACAAGATCGAGCCGCGCTGGATGATCGGCATCGACCCCGACTCCGAAGGACTCAAGCGGGCGCGCGGGCTGGGGTTGGAAACCTCCGCCGAGGGCGCGGACTGGCTGCTGGCTCTCGACGAGAAGCCGGACCTGCTGTTCGAAGCCACCTCCGCCTACGTCCACCGCGCCTACGCACCGAAATACGAAGCCGCCGGTATCCGCGCCGTCGACCTCACCCCCGCCGCGGTCGGACCCGCCGTGATTCCCCCGGTGAACCTGGACTCGCTGCGCGATGCCATGAACGTCAACATGATCACCTGTGGCGGCCAGGCCACCATCCCGATGGTCGCGGCCGTGTCGCGGGTCGTGCCGGTCGCCTACGCCGAGATCGTGGCATCGGTGTCCTCGGTGTCGGCCGGTCCCGGAACCCGTGCCAACATCGACGAGTTCACCAAGACCACCTCCAAAGGTGTCGAGACCATCGGCGGCGCGCAGCGCGGCAAGGCCATCATCATCTTGAACCCGGCTGAGCCGCCGATGATCATGCGCGACACCATCTTCTGCGCCATCCCCGAAGACGCCGACCGCGATGCCATCGCCGAGAGCATCTTCGCGATGGAGAAATCGATCCAGGAATACGTGCCCGGCTACCGGCTGCTCAACGATCCACAGTTCGACGAGCCGTCGGTGATCTCCGGTGGCATGGCCAAGGTGTCGATCTTCGTCGAGGTCGAAGGCGCCGGCGATTTCCTGCCACCGTACGCGGGCAACCTCGACATCATGACCGCCGCCGCCACCCGCGTGGGTGACGTGCTGGCCGACCAGATCATCTCGGCTCGGGTGTAAGGAGATTCGAAACCATGGTCTACTCAGCTGATCTCGACATCCGCGTCACCGATACCTCGCTACGCGACGGATCCCACCACAAGCGCCATCAGTTCACCACGACCGAGGTGCGCGACATCGTCACCGCCCTCGACGGCGCCGGGGTGCCGGTCATCGAAGTCACCCACGGTGACGGCCTGGGTGGTTCCTCGTTCAACTACGGGTTCGCCAGAACACCGGAACAGGAACTCATCAAGGCCGCCGCCGAATCGGCCAAGCGGGCGCGCATCGCCTTCCTGATGCTGCCGGGTGTCGGCGTCAAGGAAGACATCAAGATCGCCCAGGACAACGGCGCGTCCATCTGCCGTATCGCGACGCACTGCACCGAGGCCGACGTCTCCGTGCAGCACTTCCAGTTCGCCCGCGACCTCGGCCTCGAGACCGTCGGCTTCCTGATGATGTCGCACAGCCAGCCGCCGGCGGCGCTGGCGAAGCAGGCCCGCATCATGGCCGATGCCGGCTGCCAGTGCGTCTACGTCGTCGACTCGGCCGGTGCGCTCGTCCTGGAACAGGTCTCCGACCGCGTCTCGGCCCTGGTCGCAGAACTCGGCGACGACGCCCAGGTCGGCTTCCACGGCCACGAAAACCTCGGCCTCGCTGTCGCGAACTCCGTCTACGCCGTACGCGCAGGCGCCACCCAGATCGACGGCTCGGCCCGCCGCTTCGGCGCAGGCGCCGGCAACCTGCCGGTCGAAGCCTTCATCGGCGTCTGCGACAAACTCGGCATCAAGACCGGTGTCGACTTCTTCGCCGTCACCGACGCCGCCGAAGACGTCGTCCGCCCCGCCATGCCCGCGGAATGCCTTCTCGACCGCCAAGCCCTCATGATGGGCTACGCCGGCGTCTACTCCAGCTTCCTGCGCCACGCCGAACGCCAAGCCGAACGCTACGGCGTCTCCGCCGCCGAAATGCTCGTCCGCGCAGGCGAACGCAAGCTCGTCGGCGGCCAGGAAGACCAGCTCATCGACATCGCCCTGGAACTCCAGCGCGAAGCCACCCTCACCGCGTGAGCCCGGATCACCGCTGGTGCATGGACTCCTCGGTGTCGTAGCCGAGGGTGACATCGTGGGTGATCTCGCCGCGGGTCACCGAGACCTGGCTGGCCACGGGCGGGTAGCCGCGCGCGACGACGGTGTACTCGCCCTCCGGCAGATCGGGGACCAGGTACTGCCCCTTCTCGTCGGTGCGGGTGGTCGCCGCCGGATCGCCGCCGGCGTCCAGAACGGTGATCTGGACGTCGGCGACCGGGCGGTCGCCGTCCACCCAGGCGGACCCGACCAAGATGGCCATCGGCTCGAGGTCGATGTCGTGATGCAGCGAGCCGGTCTCGGGCACGGTCAGCGCGACCGCCGAGGGGCGCATGTGGTCGGCGACCGCGACCAGCGTGTAGGTCCCGCTGACGACGTCACGGCACACGTACGTGCCGTCCTCGCCGGTGATCGCGGCGCCGACGACGTCGCCTTCGGGATCGGTGAGGGTCACGGTCGCGCCGCACAGGGGTTCGCCCCGGCGCGCCGAGCGCACGATGCCGGTGAGTTCGCCCGCGCCGATGAGCATCAGGTCGACATGCAGGGCCCGCTCCCCCATCGACACACTCACCGCCTCGGGCTGGTGGCCCGCCGCGGCGGCGATCAAGACGTAATTGCCCGGTTGTGGCGCCTCGATGACGTAGGCACCGTCGGCGTCGCCGTTGCCGCGCGCCACCTGGTGGCCGTGCTGGTCGATGAGTGTGAGCGTGGCCGAGGGCACGGGGCGGGCGTCGTCGCGGCGCAGCAGTCCCGCGATGACCCGGCCGGTCGCGGCCGGACGCAGCGAGTCGGCCATCTCGTGCGCGTCGTGCAGGCTGACATCGCGCAGCAGCGTGCCGTCGGAATCCTCCTCGGGCACCGGATCCTCGCGCAGCGGAATCTCTTTCATGAACACCAGCACCAGGCAGGCGACGACGGCGAGGTCGGCGGCGAGCAGGAACACGCCCTGCATGGCGTCGGTGAAGCCCGCGAGGATCGGCACCCGCAGCGCGTCGGGCAGCCCCGCGATCCCGGAGGTGTCGCGCTGCAGCGCGTCGAGACCGGCGGCGTCGAGACCGGGCGGCAGGCTGCCTCCGAACGCGGACAGGATCGACCCGGGCAACCGGTCGAACAGCACGGTGAGGAAGACCGCGACGCCCAGCGTGCCGCCGAGCTGCCGGAAGAAGGTCGCGGACGCGGTCGAGACACCCATCTCGGTGCGCGGCACCGCGTTCTGCGCGGCGATGATCAGCGTCTGCATGCAGCCACCGAGCCCGAAGCCCATGATCGCGCTGTAGGCCAGCGGCTGCCACAGCGGCCCGTCGAAGCCGACCCGGGCGAACAGGGCGCAGCCGATCGCCAGGATCAGCGCACCGAGCACCGGCAGCACCTTGTAGCGCCCGGTGGCCTTGGTGATCAGTCCCGACAGCTGCGCGCCGACCATGATCCCCAGCACCAGTGGCAGCATCAGCAGACCCGCCTCGGTCGGCGAGAAGCCTCGCACCACCTGCAGATACTGCGGAACCATGGTGATCGCGCCGAACATCGAGACACCGATCAGGAAGCCACCGAGGATGGCGATGCTGAACGTCGAGCTACGGAACAGGCGCAGCGGGATCAGCGCCGCGTCCTTCATGAAGTACTCGACGATCAGGAACAACAGCAGCCCGCCCCCGCAGATTCCGTAGCAGAGCAACGACTTCGGCGAGGTCCAGCCCCACACCCGGCCCTGTTCGGCCACGATCAGCAACGGCACGACGCCGACGATCAGGGTGAGCGCGCCGAGCCAGTCGATCCGGGACCGCACGCGCGCGTGCCGCACGTTCAGCACCTTGGCGACCACCAGGAACGCCAGCACCCCGACCGGCACGTTCACCAGGAACACCCAGCGCCAGCCCTCGATGCCGCCGAGGCTCTCGTAATCGGACAGGAACCCGCCGACCACCGGGCCCAGCACCGTCGCGATGCCGAACACCATCAGGAAATACCCCTGGTAGCGGACCCGCTCCCGAGCCGGCACGATGTCGCCGACGATGGTGAACGCCAGCGACATCAACCCGCCCGCGCCCAGCCCCTGGAAGGCGCGGCAGGCAGCCAGCTGGTACATCGTGGTCGCGAAGCAGCAGGCGGCCGAGCCCAGCACGAACAGCGCGATCGCCAGCAGATAGAACGGTTTGCGGCCGTAGATGTCGGCGAGCTTGCCGTAGAGCGGCGTGGTGACGGTGGCGGTGATCAGATACGCCGTTGTCGCCCATGCCTGTTCGTCGAATCCGTCCAGACTGTTGGCGATCCGGACGATCGCGACGCTGACGATGTTCTGATCGAGCGCGGCGAGGAAGACCCCGAGTAGCAGGCCGGACAGAATCGTGAGTGTCTGGCGATGCGTGAGGCGTGGTTCGGCAACGACGGTATCGGTCATGGAAAAGCCCTGGTTCTGATCGGCTGGCAAGTGGGGGTCGATCACGCGGCCCACACGAGGGCCGACAACCCCGCTGCGAGGAAAACTTTGCGCCGCGGGTGGAACTCTTCATGCACTGGTGCGCAGAGCTTACCCACGTCGAATCCGCCGCCGTCACCGAGGGATCAAGTAACCGATCATTTCGCACCGAAACGATAGGCGGCGGCGATCAGAACTCGCAGTTCCGGTACCCGCGCTTCGGCCAGGGAATGCACGACCACCAGGTGATTCCACCGCGCCCGGCCGACCTGATTCACCCGATACACCGGTGGGCCCGCGATTTCCCGGTCGATCGCGAGCATGATTTGCACGGTGCCTTCCGGATTCCGTCCGGTGATGTTGTAGAGCGATACCCACGCGAACTTGCGCGCGACGCCGAAGCCGATCTGCGATGCCACCGACAGTTCCACCGGACCGTTGGCCGTGATCAATTCCCGTAGCACGGTGAAGATCTCGAGGGAATGGGGTTTGCCCGCGAAGAAGGCGGCGATCGCGTCATCGGGGGAATCGCTCATCGGCGGGCGGTCGCATTCGGGACGGCGAGCCGGTCGGCGAAGGCGCGCAACGTCTCCGAGCAGCCCGCGTGGATGCGCACGGCGGCCAGATCGTCGCCGCGCGTGGGCCCCCGGTTGACGATCACCACGGGCACACCGCGCTTCGCGGCGCGGCGCACGAAGCGCAGACCCGACATCACCGTCAGCGACGACCCGGCGACGAGGACCGCGCGCGCTTGGTCGATCAGGCTGTAGGCGGCGGCCACCCGGTCGGCGGGCACGGTCTCGCCGAAGTAGACGATGTCGGGTTTGAGCAGGCCGCCACAGCTCGCGCAGTCCAGCATCCGGAAGCGGGCGGTATCGGTGACCACCGCGTCCGCGTCGGGCGCCACTTCGATACCGGTCGCCGAAACATCTTCGGCGAAGCCGGGATTGGCGGCCTCCAGCCGTTCCGCCAGCGTCATGCGCGAGATCATCGCCGGGCAGCGCAGACAGCACACCCGGGCGTAGGTGCCGTGCAGGTCGATCACCCGGCGCGCCCCGGCTTTGGTGTGCAGCAGGTCCACGTTCTGGGTGATAACACCGGAGACCACCCCGGCGCGTTCCAGCGCGGCGACGGCCCGGTGGCCCTGATTCGGCCGGGCCGCGTCCATCCGCCGCCAGCCGAGGTGGTTGCGGGCCCAGTAGCGCTGCCGGAACTCGGCGTCGCCGACGAACTGCTGATAGGTCATCGGGGTGCGCGGCGGCGAGTCGGGGCCGCGGTAGTCGGGGATGCCGCTGTCGGTGCTCAGCCCGGCACCGGAGACCACCACGACCCGGCGCCCGGCCAGCAGCTCGGCCGCGCGCTCCACCGCCGCCGCGGTGACGTCCGGGGTGGGATCCACCATGAATCCACTGTACGAGCGGACGCGGGCGCCGCCGGTGGCCGGGTCGCGGCGGCGAACACGCCGACCGGAGTTGCGTGGCGGCGAGGTGCGGCGACATGATGGCTCATCCGCCCGGGGAGGAGACCTGTGTCCGACATCGACGAGTCCGGCCGCACCGCGCTCAACGCCGCGGTCGACGCGACGATCATCGCCGTCCGCCGGATGTTCTACGTCCTGGGCGACGACATCGACCGCACCGAGGGACCGATCGAGTTCACCTTCCACAACGGCGCCACCCTGCTCCTCGACGCCGGTGTCGACGGCGCGGAGCTGCGGATCGGCGCGGCGCCCTGGCGGGACCCGTTCGAACCGCTGGTCGACCCGGTGAACATCGAATACGTCGCCGCCTCGGGCAAGTACACCGCCTTCGACGTCACCGACGAACCGCCCTACGACGCCCTCGCCGGTCGCCGGGTCGACGCGGTCTCGGTCGTGCCGCTGCCCGACGGCAGGCCGCAGGCCGCCACGCTGTACCTCGGCGAGGGCATGGTGAAGGCGGAGTCGATCGCCGACGAGCTGATCGTGACGCTGGTTCCGGCGTGAGTCTTCCCGACCGGCTCCGCGGTCTGTTCCGTCGTCCGGCCTCGGCCGGGCCGAGGTTCGCGACGACCCCGTTGCGCCCGGAGTTCCGTGGCGAGCAGGTGCCGGGCAATCCCGTGTGGCGCGGCAGTCACGTCGCCTATCTCGGCGCGACGGACCGCGCGCGCTTCGCGCTGCACGCGCGCGCCGGGCTGCTGTACACCGCCGACGGCGCCCTGTTCGACACCACCGCGGCGAGCACCCTGTGGTCACCCACCGGCGGGCGCGCGATCTTCGTCATGGACGCCGACGGCGTCCTCTACAGCTCCCCTCGGCATCTGCTCGGCCGGTTCCACCATTCGAGCTTCCTGGCCGGCGGCCCCGTCGCCGCGGCGGGCGAACTGGTGGCACGCGGCGGCCGGATCCTCCTGGTCTCCGACCACAGCACGCACTACCGACCGGCGCGCCGGTTCACCCAGCAGATCCTGGACAGCCTGCGCGCCCACGGGATTCCGACCGACACGGTGTCGATCGAGTTCCATTTCGCCGAGCAGACGGGCACCTAGGCGGGCGCGCACACCTGCCGCCGGGAACAGGGAATGCCCTGGTCCGAGTCCCGGCGGTGGCGATCGGCGCCGAGGACACGACGCGCGGTTGCGCGCGGGCGGGGCCCACTCGAGGCAGCATGGGGCCCGGCGGAGCGGGTGACCGGGTGGCAGGGAAGGTGTGTGGGCGAGTGAGCGCAGCGGTGCCGGGGCAGGTCAGATGGCGGGCGGGATGGGGCGTGGCGGCGGGGTTGTTCGTCGCCGTCTTCGTGCTGGTGCCCGCGACCTTCGCAGTGCAGGACGCGTGGCAGGTGCCCGTGCCGCGCACGATCGCGTTCGCCGAGATGGAGCCGATCCCGACCTCGTACTGGCTCAGCTGGGCACTGACCCTGGCCGCGCTGCTGACCCCGACGCTGCTGCTGGTGCTGCTGCCACCGGCCCGTCTCATCGCGCTCGGCTATCTGCTGACCACCACCGCGACCGGGTTCCTGCTGTGCGCGACCACCGTGGGCCTGGCGTTCAGCGGCCTCGATCCGGCGTGACCTGGGTCAGCGCGAACTCCTCGGACAGGGTGTCGATGACCGAGCCGTGGATCTGCCGGTGCTCGTTGGCCAGCGCGGTGGTGGTGCAGATCCCGAACGCGCCCTCGGCGTCGTAGAGGACCGCGGCGCCCGCGGCGATGCCGTCGTCGCTGAGATGCGATTCCGCCTCGATGCCCATCTCGAGCCCGATCGGCATGCGCGAGAACGTGATCGAGACATCGGTGTTGATGAACCCGATCCCCTCGGTGCCCCAGTTGGTGACCAGGCTGGTCTGTTCCCCGGCCATGGCGGCGAAGCAGAATGGCGTGGACCGCTCACCCGCGACCACGGGGATATTGCGCACCCACTTGCGTTTCCTGGCGTCGTTCTGGTGCTCGGTCATCTTCACCGACCACCCGTTGCCGTCACTGCCGAACAGGTGCATGGCCTCGTCGACGGTGGCGAGCGCGTCACTCGGCGGCAGCGGCCGCTGCCGCTCGGGGCGCCACACCTCGCCCGGCGGCTGGGTCGACCGCTTCAGCAGCAGCGCGCTGCCCCGCGCGACCGGCTCACCGTCGGAGCGCAGCACGATCGCCACCGCACGGACTCGTTTGCCGTCCCGGACCAGCTCGCTGTCGACGGTCAGCGGCACCGCGGGCACCGCGCGGTGCAGGTCGACGGTCAGCCGCGCGGGTGTGAACCCGTCGCCGCAGTAGCGCGCCTCGACCTCGCGGGCGATCAGCCCGCACACCGGCGGACCGGACAGCGTGCTCGGTGCCCACAGGCTCATGGAGAACCGGGTGGGCTGGAAAACGCCGTCGTCCTGCGTGAAGTACGCCGGAGTAGTGCTCATTGCGACTCTCTTCTGCCCTGCGGCCGGCACCCGGGTGCCGTGGTGCGCCCACGCACCACGATCAGAGTAGAACGCGTTCTAGTTTTGGGGCAAGTCGGGCAGTTCAGGCGCGCCGCGCACCGCCACGCGCCGGGATGTAGGCGTCGATGGCCGCGCCGCTGATCTGCCTGCGCTCGTTGGCGACGGCCGACACGGTGCAGACGCCGAACTCACCGTCGGCGTCGTAGAGCACCGCCGAGCCCGCGGCGATGCCGTCGTGACTGAGGTGGTTGCCCGCCTCGATGCCCATCTCCGGGCCGATCGGCAGGCGCGCGAAGGTGATCGAGACATCGGTGTTGATGAACCCGATCCCCTCGGTACCCCAGTTCGTCACCAGGCTGGCCTGCTCGCCCGCCATCGCGGCGAAGACGAACGGCGAGCCGGCTTCTCCGGCCACCACCGGAATCCCGCGCACCCACTTGCGTTTACGGGTGTCGTTCTCGTGCCGGGAGATCTCGACCGACCAGCCGCCACCGGAGCCGTCACTGTCGAACAGGTGCACGGTCGGCGCCACCGCGGCCAGCAGTTCCGCGGGCGGCAGCGGAGGCCGCCGCGTCTCGCGCCACGCCTGTCCCGGCGGTTGGGCCGAGCGCTTCAGCAACACCGCCGAGGCCCGCGCGACCACCACGCCGTCGGCGCGCAGTACCGCCTGCGCGGCGCGCACCCGGTTGCCCTCGCGGGTCGGCGCGCTGTCCACGGTCAACGGGACCGCGGGCACCGGCTGATGCAGGTCGACGGTGAACCGCGCGGGCACGAAATCGCCGGTGCGGTAATGGTTCTCGATCTCGCGGGCGAGCAGTCCGCACACCGGCGGGCCGGACAGGATCCCGTCGGCCCACAGGCTCCGGCCCCACGACGTCGGCGTGTACACCTCGCCGTCGCGCCGGAAGTACGCGGCGGACTGCTCGGTGCTCACTCCAGCTCACCCTCGGTCTCGAGGTAGACCTGCCGCAGCTTGTCCAGTGTCTCGGGCTCCGGGTGCTCCCACAGCTTGCGCTCGGCGGCCTCGAGCAGCCGTTCGGCGATGCCGTGCAGCGCCCACGGATTGGACTGCTCCATGAACTTGCGGTTCACCTCGTCGAACACGTAGCTCTCGGAGAGCTTCTCGTACATCCAGTCGGCGACCACGTTGGTGGTGGCGTCGTAGCCGAACAGGTAGTCGACGGTGGCGGCCATCTCGAAGGCACCCTTGTAGCCGTGGCGGCGCATCGCCTCGAGCCAGCGCGGGTTCACCACGCGGGCGCGGAAGACGCGGGCGGTCTCCTCCGACAGGGTGCGGGTCCGCACGGCGTCGGGACGGGTGGAGTCGCCGATGTAGGCCTCGGGGTTCTTGCCGGTGAGCGCGCGCACGGTGGCGACCATGCCGCCGTGGTACTGGAAGTAGTCGTCGGAGTCGGCGATGTCGTGTTCGCGGGTGTCGGTGTTCTTGGCGGCCACCGCGATCCGCTTGTAGGCGGTGCGCATGTCGTCGGCGGCGGGGGCGCCGTCGAGGTCGCGACCGTAGGCGTAGCCACCCCAGGTGGTGTACACCTGCGCGAGGTCGTCGTCGGTCCGCCAGCTCTTGGAGTCGATGAGCTGCAGCAGGCCCGCGCCGTAGGTGCCGGGCTTGGACCCGAAGATGCGGGTGGTCGCGCGGCGGGCGTCGCCGTGCTCGGCCAGGTCCGACTGGGCGTGCGCGCGCACGTAGTTCGACGCGGCGGGCTCGTCGAGCTCGGCGACCAGGCGCACCGCGTCGTCGAGCAGGGCCAGTACGTGTGGGAAGGCGTCGCGGAAGAACCCCGAGATGCGGACGGTGACGTCGATGCGCGGGCGGGCGAGTTCGTCGAGCGAGATCACCTCGAGGGTGGTGACGCGGCGGCTGGCCTCATCCCACACCGGCCGCACGCCGAGCAGCGCCAGCACCTCGGCGATGTCGTCGCCGGAGGTGCGCATGGCCGAGGTGCCCCACACCGACAGGCCGACCGACTTCGGGTATTCGCCGTGGTCGGCCAGGTACCGGGCCAGCAGCGATTCGGCCATGGCCTGACCGGTCTCCCAGGCCAGCCGCGACGGGACGGCCTTGGGATCGACGGAGTAGAAATTGCGGCCGGTGGGCAACACGTTGATCAGGCCGCGCAGCGGGGACCCGCTCGGACCGGCGGGGATGAAACCGCCGTCGAGCGCGTGCAGGACGCGGGCGATCTCGACACCGGTCTCGCGCAGGCGGGGCACGACCTCGGTCGCGGCGAACCGCAGCACGGTCTTCACCACGTCGAGGCGGGTGTCCGTGGATTCCGGGTCACCCCCGGCCAGAATCGCCGTGGCGTAGTCGTTCACCAGGGCCTCGACGCTGTCGACCGACCAGTTCTCGGCCTGCAGCGCGCCCAGCAGTTCACGGGCACGCGATTCGACCACGTCCACGCGGTCGCGGGACTCGTCGCCGGCTTCGCTGAGACCGAGGGCCTCGCGCAGGCCGGGCACGTTCTGCTCGCCGCCCCACAGCTGGCGCGCGCGCAGCATGGCCAGCACCAGGTCGAGTTCCATCTCGCCCTCGGGCGCCTGGCCGAGGATGTGCAGGCCGTCGCGGATCTGCACGTCCTTGATCTCGCAGAGCCAGCCGTCGACGTGCAGCAGCATGTCGTCGAAGACGTCTTCCTCGGGACGCTCGGCCAGGCCGAGGTCGTGGTCCATCTTGGCCGCGCGCATCAGCGTCCAGATCTGCTGGCGGATGGCGGGCAGCTTGGCCGGGTCGAGCGCGGAGATGTTGGCGTGCTCGTCGAGCAGCTGCTCCAGCCGGGAGATGTCACCGTAGGTCTCGGCGCGCGCCATCGGCGGGATCAGGTGGTCGACCAGGGTGGCGTGCGCGCGGCGCTTGGCCTGGGTGCCCTCGCCCGGGTCGTTGACCAGGAACGGGTAGATCAGCGGCAGATCGCCGAGCGCGGCGTCGGTACCACAGGAGGCCGACATGCCGAGGGTCTTGCCGGGCAGCCACTCCAGGTTGCCGTGCTTGCCCAGGTGCACCATCGCGTCGGCGCCGAAACCGTCGGGCGCGGACAGCCAGCGGTAGGCGGCCAGGTAGTGGTGGCTCGGCGGCAGGTCCGGGTCGTGGTAGATGGCGACCGGGTTCTCGCCGAAGCCGCGGGGCGGCTGCACCATCAGCACCACATTGCCGAAACGCAGTGCGGCGATGACGATCTCGCCCTGCGGGTCGGCGGACCGGTCGACGTAGAGTTCACCCGGTGGCGGGCCCCACGCCTCGACGACGGCCTCGCGCAGGTCGTCCGGCAGCGAATCGAACCAGCGGGTGTAGGTGGCGGCGCCGATGCGGATCGGGTTGCCCTCGAGCTGTTCGGCGCTGAGCCAGTCCGGGTCCTGCCCGCCCGCGGCGATCAGGGCGTGGATCAGCGCATCGCCGTCGCGCTCCGGCAGACCGGGGATCTCGCCGGGTTCGCCGAGATCGTAACCGGCGGCACGCAGTTCGGTGAGCAGCCGGATGGCGCTGGCCGGGGTGTCGAGGCCGACGGCGTTGCCGATGCGGGCGTGCTTGGTCGGGTAGGCCGAGAGCATGATCGCGATCCGCTTGTCGGCGGCCGGGATGTGGCGCAGGCGGGCGTGGCGCACGGCGATGCCGGCGACGCGGGCGGCGCGTTCGGGATCGGGCACGTAGGTGGACAGGCCGTCGTCGTCGAACTCCTTGAACGAGAACGGCACCGTGATGATGCGGCCGTCGAACTCGGGCACCGCGACCTGGGTGGCGACATCGAGCGGCGAGAGGCCGTCGTCGTTGTCCTCCCACTGCGCGCGACCGCTGGTCAGGCACAGGCCCTGCAGGATCGGCACGTCCAGGGCGGCCAGCGCGGCCACGTCCCAGGCCTCGTCGTCGCCACCGGCCGAGGCGGTGGCCGGCTTGCTGCCACCGGCCGCGAGCACCGTCACCACCAGTGCGTCGGCGCGGCCGAGCAGGGCGAGCAGTTCCGGTTCGGCGGTGCGCAGCGAGGCGCAGTAGACCGGCAGCGCGCGAGCGCCCTTGGCCTCGATGGCGGTGCACAACGCGTCGATGTAGCCGGTGTTGCCCGCCAGATGCTGCGCGCGGTAGTAGACGACCGCGACGGTCGGGGCGTGCGGTTCGAGAATGCGGGCGGCGCGGCCCAGTTCGCCCCAGGTGGGCAGTTCCACCGGCGGTTCGAAGCCGTGGCCGGTCAGCAGGACCGTGTCGGAGAGGAAGTTGTGCAGTTCGCGCAGGTTGTCCGCGCCGCCGGCGGCGAGGTAGTTGTGCGCGTCGGCCGCGACACCCACCGGCACCGTCGAGCACTCCATGAGTTCGGCGTCGGGGGCGATCTCACCGCCGAGCGCGACCATCGGCACCCCGCTCGCCCGCACGGCCTCGAGGCCCTCTTCCCAGGCGCGCTTGCCGCCGAGGATGCGCACGATCACCAGATCGGCACCGTCGAGCAACCCCGGCAGGTCATCCACCAGCAACCGCGCGGGATTGCCCCACCGGTAGTCGGCGCCGCTCGCGCGAGCACTGAGCAGATCGGTGTCGGAGGTGGACAGCAGCAGGATCACAGGGTGAGGCCTTCCTCGGGTGACGCGCCCAACGGGATCGGTTGTCGTGCTCGCCGGAGAGGGTCTGGCTGTTCACAGTGGCGCGACCGCACCGGATTTCCACCGGTTTCCTCGACGCCCGCCGAGCATCCCGATGGTACTGGCCGCCCGTCGACCGCAACTTTCCAGCCCGCGCTCCACGGCGGCGATCAGTGTCAGTGGGTCGGACGGCGGGTGGTGTCGTTGGCGGCGATCGCGTCACCGACCTCGGTGACGGCGGCGCGGATCGTGGCACCGTAGGCGTCGTCGGGGAGGGTGTCCAGGCGTTCCCGAGCCGCGTCGAGGTGGCGGGCGGCGGCCGGGAAGGAGCCGAGCCGACGGAAGTTGTCGGCGAGATCGAGGTGCAGGGAGGGATAGAAGCCGGCCACGTTCAGGTCCGCGTGATGGGCTTGCAGGCGCAGGTCGGTGAGGGCGTCGGCGGCATCGAGCGCGCGGACGTCCCAGACGAGCGCTTCGGCCGGGTCGTCGCAGGTGTCGGCGAGGTAGTGGGTGAGGGTGCAGCGGTGCAGCGGGTCGCCCACGGGGCCGATGTCGGTCCAGACGTCGAGTAGCGCGGTTCGTGCTCCTTCGGGGTCCCCGAGGCGAAAGTCCTTTACGCCCTGGGTGATTCGGGCCATGATCGGATCGGTGGTGGTCATCGGAGTCTCCTCGACGGTCGTAGTGGGTGGGGTGGGAGCGGTCGCCGTGGTCGGCGGAGCGGATGGGGAGTAGTCGGTCGGATGTCGCTCGGCGGGACCGCCGCCACGTCCCCGGGCGGCCCGGCACGACGTCGCCTGTGCCGACCGGCAGAGCACAGTGAGCCGGACCGGCCGTGGTCACCGGGGGGTGAAGTCGTCCGCGACCGGGCGGCATGGGACGACCACGGTGAGCTGGTCGCCGCTGTCTGCGGACGCGGAGCAGCAAAGCAGGTGTTCCCGAAGGATCTCCGCCACGTCGTCGACGGCCGGGCACTACGTCGTGTGCCGCCGGGCCCGAGGGGTCGATGGATGACTCGGCGGTGATCACCGGATCGGCGCATCGTCGGCGACCGGGCGGCACGGCATGGTGAGGGTGAGCTGGTCGCCGTCGTCGGCGGAGCGGAGTCGGGCGGGGAGGTCGGGGGCGGTGAGATCGAGCATCACGTCGGGTCCGACCGCGGCGGCGACGGCGGGGTACAGGGTGGTCACCGCGAAATGGATCGTCAGGCCCGGTCCGGTGACGGTCGCGGGCAGCGGCCGGGGGTCCTCGCTGTTCGCGGTCCGCACCTCGCCCGTCGGATCGATGTGCAGCGTGAGGGTGGACGAGGTGGTCCGCTCGAGCGTCTCCAGCAGTGCCGTCCTGCTCAGCACCACCCGTGTGGTGACAGCGGGTAGCGCTGCCAGCATCCCCCGGTAGTCGGGGAATTCCTCGGTCGACCGGCGGCATCGGCGTCGATCAGGACCACTCGCCGCGCGTTCGCCGCTGTCGCCGTGCTCGTCGGCGACGTTCCCAGGCTCCCCCGGTCGGCGACCGTTCGCCCGCTCGCCGGAGGGATCAGCGGTTGCCCACATCTCCGGCCGACGATCGCCGCCGGATACCCGGGGCTCGGGCACCACCGCGCGCAGGGCCGGGTCAGCGGCAGCGATGACGACGTGGGTGATCTCCGGGCGGATCGTCACCGTGTGCTCCCGGCGCAGCCAGGAGGTGGCCGCGCGGAGATCATCGGCGTCGACGGTGGCCGACCAGTCGACCGTGGACGGGCGCACGGCGCGCAGGGTGCGGGTGGCCAGACGGTACCGGTCGGTGGCGGTGAGGATCAGCTCCTGGGCGGCCGCCTCGAGGTGAAGGGTGTTGAGCACCGGCAGGTTCGGGTCGGTGATCGTCGCGGCGGCGATCTGATCGATGGCGGCCGCGAGCACCGGACCACGTATCCGGATGCTGTCGTCCCCGCCCGGCTGCGGCACTGTGTCGTCGTCAGCCGGCGCGGAGCCGCGCACCGCATCGCCGCCGTTCGACAGGGCGGGGCCTGGAGTAGGCGTCGGGTCGGGCAGGGGCCGGGTGACCTGGCTGGGGCTCGTGCCCGCCCGGACCGCCGCCCGCGCCGCGTCGGCGGCCGCGTTGACCGCGCGGAGCCGGCGGTCCAGGTCGGCCAGGTGGTCGTCCACCAGGTCGGCGACGCGGGCGGGGTCGGGTTCGGCGAGGACGGCGACGATCGCGGGGAGCGGCATGTCGGCGGCCCGCAGCCGACGGATCAGCCGGGCCGGGCCGGTTTGGCCGGGGGCGTAGTAGCGGTAGCCGGTCGACTCGTCGACCACGGCGGGGACGAGGACACCGGCGTCGGCGTAGAAGCGCAGGGCGCTGGTGCTCAGGCCACAGGCACGGGCGAAGGCGCCGATGGTGAGCAGGTCATCGGATTCGGGCACCCGGTCATCATCGGGGTTCGAGCAGGTCGAAGGTCAAGCGATCAGTCGCGGGTGGTGCCCGCGGCGACCATCTCCGGGGAACCGGTGCCGAGGTTGCGGTAGACGTTGGCGACCACCATCTGGCCGAGGGCGTTGTTGCCGACGCCGCCGATGACCGCGCCGATACCGGCCGGGATGAGGGTGCCGAACAGCAGCAGGGTGCGTTTGACGAGATAGTTGACGATGAACCGCTTGGCCGGCGAGTCGGGCATGCTCGCCAAGCCCGGGATGTGATCGGTGACCACCGAGAGCCATTGGCCGGTCTTGTGCCCGGCGGTCTCGTCGAGCACCTTCGTGCCCGCCTCACCGAGGACGACCTTCGACACCAGGTGCTCGCGCCGCGGATCGGCGGGGTCGAGGTCGTAGGCCGCGGCCGCGCCGACCGACAGCACCGACGACGCCTCGAGGAACACGGCCGTGTCGACACCGGTCGCGGCCAGGCTCAGCACAGTGCCCACCCCGGGCACGGCGGCGGTGAGACCCACCAGCACCCCGCTGGTGGTGACGACGACGAGGTACTGCCGCGACAACCGCCGCAATGTCTCCACCGGCGCGTCCTGCGGATGCCTGCGCTCGAGCCAGTCGACGTAGCGGCCGACCGTGCCCGTCTGCGCGTGCGCGACCTTGTCGAGCGCGGGAACTACACGCTTGTCCACGAATTCACGCAACATGCGGTGACCTCTCCTGTCGGCGAACGACTGGCGAACGATTCCCCGACCACCCTAGGCGACGCCGGTCGGCAATGCCTGACGGCGGCGCGCGGGTCGGCGGTCGTAGGCTGGACGGATCATGACCAGGAGCACCCCCGATTCCTGCCCCGGTGTCCTGCGCCTGCACCAGGCCGCCGACGGGCCGCTGGCGCGGATCCGCGTCCCCGGCGGCCGGCTGGCGCCGCAGCAGCTGCAAGCCCTCGCCGACGCGGCCCGCGAGCTGGGCAACGGCGCCCTGGAACTCACCTCGCGCGGCAATATCCAGCTGCGCCGGGTCGGGGACCCCGCCGCCCTCGCCGATCGGCTCGGCGCGGCGGGTCTGCTGCCCAGCCGCACGCATGAACGGGTCCGCAATATCGTGGCCTCGCCGCTGTCGGGCCGGATCGGCGGCTGGGCGGACGTGCACGACCTCGCCGTCGGCCTGGACACCGGACTCCAGGCTGACCCCCGGCTGGCCGAGCTGCCCGGCCGGGTGCTGTTCACCCTCGACGACGGCCGCGGCGATGTGAGCACCCTGCGCGGCGACATCGGCATCCAGGCCGTCGCCGCCGACGAGTTCGCCGTCGTTCTCGCGGGCGCCGACACCGGGCTACGGGTGAGCGCGAGCGAGGCGGTCGAGGTGATGCTCGACGCGGCGCGCGGTTTCCTCGACCTGCGCGGCTGCGGCGACGACGGCCAGTGGCGACTGCACGAGATCCCCGGCGGCGCCGAGCGGGTCGCCGAGACGCTGGACCGCTCCCCCGCCGGCGCGCCGCTGGAACTCGGTGCGGCACACGATATCCCGATCGGCTGGCTGGACCAGGACGACGGCCTGGTCAGCCTCGGCGCCGGAGTGCCGCTCGGCACGTTACCCGCGCGGACCGCGGAGTTCCTCGCCGCCGTCGAACGGCCCGTCTTCGTGACGCCGTGGCGCAGCCTGGTGATCACCGACCTCGGCGAGGGGCCCGCCGAGACCGTCGTCCGGGTGCTCGCGCCGATGGGGCTGATCTTCGACGCGCAGTCACCGTGGCTGCGGGTCAGCGCGTGCGCGGGGCGGCCCGGCTGCGCGAAGTCGCTCACCGATGTGCGCGCCGATCTCGCGGCCGCCGTCGACAGCGATCGGGTCCGGCCCGGCGCCCAGGAATCCACCCATGTCGTGGTTCCCGCCGAGGACCTCACGGTGGCGGGCCGTCAGCACTGGTCCGGTTGTGAGCGCCGCTGCGGCCGGCCGAGCGGACCGGTCACCGACGTCGTCGCCACCCCCGACGGCTACCGGGTCGACACCCACTGACGTTCGCCCACACCGAAATTCGGTCGACCCCGGTGCGCGGGGCTCGTACGCTGATCACCTCGCAACGAGGGGGTTTCCATGTCCACACTGCAGGTGACGGCCGAACAACTGATCGTCCACGCGCATCCGAACGCCGACCGGCTCGAGCTGGCCCAGGTCGGCCTGTACCGGGCCGTCGTGGCCAAGGGTCAGTTCACGACCGGCGCGCACGCGATCTACATCCCGGAGCAGGCCGTACTGCCCGAGGCGCTCGTCGCCGAGCTCGGGCTGACCGGCAAACTGGCGGGGCCGCAGCGCAATCGGGTGAAGGCGGTGCGACTGCGGGGCGAGGTGTCGCAGGGCATCGTGTGCACGCCGGAGGCGCTCGCGGGTGTCGATCTGGCGGCGGCCGCCGTGGCGGGCACCGACTTCGCCGACGCGCTGGGGATCACCAAGTGGGTGCCGCCGGTACCGGTCTCGATGGACGGTCAGGTCGAGGCGGCGCCGGAGCTGCTGCGGTGGATCGATGTCGAGAACATCAAGCGGTTCCCCACCATCTTCACCACGGGGGAACCGGTGGTGGCCACGGAGAAGATCCACGGCACCGCGTGCCTGCTCACGTTCGTGCGGGCCGAGGACCGGATCCTGGTGTCTTCCAAGGGCGTCGGCGGGAAGTCGCTGTCGCTCACGCCGTCCGAGGGCAACCTGTACTGGCGGGCGATCCGCGCGCACGGCCTCGACGAGGCCGCCAGGAAGCTGGCGACCACGCTCGACGCCGACCGGGTCGGGCTGTTCGGCGAGGTCTACGGCGCGGGCGTGCAGGACCTGCACTACGGCGCCTCGGCCGCGCACGACGGCTCGCTGGGCTACGGGTTGTTCGATGTCGCGGTGGAGCGGGGCGGCGAGCCGGTCCGCTGGCTCGACCATCACGAGATCGGCACGCTGCTGGGCGAACTCGGGCTCACCGTGCCACGGGTGCCGGTCCTCTACGAAGGCCCCTACGACGCGGCGACCCTGCTCGCGCTCGCCGAGGGCAGCGAGACCGTCAGCGGTCTGGGCGCCAACATCCGGGAGGGCTTGGTGGTCCGGCCCGCGACCGAGCGGCAGTCGCCGGTGCTCGGCGGGCGGGCGATCGGCAAGATCGTCTCCGACGCGTACCTGCTGCGCGACGGTGGCACCGAATTCGAGTGATCACCAGCGCCGTCCGTGCGCCTTTGCGGCGATCCGCACCGGCGCACGGAGGCGCTACGCGCGAATCGGGCGACGCGCGCGCACAGTCTCCGACACCACCGCCCCCGTCAGCGTGACCATCACCCCGACCACCAGCCACATTCCGCCGAGGTGCGGTGCGGCCCAGGCCAGCACCAGCGCGGCCAGCAGGCACGGCAGCGGCCAGCGCAGCAACCAGCGGGGGCCCGCGCTGGCGAGCCCGCCCAGACCGCAGACCAGGAAGAACGCCGCGGCGCCGCCGCCGAGGACCCAGCCGATGCCCGCGGGCAGGTGCCCGGACGGATGCGCGGCCACCAGCCCGAGCCCGGCCGCGACGGTGGCCACCGCCACGCTCAGCGCGCAGTGGGTGGCCATCACCCGATGCCGGGTCACGTCGATGGTGGCGGTCGAGGCGTCCATCATCCGCGGCACGAACCCGTAGTGCAGCGTCAGGCCCCACATGCCGAGCAGGCACAGAAAGGCGCAGACCCCGATCACCGCGACCGGCACGGTCCACTCCTCCACCGCCACCGCCGCGATCACCGAGATCACGCCCTCACCGAGCACGATGATCAGGTATTGACCGAGGCGCTCGCCCAGATGCCCCGGATCCGCGTGCAGCATCTGCAGGCGCGGCAACCGACGACGCGGCGGCCGGGGCGCGCCCGGACGACGACGGCGCACTCGGGCGCGCACCCGTCGCTGCGTCTCGAGCATCAAGCGTTCGGCGTCGACGGTGAACATCACCCACAGGTCGATCGCGAGGCCGACACCCCACAGCACGAACTTCCACGGCGCGGGCACCCACAGCGAGAGCACCCACGGCAACGTCCCGGAGCCGATCTGCGCGATCGGCCAGTCCACCACCACCTGGCCGCGTCCCCACTCCGAGGACGACGCGATCCGGACCAACACGTAGATCGCGGCGAAGACGTTCGCGTGCTGGTCGGGCATCCCGTCGACCGAGGCCATCATCACGCACAGGCCGAACATGCAACCGAACACCAGCGCGGTGCGCGCCTGCTCGCCCGCGACGTTGCTGTACACGGTGACACAGGCCCACACCACCCAGAACGCGAGCGAGAGCAGCACGTACAGGCCGAACTCGCTCAGCGAGGGACCCCGGTGCAGCAGGTGCGTGAGCTGGCCGATCCCCGCGACGGCGACGAGATCGAAGAACAGTACGGTCCAGCTGGCGCGCCGTTCCGCCGTGGTCTCCTCCGGGTGTGCCACCCGGACAGTATGTGGCCGGTGCGCGCCCGGTCCCGGCTACCCGGCGGTCGTGTCGCGGCGGGTGTGCAGCTCCAGCACACAGCACTTCACGCCGCCGCCGCCCTTGCGCAGTTCGGACAGGTCGACCGGCACCGGCGCGAAACCCCGTTCCCGGAGGGCCGCGATGAGACCGGTGGCGCCCGGGTCGAGGAAGACGTGGTGACCGTCGCTGACGCCGTTGAGGCCGAACGAGAGCGCGTCGTTCTCCTCGGCCAGGATCGCGTCCGGGTAGAGCGCGGCCAGCACGTCGCGGGCGGCCGGACCGAACGCGCCCGGGTAGTAGGCGATGGTCGAGTCGTCGAGCACCATCAGCGCGGTGTCGAGGTGATAGAAGCGCGGATCGACGAGTTCCAGCGACACCACCGGCAACTCGAAGTACCGCTCGACCTCGGCGTGCGCGGACAGCGAGCAGCGGAAGCCGACCCCGGCCAGGATCCGCCGGCCGGCGAAGGCGAAATCGCCCTCGCCCTCGTTGGTCTCGGCCGCGGGCGCGAGCGCGCGCAGTTCCCTGGCCGCGAACCAGCGATGGAACGCCGGGCCCTCGGCGGCCCGTTCGGGGTGGGCGAAGCGGGCCGAGAGCGCGTGCCCGCCGATCACGATCCCGCTGTTGGCGGCGAACACCATGTCGGGCAGGCCGGGCTCGCCGGGCACGGTCTCCACGGTGTGCCCGTGGTCCTCGAGCACCGCCCGCAGAATCTCCCACTGGGCCAGCGCGCGGGCGCGGTCCACGGGCGCGGCGGGATCCATCCACGGATTGATCGCGTAGGCGACCGCGAAGTGGTCGGGCCTGCACATGACATAGCGGCGCGGGGTGGCGACCCGCGCGGGCGCCGGGGCGACCCGCGCGGACGGGGTGGCGCGAAGAGGGGCTGCGGCGGTCATCAGGACTCCCGGTGGCTGCGCGGATCGATAGTTCCTACGAAGGTAAATGTGCGCGCGTTGCACGGGGAACACCGATTCGTTGCGCATTTCGATGCCAGAATGGAGAAATCTTGTGTTTCGCCGGCGAAGGAGTGACGTGGACGATATCGATCGGCGCATCCTGTCAGTGCTGCTCACCCACGCGCGCGCCTCGTTCCAGGAGATCGGCGCGGTGGTCGGGCTGTCGGCCCCGGCGGTGAAGCGGCGGGTGGACAAGATGGTCGCCAGCGGGCAGATCACCGGGTTCACCGCGCAGGTGAATCCGGCCGCGCTGGGCTGGACGACCGAGGCGTACGTGGAGGTCTACTACCGCGACAACATCTCCCCCGCCGAGCTGCGCCGCACCCTGGAACCGATACCGCAGGTCGTCGGGGTGTGGACGATCGCGGGCGAGGCCGACGCGCTGGTGCACGTGATGGCCACCGACATGGCCGAGATCGAGGTGACGGTCGAGCGGATCAGGGAGAACGCGCGCGTCGGCCGCACCCGCAGCTCGCTGGTGATGTCCCGCATCCTCGAGCGGCCGCGCACCTGAAGCACCGCGACGGAAAGGCGGTCGGACACAGGTTCTAGGGTTGTCCGCATGTCCGATGTGCGTACCAGCTACCTCACCGACGGGGCCGAGATCTATCGGCGCTCGTTCGCGACGATCCGCGCCGAAGCCGACCTGGCCGGTTTCCCCGCCGATGTCGAGCGGGTCGCGGTGCGCATGATCCACGGCTGCGGGCAGGTCGATCTGGCCGCCGACATCGCCTACTCGCCCGGCGTGGTCGCCGCCGCGCGCGCCGCGCTGCACGCGGGCAAGCCGATCATCTGCGACGCGAACATGGTCGCCTCGGGCGTCACCCGCAAGCGCCTGCCCGCCGACAACGCGGTGCTGTGCAACCTCACCGACCCACGGGTGCCCGCGCTCGCCGCCGAGCTGGGCAACACCCGGTCGGTGGCCGCGCTGGAACTGCTGCGCGATCAGCTCGACGGCGCCGTGGTCGCCATCGGCAACGCCCCCACCGCGCTGTTCCACCTGCTCGACATGCTCGACGCGGGCGCGCCGACGCCCGCCGCGATCATCGGCATCCCGGTCGGCTTCATCGGCGCCGCCGAATCCAAGCAGGCGCTCATCGACTTCGGCGGGATCGAATACCTCACCGTACGTGGCCGTCGCGGTGGCAGCGCGATCACCGCCTCGGCCCTCAACGCGATCGCGAGCGAACAGGAATGAGCGAGATCAGCACCGGCAAACTGTGGGGCATCGGCCTGGGCCCCGGCGATCCCGAACTGGTGACGGTGAAGGCGGCCCGCCTGATCACCGCCGCCGATGTGGTGGCCTTCCACAGCGCCCGGCACGGTCGCAGCATCTCGCGCGGGATCGCGGAGCCCTACCTGCGCCCGGGCCAGATCGAGGAGCACCTGGTCTACCCGGTGACCACCGAGACCACCGACCATCCCGGCGGCTATCAGGGCGCGATCGACGAGTTCTACGAGCAGGCCGCCGCCCGGCTCGCCGTGCACCTGGCCGCCGGGCGCTCCGTGGCCCTGCTGGCCGCCGGTGACCCACTGTTCTACAGCTCCTACATGCACATGCATCGCCGGCTGGCCGACCGGTTCGAGGCCGAGATCGTCCCCGGCATCACCTCGGTCAGCGCGGCGTCGGCGGCGCTGGGCACCCCGTTGGTCGAAGGCGAGCAGGTGCTCACCGTGCTCCCGGGCACGATGCCGGTCGAGGAGCTCACCCGCCGGCTGCGCGATACCGACGCCGCCGCGATCATGAAGCTCGGCCGCACCTATCCCGGTGTGCGCCAGGCACTGTCGGACTCCGGCCGACTCGACGACGCCTACTACGTGGAGCGGGCCAGCAGCACCCGCGAACGGGTGATGGCCGCCGCCGACGTCGACGCGGCCGACGTGCCCTACTTCGCGATCACCCTGGTGCCCGGTCCGGCACCGACGACGCCGATCGTCGCCCGCGACAAGGCCGCGCGCGCCACCCAGGCCACCCCGGCCGCTCCCGCGACGGCGGGCGAGGTCGTCGTGGTCGGGCTCGGCCCCGGCGACACCGCGTGGACGACACCGGAGGTCACCACCGCACTGGCCGAAGCGACCGACCTCGTCGGCTACACCACCTACATCGACCGCGTGCCCGTGCGGCCGGGTCAGCGCAGGCACGCCAGCGACAACAAGGTCGAATCCGAACGGGCCGCCATGGCGCTGGATCTGGCCAAGCGGGGCGCCAGGGTCGCGGTCGTGTCCTCGGGCGATCCCGGGGTGTTCGCGATGGCCGCCGCGGTCCTCGAGGTGTCGGCCGAGCCGCAGTTCGAGCAGGTGCCGGTGCGGGTCCTGCCCGGCCTGACCGCGGCCAATGCCGTCGCGAGCCGGGTGGGCGCGCCGCTCGGGCACGACTACGCGATGATCTCGCTCTCCGATCGCCTCAAGCCGTGGGACGTTGTCGCCCAGCGTCTTTCGGCCGTCGCGGCCGCCGATATGGCGATCGCCATCTACAACCCGGCCTCCTCGCAACGCCGCTGGCAGGTGGGCGCCATGCGCGATGTGCTGCTGGCGCACCGGGCGCCGGAGACGCCGGTGGTGCTCGGGCGCGATGTCGGCGGGCCGACCGAATCGGTCCGGGTGATCACCCTCGGCGAGCTCGATCCCGACGAGGTCGACATGCGGACGCTGCTGATCATCGGCTCGTCGACCACCGCCGCGTTCCAGACCAGGGAGGGCACCCGCGTGTTCACCTCCCGGCGCTACGGCACGACCGTCTAGCACGGCCGCCCGCCACGAGGACACCCGCGAGGTCAGCCGGATCCCGGGTGTGCGGTGGCACACTGGGGTGCGGCGGGCCCGTCCCGCCATGGCACAAGCGTGACATCTCGTTTCCTGGTTCGATTCCCCAACGCGTCCTCGCGGACGATGAAAGGACTCACCACGATGAGAGTTCAGCACCACGCACCTCGCACCACTTCCTTACGCCACGCGGTGGCGACCGGACTGACCGCGGTGGTACTGGCCGCGCCGGTCGCGGCCCTGGTCGTCCCCGCCATCGCGTCGGCACAGCCCGCACCACCGCCTCCCAGCGCACCCGCGACACCCGGCGCCCCCGCGACACCGGGCGAATCCGCGGCACCGGGTGAATCCTCGGCTCCCGGGGTATCGGGAGCGCCCGCGGCCCCTGCTGCGCCCGCCTCGCCCGGTCTGCCCGGCGCGCCCGCGGCACCGATCGCGGAGTCGCTCACGCTGGCGGTCACGAACGCCGACGGGGCCGGTTTCGCGGTCACCGTCGACGCGGCGGCGCCCGTCGACACCCTGAAGGTGCTCGTCGAGGAGCAGACCGGCATCCCCGTAGAGCAGCAGCGACTGCTGATCGACGGTGACGTCGAGCTCGTCGACGGCACCTCGCTCGCGCAGTACCAGCTCGGCGACGGCGACACCGTCACCCTCGCCTCGCGCTGATCGAGCCGCGCGGCGGTGACCCGCACGACGGTCGACCGGGTCACCGCCGCACCGGCGAACACACCGCAACACCTGCGGTCTTGGTGGACAGCGCACCCAGGCGTAACATTCCACTTAGGAATGTCGTTCGAAGGGAGTTGACCGTTGACCGATACCGCGACTCGACGCCGCCCGCTGAACTCCACCGCGGCCTCGCTACTGGGGTTCCTGCACGAAGGCCCGATGTCGGGCTGGGACCTCGCGACCCAGGCCCAGCAACGGATCGGCGACTTCTGGACGATCACCCAGAGTCAGGTCTACCGCGAGCTGACCACCATGGACGCCGCCGGCCTGGTGACCAAGGGCGAACGCGGCGCCAGGGAACGCACGCCCTACCGGATCACCGACACCGGCCGCGAGGCCTTCGCCGAATGGATCGCCCGCGATCCCGGCGCCGAGACGATCCGGGTGCCGCTGCTGCTCACGCTGTCCTTCGGCGAACATCTCGAGCCGGCGCATCGCGATCGGATCATCGCCGCCAACAAGAACATCCACCAGGATCGGCTCGACCGCTACCTCGACGAGGACCCCACCGCGCTCGCCCCGCACCAGCGCGCCACCCTCGAATTCGGCATCGCCTACGAACGGGCGGTCCTGCACTGGTTCGACCAGCTCCCGCACATCTTCACCGGGCCGCGACCGCAGTGAGCGGCTCAGCGCACCCGAGGTGACGCGGCGTCGTGCAGCCAGTCCACGGCGGCGCCGACCTCCTCCACCGTCACCGCGCCCGCGGGCAGCGGCGGCCGGTCGATCATCACCACCGGCAGGCCCGCCGTGCGGGCCGCGAAGATCTTCGCCTCGGTCTGCTCGCCACCGCTGTTCTTGGTGACCAGCACATCGATCCGGTGCCGGGACATCAGCACCAGTTCGTCGTCGAAGGTGAACGGCCCCCGGGCCAGCAGCAATTCGTAGCGCGGGGGCAGTGGTGCCGCGGGTGCGTCGATCGAGCGGATGACGAACCGGTGCCGCCCGCAGCCGGCGAAGGCGCCGACGCCCTGCCTGCCGATGGTGAGCAGCACCTGTTCGCCGTGCTCGGCCAGCGCGGCGGCGGCCGACCTCAGATCGGGCACCCGCGTCCACAGGTCACCGCGACGCTGCACCCATTCGGGGCGCCGCAGGTGCAGCGCGGGGATGCCGAGATCGTCCGCCGCGGTCGCCGCATGCGAGCTGACCTGCGCCGCGAAGGGATGGGTCGCGTCCACGACGGCGTCGATCGCGTTCTCGCGTAGCCAGGTTCGGAGGCCCTCGACACCACCGAACCCACCTATGCGCACCGGACCGACGGGCAACCGCGGCTGGGCGACCCGCCCGGCGAGGGAGGACACGATATCGAGTCCCCGTTCACCGGACGCGATCCGCGCCAGCTCCCGGGCCTCGCCCGTGCCGCCGAGGATCAGGACCCTCAGAACTGCCCGCAGACATCGGCCGAACCCGCCTCGACCAGCAACGGGCGCGCGGGTGCGGTGAACTTCGCGTACTTCATGTCACTTCCCATCATGAAAAAAGAGAACCGGCGGGATTTACCCGGAACGGCCACGACCCTACCCCCGAGGCACGCTTCTTACACCTTCGGTTCGTAACTTTCAGGGCGTCGGGACCCTGCGTGAACGCCGTCACCGTGATCTGCGCGTGATTTGTCCGTGATCGGAAATTCCGGGTCGCGCGCCGCTAACCAGCGGGTTTTGTGACGATCCACTGGGCGACCGGGAGGTGCGGCCGCCACGCGGTGAACCCACCGAGCGGTTCACCCCGGTAGATCTGGAATTTCCGCAGGGCGCCGCCGTGGGTGGCGGTCCAGTCCAGCAGCTGCGCTTCCGATTCCGCGGTGACCGCGTTGGCGACCAGGCGACCGCCCGGACGCAGCCGCTGCCAGCACTGCTCGAACACGCCGTCCTGGGTGAGCCCGCCGCCGAGAAATATCGCGTCCGGTGCCGGTAATTCCCGCTGGGCAAACTCCGAGCGCACCTCGCCCCCGACCGTTATTCCGGGAACGCCGAGCGCGGCGGCATTCACCGCGATCTGTTCGCGGCGCGCGGGGAGCCGTTCGAAGGTGACGGCCCGGCACAGCGGATGGGTGCGACACCATTCGATCGCGATGCTGCCGGAGCCACCGCCGACATCCCACAGCGTCTCGCCGGGCGCCGGGGCCAGCGCGGTGACCGTCAGGGCCCGGACCTCGGCTTTGGTGAGCTGACCGTCGCCGCTGAAGGCGGAGTCGAGCAGGCCGGGCAGGCGGGTGTCCCGACGGCCGCCGGGCTCGGCGACGCAGTCGATCGCGACGACGTTGAGCGGGTCGCCGTGCGGATGGGCCCAGCGTGCCGCGGTGCCGGTGACCACCCGTTCGGCGGGCCCGCCCAGCTGTTCGAGCACGGTGAGCGTGGACGCGCCGAACCCGTTGTCGCGCAACAACCGCGCCAGCAGCGGCGGCGTGGACTCGTCCTCGCTGAGCACCAGCACTCTGCGGCCCTCGGCCAGTTCGGGCAGCACCGTGGGCAACGGCCGGGCAACCACGCTCACCACGGGGACCTCGGCCAGCGGCCAGCCCAGCCGGGCACACGCCAGCGACGCCGAGGACGGCTGCGGAAACACCCGCAGCGACCGCGCGCCGAAGCGGCGGGCCAGGGTGACACCGATGCCGTAGAACATGGGGTCGCCGCTGGCGAGCACGCCGATGCGCCGATCGGCGTTGCGCGCGAACAACTCCGGCAGGGCGGGCAGCAGCGGACTCGGCCACGGCACCGCTTCGGCGTCGCCCGGCGGGAGCAGGGCCAGCTGACGCGGCGAACCGAAGACGACCTCGCACGCGGCGATGGCGGTGCGCGCCGGCTCACCGAGCCCGGACCAGCCGTCGGCGCCGATGCCGAGGACGACGATCGGGGAACCCGCCCAGGCCGACTCGGTCACCGCGGCATCCGGCGCCACACGAACCGCGGCATCAACCGCATCACGAAGAACATCACCGCGAGCCTGCCGGGCACCGCCACGGAGGTCTTGCCCTTGCCCAGGGCACGCACGACGGCGTCGGCGACCTGACCGGGGGTGCTGGCCATCGGCGCGGGTTCCATGCCGGTGGTCATCCGGCCGATCACGAAGCCGGACCGGACCAGCAGCAGCTGGACGCCGGTGCCGTGCAGGGCGTCACCGAGCCCGCTCGCGAAGCCGTCGAGTCCCGCTTTGGCCGAGCCGTAGACGTAGTTGGCGCGGCGCACCCGCACTCCGGCGATGGAGCTGAACACCACGATCTGCCCGGCGTCCTGGGCCCGCAGCAGCGTCGCGAGCGTGGTCAGGATGCTGACCTGGGCGACGTAGTCGGTGTGCACGACCGCGACCGCGTGCGCCGGATCCTGTTCGGCGCGTGCCTGATCGCCGAGCACGCCGAAAGCCACCACGGCCGTGCCGATGCCGCCGTGCTCGGCGGCGATCTTCTCCAGCAGCGGGGCGTGCGTGGCGGTGTCGTCGGCGTCGAATTCCACGGTGTGCACGGCGGTCGCGCCGGCCGCGCGTACCTGCTCGATCTCGGCGTCCAGCGCGCCGGACCGGCGGGCGGCCAGGATCACCACCCGTCCGGGCGCCAGTCGGCGCGCCACCTCGACGCCGATCTCACTGCGCCCGCCCAGGACCAGCACGGGTCCCTCGTTCTGCTGCGTTCCCATGGGCTCAGTCTGTCATCCGCCGCCGAGGCGGGACATCGGGTGGCCGGAGCCCAAACCCGTGCGGCGCGACGCCGATCGCCCCGACTACCGTTTCCCCCATGCCGACCGCCACGACACAGCTCTCCCCCGCCGCCCTCGACTTCGTCACCGAGCGGCACCTGGCCACCCTGACGACCCTGCGCGCCGACGGCACCCCGCACGTGGTCGCGGTGGGCTTCACCTGGGATCCCGACAGCGGGATCGCGCGAGTGATCACCGACGGCGCGTCGGTGAAGGCGCGCAACGCCGCACGGGGCGGATACGCGGCGGTGAGTCAGGTCGAGGGGCCGCGCTGGCTCACCCTCGAAGGACCGGCGACCGTGCTCACCGAGGCCGACGACGTGGCCGAGGCCGTGCGCCGCTACACCGCCCGCTACCGGGTGCCACGGGAGAACCCGACCCGTGTCGTGGTGGCGATCCAGGTGCGCCGGGTGCTGTCGTCGAGCACCCTGAAGTAGCCCGCGCCGCCTACAGGACGGTCAGACCGTGCGGGCGGTTGTTCATCGACTCGGCGCCGTCGGCGGTGACGACCACGATGTCCTCGATCCGGGCGCCCCACTTCCCGCGGAAGTAGATGCCGGGTTCGATGCTGAACGCCATGCCCGGCTCGAGCACCAGGTCGTTGCCCGCCACGATGTAGGGCTCCTCGTGCACCGACAGGCCGATGCCGTGGCCGGTGCGGTGCACGAAGGCGTCGCCCAGGCCCGCGTCGGCCAGCACGGTGCGCGCGGCCGCGTCGATGGACTCCGCGGTCACCCCCGGGCGTACCGCGGCCACCGCGGCGGCCTGGGCGGCCTCGAGCAGCGCCATCTGCTCGGCGACCTGCTTGCTCGGCGACCCGAGCACGTAGGTGCGGGTGGAGTCGGAGAAGTAGCCGGGTTCGACGGGGCCGCCGATATCGATGACGACGACGTCCCCGGCCTCGATCACCCGGTCGGAGACGCCGTGGTGCGGGTCGGCGCCGTGCGGGCCGCTGCCGACGATGACGAACGCCGCCTCGGTATGGCCCTCCTCGACGATGGCGGCGGCGATGTCGGCACCCACCTCGACCTCGGTCCGGCCGGGACGCAGGAATTCGCCCATCCTGGCGTGCACCCGGTCGATGGCGGCGCCCGCCCGGCGCAGCGCCTCGATCTCGGCCTCGTCCTTGATCATCCGCGACTGCCGCAGCACGGGCGTCGCCGAGGCGGGCAGGCCGGTGGTCGATTCCGCGAGCGGGATCAGGTGCAACGCGGGCATGGCGTCGGCGACGGCGATGCGCGAGCCGGCGTGCAGGGTCGAGCGCACCAGCTGATACGGGTCGACGCCGTCGACCCAGTCCAGGATCTGCAGACCGAGCTCACCGGCGGCCGAGCCGTCGAGCGAGGCCAGCTCGAGTTTCGGGATCACCACCGACGGCGTCGAACCGTCGGCGGGAATCACCAGGCAGGTGAGCCGTTCGAAGGATTCGGCGGCCGATCCGATGAGGTACCGCAGATCGGGACCCGGGGTGATGAGCAGGGCGTCCAGATGCGCCGCGCGCATCAGTTCGACCGCCCGCTCCAGCCGCTGACCGTAGACATTCGCCGCGAACCTGGCATCCGTGTGCGCGCTCATAGGGTCCGACGTTACCCGCCGCGGGCGCACGGGCCCAGGACGGCGTGATCTCCCGGGCACCGGACGCGCGTGCCGCGCGGCGGGCGCCGGACGGAGCTTTCGGGGCACAATCGACCCCGTGACCGCTGACCAGACCTCCCGTGGGCCCCTCCTGATCCTCGACGGCGCCAGCCTGTGGTTCCGCGCCTACTACGCGATCCCCGACAAGCTCAGGGCCGACGACGGACGCTCGGTGAACGCGCTGCGCGGATTCACCGACATGGTGGCTTCGCTGATCACCAAGCACCGGCCGAGCAGGCTGGTGGTCGGGCTCGACCTGGACTGGCGGCCGCCGTTCCGGGTGGCGCTGGTGCCGTCGTACAAGGCGCACCGGCTCGACACCAGCTCCGGCGCGGCACCGGGCGCCGAGGAGGTGCCCGACACGCTCACCCCACAGGTCGAGATGATCCTCGAGGTGCTCGCGGCCGCCGGGATCGCCACCGGCGGGGCCGAGGGGCTCGAAGCCGACGACGTGCTCGGCACGCTGGCCAGCCGGGAACGCACCGATCCGGTGGTCGTCGTCAGCGGTGACCGCGATCTGCTGCAGCTGGTCCGCGACGAGCCCGCGCCGCCGGTGCGAGTCCTCTACGCGGGCCGCGGCCTGGCCAAGGCCGAACTGTTCGGCCCCGTCGAGGTGTCGGCGAAATACGGTGTGCCGGAACAGAACGCGGGACCCGCCTACGCCGACATGGCGACCCTGCGCGGCGACGCCTCCGACGGACTGCCCGGTGTCGCCGGCATCGGCGACAAATCCGCCGCGCAGCTGATCTCGAAGTTCGGTTCGCTCGACGCCCTGCTGGCCGCGGTCGACGATCCCGGATCCGACCTCGCCAAGGGGGTGCGGGCGAAACTGGTTGCGGCCCAGGACTACCTGAAGGTCGCCGCGCCGGTCGTGCAGGTGGTGCGCGATGCCGAGGTGATCCTGTCCGGGCCCGACACGCTGCCCGCGACCCCGGCCGACCCCGATCGGCTGCTCGCCCTGGCGAGCGCCTACAACGCCGAGAGCCCGATCACCCGGCTCGTCACCGCGCTGACGGCGGCCCACCGCTGACACGACGCCGGGCCGCCCGCGTACCCGCGGACGGCCCGGACATCGTTGGTGCGGCAGCCTAGTTCGGGCGACCGACCTCGTAGGTGCCGTCGTCCTTGGTGATCTTGACGGTGACCTTCTTCGCCTCACCGCTGACCTTCAGATCGCAGGTGAAGGTCGCGTCGACCTTCACCTCCTGACCCGAGGGGCACGACACGTCGGAAACGTCGGCGATGCCGTAGGAGTCCTTCAGCACGCGCGAGACGCCGTCCTGCACGGCGGCGGAGTCGAGTTCGTCGGAGGAGAACACGACCAGGAGCAGACCGACGACGGCGGCGAGCACCAGCACGCCCGCCGCGATCAGACCGATCACCAGGCCCTTGCCCTTGCCGCCGGACGACGGGGGCTGCTGGCCCCACTGCTGCTGACCGGGCTGCTGCGGCTGCTGTCCCCACTGCTGCTGCGGCTGCTGACCCCACTGCTGCCCGGCGTTGGCGCCCTGGGCGTTCCAGTCCTGCGGCGGCGGCTGGGTCTGCCCCCACTGCTGCTGCGGGCCGGTCGGCTGCTGCGGCTGCTGTCCCCACTGCGGCTGCTGGGCAGGCTGCTGCGGCTGCTGACCCCACTGCGGCTGCGGCTGCTGCGCGTTCGGGTCACCCCAGTGCTGGGTGGGCTGGGCCTGCTGCGGCTGCTGCCCACCACCCCAGTGCTGGGTGGGACCGGCGCCACCGGCCCCCTGCTGACCTCCCCAGTGCTGGGTGGGATCGTTGCTTCCCTCCCCTGGGCCATTCGGTCCGTACGGGCCGCTCATCCACTCGCCTCCACTCGCATCGTTGTACATACGGTAGCCCCCCGCGCCAGGCCAGCCGCTTTCGCACGACTCCGCCATCACGGTCGGTACGCCAAGAAATCAAATCACAGACATATCCACTACGCGGCGTCCACCGCAACGACACCCCGCCGAACGGCACGGACCGCCTTGGCGGCGGTGGCCGCGACCTCGGGGTCGTCGGCGGTGTTGTGGATCTGGTCGAGCAGGTCGATGACCTGCCTGCACCAGCGCACGAAATCGCCCGCCGACAGCGGCGTGCCCTGATCGCCGCTGGCCAGCAACGCCTCGGCCAATGCGTCGCCGCGAGCCCACTTGTACACGCCAGTGACGAAACCGAGGTCGGGTTCGCGGGTCGGCGGCAGCTTGTGCCGCGCCTCGTCGGAGCGCAGCTGGGTCCACACCTCGATGGTCGCGCCGACCGCCCGGCGGATCGGTTCGGTCGGGCCGGACGCGGTGAGGAACCCGCCTTCCTGGCGCGACTCGTAGACCAGCGTGGAGACCACGGCCGCGAGTTCGGCCGGACCCAGCCCGCGCCACAGCCCCTGACGCAACACCTCGGCGACCACCAGATCGCTCTCGGCGTAGATCCGGGCCAGCCGCCTGCCGTCGGCGGTCACCTCGCCGTGCTCGACGAACCCCCGTTCCTCGAGCAGCCCGACGATCCGGTCGAAGGTGCGCGCCAGCGAATTCGTCGTCGCGGCAACCTTCTGGCGCATCGACTCGGTCTCGCGCGCCAGCCGGGCGTAGCGCTCGCCGGTGCGGCTGAGCTGTTCGCGGTCGGGCCGGTTGTGCGCCGGGTGCGAGCGCAGGCTGCGGCGCAGCGTGGACAGTTCACGGTCCTCGCCGCCGCGCGTGTGATCGTTGCGCCTGCGCCTGCCCGGCGCGGAGATCCCGGTGCTGCGCAGCGCCGAGGCCAGATCGCGGCGGATGCGCGCGGTGCGGTGATCGACGCGCCGTGGCAACCGCATGTGCCCGAGCGCTTCGGCGGGCACGGGGAAGTCCGCCGCCGAGACCCGGCCCGCCCAGTGGTCCTCGGTGAGTACCAGCGGACGCGGGTCGCCGGGAGTCTGGTCGGGTTCCAGGATCACCGCGAGCCCGGCCCGCCTGCCCGACGGAATCGCCACCACGTCACCGCGGCGCAGTTCGATCAGGGCCTTGACGGCGGCACCGCGTCGATCGGCGCGACCCTGCTGCTGGATCTCGCGCTCGCGCTGCTTGATCCGCTCGCGCAGCGACATGTACTCCATGAACCCGCCGTCGACGCCACCGAGCTGGCTCTCCAGTTTGCGCATCGCGCCCTGGTTGCGTTCGATGCCGCGCACCAGCCCGACGACCGACCGGTCGGCCTGGAACTGGGCGAAGGACCGCTCGAGCAGCGCTCGCGCCTCCTGCGCGCCCATCCGGTCGATCAGATTGATCGACATGTTGTACCCGGGGCGGAAGGAACTGCGCAGCGGATAGGTGCGGGTGGAGGCCAGGCCCGCGACCGCGCTGGTGTCGACCTCGGGCTGCCACAGCACCACCGCGTGGCCTTCGACGTCGATGCCGCGCCTGCCCGCCCGACCGGTGAGCTGGGTGTATTCCCCCGGCGTCAGTTCGGCGTGCGATTCACCGTTGAACTTCACCAGGCGCTCGAGCACGACGGTCCGCGCGGGCATGTTGATGCCGAGCGCCAGCGTCTCGGTGGCGAACACGGCCCGCACCAGGCCCTTGACGAACAGCTCCTCGACGGTGTGCCGGAACGCGGGCAGCATGCCGGCGTGATGGGCGGCCAGACCGCGGTGCAGCGCCTCGCGCCATTCCCAGTAGCCGAGCACCTCGAGGTCGCCCTTGGGCAGGTCGCCGGTGTGCTTCTCGATGATCTCGTCGATGTGGGCGGCGTCGTCGGGCCTGCTCAGGTCGAGGCGGGCGCGCAGGCACTGGGCCAGCGCGCCGTCGCAGCCCGCGCGACTGAAGATGAAGGTGATCGCCGGCAGCAGGCCTTCCTCGTCGAGGCGAGCCAGCACCTCCGGACGCGGCAGCGGGCGGAAGTTGCCGCGACCACCGCGCCCGCGCGGACCGCCGTAGCCCTGCATCCGGTCGGCGGCCTCGCGCTGGCGGATGAACCGCACCAGGTCCTCGTCGACCAGCACCTTCTGGTCGCTGGACTTGGTGTCGAACAGGTCGAACATCCGCCGGCCGACCATCACGTGCTGCCACAGCGGCACCGGCCTGGTCTCGTCGACCACCACGGCGGTGTCACCGCGCACGGTCTCCATCCACGCGCCGAACTCCTCGGCGTTGGACACCGTCGCCGACAGGCTCACCAGGCGCACGTCCGCCGACAGGTGCAGGATGACTTCCTCCCACACCGCGCCGCGGAACCGGTCGGCCAGGTAGTGCACCTCGTCCATCACGACATAGGACAGTCCCCGCAGCGAATCCGAGGACGCGTAGAGCATGTTGCGCAGCACCTCGGTGGTCATCACGACCACGGGCGCGTCGGGGTTGATCGACTGGTCCCCGGTGAGCAGGCCGACGCTGTCGCGGCCGTAGCGCGCGGTCAGGTCGGCGAACTTCTGGTTCGACAGCGCCTTGATCGGCGTGGTGTAGAAGCATTTGCCGCCCGAGGCCAGCGCGAGATGGACCGCGAACTCACCGACGATCGTCTTGCCCGCGCCGGTCGGGGCGCACACGAGCACGCTGTGCCCGTCCTCCAGCGCCGCGCAGGCGGTCCGCTGGAAAGGGTCGAGATCGAAAGAGATTTCGCTGGCGAACTGCGCCAACTCGTTGGCCCGCGCGGGAGAATCGGTCACCCGTCAGAGCGTATCGGAGTAGTCCGACACCGGGCGTGTGGTTTTCTCCGGGTCGGCGACCGGGTCCGCGGGCCGCACCGGATCCGGCGTGTCCAGCGGGGAGGCTTCCTCGTCCGACAGCGCGCCCCAGCCCTCGTTCACCGCGCGACGGGCCCGGCGGGCGTCGTTGAACCGGGCGAACTGCACCGCCAATTCGAACAGCACCGTCAGCGCGATCGCCAGCGCCAGCATCGAGAACGGGTCCTGCGGGGTCACGATCGCCGCGAAGACGAACAGGCCGAAGATGATGCCGCGCCGCCACGCCTTGAGCTTCACGTACGGCAGCACGCCGACCAGGTTCAGCCCGATGATGACCAGCGGCGTCTCGAAGCTGACGCCGAAGATGATCAGCAGCTGGATGATGAAGCCGAAGTACTGGGTACCACTGAGCGCGGTGATCTGGACGTTGTCACCGATGGTCAACAGGAACGACAACGCGTGCGAGACGACGACGTAGGCCAGCACGGCGCCGGTCACGAACAGCACGGTGCCCGACACCACGAACCCGACCGCGTAGCGGCGTTCCTTGGCGTAGAGGCCGGGGGTGATGAAGGCCCACAGTTGGTACAGCCAGAACGGCGCCGCCATCACGACACCGGCGGTGAAGCCGACCTTCAAGCGCAGCATGAACTGTTCGAAGGGGGCGGTCGCCAGCAGGCGGCAGGCGCCGTCGGGGCTCAGACTCGCCCTGGCCGACTCGGGCAGCGCACAGTACGGTCCGCGCAGGATCTCGCCCAGGCTCTCGATGCCGAAGAACGGGTGCGCGTACCAGAAGAAGCCGACGAGCGTGGTGACCGCGATCGCGGCCAGCGCCAGCAACAGCCGGGTGCGCAGTTCCTGCAGGTGCTCGACCAACGACATGGTGCCGTCGGGATTCGTCCTGCGCTTGCTGCGCCGTGGATCGAATGGAATGCGCATGGTGGGTGGTGGCCTCTAACCCTCGGTCCGGCGGATGCTCGACAACAGCACTCAGCCCCGGAGCGGTTGTCTCGCTCCGGGGGTGAACACCGAGGTCAGGCCGACTTCTGGCCCTGCTGCGGTTCGACGATCGGAGTCTGCGCCTGCGGGGCCGAGGCGGGCAGCTGCTGCTGCGGCGCCGGGGTGGCGGTCGGCGGGGTGGCCGGGGTGGCCGACTCCGACTGCATCTGCCCGACCTCGCTCTTGAAGATCCGCAGCGACCGGCCGAGACCGCGCGCCGCGTCCGGCAGCCGCTTCGCGCCGAAGAGCAGGACGAACAGCAACGCGATGATCAGCAGGTGCGTCCAGCTGAACGTGCCCATTATCAGATACCTCCAAAGACTGTGGTGATTACCGATGCTACCTGCACTCGGACCGTGGTGACCGGTCACCCGCAGCGGTGTTCGCCACGCGTTCAACCCTGGACGGCGGACGCCGCCCCGGTCAGCTCGGCGAACAACCGGCTGCCGGTGAACCGGCGGGTGTCCCCCGATTCGGCTCGGCGGATCAGCTCGGTGAGCCTGCGATTGACCGGTGTCGGCCGCCCGACCATCTCACCGAGGCGCACGATTTCGCCGCACAACCACGCGATTTCCGTCCGCCTGCCCAGGGCGAGGTCGTCGGCCATCGAGGAGCGAGCCAGCGGATCGATGGCCAGGACCCGGCCGAAGACCCGGCGGAAGACGACGTCGGGGACACGCAGCAGATGCACCATGAGTTCCGGCGGGATCGCCGTCAGCTGGGCGGGACGAATTCGCGCAGTGTTCATCACCGCGAGGGCTTCGGCCTGGGCGAGCGCGAGACAGCGCCGGTAGTCGCGCTCGGCGAGTTCCTCGCGCAGCGGCCGCCCGGACAGCGCGTTGATCGGGTTGTTGAGGTTCAGCAGCAGCTTGGCCCACTGCACCGGACGCAGGTCGCGATAGCGGCGCAGCGGCAGGCCCGCGGCCCGGAACTGCTCGGCGAACCGGTCGACCACCGGGTCGTCCTGGATCGCGACGACGCCGTCGCTGCCCCGGTGGAAGCGCCCGTTGCCGCGGTGCACCACATTGAACGGGACCATGCCGGGCAGCACGACGCTGGTGGGCAGGATGTCCCGGATCAGGGTGTCGTTGCCGATGCCGTTCTGCAGGCTCACCACCGGCGTGCCGGGGCGCAGCCTGCCCGCGACGGTCCGGACGACCGAGGCGGTGGCGGCGGATTTCACGGTGACCAGGACGAGGTCGGCCAGTTCCGGCTCATCCGGTTCCAAGGCCAGCCCGAAGCGATCCGGCGACACGTCGATCGACCCGCCGTCGAGGTCGGTCAGGTGCAGTCCGTGCTCGGCGATGTCGTCGAGCACGCGCTGGCGGCCGACGAAGATCACGTCCAGCCCGGCCGCGGCCAGATGTCCGCCGATGAAGACCCCGATGCTGCCCGCGCCGAGGACCAGTACTCGCTGGTTCACGCGGTTTCGGTCTCCCCGGGCAGTCCGGCGGCCGCGTAGGCGGCCAGGGCGGCGTCGGCGCGGTCACGCACCGCCGCCACCAGGTCCGGCGGGCCGAGCACGCTGACGCCGGTGCCGAAGCCGAGCAGCAGGCGGGCCATCCAGTCGGCGGAGGCGAAGCGCATGCCCGCCTCGATGCTGCCGTCGGGGCGCGACTCGATGCGGTGCATCGGGTACTGGTCGAGCACCCAGGCGTAGTCGGCGCGGATGCGCAGCCGGGCCAGCGGCACGTCGGGGTCGTCCTGGAACAGGTCGAGGGCGGCCGCGTCGGCGGCGGCGTGACTGGGCGGACGGGCCGGTTCGTCGAGTTCGGTGGCGTCCTCGATCCGGTCGAACCGGAACAGGCGCACGCCCTCGGCCTGCCTGCACCACGCCTGCAGGTAGCTGTTGTTGTCGACGAGCACCACGCGGATCGGGTCGACGATTCGTTCGGAGACCTCGTCGCGGCTGGCCGAGTAGTACACCAGGCGCAGGGCGCGGGCGTCGGCGAGCGCGGCGCGCACGGTGGCGACGACCGGCTGCTCGACGGGCACGGCGGCCGGGGTGCCGGTGACGACGGCGTCGGTGCTGGCGATGGCCGATTCGATCTTGGCGATCGCGGCGTGCGCGGCGGTCGGGTCGACCATGCCCGGCATCTCCACGATCGAGCGCAGCGCGACCAGTAGCGCGGTCGCCTCGGTGGAGGTCAGCCGCAGCGGCCGGTCGATGCCCGCGGAGAAGGTGACCTCGATGCTCTCCTCGGAGAACGACAGGTCGATCAGGTCGCCGGGCCCGTACCCGGGCAGCCCGCACATCCACAGCTGATTGAGGTCGCTCATCAGCTGTTTGGTGCTCACCCCGAGCTCGGCGGCGGCCTCGGCGGCGCTGATGCCGGGGTGCGCGAGCAGGTACGGCACCATGTTCAGCAGGCGCGAAAGGCGTAGGGACAGGCGCGAACTCACGACGCCACCTCCGTGTGGTCGAGTACCGACCGTAGCCGGTTCATCACGTCGGCGCGCAGTTCCGGCGGATCCAGCACGAGGACATCGGGACCGAGACCGGTGATCAGCCGGGCCACCCAGTCGCGGGAGCGGACCGGCACTTCGACGACCGAACCGTCGCGGCCGCCGAGCTCACGGTCACCGAGTTCGGTACCGATGCGGCGCAGCTCGCGACCGCGGCCCTTGGCGACCCAGACGGTGGCCGAGCCGGTGACCGGCGCGTCGCCGGTGACCCGGTCGACGATGGCGCGCAGGTCGGCGTCGGCGGGCTTGCGGACCGCGTTGAGCGGTCCGTACGGCGTGACCTCGCCACCGATGCGCGACAACCGGAAGGTGCGCACGGCGTCTCGCTCGCGGTCGTGCCCGACCAGATACCAGCGACCGTGCCGGGTCACCACACCCCAGGGCTCCACATCGCGGGTGACGAACGGATCGGTGATGGCGCTGTGGTGTCCGAACCGCACCGCCTGCCCGGCGTCGATCGCCGCGAGCAACTCGCGCAGCACCGGTTCCGAGCCGCGAGTGCGGGCGGGCACCGCGGGTACCGACACCCCGACGTTGTCCGTCTCGACGGTGACGCCGGCCGCGCGCAGCTTCAACAGCGCGCCCTCGGCGGCGCTCGCCAGCTCGGGCGAGGCCCACATCTGCACGGCGACGGCCACCGCGGCGGCCTCCTCGCTGGACAGGTCGATGTCGGGCAGTTCGTAGGCGTCGCGGTTGATCCGGTAGCCCTCGAGTGTCGAGAACCGCCCCACGGGGCCCACTTCCAGCGGAATGCCCAGATCGCGCAGTTCGTTCTTGTCGCGCTCGAACATCCGGCTGAACGCCTCGTCGGTCGCGGAGTCCTCGTAACCGGCCACGCTGGCGCGAATGCGCTCGGCGCTCAGGAACTGCCGGGTCGACAGCAGCGCGATGACCAGATTCATCAGCCGCTCGACCTTGGATATCGCCACCCGATAGAGGGTAATGGTCGGCTGACCGTCGCGGCGCGTCGGCGCACGGTTGCCGACCCTCCGGGCGGGGAGAATGGTCCGGATACCCGCAGCGAAAGGACCATCATGCTTGTTGCGTTCTCCGTGGCGCCCAGTGGCGCCGCCCACGCCGACGGGTCGGTCGGCGCGGCCGTGGCGGCGGCCGTCCGCGTGGTGCGCGCCTCGGGGCTGCCGCACCGGACCGACGCCATGTTCACCACCATCGAGGGCGACTGGGACGAGGTGATGGCGGTGGTGAAGTCGGCCTGTGACGCGATCCTCGCCGTCGCGCCGCGATGCAGCCTGGTGCTCAAGGCCGATCTGCGGCCCGGCGTCACCGACGCGCTGACCACGAAGGTCGAGACGATCGAGCGCTATCTGGCCGAGGGCGACGGCTACTAGACCGCCGCCCCGGACGATTCAGCTCAGATAGCGGGCGATGGCGTCGGCCACGCAGGCGGGCCGCTCGGCGCCCTCCAGTTCCACGGTGACGCGCCGGTGCGCCTGCACGCCGCCGGGCACCTCGGTGACCTCGGTGAGCGCCACGCGGCCGCGGATGCGGCTGCCCACGGGGACCGGGGTGAGGAATCGGACCCGGTCGAGGCCGTAGTTGATCGCCGCGCTCGCGGCGCTGACCGTCATCACCTGCTGGGTGATCGGCACGATCAGCGACAGGGTGAGGAAACCGTGCGCGATGGTCGTGCCGTACGGGCCCGCGGCGGCCCGCACCGGATCGACGTGGATCCACTGGTGGTCTCCGGTCGCCTCGGCGAACCGGTCGATCCGGTCCTGGTCGATCGTGATCCAGTCGCTGGGGCCGAGTTCGGTGCCCGCGGCCGCGCGCAGGGCGTCGAAATCGGCGAAATCCGTGGTCATGCCGCTCCTCCGAAGCGTCGGCGCAGTTCGCGCTTGAGCACCTTGTGGGTGGGCCCGAGCGGCAGCTCGGTGACGAACTCCACCCGGCGCGGGTACTTGTATCGGGCCACCTGTTGCTTGCCGAACTCGATCACGTCCTCGGCGGTCAGCTCGCCGTCGGCCACCACGACGGCCACGATCTCCTCACCGTAGTGCTCGTCGGGCACCCCGATCACCGCGACCTGCGCGATCCGCGGATGCCGTACCAGCGCGGCCTCGACCTCCGTCGGATACACGTTGAATCCGCCGCGCAGGATCATCTCCTTGATCCGGTCGACGATCCGGATCCGGCCGGTCTCGTCGCGGGTGCCCAGATCGCCGGTGCGGAACCAGCCGTCGACGACGGCGGCCGCGGTGGCCTCGGGTCTGCCGGTGTAGCCGTTGAACACGTTGTGCCCGCGCACCACCACCTCACCGGTCTCGCCGACCGGCAGCAGCGCGATCCGGTCACTGATCGCGGGGTCGGCGATCTCCACGTCGACGCCCCAGACCGGATGCCCGACGGTGCCCGCCTCCGCGCCGTAGATCGGCTGGTTGACCGCGGCGGTCGGCGAGGTCTCCGACAGTCCGTAGCCCTCGAGCACGGGCGCGCGGAAGATCCGTTCGAAGTCCTCCAGGATCGCGACCGGCAGCGCCGCACCGCCGCTGACGCACAGTTTCAGTGCGGGCAGTTCCGGCGCCCGCGCCGCCGCCTCGATGAGCGCGATGTACATCGTGGGCACCCCGTGGAAGAGGTTGACCTTCTCCGCCGCCATCAGCGCGATCGCCTGGGCCGCGTCGAATCTCGGCAGCAGCACCAGCGTCCCGCCGACGCGCCAGTGCGAGTTCATCGACACGGTCTGTCCGAAGACATGGAACAGCGGCAGCGCGCCGAGCGCGATGTCGTCGCGGTGGACCTCGTTGGCGTCGAAGGTGTTCACCGTCGCGCACATCACCATGTTGAGGTGATTGAGCTCGGCGCCCTTGGGCGTGCCGGTGGTCCCGCTGGTGTAGAAGACGACGGCGGTGTCGAGCGGACCGCGCGAGACGAACGCCGCAATCGCCTCGCCGACGAGCTCCGCGGGGGCGACGACGTCGATGCCGGCGCCGGCGGCCGCCGCGGCGCCGGTCTCGGCCACCATCGGATGACAGATCAGCAGCGCCGCCGCGCTGTCGCGCAGCACGTATTCCATCTCGGGCGCGGTGAGCAGCAGGTGCACCGGCACCACCGTCGCGCCCGCGGCGAGGATCGCGAAATACGCCCGCGGGAAGTCGGCGGTGTTCGGGCACAGCAGGGCCACCCGGTCACCGGGACGGATCCCGCGCGCGATCAGGGCGCCGGCCTGCTCGCGTGCCTGTCGCCAGAGATCGGCGAAGGTGATGCGATGCTCGCCTTCGATCAACGCGAGATGATCGGGGCGGCGGCGAGCCGGTTCGGCGAGGATGCTCGCCAGGGAGAGTGTGGCATTCATGAGGATTCCTGGAGTCGACAGCTTCGGCGAGGGAGCGCGCACCCACGGTGTCGCGCGGTAGACGACCGGATCGGTCGGAGTTCGGGGGCCTCGGCCCGTACCGGTTGCGCGCTCGGTGCGGCACGCAGACTTCGGCCCGGTCGGGTCGAGGCCCGGCGCTGATCGGCCGGGGCCGGTCAGCGATGGAGATGGACCGCCAGGCCCTGCCCGACACCGACGCACAGCGTGGCGACGGCGTGCCGGGCGTCGCGATCGGCCAGCTCGATCGCGGCGGTGAGCGCCAGGCGAGCACCGCTGGCACCGAGCGGATGCCCGAGGGCGATGGCGCCGCCGTTCGGGTTCACGTGCTCGGCGTCGTCGGGCAGCCCGAGTCCACGCAGCACCGCCAGCGCCTGGGCGGCGAAGGCCTCGTTGAGTTCGACGACATCGATGTCGGCGATCCCCAGACCCGTTCGCGCGAGCAGCTTCTCGACCGCGGGCACCGGGCCGATACCCATCACGCGCGGTGGCACACCCGCGGCCGTCACCGCACCGATCTCGGCCAGCGGCGTCAGCCCGTAGCGGTCCACCGCGACCTCGGAGGCGATCAGCACCGCGGCGGCACCATCATTGATACCGGAGGAGTTGCCCGCGGTGATCGAGCCGCCGGGCACCACGGCACGCAACCCGCCGAGTGCCTCGATGCTGGTCTGCCGCGGATGTTCGTCCCGGTCGACGACAACCGGTTCGCCGTGCCGCTGCGGGACCGGCACCTGCGCGATCTCGCGGGCCAGCCTGCCCCGCGCGATCGCCGCCGCCGCCCGCTGCTGCGACCGCAGCGCGAAGGCGTCCTGATCGGCACGGGCGATGCCGTGCTCGTCGGCGACGTGCTGGGCGGTCTCGGGCATCGAATCGATGCCGTATTCCGCCCGCATCCGCGGATTGACCAGCCGCCAGCCCAGCGTGGTGTCGGCCAGCTGCGCCGAACGGTCCCACGGCGCACCGGCTTTCGGCATCACGTACGGCGCCCGGGTCATCGACTCGACACCCCCGGCGATGACGAGATCGGCGTCACCGGCCTTGATCGCCCTGGCCGCGTAGCCGATCGCGTCCAGTCCCGACGCGCACAGCCGGTTGACTGTCACGCCGGGAACCTCCACCGGCAGTCCGGCCAGCAGCGCCGCCATCCGGGCGACATTGCGATTGTCCTCGCCCGCCTGGTTCGCGCAGCCCAGCACCACGTCGTCGACCCCGGCCCAATCGACGGCCGGGAGCCGTCGGGTGAGCGCGGCGATCGCGCGGGCGGCCAGATCGTCGGGGCGCACCTCGGCCAGCGCGCCGCCGTAGCGGCCGAACGGCGTGCGGACGCCGTCGACCAGATACGCGCGGCCGGTCACAGGCCCATGTCCTTGGCGATGATCATCTTCATCACCTCGCTGGTGCCGCCGTAGATCCGGTTCACCCGGTTGTCGGCGTACAGGCGGGCCACGGGATATTCGGTGATGTAGCCGTATCCGCCGTGCAGCTGCAGGCAGCGGTCGATCACCCGGGAGGCGACCTCGGTGCAGAACAGCTTCGCCGAGGCGGCGTCGGCCGGGCTGAGTTCGCCCCGGTCGAGCGCGTCGAGCGCGCGGTCGACCACGGCTTCGGCGGCGTCCACCTCCGCCCGGCAGGCGGCCAGCTCGAACTTGGTGTTCTGGAAGTGCGCCACCGGCTGACCGAAAACGGTCCGGCCCCTGGTGTATTCGAGGGCGAACCGGATCGCCGACTTGGCTTGGGCGTAGGCGCCGACCGCGATGGACAGGCGCTCCTGCGGCAGGTTCTGGCCGAGGTAGGCGAAGCCCTGGTGCGCCTCGCCGAGCAGGTCGGCCACCGGGACCCGCACATCGGTGAAGGATAGTTCGGCGGTGTCGGACACCTTCAGCCCGAGCTTGTCGAGCTTGCGGCCGACCGCGTACCCGGGCGAGGTGGTGTCGACGACGAACAGCGAGATCCCGTGGCGGCGATCGGTCTCCGACGGCGGGGCGGTCCGCGCGCACACGATCACCCGGTCGGCGTGCACGCCACCGGTGATGAAGGTCTTCGCCCCGTTGAGCACGTAGTGGGTGCCGTCCTCGGACAGCTGCGCGGTCGTGCGCATCCCGGCCAGGTCGGACCCCGTGCCGGGCTCGGTCATCGCGATGGCGAACATGATCTCGCCCGAGACGAATCCGGGCAGCCAGCGCTGCTTCTGTTCGTCGGTCGCGAGGTTCTTCAGGTACGGCAGGCACAGGCCCACGTGCACGCCCGACCCGCCGAAAGACACACCGGCCCTGGCGGTTTCCTCCATGAGGATCGCCTGGAACTTGAACGAGTCGATCCCCGCGCCGCCGTACTCCTCGGGCACCTCGATCCCGAAAACCCCCAGCTCGGCCAGCGAGCGGTAGAACTCGCGCGGCACGATGCCCGCCTCGTACCACTGGTCGTAGACCGGCACGACCTGCGACTCGATGAACGCGCGCGCGGTCTTGCGAAACGCCTCGTGCTCATCGGTGAAAACTGTGCGCTGCATTGAAACTGGTCTCCCGCGATTCAGAGACGGCGTCCGCCGTCGACGTACAGGGTTTGGCCGGTGACGAATCCGGCCTCGTCGGAGGCGAGGAACGCGACCACGTTGGCGATGTCGTCGGGGGTCCCGACCCGGCGCAGCGGCGTGATCGCGGCGGTCTTGGCCTGCAGTTCCTCGGCGCTGACGCCGATCCGGGCCGCGGTGGCCGCGGTCATCTCGGTGGCGATGAAGCCGGGCGCGACGGCGTTGACGCGGATGCCGAACGGGCCGAGTTCCATGGCCAGCGTGCGGGTCAGCCCCTGGATGCCCGCCTTGGCCGCCGCGTAGTTGGCCTGTCCTCGATTGCCCAGCGCCGACACGCTCGAGGTGTTGACGATCGCGCCGCCGCCGCGCTCGACCATGTGCTGCTGGGCGGCCTTGCTGCACAGGAACGCCCCGCGCAGGTGTACGGCCATGACGGTGTCCCAGTCGTCCACCGACATCTTGAACAGCAGGTTGTCGCGCAGCACGCCGGCGTTGTTCACCAGCACGTCGAGCGAGCCGAGCTCGGCGACCGTGCGCGCCACCGCCGCGGCCACCGAATCCTCGTCGGCGACATCGCAACCGAGCCCGATCGCGGTGCCGCCCGCGGCGTTGATCTTGCCCGCGGTCAGCACGGCCGCGGCGGCGTCGAGGTCGACGACGGCGACGGCGTGCCCGGCGGCCGACAGCCGGGCGGCCGTGGCCGCGCCGATGCCGCGGGCCGCCCCGGTGACGAAAGCGGTTCTGTGGGTCATGGTTCGTACTCCTCTGTCAGACGATGGCGTTCACGCCGGTGAGGGCGCGGCCGATGAGCAGTTTCTGGATCTGGGTGGTGCCCTCGTAGAGGGTCAGTACGCGGGCGTCGCGCAGGTACTTGGCGACCGGGTACTCGTCGATGTAGCCGTAGCCGCCGAAGACCTGGATCGCGTTGTTGGCCGCCTTGACCGCGGCCTCGGAGGCGAACAGCTTCGCCATCGAGGCGGCGGTGCCGAACGGCTCGCCCCGGTCGACGAGATCGGCGGCGCGCCAGGCCAGCAGTCGGGCGGCCTCGGTCTCCACCGCGATGTCGGCGAGCAGTTCCTGGACCAGCTGGTAGCCCGCGATCGGCTTGCCGAACTGTTCGCGCTCGCCCGCGTAGCGCACCGCGGCCTCGAGGCAGGCGCGGGCCAGGCCGACACAGCCGGCGGCCACCCCCATCCGGCCCTTGTCCAGCGCCGCCATCGCGATGCGGAAGCCCTGACCCTCCTCGCCCAGGCGCAGCGCGTCGGGCACCCGGACACCGTCGAGGACCAATTCGGCGGTGGCCTGCCCGCGCAGGCCGAGCTTGCCCTTGATCTCGGTCCGGCCGAAGCCGGGCGCGTCGGTCGGGACGAGGAAGGCGGTCACCCCCTTGGGCCCCGGTCCCCCGGTGCGCGCGAAGACCAGCGCGACATCGGCCCAGGTGCCGTTGGTGATGAAGATCTTGGTGCCGTCGATGACCCAGTCCGACCCGTCCCTGGTGGCGCGGGTGATCAGGTTCGCCGCGTCGGACCCGGTCCCCGGCTCGGTCAGCGCGAAGCATCCGAGCTGCTCGCCCGCGCACAGCGGCGGCAGGAAGCGGCGCTTCTGCTCCTCGGTGCCGTAGGTCGCGATCGACTTGCCGACCAGACCCAGCGAGACCGACACGATGCCGCGGACCGCGCTGTCGCCCCGGCCGAGCTCCTCCAGCAGCACGCAGTAGGCCAGCGCGTCACCGCCGGAGCCGCCGTACTCCTCGTCGATCCCGATGCCGAGAAAGCCCAGCGCGCCGAGTTTGCCGACGATGGCCGGGTCGACCGATTCCTGCCGATCCCAGTGCGCGGCATGCGGCACGACTTCCTTGTCCACCCATGTGCGGGCGAGCTCGCGCAGGTCGCTGTGCGCTTGCGTGAGTGCGAGATCCATCGGACCACTCCTGAACCAAACGGTGTTAGGTTTACTCGGGCACCGTATCCTAACGCCGTTCGGTTAATCAAGGGCCGAATCGGCGATCGGTGATACCGTTCGAAGCCCTATCGGACCCGAGCAGACGAGGAGTGGCGCATGGCGAGGCCGCGCGTACCGCTGTTGAGCCGCGAACGCATTCGCGACACCGCGCTGGCCATGGTCGACCGCGACGGCCTCGCCGAGGTCTCCATGCGCAAGCTGGCCGCCGAACTCGGCGTGCAGGCCGCCTCGCTCTACGGCCACTACCCGAACAAGGACGACCTGTTCGACGACATCGCGACGGGCATCATGAGCCACGTCGACACCTCGGCCTTCGACACCATGGCCTGGGACGACGGCCTGGCCGCCTGGGCCCGCAGCTACCGCTCGGCGCTGGTCGCGCACCCGAATTTCGTGCCCTACCTCGCGGCGGGCCCCGGCCGCCGGGCGGAGAACCTGCGCGCGGCCGACGCCGTGCACGGTGGGCTGGTCGGCGCGGGCTGGCCACCGCGCTACGCGACCATGATCGGCGCGGCCACCCGCTACCTGGTGATGGGCTCGACGGTCGGTTCGTTCGCGGGCGGATTCGCCGACGACGTGCAGGTCTACCGGGACCGCTACCCGCACCTGAACCAGGCGCACCTGCTGCGCGCGATCGCCGACGAGATCGATGACGACAGCTTCGAACTGGCCCTGACCTCGTTCATCGCCGGCCTGCGCGGCACCTACGCGAGCGTCGTCGGCCCCGATTGAGCCCGGACGCGACGACGGGACCGGTGGCGTCTACGCAATCGCTCCCTTGCGCCACCGGTCCCGTCGCCGAGCCCCCCGTCTCGGGGGTTCGCCTACATCGAGGCGATCAGCCGATCGACGCGCTCGTCGACCGACCGGAACGGATCCTTGCACAACACGGTGCGCTGCGCTTGATCGTTCAACTTCAAATGCACCCAGTCGACCGTGAAATCGCGCCCGGCTTCCTGCGCGGCGGTGATGAAGTCACCGCGCAGCTTGGCGCGCGTGGTCTGCGGCGGGGTCTCCACCGCGGCGTCGACGGCCTCGTCCTCGGTGATCCGCTTGGCCAGCCCCTTGCGCTGCAGCAGATCGAAGACGCCGCGACCCCGCTTGATGTCGTGGTAGGCCAGGTCGAGCTGGGCGATCTTCGGATCCGACAGCTCCATGCTGTAGCGGTCCTGGTAGCGCTGGAACAGCTTGCGCTTGATCACCCAGTCGATCTCGGTGTCGACCTTGGCGAAGTCCTGCGCCTCGACGGCGTCGAGAGTGCGGCCCCACAGATCCACCACCGCGTCGACCTGCGGGTCGCGGTCGCGGTTGCGCAGGTGCTCGACGGCGCGGGCGTAGTACTCGCGCTGGATCTCGAGCGCGCTGGCCTGCCTGCCACCGGCCAGCCGCACCGGACGGCGGCCGGTCAGATCGTGGCTGACCTCGCGGATCGCCCGGATCGGGTTGTCGAGGGCGAAGTCGCGGAACGAGACGCCCGCCTCGATCATCTCCAGCACCAGCGACGCGGTGCCCACCTTGAGCATCGTCGTCGGCTCGGCCATGTTGGAGTCGCCCACGATCACGTGCAGACGCCGGTACTTCTCGGCGTCGGCGTGCGGCTCGTCGCGGGTGTTGATGATCGGGCGCGAGCGGGTGGTCGCCGAGGAGACGCCCTCCCAGATGTGCTCGGCGCGCTGGGACAGGCAGAACGTGGCCGCCTTGGGCGTCTGCAGGACCTTGCCCGCACCGCAGATGAGCTGGCGGGTGACCAGGAACGGCAGCAACACGTCCGAGATCCGGGAGAACTCACCCGCGCGGACCACGAGAAAGTTCTCGTGGCAGCCGTAGGAGTTGCCCGCGGAGTCGGTGTTGTTCTTGAACAGGTAGATGTCGCCGCCGATGCCTTCCTCGGCGAGGCGCTGTTCGGCGTCTATCAGCAGGTCCTCCAGCACCCGCTCACCGGCCCGGTCGTGGGTGACCAACTGCACCAGGCTGTCGCATTCTGCGGTGGCGTACTCGGGATGCGATCCGACGTCGAGGTACAACCTGGCACCGTTTCGAAGGAAGACATTAGAGCTACGGCCCCAGGACACCACCCGGCGGAACAGGTACCGGGCCACCTCGTCGGGGGACAGCCGACGGTGACCGTGGAAGGTGCATGTCACACCGAACTCGGTCTCGATCCCCATGATTCGTCGCTGCACACTATCGACACTACAGCCATGACCAGGGCCCGCGCGGCGCTCCGGACATCCCATTCGCATACGTGTTCACAACGATTCGGACAGCGAACGACCCAGCGAGCACGACGAGAACGGGCCCGTGGACCGGAGCGGTCCGCGGGCCCGTTCATGATCGTGACGGCGGGGTCTACTCCCCCGCGCCGTCCTCGGGCTCGGGCAGCTTCGCCTCGGTCACGGCTGTCGCCTTCGGCGTACCGAGCGCCTTCTGCAGGGCGGGACCCTGCAGCCGGCGGAACGCCCGGCGCGGCCGGGACTGCTCGAGGGTGGCCACCTCGAGCGAGGACTCACCGAGGGCGCGCTTGTCCTTGTCGGCCTCGGGCTGACCCGCCTGCAGCGCCCCGATGGCCACCTTCAGCGCGTCGTCCAGGGACAGACCGGGCTTGTAGGCGGCCTTGAGCGCGGTCAGGATGGGCTCGGTGGTGCCGCCCATGACGACGTACTCGCGTTCGTCGACGATCGACCCGTCGAAGGTGATCCGGTACAGCACCGAGGTCGGCGACTGCTCCGGATACCCGACCTCGGCGACGCACAGCTCCACCTCGTAGGGCTTGAGCTGATCGGTGAAGATCGAGCCCAGGCTCTGCGCGTAGAGGTTGGCCAGGCCACGGCCGGTGACATCGCGCCGGTCGTACTGATAGCCCTTGAGGTCGGCCTGCAGGATGCCACCGCGGCGCAGGGCCTCGAACTCGTTGTACTTGCCGACCGCGGCGAAGCCGATGCGGTCGTAGAGTTCGCTGACCTTGTGCAACGTCGCCGAGGGGTTCTCGGCGACGAACAGCACGCCCTTGTCGTACACGAGCACCACCACGCTGCGGCCACGACCGATGCCCTTGCGGGCGAGCTCGGTCTTGTCGCGCATGATCTGCTCGGCCGAGGCGTAATACGGCAGCGTCATAGGACGGCGCCCCCTTCTTCCGCGGCTTCCCGGTCGGCGATCACACCGCGGGCGATCTCGGCCAGGCGGTCCTCGGCCACCTCGGCCGCGCCCTCGGCGTCGATCACCACCGCTGTCGGGTAGATCCCGCGCAGCATGTCCGGACCACCGGTGGCGGTGTCGTCGTCGGCGGCGTCGAACAGCGATTCCACCGCGACCCGCAGCGCCCGGTCCTGATCGATGCCACGCTGGTAGAGCTTCTTCAGCGAGGACTTCGCGAACATCGAACCGGAGCCGACAGCGGTGTAGCCGAACCGCTCCTCGCTGCGTCCGCCGACCACGTCGTAGGACACGATGCGACCCGAACGGTCCTGGTCGGTGATCTGGTCGTCGAACCCGACCAGGATCGGCACGACAGCCAGCCCCTGCATGGCGGCGGGCAGGTTGTCGCGGACCATCTTCGACAGCTTGTTGGCTTTACCGTCGAAGGTCAGCGGCACGCCTTCGATCTTCTCGTAGTACTCGAGCTCCACCGCGAACAGCCGGATCATCTCGATCGCGATGCCCGCGGTGCCCGCGATACCGGCCGCCGAGAAGGTGTCGGTGATATAGACCTTCTCGGTGTCGCGGCTGGCCAGCAGGTTGCCCATGGTGGCCCTGCGGTCGCCCGCGATGAGCACGCCACCCCGGTAGGTGACCGCGACAATGGTGGTGCCGTGCGGCGCCAGATCCTTGGCCGCGGTCAGATCCGAGGCACCGAACCTGTTGCCGGGCAACAGGTCCGGTGCGTGCATGCGGAGATGTTCGGTGAACGAGGAGAGAGCCTGCCCCGCGTGGAGGCGCAACGGGTCACCTGAGGTCACTGGCCGCCCTTCTGCACATACGCCCGCACGAAGTCCTCGGCGTTCTCCTCGAGCACGTCATCGATCTCGTCGAGCAGGTCGTCGGTTTCCTCCGCGAGCTTCTCGCGGCGCTCCTGACCCGCCGCGTCTACACCCTCGGGACCCTCGTCCTCGTCGCCACCCCCGGCGCGCTTGGTCTGCTCTTGTGCCATGGCAGCCGACCTCCTCTTTCCTCATCATGACCGCGACCTTTCGGATGAGCACGGCCGGCGATCATGAGCGATGTTCGTGCTCGTCCCACAACCCTACCGAGCCGATCGGACAAGGTGGTCTATTAGCGATCGGATTGTCGCTCTGTCGTGCCGGAAAACGCCTCAGTGGGTGAGCTGGTCGACCAGCTCCGCGGCCGTCTGGGCGGCGTCGAGCAGCTTCCCGACGTGCGCTTTCGTGCCGCGCCGCGGCTCCAGGGTCGGGATCCGCACCAGTGAATCACCACCCAGGTCGAAGATCACCGAATCCCAACTGGCGGCGGCGATATCGGCGCCGAATCGGCGTAGGCACTCGCCGCGGAAGTACGCGCGGGTGTCGGTCGGCGGCTTGGTCATCGCGTCGAGCACCTGCTGCTCGCTGACGAGGCGCTTCATCGAGCCGCGCGCCACCAACCGGTTGTAGAGACCCTTGTCCAGGCGCACATCGGAGTACTGCAGGTCCATCAGGTGCAGCTTGGGGGCGGCCCAGCCGAGGCCCTCCCGGCTGCGCATGCCCTCGAGCAGGCGCAGCTTGGCGGGCCAGTCGAGCAGGTTGGCGCATTCCATCGGGTCGCGCTCGAGCAGGTCGAGCACCATCGCCCAGTTGTCGATGATGTCGAGCACACGGGGGTCGTCGTTGCCCTCGCGGTGCACGAACTTGGCGACGCGCTCGTGGTAGAGCCGTTGCAGCGCAAGGCCGGTCAGCTCGCGGCCGTCGGCCAGCGCCACGGTGGCGCGCAGCGTCGGGTCGTGGCTGATCTGGTGCACGGCGGTCACCGGCCGGGCCAGCTGGAACTCCGAGAGGTCCTCGCCCGCCTCGATCAGGTCGAGCACCAGCGCGGTGGTGCCGACCTTGAGGTAGGTCGACATCTCGGCCAGGTTGGCGTCGCCGATGATCACGTGCAGGCGCCGGTACTTGTCGGCGTCGGCGTGCGGCTCGTCGCGGGTGTTGATGATGCCGCGCTTGAGCGTGGTCTCCAGCCCGACCTCGACCTCGATGTAGTCCGCGCGCTGGGACAGCTGGAAGCCCGCGTGGTCGCCGGACTGGCCGATGCCGACCCGGCCGGACCCGCAGATCACCTGGCGGGAGACGAAGAACGGCGTCAGCCCTGCGATGATGTGGCTGAACGGGGTGTCGCGGTTCATCAGGTAGTTCTCGTGGGTGCCGTAGGAGGCGCCCTTGCCGTCGACGTTGTTCTTGTACAGCTGCAGGCGCGGGGCACCGGGGACGCTGGAGGCGTGCCGGGCGGCGGCCTCCATCACCCGCTCGCCCGCCTTGTCCCAGATCACCGCGTCGAGCGGGTCGACCACCTCGGGTGCGGAGTACTCCGGGTGCGCGTGGTCGACGTAGAGCCGGGCGCCGTTGGTGAGGATCATGTTGGCCGCGCCGACCTCGTCGGCGTCGATCACGGGAGCGGGGCCGCTCATCCGGCTCAGGTCGAAACCACGCGCGTCACGCAGCGGGGATTCCACCTCGTAGTCCCAGCGCGTGCGCTTGGCCCGCGGTACGCCCTCGGCGGCGGCGTAGGCGAGAACGGCCTGGGTGGAGGTGAGGATCGGGTTGGCCGTCGGCTCCGTGGGGGTCGAGATGCCGTACTCGACCTCGATTCCGATGATGCGCTGCATGCTGTCGAGCCTAGGCGACGCGTCCGACCCGCACCGGCATCTCGGCCCAGCGGCCCGCGGCGCCCCAGCTCACCCGGGTGCGCGCAGGCCGGTCAGCGGCCGGGCGAGGGCACCCGCGGCCTGATCCGGGCGCGGTGCACGATGTTCCACCTGCGGCCGGTACCCGACGAGCCCGAACAGCTGGTCGGTCGCCCGATACGGGTCGATGTCCGCGGCCGGCTCACCCCGGTCGATCCCGTGCGCGAGTCTCACCACGACCACCGCCCGGCGGGTGCCGACCCGGTGCCGACGCGCCTCGCGACATCCGGATCGAGCTGCGCCTCGGCCGTCGTGCCGCGCAAAGCCGCTGCGCGACCAGGGAATTCGGTGACGCGACAGAGCTCGGTGACGAACGCGACGAGGTCGTCTTCGACCGCGCCGGGTGTCGGGTTCGGGCATCCGGCGGGCGACGGCCTCGGCGTGGGCCTCCCTCGTCGGCTCGGCCCGGGAGCGCCACCCTCGGGCGATGGCGCTCTCGGCGACGCCCGCGCGGGTGACCATGCCTCGATCGTCGACCGGCCGTAGCCGCTCTCCTCCGGGATCTCGGCGCCGGCCCGCAGACCCTCGCCGCGCACCCGGCCCCCGGTCCGCGAACCCCCGGTGTTACCCATGTCACCTCCGCGACGACTTCGTCCTCGCGGCCCACACCGTCGCGCGCCACCTTCGCGGCGGTGACCGCGTCCGACACCGTGCTTATCGGCCACAGCATCGGCAGCGTCGAGGTGGTGCGCATGCGCACGCGGTACGAGACAGGCTGTTCGCGGCGGCGTTCAGCTCGGCGCGCGCCCCGACGGCCACATCGAACTGCCGAAGGCCGTCACCGCGGTGGAAGAGGCGCTGGCACAGCGCGACCGAGGCACCTCCGCCGGGTCCCCCGCTCGGCGGACCCGAAGTGGTCCTCGCGGGCGATCCGGCGGCCGGATCGCGCCGAGATACTCGATGCCATGAGCGAATCCGTGCACCAGCTCACCCCCGAGGTGACCGACCGGCCGACCAGGTTGCTCGCGCTCGATGTCCTGCGGGGCATCGCGATCCTGGGCACCCTCGGCACCAATATCTGGATCTTCACCGACCCGGCCGGGCTGATCGGCTACATCGGCAGTCTGGGCGACACGGCCACGGACGGCTGGATGTGGACCGAGCGGGTGCTCCAGCAGCTGGCCCAGGGCAAGTTCCTCGGGCTGCTGACGGTGATGTTCGGGATCGGGCTGGCGATCCAGCAGAACTCGGCCCGGCGGGGCGGGCGCCGCTGGCCGGGCCGCTATCCCGTGCGGGCGGGGCTGCTGTTCCTGGACGGCCTGGTGAACTTCCTGTTCGTCGCCGAGTTCGACGTGCTGATGGGCTACGCGGTCACCGGCCTCGTCGTCGCGTATCTCCTGGCGACCAGCGAACGGGCCCGACGCCGCTGGCTCATCGTCGCGGCCTCGGTCCACGTGACGATGCTGACCGCGATCGCGGCCGCCCTGGCCTTCGCGCCCGCCACGGAACCGTCGGCCCCCGAGCCGCTGGAGCCGAATCCCTACGCGGACGGCTCTTTTTGGGATCTGGTGCTGTTCCGGCTCGACCATGCCGGGACCTTCCGGGTGGAGGCGATTTTCGTCTTCCCGATGTCGGTGGCGCTGTTCCTGCTCGGCGCCCGGCTGTATCGCGCCGGGGTCTTCCAGCCCGCCGGGGCGCGGATCCGCCGATGGCTGCTGGTGCTCGGCTTCGGCGTCGCGGCGCCGCTGGACTTCACGGTCGGCGTCTTCGGCGGCGGCGACCTGGTGCTGCTCACCCGCTACGGCACCGCGCCGTTCGTGGCACTGGGCATCCTCGCCGCGGTCGCGGAGTTCTACCTGCGCCGCTCGCGGGTCGGTTATGTGGGCGCCCGGCTCGGCGAGGTCGGCCGCACCGCGCTCAGCTGCTACATCCTGCAGAACCTGATCGCCGGAATACTCTGCTACGGCTGGGGTTTCGGGCTCGCGGCGCGAGTCTCGGCGTCGGCGCGGGTGCCGTTCACGATCGGGATCTACCTGCTGGTGGTCGTCCTGATCACGGCCTTCGCCCACCTCTGGTTGCGCCGGTTCGAGCGCGGCCCGGTCGAATGGCTGTGGCACCGCACCTATCGGCTGCTCACGCCGGCGGAGTGAGTCAGCGCAGCCGCTCCGCCGGTGGCGGGGCGGCATCGGGCGCGACCAGCAGGTCGGCCACCAGCGAATCCCGTTGCAGCGGAACGCCGAGACTGCGGGCGTTGCCCTCGAACAGCGACAGCACCGATTCGGTCAGGATGCCCTGCACCTGTTCGGTCGAGAGCACCGGTTCCGGATCGGCGCGCCAGCTGGCCACCACGCCGTCGACGAGGCCGACCATGCCGAAGGCCATCGGCCGAGCGCGGGCCGGGTCGATCCCGAAGCGGGCCAGGGTGGCGGCGAACATGTCGGCCAGCTGCCCGCCCACCTCGCGCCCGGCACCGGCCAGGGTGGCGGCGCCGACGCCGTCGGGCGCGGCGTCACCGAGGAAGCGGTGCAGGTTCGGGTGGCGTTCGATCCAGCCGAGGTAGGTGCCGATGGCGCCGCGCACCGCGTCCTTGAGCGTCCCGTCCGGCTCCAGCGCGGGCAGCAGCTCCGCGAGCAGCAGCTCCAGGATGCGCTGGCGAGCGAGCGCGTCGAGTTCGGCGCGGCCGCCGACGTGGCGGTACACCACCGGGCGGGGCAGGCCCAGATGCTCGGCGATCAGCTGCACCGAGATCTCGAGCCCGTGCTCGTCGATCACCTCGATGGCGGCATCGATCATCTCCGCGCGGCGGCGGGCCTTGTGGCCGTGCCAACGAGTGGCGCGCCCGTCACCGACGGGCTGCGCGTCCTGAGCGGAGGGTGCAGTCACAGTGCCAACGATACCCGGACCAGCGATGACCGTGACACAGCGTTCCACCAACCACGGGTAGCCGATCGGTATGCTCGGCGGCATGTGGTCCCGGGCAGTGCTGTTGGCGTACGCGGTGCTCGCGTGCGTGCTGCCCGCCTTCGTGCTCCTGACGACACCGGGCGGCGACGCCGCCCGCATGCTCGCCGTCGGCGCGGTCGCCGCGGCCATGGTGTGCGCGCTGGTCGCGATCACCACCCACCGGCAGCTGCCGATCCGGGTCGCGGCCGCCGGGCCGCCGCGCTCGGCCCAGCGCCGCCTGCGCGGTTCCTTTCTGCGACAGAGCAATCCGGACGCCGCGGGTCGTCCACGCCCGCGAGCACCGGGGATCGATCACCACTGACCGGTAGCGCCGTGCGCGCCTCCGGTCGGCCGCCGTGATCCCACTCCCCCCTTTCGTGCGCTCGCGCGCACGCTGTCCGGACAGGTCGTTCCGCCATGCTCGATGTCGTGTACTTTCCGGTGTCCGCCGCGCTCTGGTGCTGGCACCGCCTCCTCGCCCTCCCCCTAGGACCCGCCGACGGCCTCGCCTGGCTACTGGCCGTGGTCGCCCTCGTCGTCACCGTTCGCGCCCTGCTGATCGTCCCGGCGCTGCGGCAGGCCCGGTCCCAGGCCACGCTGCGGTCCCTGCAACCGCAGCTCGACAAGATTCGCGCCCAGCACCCCGACGACCAGCGCGCTCAGGCCGAGAAGATCCGGGCGCTGCACCGCGAGCACGGTGTCCGCCCGTTCGGCGGGTTCGTTCCGATGATCGCCCAGGCCCTGGTGTTCCTCGGCCTGTTCCATGTCCTGCGCTCGTTCGACCGGACCGGCGCCGCCGCGGTCGGCCCGTTCGCCTCGACCGACTCCCCGCTCTCGCCCGCGGTCAATCGCGCGACCCCGAACTACCTGTTCGGCGTCCCCGACGTCCACGCCTTCCTGGACGCGAGGCTGTTCGGCGCGCCTCTGTCGGCGACGCTGACCGGGGCGGGCGAACTGATCGGCGCGGTCGCCGCGCTCGCGATTCCGCTGGTGCTGATCACCGCGCTCGCCACCCACCTGACGGCTCGGCTGACGCCGCCCGCCCAGGACGGGACGGCCGCGATCCTGCGCCGGCTGTCGCTGTGGGTGTTCCCGGCGGGCGCGCTGGTGAGCGGGGCGATCCTGCCCGTCGCCGTGCTCACCTACTTCGCCACGAACGCGGCGTGGACCTGCGGGCAGCAGTATCTTTTCCGCCGCACGCTCGACGCCGAGGCCGCCGCCGTGGCGGCTCGGTCGGCCGCGCGGGCCCGGGCGGCGGCGCCGCGACCGGGGGTGAAGCCGAGGCGGCAGCGCCGCTGAGACGGGTTACTCTCGGGCCGTGGCTGTGAACCCGGAGTCGGAACTGCTCGCCGTGTACGACGCCGCCGGTGCGGTGATCGGCGCGGCCGAGCGGGGCACCGTCTATCGCGAGGGCCTCTGGCACGCCAGCGCGGGCGTGCTGGTGCGCTCCGGCGACGGCCGCCGGATCTACGTCCATCGGCGCACCGACAGCAAACTCGTCTTCGCCGGCCTGCACGACTGTCTGGCCGGTGGCGTGGTCGACGCGGGCGAGGATCCGGCCGACACCGCACGACGCGAACTCCACGAGGAGCTCGGCATCGCCACCGGCACCGCACTCCCTGTGCGCGCCACCGCGTCCTGGGACGGCAGCTGGGCGGGCAGACCGCTGCGCTGCCATCTGTTCGGCTACGAGGTCCGCTACGACGGTCCGGTCCGCCACCAGCCGTCCGAGATCGCGGACGGCTGGTGGTGGACCGACGCCGAACTCCGTGCGCACCTGGACGATCCGGCGTGGCCCTTCGTCCCCGACACCAGGCTGCTGCTCGGCGACCTGCTGACTCAGTAGACGACCACCTGCCAGGTCTGCATGCTGAACGGCAGGTCACAGGCAGTTTCGGAGTGGAAGCCGCCGAAGGCGGGCTGCCCGTACCGTTCGTAGCTGCTGAACCAGTTCCACCACGCCCAGCAGGTGACCCGCACCTGGTGCCAGACCGGGTCGCCGCACTGGGAGAAGGCGCCGGTGCCGGCGATGGGGTTCACCGAGCAGTGCCCCGGCGGTTGCGCCTGGACGGGTCCGGCGAGCAGGGTCGAGGCACCGATCAGACCGGCGGCCGTGGCTCCTACAGCGATCTTGCGAAGCGATTTCATGACAACCTCCCACCGCGTGGAGTTCCCGCTGTCGAACCCGCCGGCGATCCACGTTCGGTTCGATATCCGCCTCGGGACACCGTGTCCCGATGATGTGAGCTACATCAGGTAAATCGCGTTCGCTGTTACGGCCGTGCCCGAATAGTTATCCGTGGGCTATCGCCGGATCAGTCGAGGGAGCGCAGTGATTCCTCGTCGCGGGCCACCACCGCGCCGCCATCGGCGGTGAGCACGATGGGTCGCTGGATCAGCTTGGGGTGCTCGGCGAGTGCGGTCAGCCACCGGTCGACATCGGCGTCGGTGCGTCCCCAGTCCGCCATGCCGAGGTCCTTGGCGATCTGCTCGCCGGTGCGCGTGATGTCCCACGGCTGCGCGCCGAGCCGGGCCAGCACCGCACGCAGTTCGGCGACCGTCGGCGGATCCTCGAGGTAGCGGCGCACCGTGTACTCGACTCCGGCGGCGTCCAGGTGCGCGGTGGCGTTACGACTCTTCGTGCAGCGGGGGTTGTGCCAGATCTCGGTCATCCCCGCAGCGTAGTAGGCGGGTGCGGACGCGGACTGCGGGCGCGGGCGCACCGGCCGATACTGGAGCCATGACCGATACCGCGCCCTCCGAAAACCCCTACGGCACACCGACAACCACCGGTCCCGAACCGATCCGCCCCTCCCAGGGCCGGGTCAACACGATCGTCCGCGCCCTGCTGAAGGTGCCGGTGCTGTCCGGCATCGTGGGCAAGCGGCTGGCCACCTTGCAGGTCACCGGCCGCAAGTCCGGCAAGGTCTACGAGGTCCCGGTCGCCTACACCGTCCACGACGGCACCCTGCTGATCGGCACCGCGCTGCGCCCGTGGGTGAAGAACCTGCTCGGCGGCGCCGAGGTGCGCCTGTCCCGTGGCCGGGCTCCCGAATCCTTCACCGCCACGGTGCATTCCGACGAGCAGGGCGTGCTGGAGCTGTACACGATCATCGCCCGCGACAACAAGCAGAACGCCAAGTTCAACGGCATCGGCTTCACCGCCGACGGCGAGCCGTCCAAGGCCGACATCTACCAGACCTGGCAGCAGGGCGGCGTGGTCGTCGAACTCACTCCGCGCTGACTGCGCGCACGGCGACGGCCCGGCGCAACCGCTCCGCCGGGCCGTCGGCGCGTCCGGCTACTTGCCGCCCTCGGTCGGCGTCACCTGCGCGGGCTGGAATCCCGTCCCGGTGACGTCGATCCCGGCGGCCCGCAGTTGATCGAGGGCCCTGGTGACGTACTCGGTGGTGTAGGCGTCGGCGCCGGGGTCCTTCGTCAGCACCGTCGCGCCCTCGGCGTTCTTGGTCTCCTTGGCGATGGTCACCGTGCGATCCCAGGCCGCCTTGTCGACGGTGCCGATCCCGGCGGGCGAGGGCCAGATCAACTTGTTCACCTCGTTGATCTGCCACTGCTGATGCCCGGCGCCCAGCGTCGCGCCCGCCGCGACGGTGATGTCACGGCACTTGTCGAGATTGTCCCGGCAGAATGCCCAGCCCTTCAGGGAAGCGACCAGGAACTTCACGGTCTGCTCCTGGTACTTCGCATCCTTCAGCTTCTCGGTGTTGGCCCACAGCGCGTCCTGCAGCATCGCCACGCCTTCGGCGTTCCAGTCGATGGTGTTGAAGTCGTCGGCGGTGTAGAGCTTTCCGGTGGCGGGGTTCTTCGTCTCGAGCAACTGGGCGTACTCGTTGTAGGACATGGCCTGGGCGGCCGCGATGTCCTTGGCGAGGAAGGCGTTCATGTCGAACTGCTGCTGGACCAGTTTCACATCCCCTGCCGGGTCGATGCCGGCTTTGGTCATCCCCGCGAAGAGCTCGAACTCGTTGCCGTAGCCCCAGTTTCCGACGGTCTTGCCGCGCAGCGCGGCGGGTCCGGTGATGTTGTCGGCCTTGAACGAGACCTGCTTGGTGCCCGAGCGCTGGAACACCTGCGCGATCTCGGTGATGCCCGCACCCGCCTCCCGCGAAGCCAGCGCCTTGGGCACCCAGGCCACGGCGTAGTCGGCCTGTCCCTGGGCGAGCACGGTCTGCGGGACGATGTCGGTGCCGCCGTCGAGGATCTCCACCGACAGCCCCTGCTCCCGGTAGAACCCCTGGTCGACGGCGGCCAGATAGCCGGCGAACTGGCCCTGCTTGAACCACTGCAACTGCAGTTTCACCTTGGTGAGACCGTCAGCGGTGGTCTCCGAAGCGGTGTCGGTGGTGCTGCAGCCGGTCAGCGCGGCGGCGGCGAGCGCGGCCAGCGCCAGACAACGGCGCAGCCGGAGTGCGGTCGTGCTCATGGATGGATCTCCCTCATCGGATGGTGGACAGCAGGGGTGTTCTGGGCCGGCGGGTGAGCTGTTCGAGCAGCAGAACGGCGAGCAGGAACACCAGCCCGACCGCCATCGCGCCCACGACGTACGCCCAAGCCTTGGGGTAGGCGGTATTGGCGGCGGCGGAGGTGATCCGGCTCCCCAGCCCGTTCTGCAGGCCGCCGAAGTACTCGGCGACGACGGCCGCGATGACCGCGCCGGGCGCGGCGATCCGCAGGCCGGTGAACAGGTGCGGCAGCGCGGCGGGCAGCCGCACGGCGCGGGTGAGCTGCCAGCCGGTCGCGGCGTAGGAGCTCATCAGGTCGGCCTGCACCTTCGGCACCTCGCGCAGCCCGCGCGCGGTGCTGACGAATACCGGGAAGAACACGACGATGGTGACGACGAGGCGACGCGGTGTCTCCGTCGTGGTCGAGTACATCGTGTTCAGCAGCGGCGCGAGCGCCACGATGGGCACGGCGGCCGCGGCGGCGGCCAGCGGGGTGAGCAGACCGTCGACGATCCGGAACCGCACCGCGAGGACGGCGGCGGCGATGCCGAGCACGGTCCCGAGCACGAACCCGACCAGCGCGTTGGCCCCGGTCGCCAGCGCGGCGTCCAGGATCCGGCCCGCGTTGGCGACGAACTGTTCGGCGATCGCGCTCGGTGCGGGCAGCAGGAACGACGGCACCCCCGCCACCACGGTGAGCACCTGCCACAGCACCAGCACGACGACACCCACCACGATCGGCGGCAGCCAGGTCCTCATGGCAGGTCCCGTCCGGCCACGGCATGCTCCGCGGGCTCCCCGCGCAGCGCCGCGCGCACGGCGGCCACGGCGGCGAAGAACTCCGCCGAGGACCGCACATCGGCACCGGTGTCGCGCCCCCACCCGCCGGTGGGCACGATGTCGCTGATCCGGCCGGGTCGCGCCGACAGCACCACCACCCGATCCGACAGGTACACCGCTTCGGGAATCGAGTGCGTCACGAACACCACCGCGGCCCCGGTCTCGCCCGCGATCCGCAGCAGTTCGCCCTGCATCCGTTCCCTGGTCATCTCGTCGAGCGCGCCGAAGGGCTCGTCCATCAGCAGCAGCGCCGGGGTGCGCGCCAGCGCCCGCGCGATCGCGACCCGCTGCTGCATGCCCCCGGACAGTTCGGCCGGATAGCGATCGGCGAACTCGGTGAGCCCCGCCATCGCCAGCAGTTCGGCACTGCGGGCCCGGCGCTGCGCCTTGGGCACCCGGTGCAGTTCCAGCGGCAGTTCGACGTTGGCGGCGACGGTGCGCCAGTCGAGCAGCCCCGCCTGCTGGAAGGCGATGCCGTAGTCCTGGTCGATCCTGGCCTGCCGGGCGGACTTGCCGTGCACGGTGACGGTGCCGCCGCTCGGTGTCTCCAGATCGGCGATGATCCGCAACAAGGTGGACTTGCCGCAGCCGGAAGGGCCGATGAGCGAGACGAATTCGCCCGGAGCGACGGTGAGCGAGACATCGGTGAGCGCGGTCACGGCACCGGCGGCGAAGGTCTTGCCGAGGTGGGTGAGCTCGACCGCCGGTGGCGCCGGGGCGCCGGCTGAGGTGGTCATGGGTACTTCTTCCTGGAAAGCGAGGTCTACGAGGAGGTGTCGCCGGTGCCCGGCGGATGGTTGTAGCGGCGCACGGCCAGCTCGACGAGTCCGACCAGCCCGGTCAGCACCACCCCGAGCAGGGCCGCGGCGATCACCGCCGCGTAGAGCCGGGCGGCGTCGCCGGTGGCCTGCTGGGAGAACACGATGATCTGGCGGCCGATCCCACCCGTGGTGCCGGTGGAGATCTCGGCGACCACCGCGCCGATCACGGACGCGGCGGCGGCCAATCGCAAGGCCGGCATCAGCGACGGCACCGCGGCGGGAAAACGCAAGCGCGTCAGGGTCGCCCACCACCCGGCCGAGCAACTGCGCAGCAGTTGCACCGAAGCCGCCGACGGCGCGTGCAGGCCGCGCAGCATGCCGATCGCGACGGGGAAGAACGCCAGATAGGCGGCGATCACCACGATGCTCATCCACGGCCGCCACGGTTGGCCGCCGATGGCGAGCCTGCCGCCCCACGCGGCCACCAACGGGGCCAGCGCGATCAGCGGAACGGTCTGCGAGAGCACGACATAGGGCAGGATGCCGCGTTCGAGCCAGCCGAACCGCTGCATCGCCACCGCGAGCCCGATCCCGACCACCGTGCCCAGCAGCAGCGCGAGCAGGGCCAGTATCAGGGTGAAGCCGGCGGTGCGCACCAGCGTCGTGCCGACGGTGCCGGTGCCGTCCGTCTCGCCCAGCACGGTCACCACCGCCCACACATGCGGCAGGGCGCCGTCACCGGTGCGCGGCAGCACCCGAACACCACCGATGCCGACGCCGTCGGCGGGCACGAGCAGCTTCACCAGCTCCCAGATCACGACGACCGAAGCGAACGCGGCGACCGCGTAGGCGACGCGCGCCACCCGCGCGCGCCGCACCGTGGTGGCCCGGCCTGCCGCGGGCAGCACCGCCGTGGCATCGATCATGTTCGCGCTCATCGTCATTCGCGGTGCTCCCGCACCCGCACCGGCACCCGCTTGCGCGCGTACCGCTGCGCCGTCAGCGCCGAGGACAGCGCCACCGCCACGATCCCGGCCGAAGACGCGCCCCGGATCAGGGCGATGCCGACCGCGTTCATCCGACGTCCTTGGTCGCCGTGACGGGCCGGTGCAGGCGAGGCAGCACCTGCTCGCCGTAGGCCTCGAGAGTGGCCGTCTTCGCATCGTGTTGCAGGTACACGGCGAACTGGTCGACGCCGAGCTTGCCCAGTTCCCAGAGGCGGGCGAGCTGTTCGTCCGGCGGGCCGAGCAGACAGAACAGGTCGACGACCTCGTCGGGGACGAAGTCGGCGTGCGGATTGCCCGCTCGCCCGTGCTCGTTGTAGTCGTAGCCGTGCCTGCCCGCGACATAGTCGGTGAGCGAGGCCGGGATGTCGCCGTCCGCACCGTATTTCGCGACGAGGGCGGCCACATGATTGCCGACCATTCCGCCGAACCAGCGGCACTGCTCCCTGGCGTGCGCCAGCGCGGCGGCGGATCCGTCGGTGACGTAGGCGGGCGCGGCGACGCAGATCTGCACCGAACGCGGGTCGCGGCCGGCGGCCTCGGCGGCACGACGCACCTTGGCGACGGTCCACGCGACGATGTCGGGGTCGGCCAGTTGCAGAATGAACCCGTCGGCGACCTGGCCGGTGAGCTCGAGCGCCTTGGGCCCGTACCCGGCCACCCACACGTCGAGCCGGGATTCGGCCGCCCACGGGAACCGCACCTCGGTGTCGCCGATCCGGGCGCTGCGCCCGTTGCCGAGTTCCCGGATCACCTCCACCGATTCGCGCAGCGCCGCCAGGGAGGTCGGCCTGCCGCCGATCGCGCGCACCGCCGAGTCGCCGCGGCCGATGCCGCAGATGGTGCGGTTGCCGAACATCTCGTTGAGCGTGGCGAAGGTCGACGCGGTCACCGTCTGGTCCCGGGTGGCCGGATTGGTGACCATCGGACCCACCATCACCTTGCGGGTGGCCGCGAGGATCTGGCTGTAGATCACGTACGGCTCCTGCCACAGCAGGTGCGAGTCGAACGTCCACACATGCGAGAACCCGTGTGTCTCGGCCAGTCTGGCCAACTCGACCACCCGCGACGCGGGTGGGGTGCACTGCAGGACGACACCGATGTCCATGGCACTCTCCGTTTCCGATAGGGGTTCTTACAGGAGGTTCTGCGACAGCCCGCGCCGCACGAAACGTCCGTGCCCGGCGCGGCCGTGATAGGCGCCGTCGTCGACGATCACCCGGCCACGCGACAGGACGGTGTCGACGTGCCCGTCGATCTCGAAGCCCTCCCAGGCGGAGTGGTCCATGTTCATGTGGTGGGTCTTGCCGAGGCCGATGCTGGTGTGCCCGTTCGGGTCGTAGATCACCACGTCGGCGTCGGCGCCCGGGCTGATGACACCCTTGCGCGGATACATCCCGAACATCCGGGCCGGCGCGGTGCAGCAGACCTCCACCCAGCGCTCCAGCGACAGGCGCCCGTCCTTGACGCCCTGGAACAGCAGATCCATCCGATGCTCGACGCCGCCGATGCCGTTGGGGATCTTGCTGAAATCGCCGAGCCCGAGCTCCTTCTGGTCCTTCATGCAGAACGGACAGTGATCGGTGCTGACCGCGGTGACGTCGCCGGTGCGCAGATAGCGCCACAACTCGTCCTGATGCCCTTCCGCCCGCGACCGCAGCGGGGTCGAGCACACCCATTTCGCGCCCTCGAAACCCGGTGCCCCCAGCTGTTCTTCGAGCGAGAGGTACAGGTACTGCGGACACGTTTCGGCGAAGACGTTGTGCCCCGCGTCGCGTGCGGTGACGATCTGTTCCATCGCTTGCTTGGCCGAGACGTGCACCACGTACAGCGGCGCGCCGGTCAGCTGCGCCAGCATGATCGCGCGGTGGGTCGCCTCCTCCTCCATCTGCCACGGCCTGCTGGTGCCGTGGAAGTAGGGGGCGGTGTCGCCGCGGGCCAGCGCCTGCTCCACCAGCACGTCGATGGCGATGCCGTTCTCGGCGTGCATCATCAGCAGCGCGCCGAGGTCGCCCGCGGTCTGCATGGCCCGCAGGATCTGCCCGTCGGTGGAGTAGAAGACACCCGGATAGGCCATGAACAACTTGAAGCTGGTGACTCCTTCGGCGACGAGTTCGCTCATCCCCTCGAGGGATTCGTCGTTGACATCACCGACGATCTGATGGAACCCGTAGTCGATCGCGCAGTTGCCCGCCGCCTTCTCGTGCCACTCGGCCAGGGTGTCCTGCACCCGCTGCCCCGGCTTCTGCACCGCGAAATCGACGATCGTGGTGGTGCCGCCCCAGGCCGCGGCCCTGGTCCCGGTCTCGAAGGTGTCGCTGGCCTCGGTGCCGCCGAACGGCAGCTGCATATGGGTGTGGCCGTCGACGCCGCCGGGGATCACGTACTTGCCGGTCGCGTCGATGACGGTCTCGGCCGACGCGGCCAGGTCGGCCCCGAACACGGTCGAACCCGGGTGCAGGACAGCGACGATCGTCTCGTCCTCGATCAGCACGTCGAGGGGCTGGGACCCGGTAGCGCTCACCACCGTTCCGCCGTGGATGAAGGTGCGCATCACGGCTCCACCAGCGCGCCGTAGGCGTCGGGTCGGCGGTCTCGATAGAAGGCCCACCGATCGCGCACCACCTTGATCAAGTCCATGTCCAGGTCACGGACGACCAATTCCGGTGCGGTATCGGAGGCGACCTCGCCGACGAATTTCCCCTCGGGGTCGACGAAATAGCTCGTGCCGTAGAAATCGTCGTCGCCGTATTCGGCTTCGATACCGACCCGGTTGATCGCGCCGATGTAATACTCGTTGGCCACCGCGGAAGCCGGCTGTTCGAGCTTCCACAGATAACTCGACAGTCCGCGCGAGGTCGCCGACGGGTTGAACACGATTTCCGCGCCCGCCAGTCCGAGGGCACGCCACCCCTCCGGGAAATGGCGGTCGTAACAGATGTAGACCCCCACCTTGCCGACCGCGGTGTCGAATACCGGCCAGCCCAGATTGCCCGGCCGGAAGTAGAACTTCTCCCAGAAGCCGTGCACCTGCGGTATGTGGTGTTTGCGGTATTTGCCCAGGTAGCTGCCGTCGGCGTCGATCACCGCCGCGGTGTTGTAGAGCACGCCCGGTTGCTCCTGCTCGTACACCGGCAGCACCATCACCAGGTTCAGTTCGGCGGCCAGCGCGGCGAACCGCTCGGTCGTGGGGCCTGGCACCGATTCGGCGTAGTCGTAGAACTTCGGGTCCTGCTGCTGGCAGAAATACGGTCCGTAGAACAACTCCTGGAAGCAGATCACCTGCGCGCCCTGCGCCGCCGCCTCCCGGGCGTAGTCCTCGTGGGCTTTGATCATGGATTCTTTGTCGCCGGTCCAGGTGGTCTGGACCAGGGCCGCTCTGACGATTCCCATGCTTTGTTATATTGCCCCCTCCGACGATCGCATTGTGTTACAACTGCGCGGAAACAGTTTCGTTGTCGTAAAACATGGCGGTGTACCGGGGATAGGGTCTGTTACGGCCGCAGAATGGGGCCATGACCGACGCCTCGCCGACCGTGCTGCCCGCGGACTTCGCCGGGGACCTCGACGAGCGCAGCGCCGCCGGGATCGCGGCCGCCGTCGGCCGCCGAATCCGTTCCGGCGCACTCGCTCCCGGCACCCGGCTGCCGACCGTGCGCGAGGTCGCGCGCGAACTGCGGGTCTCCCCCGCCACCGTCAATCAGGCGTGGCGGGCGCTGGCGGCCACCGGCGCGATCGTCGCCCGGGGCCGGGCGGGCACCTTCGTCGGGGAGCTGCCCGCCCCGCCCGCCGGGCGCTATCAGCGGCTGCATTCGCCCTCCGACAACGCTTTTCGCGTCGACCTGTCCCGGGGCACCCCCGATCCGGCACTGCTGCCCGATCTGGCCGCCGCCCTGCATGCCCTGTCCCGCGACACCGCGCCGGGCGATCTGTCCGCGCATTATCTCGGCGAAGCGGTCCTGCCCGCGCTCGCGGCGACGCTGCGGGCCGACTGGCCGTGGCCGTGCGAGCGGCTGGCCGTGCTCGACGGCGCACTCGACGCCGTCGACCGGCTGCTCGCCGCGCATGTCCGATTCGGCGATCCGGTCATCGTCGAGGACCCCTGTTTCCCGCCGTTCCTGGACCTGCTGGCCCGGCTGGGTGCCCGGCCGATCCCCGTGCGCCTCGACGAATCCGGTTTCCGCCCCGAGGAATTCGCGCGCGCCTTGACCGGCCCCGTACCCCGCGCGGTGATCCTGCAGCCCCGCGCGCACAACCCCACCGGCGCCTCCCTCGACACTGCTCGGATCCGCGCGCTCGCCGCGCTGCTGGCGCCACACCCGGCCCTGATCATCGAGGACGACCATTCCGCGGGCATCGCGACCAGCCCACTGCGCTCACTCGCCGCCCGCTTCCCCGACCGCGGCGTCTACATCCGCTCGTACTCCAAATCCCACGGCGCCGACCTGCGTCTGGCCGTCGCCGGCGGCCCCGCGGCCCTGCTCGACCCGGTGGTCGAGCGCCGTATGCTCGGCCCCGGCTGGTCCAGCCGGCTGCTCCAGCGCGTCCTGCTCACGATGCTGTGCGACGCGGACGCCCGCGCCACCGTCGCCCGCGCCCGCCTGGAGTACCGCCGCCGCGCCACCGCCCTGCGCCGCGCCTTGGCCGCCCACGGCGTCGCCGTGTCCCCGGGCGACGGCATCAATCTCTGGCTCCCCGTCCACGACGAGAACGCCGCCATGATCAGCCTCGCCGCGGCCGGCATCAAGGCCGCCCCGGGTGGCCCCTTCGAGGTGGGCCCCCACCCGCCCGCCGACCACCTCCGCCTCACACTGGGCGCTCTGACCCCGGACACCGACCTCCCCTGGCTGGCCGCCGAGCTCGCCACCGCCACCACCGCGACACCCACTTACCGCCGCATCCGCCGCCCCTGAGCGGTCGCGAGCGCACCCACCGACGGCGGTGACCACCCTGTCCGGGCACGACCCGGCCGGGCACGCGCGGTGCCGATACGGCAGAATGGAGCTTTCCTCCCCCTCGAAAGGCAGCAGTGGTGACGCTCGGCGTGGTCCTCGGCGACGCAGACCCGCGCATTTCGGCGCGGTAGCGATCGAGGCTGTCCGTTTCACCCGCTCGCACCCCGGCGTCGAAGTGCTCGTCGTGTCACCAGCACCATCGACCACCGGGAGACTCCCGTGTCCACCATCGTTTGGACCGAAGACCGCATCCAGCACACCGCGCCGTGGCATTCCGAGAACGGCGCACCCGCGCCGACCGCCGTGGCGACCGCCGGCGATCGCCTGCCCGCCGATCAGGCGTTCCGGCGGATCCAAGCCGGCGAATCCCTGCTCTGGCAGGGCGATTACCACAACGGCCGTCAGCTCCTGCAGGCGCTGGCCCGTCGCGCCGACCGTGCGCGCACCGTGGCGCCGACCGGTGACCTGACCGCGCGCTACGACCACGAGCGGGCCAGGAAGCGCCGCCGCGCGGGCATTCTCGGCGCCGTCCTGGTCCAGCTCGACGACACCAACGACCTCGACCTGCGCCGCGCCCCCGATGTGCGGGCGGCCTGCACCGCCGCTTACGGGCCCGCCACCGCGGGCCGGGTCGTCACCTTTTCGGAACTGCTCGGGGTGCTCAGCTCCTATCGCTGGCACCAGCAGGGGGTCGAGGTGCCCGCACTCGGCGCGCGCATCCATCCCGGCTACGGGGTCTTCTCCCCCACCCGGGGCGAATACGTCGACCTGGTCGCGGACGCGCCGCTGAATCCCGAGGTGCGCACCGCCTTCGATCTGGGCACCGGCACCGGCGTGCTCGCCGCGCTGCTCGCCCAGCGCGGCGTCTCCCGGATCGTCGCCACCGACATCAACCCGCGCGCGGTGCGCTGCGCGACCGACAATCTCACCCGGCTCGGCTACGCCGACCGGATCACCGTCACCGGTCCCACGCTGTATCCGCAGGGCCGCGCCGATCTCGTCGTCTGCAATCCGCCCTGGCTACCCGGCACCCCGACCTCCGATCTGGAACGTGGTGTCTACGACCAGGATCAGTCGATGCTCACCGACTTCGCGTACGGTCTGCGCGCGCATCTGACGCCGCGCGGTGAAGGCTGGCTGGTGCTGTCCGACCTGGCCGAGCTGCTCGGTCTGCGCTCGGCCCGCCACCTCCCCCGCCTGCTCGACGACGCCGGACTACAGGTGCTGGCCCGCTCGACCACCCGGCCGCGGCATCCGCGGGCGAGCGATCGCGACGATCCGCTGGCCGCGGCCCGCACCGCGGAGACCACCTCGCTGTGGCGATTGCGAGCACGCTAGCCCGGCCACCGAGTTCGGCCGGTCCCTCCCCGTCCGGCGGCCGCGGCTGGCAGGATGCGCGGTACATCGTCCGGCAGCACCCATTCCGAGGAGACACCGTCCAGGTGAGCAGTCATTCGCAGGACCGTTCCATCGTCGGCACCACCCGGCGGGCCGCGCTCGGCCTCGGCGCCGCCCTCGCGGCGCTGGTGGCAATCGCCCCCGCCGCCCAGGCCGTCCCCGCCCACCAGGCGGTCGTCCCGGGCTGCGCCCCGGCCGTCGCCGGGGTGCCGAACGGCAAGCAGTGGGCCGCCGAGCCCGCCCTCACCATCGACCCCGCCGCGTCCTACACCGCGACACTCGACACCACCTGCGGCGTCGTGTCGATCGAACTCGACGCCGCCGCCGCGCCGCGCACGGTGAACTCCTTCGCGTTCCTGGCGAACGAGGGCTACTTCGACCACACCCGCTGTCACCGGCTCACCACCCAGGGCATCTACGTCCTGCAGTGCGGCGATCCCACCGCGACCGGCATGGGCGGCCCGGGCTACAAGTTCGGCGACGAGAACCTGGCCGGCGCGGTCTACCCCGCGGGCACCGTGGCGATGGCCAACGCGGGCCCCGGCACCAACGGCAGCCAGTTCTTCCTGGTCTACCGCGACACCCAGCTGCCGCCGAACTACACCCCGTTCGGCCGGGTCACCGCGGGCATGGACGCGCTCACCACCATCGCGAACGCCGGTGTCGCCGGTGGCGGGGCCGACGGCACGCCGGTGGCCGATGTGGTGTTCAACGCGGTGACCACCGCACAGGCCTGATCAACGACCGAGGGCCGCGTCTCCGGGAGTGGGAGACGCGGCCCTCGTCGGACGGCTGGTGATCAGCCGGCGCTGATCGAGCTGAACAGGTTCTGAATGGTCTGCAGGATGATCTCGGTCAGCAGATCAGCGGCGGAACCGGCCATGACAACACTCCTCGTTTACGGGTCCTCATCAGGTGCGACGAACATGTGAAGCGTGCCCTATCCACTCTGTGTCGCGTGGCGTTTTCGGGAAAAAAACTCACACATTCCCGGTACGCGAGAAGGCCGCGTCCCCGGGGGAACGCGGCCTTCCGTCGTAGGGCTTACAGGTACTGACCCGTATTGGACTCGGTGTCGATCGCCCGGCTCGCCGAGGCGTTCTTGCCGGTGACCAGCGTGCGGATGTAGACGATCCGCTCGCCCTTCTTGCCCGAGATCCGAGCCCAGTCGTCCGGGTTGGTCGTGTTGGGCAGGTCCTCGTTCTCGGCGAACTCGTCGACGATCGAGTCGAAGAGGTGCTGTATCCGCAGACCCGGATTCCCGGTGTCGAGCACGGACTTGATCGCGTACTTCTTCGCCCGGTCGACGATGTTCTGGATCATCGCGCCGGAGTTGAAGTCCTTGAAGTACAGGACTTCCTTGTCACCGTTGGCGTAGGTGACCTCCAGGAACCGGTTGTCGTCGCTCTCGGCGTACATCCGCTCGACGACCTTCTCGATCATCGCGTCCACGCACGCGGCCTTGTCGCCGTCGAACTCGCGAAGATCGCTCTCGTGCAGCGGCAGCGTCTCGGTGAGGTACTTGGAGAAGATGTCCTGCGCCGATTCCGCGTCCGGCCGCTCGATCTTGATCTTGACGTCCAGGCGGCCGGGCCGCAGGATCGCGGGGTCGATCATGTCCTCGCGGTTGGACGCGCCGATCACGATGACGTTCTCGAGACCCTCGACACCGTCGATCTCCGAGAGCAGCTGCGGCACCACGGTGGTCTCCACATCGGAGGAGACACCCGAACCACGGGTCCGGAAGATCGAGTCCATCTCGTCGAAGAACACGATCACCGGGGTGCCCTCGGAGGCCTTCTCGCGGGCCCGCTGGAAGATGATCCGGATGTGGCGCTCGGTCTCACCGACGAACTTGTTGAGCAGCTCGGGGCCCTTGATGTTGAGGAAGAAGGACTTGGCCTCCTTGGCGTCCTCACCACGGGCTTCGGCGATCTTCTTGGCCAGCGAGTTGGCGACGGCCTTGGCGATCAGCGTCTTACCGCAGCCGGGTGGACCGTAGAGCAGCACGCCCTTGGGCGGACGCAGCGCGTACTCCCGGAACAGATCCTTGTGCAGGAACGGCAGTTCCACCGCGTCCCGGATCTGCTCGATCTGCCTGCCGAGGCCGCCGATGTCGGTGTAGTCGACGTCGGGAACCTCTTCCAGCACAAGGTCTTCGACCTCGGCCTTGGGCACCCGCTCGAAGGCGAAGCCCGCCTTGGTGTCGACCAGCAGCGAATCACCGGGCCGCAGTTTGCGAATCGGGGAGTCGGGGTCGTCGATGTCGTCGTACTCGGCGATCTTGGACAGCGGCCCGGACAGCCAGACCACGCGCTCCTCGTCGGCGTGACCGACCACCAGGGCCCGCCTGCCGTCGTCGAGAATCTCGCGCAGCGTGCCGATTTCGCCGATGGCGTCGAAGTTCCCGGCCTCCACGACCGTGAGCGCTTCGTTGAGGCGCACGGTCTGGCCGTACTCGAGCGTCGCGACGTCGATGTTGGGCGAGCAGGTGAGGCGCATCTTGCGACCGGAGGTGAAGACGTCGACCGTCTGATCCTCGTAGGTGTGGATGACGATGCCGTAGCCGCTGGGCGGCTGACCCAGGCGATCGACTTCCTCACGCAGGGCGATCAGCTGCTGGCGCGCTTCCTTGAGCGTGTCCATCAACTTGCCGTTGCGGATGGTCAGCGAATCGATCCGTGCTTCCAATTCGCGTGCGCGATCCGGCGAGTCGGCGAGTTGTCTGCGAAGAGCAGCCGCCTCGGCGCGTACCGCCTCGAGCTCTCGCCAGGCCGCCGAATCCGAATTCTCGTTGGGGCTCATGATGCTGCTCCTCCCAGTCCCGGTCTTTCAACGCTACCGGGCGCGGTCCGTTCTCGCTTTCCGACATGGTTTCGTCGTGATCACATCTTGTACGGCAGGTACGACATCGGCCGCCGAATTACGCGTGTTAGGCTCCCCTAACACCCCGATCCGGGGCAGCAGGCGAGAGCACTCGCCCATCGAGCCGAAAGGTTGCCGAGCATGCTCCTTCCTACCCGCACGATCCGTGTCACCGTCGCTACCGCCGCTGCGGCGCTCGCCGTTACCGTCGGACTGACCGGTTGCGGCGGCTCCGACGATTCCTCGACGAAGGCCACCAGCAGCAGTACCAGTATCGCGGCCGCTCCGTCCAGCATTTCGGCAACTCCGTCCGGTGACAACGCCGCCGCCCCCACCGCCGATTCCCTGAAGGCGACGCTGATCAAGTTCTCGGACCCGGCGCTGTCCACCGACGAGAAGGCCGAGCTCATCGTCAACGGTGACGCGCGCAAGTCCAACATCGACCAGATGAACGGCATGCTCGCCGGCTACACCCTCACCTTCGCCGTCGACAACGTCGTGACCAGCGGCAACACCGCGACCGCCGATGTCACCATCACCTCGCCGCACGGCACGGCGCCGGCCTTCCCGGTCACCTGGGAGCAGGTCGACGGCACCTGGAAGCTCTCCGACGCCAGCGGCTGCCTCCTGCTGGGCTTCGCGCAGGCCCCCTGCACGCCCGCCTGACGCCCGCTGCGGCCCCGGCCGGCCCCGCGGGGTCCAGCCCGGGCCGTTCGCACGCTGTGCACGGCACAGGGAACCCGCGGCGGCCGGTTCCCCACGGTCACTCCGGCAGCCGCCGGACGTAGAGTTGCTGGGCCGCGCGAGCGACCAGGGCGCCGCTCGCGTCGACGATCTCGGCACTGTGTTCGGTGATCGACTTCGCACCCGCCGCGGTCGCCGCGCGGATGCCGGCGACCTGCTCGCGCGACAGGCCCATCGTGGCGGTGACGGTGCCCCGCCCCGGCCGGAGGAATTCGATGGAACCGGTGATGTTCCAGATCCGGTAGCCGCGCCCGAGCTGGCCGTAGGCCATGATCGCGAAGAACGGGTCGGTCATCGAGTACAGGGTGCCGCCGAACGCGGCCCGGTTCGGGCTGTTGCGGTTCCACGGACGCACCCGGTAGGCGACGCTGACCGAGGTCCAATCGGCGGCGATGTGTTTCACCCGAACCCCGCCGAACAGGTATGGCGGGAAGACGTTGAACACCGCGCGATACAGGCGCGGGGAGTCGCCGGGATACAGCATCCCGGCGGACGGATCCTTCGTCGCGGACGATTCGGTTTCCGGCATGCTGCCCCCTCCGAGCGTGACCCGCCGGGTCGCGATCCACGCCGCTCGACCGCGAGCGGCTCCCGCATCGCACCTTAGTGGCGCGCCGCGCGAGCCGCCACGGGTCCGGGTATCAGCCCTTCGACGGCCGACGCTGCGGCTTGGGGGTGACCGTTCCCTCGGCGAGGCGACGCGCGCTCACCAGGAAGGCGGTGTGGCCCTGCATGCGGTGTTCGGGCCGCACGGCCAGGCCGACGACGTGCCAGCCGCGCACCATCGACTCCCACGAGCGGGGTTCGGTCCAGCACTCCTGCTCGCGCAGCGCTTCGACGACCTTCGACAGCTGGGTCACCGTCGCCACGTAGACGATCAGCACACCGCCGGGGACCAGCGCCTTGGACACCGCGGGCAGCGCGTCCCAGGGGGCGAGCATGTCCAGGACGACCCGGTCGACCTGCTCGCCCTCGTACTGGGCGACATCGGCGACGGTCAGCGACCAGTTGGCCGGGCGCTCGCCGAAGAACGTCTCGACATTGCGGATGGCGTGCTCGGCGTGGTCGTCGCGGATCTCGTAGGAGATCACCTCGCCCTCGGGGCCGACCGCGCGCAGCAGCGAACAGGTCAGCGCGCCGGAACCGGCGCCCGCCTCGAGCACCCGGGCACCGGGGAACACATCGCCCTCGTGGACGATCTGCGCCGCGTCCTTCGGGTAGATGACGGCCGCGCCCCGCGGCATCGACAGCACGTAGTCGACGAGCAGGGGGCGCAACGCCAGGTAGGGGGTGCCGTTGGTGGACTTCACGACGGTGCCCTCGTCGGTGCCGATGAGGTCGTCGTGCTTGATGCCGCCGCGGTGGGTGTGGAATTCCTTCCCTTCCTCCAGCACCACCGTGTAGAGGCGCCCCTTGGCATCGGTCAGCTGCACCCGGTCCCCGATGGCGAATGGACCGGTCCGTCTGGCCGTCATGTATCTCCGTTCTTCGAGTGGACCTCTCAGCCTGCCAGGTCGGGGTGCCGTCGCCGGAACGGGGTGAGGCGGAGGTGAGGTGCGGCACGCGTGTCGGTGGGTGCCGATACTCTGCGAACCATGTCAGTGCCCGTGTCCGCGTCCCTTGCCGACGACACCGCCGACGGTCCGGCCCCGCGGTCGCGACCGGCGCTGTCACCTTCGCGGGCAAGCGATTTCAAGCAGTGTCCGCTCAAGTACCGGTTGCGGGCGATCGATCGGGTGCCGGAGCCGCCGACGCGAGCCGCGGTGCGGGGCACGGTGGTCCACGCCGTGCTCGAGGATCTGTTCGGGCTGCCCGCCGCCGAGCGACACCCGGCCAGGGCGGCGGAGTTGGTGCCCGGAGCGTGGGATCGGGTGCGCGCCGATCGGGCCGGGATCGACGAGCTGGTCGCCGAGGGCGGTCCCGAGGCACTGTTCGACGAGGTGCGCGGGCTCGTCGAGAGCTACTACGAGCTCGAGGATCCGACCCGGTTCGAGGCACACGCGCGCGAGGAGCGGGTGGAGGTCGAGCTGGCCGGCGACATCCCGTTGCGCGGGTTCGTCGACCGCATCGATGTCGCCGCGAACGGCCTGCTGCGGGTGGTCGACTACAAGACCGGCCGCGCCCCCGGCCCGATGCACGAGGCGCGTGCGCTGTTCCAGCTCAAGTTCTACGCGCTGATGATCCTGCGCACCCGCGATATCGTGCCCGCCCAGCTGCGGCTGATCTACCTGGCCGACAAGGTGCTGCTCACCTACTCCCCCGACCGCGACGAGCTGGAACGCTTCGAACGGATCCTGACGGCGCTGTGGCAGGCGATCCTGGAGGCGGGCCGCACGGGTGATTTCCCGCCCAACCGCAACACGATGTGCCGGTTCTGCGATTTCCAGCACCTGTGCCCGGAGTTCGGTGGCACCCCGCCGCCGTATCCGGGCTGGCCGCAGCAGGCGCCGGTGGACCTGGGGCTGCCGGAGGCGCGGCCCGCCGAAGACGTCTGAGCCGGCCGGTGGCGCGGCCGCCGCCCCCGCGGCGACGACCGCGCGACCCTCACACGGTGAAGTCGCGGAACAGCAGCACCGAAAGCCCTAGGCCGACAAACAGATTCACCACGACCGCCGACCCGAAGACCGCGATCGGCCGCCAGCCCGCCTTCCGCAGCCCGCGCAGCGAGAACTCCAGGCCGATCGAGACGAAGGCCAGGATCAGGAACCAGGTGCGCAGGTCGTTGATGATCGCGATGTGCGCCGCCCCGGTCTTCTTGTCGACCGACTGCAGGTACAGGGTGCCGATGATCGAGGCGGCGAGGAATCCGAGCACGAACTTCGGGAATCGGGACCAGAATTCGCCGAGGCTGGGTCTGGCCGCGCCCGGCGTGCGGTCCACCCGGAAGGCGAACCAGGCGGTCAGCGCGATGGCCACGAGCCCGATCAGCGCGTTCTGCGTGGTCTTGACGATCGTGGCGATCTCGAGCGCGTCTTCGCCGGCGAGCACGCCCGCCGCGGCCACCGCCGCGGTGGTGTCGATGTTGCCGCCGATCCAGGCGCCCGCCACCGCGTCGGACAGGCCGAACGTGTCGGCCAGCCAGGGCAGCAGGAAGATCGAGGGCAGCGCGAAGATGATCACCAGCGAGGCCGCGTAGGCGATCTGCTCGCGCCGCGCCTGCACCGCGCCCGCCGCCGCGATCGCCGCGCTCACCCCGCAGATCGACACCGCCGAGGACAGCAGCGCCCGCAGCTTGTCGTCGAGTCCCAGCTTGCCGCCGAACCACCAGGTGAAACCGAAGACGATGGTGATCAGCGCCAGCGCCTGGATGATCGACGGCCCGGCCGCCGTCACCAGGATCTTCAGATTGATCGACGCGCCGAGCAGCACCACCCCGGTCTTGATGAAGAACTCGGTCCGGAAACCGGCCGAGAGTCGCTCCCGCAGACCCAGTCTGCTCAGCACGACATTGCCGATCAGGCCGATCGCGATCGCGTACACGGGGTATTCGACCGACTTGGCGATCCGCCGGAACGGCGTCTCCGCCGCCCACCGCGGCGCCTGGGTGTCGAAGAACCGGGTCAGCGCGCCGAGGGCGAGCACGAGCAGGATCCCGGCGACGACATCGGTGGCGGTCGGCCGTGGATTGGCTTGCAGCGCAGCGGTTTCCGTCGTGGTCTCGGACTCGCTCATCACGGCACCAGCCAGTCCGGAATCGCCCCGACCAGGACGAGGGCGATCAGCGCGAGACCGACGACCGTGGCCAGCCAGTCCTCGTTCCACGTGAATGCGCTACCCGGCCGCGGCTCGGGCTGTGTCTGGGACACGGTGACTCCTAGGGTTCCTCATCGAGAAACCGCAAGGTAGCAACGCGCTGGCCCGGCACACACCGATTGCGCTCACCGTGAACCGATTTCGCGCGGCATCACGCGAACGGCCCGACGCGCTGATCGCGCTCGTCGGGCCGTTCGTCGCCCACCGGTGCGGGCGGCGTTCCTCGCCTTCCGCCAGGCGGCGGCGTTCTTCCAGAACGAGTCAGAACGCGCGGCAGGAGCGGATGTCGGTGGCGAGGATGGCCTTGGCGCCGAGGTCGGCGAGGCGGTCCATCAGGTCGTTGCCCTGCTTGCGCGGGACCAGGGCGCGCACCGCGACCCAGTCGGGGTCGGTGAGCGGGGAGACCGTCGGCGACTCCAGGCCCGGCGTGATGGCGACGGCCTCGTCGAGCAGCGACTTGGGGCAGTCGTAGTCCAGCATCAGGTACTGCTGGGCGAACACGACACCCTGGATGCGCGCGATGAGCTGGTTGCGCGCCCGGTCGCCCTGGTCGGAGCCGGTGCGCTCGATCAGCACGCCCTCGGAATCGCACAGCGAGTCGCCGAAGGCGACCAGGTTGTGCTGACGCAGGGTCCGGCCGGAGCCGACGACATCGGCGATCGCGTCGGCCACGCCGAGCTGGATCGAGATCTCGACCGCGCCGTCGAGGCGGATGACCTCGGCCTCGATGCCGAAGCGCGCGAGGTCGGCACGGACCAGGTTCGGGTACGAGGTGGCGATGCGCTTGCCCGCCAGATCCTCGACCTTCCAGTCCTCGCCGGCCGGGGCGGCATAGCGGAAGGAGGAGCGGCCGAAACCGAGCGAGAGCCGCTCGCTGACCGGCGAACCGGAATCCAGGGCCAGATCGCGGCCGGTGATGCCGAGGTCGAGCTCACCGGAGCCGACGTAGATGGCGATGTCCTTGGGCCGCAGGAAGAAGAATTCGACCTGGTTGGCGGGATCGAGGACGGTCAGCTCGCGGGAATCGGTGCGTTTGCGGTAACCGGCCTCGCTCAGGATCGAGACGGCGGATTCCGACAGCGAGCCCTTGTTGGGAACTGCGACGCGCAACATGGGAGGGGACCTTTCGGGAGAAGACGAACGGAGGTGTCGACCGGGACGGATCAGCCGTCACAGATGTCGGTACACGTCCTCGAGCTTCAGCCCGCGACCCACCATCATCACCTGGACCCAGTACAGCAGCTGGGAGATCTCCTCGGCGAGGGCTTCGTCGCTCTCGTGCTCGGCGGCCAGCCAGATCTCACCGGCTTCCTCGAGCACCTTCTTACCCTGGAAATGAACGCCCGCGTCCAGCGCGGCCACGGTGCCCGACCCCTCGGGACGGGTCTGGGCACGCTCGGTCAGCTCGGCGAACAGGGATTCGAAGTTCTTCACGAGGAAAGATTGTTTCACACGCCCGCCACCACATTTCCCACACTGCACCCACGCGCGTGGGAAGCGCCCGTGCCCGCATCCCCAGCCCCGTACCCGCGACCCCGAGGAGCAGCGGCCACGCAGTGGCCGGTTCGCGGCCGTCCCGCCGGTCAGGCGCCGTTGCGTAGGCGACGAAGGAGCAAGCAACGTGCCTGACCGGCGGGACACAAGGGGCCGCGAACTCGAGCGCGCCAGCGCTCCAACGAACACCGCGAACCCGCGGCGCCCGCGCTGTCGACTACCCAGCCAGCAGCACGCGCAGGTCGGCGACCGCGGTGCGCAGGTGGTCGGCGAAGGCGTACATCTGGTCGGCCACCGACTTGGGGGTGGCCAGGTAGATGTTCCAGCGATCCGGCAACAGCACGTAGGCGATACCGATGCAGGTGGGGCTGGTGGAGCCGAAACCGAAGTAGCGGATGTGCACCGACGGCGCCGAGCTGGTGCTCAGGTAGTCGTCGCGCATGATCGTCCAGCCGGGGCTGTCGAACAGCGCGATCTGCTCGTCGGCGACGCCCAGTTCCGCGCCGCGGCGGCGCTGGATCCACTGCAGTTCCCACAGGTGCTGCTCGGGCGCCTGACCCGCCTGGCACTCCTTGGCCCGGCCGACGTGCGCGGCGGCCGCCGTGCGGGCCGCGGCCAGCTTGTCCTCGCGGGCGACGGTGTCGTCGACCATCGCGTCGACGAAGGCCACCATCTCCGGGGTCACCACGCGCATGGCCTCGGTGCGACCGTTGCGGAACTGCCTGGTCGCGATGGACTCGTAGGTGGCGCCGGTCAGGCCCTTGCTGCGCCGGTGGGCGAGCTGGTAGGCCAGCTGGGCGAACGCGTCGGGCGAGATGCCGAGCTTCTTCGCCGCGCCGGTGCCGAAGTCGTCGAAGGAGACCAGGGCAGTCGCGGTGTCGGCGGCGAAGCGGGCGAAGTCCGCGCCCGCCGCGGCGATGTCGGCGCGGGCGGCCGAGTCGAGGACGAATTCGACCGGCTCGACCTGCGGCAGCCCCTGGGCCCTGGCACCGCTGGTGGCGGCGTGGTCCTGGGCGGTCCGCTCGAGCAGCGCGTCCACGAACGAGAGCACGGTGGTGCCGTCGAGGCCGCAGTGCTCGATGTTGATGCCGGCTTGGCCGTCGGCGAAGACGATGAACGACACCGACTTGTCGAAGTACCGGTTGGCGCTGTCACCGTGCAGCAGCTGATCGCAGGCGTGCAGTTCGTCGCGCGGGGCGAAGTCCTCCAGGCAGACCGCGAACAGCGCCGTCTCGATCTCGTCGAAGGCCGCGACGTTGGCCGCCTCGGCGCGCAGGGTGGTCCGGCTGCGCGCCCACTCCGCCCGCGCCTTGGTGGTCAGGTGTCCGACCGAGGTATCGGTGGCCGCGGGCTTGGTGCCGCCCTTGATGACCGCGCGCAGCCCGTCGACGACATCGGAGAACGCGTACGGCACGCCGTCGGGGCCGATCACGTCCATCCGGAAGATGTTGCCGCGGTAGAAGACCACGATGTGGCGCGCGTCCGAGGGACCCGGCCATTCCGGGCTGTAGGGCTTGCGCACGGTGTCCTGCACCTCGCCCGGGATGCGGGTCTCGGAGAACAGGTACTTGTTCTGCCACATCGACAGCTGCTGCCCGCGCTGGGTGACCGGCGGGATCCGCTCGGCGTCCAGCGCCAGCTTGTAGTCCACGGCGGCGCCGATGATCGCGGCGGCCCGCTCGGCCTGGCCCGCCACGGTGGAGGCGGCCAGCGGGGTGTCGTCGCGGAACAGGAAGACGAAGTTGGCGTTCAACGCGATCCGGTCGCGGCGGCCCAGGTACCGCGAGGGCCAGAACTCGTCGAGCCAGCTGCCGACCCCCGGAGTGGCGTCGTACTCGGCGAGCGCGGCGTGCAGGGTCCGGCCTGCCCCACCGGGCCGCAGCAGCTCGGCTACTGCGGCCTCGGTGGCGGCGAGTTCCTCGGCGCCGAGCAACGGCTGACACCACTGCAGGAACCGTGCGCAGCTGTCGTCCAGTGTCGGCAGCGGAACCCGGGGCAGGCTGTCTTCGGCGGCGAACGTCGGTTGGTTCAATCCAGATCCTCAGGTCTCGATGGGATGCGGGCGGGACACGAACAGGTTGGCGTAGAGCCAGCCTTCGGCTTCGTGGTCGGTGGTGTCGATTCCCTTGGCCGCCAACGCTTCCAGCACCTGTGCACGTTCCTGGGCCGAAGCGAAGCGCCGCTGCTGGAACATACCGGGACGCTGCTCGCTGCGATAGCCGAGCGCGGCGAGTTCGGCGGCGATCGGGCCGAAATCGAACATCCGCAACACGAAATGCGCCATCCACGGTCGCTTGCGGGGATCCGCCTGGGCGACCCTGGAGAGGGTTTTCTCGGTGATGTAGCCGACGCACCCGGTGGAGATCACCAGATCGGCGGAGGCGAGCACACGACGCTGGGCCTCGGTCGGCTCGGTGGCCTCGAGGTCGGCGTGCACGTAGTCGTGCAGGAATCCGGCGGCATGGGCGTAGGTCAGCGCCGGGCGTGCGGCGTCCATCCCGACGAAGCGTACGTCGGGCATCAGGTCGGCGCGTAACCGCTCCCGATCCGCCGCGATCAGCCCGACCTTGTCGGTCTCGGCGTGGTCGCGATAGTGCCCGGCCAGTTCCTCGACCGTGGTACCGGTCCGCAGCAGCGCCGCGTTCACCCCGTAGGAGCAGCCCAGGTCGAGCACCGTGGGGATCCGGTCCGGACGTGCCGCCCGCAACTGGCGCAACTGCTCCTGGAAGTGCGGCTTGGCCAGCTCCGGGATCCGGTAGTCCAGCTCGTTCATCCGCGCGAAGTAGGCACGCGGATCGGGACTTTCGTAGATGTCGTCGAAGGATGCTTTGCCGGTGGTGTGCAACGGAACGGACATGGGCGGTTCCTCTCAGTCGAGCAGTCGGTCACCTCGGACGGCGTCGGCCGCGGCGGCCACATGGTCGGGCAGGACACGGCCGAACAACTGCCTGGTGCGTTCGACAGTGCCGATCACCCCGGGCCGGTCCGTGTAGGCGAAGATCGCCGAATGTCGTTGTCCCGCACCGGCCACCTCGGTGACCCGGTGCAGCGAGAAGCGGCCCTTGAACAGCTGCAGGTCGCCGGGACGCAGTTCCAGGGCGCGGATGAACCGCTCGCCCTCGCCGGTGAGCACGGCACGCACGTCGTCGAGATGCTCGGCGTGCGGGTCGCGGATGTTGGGGCAGTATTCGAAGACACCGCCGGCGTCGGGGCGCCGCGTCAGCATGCTGACGGTGAACTCGTTGGTGTCGAAATGCCACGGGTGCGACATGCCCGGCTCGACCACGTTCAGGCACAGACCGGCCAGCGGGTCGGCGAATTCGTGCAGTTCGTCGAGTTCGAAACAGTCGGCCACGAACCGCTGGAAGACGGGGTCGGTGTAGAGGCGCTGGATCAGCGCGTCGACGGGGATGCGGTCGCGGGCGACGAAGGCGTTGCCGCGATCGAGCACGATCCGGGCCGGGTGGTCGGCGGGCAGATCGGCGTCGAGCGGGATGTTGTAGGCGTTGACCCGCTCCACCTGGTAATGGGCGTGCGGGGCGATCTGCTCCCCCTCGACCCGCAGCGTCTCCCACAGCTCCGGGCGGATGAATTCGCGCAGAACCGTGCAGCCGTCCTCGGCCAGTTCCGCGCGGGCGGCCTCGACCGCGGCGCGCCGGCCCGGGCCACCGAGATCGGTGAGCGGATACCGTGCGATGTCGACGATTTCGTCAAGCCCCCGCGTCCCTGTCATGAGTTCAGTTTGCGGGAACTTTCGCCGACACGCCCAGGGTTTCGGCAAATCCGGCCTATCCCGGGCAGATCACAGCGTCATGAAATCAACTGTGCGGCAACAGTTTTCGTATATTCCCTGTCGATAGCGGAATTATCACGGTAGGCTATTCGCCCTATCTCGCTGCGCTGCCGAAATGTTCGTCGCGCACCACGAGCGCGGCCCCCAGATCGTTGGCCGACAAACCCACCAGTGACTCCCGGAATACCCGCCCCGGCGCCTCGGGAACCGCGATTTCGCACGGAATCACGATCAGGCCGCAGCCGGCGCCCTGTGCCGCGAGTGCGCCGGTGGGCGAATCCTCGATCGCCACACAGTCGGCCGGGTGGAGTTCGAGCAGGTCGGCGGCCTTGCGGTAGATGGCCGGATCGGGTTTGCCGTGCGGCACTTCGTCACCGCAGACCGAGATGTCGAAGAAGTCGCGGCCCAGCGTGTCGAGCCCGTATTCGGTGAGCGAGCGCTTGGTGTTGGTGACCAGCGCGCAGCGCAGACCCGCCGCGCGCACCATGGCGAGCGCGTCCTTGGCCCCGGGTCGCCACGGGATCGGACCCAGCATCAGCTCGGTGACCCGGCGTTCGAGGAAATCCCCCGCCTCGGTGATCACCCGCGGCGTCGCCTCGACCCCGATCCCCTCGAACAGCATGCGCAGCGCGTTCGGCCCGGAGGCGCCGATCAGCGCGTGGCGAATCTCGTCGGTGAGCTCACTGCCGTGTTCGCGGGCCAGTTCGCGTACCGCGATGTCCCACAGCTTCTCCGAGTCGAGCAGCGTGCCGTCCATGTCCCACAGCACCGCGGCCGGTCGCGCCCTCACCTGTTACTCGCCTCGTTCTCTTCCACGCCGGGTCGGCCCGGCGGACGCCGGGCCGCGTTCAGGGTAGCCGGTGGGTGTCAGACCCCGGACCCGGCGATCTGCAGGTTCGCGCCGGTCCCGCTGACCTGGATCCAGCGGTTCTCCGAGGTCACCGTGCCGTTGGTGAGCTGGTAGGTGAGCGAGACGACCGCCCGGTTCTCCCCGCTCGGGGTGATCGAGCCGACAGTCACCGACCGCACCGTCGACCAGAACGAGGAGTACTGCCCGTAGCCACCGGTCTGGGCCTGATAGCCGGGCGCCAGCTGCGCCCAGGCACCGCCGATGTTGCCGGGCAGCATGCCGTAGTACCCGGCGATGAACTGGCTGATGCGGTCCGGGCTGGGCGGGCCGAACGGGGTGGTGGTGATCGTGGTGCTGGTCGGGCTGGGGGTGGCGGTCGGCTTGCCCGAGGTGCTCGTCGCGGGCGCCGACGAGCTCGCGCCCGGGGTCGTCGGCCCGGTCGGCGTGGAGCTCGGCGGCGCGGAGACGGTGACCGTCTCCTGCTCCGGCACGATCACCACGGTGCTGACCTTGCCATCGACCACCGTGGTGACGGTGACCGGATCCAGCGCCTGCTGCGTGGGGTCCGTGCCCCGCTCGCGCGTGACGACCAGCACGATCAGCATCACCGTGAACGCGGCCACGGCGGCCGCGAGCAGCAGGATGGCCCGGCTGTTGTTCGACCCACCGGTGCGGGCGGGCGGCCGCGGGCCGGCCGGCGGCGGGCCGGCCGGGGACCCCGCACGCTCGTCGCTGCCGGGCACGGCGTCCTGCCCATCGTGCTGTCGCGCGTCGGTCCCGGCCGCCGTCGCGGCGCGGTCGGCGCTCGGCCCGGACACCGAAACGCCCGGTGCGCCGGCCGTTCCCGCGGCGGACGATCCGCCGGTGATCGCGGACCTGGCCGCCTTGGCCAGCGCCAGGCCACCGCCCAGCAGCGCCGCCGCGCCGGACTTCGCCGCCGCGCCGCCGGTGGGCGCGCTCGGCTGCGGCAACAGCGTCGTGGCCGCCTCACTCAGCGGGAGCACCTTCGTCGCCGTGGCGGGCAGGGCCGGAACCCGGCCCGCCGCCACGTCTTCGAGCGCCTTGCGCGCCTGGGCCATGGTCGGGCGCTGCTCGGCCGAGGCGGTCAGCAACCACATCAGCACCGGCCCGAGCGCACCCGCCTGCTTCGGTTCCGGCACCACTCCCCTGGCGACGGCGTGCAGTACCGCCAGCGGGTTGTCACCCTCGCCGAACGGCGGGGCGCCCTCGACGGCGGCGTAGAGGGTCGAGCCCAGCGCGAAGACGTCGGCGGCGGGTTTCGGGTCGTCGCCGCGGGCGATCTCGGGCGCCAGGTAGGCGGGCGTGCCCGCCAGGAAACCCGTGGCGGTGACGGTGACATCGCCGGTGGCGTGCGAGATCCCGAAGTCGGTGAGCTTGACGGTGCCGTCGTCGCCGACGAGCAGGTTGGCCGGCTTCACATCGCGGTGCATGATCCCGGCGTCGTGCGCCGCCGACAGCGCGGCGGCGGCCTGGGCGCCGATCCCGGCCACCTCGAGCGGCGGCAGCGTCGCCCCGCCCGCCAGCTTCGCCGCGAGGCTGGGCGCGTTCATATACTCCATGACCAGCCACGGCTGGCCGTCTTCCTCGGCGACGTCGAAGACGGTGATGGCGTTCGGATGGTGCAGGCGGGCGGCGATGCGACCCTCGCGCATGGCGCGCAGCTTCGCTTCCAGCGCTTGCGAACCGGTGAGCCCCGGCGCGAGCAGCAGTTGCTTCACCGCGACGGTGCGACGCAGCCGGACATCGGTGGCGCGCCACACGACTCCCATCGCGCCGGTGCCGATCGGGTCGGTGAGTCGATAACGCCCCGCGATCAACCGATCCGATGTCATAACGTGTGCCCCTCCTGCAATACCGCCGAGTCGTCCAGCCCTCCGCGCCACAGCGGGATGAAACTTCCGAAAATCCTACGTGCTGAACTGCTTTGCCCTCGTCCTCGCGGGCCCCGGTCCATGGACTCCCGGCCGCTTCGTGATCAGACTCACAACCGGCACAACAGCATCGGACCGGCCCCGCGGGGACCGGTCCGATCTGCCGTCGCCTGCCAGTGTCTCAGGCGTTGAAGTATTTCGCCTCCGGATGCAGCAGCACGAACGCGTCGGTCGACTGTTCCGGGTGCAGCTGCAGTTCCTCCGACAGCGTCACCCCGACCCGGCCCGCGTCGAGCAGATCGACCAGCTTGGCCCGGTCCTCGAGCTCCGGGCAGGCGCCGTAGCCGAAGGAGTACCGCGCACCGCGGTAGCCGAGCTTGAAGTAGTCCTGGATGTCGGCGGGATCGTCGTCGGCGACCGACTGGCCCTCCAGCGTCAGTTCCTCGCGCACCCGGCGATGCCAGTACTCGGCCAGCGCCTCGGTGAGCTGCACGCCGATTCCGTGCACCTCGAGGTAGTCGCGGTAGTTGTCGGCCGCGAACAGCGCGTTGGCGAAGTCGGCGATCGGCTGGCCCATGGTGACCAGCTGGAACGGCAGCACGTCGACCTGGCCGGTCTCGCGCGCCCGCTCCCGCGAGCGGATGAAGTCGGCGATGCACAGGAACCGGTCGCGCTGCTGGCGCGGGAAGGTGAACCGGTACCGCTCGGGCGCGTCGGCGTCGGGCTCGGTGAGCACGATGACGTCGTCGCCCTCCGACACCGCCGGGAAGTAGCCGTAGACCACCGCGGCGTGCTGCAGCACGCCCTCGGTCGCGAGGCGGTCGAGCCAGGCCCGCAGCCGCGGGCGGCCCTCGCTCTCCACCAGCTCCTCGTAGGACGGACCGTCACCGCTGCGCTGACCGCGCAGACCCCACTGCCCCAGGAACAGCGCCCGCTCGTCGAGCAGGCCCGAATACTCCTGCAGCGGCAGCCCCTTCACCACGCGGGTGCCCCAGAACGGCGGGGTCGGCACGGGCAGATCGGCGGCCACGTCGGAGCGCTCGGGCACCTCGATCGGCACCTCGGCGGCCTTGCGCTCGGCGGCGATCCGCTTGGACCGCTCGTGGCGGGCCTTGCGCTCGGCGGCCTTCTCCTTGGCGGCGATCGCCTCGGGGCTGTCGGGATCGAGGCCACCACCGCGCTTGACGGTCATGATCTCGTCCATCAGGCGCAGGCCCTCGAACGCGTCGCGGGCGTAGTGCACGTCGCCCTCGTAGACGGCGGTGAGGTCGTTCTCCACGTAGGCGCGAGTCAGCGCGGCGCCGCCGAGCAGCACCGGGAACTGTTCGGCGACACCCTTGGCGTTGAGTTCCTCGAGGTTCTCCTTCATCACCACGGTCGACTTCACCAGCAGCCCGGACATGCCGATCACGTCGGCCTTCTTGTCCTGCGCGGCGTCGAGGATGGTGGCGATCGGCTGCTTGATGCCGAGGTTGACCACCTCGTAGCCGTTGTTGGACAGGATGATGTCGACCAGGTTCTTGCCGATGTCGTGCACGTCGCCCTTCACGGTGGCGAGCACGATCCGGCCCTTGCCGGAGTCGTCGGTGGCCTCCATGTGCGGTTCCAGGTGCGCCACCGCGGTCTTCATCACCTCGGCCGACTGGAGCACGAACGGCAGCTGCATCTGGCCGGAGCCGAACAGCTCGCCGACCGTCTTCATGCCCGAGAGCAGGGTCTCGTTGATGATCTGCAGCGGCGGCACGGTCTGCATCGCCTCGTCGAGGTCGACGTCGAGACCGTTGCGCTCGCCGTCGACGATGCGCCGCTCGAGCCGGTCGAACAGCGGCAACGCGGCCAGTTCCTCGGCCCGGGATGCCTTCGACGACGCGGTCGAGACGCCCTCGAACAGTGCCATCAGCTTCTGCAGCGGGTCGTAGTCCTCGCCGCGGCGGTCGTAGATCAGGTCGAGGGCGGTCTGGCGCTGCTCGTCCGGGATCCGGCTCATCGGCAGGATCTTGGAGGCGTGCACGATCGCCGAATCCAGTCCGGCTTCGACACATTCGTGCATGAACACCGAGTTCAGCACCTGCCGGGCGGCCGGGTTCAGGCCGAAGGAGATATTGGACAGGCCGAGGGTGGTCTGCACCTGGGGGTGCCTGCGCTTGAGCTCGCGGATCGCCTCGATGGTCTCGAGGCCGTCCTTGCGCGACTCCTCCTGGCCGGTGCCGAGGGTGAAGGTCAGGGTGTCGACGATGATGTCGGACTCCAGCAGACCCCAGTTGGTCGTGATGTCGGAGATCAACCGCTCAGCGATCGCCACCTTGGTCTCGGCGGTGCGGGCCTGGCCCTCCTCGTCGATGGTCAGCGCGACCACGGCGGCACCGTGCTCGGAGACCAGCCGCATGATCTGCTGGAAGCGCGAATCCGGGCCGGCGCCGTCCTCGTAGTTCACCGAGTTCACCGCGCAGCGGCCACCCAGGTGCTCGAGACCGGCCTGCAGCACCGGCGGTTCGGTGGAGTCGAGCATGATCGGCAGGGTCGAGGACGTGGCCAGGCGCGAAGCGAGCTCGTTCATGTCCTTGGTGCCGTCGCGGCCGACGTAGTCGACGCACAGGTCGAGCATGTGCGCGCCGTCGCGGGTCTGGTCCTTGGCGATCTCGAGGCATCGCTGCCAGTCCTCGGCCAGCATCGCGTCCCGGAAGGCCTTGGAGCCGTTGGCATTCGTGCGCTCACCGATCATCAGGATCGAGGCGTCCTGCTCGAACGGGACCGCGGTGTACATGCTCGACACGGCAGGCTCGTGGGCGGGCGTGCGGCGCGCCTCGATCGGCGGCAGCGTGGTCTCGACCGCGCGCACCGCCTCGGCGACCTGGCGGATGTGCTCGGGGGTGGTGCCACAGCAGCCACCCACCAGCGAGAGCCCGAACTCGGAGACGAAGCCGCTCATCGCGACCGCCAGCTCCTCCGGGGTCAGCGGGTACTCCGCGCCGTTCGCGCCGAGCACCGGCAGACCCGCGTTCGGCATCACCGAGACGGGAATCTGCGCGTGTCGCGACAGGTGACGCAGGTGCTCGCTCATCTCGTCGGGGCCGGTCGCGCAGTTCAGGCCGATCATGTCGATGCCGAGCGGTTCGAGCGCGGTCAGCGCGGCGCCGATCTCGCTACCGACCAGCATGGTGCCGGTGGTCTCCACGGTGACGTGGGTGATGATCGGGATCCGGCGGCCCGCGGCCGCCATGGCCCGCCTGCTGCCGGTGATCGCGGCCTTGACCTGCAGCAGGTCCTGGCAGGTCTCGATGAGGATGGCGTCGGCGCCGCCGTCGAGCATACCCAGGGCGGCCTCGGTGTAGGCGTCGCGCAGCGAGACGAACGGCGCGTGCCCCAGCGTCGGCAGCTTGGTGCCCGGTCCCATCGAGCCCAGCACATAGCGCGGGGTGCCGTCGGCCGACGGGCCCATCTCGTCGGCGACCTCACGGGCCAGCCGGGTGCCGCGCTCGGACAGATCGCGGATCCGGTCGGCGATGTCGTAGTCGGCCAGGTTGGGCAGGTTGCAGCCGAAGGTGTTGGTCTCCACCGCATCCGCGCCGGCTTCGAAGTACGCGCGGTGGATCGCGCGCAGCACGTCGGGGCGGGTGTCGTTGAGGATCTCGTTGCATCCTTCGAGGCCACGGAAATCGTCGAGCGACAGATCCGCGGCCTGCAACATCGTGCCCATCGCACCGTCGCCGATGACGACACGCCGTCGGAGCGTATCGAGGAGCGTGGTATCGAACCCGGTGGGCAAGGACGCAGACATGATTCAAGACTAATGGGCGGCCCCGACGCATAAGACCACTGCGGGTGATTCGAGTGGCGCCGGACACAGCCCGCACGGGAAACACGCAACAGCGCCGGTCACCGCAAAACAATTCGCCGAAGACACTAGGCTGACCGGGTGGATGCCAGTGAAACCCCCGAGACGGAACTGCCGACGTTGCGCAATCCCGTGCTGGTCGCGGCCTTCGAGGGCTGGAACGACGCCGGTGACGCCGCCAGTGGCGCGGTCGAACATCTGGAGTTGATCTGGGACGCCGAGCCGCTCGCCGAACTCGATTCCGAGGACTACTACGACTACCAGGTGAACCGCCCGACGGTGCGCCAGGTGGACGGGGTGACCAGGGAGATCCAGTGGCCCTCGACCATGTTGTCGGTGTGCTCGCCCCCCGGGAGCGATCGCGATGTCGTCCTGCTGCGGGGGATCGAACCCAACATGCGCTGGCGCAGCTTCTGCAACGACCTGCTCGAGTTCATCGAGCAGCTCGGTGTGGAGACGGTCGTCATCCTCGGCGCGTTGCTCGCCGACACGCCGCACACACGTCCGGTGCCGGTGACCGGCTCGGCCTACAGCCCCGAGGCCGCCGAGCGGTTCGCCCTGGAGCAGACCCGCTACGAGGGCCCGACCGGGATCACCGGGGTGCTGCAGGACATGTGTGTCAAGGCCGGGGTGCCTGCGGTGTCGTTCTGGGCGGCGGTGCCGCACTACGTGTCGCAGCCGCCGAACCCGAAGGCCACCATCGCGCTGCTGCACCGGGTCGAGGACGTCCTCGACATCGAGGTTCCGCTCGGTGAGCTGCCCACACAGGCCGAGGAGTGGGAGGCCGCGGTCAACGAGATGACCGTCGGCGACGAGGAGATCAACGAGTACGTGCGCTCGCTCGAGGAGCGTGGCGACGCGGCGCTCGACCTCAACGAGACGATGGCCAAGATCGACGGTGACGCCATCGCCGCGGAGTTCGAGAAGTACCTGCGCAGGCGCGGTCCGGGCAGTTTCGGGCTCTGACCCGCGTTCACCGGGAATTCGCCACGCGACCACCTCCCGGATATCGACGGCACGCCCCCTAGACTTTTTCGCGTGCCGAACCACCCGATCGTCGCTCATCTCCGGGGATTCGACGACCGGATCGCGGTGCTGCACCGGCACCCGACCGTGCCCGCCGACACCCTGTGCCGCGTCACCTATGCCCAGCTCGCCGACCGCGTCGCGGAGTTCTCGGCACGGCTGGGCCCGGCGCGCCGACTCGTCGCGCTGACCGCGGCCAACGACATCGACTCCCTCGTCGCCTACCTGGGCGCGCTCGACGCGGGCTGCGTGGTGCTACTGACCGGCGAGCTCTCCGGTGAACTCGCCGCAACCTACGATCCCGACGTCGTCGTCGAGGGCGGGCGGATCGTCGCCGAGCGCGCGGACCCGGCGCACGAGCTGCACCCGGAGCTCGCCCTGCTGTTGAGCACGTCCGGCTCGACCGGCTCGCCGAAGCTGGTCCGGCTCTCGGCCGCGAACCTGCTCGCCAACGCCGACTCGATCGCCCGCTATCTCGAGATCGGGCCGCACGATCGCGCGGCGACCACGCTGCCACTGTTCTACTGCTACGGCCTGTCGGTGGTGCACAGCCATCTGCTGCGCGGGGCGAGCCTGCTGCTCACCGACCGGTCGGTGAGCGATCCCGAGTTCTGGGACGAGTTCCGCGCGCACCGGGCGACGTCGTTCGCCGCGGTCCCCTACACCGTGGACCTGCTGGACCGGGTCGGCTTCGCCGAGATGTCACTGCCCGATCTGCGGTACGTGACGCAGGCGGGTGGCCGGCTCGAGCCCGCGCGGGTGCGGGCCTACGCGCGGCTCGGCGCGGCGGCGGGCTGGCGATTCTTCGTGATGTACGGCCAGACCGAGGCGACGGCCCGGATGGCGTATCTGCCACCGGAACTCGCGACCGAGCACCCGGAGTGCATCGGGATACCCGTACCCGGTGGACATTTCACGCTCGAACCGGTCGACGACGGCGCCGCCGAGGAACTGGTGTACCACGGTGCCAACGTGATGCTCGGCTACGCGACCCGCCCCGCCGATCTCGCGCTGGGCCGCACCGTCGCGGCGCTGCGCACCGGTGACCTCGCCCGGCGCACCGCCGACGGCCTGTACCAGGTGATCGGCAGGCGCAGCCGCTTCGCGAAGCTGTTCGGGTTGCGCATCGATCTGGGCCGGGTCGAATCCGAGCTCGCCGCCGCCGGTTTCGGCGCGGCCTGCACCGACGACGGCGCCCGGCTGATCGCCGCGGTGACCGGGACGGGCCGGGGTGATCCCGCCGCGCTGATCGCGCGGGCGTCGGGACTGCCCGCGGCGGCGGTGACCGTGACGATCGTCGACGAGCTGCCCCGGCTGGCCACCGGCAAGATCGACTACCCGGCGATCCGCGCGCAGGCGCCCGCCGAGCCCGAGACCGGCGCCGATGTGCGCGCCATCTACGCCGACGCGCTGGCCCTGCCGGTCGAGAAGATCTCGCGTGCACACAGCTTCGTGGAGCTGGGCGGTGATTCGCTCAGTTACGTCACCACCGCGGCCCGGCTGGAACGGGTCATCGGCAAGCTGCCCGCCGACTGGCCGCAGCTCTCGATCGACCGGTTGGAGCGAACACCGCGCGGCCGGGGCGGTGTCGGGCGGGCCCTGGACACCGCGACGGCGCTGCGCGCCATCGGCATCGTGCTCGTGCTCGGCTCGCACATCCAGCTGTTCGAGATCTGGGGTGCGGCGCACGTGCTGCTGGCGGTGGCCGGATACAACTTCGCGCGGTTCGCGGTGAGTGCGGCTCCCCCGGCCCAGCGTCTCCGGCAGACCGCGCGGTCGGTGGCGATGATCGCGGTGCCGACGGCGCTGTGGGTACTGATCACGATGGTGTGGCAGCCCGGCTATTACAGCTGGCAGAATGTGGTGCTGCTCAACAAGATCCTCGGCCCGCGCAACGACACGGCGGGGCATCTGTGGTTCCTGGAGGTGCTGGTCTACTGCACGGTCGTCGCCGCGCTGCTGCTGCGGATCCCGTGGCTGGACCGCTGGGAGCGGCGGGGGCCGTTCTGGTTCGCCCTGGCTCTGCTCGGGCTCGCCCTGGTGGTGCGCTGGCATACGTTCGGGCTCTATCCCGAGCGCGATATCCCGTTGTCACCGCTGGCCTGTTGGTACTTCGTTCTCGGCTGGGCCGGAGCGAAGGCGACGGCAGTCTGGCAGCGGCTGATCGTCAGCGCCGTGCTGCTGGCAAGTGTGCCGGGGTATTTCGGCGTCACCGATCGGGAACGCCTGGTGATGGCGGGCATCCTGCTGCTGGTCTGGCTGCCCGCGCTGCGCGTGCCCGCCGTCCTCGCCGTGGTGGCGGTGGCGGTGGCCGACAGCTCGTTGTTCGCGTACCTGCTGCACTGGCAGGTGTACCCGGCGTTCGGCGACCATCGACTGCTCGCATTGTTCGCCTCGCTCGCGGCCGGTGCGGCCGCTACCAGGATGGTGGTTCTGTGCCGGCGGAACTGGCCACGGCTAGCGCTCCAGGGTCAGTACCTGGGCGGCCGCCTCGTGCGCCAGCTTCGCGATCAGCAGGTCACGCGGGATCGTCTGGCCGGCAAGGTGATCGAGTGACGGCACCACCACGTGGTGGGCGTCGGCCCGCTTCAATTCCTGAGTGAGTTCGGCGAACGCCGCACCGTCACCCGCGGTCGATTCATGGAACGTCGCGGCGAAGCACATCCCCGCGGTGCGCGCGAGGCTGCGTAGCGCATCCTCCAATTGGTCGCTCCGGCCTTCGGCCAGGTCGTCCCGCAAGTATCCATAGATCAACGCTTCCACCCGAACCTCCGTTGGATTGGGATCGCTGTTCTGTTGTCGGATCCCCCCGCGCCACGCCGTGCGCCGCGCGGGGGTACTGCGTTGCCCTGCAAGCTCTCCTGCAAAGCGGGTGTCCGCCGGGGTCGGCGACGAGCACCTACTTACAGCATGCGTATTCGCGGCCCCGCGCAGCAGATGTCAAGCCGATGACATCTACATGCCCTATTCGGGACGCCGAACGTTAACTGGTGGGATACTACCGCCGTGACCGCAACTGATGATCGACCCGTCTGGGCTGTTCGGATGCGTTCGGAACGTGACGCGAGGGGATGGTCGCAAGCCGATGCCGTCCGCGCGATGCGTGCCAAGTCCTCCCACAACCTGCCGACGGACAGTACCCTGCTGCGCAACTGGCGGCGCTGGGAGTCCGGGGAATCGCGCCCCGACGAGTTCTACGCGCCGATCATCGCGGCCGCGTTCGACACCGTCCCCGCCGCGTTCTTCCCCAAGTCCCGGCCCAACCGCGATGACGAGCTGTTATCGGCGACCGGTATGGACACGCTCGAGTTCATCGGCAGACTCCGGATGTCCGACGTCAACAGCGCCACCCTGGACGCGGTGCGGATCACCGCCGAACGGCTGTGCTGCGAGTACGCCTACGCCGACCCGCACGAGCTGCACGCCGAGGGCACCGCGTGGCTGCGCCGGATCACCTCGCTGCTCGACGGCAGGCTCACCCTGAGCCAGCATCGGGAGATCCTCGTGCTGGCGGGCTGGGTGGCGTTGCTGGTCGGTTGCGTCGATTACGACCTCGGACACCGGGCCGGCGCCGAGGCCACCCGGCGGGCCGCGGATTCGCTGGGCCGCGAGGCGGGCAACGTCGAGATCTCGGCGTGGGCCGCCGAGATGTCGGCCTGGTTCGCGCTCACCCAGGGCAATTTCCGGGGCGCGATCGACGTCTCGGAGAAGGCCATGCCGGGCACCGCCTCGATGGGTGTCGGGGTGCAGCTGGCCGCCCAACGGGCCAAGGGCTGGGCCCGCCTCGGTGATCGCCGGGCGGTGCAGACCGCGCTCGACGAGGGCAGGGCGATCCTGTCGCGGATGGGTCATCCGGCCGATCTGCACAACCACTTCGTCGTCGACGCGACCAAGTTCGACTTCTACGCGATGGACTGCTGCCGGGTCGCGGGCCAGGACCGGCTGGCCGAGCGTTACGCCCAGCAGGTGATCAGCGATTCGACCAGGCCCGACGGTTCGGTCCGCAACCCGATGCGGGTCTCGGAGGCCCGGCTGACGCTGGCTGTGGTCGCCGTGCGCGACCGCGATCTCGAGCGCGCGGTCGAGGAGGGCGTCGCGGCGTTCACGGCGGGTCGCCGCTCGCTGCCGTCGCTGGCCTGGATCGCCGGCGAGGCGGCCAGGGAGATCATCGAACGCTATCCGGGAGATCCGCGCACCCAGTCGTTCCTCGAGCAGCTGCGCTCGCTCAACGTCGGGTGAGCGGGGCTTACCAGACGGCGGGGGCACGCCGATCCGGGGCGGGTCCCCCGGGGCGCGCGGCGGCCACCACTAATCTGTCTACGGTGACCGACCTCGCCGACGGCCTGCCCAGCGCCGTACCCGCCCTGTGGGACGAGCGGCTGCGGTTGTTCTCGTTCGCGACCGCGGAGAAGCGCGCCGACTACCTGCGGGTGCTGCGCGCCTTCGACAGTGCCCGCGCCGCCTACGTGGTGCTGCTGCACGCCGACGACGTCGCCGAGTGGATCGCCAGAGCCGAGACCGGCGGGCAGGCCGGGCCCGCGGGCGTGCCGCTGCCCGCGGTCGAGATCGGTCCGCTGCTCGAGCAGCTGCACCGCTGGGGCGTGCTGGAGCGCAGCTACGACGGCACCCGCGCGGCCACTCTGGCCGAGTACCGCAACCGGCACTACGTCTACCAGTTCGCGCAGGCGGGTTTCCAGGCGTACCGGGCGGTGGCCGGCGTGCTGACGGCCCGGATGGACGACGCGTCGCTGTCACGCCTGGTGCTGCCCGAACTGCTCACCGACCTGCGTACCCTGGCCGCGGCCAATCGCGACGGCGACGCCGAGCGGGTCTACACCACGCTGCGCAGGCTCGACGCCGCGCTCACCGACATGGCCGCGCGCGCGGCGCACTTCTACCTGTCGCTGGGCGATCTGGTGCGCACGACCGAGATCACCCCGGAATCCTTTCTCGCGCACAAGGACGCGCTGCTGGCGCACATGCGCGAGTTCAGCATGGACCTGGCCCGGTTCGCCCCCCGGCTGGCGGCCGCGATCGGCGAGGTGGAGGCCACCGGCGTCGAGCAGCTGATCGGCCGCGCGGCGAGCTGCGACGAGCGGGTGCTGCTGAGCCCGGCCGAACGCGAGGCCGACTGGCGCTCGCGCTGGGACGGCCTGCGCACCTGGTTCGTGGCGGCGGGCGGCGGCGAGGCGAACGAGTCGTGTGAGGCCGACCGGCTGCGCGAGGCGACGATGAGCGCGATCGCCGCGGTGCTGTCGCTGCTGCGCCGGGTCACCGAGACCCGCCGCGGCGGGGTCAGCCGGGAATCGGCGCTGCGGCATCTGGCCGCCTGGTTCGTCGACACCCCCACCACGGGCAGCGCGCACGCGCTCTACGACGCGGTGTTCGGCCTGGGCAGGCCCCGGCACCTGGCGCTCGAGCATCCCGACGCCGAGGTGATCCCGGCGGGCCGGTCCTGGTGGGAGGCACCGCCGTTGGAGATCTCACGGACCCTCGCCGAGACCGGTCGCGCGCCGACCGCGGGCGCGCCGGCCCGGATCGCGCGCAACGACGCGGGCATCCGCAGGTTGCGCGAGGCCCAGCTGGCGGCCCAGCGCGAGCGGGCCGCGGCCGCGGCCTCCCTGGCCACCGGCGCCGTGCACGAACGGGTCCTGGACCAGCGCGAGACCGAGGTGCTGCTGCGCCTGCTCGACGCCGCGTCGACGGCGTGGGTGCCGGTCAGCGGAAAGGTCGACGGCACAACGGGTTCCGACAACGGCGTGACACTGACGGTGCGGCCGTGCGACGGGTCGACCGTCATCCGCACCGCGGCGGGCCTGCTGCACCTGAACAACCGCCGCCTCGAGGTCACCGCGACCACGCGACGGGGGACGCCACGATGAGACAGCAGCGCCGCATCGACGCCCTCGCCCTGGACAGCTACCAGCGCGCCGCCCGCGTCATGCTCGCCAACCACCTGGTCACCCGGGTCTATCCCGACCGGATCGCGCTACCGCTGATCCGGCGCTGGGCCACCGAACTGCGCGAGGACCTCGCCGAACTGTTCGGCTACCGCCTCGAGGTCACCGAGACCACGGCTCGGCTGTATCCGGTGCACGACCGGCTCGACGACACCCTGCCCGCGCGCAGCGTCAACGACCGCGTCTTCGACCGCCGCCGCTACGCCTATCTCTCCTTGGCCCTGGCCGCGCTCGGCCGCGCGGGCGACCAGATCACGCTGTCGGAATTGGCCGAACACGTGGCCGATTACGCGAGCCGGATCGACGGCCTCGAGCTGTCCACCGAGCGGGCCGCCGATCGGGACGCGTTCGTCGACGCGGTCGGCTGGCTCGGCGCCAGGGGCGCGCTCACCCTGGCCGACGGTGACGCGGGCGGCTGGGCCAGCGACCCGGAGGCGGGCGAGGCCCTCTACGACATCGACCGGCCGGTGGTGTTCGCGCTGTTCCGGCCGCCGCGCGCGCTGCAGCATCTGCACAGCGTGCGGGGTCTGCTGGCCGAGGACACCGAGCACGCGCCCGCCGAACAGGCCCGCCGGGTGCGCCGCGCGCTGGTGGAACGTCCGGTCGTATACCTCGAAGACCTCTCCCCCGCCGAGCGCGCCCTGCTCGGCCAGGACCGCGTGGTCGACGAGGTCGAGTACTGCACCGGCCTGCGCGCCGAGCGGCGCGCCGAAGGGGTCGCGCTCATCGACACCTCGGGCAGGCTCTCCGACACCCGCTTCCCCGGCACCGGCACGCTCGCGCAGGTGGCGCTGCTGCTCATCGGCGAGATCGCCGACGTCGTCCTCGACATCGACGACCCGGTCGCGCGCCATCCCGCGCCGACCACCGAGGACGCGCTGCTCGACCAGCTCGACGCGGCCATCCCCGCGGCGGGCGTGTTCGCCCCGCTCGCCGAGGATCCCGAAACACCGGACCCGCCCGCGGATTCCGTCGACGACGAACTCGCCGACACCGAGCCGCTCACCTATCCGTTCCTCGACGACGCCTGGGTGCGCGGCACGGTCACCGCGCTGACCGACCGCTACGGCGCCACCTTCGCCGCGCAGTGGCAGGCCGATGTCGGCGGGCTCACCGCCGAGGTCGTCGCGCTGCTCACCAAGCTTCGGCTGGTCCGGCCGGTCGAGGGCGGGCTGCTGGTCCTGCCCGCGCTGGCCAGGTATCGGGGCGCGGTGGTCACCGTGCGGGTCCGCCAGGCCGAGGAATTGTTCGTCACCGCCGCCGACACCGACGGCAGCAGCACCGGAACGGGAGGGAACTGAGCAGATGTCGCTCATTCACGGCGGAGTGCGTTTCGTCCCGACCCGCGCGGGCATCGTCAACCTCTGGGACTACCGCGACCAGGAGTTCTGTTTCGCCGACGGCAGGCTCGTGCTGCGCGGTCCGAACGGATCGGGCAAGACCAAGGCCCTGGAGGTGCTGTTCCCGTTCGTGCTCGACGGACGGATCGAGCCGCGCAGGCTCAATCCGTTCGCCGGCGAAGAGCGCACCATGAAGTCGAATCTGCTCTATCGCAAGCAGGAATCGGCCTACTCGTATGTCTGGATGGAGTTCGCGCGCGGCAGCTGGGAGGACCCGGAGGTCGTCACGGTCGGCATCGGCATGCGCGCCACCCGGTCCTCGGACAAGGTCACCCGCTGGTATTTCGTCGCCGACGGGCGCGCGGGCGTCGACTTCTCCTTGATCGGCCCCGACGACCGGCCGCTGACCCGCAAGCAGCTCGCCGAGCAGATCGGCAGTGACGCCATCGTCGACCGGCCGGTGGAGTACCGGGCCGCCATCGACGCCCGCATGTTCGGGCTCGGAGTGCAGCGCTACGACCAGCTGATCAATCTGATCCTCACGCTGCGCCGACCGCAGCTGGCCAAGAACCTCGACCCCCGCGGCCTGTCGCAGGCACTCACCGACGGCCTGCGCCCGCTCGACGAGCAGCTGATCCTGGACGCGGCCCGGTCCTTCAGCGATATGGAGGAGGTCGGGCGCACCCTGGACGGGCTCGTCCAAGCCGACACCGCGACGCGCCGCTTCGTCGACGTGTACCGCAAATACCTCGCCGTGCAGGCCAAGACCGATGTCGACCAGGTGCGTGCCCGCCTCGACGCGGTCACCAACGCCTCGACCGCCCTGTTCGCGGCCACTGCCCTGCGCACCCGGCGCGAGGCCGACCGCACCGCCGCCGAGGCCAGGGCCGAGGAGGCCGACCGAGCCTACGAGCAGGCCATCGCCGACCGCGAGAACCTGCAGCGCTCGAGCGCCTACGAGGGCAAACAGCAGCTCGACGACCTCGCCGACGCTGTCCGCAGGCTCGAGACCTCCGCCGCCGTGCACCGCGACAAGGCCGCCGAGGCCGGCCAGACCCTGCAGCGCCGCGCCGAGGAAGCCGAGCGCGCCGCCGAGGCCGTGCGCACCGCCGCCGCCGCGCTGGTCCGCGGCGAGGACGCCCTGCGTGCCGCGGCCGAGGAGGCCGGCATCGAGTGGACCACACCGGGTGCCGACGGCCGCGGTGATCAGATCACCGCCGCCGTGCGCGGCCACGCCGAGGAACGCGACGCCGACGTCCGCGCGGTGCGCAAGGCGTTGAGCCGCTGGGAAGCCCTGGCCGCCGATCGCACCCGCGCCCAGCGCCTGGCCGAACGCGCCGTGGAACTGCGCGACGCCGCGGCCGCCGAGGTGGCCCACGCCGAAGCCGCCGTCACGCTGGCCAGAACCGAATCGGCTGCCGCCCTGCGCACCTGGTGGCAGACCAACGCGGCGGTGCTGGCGCCGATCGCCGCGGGCACGCTGCCGACCGGTCACGACACCGACCTCGGTTCCGGCGGCATTCCGCGCAGCGCCGATGCGGAGCGCCCTGGGCTTTTCGATGCCTTGACCTCGGCCCTCGCCGCGGCGGGCACGGAGGACGCCCCGTCCGTGCACGAGGTGCTGGCCGAGTATTGCGAGCCCTTGCAGGACCAGATCCGCACCCGACGGCAGGAAGCCAAGGCGCGGGCGGCGGCCGCGGCCGCACGCCGGGAAACGCTGGTCGCCGAGCGCGACAAGGTGGCCGCCGAACGCGACGACGCGCCGCCGCCGCACCCGACCGACGCCCGCGAGCCGACAGACCTTCCCGGCGTGCCCTTCTGGCGCTCGGTCCGGTTCGCGGACGCGGTGGCCCCGGCCGAAGCCGCGGGTATCGAGGCCGCTCTCCAGGCGACCGGGCTCCTCGACGCCTGGATCTGTGACCCGGCCCGCGTCCGCGATGTCGACGGGGTCCGCTATCTGCTCCCGCTGCCCGCCGCCGATCGCCCGGCCGGTCGCACCCTCGCCGACGTCCTTGTCGTCGAGGACGGCTCCGACGATCTGGCGATCCCGACGAGCATCGTCGCCGAGGTGCTGGCCTCGATCGCACTCGACGAAGCACCCGCCGCCGACGCGGCGGGCACCGAACCGAGGGCGGCCGGAACGACTGCCGCTGGAGTGCTCCGCCTCCCGGCGGGCGCGGGCGATCCCGTCGTCGTCGGCACTGCCGGCATCTTCCGGCACGGCCTGCACGTCGGACGCCACACCAAGCCCGACGCCGAGTTCCTCGGCGCGACCGCGCGCGCCCGCCGCCGGGAACTGCGCCAGGCCGAACTCGACGCGGCGATCGAGGCCGCTGCCGCCGAAGCCGAGGCGGCGAAGGCCGACGAGGCCACGGCCACCGCCGAATTGGCGACCCTCAGCGCCGCGACGAAGTCCCTGCCCCGCCCGTCCGCGATCACCGCCGCGCTGCGCGCGGTCGCGGAGACGGCCGGTCTCATGCGGTCGCGGTCGGAGGCCGTCACCCAGACCGAACGCGATCTGGACCAGGCGGTCGGCGAGGCCACCGCGATGGACAAGAAGCTGCGAGCCACCGCGCAGGCGCATCGCACGCCGACCGAGGCCCGCGAACTCGACGCGCTCGCCGCCGCGATCCGGCACTTCGAGAATACCGGCACCGGGCTGCTGCGGCTGCGCGCCGAACACGAGCGCGAACGTGAACGCGAACGCGAGGGCGCCGACCGGCACGACGAGGCGCGAGCGCTGGCCGAGGCCTTCGCCGAGGAGGCCGAAGCCGCCCGGCTCGGGTTCACCGAACAGCAGCGCAAGCTCGAGACCCTGCGGGAAGCGCTGGGCGCCGGCGCCGCCGACATCGACCGCGACCTCGAGGCCGCCCGCGCCGCGATCGAGGCGGCCAAGGCCGAGCAGCGAGCCGCGCGCAAGGCCGCCAATGCCGCGATCGAGGCGGTCGGCGACGCCGAGGCCGCCTACCGCACCGCCAACGAGGCACTGGCCACCGCGCTCACCGAGGTGCTGGCGGAGGTGCGGTCGCTGGCGCCCTACGCCCGGCCGGACCTGCTCAGTCTGCTCGGTGCCTCGGTCGAGCACCGCTGGCCGAGCACCGATGCCGCGTGGTCGACCCCGGAGCAGTTGCAGTACCGGATCGTCGCCGCCGGACCGGAGACCGACCCGGTCGTGCTGCCCGAGGAGGTGGCCGCCCTGTTCGCCGACCTCGACACCGCCACCACCCAGGTGCGAGCCACCGAAGCCGGGCGCAAGTCCACCCGGTCGGCGGTGACCAGCGCGCTGCAGGAGTTCGATGCCGCGCTCACCGCGTCGGGCCGCGACTATCGACTGCACTGGGATGCCGCCGACGGCCTGACCGTGGTCGCCGTGCACGACGAGAACGGACAGGCCGCGCTCGCCGATTTCGCGGCTCGGATCGACGCCGCGCGCCGCGATCAGGAACTGCTGCTCACCGACGCCGAGCGCCGCATCCTGGAGGACGCGCTGCTGACCGGCCTGGCCCAGCAGATCCACGAACGCACCAGCGACGCCCGCGAACTCATCACCCGCATGGGCGCGGAGATGAAGCAGCGCCGGATGTCGTCGGGCAACACCATCGGCGTGCACTGGATCCTGGCCGACGGCCTGTCCGAGGCCGCCCGCGCCATGTGCAAACTGCTCGACCGGGACACCGCGGCGCTGAGCCCGGAGGATCTGGGCGCCGTGCGCGCCCATTTCGCCGCGGAGATCCGCGCGGCCCGCACCGCCCACCCGGAGCGGTCCTACCCCGAGATCCTCGGCGCCACCCTCGATTACCGCACCTGGCGGGTGTTCTCGTTCACCCTGATCAACGGCGACGGCAGCGAGGACAAGCTGACCGTGGCCCGGCACAGCGCGCTCTCCGGTGGCGAGCAGTCGGTCTCGCTGCACCTGCCGCTGTTCGCGGCCGCGCACGTGATGCTCGACTCCGCCGATCCGCAGGCTCCCCGTCTGCTGGCGCTGGACGAGGCGTTCGCGGGCGTCGACGACAACGGCCGTAGCGAATTGCTCGGCCTGAGTGTGCAATTCGACCTCGATCTGTTCATGACCGGCTACGACCTGTGGATCACCTACGGCCACGTCCCCGGCTGCGCGCACTACGACCTGGCGCACTCGACCGCCGAGAACACCGTCAGCGCCACGCTGCTGGTCTGGGACAGCGGCGAACTGCTGGCCGAACACGACGGCGGCGACCTGACCACGGCGCTGGGCTCCCCCAACCGCCGCCGCGTCCCCAACACCATCGAGGGCGGCCTCACTCTGGAGGGCATGCCGGGCGAACCGGCCCCGGTGGGCTGAATGCTCAGGAGCGCCAACCGGTCTTGACGCCACCGCGCCGCCCCGGCGGCGTGGTGGCCAGGCAATTGCCGGAAGTCTTAGACCGACCAGTTTTCTTACTCGGAATTAACCGAATCGAATTTCGCGGAATCGGTTGCTCGAAATCCTCAGTGCTGCCAGGATTTTGCTCGTGACGGGACCGGCCCTGGCCGGGCCGGCACGATCACGGTGCGGTCGCCACCGCACGCCGTCAGCAAGTCTTCAGGGGATTGTCGTGCGATATCGACACAATCAACACCGCCCACCCGGGTCGGACCGGCGGTTTTCCGGCGCTGCCGCGGGTCGGGATGCCGTGTGCGGCGGTCGGTCACGACCGCCGCGTCCGACGATGCGCTGAGTTCGCCGGAACTCGGCCGACCCAGCCCGATGAAGGTGCCGGACATATTCGCCGGAAATGGTTTGCGGCCGTTGCTGGCTCGCCTGCGCCGGGATCGCCGTTGCACCGATCCGGCGCCGACCTTTCCTTGCCCACCGCGGGATGTGACCACCATGCAGCTCCCCGTCCCCCTGCGGGACACCACCCGTCCACTCGCGGCCGCGCTCACCGACGCCGACGCGCGCCGGTTCACCGGCATCCTGCGCGTCACCGGCGAACCGGGCGGTGACATCCGCTGCGTCGACGGCCGGATCGTGGCCGTGAGTACCGGTGGCGCACCGGATTTCGACGCCCTCGACCCGCACGACGACGCACAGCCGCTCGGCGCGGCCCGCACCCGGCTGCTGCGGATGACGGCCACCGTCGACGGCACCTTCGCCATCGCGGCGGGCTGGATCGATCGCTGTCACTGGATCGATGCCCACCCGGATGTCGTCGCCGCCGACGATTCCGGCTACGACGCCGAGTGGCTGCTCGGCGAGGCCGAGCGCAGGCTGGCCGCGCTCGCGCACGCCGGCTTCTCGCCGTACCGGAACCTGCTGGCGCTCACCGACTTCGGCCGCTCGGTACGCGAGCAGGGCGCCGAGCTCCTGCGCCTGGTCGACGGCACCAGGAGCTGCCGCGACCTGGCCTTCCTGCTCGGCCGTCCGCTCTACCCGGTGACCGTCGAGGTCGCGCGCCTGCTCGGCGCCGGTCAGCTGACGGTGCCCGCCCGGCACGCCGCCGACCACCCGCCCGTCCCCGCCGGGGCGGGCATGGTCGACCCGGCGCTGCCCCGGCGCCGCCGCGGCGCCAGCGGCATCAACGACACCCTCCGGCCGCGTCCGCCGCAGGCCGCTCCCCCGTCCACGACCGCCGTGGACGTACCCGACTCTTCGCCACGGCGGAGAACCGAGAGGATCTCATGAACACCAACGGCACCCCCGCCAGCATGAACGAACGGCTCACCGGGATGGTCAAGTCGCTGCGCGCCGAAGTTCCCGACTGCGTCGCCGCGGGCGTCATCGACATGTCGACCGGCATGCTGTTGTCGGTGGAGACCGTCGACAACCATCCGCCGGAGGTGCTGGATTTGCTCGCGGCCGCCACCCTCGACCTGTTCCAGGGCCGCAATGTGGTGATGATCGAGGACATCTGGAAGGAACGGCGCGGCATCCGCAGCGACGACCACTACTTCCAGGAGATCCTGGTCAATTCCAACAACCTCACCCACCTGTTCCTGCGCGCGGAGAGCCGCGACGACCTGGTGGTCGTGGTGGTGTGCCGCAAGACGGTCAATGTGGGCATGCTGTTCGCCCAGTCACGCCGGGTGCTCAAGGACACCGGCAGGCTCTGAGGTCATTCGGCGAGCGCATCCGCGAGCCGGGACCCGCAGGCGCGCAGGTGTGCTCGCAGCTCCGGGGAGCCGTGCACCCGGAACGGGAACCCGAGGGCGACGAGTTGCGCGGCGAGCCATCGCGGGTCGTCGTCGCGGGTTTCGGTGAGGCGGCACCTGGCATCGCCGTCGGCCACGATGCTGTCCGGCGCCGCACCGAGCCTGCCCGCCACCCGGTGCGCCGGCGCCTCGAACGTCACGTCCACCGTGTATCGCGGTGTGGCCCAGTCGGTTCGGCGCCCCGCGACGTACTCCGCGGCATCGGCGGCGGGGAGTTCCCTGGCGACGATGCGGGCGCCGGTCGGTCGCGGCTCCTCGACGCGGTCGACGCGGAAGCTGCGCCAGGCGTCGCGCTCGAGGTCGTAGGCGACCAGATACCACCGACGGCCCGCCGCCGCGATGCCGATCGGCTCGACGTGTCGCCGCGACTCGGCGCCCGCGGCGTCCCGATAGCGCAGGCGCACCCGTTCCCGGTTGCTCACCGCGGCGGCGAGGACGGTGAGAACCTCCGGATCGACCGTGGGGCCCGCGCCCGCGGAGACCGTCACCGCCGCGCCGACCACCCGCACCCGCCTGCGGAGCCTGGTGGGCAATACCTGTTCGAGTTTGGTGAGCGCGCGCACCGCCGCGTCCTCGATCCCGGCGACGGCCTGCCCGGCCGCGACCCGCAGGCCGACCGCGACGGCCACCGCCTCGTCCTCGTCGAGCACCAGCGGCGGCAGCGCCGAACCGGCGGTGAGGCGGTAGCCGCCGGTCGCCCCGAGCGCCGCCACGACGGGATAGCCCAGCTCGCGCAGCCGGTCGACATCACGGCGGACCGTGCGGTCGGTGACACCGAGCCGGTCGGCGAGTTCGCTGCCCGGCCACTCGCGTGGCATCTGCAGCAGGGAGAGCAAACGGAGCAGCCGGGCGGCGGTATCGGTCATGGCCGATATTCTGCCGCGCATCTAGGACCGAAACTGTCCTAGATGACTCCTAGCGTGGTGTGCACACCGACCGAGGAGTGCAGATGACGACCATTCGTCCCTTCCGTATCGACATCCCGCAGACCGATCTCGACGACCTGCGCGAGCGCCTGCGCCGGGCACGCTGGGCCGCGCCGCTGCCGGGAGCGGGCTGGGACCGCGGCGTGCCGACCGACTACCTGCGCGACCTGGCGCGGTACTGGGCCGAGGATTTCGATTGGCGCGCACAGGAATCCGCGCTCAACGAGTTCCCGCAGTTCGTCACCGAGATCGACGGCCTCGACGTGCACTTCCTGCACGTGCGCTCCCCCGAGCCGGACGCGGTGCCGCTGGTACTCACCCACGGCTGGCCGAACTCGTTCGTCGAGTTCACCCGCACCATCGGCCCGCTGACCGATCCGCGGGCCCACGGGCTCGACCCGGCCCCGGCCTTCCACGTCGTGGTGCCGTCGATCCCCGGCTTCGCGTTCTCGGCGGCGCCGCGTGAGACGGGCATGAGCGCGGCCCGGGTGGCCCGGATGTGGACCACGCTGATGGACCGGCTGGGCTACGACCGCTACGGCACCCAGGGTGGTGACCTCGGCGCCTACATCGCCCCGGAGATGGCGCTCGCCGCGCCCGAGCACGTCATCGGCGTGCATCTCGACGGCGGGATCGGGATGCCGACCGCGGCCGACGTACCGACGATGTCGGACGAGGACCTGCGGCAGTGGGAGGAGATGCAGCAGTGGATGACCGGCGGCGTCGACCACCACACCCTGCTGCGGGCCGCGCCGCAGACCTTCGCGCTCGGCTGGAACGACTCCCCGGTGGCGATGCTGGCCTGGCTGATGCAGAAGTTCCAGGAGTTCACCCCGATGGCCGACCTCGCCGAGGATGTCATCGACCGCGACCATCTGCTCACCAACGCCGCGATCTACTGGTTCACCCAGACCACCGGCACCTCCTCGTGGCCGATGTACGACGGTCTGCGCGACGGTGGCTTCGGTTGGCCCCCCGGCCAGAATCTGGTCCCGACCGGTGTCTACGGCGGCGGTTCACCGCTGATGCGCAAGCTCGCCGACCGCGACCACAAGATCACCCACTGGCCCTCGGGCAACCCGGGCAACCACTTCGTCGCCATGGAAGAACCCCTGGCCCACGTCAGCGACATCCGCACCTTCTTCGCCGACCTGCGCTGAATCCGGCCGGTGACAGCACACCGGGCAGGGTGCGCGGCACCCTGCCCGGTGGTTCGTTCGTGGCGTTCGGCTATCGCATGCCGGCATCGGGCACGCGGGGCGGGCACGGGGTGCCCGGTGCGGTGACCAGCTCGAAGTGCCACCACTCGTTGTCGAAGGTCCGGCACAGGCCCCAGCGGTTGCCATTGGTTTCCAGCCATTGGGCGCCGACCTGGGGGCCGACGTCGACGGCGTGGCCGGAGACATGGGTGGACTCCGCCGGGGGCAGCACCCAGCGGCGGGCCTCGTCAGGGGTGCCGTAGGTGGCGAGGCCGTCCTGCCACAGCATTTCCTGCTGCTCGGGGGTGCGGTAGCCCGAGGTGATCGACAGCGGGACGCCCTCGGCGTGCGCCTGCTGCTCGGCGAGGGTGTAGGCCAGGGCCAGCGGCGGGTCGAGGCCCTCGGTGCCCGCGGCGGACTGGAACTGTTCGCGCTGGTCGGTGGCGCCCGGCTGGGCCTCGGCGATGCCGATGCCGACGACGGTCACGGCCGCGGCGGCCGTGACCGTCACCAGCATCCGGTCGGCCAGGCGGCCGAGCACAGTAGTCATGCCGGAAGTCTATCGACCCGGTCCGTGCCCGAGCCGACCGCCGTGGGTGGGCTCGGGCACGGTGCGCGGGGTCGTTCCGGCAGGTCGGGCGACCGATTCAGGGTGTGCGGGTCAGCTCGCCCGAGGTCGCCCGGTCCGGCCGGATCGGCCAGCGGCCCGGCGCGGCGGTGTAGGCGGGCAGCGCGTCGAGCTGCCGGTGCCGACCGGGTACCGGGCGGATCGCCCGCTGGACCGCGACTGCGGTCAGCAGGCCGATCAGCGTCAGCCCCACCCACACCAACCGGTCGGCGCCGGCCGCGCGCGCGACGTCGAGGACCGCGCCGGTCCCCAGGTTGCCCGCGAGGATGGCCACCCCGACGATCGTGTTGTAGAACCCGTAGTGGGTCGCCACCAGCTTGCCCTCGCTCAGCGAGACGACGGTGTCCATCTCGAACGGGAAGACCGCCGCCGTCCCGACCGCCAGCACCGCGGCGGACAGCAGCAGCGCCGCGGCCGCGGCCACCGTCCCGAACGACTCCGCGCCGGGGATCAGCGCGAGCGGGACGAACGCCGCGGCCAGCACGCCGACACCGAGGACCAGACCACGCCCGATCCCCCACCGCGCTCGCAACCACGCGGTGATCCGCACTTGGCCGGCGACGGCGACCACGCCGGACACCACGAACACCAGCGCGGTCAGTTCCTGCCCGCCCGCGCCCGAAATGGTGCCCGCGTGCAGCGGCAGCGCCAGATACACCTGGAACGACAGCACATACGTGCCGCCCATGGCCACCGCGAACGCCACGAACCGCCGGTGACCGGCGATCGCGCGCCAGTCGGTCCACACCGACGTCGCGGTGGTCGCGCCGCTGCGCTGCGGCAGCGCGCACAGCTGTGCCACCGAGAGCACCGCGAACACGGCGGCCGCCGCCGCGGCGGTCCACCGGAAGTCCACCCCGAGCAGGGCGATCCCGACGAGGGGACCCGCCAGGATGCCTGCCTGATAAAACACGTTGAACACCGCGAACGCCTCGACCCGCCGCTCGCCTGCCTCGGCGGCCAGATAGGCGCGCACCGCCGGATTGAACAGCGCACCCGCGAATCCCGTCGCGGCGGAGGCGATCAGCAGCATCGGCAGCGAGGTGGCGAAGATCAACGCGGCGAATCCCGCGGTGCGCAAGACACATCCGGCGACGATGAGCGGTTTGTAGCCGAGACGGTCGGCCAGGGTGCCGCCGATCAGGAACATGCCCTGCTGGGAGAAGTTCCGGACGCCGAGCACGAGTCCGACCGCCCACGCGGCCAGGCCGAGCGGGCCGGACAGGTACCCGGCCAGGTACGGCATCAGCATGTAGAAGCCGAGGTTGATGCCGAACTGGTTGATCATGAGCAGCCGGGCGGGGGTGTCGAACCCGGCGAAGGTCCGCAGGGTCCTCATGCGCGCACCGGGCCCGTCTCGGCGAGCGCGCCGGGATCGAGCACCGTCGTGCAGCGCGTCCAGGATTCGACCACGCGCTCGGCCGGGTGATCGATCGTGTCGGGGTCGGTGGCGGGCGGACCCGCGAGCAAGCCGTGCGTACGGCAGTAGCCGTCGTTGTAGATCGTGTCGAAGTAGCGGTGCGGGCCGTCGGGGAAGACGGCGACGATCCTGGTCTCCGCGTCGGCCGTCCGGGCCGCCCAGCCCGCGACCAGGGCGACCGCGCCGACGCTCCACCCGCCGGTGGCGTAGTGCGTCGCGGCCAGTGTCCGGCAGGCCCAGACCGCTTCCGCCGGTGCGACCCAATGGATTTCGTCGAAGGCGCGATAGTCGACATTGGCCGGGTGGATGTTGGAGCCGAGTCCGCGCATCAACCGTGGCCCCGCGGGCTGGCCGAAGATCGCGGAGGCCACCGTGTCGACGCCGATCAGGCGCAGATCAGGGAACCGGCGGCGCAGTTCCCTGGCGACACCGGCGGAATGGCCGCCCGTGCCGACCGCGCAGACCAGCACGTCGACGCGCCCGACCTGGTCGATCAGCTCGTGCGCGAGCCCGGCGTAGCCGTCGGCGGCGTCGGGATTGCCGTACTGGTCCGGGCACCACGCGGTCGGCTCGGCGGCGAGCAGTTCGGCGACCCGGTCCCGGCGCGCCTGCTGCCAGCCGCCGGTGGGATGGGCTCGCTCGACCAGGTCGACCCGGGCACCGAAGGCGGCGAGCATCCGCGCGACGATCGGTTCCAGTCCGGGATCGGTGACCACGGTGACCGGATGAGCGTGCACCAGTCCGGCCAGGGCGAGCCCGAGTCCGAGGGTGCCGCTGCTGGATTCGACGATCCGCGCGCCGGGGGCGAGGTCGCCGCGGTGTTCGGCCCTGCGCACCATGTGCAGAGCGGGGCGGTCCTTCATCCCGCCGGGGTTGAATCCTTCCAGCTTGGCCCAGAACCCGCGGTCGGCGGTGGCCAGCGGCGCTCCCACCCACATCACCGGGGTATTGCCGACGAGTCCCTGGGGACGCTCGGCGATCGCGGCGGCGGTCCGGTCGAGCACGTATTCCTGCATGTCTGTCGCTTCCTGTGTCGGCCGCCGGGCACGGCGGCGCGGACGAGAACGGGCACGCGGACACCGGCCCGCCATGGGTGACGGGCCTGGCGCTGACCGATCAGCGTCGACAGATGCAGAACTGGGTGAGGATGTCGCGGCCCTGGCGGTACCGCAGTGGTGAGCGAGGCGGGGCGCGCGGGGCCGCGGCCGGACGCCCGAGGCTCGCGAGGAGCACGATCACCAGCGCCCCGAGCAGGCCGAGCAGGGGCAGCACAAGCCCGGTGTCGGGCGCCACGGTACCGACGAGGCAGTGGTCGGGCAGTGGGTGATCGGGAACGGCGAGCCCGGCCCCGTCGGCGACGGCCGCGACCACGCCGAGCGCCGCCTCCGGCGCGTGGTGGTTGTCGTGGTGCACCGTGGTGCAGTCGATCACGAGCGCGCACACGGCGGCCACGACCATGACGAACGCGCACAGCGCGCCGGCCCGGCGCGACGAGGGACGGCCAGTCCGATGACCCACCGTGCCTCCTTCGCCGCTCGTCGCCGGTGACCTACGCCGACCAAGCTACTACGTCATTGCGTAGGCACAGGTCAGCGTCATGGGGACGGGCGATCCGGGCGCGGTGGCGGCTGATTTCCCCTCTGCCACCGGACGATCGCGCGGCCGGTCTCGGTGGCCGGCGGCTCACCGTAGAGCCATTCGCGGGCCAGCCGATGCCAGTTGGCGCTGACCCGCAACTGGCCGAGGGTGGCGAAGGTGAACAGGTCGGCACGCCGGGAGAAGACGTGCTCGGGCGGGAGCAGTTGCCTGCGCATGCCCTGGAACTCGACCGAACGCGGGTCGACGGCGAGCAGCACGGCGCTGGTGGCCAATTCGGGAGTGATGGTGACCTCTTCGTCGAGCAGATGCCACCCGCAGGCCGCCCACACGTACGCCAGGCACTCCTCGACGGTGACGCCGGCGTCCGGGTCGATGATGCCGCGCCCGACCCAGGCCGCGTACAGGTCCTCGGGCCGGTCCTCGGCGGCGGCCCGCAGGCAGGAGCGCTCGAAATCGACGTGCTCGGGGTCCATCCGGTTGTAGAGCCCGAAGTCGACGAAGGCGAGTTTGCCGTCCTCGGCGAGCAGCACATTGCCCGGATGCGGATCGCCGCAGAATTCGTTGTCGGCGAACAGGGTGCCGAGATAGAAGCGGTAGATCAGTTCGCCGTAATGGTCCCGGTCCGCGTCGGGCAGCGTCTGCAGGTGCGAGAAGCCATGCCCCGCGACGTATTCGGTCACCAGCACATTGTGCGAGCAGTGTTCCTCGATCGCGTCGGGCACGGTGATGAAGGGATGTCCCCGGTAGCGCTGGGCGACCCGGTGCTGGGTCCGCGCCTCCCGCAGATAGTCCAGCTCGCTGCGCAGGTTGGCGGCGATCTCTTCCAGCACCCCGGTGTCGGCCATGCTCGGGAGCACGGATCTGGCCATCTTGCTGAGGAATTCGAGGTTGCCGATATCGGCGTGCACGGCCCGTTCCACGCCGGGATATTTCACTTTCACCGCCACCGCGCGGCCGTCGCGCAGGGTCGCCCGGTGCACCTGACCGATCGAGGCCGCGGCGATGGCGGTCTCGTCGAAGTCGGCGAAGATGCGCGTCAGCGGGCCGAGGTCGTCCTCGATCACCCGGCGCATGGTGGGGAACGCGACGGCGGGCGCCCGATCCCGCAGCGCCGCGAGCTGCCGGGTGAACTGCGCGCGGTGCGATTCGGGGACGAAATCGAGGTCGAGAACCGACAGCATCTGGCCCAGCTTCATCGCCGAGCCCTTCATGCTGCCGAGCACCGCGACGATCTGCTGCGCGGTCTTCATCGCCGACCGCTCGGCCAGCACCTGCCTGGCCTCCTCGGTGCGCCCGATCATCGACAGCCGCGTTCCGACCCCGCGCACGGTCTGTTCGGCCGCCAGCTGCCCCAGCTTCGCTCCGCGCGCGACGCGCCCCGAGGGCGGTATCCCGGTGGCCGCCATTTCCACCCCCGTCGAACCGGTCCAGCGTATGTCGCGGGTCACACTACACCGGCGGCCTGCGTGCCGGGAACGAACGAAAACCCCGGCTCGCGCGGTGGCGAGGCCGGGGTCTTCGCGGTCGGTGGCCGAGCGGGACGGTTACACGCGTTCCTTGGAGCGGGTGCGCACGCGCAGGGCGATCGGCTTGGAGGTCTCGGCGAAGAAGTCGTTGCCCTTGTCGTCGACGACGATGAAGGCGGGGAAGTCCTCGACGTCGATCTTCCAGACCGCTTCCATACCCAGCTCGGGGTACTCGAGCACCTCGACGTTCTTGATGCAATCCAGTGCCAGCCGGGCGGCGGGGCCGCCGATGGAGCCCAGGTAGAAGCCACCGTGCTCGTTGCAGGCCTTGGTCACCTGGGCCGAACGGTTGCCCTTGGCCAGCATGACCATGGAGCCGCCCGCGGCCTGGAACTGGTCGACGTAGGAGTCCATACGACCCGCGGTGGTGGGGCCGAAGGAGCCGGAGGCGTAGCCCTCGGGGGTCTTGGCCGGGCCCGCGTAGTAGACGGCCATGTCGCGCAGGTACTCCGGCATCGGCTCGCCCGCGTCGAGCCGCTCCTTGATCTTGGCGTGGGCGATGTCGCGGGCGACGACCAGCGGGCCGGTCAGCGAAAGCCGGGTCTTCACCGGGTATTTCGACAGCTCGGCGCGGATCTCGTCCATCGGCCGGTTGAGGTCGATCTTCACCACGTCGCCGCCGAGGATCTCCTCGGTCTGCTCCGGGAGGTACTGGGCCGGTTCGGTTTCCAGCTGCTCCAGGAAGATGCCGTCCTTGGTGATCTTGGCCAGCGCCTGGCGGTCGGCCGAGCAGGACACCGCGATGGCGACCGGGCAGGAGGCGCCGTGCCGGGGCAGGCGGACCACGCGCACGTCGTGGCAGAAGTACTTGCCGCCGAACTGCGCGCCGATGCCGAACTCGCGGGTGAGCTGGAAGACCTCTTCCTCGAGCTCGAGATCGCGGAACGCGTGGCCGGTGATCGAGCCCTCGGTGGGCAGGTTGTCCAGGTAGTGCGCGGAGGCGTACTTGGCCGTCTTCAGGGCGAATTCGGCGCTGGTGCCGCCGATGACCACGGCGAGGTGGTAGGGCGGGCAGGCCGCGGTGCCGAGCGACCGGATCTTCTCGTCGAGGAACTCGAGCATGCGCTCGGGATTCAGGACAGCTTTGGTCTCCTGGTACAGGAACGACTTGTTGGCCGAGCCGCCGCCCTTGGCCATGAACAGGAACTTGTAGACCGGGTTGTCGGCGTCGCCCTCGGTCGAGTACAGCTCGATCTGCGCGGGCAGGTTGGAGCCGGTGTTCTTCTCGTCCCACATGGTGATCGGAGCCAGCTGGGAGTAGCGCAGGTTCAGCGTGGAGTAGGCGTCGAACACGCCGCGGCTGATCCATTCGGCGTCGTCGACACCGGTCAGCACGCCCTCGCTCTTCTTGCCCATCACGATCGCGGTGCCGGTGTCCTGACACATCGGCAGCACGCCGCCCGCGGAGATGTTGAGGTTCTTGAGCAGGTCCAGCGCGACGAAGCGGTCGTTGCCCGAGGACTCCGGGTCGTCGATGATCTTGCGCAGCTGGCGCAGGTGCGCGGGCCGCAGGTAGTGGCTGATGTCGTGGATCGCCGTCTCGGTGAGCAGCCGCAGCGCTTCGGGCTCGACCTGCAGGAAGGTGCGACCGTTGTGCTCGAAGGTGCTGACCCCCTCGGTGGTGAGCAAGCGGTACGGCGTGTCGTCGGCGCCGATCGGCAGCAGATCGGAATAGCGGAACTCCGGCGCGGTCACGAATCGCACTCCTCGGGTGGCTGGTCACAAAGCACTCGGAAGCCTATCGACCACCCGCGTCCACCTGCTGGTTAGGCAACCCTATGTGACGTAAGGCAAATGCCTGAACCAAGATCGAGGTTGCACGTTCAACCCAAACGGTGCTACCCATTCACCCGGACGGTGGCGGGGCGTGCACCGTTCCAATCCGAAGCTTGCACCGGAGAATCTGGAGCTCGATCGTGACCGATCCACAGTGGCTCGATGATGTCGAAATGCGCGCCTGGCTGGGCTATGTCCGGACCCGCGACCTGATCGCCGCGGCGATCGGGCGTGACGCGGGCCGGGCGGCCGACCTCAGCTGGGTCGAGTACTCGGTGCTCGTATACCTGGCCGACGCGCCGGGTCAGCGCCTCACCTTCGCCGATCTGGCGGGCGCGCTGGAATGGTCGCAGAGCAGGCTCTCGCACCAGATCACCCGCATGCAGAAACGCGGGCTGGTGATCAGGGAGACGATGCCACACGACCAGCGCCGCACCGTCGCCCGCCTGACGAGCGCGGGCGGCCAGCTGCTCACCACGGCCGCGCCCGCGCACGTGCGCAGCGTGCGACGGCACATGATCGACGTCCTCGACCGCGGCCAGCTGGCCGCCCTGGCCGAGATCTACGACGTGTTGATCAACCATCACCGCAGCGCGGCAGGCGGATTCGATCCCACCGGACGGGGCAGCGCGACCCCGCACGCGGAAGAACCGGCCCCGGATCCGGCCTGATCGTCAGGACCCGGTGCTGCCCCCGGAGTCGGGACGGCTGGTGCCGAGCCCGCCCCGCTGGACCGTGCCGCCGGAGTCCGGTACGCCGCGGTCGTAGACGCCGGCGCCTGCGGGCCGGATGAAGCTGCCCGCGGCCAGCGCGACGGCGGCGCCGATCGCCGGGTACACCAGCGTATCGGTGTGCTGGTACCAGAAATCGGCGTAGCGGCCCTCGGCGGTGTCGCACAGTCCGTCGGCCACCCGGGTCGAGGAGGTGGTGTCCACGCAGATGCCGACGGCGGTCGGCTGCGCGGGCGCGCTGGTGGTGGGCCGGGCCGAGGTCGTGGTGGTGGGTCGCGCGGTCGTGGTCGGCCGGGCCGTGCTCGTCACCGGCGGTTTCGCCGAGGTGGTGGCCGCGCGATGCGCCGGCGCCCCGGTCCCGCACCCCGCCGCCACCAGCGCCATCGCCACCACGGCGGGCAGCGTGCAGGACACACTGCGCGACTTCATGATTCGGACGCGCCGCTGCTCGTCCGGTACTCCCCCACGCACGAATTCCCCCTCGATGCCGACGACCCGGCCGATCCTAGCGACGACCCGGCTCGCCCGTCCGGGGAACGACACCGGCGACGGACCTCGCCGAAGCGGAGTCCGTCGCCGGTGGCGGGGTGGCTACCGCTGGACGAGATCCGCTGTGGTGAGCGGTCGTTCGAGGTCGGCGGGCACGCCCAGGGCCCGTTCGAACCCGGCGGGCACGATGATGTCGCCCCGGTCGAGATCGGCGATCGAGGTCTTGCGCAGGCCGAGCAGCGCCGAATCGATGCCGCCGCGCAGGATGTCGAGCACGTTCTCCACGCCCGCCTGGCCGTTGGCGGCCAGGCCCCACAGGTACGCGCGCCCGATCAGCACGGCGCGGGCGCCCAGGGCCACGGCCTTCACGACATCGCTGCCGCGCCGGATACCACCGTCGAGGACGACCTCGATCTGGTCGCCGACCGCGTCGGCCAGCACCGGCAGCGCCCGGATGGCGGCGGGGGTGCCGTCGAGGTTGTTGCCGCCGTGGTTGGACACCGAGATGCCGGCCACGCCCGCGTCGACCGCGCGCAGCGCGTCGTCGACCCGCATGACGCCCTTGAGCAGTACCGGACCGTCCCACTGGGCGCAGATCCAGGCGACGTCGTCCCAGTCGGGCGCGGGGGTCTGCATCCACTCGCCGTAGGCGCCGAAGAAGCCCGGCGCCGCGCCGCCGCCGACGGCCATGTTGGGGGCGGTCAGGTCGGGGATCGAGCCCGAGCGCAGGTAGGTGGCGAGCCAGCGCGGGCGTGCCAGGGTCTGCGGGGCGAACTTCATCATGGTGCGCAGGTTCAGCGACTCCGGGATCACCGGGCTGCCCCAGTCGCGACCGTGCGAGAACGACCAGTCCAGGGTCAGGATGAGCCCGACCGCGCCCGCCGCCTTCGCCCTGGCCATCCGCTCGAGGATCTGGTCCTTGTTGCCGCACCAGTACAGCTGGAACAGCGTGGCCGGGTTGGCCGCGATCACCTCTTCGATCGGCTTGCTCGCGAACGAGCTCAGGCCCATGGCGATCCCCCGCGCGGCCGCCGCCCTGGCCACGGCGACCTCGCCGTCGGGGTGTACCGCCTGCACGCCGGTGGGCGAGATCAGCACCGGCATCGAGAGCTGCTGGCCGAGCACGGTGGTCGACTGGTCGCGCTCGCCGATCGAGCCCGCGCAGTGCGGGGCGAAGCCGAGTTCGGTGAACGCGGTCTGGTTGTCCTCGATGGTCTGGCCGCGTTCGGAGCCCGCGATCAGCGCGCCGTACACCGATTTCGGCAGGCGCTTGCGGGCGCGGCGCTGCGCCTCGGCGACGGTCTCGAACCAGGGATTCATCGACGTGATCCTTCCTCAGGAACCTGGGGCCACCAGCGGCCCAGGTCTGCCAGCAGTGCGGTGGTTGCCGCGTTCAGCAGCGCGGCGCCTTCGCCTGCGCTCGACCCGGTGGGGTCACCGAGAATTCCGTTGGGGCTCACGGCCCGGACACCGCCGGCCCGCAGCAGCGGCAGCAGTTCGGCCAGCGGGCGCCGGTCCCCCGGTTCGGCCAGGTCGGCGCGCACCAGATCCGGCGTCAGCGCGAGCTGGATCGAGGTCTCGGCGCGGCCCGCGTGCGGGTCACCGCCGTACCCGGGCGAGAACAGGCGCACGTCCCGCGATTCCGAGCGCAGCAGGGCGACCGCGCGGCGCACCGCCTCGACATTGCCGCCGTGCCCGTTCACCAGCACGATGCGATCGAAGGTGTCGGTGGCCGACCGGCACAGCTCGACGACCAGCAGCTCCAGCGCGGCCTGCCCGATCGACAGGGTGCCCGCGAAGCCGGCGTGCTCGCCGCTGGCGCCGTAGGGCACCGCCGGGGCGACCAGCACGTCGGCACGCTCGGCGGCGACCCGCGCGCAGACCGCGGCGGCGATGTCGGTATCGGTGGACAGGGGCAGGTGGGGGCCGTGTTGCTCGGTGGCGCCGAGCGGGATGACCAGGATCACTCCCGCGGCGGCACATGTGCCCGCCTCGGGCCATGTGAGGTGGGCCACGAACATGGTCCCGAGATTAACGACAGTCACTGACATAATCAAGGGGCCGGGATTCCCTACTCTGTATCCATGTCAGCCCCGTCCCCGCGCGCGCATCGCGGCCGCCCGCCGCGCACCACGCGCCGCGAACTCGAAGTCATCGCGATGCGGTTGTTCGCCGAGCACGGCTTCGACGACGTCACCGTCGAGCGCATCGCGGCCGAGGCCGGGGTCAGCGAACGCACCTTCTTCCGGTATTTCCCCAGCAAGGCCGAGGTGCTCTGGCACCAGTTCGACGACGAGGTCGCCGACCTGCGCGACGCGTTCGCCGCGGTCCCCGACGACGAGCCGATGATGGCGGCGGTGCGCCGAATCGTGGTGGCGGCCAACAGATATCGCGCCGAGGACATCCCAGAGCTGCGCACCAGGATGCGCCTGGTCTCCGGGGTCCCCGCGCTCTCGGCGGGCGCAGGCGCGCACTACGACGCGTGGGAACGCGCGGTCGGCGAGTTCGCGGCCCGGCGCCTCGGCACCACCGCCGGCGACCTGGTCCCCCTGGCCGTCGGCCGCACCACGCTGGCGGCCGCGCGAGCGGCGTTCGACGCCTGGCTCGAACGCGGTGACACCGATCTGACGAGCTATCTGGACCGCGCGCTGCGAGCGCTGGAGCGAGGCTTCGCCCCGGAGCGGTCAGCGGACGCGGAGCAACCCGCACGTTTGGACGGCATCCCGGATGGGGTATGAGTAGGCTCGAGCCAAGCGCGCGCTGCGCACCGGAGAAAGCCCGTCGAAAGGGGCAGGAGTTTCCATGTCCGAGGTGTCCATGAGTCTTTCGGCGGATTCGCTGCCGGCGCGCCCGGTAGACAACTTGCTGCCGCAACTGGTCGAGCACCTCCGGCAGAACCGCACCGGACTGCGCGAGGAGTGGGCGCGGCGCATCACCGAGGCCGAGCTGCTCACGGCCATGACCCCGGAGGAGATCTTCTCCGAGGCCACGTCGATGTACGACAACTACGTCGAGGTGCTCGTCACCGGTAGCGTCGAGGCGCTGCAGGCCTACGCCCGCGACCTGTCCGAGCGCATCATTCCGCGAGGCGTCGAGACCGACGAGGTCCTCGGAATCGTGCTGCTCCTGCGCGACGTGCTGGCTCGCTCGCTGTTCGAGAAGTACCAGGCCGATTTCGATCTGCTCAACCAGGTCCTCGACGCCTACGAACCCGCCGCCAACCGCATCGCCAGCACCGTGGCCATCTCGTTCGTGCAGGAGCGCGAGCGCGTCATCCGCCAGCAGCAGGAAGCCATCCGCGAGCTGTCCACCCCGGTGCTTCAGGTGCGCGAACAGCTGCTCATCCTGCCGATCATCGGTGTGCTCGACTCCCAGCGCGCCCGCCAGCTCACCGAGCAGCTGCTGCGCGCCATCCGCGCCAACCGCGCCAAGGTCGTCGTCATCGACATCACCGGTGTGCCCGCGATCGACTCGGTGGTGGCCAACCACCTCGTGCAGACCGTCGACGCCTCGGGCCTGATGGGTGCCAACGTCATCATCACCGGTCTGTCCTCGGAGATCGCGCTCACGCTGGTGACCATCGGCCTGGATCTGTCGAAGATGAACGCGGTCGGCGACCTGCAGGGCGGTATCGAAGAGGCCGAGCGTCTGCTCGGGTACGAGGTCTCCCGGGTGACCGAGCGCCTGAGCGAACGAGACGGACGCTGAGCTAGCCACCATGCCGGTTCCCATTCTCAAACAGGGCACGTTCCTGATCGCTTCGGTGCAGTCGGCCCTGACCGACAGCGATACCGAGCGTCTCCAGGACGACCTCATGAAGCAGGTCAGCCGCTATCGGGCTACCGGCATCGTCGTCGACGTCACCGCAATCGACGTGATGGACTCCTTCGCCGCGCGCTCGCTGCGCACCATCGCGCACATGACCCAGCTGCGCGGCGCCGAGACCGTCATCGTGGGATTGCAGCCGGAGGTGGCATTCGCGATGGTGCAGCTCGGCCTGACCTTCGAGGACATGCACACCGCGCTTGATCTGGAGGAGGGCCTCGCGTGGCTCAACCGCCTCCCCAGCAGGCGACGAGACGGTCGTGACAGTGGCCGCTGAGCAGGTGGCCATCGCGGTCAAAGTCTCCGAGGACATCGTCACCGCACGTCAGGCGGGACATGAACTGGCCGCAGCCCTGGGTTTCACTCTCACCGACCGCACCATGATCTCCACCGCGATCTCGGAAATCGCGCGCAACATCACCAGCTACGCGGGCAGCGGCGAGATCCGGCTGCTCGTCGACCTGCGCGACGGCCGGCGCTCCCTCGTCGTCCAGGCCGAAGACCAGGGACCGGGCATCCGCGACATCACGCGCGCCCTGGACGACGGCTACTCCACCGGCCGCGGACTCGGGCTGGGGCTGCCCGGCGCGCGCAGGCTGATGGACGGCCTCACCATCGATTCCGCCCCCGGCCGCGGGACGTTGATCGAGATGTGGAAGTGGGTACCCGACGGTGCATGAAGACGGGATCATCGGCCGCACGGAATGGTCGACGGCCGGTCGGGCACTGCCCGGGCAGGACGTCTCGGGCGATCGTGCGGTCATCCTCGACACCGGTGACGGTGGCGCGCTGTTCGGCGTGCTCGACGGGCTCGGGCACGGCGCGGCCGCGGCCGACGCGGCCGACCGCGCGATGGTCATCCTGGCCGAGAACCGCGGCGAACCGCTGGACGTGCTGATGGTGCTGTGCCATCGCGCGATGGTCGAAACCCGCGGCGCCGCGGTCTCGTTGGCCCTGATGGGACCGGGCGAGACGCTGCAGTGGCTCGGCGTCGGCAATGTCGAGTCGCGGCTGCTGACGCTGGGTCCGGCCGGTCCGGAACTGCGGGCGACCATGCTGCTCACCGGCGGCATCGTCGGCTATCGGCTGCCCTCGCACCTGCAACCGCAGACCCTGCCGATCCGTCCCGGTGACCTGCTGCTGATGGCCACCGACGGCATCGTCTCGGTCGGCCCGGAGTCGATCGATCTGGCGCGTCCGGCCAGCCAGATCGCCGGCGACCTGCTCGCCCGCGATGCCAAGGACACCGACGACGCCCTGGTTCTCGCGGCGCGATTCCGCGGAGCTTGTCCATGAGAGGTTGCCGATGAGCGCTGTCCTGGCCGCATTTCTCGACGACTACTCGGCTGCTCTGCGCCGTCACGTCGCCGCGCCCGGCCAGGCCGGCCTCACCGAGGGTTACGACCTCGGCAGGCGCGCCCTCGTCGAGGGCATCAGTCTGCTCGACCTCACCGAGAACCACTTCCGGGCGGTGGCGGCGTACATCGAGGAAACGGCGGATGCCCGCAGCGCCGAGGTGGCGCTGGAGTTCCTGCTGCAGACGATGGCCGCGCTCGACATCGCCACCCGCGGCTATCTCGACGGCACCCGTCGCTACGAGCAGCAGCGTTCGCGCGCCGAGGATCTCGCGGGCCGTGACGCGTTCCGCACCGCACTGGTCGAGTCCCTGCAGGACGGCTTCTTCGTCGCCGACAATCGCGGCACCATCGTCGAGGTGAACTCCGCCTTCGGGGTGCTCACCGGCTACGGCGCGGATGCGGTCCCCTACCCGGTACCGCATCCGTGGGCGTTGCCGGATCGGGCCGGCTACCCCCAGATCGGTACGGAGGCATCACGTTTCGTGATGCCGGTGCGTCATCGTGACGGCCGCGAACGCTGGCTGGCGGTGAGCGCCAGCTCGCTGGTGAAGCAGGAGAACAACGAGGAGATCTTCGTCGGCACCGTGCGCGACGTGACCGCCGAACACGATGCGCAGGCGCGCGATCAGGCCGCCTCGCGGCTGGCGACCGCGGTGGGCGCGGCCACCAGCATGGTGGAGGTGCTCGAGGTCGGGCTCGACGAGTTGCGCCGGACGATGGGGGCACGGACCGCACTGGTCGCGGTGTGGCCGAGCCGGACCGGGCAGCCGGACGTGTACTCCTGCGGCGAGCCACCGGCCGGGGCGCCCGAGGTGGCCGGACGTGCCGAGGGCACACCGCAGTTCGTCGCCGCGCCGGTCGCGGAGCCGGCGGGGCGGGTCGTCCTCGACGAGGAGGTCCGCGCCCTGGTCGACCGGGCACGCAGGCAACCCGCCCGCGGCCTGTCCGCCATCACCGGCGAGGACGGTGGGGTGGACGCCGTGGTCGCGCCCCTCGGCGAGACCGGCGACGCGGCCCTGTGGGTGCGTTTCGGCGCGCCTCGCGCGATCAGCGCCGCGGACTGGGCGCTGTACTCGCTGCTGGTCGGCCACCTCAGCGTCGCCCTGCAGCGCGCCCGCAACTTCGACCAGGCGCGCGCCACCTCGCTCACCCTGCAGCGCGCCATGCTCGGCCCGATCGAGCTGCCGCCGCGCTTCTCGGTGCACTACGAGCCCGCGCTGCCGCCGCTCGAGATCGGCGGTGACTGGTACGACGTGGTGCCGTTGCGTGACGGCACCATCGGCGTCGTGGTCGGCGACTGTGTCGGCCGTGGCCTCTCGGCCGCCGTCGTGATGGGCCAATTGCGCACGGCCGCACGAGCATTGCTGTTGCGCGGCGCCGGACCGGCGCAGCTGCTCGCCGAGCTCGACGCCGTCGCCGCCCGGATTCCCGGCGCCATGTGCACCACGGTATGCGCGGCGGTGCTCGATCCCGAGCGCGGGATGGTCCGCTATTCCAACGCCGGTCACATGCCCCCGATCCTGGCCCCACCCGGGGGCATGGGCCGGGTACTCGAGGGCGGACGCGCGGTGCCGCTGGCCACCTTCGACACCCCGCGCAGGCCCGAGGCGACCACGGCGCTGCCGCCCGGCGCGACGCTGGTGCTGTTCACCGACGGCCTGGTCGAGCAGCGCGGCTACGACATCGAAGAGGGCTTCGTCAAGATCGCCGGCGTGCTCAGCGAGACCGGTGCCGCGCTGCCCCGCGATGTCGCCGACGCCGTGCTCTCGCGGCTGTGTCCGCCCGCGGGCTACGACGACGACGTCGCCATGGTCGTCTACCGTCAGCCGCCCGAACCCCTGCACCTCGACATCCCCGCCGCCGCGGCGGAGCTGACCGGCCTGCGGCGCAATCTCTACCGCTGGTTCGCCACCGCCGCGGTTCCGCACGATCTCGCCGCCGACCTCGTAGCGGCGGCCAATGAGGCGTGCAGCAACAGTGTCGAGCACGCCTACCGCGACTCCGAGCCCGGTCGGGTCACTCTCACCGCCACCTGCGAGGGCGATCGGGTGATCATCGAGGTCGTCGACACGGGTCGCTGGATTCCCACCCCGACCGACCCCGGTTATCGCGGGCGCGGCGTGGAGATGATGCGGGTGCTCACCGAGGATCTGGAATTCAGCCACGACGAGAACGGCACCCGAGTGCGCATGTGGGTGACACTGCCGTCGATCACCTTCCCGACCGCGAACCCCTTGCGCGGATCGGTGCGCCCCGCTGCTCAGGCCGTCAACAATACGTTCCGATAACGTCCGGCGGACGCGCCGCAAGAATAGCCGTCCGGATCACCCCCGCAGGCACGGTGTGCGCGGGGCGCGCCATTCCTGCGGATAACGTCGAGCACACCCCGAATACCCGCCGTGACCTGCGTTTTCGAAAATTCGATAACGAATCTTTAGCCGACCTTCACATCCTTGTATACGCAAAACCCGGTTTGCTACGGTGTGGATGCATTTCCACACCGAGTCTGGTGTGATCCCGGATATTCCAGCGATCTTCCCGCACTCCGGTTTACGGGCCCGGGGCCCATTCCTGCACCACAGCGATGAAGCCGCGTTCCGCGCCGCTTTCCGTACTCCTGCGGGCCGATCATCCGACTGAAGGGAGAGCTCATGTTTTCCGCGATTCTCGGTGACCTCGTCGATGTACTCGCCACACTGCTCGAATCGCTGTCGGGCTGACTCAGCGATGATCCCGGGACGCCCCCAACCTCGTCCCGGGATCAGCTGTGCCCGCGCGCCCTACGTCAGTGCGGTCGTGTCGTAGGCGTCCACGTCGAACGTCCGCAGCATCCGTTCGAACCGGAAGCTGAAGTCGGGCCAGAGCCGGGAGTGCTGTCCGCGCTCGTCGACGAACCAGCTGGTGCAGTCGCCCGCGTTCCAGACGGTGCCGGCGAACTTCGTCTGCAGGTCCCGGTTGTAGTCGAGCTGCGCCTGCTCGCGCACCTCCACCGTCCGCAGCCCGCGCGCGTCCATCGTCGTGATCGCGTCGACGATGTAGTTGATCTGCGATTCGATGGTGAACAACGCCGAGGTGTAGCTCAGCGCCGCGTTCGGGCCGATCATCAGGAACAGGTTCGGGAAGTTCGCGATGGTGGTGCCCTTGTACACGCTGAGCCCGTGCTCGCCGAACACTTCCGCCAGCGTGCGCCCGTCGCGGCCGGTGATCAGGTCGTAGGTCGGCGAGTCCGAGATCTTGAACCCGGTCGCCAGCACGATCGCGTCGACCTCCCGTTCGGTGCCGTCCTCGGCGACGATCGAGTGTTCCCTGATCTCCCGGATCCCGTCGGTGACGACATCGACGTTCTCGCGCGCCAGGGCCGGGTAGTACTCGTTGGAGATGAGCATCCGCTTGCAGCCCAGCCGGTAGTCCGGAGTCACCTTGCGCCGCAACGCCGCGTCCCGGATCACCCACCAGAGCTTCAGGCGGGCACCGGCGGCGAAGAAGTCGGCCAGCGGCGGATACTTCGACTGCCAGAGCACGAACGACTCGCGCACCCAGTACACCCCCGCGCGGGCCAGCCGCTGGGAACCGGGAACGTGGCGATACCACAGGCGTTCGAGCAGCGTGTAGCGATGACCCAGGCGCGGCAGCACCCAGGGCGCGCTGCGCTGATACACCGCGAGCCGGCCCACCGTACCCGCGATCGACGGCACGATCTGGATGGCCGAGGCGCCGGTGCCGACGACCGCGACCCGCTTGCCGGTCAGGTCGACCTCGTGATCCCAGCGCGCGGAGTGGAACAGCGCACCCCGAAAGGTGCTGATGCCCTTGATCTCCGGCAGTCTCGGCGCGCTGAGCGGGCCCGCCGCCGAGACCGTGATGTCGGCGGTGAACGCGCCCAGGGAGGTCTGGATGTCCCAGCGCGCGGTGGCGGCGTTCCAGCGCGCGTCGCTCACCTCGCAGTCGAGCAGGATCGCCTCGCGCACCCCTTCCCGGTCGACGGTGTCCTGCACGTACCGCTGGATCTGCGGTTGCGTCGAGAACGAGTGCGTCCAGTCCGGATTCGGCGCGAACGAATACGAATACAGCTGCGACGGCACGTCACAGCCCGCGCCCGGATAGGTGTTGTCCCGCCAGGTACCGCCGATATCGCCCGCGCGCTCGAAGACGACGAAGTCGGTGATCCCGAGCCGGCGCAGCCGCATCGCCACGCCGAGCCCGGCGAACCCGGCCCCGATGATCGCCACGCGGACATGGCGGCGAGGCGTGTCGGTCACCGCGTCGTCGCCGTGGTGTCGTAGGCCTCGATGTCGAAGTTGCGCACCAGCTTCCGGTACCGGAAGCTGAAGTCGGGCCACAGCGCGGAGTTGTTGCCGTGCTTGTCGAGGAACCAACTGGTGCAGCCGCCGTTGACCCATACGGTGCGGGCCATCTTCGGCTCGAGCGCCCTGTTGTACGCGCGCTGGGCGTCGACCTTCACCTCGAACGACCGCAGACCGCGGGCCCGCATGGTGGTGATCGCGTCGACGATGTAGTTGATCTGCGACTCGATGATGTAGATCAGCGAGGTGTAGTTCAGCCCGGAGTTGGCGCCGAGCATGAAGAACATGTTCGGGAAATTGGCGACCGTGGTGCCCTTGTACATCTGGTAACCCTCGGCGTCGGCCGCCTCCGACACCGTCCGGCCGTCGCGGCCGGTGTAGAGGTTGAACGTCGGCGAATCGGCCACATGGAAGCCGGTGGCCAGCACGATGGCGTCGACGTCGCGTTCGGTGCCGTCCTCGGTGACGATCGAGTGCGCGCGGACTTCGGCGATGCCGTCGGTGACGAGATCGACGTTGTCACGATCGAGCGCGCCGTAGAACTTGTTGGAGACCAGCATGCGCTTGCAGCCGATGCGGTGCTCGGGCAGCACCTTGCGCCGCTTGTCCGGGTCGCGGATCTCGAGCCGCATCTTCACCCGCCCGACCGCTTCGAGCAGCAGGCCGGTCCACGGGTACTTCACCTGGGTGATCACGAACAGTTCGCGCGTGGTGTAGATCAGCGCGCGAATCAGGCGTTGCAGACCGGGCACGTGCTTGAAGGCGAAGCGTTCCGGCGCCAAATACGGCCGGTTGAGCTGGGGCATCACCCAGGTCGCGGTGCGCTGGTAGACGTCGAGCCGCTCGACCTCGGGCGCGATCGACGGGACGATCTGCACGGCGGAGGAACCGGTGCCGATCACGGCGACCTTCTTGCCCGCCAGGCTCGCGTCGTGGTTCCAGCGCGCCGAGTGGAAGATCTCGCCCTCGAAGCTCGAGATCCCCTTGATGTCGGGCAGATTCGGCTCGGCGAGCACGCCCGCCGCCGAGACGACGAAGTCGGCGGTGAAGCCACCGTCGCTGGTGTCGATCTCCCAGCGGCCGTCGGCGTCGACCCAGCGCGCCGCGGTCATCGCGCAATCGAATTTGTGCTTGTCGCGCACCCCGTACCGGTCGGCCACCTCGCGCAGGTACCGCTCGATCTCGGCCTGCGGAGAGAACGAGCGCGACCAGTTCGGGTTCAGCGCGAACGAGTACGAGTACAGGTGCGAGGGCACATCGCAGCCGGCGCCCGGATAGGTGTTGTCGCGCCAGGTGCCGCCCACATCGGGGCCGCGTTCGATGACGAGATAGTCGGTCACACCGTGCTGGCTGAGCCGGATCGCCGTGCCGAGACCGGACAGGCCGCTACCGACGATCAGGACCTGCACGTGCCGCCGGGTGGTGTCGCCGGCGGACCGGTCGTCCACGGACGTGGAAGTGTCGTTACTGCTCATGGGGCGACCTCAGCGGGATTCGTAGATGCGTTTGTGGCCGGAGACGGCGGCCAGCCGATACGGACGGCGGGTCTGCTCCGCCATGGCGTGGTACGCGCCGTCGCTGGGCGAGGTGGCCTCGTGCAGCTCCCGGTAGTGCTCGTAGCCGATCAGTTCGCGTGAGTCGATCGCGGCGAGGTTCGCCTCGGTCCGCAGGTGCTCGCGGTAGCCGGGTCGCACGGTGCCGCTGAAGAATTCGGCGACACTGCCCGAGCCGTAGCTGATCATGGCCAGGGCCCGATCGGTCAGGTCGTCGGCGTGGTCGAGCAGCGCGGCCAGGCCCAGGTACAGCGAGGCGGTGTAGCTGTTGCCGACCGTGCGGTTGTAGCGGGTGGTGTCGCCGATGGCGGCCTCGATCTCGGCGGCGTCGGCGGTGTGGCCCTGGCTCTCGAGCAGGTGCCGGTGCGCCTTGTAGGCCATCTTGGTGAAGGGCTGGTGGTAGCAGAAGGCGGCGAACTCGGCGAGGTCGCGGCCACCCTGGCGGCGGTAGTCGGTCCAGGCCTCCTGGGCGGCCTTCTGGTAGGCGTTGACCGAGGTCTTGCCGTCGACGATGGCGGCGCTGCGGTAGTTCGGGCGCCAGAAGTCCATGATGTCGGCGCTGTAGAGCCCGGAGTACGGATCCAGCTGCAGGATGGCCGGATTCGCGGTGATCAGCATCGCCACCGCGGCGGCGCCCTGGGTCGGCTCACCCGGGGAGTCCAGCTCGTACTTGGCGATGTCGGCGGCGATGACCAGGACCCGCTGCGCCGGATCGCGGGCGATCAGGCCCGCGGCGAACTGCAGTCCGGCGGTGCCGCCGTAGCAGGCCTGCTTGAGCTCCACCACGCGCGCGGCGTTGGGCAGCCCGATCAGCGAATGCAGGTACAGCGCGGCGGCTTTGGACTGGTCGACACCGGTCTCGGTGGCCAGCAGCACGGTGCGGATGTTGTCGGTGCCGTGGCGTTCGAGGATGGGCTTGGCCGCGGCCGCGGCGATGGTGACGATGTCCTCGTCGGCCGCGGCGACGCTCATCTTCTCCTGGCCGATGCCCAGGTAGAACTTGTCGCGGTCGACGCCGAGCCGCTCGGCGAGCACGGCGTGGTCGAGGGCGTAGTGGGTGGTCGCGAAGGACAGGTCGTGGATGCCGACCGAGGATGTGTTCATCGTTGTGTTCCGTTGCTCGTGGTGGACCGCTCGAATTGGGTGTGGGCGCGCATCAATTCACCGCGATTGGTCTGCGCGGCCATCAGCGACAGCTCGCCGCAGAGCACGGTCGCCGCGGCGATGACGGCGAGCCTGCGGGCGTTCTCGCCGGGCTCCCGGTCCTCGCGGCAGCCCAGACGTTCGAGGTTGTCGTCCACGAAGCTGGCGTGCTTGCCGTTGCCGACGGTCCCGACGATGAGGTTGGGCAGCGTGCACGAGAAATACAGATCACCGTCACGGTCCTCGGCGTGGGTGACGCCCTGGGAGCCCTCGACGATGTTCGCGGCGTCCTGTCCGGTGGCCAGGTAGAACGCGAGCAGCATGTTGGCGTAATGCGCGTTGGCGGAACGGATCCCACCCGCCAGCAGGGTGCCGATCAGGTTCTTGCGGATATTGAGCTCCACCACCTGCCTTGCGGTGGTGTGCAGGCGCTGGGCCACCACCTCGCGGGGAATCAGCAGCTCGGTCACCACGTTCTTGCCCCGGCCGAGGATGCCGTTGACCGCGGTGGCCTTCTTGTCGGTGCAGAAGTTGCCGGAGATGGAGCCGTAGCGCACGCCCGAGACCGTGGTCAGGATGTGGTCCATCAGGTGGTCGCTGGCCAGGGTGGCCATGTTGTGGCCCGAGGCGTCGCCGGTGCTGAACTCGAACCGCAGGAACAGCAGATTGCCGTTTATCTGGTGGTGCAGGTCGATCAGGCGGGCGAAGCGGCTGCTGCCGGTGACGACCTCCTGCAACTCGGCGAAGCGGTCCTTCAGCTGCCGCACCGCGGTGAGCGCGGTGTAGGCGTCGTCGGCCTCGAGCAGGATCGAGCGGGTCATCCGCTCGTCGATGAGCGTGGAGACGATGCCGCGCTCGGTGAGGGTGGAGATCCGCGCGCCGCGACCGACCGAGGGCCACAGGGGCGTTTCGTAGGTGGCCAGGGGAACGTCGACGGCATCGTCGACGACATTGCCCGTGATGCGCAAGGGCCCCACCCACTGCAGCGGGACCGCTGCGTACGACATGTCATTCATCGATGACTCCTCCTCGGTCTTTCGATTCGCGCCACCAGGGACTCCGGTGGGCAAGAGACGCCGTGTCGATGCCGCGCAGTGCGCAAAAGCTCGCCACGTCCCCGGTGATCAGCAGGTCGCAGCCGGCCAGGTCGGCCGGGGTGCGCGCGCCGAGCACGGTCAGGATCTGGCGCAGCTGATCGAGCCAGGTGCGGATCTGCTCGACGAGCGCGTCGGTGTCGCGGCGCACGACGGTGTCCAGGAAGGCACCGGCGACTCCGGTCGCGGCGGCGCCCAGCGCCAGCGCCCTGGCGATGTCGAGCGGTGACCGGATGCCGCCGGAGGCGGCGATGTCGATGCCGTCGATCCCGGCGCAGTCGAGCAGGCAGGTGGCGGTGGACTGTCCCCAGCTCTCGATGAAGGCGAAGTCGGCGGCCGGCCGTCGTTCGTTCTCGATGCGGGCGAAGTTGGTGCCGCCCCGGCCACCGACGTCGGCCACCGAGACACCGGCATCGCGCAACCAGGCGACGGTCTGCCTGCTGAGGCCGAACCCGACCTCCTTCACGATCACCGGCACCGCGACATTGGCGGTGAGGTGCTCGATCTGGCGGGGCCACGAGCCGAAGGAACGGTCGCCCTCGGGCATCACGACTTCCTGGACCGCGTTGAGGTGGATCTGCAGCGCGTCGGCCTCGAGCAGGTCGATCGCGCGGCGCACCTGATCCAGCGAGGCGGTCGCGTTGACATTGGCCATCACGAACCCGTGCGGATTCTCCTCGCGCAGCACGCGATAGGTGCCCGCGACCTCGGGGTCGCGGAAGAAGGCGCTCATCGACCCGGTGGCGATGGGCAGACCGGTCTCGCGGGCGGCGATGGCCAGCTTGCGGTTGATCTCGCCGGTGTTGACGCTGCCGCCGGTCATCGCGTTGACGTAGAGCGGTGTGTCCCACTGCTTTCCGGCGACGTCGACGGCCAGCGACACGTCCCGGCTGTCGATCCCCGCCAGCGCGTGGTGGACGAAGGTGATCGAGTCGAAGTCGTTGGCGCCGGTGTCGGCGCTGCGCTGGTTCACCGCGTGGCGAACGTGGTCGTCCTTGCGATCGGCGATCATGCGGTGTCCCCTTCGAACGGGTGGGTCCGCAACGGCAGCGGCCGGATACCGGCGGCGACCCAACGGTCGGTCAGTTCGGTGCTCGCGTCGGGACGCGCGCGGTCGACGAGCGCGATCCCGCAGTCGCCGCCGCCCGCGCCGGACGGCTTGGCCGGGGCACCGACGGCGGCTCCGGCCGCGCACAGCGCGTGCAGTCGCGGCGTCATGATGCCCAGGCCCGCGGTGGCGTCCAGGTCGAGGAGAAGGCCACGGGCGTAGTCGATCTCGGTGCCGACACCGGTGGCGTCGTCGGCTTCGACGGCGGTGAGCAGGCGGCGCACGCAGTCGTTGCTGCGGGCGTTGAACACGGTCCGGTCGCCCCGCGCCCAGGTCGCGGCGCCGACCAGCGCCGGGGTGGAGGCGGGGTCGCCGGTCCAGCCGACCCGCAGGTCCAGGCCGGTCGGGGTCGGCAGCGGGCGGACCGACAGGCCCGGCCACGGCGCACGCAGCGCGGCATCGATCCCGTCGGCGGCGGCCGTCGCGGCCACCACCGCGCGGTCGGGGGAACCGTAGGCGAGCCAGCCGCCCCAGGTGCTCACGGCGACGTCGCCGCCGGACGCCCGGGGGTTGACCTCGATCGTGGCCAGCATCGCCAACCGGTACCGGTCCATCGCGGACAGTCCCAGCGCGAGGAACCGGCCGACGGCGGCGACCGTCGCGACCGTCACCGCCGCGCTCGACCCCAGCCCGAACTTGCGGCCGTCGGCGTCGCCGAGGTCGGCCGACACCGCCAAACGATAAGGACGAGCGTCGATTCCACGCTCGCCGCGGAGCCGGTCGAGCACCGACACGGCCGCGAACACGTAGGCGAAGGCGGCAGGCACCGCGCCCTCGGGCGTCGCCGGGACCAGGCGGTCGCCGTCGCGGCCGAGGGTGAGCGAGACACCGCCGTGCAGATCCGAACGCAGCGTCGTGGCCGCCCCGGCGGACACCTCGGTCACCGTGGCGCTCGCGTAGCGGTCGACGGCCGTGAGCACCGCGAGATGTCCCGGCTCGACGACGGCGTACTCCCCCGCGATGAAGAGTTTGCCCGGAGCGCGACAACTGATCACCGGTCGTCGCCCCCGATCAGCCGGGCGCCGGGACCGATGTGCGCGGTCCGGGTGGTGACGAAGTCGCCGAGCCCCTCGAGGGTGGCCGCGACGACGGGGGCGTCGGCACGGGTGCACAGCACCTTCACGTTCGGGCCCGCGTCGATCGTCGCGTACGCGGCGATGCCGTCGGCGCGCAGCGCGAGCACCGCGTCCAGGATCGCGATCGAGTGCGGCGACAGGTAGCGGATCCCCGGTCGCGCCGTGAGCATGGTGGCGTGCATGCCGAGGGCGTTGCGCTCGGCGATCTCCCCGATCGCCGCGAGATCCCGGCGCGCGACGGCCTCACGCATCTGCGCGAGGTCGAGCACCGAGGAGTCCGCCCACGGGCGATAGAACGGCGAGGTCTCGGTGGTCCGGCGCATGGCCACCCGGCTCGACACCGCTTTCGCCCCCGCCTCGACGACACCGACGACCAGGGCCGGGTCGAGATCGTCGCCGCCGATCGGCTCGGCGTAGGAGCTCAGGTCGCCCTTCTCGCCGTCGCCCTCGCCCGCATGCCACACGACGAAGCCGCCGAAGATCGAGCGCGACGCCGACCCGGAGCCACGACGGGCCAGGCGCGAGAGCGCGCGCCCGTCGAGATCGAGTCCGTAGGCGGCGGCCGCGGCGGTGGCCAGCGCGGCGAACCCACTCGCCGAGGAGGCCAGGCCGGCGCCGGTGGGGCCCGCGTTGCTGGTGACCACGGTGGCGCGCTCGTCGCGTCCGGCCAGCGCGCGGACCAGGTCGAGGAACCGCTCGACGCGCGTCAGAGCGGTGCCGGTGGCCGCGGCCTCGTTGAGCTCCACGGTGTCGGTGGGTCCGTCGACGAGCCGCACCGAGGTGGTCGTCGGGAAGATGTCCAGCGTCATCGACAGGCTCCCCGTGACGGGGAGGAACAGGGTTTCGTCGCGCTTGCCCCAGTACTTCACCAGGGCGATGTTCGGGTACGCGACCGCGACGGCCGCGCCCTCGCGGACGTGCTCGCCCGGCCGGGCGGCAGTGACGGGTACTGCGGAAGTGGGTGTCATCGGTGGGTTTCGCGTTCCGGTCTCGAGGCGGATGGGGACAGGGCGTCCGAGCGCAGGCTCGCGGTGGGGACCGTCCAGGTCTGGGTCGCACCCGCGCGGCGCAGCGCGGTGCCGACCGCGGGCGCGGTGTCGATCGCGGTGAGGGCGAGGACACAACCACCCAGGCCGGCGCCGGTGAGTTTGGCGCCGTAGGCGCCCGCCTCCAGCGCGGCGCTCACCAGGGTGTCGATGTGCGGTGTGCTCACGCCGAGTTCGCCGAGCAGGCCCTGGAATTCGAGCATCGTCGCGCCCAGGGCGGCGGCGTGTCCGGCCGACAGATCGGTCGCGGCCGCGGCGATCAGATCCGCGGCCCTGGCCAGCAGCCGATCGGCGGCCTGCCGGTCCCGGTCCAGGACCCGGCGCACGCCGGCCACCGCGTGCTGGGTGGACCCCGGCACCCCGGTGTCGGCGATCACCAGCGCGGCGTCGAGGCCCACGGCCATCGGCCGGGATAGGCCCTCGTGGAACCAGATCGGCCCGCCGGCCAGCACCGCACTGGCGTCGATGCCGCTGGCCCGCCCGTGCGCGACCTGTTCGCCGCACTGCACCAGCTCGTAGAGCGTGCCGGGATCGATCGCGCGACCGTACAGGTCGGCGACCGCGCGCACCGCCGCGCCCGCGCACGCGGCGCTCGAGCCGAGGCCGCGCGCGAGCGGAATGTCGCACTCGACGACCACATCGACGATGTCGTCGTCGAAACCCCAGCGCCGCAACGCTTCCTCCACCGCGACGCGTGGACCGGACGCGGTGCCCGCGGCACCGGCGCGGAACCGGAAGTGACCCGGGGCCAGCACCGCGGATTCGGTCCCGGCGGACGCCGGCCGGGCGACGGCGCGCACCGGCAGCGCGGGCAGCGGGAAGGCGATGGCGGCCGTGCCGTGGACGACGGTGTGCTCGCCCAGCAGGATCGCCTTGGCGTAGGAGTGGCCGACACCGGCGACGGGGCCCGGGTCGGTGGAGTTGTGTCTGATGCGCTCTCGAACAGGATGACCGTTCACGTCGATTCCTCTCCCGAACTCGGGCCGGGCCCGCCCGGCGCGTCACCCCTCGGGGAAACGCGCCGGGCGGCCTGCCGTTACGGCTGCCGAGTCGATCGGCCGAAGATGCGGAGCACGGACGGGAAGAACGCGGGGACCTGCGCGGCGTAGGCGCGATAGGACGCACCGAAACGCGCGATCAGATCGCGTTCCTCCAGATAGGTGCCCAGCAGGATGTAACCGGTCAGCCCGAGGGCCCACACCAGGTGCCCGACCGTGAACGTCGAGGCGAACCAGAACGAGATCAGCAGGCCGGTCATCAGCGGATGCCGGACGAGCTTGTAGACCCCGTTCACCTGCAACCGGTCGACGGTCGCGTCCGGCACCTGGATGACGTACTCCCGGTAGGCCTGGCTGATGCCGAGCAGGTGGAAGTGGTTCAGCAGCAACGTCGCCGCGTAGACGAGCACGAAACCGAGCCAGAACCCGGCGTCGAGCACCAGGCCCACGGTGCCCTCGGCCGACCAGAGCACGGCCGGAATCGGCTGCCACGCCAGCATGATCACCCACATGACCAGGCACACCATGACGATGTAGACCGACCGCTCGAGCGCGTCGGGCACCCAGCGGGTGATGAACGCCTTGAACGAGGGCCGGGCCATGCCCGAGTGCTGCAGGCCGAACAGCGCCAGCAGCACCACATCGATCAGCAACGCCGGGACGGTCGACAGGTGCGGGCCCTTGTCGATCGTCTTCGGCAGGAACCAGCCGCCCGCGAAGAGCAGCATCAGCGGCACGGTGATGCCGGCGACGCCGTAGACGGCGAAGGAGAACAGGAACGGGACGAGCCGCGAACGGCTCGTCAGCACGTCCCTGGCCTGGGTGGGCGTGGGGGTGATCAGATCCATGCGAACCACGGCAGGTACCGGTTGCGCACGGTCCCCTCCTCGATGCGCTTCTCCAGCTTGGCCTTCCACTTGGTGCCGTAGCCCTCGTTGAGGAAGCCGCCGGGCCAGAACAGCCGCCACCCCGACTGCGCGACCATCCAGTAGGGGACGATGACGCCGGGATTGACATCGCGCATGTAGTCGAGCTTGTCCGGGATCTGGCTCCAGTGGATGCCGGGGTAGCGGTGGTGCACGCTGTGGTAGCCCTGGTTGAAGATCAGGAAGTTGAGGATGTTGCCCGCGTTGTTCAGCGAGGTGCTCGGCTCGTCGTCGAACCCGCGTGCCGGCGCGTGGCTCAGCCAGGCGAAGTAACCCGCGTTGACCTGGGTGATGAAGAACGGCACCCAGTAGAACAGGACGAACTTCTCCATCCCGGCGACGTACCAGACGCTGCCGATCACGACCGCGTACACGGCGAGATCGAAGAGGAACTGGTGGCGGGTGCGGCGGCGGCGCGGCGCCGGGTCGGCGGCGAAGACCATCCGCATCGTGTGGAGCTTGACGATCATGCCGTAGCGGACCCAGTACCAGATGGCGCCGAGGCCCTTCTCCATGCCGGTGGTCGCGGTGACGTCACCGGGGCCGTCGTTGAACCGGTGATGGTTGAGGACGTGCACCTCGCGCATCTCGGCGGCGGTCAGGTTGCCCGGCAGACAGCACAGGATGTCGACGACGCGGTTCGGGAACTTCGACACGAACAGCGGCCGGTGGGTGTGCATGTGCATGACGCCGATGGTCAGCGACAGGTTCAGCAGCGACAGCACGATGATCAGCGGCACCGCCACGTACCAGTTCGACGCGAACGGCACGAACAGGCCGAAGGCGGTCATGCCGATCCACAGCGCGATGTGCACGAGCGGACCGACATTGGAGGCGTGCTCGAGCTTGAGCACGCGTTTGCTGAACGGGGTCTGTTCGGGTGCGATGGGCGTTCCGGTGCTCATAGTCGAGCTCCTTCGCTAGTGGTGTCCAGGTCGGTGAGCGCGGGTCTGGTGACGATGCTCATGGGCGGCTCCCTTGGGTGCTGGTGTCGAGGGCAGCGAGTTGGAGTCTCGTGGCGAGCGCCTGCAGCGCTTCGGGTTCGTGCGGTGGCACCCGTTCCATCGCGCCGAAGGCGAGATGGTCGGCGATCATCATGGTGCGCACCTCGGCGTCGGGCAGCTCGCCGGTCAGCGGGGCTTCCGGCAGGGTCTGCACCAGCGCGAAGGTGGTGTCGACGATCAGCGGGACCAGCGAAGTCGCCATGGTGGCCGGGTCGCCCGCGCCGAGCACCTCGCGCGTGCGGCTGGCGCCGTCGGCGAAATCCGGTGAGGCGTCGAGCATCCGATGGATCGCCAGATCGGCGGTCCGGCGGACGCGGTCGATCATCCTGGTCCAGTACCGCGACGAGGAGGCGGCCAGCAGCGCGGCGCCGACCTTGCGCCGATACGGCGACGGCGCGTCGACGACCGAGCACAGGAACGCGGAGGTGGTGATGGTCATGTACGCCATCGCCGCGCGCGCACCGCGACTGGGCGTGCCGGGGCCGAGCCGGGCCAGCAGGGCGAACCCGCCGAGGGCCGGCGCCAGCAGCTGCAGCATCACCATCCGCTTCAGTTCCTCGCGGTCGGCGACGCCGTAGATCTCGAACTCGTTGTCGCGCAGGTCGTTCGCCGACTGGGCGATCACCGCGACGCAGCCGGTCAGCTCGCGTAGGTCCGCTTCCGAGAGCACGTTCTCGGCGACCAGGGCGCACGCGTAGTGCGTCACCCGGCCGAGCACGCCCTCGCTGTAGGCCACCCGCGACAGCGGTCCGTCGATGTTGCGGGCCATCACCCCGGCCACATCGGTGATCACCTCGCCGACCCGCTTCTGTCCCTCCGCCGACAACGCCGACAGCAGCGCTCTGATGTCACCGATGCGCTCGGCCAGCAGCCGGTCGACGGCTTCGCTGTCGCGGGCCTCGGCGGTCACGGTCGGCAGTGCCGGTGGGGGCGTGTCGGAGGTGCTGTTGAGGTAGTCGGCCGCGGCCAGCACGGCGCTGCTCGCGACCGCCCGATCGCTGAGATCCTCGAAGGCGTCGAGCACGCGACAGGCCAGCAGCGCGGCGGTCGCCTCCGCGCGCAGATGCGCGGGCAGGAGACTCACCGAGATGCCGAGGTTGCGGCCCGCGGGGATCAGGGCCAGGCGGGCCAGCTCCGCAGGCGAGGACGCGGCGCGCAGCGCGGCCATGTCGGGCGCGCGCCGCAGATGCCGGAGCCCGTAGGCCAGGGAGCCGATTCTGGTCTGTCTCATCGGTTGATCACCTGCTGCAAGAGTTCGCGGAGGTCGTCGCGGGCCGGCGACGACGGGAAGATGTCCAGGGCCGCGCTCGCGGTCTCGGTGGCCTGCAGCGCGACGGCGCGCGCGGCCTGGGTGGCGCCGCTGTCGACCAGGTCGGATTGCAGTGTCTCGCTGGAGGTCTCCGGCGACAGCCACATCTCCCTGGCGCCCGGGCGCACCGCCAGCCACTCGATCACCGGCCAGGTCGGCACCCGCCGGTCCAGGTCGCCGCAGGCGTCCTTGCCCAGTTCGGGGCCGCCTTCGATGTCGCGGACGTCGTCCATGATCTGGAAAGCGAGCGCCAGCTGGTCGGCGTACTGCATCAGGGCCTGCAGGCGATCGTGATCGGCGCCGCCTGCCGTGCCGCCGTAGGAGCACGAGAGCCGGAACAGCGTCCCGGTCTTCGCCCCGGCCACGAGCTCGTAGTGGCGGCGCAGGGCGGTCGCGTCCACCGCGGGCGGCAGGGTCTCGATGAGCTGGCCGAAGGACAGGTCGGAGAGCCGGTCGGCGTAGGTCACCCCCGGCGCCTCGCCGATGCCGCCGAACACGTTCTGGTTCTCGGACAGGACCTGGGCGACCACCTGCATCGCGGCGCCGGCCATATGGAATCCGGCTCTGGCGGCGATGCGCACCCCGAACGCGGCGGGCACCGAGGGGGCACCACGGCGCAGTAGGGATCCGTCACAGATGTCGTCGTGTAGCAGCGAGGATTCGTGCAGCATCTCCATGGCGCAGGCCAGGTCGACGGCGGCGGTGCGCGGAGCCGCCGCGCCGTCGGGCAGCAGGCCCGCGCACGCGAGCACGAGACGAGCCCGCACACGTTTGCCGGGAGCGGCCAGGACATGCCGGTAGATGTCGTCGAAATCGCCACCGGTGAGGAGGATTTCGCGCAACCGGGCGGTGACCAGCGGAAGCAGCTCGACCGGCCCGACGGTCCGGTCGTCGTCGACGACGGACGCGGTGACCGACGGTCTGGGCAGTACCGCCACCTGATCGCCCGAGTGCTCCGGGTGCACTGCCGGATGAGCATCCTGACGGTGCGCTGAGGGTAGCGCGGGATTGTCCATAGCGCTGAACTCCTTTGGTGTGGTCACGGTGGCGGTGAGGTTCACCCCGACTGGTGCACAGGGGTTTACGGGGGTTCAGGCGGTGGCATCGTCGGCGGTGACTTGTCACAACTACCGGGCCCGAGCTTCCCGATCGTCGGCTACCGACGGGTAGTTTTGTAGAGACCCTGTCGAATTGTCAAGCACTACAACAGGTTCCAGTTTTGGATGACGTAATCGATAGTGCCGCAAAGTAACTCGCGCGCCCCCGCGCACGGAGGGCGGCGGACATTCACCGCGCGCCCGATCGGACTTGCGTCGTAAGCCTCAGTGCCCCAACAGATTTCGTGACCCTAGCCCACGCATGCGTGGGAGTGTGTTGCGCGAAGGTAAAAACCGTGGGCTGGCGCGACGCTGCGACAGAGATGATTCGGACGTGACAACCCCCTTGTAGGGTCACGCCGACTACGAGGCCGGTCCTCCGGGATGCCGGAGACGGCCCGACCGGACCGTTCGCCGAGGACATCATCGTCCGGCGAGCGGCCACCGAGGGAGCGTGCGAACACTCTCGTTCGACGACTCTACGACCACGCCGCCGATGCCGCGAATCGGACCGACCCGTTGGTGAGATCTCGCCGACTCCGGAACCGAACTTTTGGGGCTTTTCCCAAACCGACCAGACTGCCGCTCGAGATATACAGGCGCCCTTGACAATTCATCACTCCATGTCAAAACGGAACATGGGTCGTTTTCAGATGGAAGCGTGCCACCGCACCCGGGGGTGACCGAAAGCCCGTGGGAGCCGGACCTTCTCCGGACGGGGGCGGACGTGCCTGCACAGGGCCGAGCGGACAGCGCCCGAGCACGCCCCGAGCGACCGGCACGAGCCCTTGCGTGCCGCGAGCACGGCCGCACCGGCCGACATCCTCGTCGAGCGCTGATCAGCGTGCGGCGGTGCCGCTTCCGAGGACGAGCAACTCCGGCAGCGGGTGGTCGACGAGAGGGGCGGGCGGACGGATCGACGGGCCGCGCCGCAGGACCGTGCAGCGACGGGCCAGGACAGCACCACAGGATCGGAGAGTGGTGGTGATCAGGTCCTCCGCGAGCGGTAGGTCGTCTTCGCGCTGGGCGAAGACCGAAAAGCGCACGGCGCGCGGCTCGGTGCGCGGGTCGGACTGCAGCACCACTTCGGCCGGGCAGCTCGCCAGGAGCATGATCGCGGCGGCGAAGTCGGCGTACGGGTCCCCCGCGGCGATCTCCGCCCCGGCGGCGACGGCGGCGAACAACGCGGGCAGGCTGGGCCGTTCGGGGATCTCCTGGAGGTCCTGGATGCGCGACCAGCGGCGCACCGCGGGCTGATCGGCGATATCGGTGCGGGTGCGCCAGCGCCGGCGGCCGCACTCGAGCAGCCGCGTCGCCGCCGCCTGCCAGAGGGCAGCGTCGTCGATGCGGGCGACGACGCGCAGGCGGCGGCACTCCTGCGCGACCTCCGGGGTGTCGATCGGCTCGATCGCGGGGACCACCGCGCCCGCGGCGGGTCGGTACGTCTGCATAGCGATCTCCTACCGCGCGAAGGAACCCAGCGAAGGCCGACCGGCCGGACCACGTCGCCACGCCTGCCGGAACGCCCAGCCCGCGGTGAGCACCGCGATCGCGACGACGGCGGTGATCACCGCCAGCACCACCGCGCCCGACGGCCCGACCCCGGCGTACCGGGCGATCATCGCCGACGCGAGAATCGGGCCCGCGGTGGCGAGAACCGGGATCAACAAGATCAGTCCGACGGTCACCAGCGCCGACGGCGACAGCGTCGATTTCACTGCGGAAAAGCTCTGCCGGGCACCCACCCTGTGCGGCCCCGACTGCCGCGCGACTGTAGCCATTTCCGCCCTCTCCGTTACCCGAATGGGACCCAGCGAGCCATGGGCCACTAAACGTACAGCCCGAATCCGGCATGTCGCGTAGTTCGTCACGAAACAGTGATAACCCGAAATCGCGCTTCACCCGCCTACGACAAATATAGCGAGGTCAAGCACGTGTTTGCGATTAGCTGAACGTTTGCCGATGCTGTATAATATTCAGATCGCATAACAATTCCGAGGACCACCGGAGGGTGAGTCGCGCCCGCCACGGGACAGTGCTCACACTGCGCGGAATGGCGCGGCGAGTTGTTCGGCGGTCCCGAGACCTTTTATTCGGCGCCATTCGCCGCGGAGCCGAAGCTGCCCTCCAGCCGATTCCGCGATCCGGGATGGATCAACCGGGCCGCGCTGACCAGCCCACCCGAGGACCAGGTGCGCCGCCGAATCAGCAGACACGGCTCGTCGCGATCGATGTCGAGCAGCGCACACTCCTCCCGGCTGGCGCGCACCGCCTCGACGACGTGCTCGCCGCGGATCAGCGGGGCCACCTCGCTGAGATAGGTATTCGGCGTGATGCTGGTGAAATCCTGCGCCAGATAGTCCGGCGCCTGCGCCGGGTTCACGTAGCGGTCCTCCACCTGGATCGGGACGTCGTCCTCGATATGCACCAGCAGCGAGTGGAACACCCTGCCGCTCATGGCGTTCCCGAGCACCGGATGCCGGTCGCCCGCCTCCTCCGCGCGGACGAACACCACCTCGGTCCGGTGCCGGTGGCCGCGCCGGGAGATCTCGTCGGCGATATTCCTGACCTCGAACAGCGGGGAGGCGGCCTTGGTCGCGGCGACGAAGGTGCCCACACCCATCACCCGGTTGAGCGCGCCGTCGGCGGTGAGGTCGCGCAGGGCGCGGTTGATCGTCATCCGGGACAGGCCCAGCGCGTTGACCAGCTGGTTCTCCGACGGGATCTGCTCACCCTCGGTCCATCGACCGGCCTTGATCTGCGCCATGATCAGCTGCTTGACACGTTCGTACGCCGCGAACTCGGTCCCCAGTTCGCCGTACAGCGCGGCCAGGTCCGCATCGACCACTTCGATCGCCACCACGGTATCCGTTCCCTCAGTTTGCCCAGAGAATACGTTGCGCCCGAACGACACAGCACGCTTGACAGCTACTTGTATATACAGGACTATACCACTAGTCTGGATTCCAGTGACCCAGGACACAGCCGTCATTTCCGAGGAGTGAACCGATGACCGACGCCGCCACCCAGCCCGAATCCGGCCCCCGGCCCGTGTCCGCGCCGCGCGGACCGCAGCTGCACACGCGGGGCTGGCAGCAGGAGGGTGCTCTGCGGATGCTGATGAACAACCTCGATCCCGAGGTCGCCGAGCGTCCCGACGACCTCGTCGTCTACGGCGGCACCGGCCGCGCGGTGCGCAGCTGGGCGGCCTTCGACGCGATCGTGCGGACCCTCGAGACCCTCGCCGACGACGAGACCCTGCTGGTGCAGTCCGGCAAGCCGGTCGGGGTGTTCCGCACCAGCGAGTGGGCGCCGCGCGTGCTGCTCGCCAACTCCAACCTGGTCGGCGACTGGGCGAACTGGGAGGACTTCCGCAAGCTCGAACAGCTCGGCCTGATGATGTACGGCCAGATGACCGCGGGCTCGTGGATCTACATCGGCAGCCAGGGCATCCTCCAGGGCACCTACGAGACCTTCGGCGCGGTGGCGCGCAAGCGATTCGGCGGCACCCTGGCCGGCACCATCACCCTCACCGCCGGTGTCGGCGGCATGGGCGGCGCGCAGCCGCTGGCGGTGACGATGAACGAGGGCGTCGCGCTCTGCGTGGACTGCGATCCGGCCCGCATCGATCGGCGGATCGCGCACGGCTACCTCGACACCAAGGCCGACACGCTGCCGGAGGCGCTCGCGCTCGCGATCGCGGCCCGTGACGAGCGGCGCGCGCTGTCGATCGGCCTGGTCGGCAACGCGGCCGAGGTGTTCCCGCGGCTGCTGGCCATGGACGCCCCGATCGACATCGTGACCGACCAGACCTCGGCCCACGATCCGCTGTCCTACCTGCCGCTCGGGGTCGCGCTCGAGGACTGGCACACCCTGGCCGAGAAGGATCCGGCGTGGTTCACCACCGAGGCGCAGGCGTCGATGGCCAAGCACGTCGAGGCGATGGTCGGGTTCCTGGACAAGGGCGCCGAGGTCTTCGACTACGGCAACTCGATCCGTGACGAGGCCCGCAAGGGCGGCTACGACCGGGCTTTCGCGTTCCCCGGCTTCGTGCCCGCCTACATCCGGCCACTGTTCGAGGAGGGCCTGGGCCCGTTCCGCTGGGCCGCGCTGTCGGGTGATCCGAAGGACATCGCCGCCACCGATCGGGCCATCATGGAGTTGTTCCCCGAGAACGAGCACCTGAAGCGATGGATCACCATGGCCGGGGAGAAGGTGCAGTTCGAGGGACTGCCCGCGCGCATCTGCTGGCTCGGCTACGGCGAGCGCCACCGCGCGGGCCTGAAGTTCAACGAGATGGTCGCCTCCGGCGAGCTCTCCGCGCCGCTGGCCATCGGCCGCGACCACCTCGACTCCGGCTCGGTGGCCTCCCCCTACCGCGAGACCGAGGCGATGGCCGACGGTTCCGACGCCGTCGCCGACTGGCCCCTGCTCAACGCCCTGCTCAACACCGCCTCCGGCGCCTCCTGGGTGTCGATCCATCACGGCGGCGGCGTCGGCATGGGCCGGTCCATCCACGCCGGTCAGGTGTGCATCGCCGACGGCACCGCGCTAGCCGCCCAGAAGCTCGAGCGGGTCCTCACCAACGACCCGGGCATGGGCGTCATCCGCCACGTCGACGCGGGTTACGAACACGCCGCCGACATCGCCCGCGAGCGCGGGGTACGTATTCCGATGCAGGAGAACTGATCCCCCGCACTGCCGCCCGCACCGTGCGCCGGCGCGGGCGGCAGTGTCGGCTCACTCCTCCTGTGCCGCCCGGAACCTCGCCTCCATCTCCGCGGCGAGGTGAGGCTGCGCGGTCTCCATCCGCTGCACATAGGCGACCGCGTCGCCGACCGTCTGCAGACTCGCCAGGTCCTCGTCGGGGATCTCGACGGCGTACTTGTCCTCGAGCTGGACGGCGATCTCGACCAGCGACAGCGAGTCGATCTCCAGTTCCTCGACGAAGGATTTCTCCGGCGTCACCTCCTCGGCGTCGATGCCGGTGACCTCTTCGACGATCTCGGCGATGCCTGCAACGATCTCTTCCTGCGTGGTAGCCACGAATCTCCTTGTCCGGTGGGTGATACCGGTACGGTAAAAGCTCCACCGGGGTGGAGGTTCAAGGGATAGTGACCGACGACACACACGCGCTGATCAGCATCGGGGACCTGGCCCGCCGGACGGGCTTTTCGGTGCGCACGATCCGGTTCTATTGCGATGAGGGCGTTCTCGATGCCCGGCGCAGTCCGGGCGGGCATCGGCAGTTCGAGGCCGACGGCGCCGTCGAACGGCTGCTGCTGATCCGGCGGTTGCGCGCGTTCGGGCTGGGGTTGGGATCGATCACCGAGGTCCTGCGCGGTGAGCGAGCGCTGGCGGAGGCCCTCGAGGCCGAAAGCGCCAGGGTCGAGGTCGAATTCAGGTCGGTGGCGTGGCGCAGGGCGTCGTTGGCGGCGCTCGGCGCTGCGGCGCCTGCGCAGCGGGACGAGCGGCTCGCGCTGCTGGCCGCCGCCCAGGACGGCGGTGCGCTGCACGACGATCTCGTGCGGTTCTGGCGGCGGATCCTCGCGCCGATCGAGCGCGGCGAGGTCGACCGCTACGTGGGGTGGAATGTGCCGCAACCGCCCGCCGATCCGACCGTCGACCAGGTCGTCGCCTATGCCGAGCTGGCCGCGCTCGCGGGCGGCCGGGACATGACTGTGGCGGTGCGACAGCATCTCTGGTGGGATCGGCCGGAGCCGGTCCGCGACCCGCGCGCGCTGTACGCCGAGGTGGCCGCGGCGCTCGAAGAAGTGGTGGCCCGGGTCGCGGACGACGTCCGGCCACGGCCGGGCAGCGAACTCGATCGCTTCGTCGAAGCTCACGCCGATGCCCGGGGCCTGCGCGATTCCCGGGAGTTCCGCGAGCGGTTGCTGTTCGACACCCCAGATCATCGCGTCCAGCGCTATTGGACCCTGACCGCACAGCTCGTCGGTGACCGGATCACCGTGGGCCGCGCGCTCGACTGGGTGCGCGGCGCGCTGGCCGCCCCGGCGGCCCACTAGGGGTCGAGGGTGATCGGTTCGGCGGGTGGGCCGGTCAGCAGGAGATCGGCCAGCCGGGTGGGCAGGTCACGGGGGACGACACGGTCGGGATTGTCGGCGAGGTCGGCCAGGGTCCACCAGCGATGGCCGGTGACGGTGGCGCGTTCGACCTCGGTGAAGCCGGAGGTGTCGATGTCGAACGCGGGGACCCGGGCGAGGAAGTAGCGTTCACGGCAGTCGTAGGTGGTGCCGCCCCAGGTGGCGAAGGCGCGGCGGCGCCAGAGTTCGGGGCCGACGACGAGGTCGGTGAGGCCGGTTTCCTCGAATGCCTCGCGGGCGGCTGTCTGCTGCGGGGTCTCACCGTCCTCGGTGCCACCACCGATCGGGTACCAGAAGGTGTGGCCGTCGGCCTCGTCGACGCCGGAGAACAGCAGGAGCCGGTCCTGGTCGTCGAGCAGGACCAGCCGGATCGAGTGCCGCACAGTCGGTTCGCGGTGATCTGCGGTCGCAGCCATGGTGATTCCTGTTCAGTCGACGAGCGGGAGCACCTCCACCATGCCCGATCGCGGCAGCCCCGCCGCCGCTCGGCATCGCCATGGTCGGCGCCCGGACCCACCGGCCGGGTCCGTCGCACTCGTCGCACGGCTCCCACACGTATTCCTCGGGCACCGGCTCGATCGATTGCAGCAGCGACCAGTCGAACCTCGCCCAGTACACGCGGGGGCGGCCCGACTCCGGATCGGGCGCGACGAACGCGTCGATATCCCGGATCGACCGCAGCCCGTCGACGTAGTGGATGTGCCGGTGGCCGACGAATTCGTCGTAGGTGCACGACCAGGGCCGCACGGCGGCCACCGATTCCGTGGGAGGGCGCGGGAATTCGCCACGGCGGACGAGGCGTCTGGTGACGTCGTCGAGACGGCGGAGCGGCGCCCGCCGAAGCCGCCGCTCCGCCGGCGCGGTCTCCGCGCGGGTCACCCCGAGCGTGCCGAGCAACTCGGCCGCCTCGATGGGCGCGCTGTCGCACATCCCGTTCAGCATCGCCACCGATAGTCGTACAGCGACAACACGGCCGACGACGTCGCCCCTTCCGACAGAGCCGGGCTCATGTCCGTGGCTGCCCGGTACTGCCGTCGCAGCACGGATCCCACACATACGTGTCGGGGGCTGGTTCGACCCCCTGGAGCAGGCTCCAGTCGAAATATGCCCAGTATGTGCGGATCTCGTGGGAGTGCGGGTCGCTGACGGCGAAGGCCGAGACGTCGCCGATCCCGCCGAATCCATCGACGTGGTCGATCGGACCGAGTCCGCCCGCCGAGAATTCGGCGGCGGTACACGACCACGGGGTGAGGTCGTCCAGCGAGCGCGGAACCATGGGTGGGAGGTGTGGTCGGCGAACGAAGTGCCGGAAGACGGATCGTTCGTGGGGGCTGCTCAGTTCGATGTGCAGGTCCGGCCAGAAGGACAGGTTCCACCGCGCGGTCCGCATGTCCATGTTCCGGTTGAAGGCCGCGACGGTCAGCGATTCGGGTGCACCCCAGGCCGCCAGGTAGTCGTCGAATGCGCGCCGCGGCGCCGATCGGTAGCGTTGCGCGGCGTCGGCGGTCTCGGCACGGGTAACCCCCAGCGTCCGAAGCAGTTCCGCCGCCTGGACCGGGGCCGAATCGCACATCGGGTTCAGCATTGCCAGTTGATAGTCGTACAGCGACAACATGGTCGATACCCCCCGCGAATCGGCAAGTCCGATACGAACGTACCAGTCTTGGCGTTCGACGATGTGGATCGACGGTGAGCACCGGATCGTGCCGAAAATGATCTGGGCCCCGGTGAATTCGCCGGGGCCCAGGGTCGGGGAACGGTCAGCCCAGGGGGCCGGTGACGGATTCGGCGGCGGTGAGGAGGGCGCCGGAGCCGGCGAGGTGGTAGGCGGCGTCGATTTCCGGGGCGAGGTAGCGGTCGGGGCCGGGTCCGGGGACCTGCGTGCGCAGGGCGTCGCGGACGGCGGCGGTGGCCGGGGCCGGGGCGAGCGGGGCGCGCAGGTCCAGGGCGCGGGCGGCGGTGAGGGCCTCGATGGCCAGGACGCGGGTGAGGCCGTCGATGGCGCGGCGGAGTTTGCGGGCGGCCGACCAGCCCATGGAGACGTGATCCTCCTGCATGGCCGAGGACGGGATCGAGTCGACCGAGGCGGGGGCCGCGAGACGCTTGAGTTCGGAGACGATGGCCGCCTGGGTGTACTGGGCGATCATGTGACCACTGTCGACGCCGGGGTCGTCGGCCAGGAACGGGGGCAGGCCGTGGTTGCGGGCCTTGTCCAGGAAGCGGTCGGTGCGGCGTTCGCTGATACTGGCGACATCGGCGACGACGATCGCCAGGAAGTCCAGGACATAGGCGACGGGCGCGCCGTGGAAGTTGCCGTTGGATTCGACGCGGCCGTCGAGGGTGACGACGGGATTGTCGACGGCACTGGCCAATTCGTATCCGGCGACACGTTCGGCGTGGGCCAGGGTGTCGCGGGCGCCACCGGCCACCTGCGGCGCGCAGCGCAGCGAGTAGGCGTCCTGCACGACGGTGCAGTCGGGGGTCGCGTGACTGGCGACGATCGCCGAATCGGCCAGCAGGCGGGTCATATTGGCGGCCGCCACGGCCTGGCCAGGCTGCGGGCGCAGCGCCTGCAGGTCGGCGGCGAAGACCTTGTCGGTGCCGAGCAGACCCTCCACGCTCATGGCCGCGGTGACATCGGCCAGCCGCAGCAACTGCCGCAGATCGTGGCAGGCCAGCACCAGCATGCCGAGCATGCCGTCGGTGCCGTTGATCAGTGCCAGCCCTTCCTTCTCCTCCAGCTCCACCGGCGCGATGCCCGCGTCCGCCAGCGCCTCGGCGGCGGACCGCAGCTCGCCGTCGGCGTCGCGGACCGTGCCCTCACCGAGGACGGCCAGCGCCACGTGGGCCAGCGGCGCGAGGTCACCGGAACAGCCGAGACTGCCGTACTCGTAGACCACCGGGGTGATCCCCGCCGACAGCAGCGCGGCGTAGGTCTCGGCGACGACCGGACGCACGCCGGTGCGGCCGGTGGCCAGGGTCGACAGGCGCAGCAGCATCAGCGCGCGCACCACCTCCCGCTCCACCTCGGCGCCGGAACCGGCCGCGTGCGAGCGGACCAGGCTGCGCTGCAACTGCTGACGCAGCTCGAGCGGGATGTGGCGCACGGCGAGCGCGCCGAAGCCGGTGGACACGCCGTAGACCGGCTTGGGGTCGGCCGCCAAGGCCTCGATCCGCCTGCGGCTCTCGCCGATCGCCGCGAGGGCCTGCTCGGACAGCCGCACCGCGACACCGTCCCTGGCCACCCGGACCACGTCCTGGGGCGCCACCGGCCCCGTGCCGACGACGACCGGTTCCACCGCGACCGGTGCGGTCCGGTCCGAGTCGATGCTCACTATGTTTTCTCCATTCCGAACGAGGTGCGGGACAAGATCTCTCAGGCGAGATCGGCGACGGGATCCGGCGCGGCGACCGGTGCGGGCGCCTCGGTGGCCGGGCCAGGGCGGACCCAGAGCCGGTAGGCCACCCACAGCAGCACCAGCCAGACCGCGCCGACGACCAGCGCCACCCGGCTGTCGGCGTCGAAGGCGATCACCGCGATCACGAACATCAGGAAGCCGATGGTGATCAGCTGCCCGTAGGGCCACAGCGGCACCGGGAACTTCAGCGCGGCGACCTCGGCGGCCGACATCCGCTGCCGCGAGCGGTACTGCGAGAACAGGATCATCAGCCAGACGAAGATGGTCGCGAAGGTGGCGATCGAGGCGATCACCAGGAATACCCTGTCCGGGATCAGGTAGTTGAGCAGCACGCCGACCAGCAGGGTGACGGTCATGATGACCACCGTCATCCACGGCACCCCGTTACGCGAGACCTGCCGCATGGCCGCGGGCGCCTGGCCGCGCTGGGCCATGCCGTACATCATCCGGCCCGCGCCGAAGATGTCGCTGTTGATGGCCGACAGGGCCGCGGTGATCACCACGACGTTGAGCACGGCCGCCGCGGGGCCCAGGCCCAGACTCTGGAAGATCTGCACGAACGGGCTGCCCTCGTCGCCGATGGTCTGCCACGGCTCGATCGCCATGATCACCGCGAGGGTGAGCACGTAGAACAGGATGATCCGCACGGGCACGGTGTTGATCGCGCGCGGGATGGTGCGCTGCGGGTCCTCGGCCTCCCCGGCGGTGATGCCGATGATCTCGGTGCCACCGAAGGCGAACATGACGATGGCGAAGCAGGCCACGAAACCACCGAAGCCGGCCGGGAAGAAGCCGCCGTCGGCCCACAGGTTCTGCACGCCGCCGCTGGTGTCGTGCAGGCCGAAACCGAAGATCAGGATGGCGATGCCGCCGGCGATCATGGCCACGATGGCGACGATCTTGACCAGGCTGAACCAGAACTCGACCTCGCCGAACACCTTGACGCTGAGCAGGTTGATCGCGCCGATGAAGAAGATGATCGACAGCACCCAGATCCAGCGGGGCACGTCGGGGAACCAGAAGCCCATGTAGACGCCGAACGCGGTGACGTCGGCCAGGCACACGATGAGCATCTCGAAGGTGTAGGTCCAGCCGGTGACGAACCCGGCCAGCGGGCCGAGGTGCTTGCTGGCGTACTCGCCGAACGAGCCGGAGACCGGATTGCTCACCGCCATCTCGCCGAGGGCGCGCAGCACGAGGTAGATGGCGGCGCCGCCGATCAGATAGGCGAGCAACACCGACGGGCCCGCCCGGTGGATGGCCTCCGCCGAACCGTAGAACAGGCCGGTGCCGATGGCCGAGCCGAGCGCGATGAAACGGATGTGACGCGCGGTGAGTCCTCGCGTCAGCACAGCAACGGGCTTGTTCACACCATTCTCCCGGGATTCGGAAAGGCGCACGGATCGGGTGATACCCGTCGGATTCGCCTGTGGGGCCGGTCACAACGACCGCTACATGTATAAACCTGTATATACAGCCGTGTCAACGCGCGGCCGATCGCCGGGCAGCCTAACGCTTGACGTACCTGTCTATACAGGCATATACATATCGGACGTGATCCAGCGCACACGCGCCGGCCACACGCTCGACGGCGTCACCGCAGAAAGACAGGCCGCTATGACCAGCTCCGGCAGTTCCGAGGACCTCCTCACCCCCGAACGCCGCACCATCGACGTCGTCCCCGACAGCGAACGGCACGGCACCCCGCGCAGCCAGTTCACGCTCTGGTTCGGGGCGAACATGCAGATCACGGCGGTCGTCGACGGCGCGCTCGCGGTCGTGTTCGGCGCCGACGCGCTGTGGGCGATCGTCGGATTGCTGCTCGGCAACGTCGTCGGCGGCGTCGTGATGGCACTGCATTCCGCGCAGGGTCCGCGCATGGGGTTGCCGCAGATGATCTCTAGCCGCGCCCAGTTCGGGGTCAAGGGCGCGGTCGTGCCACTGGTGCTGGTGATCCTGATGTACCTGGGCTTCGCGGCCACCGGCACGGTGCTGGCCGGGCAGGCGGTCAACAACATGCTGCACGTGGCCAACCCGGTGATCGGCATCGTGATCTTCGGCGCGCTGACGGCGTTCGTAGCGGTCACCGGATACCGGCTGATCCACGTCGTCGGGCGAATCGCGACCGTGATCGGGATCGTCGGCTTCACCTACCTGACGGTGCGGTTGTTCGCCGAGTACCCGGTCGGCGACTTCGTCGGGGTGATCGGCTTCGACGTCGTCACCTTCCTGCTCGCCATCTCCCTCGGCGCGGGCTGGCAGCTGACCTTCGGCCCGTACGTCGCCGACTACTCCCGCTATCTGCCGCGCAGCACCAGCGAGCGCACCACCTTCTGGTCGACGTTCCTCGGCAGCGTGCTCGGCTCGCAGTGGGCGATGACCTTCGGCGCGCTGGTGGCCGCGGTCGCGGGCAAGGCCTTCCTGGCCGACCAGGTCGGGTTCCTGGGTGAGCTGGCCGGGCCCGCGCTGCTCGCCTTCTGCGTCTATCTGGTGATCGTGGTGGGCAAGCTGACGGTCAACGTGCTCAACGCCTACGGCGGGTTCATGTCCATCCTGACCACCGTCACCGCCTTCGACGGACGCTCGCAGATCTCCACCCGTGCCCGCACGCTCTACATCGTCGGGTTCGTCGGTGTGTCGATGCTGATCGCGATCGCCGCCAGCGCGGACTTCCTGAACAATTTCAAGAACTTCGTGCTCGTGCTGCTGATGGTGTTCACGCCGTGGAGCGCGATCAACCTGATCGACTACTACCTGATCTCGAAGGAACGGGTCGACCTGCCCGCGCTCTACGACCCGCACGGCCGCTACGGCGCCTGGAACGTGCCCGCGCTGGCCTGCTACGGCCTCGGCGTGCTGGCCCAGATCCCGTTCCTGGCCCAGAAGCTCTACATCGGTCCGATCACCGAGCTGCTCGGCGGCGCCGACCTCTCCTGGATCGTCGGCATCGTGTTCACCGCGGCGATCTACTACCCGGCCGCCCGGCGCACCGCCAACCCGCCCGCGCGGATGATCTACCCCGCGCACACCGACATGGTCGACACCCGCACCTAGGAGGACTCCCCCAGTGCCCACCACCGCACTGACCGGCATCGGCACCCTGGTCACCAACGACCCCGCCCTGGGCGACGGCCCGCTCGGCCTGCGCCGCGACGCCGCCGTCGTCTTCGACGACGCGACGGTGGTGTGGGTCGGCGACAGCGCCGACGCGCCCGCCGCCGACACCGGCGTCGACCTCGGCGGGCGCGCCGTGCTGCCCGGTTTCGTCGAGACCCATTCGCACCTGGTGTTCGCGGGAGACCGGGCCGAAGAGTTCGCGGCCAGGATGGCTGGGCGCCCCTACGGCGCCGGCGGCATCCGCACCACCATCGAGGCCACCCGCGCCGCGACCGACGAGCAGCTCGCCGCGAACGTGGCACGACTGATGGACGAGTCGCTGCGCGCGGGCAGCACGACGGTCGAATGCAAGAGCGGCTACGGCCAGACCGTCGCCGACGAACTGCGCAGCGTGCGGATCGCGGGCCGGTTCACCGACGAGGTGACCCTGCTCGCCGCGCACGTGCCGCCGCCGGAGTACGCCGGGCGCGCCGACGACTACGTGGCGATGGTGTGCGCCGAGATGATCCCGGCGTGCGCGCCGCACGCCCGGTGGATCGACGTGTTCTGCGAGCAGGGCGCGTTCGACCGCGACCAGGCGCACGCCGTACTCGCTGCGGGCATCGCGCACGGTCTGGTGCCGCGCGTGCACGGCAACCAGCTGCACCAGGGTCCCGGCGTGCGACTCGCGGTGGAGCTCGGCGCCGCGTCGGTGGATCACGTGACACATGTGAACGCCGCCGATATCGACGCGCTGGCGAGCAGCCAGACCGTGGCCACCCTGCTGCCGGGTGCCGACTTCTGCACGCGCAACAGCTATCCCGACGCGCGCGCTCTGCTCGACGCCGGTGTCACCGTGGCGCTGGGCGCGGACTGCAATCCCGGCACGAGCTACACGACGAGCCTGCCGTTCTGCATCGCGCTGGCGGTGCGCGAACTGCGCATGACTCCCGACGAAGCCGTCTGGGCGGCGACCGCGGGCGGCGCACGCGCACTGCGCCGCACCGACATCGGCGCGCTGACGCCCGGCGCGCGCGCCGACGCGATCGCGCTCGACGCCCCCTCCCACCTGCACCTGGCCTACCGCCCGGGTGTTCCGCTGATCGACCGGGTGTGGCGCGGCGGCGCGCTCGCCGCCACGAAATGAGGTCCACCCGATGACATCCGACTCCGCGTGGACCGGCCGGATCGACGGCACCACTCCCGACCACCTGCGCTGGCACCAGGCCGTCGCCCCGTACGCGCCGGGCACCGATCCCGGCGCGTGCGTGTTCGTCGGCTTCGCCAGTGACGAAGGGGTGCGGCGCAACAAGGGCAGAACCGGTGCCGCGCAAGGCCCGGAGGCGTTGCGCCGGGCGCTGTCGCCGATGGCGCTCGGCACGGCACTGCGCGCCTTCGACGCGGGCACGGTCGCCGTCACCGACGGCCGGCTCGAGGACGGCCAGCGCCGGCTGGGCGCGACGGTGTCGGAGCTGCTGGACGCGGGCGCGTTCCCGGTCGTACTCGGCGGCGGGCACGAAGTCGCCTACGGGACCTACCTCGGGGTGGCGGGCGCGGCGCGGCGCGCACCGGGCACGATCGTCGGAATCCTCAATCTGGACGCGCATTTCGACCTGCGCCCCGATCCGGTGCCCAGCTCCGGGACCCCGTTCCGGCAGATCCTCGAGCGCGATCCCGACGTGCGGTACGCGGTGCTGGGGATCAGTCAGCCCAGTAACACCACCGTCCTGTTCGACACCGCCGACCGGTTCGGCGTGCGATATCTGCTCGACGACGACTGCGCGCCGGAGCGGGTCGCCGCGTTCGTCGCGGAGTTCCTGGCCGGGATCGATCTGCTCTACCTGACCATCGACCTCGATGTCCTGCCCGCCGCGGTCGCGCCGGGGGTCAGCGCGCCCGCCGCCTACGGCGTCCCGCTCTCGACGATCCAGGCCGTCTGCGACCAGGTCACCGCCTCCGGCAGGCTCGCCGTCGTCGATGTCGCCGAACTCAATCCGGACCTCGATATCGACCAGCGCACCGCCCGCACCGCGGCCCGGCTGCTGCACCGCCTCGTCACCCGGCACGTGCGTGGCTGAGCTCGACGATCTTGCGCATTAAGGCTTGCCTACCCTAAAGTCTCTCGCGATCCGGTTCGCAACCTTCGCATCTCGGCGGTGGTGACGACCGCGCCGTCGCCTCGCACCCGCCCGTCGACCGATCCGCACGCACCACAGCGTCTTCCGCCTGCCCGACGGCCAGGTGCGCTCGGTCGTGCGCGATGAGGAATGCCCACCGTGTCCACTCCCGTCCTGCGAAGTCCGGCGCTGCGCCGTACCGCGGTCTTCGCGCTCGGCGCCGCCGCGCTGACGCTGTGCGTCGTACTGAGTCTCGCGCTCGGCTCCCGGTCGGTGCCCGTCGGCACCGTCGTCGACGCCATCCTGGGCCACGGCACCGATCGGGATGCCGCGGTGATCACCGGAATGCGGTGGCCGCGCACGGTCGTCGGGCTCGTGGTCGGGGCCGCGCTGGGCCTGGCCGGCGCCGTCGTGCAGGGGGTGAGCCGCAATCCGCTGGCCGCGCCGACGACCCTCGGAATCAACGCCGGGGCCGCGCTGGCCGTGGTCACCGCCATCTACGCGCTCGGCCTGAGCCAGCCCGGACAGTACGTCTGGTTCGCCTTCGCCGGCGCCGCCGTCGCGGCGGCGACCACCCTGACCCTCGGGCGCCGGTCCGGCGATCTGGACCCGATCCGGCTCGTGCTGGGCGGCACCGTCGTGCAGCTGGTGCTGGCCTCGTGGACCTCGGCGGTCCTGCTGTTCAGCGAGCGCACCCTCGACGAGGCCCGCTTCTGGCTGGTCGGTTCCATCGCGGGACGTGAACTGTCGGTGCTGATTCCGCTGCTGCCGCTGTTCGCGGTCGGCGCGGTCGTCGGGCTGGCGATCACCTCCGGGCTCAACGCGCTGGCCCTCGGCGACGAAGCGGCCGAGGCGCTGGGCGTGCCGGTCACCCGGATCAGGGTCGCGGGCATGGTCGCGGTCGTCCTGCTGGCCGGCGCCGCGGTGGCCGTGGCCGGGCCGATCGCGTTCATCGGGCTGGCCGCGCCGCATCTGGTGCGGCTGGTCGCGGGCACCGATCACCGGGTGCTGGTGCCCGGCTGCCTGCTCGCCGGGCCGCTGTTGCTGCTGAGCGCCGACATCGTCGGCCGGATGATCATGCGCCCGACAGAGGTCGAGGTCGGCATCGTCACGGCGTTCCTCGGGGCGCCGCTGCTGGCCGTACTCGCGACGCGGAAGGTGCGCCGATGACCACCCTGGTAACCACTTCGACGACCGCGCGGGTCCGGCTGCTCGCCGTGGTCCTGACCGTCGCGCTGCTGGCGCTCGTGACCGTCGCGCTCGCCACCGGCGAGGTGTCGATGGACGCGCTCACCGCGCTGCGGGCCGCGATCGGGCTCGGCGATCGCGGAGACGTCTACGTCGTGCAGGAGTTCCGCGCGCCCCGGATCGCGGCGGGTGTCGTCGCGGGCGCCGGGCTGGCCGTGGCGGGCGGGGTGCTGCAACGGCTGTTCCGCAATCCGCTCGCCTCCCCCGACGTGATCGGCGTGACCGGCGGCGCCTCGCTCGGCGCGGTGGTCGTGCTGGCCGCGGGCGCGAGCCAGTACTCGATTCCGCTCGCCGCGCTGGCGGGCGGCATGGTCGCCGCGGTCGCGCTCGGCGCGATCGGGTGGCGGTCGCAGTTGTCCACCGCCCGGCTGGTGCTGGTCGGCCTGGCGATCCAGGCCGGACTCGCCGCGGCGGTGAATCTGGTGATCGTGCGCTTCCCCCGGGAGCTGGCGGGATCGGCGATGCACTGGACCGCCGGTTCGCTCTACGGCCGCACCTGGCCGGAGGTCACCGGCGCCGCCCTCGGCTCCGTCGTCGTACTCGTCGCCCTGTGCGTGCAGTACCGCACCCTGGCCGTGCTCGACCTCGGCGACGACTCGGCGGGCGGTCTCGGCGTCGGCGTGTCGGGGGCGCGGCTGCGGCTGCTGTGTACCGCGGTGGCGCTGGCGGCGCTGGCCGTGGCCATCTCCGGGCCGATCGTGTTCGTCGCGCTCGCCGTGCCGCAGCTGGTGCGACTGCTGTGCGGGCCACCGACTGCGGCGACCCTCGCCGTCACCGGTCTGGCCGGCGCGACCCTGCTCACCGCCGCCGACTTCATCGCGCAGAACCTGCTGCCGGTGCGGGGACTGCCGGTCGGCGTCGTCACCACGACCGTCGGCGCACCGTGGCTGCTGTGGCTGCTCGTGCGCGACAGCAACCCGGCGAATCGGAGGACCGCATGACCGAGCAACCGCGCAACGAACTCGCCACCCGCGACCTGGCCTTGCGCTACGGCGAGCGCACCATCATCGACGGCCTCGACCTGGTACTGCCCGGGCACGCCGTCACCGCGATCGTCGGCCCCAACGCCTGCGGCAAGTCGACGCTGCTGCGCGGCCTGACCCGGCTGCTGCGGCCCGCGGGCGGCACCGTCACCCTCGACGGCGCCGACATCCACCGGATGTCCGCCCGCACCCTGGCCTTGCGTCTGGGCCTGCTCCCCCAGCAGCCGATCACCCCCGAGGCCATCACCGTCGAAGCGTTGGTGCGCCTGGGCCGCTACCCGCATCAGAAGATGCTGCGACCCTGGTCGGCGAGCGACCAGGCCGCGGTCGAGGAGGCGATGGCGCGCACGGGCACCACCGCGCTGCGGGAGCTGTCCGTCGACCAGCTCTCCGGCGGACAGCGGCAACGCGCCTGGATCGCCCTGGCACTGGCCCAGGACACCGATCTGCTGCTGCTCGACGAGCCGACCACCTTCCTGGATCTGCGCCACCAACTCGACGTGCTCGACCTGGTCGCCGATCTCAACGCCGACGCGGGCCGCACGGTGATCATGGTGCTGCACGATCTCGGCCAGGCCGCCCGCTACGCCGATCACCTGGTGGTCCTGCGCGACGGCGCGCTGGCCGCGGCCGGTCCGCCGGCGCAGGTGCTCGACGCCGACCTGGTGCGCACCGTCTTCGACGTGGAGTGCCGGGTGATCCCCGATCCGGAAACCGGGACACCGCTGGTGGTGCCGCTGGGCCGGGCGGCCCGGGCCCGCGTCTGACCTCCCCTCCCCGGCGGCCCACTCCGGGTCGCCGGCGTCCCCCACCAGAAATGAGGACCGTCATGTCCCTTCGACGTCTCCGCGCCCGCGGACTCCGCCGGGCAGGCACCGTCGCCGCGGGCGCGCTCATCGCGTTCGGCACGCTCGTCGGCTGCGGCACCGACACCGCCACGACCGGCGGCACGAACACCGCCGCCGACGCGACCAGCTTCCCGCGCACCCTCGACACCGTCATGGGCCAGGTGACCATCCCGCGCGTCCCGCAGCGCGTGGTCGTCCTCGACACCGCCGAACTCGACTCGACCACCCTGCTCGGCGTGACGCCGGTCGGCGCGGTCATCCCGCACACCAAGACCGCGGGCGGCTTCCCCGACTACCTGAAGGCGGGCCTGGACGGCGTCACCGATGTCGGCCCGCTGCTCGAGCCGAATCTCGAGCGGATCGCCTCGCTGAAGCCCGACCTGATCCTGTCCTCGAAGATCCGGCACGAGAAGATCTACGACAAGCTCAGCGGGATCGCGCCGACCGTGTTCACCGAGACCACCGGCGGCCCGTGGAAGGCCAACCTGGCCGTGCACGCCAAGGCCCTCGGCCTCGACCAGCAGGCCGCGGACGCGCTGCGCAAGTACGAGACCCGCGCGCAGGCGCTGGGCGCGGCGATCAAGGCGAAGAACAACGGCGTCACCCCGTCGGCCTCGGTGGTCCGCTTCCTGGCCGGCCCGACCCGGCTGTATCTGACGCAGTCGTTCAGCGGTGTCGTACTGGCCGATGTCGGTCTCACGCGACCGGCCAACCAGGTCTCGAGCGACGCCAAGAAGACCATGCTCGAGGTGAGCCCGGAACAGATCGACGGCGCCGACGCCGACCTCATCTTCGTCGCCACCATCGACGACCCGGGCAAGACGCCCAAGAACGCCGTCACCAGCAGCCCGGTGTGGCGCGATCTGGCCGCGGTGCAGAACGGCAAGGTCTACGAGGTGCCGGACGAGACCTGGATGTCGGGCATCGGCGTGCAGGCGGCGCAGCGGATGCTGGCCGACATCGCCCAGGCCACCGGCGTGCCGCTGCCCGCCGAGTGAGCGCGCGGGATCAGAAGTAGCGCAGCCGCCAGAGATCCAGGCCATCGTCGTGCTGAGCACGGTGACCAGGATGCCGTAGCGGGTGAACTGCGAGGAGGAGACCCGCTGGCCGGCGCGGGCGGCGATGCCGAGGGCGACGACGTTCGCACCGGCCGCGACGACGGTGCCGTGGCCGCCGAAGTCGGCGCCGGCGGCGAAGGCCCACCACAGCGATCGCCCGGTCTTGTGGTCGGGGGCACCGGCGACGATGTCCTCGACCACCGGCGCCATGGTGGCGGTCCAGGCCAGCGCCCAGCACCCTCGTGCCCGCGCCGACCGACCTCCAGCCGGCCCGCTACGGCGCGGCGTTGCCCGAGGCGATTCCGACCCCGCGTGCGGAGGAGGTGCTCGAGCTCATCGCCGAGGGCACTCGGCCCGCGCTATCGCGGCCGCGCTGGTGATCAGCACCGAGAACGTCGACCGGTACCGGGCCGACATCGCGTGGAAACCGGGCCTGCGCGATCGGCTCGCGCTCACCGGGTACGCGATCCGGGCCGGGCTGATCGAGCCGTGAGAACGGCGACGGCCCCCGCGCCGCGGACACACGAGGGTCGTCGACAGCGGTCACTCCGCGACGGAGTCCACGCGCAGAGTCTGCTTGCGGGAGACGGTGGCCCGCATGACCGGCTCGACGATGCGCGCCGCGATCGGCCCGATGATCGCCATCAGCAGCACATACGTGGTCGCCAGCGCGGCGAACTCGTCGGGCACCGCGCCCGCGGCCACCGCCAGACCCGCGATGACGATCGAGAACTCACCGCGCGCGACCAGCGCGGCACCGGCCCGCGCCCGGCCCAGCTGCGAGGCACCGGCGCGTTGGGCCGCCCACCAGCCGGTGGCGATCTTGGTCGCGGTGGTGACCACGGCCAGCAACACCGCCCAGCCCAGCACCGGCGGGATCGTCCGCGGATCGGTACTCAGACCGAACAGCACGAAGAACATCGCCGCGAACAGATCGCGCAGCGGCTCGAGGATCTTGGTGGCGTCGTGCGCGGTCGAATCGGAGATCGCGATACCGAGCAGGAACGCGCCGACCGCCGCCGACACCTGCACCGCCGAGGCCACACCGGCGACCAGCAGCGCCGAGCCCAGCAGCTTGAGCAGGAAGATCTCCCGGTCCTCGCTGGCCACGATCGCCGAGACGTACTTGCCGTAGCGCAGCGCCACGACCAGCACCACCGTCACCGCGACCAGCGCGATCCCCACGGTGGTCAGGCCCGCCATGAAGCCGACACCGGCCAGCACCGCGGTCAGCACCGGCAAATAGATGGCCATCGCCAGATCCTCGAACACCAGGATCGACAGGATCGTCGGCGTCTCGCGGTTACCCAGCCTGCCCAGATCGTTGAGCACCTTGGCGACGATGCCCGACGACGAGATGTAGGTGACGCCCGCCATCGCGATCGCCCCGGTCGGACCCAATCCGAGCATCAGCGCGACGATCACCCCCGGCGTCGCGTTGAGCACCAGGTCTAGCAGGCCCGCCGTCCACGACTTGCGCATGCCCGTGACGAGTTCACCCGCGGTGTACTCCAGCCCGAGCAGCAACAACAGCAGCACGACACCGATCTCGCTGGCGAGGTGGATGAAGTCCTCCACCTCGTGCAACTGGATCAGGCCGCCGGTGCCGAAGACCAGCCCCCCGAGCAGATAGAGCGGGATCGGCGAGAGGCCGACCTTGCCGGCGATCCGCCCGAGCACCCCCAACCCGAAGAACACCGCCCCCAACTGGATCAATGCCAGCGCGGTTCCCGTGAGCTGCACGCGCTCAGCCGTCGGAGAGGATCGCAGCGGCGGCGTCGAGCCCGGCATTGGTGCCGACCACGACCACCATGTCACCACCGACGAACCCGAACTCGGGACCCGGCGAGGCGTGCACCTGGCCCGCCCGCAGGACCGCCACGATCGAGGCGAGGGTCCTGGTCCGCATCTCGGTCTCGCCCAGGCGCCGCCCGGCGTAGGGCGAGTTCGGCGGCACCGGCAGCGAGCGCGTGCTCACGCCGTCGAGATCGCGGTGCTCTTCGCGCAGTTGCGCCACCAGCTGGGGCGCACCGAGCAGACTCGCCAGGGTGCGAGCCTCGGTGTCGGACAACGGAACCTGCACGGTCGAGTCCGGGTCGCCGATCTTGGTGAAGATCAGGTCGATACCGCCGTCCCGGTGGTCGACGACACCGATCCGGCGGTCCACCTTCGTCAGCGAAAACTCTTTCCGGACACCGATTCCCGGCAGGGACGTGACATCTACATTCATTGGATCACCTAACCTCAGCTAGGCGATACCTTACCTTCTCTTTACCCTTCGCACGGAGCCTCAGCCCTGGTCGAGCAACCTTCCAGCGGCGTCGAGACCCTCGTCGGTGCCGACGACGACCACCAGATCACCGGCGATGAAGGTGAAATCCGTTCCGGGCGACGGGGTCACGTCACCGGCGCGCACCACCGCCACGACCGAGGCCTTGGTGCGGGTGCGCATCGCGGTGTCGCGCAACGGACGACCGTCGAACGGGCTGCCCCGATCGATCGCGAACTGCCTGGTCGACAGCTCACCGACGAGCGGGGTGTCGCGGGTCTTCTGCACCACCTGCGGCGCCCCGAGCAGACCGGCCAGCACCCCGATCTCGGTGCCCGACAGGGGAATCGAGGTGGTGGTGTCGGGATCGCCCGCCCGCGAGACCACCAGGTCGACCGAACCGTCGCGATGCTCGATCACGCCGATCCGCCGACGCGCCTCGGCCAGCGGAAAGTCCTTGCACACGCCGATCCCCGGTAGCGGCGTCACATCGATGTTCACGCCCTCACAGTACGACGAGTTCCGAATAACACCAGACCTACCCCGCTACCCGACGTTCACCCTTTCAGCCAGTCGATGGCGATGGCCACCACGGCCGCGTTGAAGAAGAAGCTCAGCACGCTGTGCGCGGTGACCCGCTTGCGCATCGACCGGCTCACCACCGTCACGTCCGAGACCGCGAACGAGGTGCCCATCGTGAACGAGAAGTACAGGAATTCGGCCAGCTCCGGCACCGCGCATTCGGGGAAATCCAGCCCGCCGCCGGGGAAGTACGCGCGGGCGTAGATCTGGGCGAACGCGGTGTGCAGGAGCAGCCACGACGTCAGCACGGTGGCCGCCGACACCGCCAGGGCCGCGCTGTCGTCGTGGCCGGCGATCAGGATCATGCCCGCGGCCAGGCCGGACCCGCTGGCCACCAGCGCCATCGTCGTGGCATACCAGCGCGGACCGACCCATCCGGTGGTGAGATCTCCCGCGTGCCCGTCGGGCAGCTGTTTGCTCAGCAGCAGCCAGCTCTACCATCGGGGCCGTCGTTTCCCGGGAGAACACGGTGGGCCGGTGTCGTGGCTACCGTTGGTCGAACCGCCAGCGGGTGGCGCCGTGCGGATCGGTCAGGGCCACGCCCACCGCGGCGTGGGTGGTGAAGCGGTACAGGTACCAGGGGGCCGGGCCCGCGCTCTGGGCGCTGAACGGCGCGGTGACCGCGGCACCGTCGCGTTCCGCGGGCCAGCCGGTGTCGCGATAGGACGCGGTGACCCGATCGATCTCGGCGTGGTCGACGGTGCGTGTCGCGGTGCCTTCGACGACGAGATCGACATCGTCGGGGAACCGGAACGACAGGGTGCAGGCGGGATTGGTGGCCAGGTAGCGCGACTTGTGGGTGCCGGGGCCGCTGGTGAAGTAGAAGTACTCGCCGACCAGTGTCGCCCCGATGCCCGCCGAGTGCGGCCTGCCGTCGGGACCGACGGTGCCGAGGAACTGGGCGGTCTCCAGCGCGGCGAGTCCGTTCTCGATGGCGGCGCGCACCCGGCTCCACGGCAGCTGGTCGGTGCCGTAGATGTTCAGATCGGTGGCGTCGACGGGATCGGGCAGCATCGGCACTCCTTCGTCGTGGCCCCGCCGGGGCCCGTGGAGGACACGCACAACTGGTTCCCGAGTATAGGCGCGGGCCCGGCCCAGGACGCCGGCCCGGATCCGGACGGCTTGCGTATTCGGGCGAAGTTGTGTGTTGTTGAGTCGTGACCAACTCATCCGGAGACGCGTATCCACTCACGGACACGATGACCACCACGACGGCGGTGCACGACGGCGTCACGGTGCTGACGGTGACCGGCGAGGTCGATCTGGCGACGGCGCCCACGCTGGACGCCACGATCGAGGCGATCCTGGCCGAGAAACCCGCGGCGCTGGTGATCGACCTGACCGCGGTCGGGTTCCTGGCGTCGGCGGGAATGGCGACCCTGGTCGCCGCCCATCAGCGGGCCGGGGAGAACACCGCGATCGCGGTGGTCGCCGACGGGCCGGCCACCAGCCGTCAGCTGAAGATGACGAGCCTGGATCAGGTGTTCGCCATGCACACCACGCTGGCCGCGGCCCTGGCGTCGTTCACGTCCTGACCATCGAGAAACGCGCCGCCGCCCGGGGAATCTCTCCGGGCGGCGGCGCGTTCGTCGTCGGTGGGGTCAGCAGAGGCCGCGCAGCTGCTCGATCAGCTTGACCCGGCCCGCGGCGTCCTCGGCCAGGGGCGTGACATTGAGCGTGGTGACGCCCGCCGCGGCCATGGCCGCGATGCGCTCCTTGACGAAGCTCTCCGGGCCGATCAGCGACACGTCGCGGACCAGCTCGTCGGGCACGGCCTGCGCGGCGGCCTGCTTGTCACCGGCCAGGTACAGCTCCTGGATGCGATCGGCGGCGGCGCCGTAGCCGTACTTGGTGGCCAGTGTGTGATAGAAGTTCTTGCCCTTGGCGCCCATGCCGCCGATGTAGAGCGCCAGATGCGGCTTGACGAACTCCAGCAGCGGGGTGACGTTGTCCCCGATCGCCAGCGGGGGGCCGGCGAAGATCTCGAGGTCGCCCAGCGCCGGGTCGCGCTTGGCCTTGCCCGCGGCGAGCGCGTCGCCCCAGACGTCCTGGGCCTTCTCCGGCAGGAAGAAGATCGGCTGCCAGCCCTCGGCGATCTCGGCGGCCAGTTCGACGTTCTTCGGGCCGAGCGCGGCCAGCAGCACCGGAATGCGTTCACGCACGGGGCGATTGATCAGCTTGAGCTCTTTGCCCAGGCCGGTGCCGCGGTCGGCGGGCAGCGGGATCTGGTAGTACTTGCCCTGGTAGTTGAGCTTCTCGCGGCGCCAGACCTGGCGGCAGATCTCCACGAGTTCGCGGGTGCGGCCGATGGGGGCGTCGTAGGGCACACCGTGGAAACCCTCGATGACCTGCGGGCCGGACGCGCCGATGCCGAGGATGAAGCGGCCGTCGGAGACGAAGTCCAGCCCGGCGGCCGTCATCGCGGTGAGGCTGGGGGTCCGGGTGTAGAGCTGCAGGATGCCCGAAGCCAGCTGCACGCGCTCGGTGCGGGCCGCCAGGAAACCCAGGGCGCTGACCGCGTCGAACGAGTACGCCTCCGGCACGAAGACGATGTCGAGTCCGGCGCGCTCCAGGTCGGCGACCTCGGCCGCGACCTCCTTGAACCCGCCCGAGTAGTTGATGCTCAATCCGATCCGCATGCCACCCAACATAGCCCCGCCGTTCCCGGCCACCCCGACCGGTCGGTCTGTCGTCGCGGGTGCTGGTCGGGCGGGGTACGCGGGTGGGCACCCGGTAGCGTTGACGACGATTCCCACGCAGTTCTCGCCGCATCGAAAGGCCACCCCGTCGTGTCGCAGCCCACCGCCTCGCCGCAGCAGATCGCCCCCTCCTTCGGTGCGGTGACCCTGGAGCACTATCTGTCGGAGCTGGGCGCGAAGGTCCCCGCACCGGGTGGCGGCGCCGTGGCCGCGCTGCACGCCGCCCAGGCCGCGGCGCTGGTCGCGATGGTCGCGCGCTACACGACCCGGGCCAAGGACGCGGTCCACCAGCCGATCGTCGAGCGGATCATCGAGGCCGCCGACGCCGCCCGCGCGAGGTCGCTGGCGCTGGCCGATGCCGACGCCGCCGCGTTCACCGCGGTCGGCGCGGCCTACAAGCTGCCCAAGGACACCGAGGCCGAGGTCGCCGCCCGCACCGAGGCGATCAACGCCGCCCTGGTCGAGGCCGCCCGGGTGCCCGCCGCCGTGGTGGACGAGGCCGACGAGATCCTGTCGCTGGCCGCCGAACTGCTGCCGATCGGCAACCCCAACGTGGTCACCGACATCGGCGCGGCCGCCGACGCCGCCCGCGCCGCGGCGATGAGCTCGCAGCTCAACATCGAGATCAATGTCGGTTCGCTGCCCGCCGCCCTCGGCGACGGCTTCGCCGCGGCACTGCTGCGCGTCGACACGATCGCCGCGCGCGCCGACGCCCTGCACGCCGACGTCCTGCACGCCGTGCGCGGCTGACTCAGGCCGCGGTGAGCACGATCTTGCCGCGCACCCCACCGGACTCGCCGCGCCGATGCGCGGCGGCGAGTTCGTGATCGGCGGGCTCGTCGCGACGTGCACCGCGAACTCGGCCCCGGTCGACAGCGGCGGCGAGCGCGTCGAGCGCGGCCGTCGTGGCGCTCACGATGAACCGGTCGACGCGCGCATCCGGGGGTGTCCGCGGGCCTTCGGCCGCGAGCACCCGGCCACCGGCGCTCAGCACCCACCGCGACCGGTCGGTGTTCTCTCCCCTGACCAGGTCGACCTCGCGCACCACGGCGGTGAAATCCGTGGTGCGGTAATCGATCGGCTCTTCGATCCCGAGATCCCGCAGGTAGTCGTGATCGGCGGCCCGCGCGGTACCCACGACCTACGCGGAACTGCCCGGCACGGCAGCTGCCGGCCGTGCTCGCCGACAACTGGGTGCTGCTGGTGCTGGGTACCCTGCGCGCGGCCGACGGCCCGGTGCGGTTCGACGAGCTGCGCGGGCGACTCGACGGCATCGCCCAGAAGATGCTCACCAAAACCCCGCGTGACCTGGAACGCGACGGTCTCGTGCGGCGCTCGGTGTATCCGACGGTGCCGCCCCGGGTGGAGCACTCGATCACCGAGCTAGGGACGGATCTGAGCCGGATCACCCATGCCGTGGGCCTGGGTGGTGGACCACCAGCACGAGATCACTGCCGCCAGAGCGGAATTCGACGCCGCTCAGGCGATCGCGCCCGCGCCGGCGGCGCGTCCCGGTGGGCTCCGCTGAACCGGTATCGATGTGGAATCGATGCCTGATAGCCCTCACCTGCGCGAACACAAGCCGACACACCGTCGGACCCGTCGGCCGTTATCACTTCGATAGGTCTAGTTGATCATGGCGGCCTAGACTTGGAATCCGCCTACGAGTGACCGAAGGGGTGGCGTTTATGAAGAGCGCACTTCGTTTCCTGTTCGTCGCGACCATGGCGGCACTCCTCGCCGCATTCTGGTCGGGAGCCGCGTCCGCGGCCCTGATCGGAGGATCTCCGACCCCGGCGGTCACCGCGATATCCCCGGCGAACGGGCAGGTCGTCGGCGTCGCCGCCCCGGTCACGTTCACCTTCGCCGCCCCGGTCACCGATCGGGCGAACGCCGAGCGCGCCGCGGCGATCCGCTCGACCGACGCGCTGCCCGGCACCTTCGCCTGGGTCGACGACACCCGGTTGCAGTGGACCCCCACGGGCCATCTGCCGACGAGTTCGCCGATCACGGTGCAGTTCGGCAACCAGCGCACCGAGTTCCAGACCAACGGCGGCGTCTACGCCGAGGCGAACCTCTCGGCGCACACGTTCACGGTGAGCATGGGTGGCCAGGTCGTCCGGAACATGCCCGCGTCCATGGGCAAGCCCGGCTTCGAGACCCCGACCGGCAACTTCACGGTGCTGGAGAAGTTCCGCTCGGTGGTGTTCGATTCGCGCACGATCGGCATCCCGCTCGACGACCCCGAGGGCTACATCATCGACGGCGAATGGGCCGAACGCCTCACCTGGGGTGGCGTGTTCGTGCATTCGGCACCGTGGTCGGTGGACTCGCAGGGCTACGCCAATGTGAGCCACGGCTGCATCAACCTCGCCCCCGACGACGCGGCCTGGTACTACGAAAACGTCGGCATCGGTGACCCGGTCTACATTCACTGGTGAGTAATTCCCTCGTGGCATTCGGCGTTCCCACCGTCAGAGCAGTATCGTGCCCGTAACGAAATCGTTGCGAGACAACCTGACGGCGACAGCCTGATGAAGGTGGGGCGATGGATCGACCGGATGCACACAGACCGATCGGGGCTCGACAGCACGACCCCGGGTCGGCCGGTGGTCCGTTCACCGCTGCCGCCCGGTGGCGACCCGGTCGCGATCTGGGTGCGCCGCGCCCCCGCCGGCTGACCGAGCCGTCCGATCCGCCGCCCCGTGCCGGCGCCCGGCATCGCGTCGAGGGCGGGCCGACCACACCGGCCGGCATCCCGGTGATCTCGCTGTCGGCCGCGCACGTGGCGCCCGATCGGTCCTCCGGCCGGATCGTGCCGACCGACAGCTACGCCACCGACCGGCTGCCGATCGTCGGCGGACCGTTCGATCCCGGTGCCCGCCATGCCCTTCCGGAGGTGCCGCTGCCGGAACCCGACAACGGCCCCGCGACCGACCGGCTGCCGATCATCACCCCCGACACCCCGGCTCCCGACCGCGTCGAGCCCGAATGGGTCGCCGCCACACCGGTTTCGCTGCCGCCGCGGCCGACGCCCGACTACGGCGGCGACGACGAGGTCTTCGCGCGGATGATCGACCGCTCCCGGCGCAAGCGCGTGCCGCGCTGGGTCGGCCCGCTCGCGGCCTCGGTCGCCGGTGCCGTGCTGATCGGCGGCGGCTATCTCCAGTTGCGTGGTCCCGTACCGGAATCCGCGGCGGCCAGCAGCACGATCGAGCCCGCGCCGGCCGGTGCGGTCCCGGTCGCCGGGAACTGCCCCGCCGAACTGGTCGGCAGCAAGATCCAGGGCAACGGGCCGGGCGGCACCGACAGCGGTGTCGCGGCGATCCTGGCGTTCCAGCACGCGTACTACGTCGCGCGGTCGGGTGACCAGGCACGCACCCTGGTGTCCGGCGACGCGGCACTGCCGTCGGGCGCCGATATCCAGGCGGGCATCGACACCATCCCGGTGGGCACGACGCACTGCCTGAGCATCACGCCCGCGGCGTTCGCCGGCCAGTACTTCGTGGTGATCACCGAGTACCGGCCGGACTCGGTGCCGATCATCTACAACCCGCAGCTGGTCGGCACCGCCAAGGTCGGCGGCAAGTACCTGATCACCTCGATCGGGCCGGTCCGCTAGACCCGACCGAGGACGCGAAAGCCGCTCAGGCGCGGGCCTTCTCGGCCGCCACGACCACGTGGCGCATCAGCAGCGCGGTGGTCACCGGGCCGACGCCGCCGGGCACGGGGCTCAGCGCCGCCGCCTTGCCGTCGACCGAGGCCGCGTCGACGTCGCCGACGATGCCGCCGTCAGGGGATTCGTTGGTCCCCACGTCGATCACCACGGCACCGTCACCGACGTGCTTGCCGGTGACCAGCCCGATCCGGCCCGCGGCCGCGACCACGATGTCGGCGGGGGTGGTGACCGCGGCCAGGTCGGCGGTGCGCGAATGCGCGACGGTGACGGTGGCGTTCTCGGCCAGCAGCAGCTGCGCCAGCGGCTTGCCGACGATGTTGGACCGGCCGACGACCGTCACCACCCGCCCCTGCAGCGCGATGCCGTGATGCTTCAGCAGCTCGACCACCGCCTCGGAGGTGGCGGGGACGAACCCGTCCAGGCCGGAGGCGAGCAGACCCAGCGACAGCGGGCTGACACCGTCGACGTCCTTGCTCGCCGCGATCGACGCGCTCACGTCGTCGAGGCTGACGCCTGCGGGCAGCGGGGTCTGCAGCATGATCGCGTCGGTGGCCGGGTCGGCGCTGCGCGCGGTCAGCTCGGCGCGGATCGTCTCCGCGCTCGCGTCGGCGCCGAGATCGATGCGCTCGCAGGCGATCCCGAGACGTTCGGCGGCCTTGCGCAGAGAGTTCACGTACCAGGCGCTGGCCGGGTCGTCGTTGGCCACGATCAGCGCCAGCGTCGGCGCGGTGCCCGCGGCGGTGAGCGCGGCGGCGCGCTCCTTCGTGTCGGCGTTGATGGCGGCGGCGAGTTCCTTGCCGGTCAGCGAAGCGGTATCCACGGTGGGTCAGCTTATCCGCCGCTACCCGTCCGCCCGACCACCGGGCGGCGACGCGCGGAACGTCGTCGGGTTCCACGGTGCGACCCGGACCCGGCCGTAGGGTGTCGGCAGCTCTGCCACAGCTCTGCCCAGCACGTACCGAACCGTTCGCGGAAGGGTGTCGACTGTCGTGAAGATCTCGAGGCATTGGAAACAGCTGGCCGCCGCCGTCGTCGCGGCCGCCGCGGTCACGAGCGCCACCGTCACCCCGGCCGCCGCCGAAGCCGACGTGACCGCGCTCTACAACTCCGCGCAGCGGCATTTCACCGACGGTGACGACAACGCCGGTCGCGCCGACCTGCGCGCCCTCATCGCCGCCGATCCCAACGATGTCGACGCGCTCGCACTGCAGGCCATCTGGTCGCATTACGCCGGTGACCCGGCCGCGGTCGGCGAGGCGATGGCCCGGCTCGGCGCGGTCGACGCGGGCATGGCGGCGGGCACCTCCAACGTGCTGCGCGCGGTGACCGCTGCGGCGGCGACGCTGCCCAATCCGCTGCCCGCGCTGGTCGGTCCGCAGACCGGCATCGTCGTCCTCGGCTACGGCCTGCTGCCCGACGGCGCGCTGCGGCCCGAACTGGAGAACCGGCTCACCGCCGCCTGGCTGCAGGCGGTCGCCGCGCCGTTCTCGCCGGTGGTCGTCACCGGGGGCAACCCGCAGAACGGGATCTCCGAGGCCGAGGCGATGCGTCGCTGGCTGGTGGGCCGCGGCCTGCCCGACGAGCGGATCCACGTCGAGGACCGGGCCGGATCGACGGTGCAGAACGCACTGTTCAGCACCCGCCTGCTGCGCGATCTCGGCGCCACCAGCGCCGTGGTGGTGACCTCGCCCAACCACATCCGCCGCGCGGTCGCCGATTTCCTGGTGGCCGGGACGAACGTCGTCGGCGCGATGACCTCGCTCGAACAGCTGGTCTCGCAGCTGCCGCCGCCGGCGCGGGCCGCGCAGCGCGGGATCTACCTGGACGCGACCCGCACGTTCGAGCTCGACAGCGCGCGCTGATCCGGCGCGGGAAAAATCGGTTGTCCGGCACGGGACAATCGCTGCATGACTGTTTCCCCCCTCGACGACGTCGTCGTCGTACTGCGCGCCGCGGGCTGCGTCTTCGCCGAGGACGAGGCCGCGCTGCTGGTCGAGGCCGCCGCGGGCGACCCCGCCCGCCTCGACGACCTCGTGGCCCGGCGGGTGGCGGGGACTCCGCTCGAATATCTGCTCGGCTGGGTCGCCTTCCGTGGCCTGCGGGTCGGCGTGCGGCCGGGGGTCTTCGTGCCCCGTCAGCGCACCGCGTTCCTGGTCGAGCGGGCGGTGGCCGGGATCGCGCCGGGAACGGCGCGGGCCTGCGTGGTCGATCTGTGCTGCGGCTGCGGGGCACTCGGGCTGAGCGCGGCCACCGAACTCACCGCGCGCGGCTGCGATGTCGAGCTCGTCGCCGCCGATATCGATCCGGTGGCGGTGGCCTGCGCCAGGGAGAATCTCGCGCCGCTGAGCGCGCCGGTGTTCGGCGGGGATCTGTTCGACGCGTTACCGGGTGATCTGCGCGGCCGCGTCGACGTCCTGCTGGCGAACACGCCGTATGTGCCGACCGAGCGGGTGGCCGACATGCCGCCGGAGGCCCGCGAGCACGAACCGCTGGTCGCCCTGGACGGCGGCGCGGACGGGCTCGACGTGTTCCGGCGGGTCGCCGAGGGCGCGGCGAACTGGCTCGCGCCCGGCGGCACGGTGCTGGTGGAAACCTCGACCGGACAGGTCGACACCGCGTGCGCGGTGCTGTCCGGGCACGGTCTCACGCCGCGCGTCGAACACTCCGAGGAGTACTACGCGACCGTCGTTGTCGGTACCCGCGCGGCCTGACGACGACGGCGCAGGGCAGTCGATGCCGTGACGCGCACCGCGCGCCTAACCGGCGATGCCCCCGCCCGACACGGGGTCGGCGGGGGCATCGTGGTGGTCCGAGCGGCTACTTGCGGCCGGTGAACTGATCCATCGAGTGGTACACGCCGACGGCGTTGAGGTAGAAGTCGCGCACCTTGATCGGCAGCAGACCGGTGAGCGCGCGGTTCATCCGCGAGGTCCACGGCAGCACCACCAGGGCGCCACCGTTCTTCATCTCCCGCCACGAGGTCTCGACGACGTCGTTCTGCTCGAGCATCGGCGTGAACAGGATGCCCTTGGCGCCGTCGAACATGCCGGTGTTGATGTAGGTCGGACAGACCGTGGTGACCTTCACGTGGTCGTGGCCCGCCTGCTCGAGTTCCAGGCGCACCGAATCCGACCAGCCCAGCGCCGCCCACTTCGACGCGGCGTAGACGGCCATGCGCGGGTTGGCCACCAGACCGGCCGAGGACGCGATGTTGAGGATGCGCGCCTGACCGGCACCGGCGACCATGCCCGGCAGGAACTCCAACGTGACGTACATCGGGGCCAGCGAGTTGATCGCCATGGTCTTGTCGATGTCGGCGCGGTTCTCGGTTTCCCAGAAGTAGGTGTTGCCCCGCACGATCCCGGCGTTGTTGACCAGGATGTCGATCCCGCCGATCTCCTTGCGCACCGCCTCGGCGGCCTCGCGGATCGAATCCTGCGAGGACACGTCGACGACGTGATGGTGCACCTTGCCGCCCAGGGCGGTCAGCTGCGCCGCGGTCTCGCGCAGCGCGAGCTCGTTGATGTCCCACAGCACCACCGCGTCGGCGCCCTCGCGGACCGCCGTCTCGGCGAACAGCCTGCCCAGGCCCATGGCGGCGCCGGTGACCAGCACCCGCTTGCCCGCGACCGAATCGAGTTTCATGAAATGCCTACCCCTGCTTCGTTTTCCGTACGCGCTATTTCTGGCGCAGTGTCTTCATGACACCGAAGACCAGCGTCATGGTCTTGGCCCACATCTGCTCGGACATGCCCGGCAGCGGCGCGATCGGCAGCACCCGCTGGACCGCGATGGTCTGGGTGTCGACGTACTTCAACAGCCCCTCGGGACCGTGGCGACGGCCCTGACCCGAGATGCCGAGACCACCCGACGGCGCGTCGACGCTGCCCCAGGCCGCGATGAAGCCCTCGTTGACGTTGACCGAGCCGGCGTTGATCCGGGCGGCGACGGCCTTGCCGCGCTCGGCGTCCTTGCTCCACACGCTGGCGTTGAGGCCGTAGGCGGTGTCGTTGGCGGCCTCGATGGCGGCTTCGTCGGAGTCGACCTTGTACACCGACACGACCGGACCGAAGGTCTCCTCGCGGTAGACCGTCATGCCGGGCGCCACGTCGGCGAGCACGGTGGGCTCGTAGAAGTACGGGCCCAAATCGGGACGGGCGCGGCCACCGGCGAGCACCTTGGCGCCCTTGGCGACGGCGTCGTCGACGTGCGCGGTGACGGTGTCGAGCTGACGCTGGAAGGTCAGCGAGCCCATGTCCTTGCTGTAGTCGAGGTCGCCGCCGAGCGTCATGTTCTTGACGTTGCCGACGAACTCGGCGACGAACTGGTCGTAGACCGTGGCGTCGACGTAGATGCGCTCCATCGACTCGCACAGCTGGCCCGCCGAGGAGAAGCACGCGCGCACGGCCAGCTTCGCCGCCTTGGAGACGTCCGCGTCGGCCAGCACGAGCAGCGGGTTCTTGCCGCCCAGCTCGAGCGAGTAGCCGATCAGGCGCTCACCGGCCTGCTGGGCGATGGTGCGCCCGGTGGCGCTGGAGCCGGTGTAGTCGACGTAGTCGGCGCGGGCGATCACGTCGCCGCCGATCTCGCGACCACGGCCGAGCACGGCCTGCCACAGCCCGCGCGGCAGCCCGGCGCGTTCGGCGGCGTCGATGGCCCACAGCGCCGAGAGCGCGGTCTGGTTGTCCGGCCGGGCGATCACGGCGTTGCCCGCGACCAGGGCGGGCAGGGCGTCGGAGGCCGAGAGCGCGAGCGGGTAGTTCCACGGCGAGATCACCGCGACGACACCCTTGGGCCGGTTGCGCACCTCGACGGAGGTGAGCACCGGCAGCACGCCGCGCGGCTTGCGGTCGGCGAGCAGTTTGGGCGCGACGGCGGCGTAGTAGCGCGAGTTCAGCGCGACGTCGCCGACCTCGTCGAAGGCGTGCGGGCGGGACTTGCCGGTCTCGGTCTGCACGATGTCGAGAATGGTGTCCTGCTCGGCCAGCACGATGTCGTGGAAGCGGCGCAGGATCTCCACGCGCTGCTTGACCGGCACCTTGGCCCAGTCGCGCTGGGCGTGGCGGGCCACAGCGAACGCGCGGTCGATATCGGCGATCGAGGACTGCGGCAGGTCGCCGATCTTGTGTCCGGTCGCGGGGGCGAAGATCGGCACCGACGGCGCGCCACCCGCGACTCCTCGGTCGAACAGGGGCTTGACCAGCGCGGTCGGCAGCGCGGTGGGTTCGGCGGTCAGCTCGGGGGCTGTCGTCATTGTCGGCCCTTCTCCTCAACAGATGGGTCGCGCGGAGCGATCGCGCAGGTTCGGCTATTTGCTGAACACTAGTGTTAGATTAATGGTTCGGGCCGGTGCCGTGTCAAGCTTTCCGTGGACGTCTCGCGGTTGTGAGGAGGTGCGATGTCCGGTGATTCCGCCACGGTGCGCCGTGGGCGTCCACCGCAGACCCAGGAGCAGGCCGAAGAGGTCCGTGCCCGGATCGTCGAGGCGACGGCCGCCGTGTTCGCCCGCAACGGGTCGCGCGGGCTCAGCGTCGCCCAGATCATCGAACAGGCCGGCCTGGCCAGGCCCACCTTCTACCGCTACTTCGGCAATGTGTCCGAGCCGCTGCACGTGGTCCTCACCGCGTCCAACGACGGCCTGGTCGGGGCGATCCGCGACGCGCTGTCGGGCACCGACGAGCCGGTCCAGCTGGGTATCCGGCTGATCGACGCCTTCATCGACTGGGCGCGCGGGCACGGACCGATGCTGCGCCCGCTGTTCGCCGAACTGCACGATCCCGGCTCGCTGGTGTCGGCCTACCGTGAACGCGCCCTCGACGACATCCGCGCCCTGGTCCGCAAGACCTTCGTCGAGCTGGGCCGTCCCGTGCCCACGCCCTTGGACATGGACACGGCCCTGCATGTGTGCGAATACGTCGTCTACCGCCTGACCATGGGCACCGAACCCGGCTCCGACCCCGATCCCGTGCTGGACTCCGAAGCGCGCGTCACGATGATCCGCGTCCTGCTGGTCACCCTCGGCACCCGCGACGACCTCTCCTACGCCATGGAACTCCCCGGCCTGTTCCCCGAACCCTGAGTTCCGCCGACGTCGGCGCCTCCTGGGCGGTGGCGGTGACAACCAGAGCGACGGCGAGCAGGGCCGCGCCGGTCCAGGCGACGGGGGTCGATCGCTCGCCGAGGAGAACCACCGCGAGCAGAGTCGCGGTGAGGGGTTCGAGCAGCGTGAGGATCGCGGCCGTCGACGCGCCCGCGGCGGGCAGTCCGTGGAAGAAGAGCCCGTAGGCGACGGCGGTGGGGACCAGGCCGAGGACGGTGACGGCCAGCAGGTTCGCGGGTGCCGGGCTGATCGCGAGGCCGGTCGTCGCGGCGGGGCAGGCGAGAAGGGCTGCGCCGCCGAGGAATCCGTAGCCCGTCGCGGTCACCGCGTCGAGGCCGGGAACGGGGCGGGCGGTGACGAGGGTGACCGCGGCGAAGGCGGTGGCCGCGACCAGGGCCAGCGCGGCCCCCGCGTACAGCCCGGCCGCCTCCGGTGCCGGCACGCCGACCAGGATCGCCAGGCCGGCGATCGCGAGCGCGAGGGTCGCTCCGCGGCGCCGGTCGAGTCGCCGACGACCGGTGCGGTGGTCGACCAGCGCGACGACGACGGGTGCCGCGCCGATGGTGACGAGCGTGGCCAGGACGACCGAGGACGCCGCGATGGCGGCGAAGTAGCAGGCCTGGAACACCGCGGCCGACGCGCCGACCGCGCCGATCCGCCGCCAGGCCGCCCGCCCGCGCGGTACACCGCGCCGCGCGAGCAGCGAGATCGCGACCAGGATCGCGCCACCGACACCGAGCCGATAGGCGGCGACCGCGATCGGGGCGAGGCCGGTGCGGTGCTGGACGAGGGTGCCGAGCAGACCGCCGGTGCCCCACAGGACACCGGCGGCGACGAGCGGGAACAGTCCACGGCGGGCGGGCGCGGACACGGACAGAGAAACAGACATCAGGGAATTCGCTCCTGCGACAGCGGGTGGGGGGTCGCGGAAACGAGGTGCGGACAGCGGCTGTGGAGGCACACACCATCGACGCCCGAGCGGTGCACGACGTCGCGCCTACCCGGTGGGTGGCACGCGTTCTCGGGGCACCTCGCTCAGGAGGCGGGCGGCGGCGTGGAGCGCGAGCACTGATGCACGTGGTCATGGTACCCAGCGCGCCGCACACAGAATCTCCACATTTGACGACGGAACCCTCCACACCGGCTCGCTAGGGTCTGACCATGGACATCAGTGGGGGCGCGACGGCAGCGCCCGCGCGGCGCATCCTCGTCGTGGACGACGAGGTGACGATCGCGGAGTCGGTCGCCGCGCGGCTGCGCGCGGAGGGATTCACCGTGACGGTGGCCCACGACGGTCCGGGTGCGGTGGCCGCGGCCGCCGCCGGGGAACCGGACCTGGTGGTGCTCGATGTGATGCTGCCCGGTTTCGACGGGCTCGAGGTGTGTCGGCGCATCCAGGCCGACCGGCACGTCCCGGTGCTCATGCTGACCGCCCGCACCGACGAGACCGACCAGCTCGTCGGGCTCGGCGTCGGCGCCGACGACTACCTGACCAAACCGTTCTCGATGCGGGTGCTGGCCGCGCGTGTGCACGCGCTGCTGCGGCGGGTCGACCGGGCCGCCGAGCGCGGCGAGAGCGCGATCGTCGTCGGCGATCTGCGGATCGACCTCGACGAGCGGCGGGTCTGGCGCGGCGCCACCGAGGCCAAGCTGACGCCGTTGGAGTTCGATCTGCTGGCTCGTCTCGCGCAGCGTCCCCGCGCCGTCCTGGCCAGGGAGCGGCTGCTCGAGGACATCTGGGATTGGTCCGACGCCTCGGGCACCCGCGCGGTCGACAGCCACATCAAGGCGTTGCGCCGCAAGCTCGGCGCCGATCTGATCCGCACCGTGCACGGTGTCGGCTACGCCCTGGACGCGCGATGAGCGAGCTGTCCGCCGACGCCGCGCGCACATTCCTCGACCGGGTGGCCGACCGGATGCCCCGGCCGCTCGATCCGCTGCGCTCCATCAAGCTGAAGCTGGCCGTGCTCATGGTGTGTTCGGGCGCGGTCGCGTTCGCCTACTTCTGGCTGCGGATCGGCTGGCTGCCGACGTTCACCACGCTCACCGCGATGATCATCGCGCTGGTCACCTCGCAGTTCCTCGCGCACGGCATCACCCGCCCGCTGCGCGAGATGACCGCGGCCGCGCGGCGGATGGCCCACGGCGACTACAGCTTCCGGGTCCGGGCCAGTTCCCGTGACGAAGTGGGGCAGCTGGCGACCGCGTTCAATCAGATGGCGGCCGACCTGGCCGCGGCCGACCGCCAGCGCCGCGACCTCATCGCCAATGTCTCGCACGAGCTGCGCACGCCGGTGACCGCGCTGCACGCGGTGCTGGAGAACATCGTCGACGGGGTGAGCGAACCCGATCCGGCGACACTGCGCACCGCGCTGGCCCAGACCGAACGGCTCGGCCTGCTCGTCTCCGAACTGCTCGATCTGTCCAGCATCGAGGCCGGCGCGTTCACCCTCGATCGCGAGCGGCTGCCGCTGGCACCGCTGTTGGCGGAGGTGATCGCCGAGGCCGAGGTGATGACGGCCGCGCTCGGCCGCGGCGTCCGGTTCACCACCTCGATCGAGCCGGCCGGGGCGACCGTGCTCGCCGACCGGGCCCGCCTGCACCAGGTGCTGTTCAACCTGCTCGACAACGCGGCCAGGCATGGACCGGCCGGCGGTGAGGTCCGCGTGTCGGCGCGGGTCGTCCCCGGCGCGACGGTCCTCGAGATCCAGGACGAGGGTCCCGGTATCCCGGAGGCGGACCGCGCCACCGTCTTCGACCGATTCACCCGGGGCGGGCGCACCGACGGCGGCGGCACCGGCCTCGGCCTGGCCATCGCGCGCTGGGTGATCGACCTGCACGGCGGCACCATCGCCGTGGCCGACCCCGGCTCCCGCATCCGCGTGGTCCTGCCCGCGGACTGACCCGACCACATCCCGACTCACCATCCCGGACCCACGTCCCGGGACGATCCCGCACACCCATCGGAGGGGACATGACCGCAGAATCCACCACCCCGCGAACACCCGGCCAACCCGCGGCCACCGCCACGGCGACCACCACCGACCCCGCTCCCCCACCGAGGCCCGCGTCCGCGCCCCCGATGCCTGCCATGCCCTCGTTACCGCCGCCGCCACCGGTCTACCGGCGCCGGTACCACGTCGCCCGCCCGGCCGGTGTCCTGCCCGCCGCGGCCGTGGCCGGCATCGTCGGCGCGACAGTGATTCCCCTCGATCGCCCCGGCATCGGCTGGCTCCTGGCCGGCGGTGTCGTCGCGGGTGCGCTCGGCGTCGTCGACCACCGCGCCCGCAGGTCGGCCGATTCCGGCACATCGACGCCGGGTCCCGCGCAACCCGACACGCTCACCTCCGCCGGGACGACGCCGTCGATCGGCGACCCGGCCGAAGGCAGCCCGTCGACTGTCGTGCCTACGCCCACGGTCGGGTGCGCCGAGACCGAAGTGGCTGCGGCGCACAAGGCTTCGACCACCTATTCCGACGCCACCCCGGCACACGCACCGGTTTCGTCGGGCGCTCCGGTACCGGCGGACGAGGACACCTCGATCGCGGCTCCAGCGCCTTCCGATCCCGTTACGGCGCTGGACAAGACGACACCACAGGCTGCACCCGCCGGTTCCGCGTCCGCTACGGAGATCCTCGAATCCGAGCCGACCGACAGCGCTGGTGCCCCCCAGTCCGCTCCAACGCCGGACAGCCCGACCGTTGTCACCAGGGAGCCGAGCCGCTCGGCACCGACGAGCCGGTCCGCTGCGGAAGCAACAGAATCGGATTCGAGTGCCGATGCGCACCGCGAATCCGCACCTGCGGTGGCCGCCGCCCCAACCACATCCGCTCCGTCGAGCGTCGAGAACACCCCGCCCGCCACAGAAGTTCCGTCCACTTCGACTCGCACCGCACCCCCGACCGCGGTGACTCCCCCGCCGCCGACCGGCGCTACCGAGACCGCCGGTGTCGACCCGGTGCCCGCGGCGACGGTCGGACCGGCGACCGGCGAGTCGTCATCGCGTGTGCCGACACCGCCGGACGCGAGTACCTCGCCGACTGCCGAGGCCGTGGCCGCGCGGCATCGGCTGTGGTGGACCGCCGCCGCGCTCGCGCTGCTCGGGGTCGGTACGTTCCGGGCCGCGGGGTGGTTGTTCGTGCTGTGTGTGCTGGCGGCGTGTGTCGCGGGCTCGCTGGGGGTGTTGGGGCGGCGATCGAATCGCGGGATCGTGCACGACATGGTCGCGGTGCCGTTGGCCTCGTTCGGGGCGGTGCCGTGGGCCTTCTCGGGGGTGCGCGGGGCGCGGCCCACGGAGCTGTCGAGCGTGCGGCGCTATGGTGCGTCGGTCGCGGTGACGGCCGCGTTGCTCGTGGTGTTCGTGCCGCTGCTGGGCGGTGCGGACGCCACCTTCGCCGAGTTGCTCAGTGGGTTGGTGCCGTCGATCGATGCGGCGACGGCCTGGCAGTGGATTCTGCTGTTCGCGGTGATCGGGATGGGCGCGCTCGGCGGGCTGTACCTGCTCGCCGGGCCGCTCGCCGCCGCCGACGCCCAGCCGCGGCCCGCCCGGTTGTGGACGCGCAGTGAATGGGTGCTGCCGGTCGGCGCGCTGACCGTGCTGTTCGGCGTGTTCCTCGGTGCCCAGTTCGTCGCCCTGTTCGGCGGTGACGACTATGTCCAGCGCACCGCCGGTCTCACCTACGCCGAGTACGCGCGCAGCGGCTTCTGGCAGCTGTCGGTGGTGAGCATCCTGACCCTGGCGGTGATCCTGGCGGTGCTGCACTGGGCGTCGCAGGAGACGGCCGCCGACCGGCGCTGGCTCCGGGTCCTGCTCGGCGCGGTGAGCGTGCTGGCGCTGGTGATCGTGGGCTCGGCGCTGGCGCGGATGTGGACCTATCAACAGGCCTACGGCTTCACAGTGCTGCGCCTGCTGGTGGAGGTGTGTGAGCTGTGGGTCGGTCTGGTCTATGTGCTCGTGCTGGTCGCGATCGCCCGGCTGCGCTGGAGCTGGGTGCCGCGCGCCGCGGTCGGCACCGCGCTCGCCACCCTCCTCGCGCTCGCCGTGCTCGACCCGGAACGCTTTGTCGCCGAACGCAATATCGCCCGCTGGGAACACGGCAAGCGGCTCGACACCGAGTATCTGAGCACCCTGTCCCCGGATATCCTGCCCGCGCTCGACGGGTTGCCCGCCGGGCTGCGCGCCGACATCGAGGACCCGATCCGCGCCGACCTCGACGACGACCACTGGTGGTCGTGGAACCTGTCGCGCGGATCGGCGCGCTGAGGCCGGGTCAGGACTGGGTGCTCCGGGACAGTCCGCTGGCCCGGAGCACCCGTCGTCCGATCGCGGCGCGAATGGACTCCTCGGTGCCGATGATGCGCACATGGGTGCGGGCGCGGGTGATCGCGGTGTAGAGCAGTTCTCTGGTGAGCAGCGTGGATTCGGGTTCGGGCAGGACGACCGAGACGGTGTCGTACTGGCTGCCCTGGCTGCGGTGGATCGTCATCGCGAACACCGTGACGACGGCCGGGAACTGGGTCGGATGCACGAGGTAGGGCTCGCTGCCGCGCTGCAGGGCCGCCCGCAGCGACCCGTCGGGCCTGCGGACGATGACGCCGGTGTCACCGTTGTAGATCCGCGCCTCGTGATCGTTGGCGGTGACCAGCAGCGGCTGGCCGGGATACCAGACCGCTTGCGGCCCTTCGGGTCCCGCGCCACCGGCCGCGGCCCACTCCGCGGCCATCCGATCCCACCGCTCCACCCCGAACGGACCCTGCCGATGCGCGCAGAGCAACCGATGCGATTCCAGCGCGGTCAGCGCGCCGACCGCGTCGCCCGCGTTCGCGGCGGCGGTGACCGCGAGGGCCGCCCCGGTCACGTCCGCCCGGACCGCCGCGGTCTCGTCGGGCGCGCACAGTGACACGTCGTCACCACCGGCCCGCAGGATCGCCAGCGCGGCATCGGCATCGCCTGCCCGCACCGCGACCGCCAGGTCGGCGATCCGGCCGCCGAAGCGCCGCCCTCGGGTCAACCGGACGATGCCACCGCGCAGGCGGCGCTGTTCCAGTGCGCTCAGCGACTCCGGATCCCGTGGCGCCCCTTCCTGATGCGCCACGCCGGTCGGGAACTCCACCCGACCGTCCGCCGCATCATCCGCGGCCCCAGGGCTCGGATCGGAGCGCAGCAGCTCCCGCAGTGCCGGATTCGGCGCGCCGCTGATCGGGCCCGCGACCAGGTCGGCCAGCACCGCACCGGCATCGACGGAGGCCAGCTGGTCCGGGTCGCCCACCAGGACCAGCCGGGTGTCCGGTCGCAGTGCCGAGAACAGGTGGCTCATCATCGTCAGTGACACCATGGAGGTCTCGTCGACGACGACCACGTCGTAGGGCAGCCGGTTGTGCGCGTGGTGGCGGAATCGCGTGGTGCGCCCCCGCTGCCAGCCGAGGAGGCGGTGCAGGGTGGCGGCGGTCAGTTCGGGGAGCCCGAGTTCGGCGGCCTGTTCGCGCACCGCTTCCTGCAGGCGCGCGGCGGCCTTGCCGGTCGGCGCGGCCAGGGCGATCCGCAGGGCGGGAAGTTTGGGGGTGGCGCGGCGGTGGGCGGTGAGCAGCGCGAGGATGCGGGCGATGGTGTGGGTCTTGCCGGTACCGGGACCCCCCGCGACCACCGTGGTCCAGTGGGTGGCGGCGAGCGCGGCGGCCAATCGCTGCCGGTCCGGCCCCGCGCCGAGGGGGTCGGCGAACAGCCGATCCAGTTCGGCGCGCACGAGCGCGGTGTCGATCTCCGGGTGGTCGGCACTGCGCTCGGTGAGGACCCGTCGCAGGGTCTGCTCCTGTTGGTAGTACCGGTCGAGGTAGAGCAGCGCGCCGCCCTCGGCGTCGGCTTCGACCAACCGCAGCGGCCGCAGCGGACCGGCCTGCCCGCCGCGGATGAGCGGACTGCGGCGCAGCGCGGCCAGCACCTGGTCGGTGTCGGGCCACGGCAGGGTGGCCGGATCGATTCCCGCCGCGGTGTCGCGGCTTTCGTCGGCATCGATGCCGATCTCCCGCATCCTGGCCAGTTCCAGGCACACCGAGCCCGACCGCACCGCACGCACGGCGAGAGCGGCCGCGAACAGCACGTCCTCGGACTCCTCGCGTCCCATCCGGCCCAGCCGCACCGCGACATGCACATCTGCGGCGGAGAGCACCCCGGCCTCGTTGAACACCCGCAACAGCCCGGTTCCGCGCTGCGCCACCTGAATCGACGTCACCGACCGACCTCCCCGGAGCGACGGCGGTCGGCCGCGACCGACCTACGCGGGTCGTGTCCGCGCGCGGTCATCGTGGTCCTCCCGCGAGCAGATCCGACAGCGCGACAACGAGTTCGGCGGGCGGATGCCAGTCGAACACGCCGTGGCCGGGCGGGGTCGGCGCACCGATCATGCCGCGCACGAACAGGTACCGCGCGCCACCGAGGTGCCGGGCGGGATCGTAGCCGGGCAGCCGCCAGCGCAGATAGCGGTGCAGCGCCACCGCGTACAGCAAGGCCTGCAGCGGATAGTGCGAGCGGATCATCTCGGTCACCATGTGCTCGCGGCGGTAGTGCTCGACGGTGAGATCACCCGTGCCGAGCCGGTTCGTCTTGTAGTCGACGATCAGGTAGCGGTGCGTCCCGGCGTCGTCGGGCACCCGCAGCACGGCGTCGATACTGCCGGTGAGGTAGCCGCGCAGGACGGTGTCGGGCAACGCGGCCAGGTAGTCGGCGTAACCGGCGAGCACGTCGTCGGCGGGCAGATGGGTCCGCAGCAACTCGGCGACGGCGTGCATCCCGGCCGACCGCGCGCCCGGGGTGTCGCCGCCACCGAGGGGCAGTTCGAATTCCAGCTCGCACAGCCGGTCCCGGGTGGCGACCGCCGCGAGCGAGCCGAAATCGGCGGGGGTGCGCAGGACCTCGAGCAGGGCGGTGGCCAGCAGGTCGACATCGAGTTCGGCCATGGTGTGCTCGACGGCCTCCGCACAGCGGGCGGCGACCTCGACGGCCAGATCCGGGGCCGAGGTGTCGACGGTTTCCAGGATGCCGTGCACGAGGGTGCCGAACTCGGCGCCGTAGGGCAGCGCGTTCATCAGCGACGGCGCACCGGTGTCGACGGCGGGAGCGTCGAGCGGGGCGTCGGCCGGCTCGTCGTCGGGTCCGGGCCCGTCCTCGGGTTCTTCCTCGCTGACCCCGGCCAGATCGTGCGCGCCCGCGGTGAGCGCGGAATACGACGTGCGCCGCCACTGCTGATCGAGTACCCGCGAGAACGCCGCGACAGCCAGCTCACCGGTCGGCAGTTCGGTCCTGACCCGGCGCGGCTCGACATCGTCGGGCCGGTCCACCGCGGTCACCGAGATCACCTCGGACGCGGGCGCCGCCCACTCCACGAGTCGTTGCACGGCAGCGGCGTCCGCGGGGATGTCGGCGCGGCGCGGAACCTGCGCCGCGCCGGGCCTGCGGCCCAGGATCATCCGGTGCAGCGGTGCCGCCGCGGTGGTGACGGCGGGTGCCCACCAGGCGACGACCTGGCACATGGCACGGGTCAGCGCGACGTAGAGCAGCCGCAGCTCCTCGCCCGATTCCTCGGCCTCGCTGCGCAATTGGCGCTCACCGTAACCGGGTGCTTCCTTGCCGCCGATATCTAGCACCCTGGTGCCGCTGTCGTCGTGGAACAGCAGCGTGGCCGGATACGGGTTCTTGGCGCTGTCCCATGCGAAAGGCACGTACACGAGCGGGAATTCGAGTCCCTTGCTGGCGTGCACGGTGGCGATCTGCACGGCGGCGGCGTCGCGGTCCAGGCGCCTGCTGCGGCCGCTGACGCTGCCCGCCTCCGGATCGCGGACCCGATCGGCCAGCCAGCGGGTCAGCGCGGTCAGGCCGAGCCCGTCGGCCAGGGCCACCTCGTCGAGCAGCTGGGCGAAGTGGCGCAGGTCGGTGAGTTCGCGCTCGCCGTTCTCCACCGCCAGCAGGCGCGGCGCGAGATCGGTCTCGGTGGCGAGCTTGTCGAAGACCGCGGCGAACCCGGCACGGGCGAACAGGCGCGCCGCCTCCCGCAGCTGCGTCGAGACCCGCCCGACGAGATCGGCTCCCCCGGCATCGATCTCGGCCACCGTGACGCCCAGGATCGGCGTGCACGCGGCCAGCCGGACCCGGTCACCCCGATGCGGCTGCTCGAGCGCACGCAGCACCCACAGCCAGTCGGTGGCGGCCACGGTGGCGAACACACTGGTGCCGCCGGCCAGCACGGAGGCGACCCCGACCCGGTCCAGCGCCGCCCGCACCACATCGATCTGGGTGCGGGTCCGCACCAGTACCGCGATGTCGCCGGGCCCGATCGGCCTGCGCACCCGGCCGTCGCCGACCTCGGTGAGCGAATGATCGGCGCCGCGTTCGGGTTTGGCCTCGATGGTGGCGCCGGACTCGAGCAGGGTGACGATGTCGGCGGCCAGGTCGTCGGCCACCTCGGCGCGCTGCCTGCCGACCGAGGGGAACCCCGACCGGTTGCGCGGGCCCGCGCCGGTCCGCGGCAGCACCCGCAGCCGCAGCGGGGTGATCACGTCCGGATCGCCGTGCAGCCGGGTCGCCGGCCGGGTCGGCGTCACCGGATAGACGCTGATCTCCGGATGACCCAGTTCCGCCCCGCCACACAGGTGGTCGAGCGCCCGCAGCAGTCCGGCGTCGCTGCGCCAGTTACGGGTGAGTTCGCTGCGCCGCTCGGCCAGCGCGACCGCGTCCAGGTAGCTGAGCACCTCCGCGCCACGGAAGGCGTAGATGGCCTGCTTCGGGTCGCCGACCAGCACCAGCGTGGCGTGTTCGTGGAAGGCCAGGCGCAGGATGTCCCATTGCAGCGGGTCGGTGTCCTGGAACTCGTCGACCAGCGCGACCCGGTACCGCTGCCGGATTCGTGCGCACGCGCGTGGGCCGTGGTCCGGGTCGGCCAGCACCTCGTGCAGCAGCACCAGCAGATCGTCGAAATCGCGCAGTCCCGCCCGCCGCTTGCGGCGTTCGGTCTCCGCGCGCACCGCCGTCGCGAAGGCCACCCGCTCCCCCGCCGCACCGTCGCTGCGCGGCGCCAGGTCGGCATGGCGGTCGTGCACGGCGGCCAGCGCGAGGGTGTGCGCCTCGCGCACTGTGAACGGCGCGCGGTCGCGGGCGTAGCGGGCGAGGTAGAGGTCGTCGGCGACGGTGACGACCAGCTCGTCGACCGATTCCACCAGTCGCGCGCCCGGATCGTGTTCACCGGCCAGGCCCAGTTCGTCGAGCATCCGCTGACAGAACGAGTGCGTGGTGGCGATGGTCCCCGCGTCGAAATCGGCCAGGGCGGTGAGCAATCGGTGCCTGCGCAGCCGCACGGTCGCCGGATCGGTGTCGGCCAGCGCGCGCACCAGCTCGTCCGGATGGACCCGCGCGGCGCCCGGATCGGCGAGCGCGGCGGCGACCGTCACGAAGCGGTCCCTGGTGCGCTCGCGCAGTTCCTGGGTGGCGGCGCGGCTGAAGGTCACCAGCAGCAGCTCGGTGATAGCGATGCCCGCCTCGGCGACGTAGCGCACCGCGAGACCGACGATGGCGTGGGTCTTGCCGGTCCCCGCGCTCGCCTCGAGCACCGTGGTGCCCGCCGGTAGTGGTCCGGCCGCGTCGAAGGCGGCCGGCGCCGACATCGTCCCCGTCACGGCTGCCCCTGACTCTCCGCCGCCAGCAGCGGCGCCCACCAGCGCCGCGCGATCGCCCCGAACCGGGTGCTCTCCGGTTCGCCCGCCGGGGCGGGAGCGGCGGCGAAACGGTCGAAGCGCGGGGCCCGGCCCCACACATAACGCAGATAGCGGTCGGTGTGGTCACCGAACTTGTCGGGACCGTTGGGGCCGCCGTCGAAGGCGTGTTCGGCGGCGAGCAAGGCGTCGGCGACGCTGTCGCCCCGGAAACGGCGTTCGGCGTAGGCGGCGGTGGCGGCCGGTGCGACCGGTAGCGGCTCGCACAGCCCTTCGTCGCGCAGCCGGACCAGCTCGCGGAGCACCGCCAGCGCGGCGGGCGCCTCGGGCGCCACGATCACCGACCGGGCGACCGGCCTGCTGCGGAACTGACCGCGCCCCGTGCTGATCGCCCGCCACGACCGATCCTCGGTCGCGGCGAGCGCCAGCAGCGAAACCCAGGCGGCCAGGCGATGTTTCGGGGCCAGCCGGGAGTAGGTGGTGCGCACCAGCGTCTCGCCGCGGACCTCGGGCACGGTGCCGGCCAGGGTGCGGCCGCCGCCGAGGTCGACGGCGATGTCGACCGCGCGCGGACTCGCTTCGTAGTCGGGCTGGGCGGTGCGCACGAGCGTGTCGACGGTGCCCTCCACCTCGTCGAGGACCGCGCCGCCGAAAGCGAAGGGCGGCAACGTGCCGCGCCGCCATTCCGCGGCACGCAGCCCGGCGGGGTCGGCGCCGGTGAGCCGCGCCGACAGCATCCGTTCGCCCAGATCCCATTTCGCCAGGCCGTCGAGTTCGATGGGCAGCTGGTCGGCGATGTCCTCGGCTTCCTCGGGCACCCGCAGGCCGAGGCGCTGCCACAGGAACGCGCGCACCGGATGCTCGGCGAAGGCGATCAGCTCCGCCAGTGCCACATCCCCCTGCGGGACCGGCGGCAGCGGATCGGTCAGCAACGGCGGGCGCGGCCGCGCGGGCCGGGCGGCCGCACGGGCGCCCGCCAGCGCGACAGTGTCGAAGCTGCGCGGCCGCTCGGGGGCGAAATTGCGCCGATCGAAGGCCTGGAGGGGATGGCGGACGTGCACCGCGGCCATCGCGTCCGGACCGACGTGGGCGGCGAGGACGTCGAGCAGCTCGGCCACCGGCACCGCAGGCGGGCGCGCGGCACCGGTCACCGGGTCGGCGCCGGTGTGCAGGATCAGCAGCCGTTCGCCCGCCGCCATGATCGCGTCGAGCAGCAGCTGGCGGTCCTCGCTGCGGGCATCGCGTTCGCCGACGAGCGGGTCGCGGGCCAGCAGGTCGTCGCCGTCGACGGAGCCCGGCCGCGGGAAGACTTCGTCGTCGAGGCCGAGCAGGATCACCACCCGGTGCGGCACCGACCGCATCGGGACCAGCGTGCACACCGTGAGTTCGCCGGTGCGGAAATTCGCCCGTCCGGGTCCGCCCGCGAGGCGACCGGTCAGCAGCACCGCGACATCGGCCAGGCGCAGCGGCGTCCGGCCCGCGTGCTCGGTGGCGGCGACGATCTCGCGGCGCGCCTCGGTCCGGATCCAGGAGTGCGCGTCGGGCACATCGGTGAGCAGGTCGACCGCGCGCAGCAGCACCGCCGTCCACTCGGCGGCCGGTCGCGGGCCGCGCAGATCGCGCAGGCAGACGGCGAGCCGGTCGACGAACTCGGCGAAGCGCCCCGCCAGATCGACATCGTTGGAGTCGACGTCGTCGAGCGGCAGGGCCAGGTCCAGCCAGTCGTCGCCGGATTCGTCGGCGGTGACGCCGAGCAGGATCCGGTCGACCGCGGCGTTGAGAGTGTTCTGCGCGAAGTCGGCCAGGCCGAACGCCTCGCGCTGACGCTGCCCGATCCCCCAGCGGGCGCCGGACTCGGCGGCCCATTCGCGCAGCCGCTCGATGTCGTCGTCGTCGAAACCGCAGCGCCTGCGCACGGTCTCGCTCGCCGCCAGGTCCAGCACCTGCGTCACCGTGACGCGACCGTCGGCGAGCTCGAGCAGCTCGATGACCACCGCGAGCATCGGGTTGGTGACCGCCCGCCCACGGTCGGCGAGCCGCACGCGCAGCTGGTGGGCCGGGTGCTCGCCCTCGACGGGCAGATCGACGGCGCCGGTGCCGCGGTGACCGAAGGCCGCGCGGACCAGCGGCGCGTAGGCCTCCACGTCGGGGCACATGATCAGCACGTCGCGCGGTTGCAGGTCGGGGTCGGCGGCGAAGGTCGTCAGCAGCAGGTCGCGCAGCACCTCGACCTGGCGGGCGGGGCCGTGGCAGGCGTGCAGCTCGACGCTGCCGTCGGCCGCCGCGCCCGGCCCGGGGACCTGGTCGTCGCGGATCGCCGCCTGGACGATGCCGAGCAGCGTGGCGTTCGCGGGCGCGCCGGGGAGGTGGATGGTGCTGTGCAGCACCGGGTTCAGCCGCCGCTGGAGTTCCCGCACGTCCCTGGCCAGGCCGGCCAGGAGCGGGTGCCGGACGAGGTCGGCGGTGTGGTCGGCCGAGCGCGTCACCACCGGCGCGTCCACCTCCCCGTGGAGCCGTGTGACAGGGTCGGCCGCCGACAACGCCGTCCACATCGCGGGGCTCGGATGGGCCAGCCAGAGGTGGACGTCGCGGTGCTCGGCCAGCGCGACGAGCACCGCGAGCTGATCGGCGGGCAGCCGGGTGAGGCCGAACAGGGACAAGCGCGCGGGCAGGTCGACCGAGTCCGGTGCGGCCCGCAGCCGCGCGCACGCCGCGGCGAGCCGTTCGGCCGGGCTCGGCGAGCCGACGGCCGCGCGCAGTGCCCGCCACAACAGCGGCTGCCAGGCGAGGTCCTCGGGGACCGGACCGCCCGCACCGTCGGTGTCGGCGCCGCGGGCCCAGTCGAGGATCAGCTGCGGTCGCTGCGCGGCGTAGGAGTCGAACAGCACCGCCAGGTGCGCGGCGGTGGCGTAGCGCCTGCCCACCCGATGCCCCGCGCCGGGCAGCCCGAGGTGGCGCGCCAGCACGGCCGCCCACGGTTGCTCGACGACCTCGTCGAGCACGCCCAGCAGGGTCCACACCAAGCGCTGGCCCGCCCACGGATCGTCGGCGGGCGCGACCCCGCTCGCGGCGGCCAGCACCTCGGCCACCAGCGCCGTCGGCGCGGGAAACGCGATATTGGCGGCCACGCCGTCACCGGCACCCGCCACGCCGAGCACGCCCGAGAGCCGCTGCGCCAGCCAGCGCTCCACCCCCTTCGCCGGGACCGCGACCACCTCGGTGGTGAACGGATCGACCGGCGCGTCGGCGAGCACCCGCCCCAGTCCGTCGGCCAGCGCGTCGGCGCGTTCGGCGCGATGGAGGTGCAACGGCATCCGTTGTTTATACGCCCAGCGACCGACCCGCAATCGTGCGGCCCCGCCGGGACCACCGCGCAGGGCGAGTGAAATAGACCACACCGCAACGCGTCCCGGCCGTGCCTGCGCCACCCTGGTTACCCACCGTGGGATCGTTGCCCTTCGGGTGGGACAGTTCGGCCGCAGGCGAAAGGCTGGTCCGGTTCATGATCGCGCAGGTGATTCCCCTGGTTCCCGGTGGCGGTTTCATCGTCCGCCGTGTGGGCGACCGCTGGGAGCTGATCAACTCCCGGCGCTACGGGCCGGATCAGGTGCTGCACTCCTGGCCGCTGAATCAGCACGGCGAAGCGTTCGAGCACTGCCACCGGCTCAACGGCTGTACCATCGCGACCCCGCACGCCGCGCATCACTGAGCGGAAAACCGGTGCGGCGCAACGACGCTGTAACACACTCGGGTGCGCACCTCAAGTAGTGCACAACGGCGTCAGGTGTGCGAGTGTGGTCCCTCGTGCGTGACCGTTCCCCCGCCACCCGCGTCGTTCCCCGGGTCGCAGCAACCGCCTGTCTCCTCGCCGCCGCGGCCGTCCTCACTCCGGGCGTCCCCGTGCTGGTCCCTTCGGCCCACGCCGTGCCACCTGCGCTCACCCAGGTGTCGCAGCCCGGCTTCGACAGCGATATGAGTTCGCGGATCGCGCGGGTGAACGCCTATCTAGCCGGGCGCCCCGGCGTCACCGGGTACGTGCTGCGCGATCGCCGCACCGGTGGCATCTACGCCAACGAGCACGCCGAGAACCAGGTGTGGACCGCCTCGACGATCAAGCTGGCCATCGCCGCCGACCTGCTCAACCGGGCCAGGGTCGGCGCCATCGGACTGTCTCCCGAGGACCGCGCCAACATGGAGTCGATGCTGGCCACCTCCAACGATCACGCCGCCGACGTGCTGTGGAACAAGTACATCGGCATCGATCGGATGGCCTACAACAACGCGTTTCGCGCGTACGGCATGGTCAGCCTGATCCCGCAGCCGACCGCCTCCGCGATGTTCCCCGACTGGTCGTTCCAGAAGTGCACCGCCGCCGACCTGGACCGGCTGATGAACACCATCCTCGACACGATGCACCCCGACGACCTCGCCTACCTGCTGGACCGGATGCGCTCGGTCGACTCCAACCAGCACTGGGGTGTCTGGGGCGCCGGCTCGCGGATGCGGCCCGGCCTGAAGAACGGCTGGTCGGCCGAGGCCGACGGCTGGGTGGTCAACTCGGTCGGCGTCGCCGGTGACGGCGAGCGCTACACCCTGGCCATCATGAACGCCCTCGGCAGCGACGGCGGATACACCGAGGGTTCCGAGACCGACACCAAGGTCGCCGAGCTCCTGCTTGCCGGTCGCTGACCTTTCCCGTCCCGTATTCTCGATCTTGTCGACCGGTCCGCGTGCCACGGTGTCGCTCACCGCGGTCCGCGGTTCCCGGTGAGAGAACGCACCACAGCAGGATCGGAACCGGGATCTCGTGGCGACGCTGCCTCCGGAGCCGACTACGGTTAACCCTGTCACCACCGTTGCGGGGCCCACCCCAGTCTGTCGAGGAGCAGGACGATGAGCACTCAGTCTGTCGGGAACCAGCGACACCGTGTGGTGGTGATCGGTTCCGGGTTCGGCGGCTTGTTCGGCACCAGGCACCTGCGCAAGGCAGATGTCGACATCACCCTGATCTCCAAGACCTCCACGCACCTGTTCCAGCCGCTGCTGTACCAGGTGGCCACCGGCATCCTCTCGACCGGCGAGATCGCGCCCGCCACCCGGCTGGTGCTGCGCAAGCAGAAGAACGCGCAGGTGTTGCTCGGCGATGTCCACGACATCGACCTGGTCAACAACACCGTCACCTCGCGACTACTCAACCGCGACACCGTCACCCCGTTCGACAGCCTCATCGTCGCCACCGGCGCGCAGCAGTCGTACTTCGGCAACGACCACTTCGCCACCTTCGCGCCCGGCATGAAGACGATCGACGACGCCCTCGAACTGCGCGCCCGCATCCTCGGCGCCTTCGAGCAGGCCGAACTCGCGACCACGCAGGAGGAGCGCGACCGGCTGCTCACCTTCATCGTCGTCGGCGCCGGTCCGACCGGCGTGGAGCTGGCCGGTCAGATCGCCGAGCTGGCCGACCGCACACTCGACGGCACCTTCCGCACCATCGACCCTCGTGACGCGCGCGTCATCCTGCTCGAGGGCGCGGGCGCGGTGCTCGGCCCGATGGGCCCCAAGCTGGGCGCCAAGGCCGCCAAGCGGCTCGAGAAGATGGGCGTGGAGATCCAGCTCAACGCCATGGTGACCGATGTCGACGCGCACGGCGTCGTCGTCAAGGACGCCGACGGCGGCACCCGCCGGATCGAATCCGCCTGCAAGGTGTGGTCGGCCGGTGTGCAGGCCAGCCCGCTGGGCAAGATGATCGCCGAGCGCTCCGAGGGCACCGAGGTCGACCGGGCCGGGCGCGTCATCGTGGAACCGGACCTCACGGTCAAGGGTCACCCGAACATCTTCGTGGTCGGCGACCTCATGTCGGTGCCCGGCGTGCCGGGTCAGGCGCAGGGCGCGATCCAGGGTTCCACCTACGCGGCCAAGGCCATCAAGGCCGGTCTCAAGGGCCAGACCCCCGAGCAGCGCGCGCCGTTCAAGTACTTCAACAAGGGCTCGATGGCGACGATCTCGCGGTTCGACGCCGTCTGCCAGATCGGCAAGATCGAGTTCAGCGGCTTCCTGGCCTGGCTGGCCTGGCTGGCGCTGCACCTGTACTACCTGGTCGGATATCGCAGCCGGATCGTCACCGTGATCGGCTGGTTCGTCTCCTTCCTCGGCCGCAATCGCGGTCAGATGGCCGCCACCGAGCAGTGGGTCTTCGCCCGGCTGGCGATCGAGGAGGTCCAGTCCGATCAGGCCGACGCCGACGAGCTGGCGGCGGCACTGGGTGCCCCGCCCGGTAACAACAGCAAGGCGCGTCAACAGCGCGAAGTCGGCTAGGCGCCGTGTACCGCGAGGCCGGGTGGTTCCCCGAACCACCCGGCCTTCGCCGTATTCCGGGTTGCCGTCGTTTCGGACCCATCCGGGTCCGGTCCCGGTCCGAATGCCGGACGTCATATGTGTGACCAATCCCCCGGATGAAAGGTGATCTATGGCGACGGGGAAACACAGGGCGCCGAGCCCGCAGCGACAGAAGGTGGGTTCGGTCGTCGCGGCAGGAGCGGTACCCCTGGTCATGGCCCTGATCGGCACGGGCACCGCGAATGCCGATCCCGCGCAGGCGGCGGTGACCCAGACCGAGCATCCGGCCGGGCCGGAGTTCGACGCGGTGGCACCCAACGCCACCCCCTATGTGGGCCAGCAGATGCCGGAGAACACGCGCAGTTCGCTGGCGTGGTCGCGATCCGGCCCGGAGACGGATTACCTGTCCCCGGTGGGCACGCTGCACACGCCGACCGCGGTCGCGCCGGTGCCGCCGATCCTGCCGCCACCGGGACAGTTCCGCTTCGGTGACCAGCTGGTCCCGGTGCCGGACTTCGTCCCGGTCGACACGTCGATCCAGATCAACGACGCCGCGGCCAACACCGAGGCCAATCTCGCGACGTTCCTCGACTCGGTCGGGCTCGAGCGCAGCCGCTCGGACCGGATCGCCTCGGAGACCCTGGGCTCGGCCGCCCGCGGCGCGGCGGTCGGGTCGATGGTGGCCACCCCGTTCGCCATGGTGGCGAGCACGGGCGGCGCGGTGGCCGGTCTGGTCGCCGGTATCCCGTTCGTCCCGATCGGCCTGGTCGCGGGCCCGATCCTCGGCGGGATGGCCGCCTACATGGCGGTGTCGGTGCCGTTCACGGTGGTCGGCGCCGGTGTCGGCGCGGCGGTGGGCGCGGCGAGCGGGTTCCTCGCGCCGCCGCGCGCGGCCGCGCCGGAGTCGATCGCCGACGACGCGGCGCTGGTCAGCGCCTGATCGTCGCTTGGTACCGCAGTGGGAGCCGGGGTTCGCCCCGGCTCCCACTGTGGTTCTAGCCGACCGTGACCGCGTGCGCCGCCTCGTCCGGCGAGCCGGCGCGCAGGCGGGCGCCGGTCCGGGTCGCCAGTGATCCGCCCGCGGCCAGCGGCAACCGCACCGCGTCCAGACCACCGGACCAGGCGGGTCGATCGTCCGGATAGCGCAGTTCGCTGTCGAGGGCACGGGCGGCGCTGAGCCGGTCGTCGGTGACCGTGTCCGCACCGAGGGCGAGGCGGTGGCGCAGCAGCGGCAGATCGTCGAGATCGGCGATCAGGTCACCACGCCACCGGCCGGCGTCCTCACCGCTGCGCCCGAGCTGCACTCGCTCGCGAAGCCGCAGCCGCGCGTCGGCGGCCAGCCGCACGGTCGTCACCGTGTGGTGCTGTGCGCCACCGGCGACGATCGTCGGTTCCGGAGCGAAATCCAGTTCCGCGCCCGCGCCGACCTCGAAGTGCCAGTGCCCCACCGACATCGGTGTCCGCGCACTCGGCAGCGCGATCGTCGCCGCCACCGACCGGACGATCAAGCGCGCGCCCGGCAGCACGACGATGCGGATATCGAGCTCGTCCCCACCGAGCGGGGTCGCCGCGGTCCCGATCAGGTGCACGGTGTCGGCGCCGGTGGACCGCCCGGCCAGCCCGCCGACCGCGTCGATGCGCGGCAGCCTGCCCGGGGCGGCGACGATGCTCAGCTCAGTGCGCAACGCCGGTCGCCGCGTCCTGTGCGGCGGCCACCCGCAGCTGCTCGCGCACCCACGCCAGCACCGGGGTGGCGGCGGGATCGTCGGTCAGCGATACCAGCGCGGTGGGACGCCCCTCGCGTACCTTGGCCGCGTCGCGTTCCATGACCCCCAGATCGGCGCCGACCAGGGGCGCCAGGTCGGTCTTGTTGACCACCAGCAGATCCGAGAAGGTGACACCGGGGCCGCCCTTGCGCGGCACCTTGTCGCCACCGGCCACGTCGACGACGAAGATCTGCACGTCGATCAGGCCCGAGGAGAATGTCGCGGTGAGGTTGTCGCCGCCGGACTCGACCAGGATCAGGTCCAGCGGCGGGTTGGCCGCGACCAGGTCGTCGATGGCGTCGAGGTTGGCGGTGATGTCGTCACGGATGGCGGTGTGCGGGCAGCCGCCGGTCTGCACGGCGGTGATCCGCTCGTCGGGCAGGACCGCGTGACGGCGCAGGAAGTCGGCGTCCTCGGTGGTGTAGATGTCGTTGGTCAGCACGGCGAGGGACAGCTCGTCACGCAGCTGCCTGCACAGCGCCGCGACCAGCGCGGTCTTGCCGGAGCCGACCGGGCCGCCGATGCCGATCCGCAGCGCCTCGCCCGGCGTGCGGTGCCGCTTGGGACGGTCGTGGCTGTGATCGTGCGGTTCACCGTCGATCAGATGGGGCGGCATGGGAACTCCTTCTCGAGGGGACGGGGATGTGGGGCGGCTACGAAGCGAACAGCGGCATGTCGCGATCCAGGTGACGTTCGGCCAGCGCGTCCTGCAGGGGGTCCGACAGCGCGGCCAGGCCGGTGACCGCCTCGGCGGCGATCCGGTCGCACAGCGGGGCCAGCCGCATCGTGCCCGCGGCGATGGCGGCGGGATCGAGGGCGAGCAGCCGTTGCGCGGCGGTGGCCGCGCCGGTGAGCGTGGTGTAGACGACGACGCCCGCGAGCTGGTCGGGGCTGGCGCCGCAGGCGGCGCCGACCATCCCGAACACCGTCGACAGATGCGGCCGTGCCCCGGCGCGGGCCCATTGCTGTTCCGGCCACAGCTGTTTGGCCAGCCGCAGCAGGCCACGGCCCTGCGCGCGCGAGGCCGCCCGCGCGGCGGGCGAGGGCGTCCTGGCATCGGCTTCGAGCTCGGCGCGTTCCGGGGTGAGCGTCGCCCCGCACACGGCGGCCGCGAGCGAGGCGGCGACCAGGCCCGAGGTGGCGATCCGCCGGCGCAGATACAGCTCGACACCGGCGGTGTCACGCACCAGCCCCGCCGCCACCGCTTCCTCGACACCGCCGGAGTGCACGTGCCCGCCGATGGGCAGGCGCGAATCGGCCAGAGCGAGCAATGTCGCCAGGCCCGCCGCACCCTCGTTTCGCATCCGCCGATCCTATGCAACGGATCTGGACATCCGCCCGGTGAGGGCGCACAGTGGCGCCGGTCACCCCGCCGCTCGGTCGTGGGTCAGCGGGCGCTGCGTGCCGATCGCCAGGCCAGCGCCGCCATCGCGATCAGCAGCAGCGCGCCGCCCGCGGTCGCGACATGCATGCCGCTGACGAAGGACTCGCGCGCCGCGTCGATCAGGCCGGTGTCGCCGTTCGCCTCGGCGACGGTCTCCCCGAGGGTCTCGCCGAAGTCACCGCCCGACCGGAAGACCAGCGCCGCCACCGAGCCGAGCAGCGCCAGCCCGAGCGCGTTGCCGAGTTCGAAGCTGGTCTCGGAGATGCCGACCGCCGACCCGGCCCGCTCGGCGGGCACGGCCGAGACCGCCACGTCCGAGACCAGCGTGAACGAGATGCCGTAGCCGATACCGGCGATCACCGATCCGAGGATGTACCACGGCAGCCCACCGTCGACACCGACGCCGAGCAGCATCAGATTGCCCAGGGCCGACATCACCAGCGCGAGGGTGAAGGTGGCCCGCACGCCGAGCGCGCGCCCGACCCGCGCTCCGCTCATCGAGAACACGAACACCGCGATCGCCATCGGGATACCGAGCAGCGCCGCCTGCAGCGGGTCACGCCCGCTCACCGACTGCAGGTAGATGCTGGTCAGGTAGCTCATCGCGGCCAGCGACATCATGCCGACCAGGCTCGCGCCGATCGCGACCCGGAACAGCGGTCGGGTGAACAGGCTCAGGTCCAGCAGCGGCTCGCTCAGCTGACGCTGCCGGTGCACGAACGCCGCCAGCACCAGCACGCCGATCGCCGCGATCCCCAGCGAGGCGAGGTCGAAGCCCTCGGCCGCGAGGTGCTTGATCCCGTAGACCACCGGCAGGATGCCGCCGATCGAGAGCACGACGCTGGGCAGATCGAGCGGGCCGAGCGCGGTCGAGCGGTGCTCGGGCAGCAGGATCGGCCCGAACACCAGCAGGATCGCCAGCACCGGGATGTTGATCAGGAACACCGAGCCCCACCAGAAGTGGTGCAGCAGCAGGCCGCCGATGATCGGGCCGACGGCCGAGCCGCCGGCGAAGAACGCGGTCCAGACGCCGATCGCGGTCGCCCGTTGCCGGGCGTCGGGGAACAGGCTGGAGATCAGCGCGAGGCTCGACGGCAGCAGGGTCGCGCCGCCGATGCCCATCAGCACGCGCGCGGCGATCAGGACCGGGGCGCTGGGCGCGAACGCGGCGAGCACCGAGGCGAGGCCGAAGATGGTGGCGCCGACGAGCAGGATGTTGCGCCTGCCGATCCGGTCGCCGAGGTTGCCCATCGTGATGAGCAGGCCGGCCAGCATGAACCCGTAGATGTCGAGGATCCAGAGTTGCTGGGAGGCACTGGGATCCAGGTCCGCGGTGAGGGTCGGCATGGCGAGGAACAGCACCGAGATGTCCATCGACACCAGCAGCACCGGCAGCAGCAGCACGCCCAACCCGAGCCATGCGCGGCGTCCACCGGCGACTGCGGTGGGCACCGCCGGGTCCAGCTTCGTCATTCCGACATCCTTCCAGGGGTTTGCGTACACCGTACGCGGGGAACGGGTACAGTGTACGCAGCAAAAGGCAAAACGGAAAGCGAGTCATGGGATGACTGACGCGAAGCTCACACGCACCGCGATCGTCGACGCCGCGATCACCCTCGCCGACGCCGACGGACTCGACGCGGTGTCGATGCGCCGCATCGCCGACCGGCTCGACGTCGGCACCATGTCGCTGTATCGCCACGTGGCCAACAAGGACGAACTGATCGCGGCCATGACCGACGAGATCGCGGCCCGCCATCCCTACCCGGATCCGACCGGCCAGGGCTGGACCTGGCGTGACCGGGTCCGCATCGCCGGCGAGATCGATTGGCAGCTCTACCAGCAGCATCCCTGGGTGCTGCTGACCTTCGCCGTCCCCCGCTACAGCTTCGGCCCACAGGGCCTGACCAGCCTCGCCTGGCTGGTCGAGGGCCTGCGCGCGCTCGACGTCTCGGCCCGCGAGGCCACCACGATGGCCTTCACGGTCTGGAACTACATCTCCGGCGCCAGCCTGCCGGTGGTCGGCGGTGCCCTGCTGACCGAGAAGCGCACCGCCACCGACGACGCGAACGGCCTGCGCGATCTCCTCGACGGCACGCCGTCGTCGCCCGTGCCGCCCGCGCTGGCGGAGCTCAACGGCGCCGGGGTGAGCGAGCTGACCTCCGAGGACCTGCTGTTCCTCGGCTTGGACGCCCTCTGCGACGGTTTCGCGGCCCGCGCCGAACGCCGTGCCGCCGTGGACGGGCGGGCTTGACCTCGAGCGCCATTCAGGTTGAACAGTGGGTGGCATGCACGCAATCCGACTGCACGAATTCGGTCCGGCCACCAACCTCCGCTACGAGTCCGTTCCCGATCCCGAGCCGGCGCCCGGCCAGGTGCGCATCGCGGTGGCGGCCTGCGGCGTCCACCTGGTCGACACCGCCCTGCGCCGGGGCGAGCCCGGCCCCTTCCCGGTCCCGTCACTGCCGACGGTGCCGGGCCGTGAGGTCGCCGGCACCGTCGACCGGGTCGGTGCGGGTGTCGACGCGCGGCTGCTGGGCACCCGGGTGGTCGCGCATCTGGGCGCCGCCCCCGGCGGGTACGCGGAGTTCGCGACGGCCGACGCCGACCGGCTGCTGACCATCCCCGACGGCGTGTCCCCGAGCACGGCGGTGGCGATGCTCGGGACCGGGCGCACGACCCTGGGCATCCTGCTGTTCACCGAGCTCGACGCCGACAGTGTCGCGGTGGTGCCCGCCGCGGCCGGTGGGATCGGCACCCTGCTCGTGCAGTACGCCGTCGCGGCGGGCGCGACCGTGGTCGGACTGGCGGGCAGCCCGGACAAGGTGCGCCGGGTCGCGGCGAACGGCGCCGCTGTCGCGGTCGACTACACCGCCGAGGACTGGCAGGGCACGGTCCGCGCTCAGCTGGGCGGGCGCACCGCGACCGACGTGTTCGACGGTGTCGGCGGCGCGGTCGGCGCCGCCGCGGTCGAACTGCTCGGCTCCGGCGGCAGGCACCTGGTCTTCGGCTGGTCCAGCGGCGCGCCGACCGCCGTCGATCCGGACGCACTGGCCACGCGGGGCATCACCTCCCGATCGGTGCTCGGTCCGGCGATGCTGGAGCGCGCCGGCGGCGACCTGCTGCCGCTGTCGCGGCGGGCACTGACCGCCGCCGCCGACGGCCTGTTCCGGCCCGCCCTCACCGAGTTCCCGCTCGCGGAGGCAGCGCGGGCGCACGAATCCCTCGAAAACCGGTCGACCACAGGAAAAGTCGTGCTGATTCCCTGATTCGCCGAATCCTTTCCCGCGGCTCGCCGAATGTCGTGCGGCGGTCTCGCGCGCGGTGGTGGAGACTGGAACCATGACCGACGCGCAGCCGTCCGCCGACCGTCGACTCGCCGCCCAGGCGCTGGCGGCCGACGATCCGACCGGCTGGTTCGAACCGCTCTACGCCGAGGCCGCGGCGGGGACCTCGGTCGTTCCGTGGGACCGCGACGAACCCAATCCGCTGCTGGTCGACTGGTTCACCACCACCCCGACGCCCCTGGGCCGCCGCGCTCTGGTCATCGGCTGCGGGTACGGCGTCGACGCCGAGTTCGTTGCCGCGCAAGGTATCCGGACCACCGCCTTCGACATCTCGCCCACCGCCATCCGCGGCGCCCGCACCCGCTTCCCGCAGTCCCCGGTCACCTACAAGGTCGCCGACCTGCTGCACCCACCCGCCGCCTGGCTCGCCGCCTTCGACCTGGTCGTGGAGTCCATCACCATCCAGTCCCTGCCCTCGTCCGTCCGCGCGGCCGCGATCGCCGCCATCCGCGGTTTCCTGGCCCCCGACGCCACCCTCCTGGTCATCGCCGACATCGCCACCACCCCGGCCCCGGGCCCACCCTGGCCCCTCACCCCCGCCGACATGAACGCGATCGCCACCCCCGACCTCATCCCGATCCGCATCGAACGTCTCCCCCGCCCCGACACCCCGGGCCGCCACCGCTGGCGTGCCGAATTCCACCGCCCCGCGGCCACGGACACCTCTGCCTGACCGACACCGCTACGCCGCCCCGAGTCAGCGGGACGCCGGCGCATCGCCAGAGCCTGCCGCCGTGGTTCGGACTCCTCGCCAGCCGGCCCAGGTCAGCACAAGTCCGGCCAGCAGTCCGAGCATGGCGGGTACGGCGACCAGACCGATGCGCAATCGCACCGTCGGGTCATCGAGGCTCCCCCTCGGCTCCACATCGACACTTCCCGCTGTCCCGGACCACGGCTCATAGCTGCCGCCGTAGACCACGAAGACGTCGATGTCGCTCACCCACCATTCGAACAGGCCCATCGCGGCCAGCCCGCATCCGAGACCGAGCGTGGTGAACGCGAGAATCGTGCGAGCGCGGGAGCTCGGCATAGCGGTCGTCATGGCCCCAGTGAAGCAGCATCGACCGCAGCCCGGTCGCAGTCTCGGCGGTCGCGACGACGCCGCCGGCTATCGGGCTTGTACCGCAACCGATTCGGTCGGCCGGCGCCACGCCGGGACGGTCAGGTAGGTCGCGGCACGCAGCACCCATTCGATCGGCCCGTACGGGTGGCCGCGCAGCCACCACGAGCTCAGGGCCAGCTGGGCGGCGAAGGTGAGCAGGCCGATGCCCACGACGCCCAGGGGCGGGATGTCGTCGGCCAGGGCGAAGCCGTAGCCGGTGTAGACCACCATGAGCACGATCGATTGGCCGATGTAGTTCGACGCCGCCATCCGGCCCGCCGGTGCGAGCCGGGCGGCGAAGCGGCTCGTGCGGGCCGACCGGGCGAGCCGCACCACCACGGCGACGTAGGCGAAGGTCATCACGGGGCCGACGAGGTATTGCAGCCCGTGGATCAGCGCGGGCGCGTTCCACCAGCCCATGACGTCGGCGAAGGTGAGTGCCGAGATGGGCAGGCCGAGGCCGAAACCGACCACCAGCGCGCGGGCTGACCAGCGGCGCACGGTGTCGGGGTCCTCGAACAGGTTCCGCTTGCCCGCCGCCATGCCGAGCAGGAACATGGCGAAACTCGGAATGCCCTGGGCGAACCAGATCAGCAGCAGGAAGATCGGAGCGAGCGCGGTCTGCGCCGCGAAGGTGTCGGCGAAGCCGCCGGTGTAGTCGGCGGCCAGCTTCGGCAGGTCGAAGAACTCGCCGAGGCCGAGGATGCTCGTCTCGCCGGGCAGGAAACTCCACACCGACCACACCGTGTAGAGCACCACCCCGGTGACGACGGCGGTGCGCGGCCGCAGCTTGCGCAGCAGGATCAGGTGCAGGCACAAGAACGCGTACAGGGTGAGGATGTCGCCGATCCACAGCAGATACACGTGAACGAGCCCGATCGCCATCAGCGCGGCGCAGCGCCGCAGCAACCGCCGCGCTGGCGCGACTCCGGCGCGTTCGGCCGCCGCGATCTGCAGGGTGAACGAATACCCGAACAGGAACGCGAACAACAGGTAGAACCGGCCGGTGAACAGGGCGTCGACGGTGGCGCGCACCAGGTGGTCGGCCGTGCCGTCGAACCGGGGCACCGGTGCGTCGCGGGTTCCGGTCGCCGACCACAGTGTCGTCGCCACGATCAGGTTGGTGATCAGGATGCCGAACAGGGCGAACCCGCGCAGGATGTCGACCTCGGCGATCCGTCGACCGGAAGATACTGTGGGCGAACGCGTTCCGAGTGCCTCAGCCATAAGGTGAGCGTAGGCGCGGTGGCGGGTCCACTTCGTCCACCGTGCGGGCTATTTTCAGCCGCTACCGCCGCCGTACCCCATCCACCCTGCGGCGTATTGACTTCCCCCGCCGGGCCTGCCACGGCGCCCACCTAGACTGCGGGAGTGTCGCATTCCCTTCCGGTCCGCCCCGAGCTGTCGGCGGCCGTCGAATCCCTGCACGCCGACCTCGCCCGATGGCTGGGCACCGCCGCGCCGGTCGAGGTGTTCGACCGCTTCGCCGCCGCCCAGCACCCGGACTTCACCATGGTGACCACCACCGGCGCGGTCCTGGCCCGCGACGAGCTGCTCACCGGGCTGCGCGGTGCCCGCAACGCACAGCCCGGCCTGGCGATCGAGATCACCGAGCTCGAATGCCTCCTCGACGACGACACCGTGGTGATCCGCTTCCTCGAACGCCACCTGTCCGGCGACGCCGCGACCGCCCGCCGCGTCACCGCGGTCCTTGTCCCCGACGACCGCGCCGGGCAGCCGCGCTGGCGCACCGTCCACGAGACGCCCCTGGCCTGACCGGGCCGCCGCGCCCGCGGTGCCACAATGGAACGCGAACATGCTCGTGCAGGGACTCGCAACCACCATGGAGGCGGACATGCAGGCAGTTGTCATCGACCGGTTCGGCGATCCGAAGGACGTGCTCACCGCGCAGGAGGTGCCGCCGCCGGAGCCGGGACCGGGCGAGGTGCGGATCGCGATGACGCTGTCACCGATTCACAATCACGACCTGGCCATCATTCGCGGTGTCTACGGGTACAAACCGCCGCTGCCGGCCATCCCCGGTACCGAGGCGGTCGGCGTGGTCGACGCGGTGGGGCCCGGCGCGGGCGGGGTCGCGGTGGGACAGCGGGTCGCCGTGGCGGGCGCTCGCGCGGCCTGGGCCGACTTCGTCGTCGTCCGGGGTGAGCAGGTCGTGCCGATGCCGCCGCAGGTCCCCGACGGCACCGCCTGCCAGCTGCTGGCCATGCCGCTGAGCGCGCTGATGCTGCTCGACGATCTGCACGTGCACCCCGGGCAGTGGATCACGGTGAACGCCGCCAACGGCGCGGTCGGCCGGCTGCTCAACCTGTTCGCCCAGCAGCGCGGCGTGCGGGTGCTGAGCCTGGTCCGCGGGCCGGACTCGGTGCGAGCCCTCGAACAGTTCGGCTACGGACCGGTGATCGACACCGGGACCGAGAACTGGGCGACCCGTGCGGCCGAGGTCACCAACGGCGAGCCGATCGTGCGGGCGGTCGACCAGGTCAGCGGCCCCGCCGCGGGCACGCTGATGTCGCTGCTGGCGCCGCGTGGTGAACTGATCTCCTTCGGCGCGCTGTCGGGTCAGCCGCTGGTCATCGACACCGGCGCCGTCATCTTCAAACAGGCCGTGGTGAAAGGCTTCTGGGGCCAGCAGCGCTCCAGCGAGATCGAGCACGCCGACTACGTGCGCCTGATCACCGAACTGGTCGGCCTGGCCGCCGCGGGCACCTTACGGCTGGAGGTGCAGGCCGAGTTCCCGCTCGACCGCGCGGGCGAGGCGGCGGTCGTGTCCGAGACCCCCGGCCGCAACGGCAAGGTGGTGCTGCGCGCGGGCGCCCGCTGACCCCATCATCCACAAGTTCGATCCCACGATCGAAGCCCACGGCGACCCGACGCCGTGGGCTTCGCCCGTTGTTACGGTCCGACCATGACGCGAGAAGACACCTCGCCGCGGAAGAAGACGATCAGCAACCCCTACATCCATCGACTGCAGCGCAGGCACTTCCTGCTCTTCGATGTCGCGCCGATCGTGGGAACCGTTGCCGCGCTGGCCTTCCTGTTCGTGCGCCCGCTCGGCGCCGTGGAGCTGGGGCTGCTGTTCGGGATGTGGCTGCTGACCGGTCTCGGCATCACCGTCGGCTACCACCGCCTGTTCACCCATCGCACCTTCCGCACCACGCCCGCGGTCGCGGCCGTGCTCGCGGTGTTCGGGTCGATGGCCGGGCAGGGCCCGGTGGTGTCGTGGGTGGCGCTGCACCGGCGCCATCACGAATACAGCGATCGCGAGGGAGATCCGCACTCCCCCAACCTCTCCGGTGACGGTCTGCGCGGCGCGCTGCGCGGGCTGGCGCATTCGCACTTCCTGTGGATGCGCCGCCACGAGTACCCGAACATCGTCCACTACGCCCCCGACCTGATCAAGGACCGGTCGCTGGTACGGGTGGCGCGGCTGTACTACTGGTGGGTGGGCCTGGGCCTGCTGCTGCCCGCCGTGCTGGGCGGACTGCTCACCCTGAGCTGGACCGGCGCCGTGAGCGGTCTGCTGTGGGGTGGGTTCGTGCGGATCTTCCTGCTCGAGCACATCGTCTGGGCGATCAACTCGTTCCTGCACATGATGGGGACCCGCCCGTATCAGTCCAGGGAGAACAGCCGCAACGGCGGCGTGTTCGCGCTGATCACTCTCGGCGAGTCGTGGCACAACAATCATCACGCCTTCCCCGAGTCACCGTCGTTCGGATTGCACTGGTACCGGCTCGATCCCGGCTACTGGCTGATCTGGACGCTCGAAACCTTCGGTCTGGCCTGGGATCTGAAGATCCCCTCGGCCGACCGGCTGGCCGCCAAACGCGCATGAGGAGCTGTCGTGGACACCAGTAGAGAAGCCATCGTCACGTGGTGCCAGGAGTATCTCGGGCAGCTGCTCGAGGTCCCGGCGAGCACCATCGACCCGCTCGCCGACTTCGACCGTCTCGGTGTCGATTCCGCGCTGGCGGTCGCCCTGCTCATCGAGGTGGAGGAGCAGTTCGGCGTCGACCTGTCGCCCGAGGACCTCTACGAGAACCCGACGCTGGACGCGGTCGCCGGGCACCTGCACGAGCGGCTGACCGCGAACGCGGGCCGCCGGTGACCGAGCCGGCCGATGCCCGCGCCGACGCCGCGGCCGCGGCGATCCGGCACCACTACGACATCGGCAACGCCTTCTACCGCCTGTGGCTGGACACATCGCTGAGCTACTCGTGCGCGATGCCCGCCACTCCCGCCGACACCCTCGAGTCCGCGCAGGACCGCAAGCTCCGCCACCACCTGAGCGCGATCGACGCCGACCGGGCGGAGTCGGTGCTCGACATCGGCTGCGGCTGGGGCTCGGTGCTCGCGCGTGGCAGCCGCGAGCACGGTGTGGCGCGGATGGTCGGGCTGACCCTCAGCGACGAACAGGCCGAGCATGTCCGGGCGCTGGCGCTGCCGGGCGTCGAGGTGCGGACCGAGAGCTGGGTGCACTACGCGCCGGAGGCTCGCTTCGACGGGATCATCTCGATCGGCGCGTTCGAGCACTTCGCGCGGCCCGACGACACCCCGGCCGCCAAGATCGCGGTGTACCGGGAATTCTTCACCCGCTGCCGGGACTGGCTCACCGCCGACGGCACGCTGTCGCTGCAGACGATCGCCTACGGCAACATGCGCCGCGAGCAGGCCAGCGCCTTCATGCAGCAGGAGATCTTCCCCGATGCCGACCTGCCGACCCTCGCCGAGATCACCGCGGCCGCCGACGGGCTCTTCGAGATCGTCGGGCTCACCGACGACCGGCTCGACTACGCCTGGACCTGCGCGCAGTGGGCGCGCCGGCTGCGCGAACACCGGGCAGAGGCCGTCGCGCTGGTCGGCGCGGAGACCGTCGCCCGGTACGAGCGCTATCTGAAGCTGTCGGCGCTGGGCTTCCGGATGGGCAAACTCGGCCTGTTGCGCATCGTCGCCCGTCCCTATCCGGAGACCTTCTTCTCGCGCCGGGGGCGAGGATGACGCTGTCCGCGCCGCGCCCGTCGATCCGGTTCAACCCGTTCAGCGCCGAGTTCCGGCGTGATCCCTACCCGGCGTACCGAGCGCTGCGGGAGTCGCGGCCGGTGCACAAGACGCTCGGCATGTGGGTGCTGACCCGGCACGCCGACGCGCGAACCGTGCTGCACGACAGATCCTTCAGCGCGGGGCTGATCCCACGGCTGGTGACCGAGCAGGCCCGCAGGCTCGGTCAGCCCGAGGTCGCGCGGATCGAACGCCTCGGGCGCACCTCGCTGGTGTTCACCGACAACCCCGAGCACGCCCGCCTGCGCGGCCTGGTGAACAAGGTGTTCACGGCGCGCACGATCGCGACCCTGGAACCCCTGGTGGCCTCCATCGCCGACCGGCTGCTGCGGCCCGCGATCGCCGCGGGCCGGGCCGAGGTGATCACCGACCTGGCCGGACCGCTCCCGGTCGCGGTGCTGTGCGAGTGGATGGCGCTGCCGCCCGCCCTGCACGCCTGGGTCGGTGGCTGGACGCACGACATCCGCTTCCTGCTCGAGCCCGGCCTGATGAAGGCCGAGGACCTGACCCGCGTGCGCACCGTCGTGGAGTTGTTCGCCGACGCACTGGCCGAGGTGCTCGCCGAACGCCGCGCCGCCCCCGGTGACGACTTGATCAGCCGCCTGCTCGCCGCGCGCACCGCGGGCGGGGACCGCCTGACCGACGAGGAGCTGATCTTCGTCTGCATCATGTGTTTCGTCGCGGGCACCGAGACCACAAAGTCGCTCATCGGCACCGCCACCCTGGCCCTGCTGCGGCACCCGGATCAGGCCGCCATGGTGCGGCGGTCCCCCGACTCGCTGCGCGCCGCGGTCGCGGAAGCCCTGCGCTACGACGCGCCGCTCCAGCTGACCAAGCGGCTGGCCACCCGGGACGTGACGATCGGCGGGGAGACGATCCGCGCGGGCGAGCATGTCCTGGTGTGTCTGGGCGCGGCGAACCGCGATCCCGAGATCTTCGCTCGCCCCGACGAATTCGACATCACCCGGACGCCGGGGAATCACCTGGCCTTCGGGCACGGCATGCACGGCTGCCTCGGGGGCGCCCTCGCCGAGCTCCAGACCCGGATCGCCCTGGACGCCCTCCTGCGCAGGCATCCGCGCCTGGCCACACCGGCGGGCGACTTCGCCTGGCAGGAGCACAGTTTCCTGCTGCGCGGCCTCGACAGCCTGCCCGTGTCGTTCGGAGCGAGCCGATGAGCACTCTTCTGCTGCCCGAGGTCCTGCGCGAGCGTGCGCACGCCACCCCCGACCGCGTCGCCTACCGCTTCCTCGACGACACCGGCGCCGAGGCCGACCACCTCACCTACGCCGAGCTGCACGCCAGGGCCATGGCGGTGGCGGCGCAGGTGCGCGCGGTCTGCGCGCCGGGCGAACGAGCGCTACTGTTCTTCCCGCCCGGACTCGACTTCCTCGCCGCCTATTTCGGCTGCCTGTTCGCGCGGGTGATCGCGGTCCCGGTCAATCCGCCGCGCCGCACGCACGTCCAGCACGCGACGCGCTCGATCGTGCGGGATTGCGCGCCCGCCGTGGTTCTCACCGTCACCGGGGCGCTCGAGCCGCTGCGCACCGCGCTGCAACCACTACTGCCACAGGCCGCCTGGCTGACCGTCGACACCCTGACGCGCACCGAGTTCCCCGCCGAGCCGATCGACCCCGGCGCGGTGGCGTTCCTGCAGTACACCTCCGGGTCCACCTCGGCGCCCAAGGGCGTCATGGTCTCGCACCGCAATCTGGCCGCCAACCAGGAGATGATCCGGCACGCCTTCGGTCACGACAGCGGGTCGACGGTGGTCGGCTGGGCGCCGCTGTTCCACGATCAGGGCCTGATCGGCAATGTGCTGCAACCACTCTGGGTGGGCGCGACCAGCGTGCTGCTGTCACCGGCCACCTTCGTGCGCAGGCCGCTGCTGTGGCTGACGGCGATCAGCGAGTACCGCGCGCACTCCAGCGGCGGCCCGAACTTCGCCTTCGACGCGTGCGTCGCCAGGGCCGCCGCCGAGCCTGTGCCCGAGCTGGATCTCACCAGCTGGCAGGTCGCGTTCAACGGCGCCGAGCCGATCCGCCCGGCCACGCTCGCGCGGTTCGCCGAAACCTTCGCCCCGCACGGCTTCCGGGCCACTTCGCTCTACCCCTGCTACGGGCTGGCCGAAGCGACCCTGCTGGTCACCGGCAGCGACAAGGGCCGCGGCCCGCGCACACTGACCGTCGACACCGCCGCGCTCGGTGCCGGGCACTATCGACCCGCCCGACCGGGCACGGCGCGCACGCTGGTCAGTTCCGGGCGGGTCCTGCCCGGTGAACGCGTCCGCATCGTCGACACCGCCACGCTGCGGTCGTGCCCGGCGGGCCGGACCGGTGAGATCTGGGTGACCGGCGACCATGTGGCACAGGGCTATTGGCGGCGCCCCGAGGCGACCGAGGAACTGCTGCGGGCCCGCGCCGCCGACGATCCGCGCACCGCCTGGCTGCGCACCGGCGATGTCGGGATGCTGGTGGACGGCGACCTGTATGTCGTCGGCCGGATCAAGGACATGGTGATCATCCGCGGCCGCAATCACTATCCGCACGACATCGAGGACACCGTGCAGTCCGCGCATCCCGCGCTGCGCCACGGCGGCTCGGCGGCCTTCGCCTACTTCGGTGACGCGGGTGAGCGGCTGGTGGTCGTGCAGGAGCTGCGCCGTGACCGGCTCGACGCCGATCCCGCCGAGGTGATCGGAGCGATCCGGGCGGCGGTGATCCGGGAACACGAACTCGCCGTCGGCGACCTGGTGCTGACGCCGCCGGACCAGCTGGCCAAGACGAGCAGTGGCAAGATCATGCGATCGGCCGCCCGCGCGCGGTACGCGGCAGCGGGTTTCGAGGCATGGCCATCCACCCCCGACCAGAGGAGCCCGACCCGATGACGACGCAGGCCCCCAACCCCGATTTCGCCCAGGTCGTTCCCGCCGCGGTGCTGTCCATGCCCGCTGCCGCCCATCTGGGTTTCCATTTCGGACGGATCGCGCCCGGCGAGGTCGAGATCGTGCAGCCGCACCGCCGCGAACTCACCCAGCACGACGGCTATTTCCAGGGTGGTGTGCTCGGCTCGCTCGCCGACTTCGCGGCGGGATCGGCGGCGGGCACCCTGCTGCCGATCGGCTGGATCAATATGACCGTCGACTACACGGTGAAGATCCTCGCTCCCGCCAAGGGCGCGACGGTGATCGCGCGCGGCCGGGTGATCAAGCCCGGTGCGCTGCTCACCATCGCCGCCGCCGAGGTCTTCTCCGTCGAGGACGACGGTGAAACCCTGTGCGCGACAGCGCTGGTCACGATGCGCAATGTGCGCATCGCGACACCGTGACCCGAGAGGCCGTGATCCCATGCCCTTCGTCGTCGTCGACGGTGTGTCCATCGCCTACACCGACACCGGTACCCCGGCGGGCAAGCCCGACGCGCCCACGGTCGTCTTCGGCCACGGCTTGTTGTTCGGCGGCTGGATGTTCCGCGCCCAGCTGTCATCCCTGCAACTCGACTACCGTTGCGTCACCCTCGACTGGCGCGGCCAGGGCCACACTCCGCCCACGCCCGGCGGCTACGACATGGACACCCTCACCGCCGACGCCGTCGGCGTCCTCGCGGCCCTGCGCACCGGCCCGGTCCACTGGGTCGGTCTGTCCATGGGCGGCTTCGTCGGCCTCCGTCTCGCCGCCCGGCACCCTCGACTCCTGCGTTCCCTCGCCCTCCTCGATACCAGCGCCGACGCCGAAGACCCCACGAAAGTCGCCGAGTACCAGCGCCTCGCGTGGGCATTGCGCTGGTTCGGGCACCGCCCTGTCCTCGGCCGCGTCGCTCCCCACCTCTTCGGCCCCACCTTCCGCGCCTCCCCGGCCGCTTCCGCGGTCCTGGGTGACTGGTCCCGCCGTCTGGCCGCCACCGACCGCGTCGCCCTCCGCAAAGCCGTCCACGGTGTCACCGCCCGCCCCGCCATCGCCCCCGAGCTCCCGTCGATCACCGCCCCCACCCTCGTCCTCGTCGGCGCCGACGACACCGCGACCCCGCCCTCCTGCGCGGACCGCATCGCCACCCTGATCCCCCACGCCCGCCGCCACCACCTGCCGAACTGCGGCCACTCCAGCACCCTCGAACAACCGCAGCTGGTCACCGAGCACCTCCGCCGCTTCCTCACCGCAGTGGACACCGAATCCGTGCACTGATGTCGATCACGGGCTGCCACTGCGCCACCGCCGTCGACCCGGCCGAGGCCCGATCCGCCGGCACCTGCGCGGGCGCGGCGACGCCGGTCAGCGCAGCCCCGATGGCGAAGAGCGCTTCATCTCGTCCGCCGCCCTGCCCCGGCACACATCGGCGCTGAACTGTCCTCGGGCACAGGCATTTCGGCGGCCGATACGACTGGCTTGTCGGGCAGCTGGCCGGCCACGATGGCGGCCAGCGCGAGACCGAAGCCGACGAGCTGGACCGGGCCGAGCCATTGGCCGAGCAGGACCGCGCCGAGCACGGCCGCGACCAACGGCGACAGCAACAGCAGCACCGCGACCGAGGTGACCGGCAACGTGCCCAGCCCGCGGAACCACACGATGTAGGCGAGCAGTCCGCCGCACAGACCCATCCACAGGTAGCCGAGTGCCGCGGGCCCGTCGATCGGGGGTGGCGCGCCCTCGACCAGGGCGGTTACCGGCAACAGGACCAGCCCGCCGGCCGTCAGCTGCCACCCCGCGAAGGCCACGGGGCCGACCCCGGGCGGGCGTCCCCAGCGTTTGGTGAGAGTCAGTCCCAGCGCCATCGATGCCGCGCTCACCAGTCCGGCCGCGACCCCGGTGCCGTCGAGCGCCGCACTCGGCCCGAGCACCACCAGCCCCACCCCGGTGACGCCGATCGTCCCCCAGACCAGCCGCCGCGGTGACGGCCGCTCCCCCAGCACCGGCATCGCCAGCACCGCGACCACCAGTGGTTGCGCCGCCGCGAGGGTCGCCGCGACCCCGCCGGGCAGGTGTTCGGCCGCGAGGAACAGCAGCGGGAACGGCACCCCGATGGTGAGTATCCCCAGCACCGCGATCTTCGCCCACCACAGTCCGCGCGGCAGGATCCGGGTGAGCGCGAGCGCGATCAGCCCGGCGGGCAGGGCGCGCAGCAACCCGGCGAACACCGGGTGATCGGGCGGCAGGAGTTCGGTGGTCACCACGTAGGTCGTGCCCCAGGCGGCGGGCGCGAGCGCGGTGATCGCGGTCCGTGTCACCCGTCCCGCGCCGAGGTCACCGGAAGTCGGCCGAGCCACTGAACCTTTCATGGACCCATCGAACCGCGCGACGATCTATGAATCCAACACATGTTTGTCAACGCAACGATCGTGAAGCACGATGGATGCATGGAGCTCCAGCAGATGCGCTACGTCCTCGCCGTCGCCGAGACCGACAGCTTCACCCGGGCCGCCGAGCGGTGCCTGGTCGTGCAGTCGGCCCTGAGCCATCAGATCGCCCGGCTGGAGCGTGAACTGGGCGCGAAACTGTTCGAACGGACGAGCCGCCGGGTCCGGCTCACCCAGGCGGGCGCTGCCTTCCTCCCGGCGGCCCGTCAGTGTCTCGACGCCGCCGAGCGGGCGGCGGCCGAGGTGGCCGCGGCGGTCGGCGAGGTGCGAGGCAGGCTCGCCGTCGGCCTGATCCCGACCGTCGCCGCGGTCGATCTGCCCGCCGCGCTGCGCGAATTCCGGACCGCGTACCCGCACGTGCGGATCAGTTTGCGGGTCGGCGCGAGCGAGGAGCTGGCCGAGCAGGTCGAACAGGGCGTCCTCGATGTCGCCTTCCTCGGCTTGCCGACGACCACGCGGCCGAGCGGGGTCGCCGCCCACGAACTCGCGCGCGACAAGCTCGTCGCGGTGGTCGCACCGGGCCACCCGCTCGCCGAGGAACCGAGCGTCGATCTGCGCAGGCTCTCGACCGAGGTCTTCGTCGACCTGCCCGCGGGCACGGCGGGCCGGATCCAATCGGATCTGGCGTTCGCGGCGGCGGGCCTGACCCGCGATGTCGCCTTCGAGGTGACGACCGCCGACTACATCGCCCGCCTCGTCAGCCAGGATTTGTGTGTGGCGATGATGCCCGCCGCCCACGCCCCACAGCTCACCGGCGTGCGCATCGTGACGGTCACCGACGCGCCGAGCCGCGTCGAGTACGTCGTGTGGAACCGCGCCGACCGCAGCCCGGCGGCATCGGCCTTCCTCGCGGCACTGGATGTTCCGACGACCCAGCGCTGACAGCTCCCGGCCCCGCCGGCTGCACCGACGGGGCCGGGAACGACGTGTTCAGGCCGGGGTGACCGCGACCGCCAGCGATTCCAGCCCACGGATGACGACATTGGGCTTGAACGGCGGGTTCTCCGAACGCAATTCGACCGTGCGCACCTTGCGCAGCAGCACGTCGAGCAGGATCTCCATCTCCAGCAGCGCCAGCGGGGCGCCGAGGCAGTAGTGGATGCCGAGGCTGAACCCGAGGTGCTTCTTGGCCGGGTTCATCGGATCGGCGTAGCGGGTCAGGTCGACCCGGTCGGGGTCGGGGTAGGCGGCCGGATCGTGATTGGCCGAATTGATCAGCACCACCACACCTTCGCCCTGCTCGAACTCGTGCCCGGCGACGGTGATCGGCCGGGTCGCGGCGCGCGTGGTGATCTGCACCGACGGATCCAGGCGCAGCAGTTCGTCGGGGGCGACGGCCAGCAGTTCGGGACGATCGCGCAGCAGCTGGATCTGGTCGGGGTTGCGCAGCAAGCGCAGCATGCCGGTGCCGATCAGATTGGCGGTGGTCTCGTGACCGGCGACGAAGGTGGTGATGCAGGTCGCGAGGAGCTCCTGCTCGGTGAGCACATCGCCGCGGTCCTCGACCTGCGACAGCACGCTGAGCAGGTCGTCGCGCGGGGTGACGCGCCGCTCGTTGAGCAGCTCACGGAAGTAGCCCATGAACCCGCGCGAGGCGGCGCTGCGGGCGCTCAGGCATTCCTCGGGCAGCGTGTAGTCGTGGTCGAAGCCGCGGGCCAGGTCCTGGGACCACCGGTGGACCTGGTCGTAGGCCTGCTCGGGCACGCCGATCAGCTCGCAGGCGATGATCAGCGGCAGCGGATAGGCGATCTTCTCGACGAGGTCGAATTCGCCCGCGGCCAGGGCGTCGTCGACGAGCTGCTCGCACAGCTGCTCGATCCGGGGGCGCAGCCTGGTCACCATGCGCGGGGTGAAACCCTTGGTGACCAGGTTGCGCAGGCGGGTGTGGTCCGGCGGCTCCATCCACAGGAACGAGGTGGGCAGTTCCTCGGCGGCGTTCTCCGGCGACACCGTGGGGTGCATCATCGCCGCTTCCTCGGCGTGGCTCCACGCGGTGGTGGACAGCACGGCCGCGCAGTCCTCGTAGCGGGTCAGCACATGGTGACCGAGCGGGGTCTGATGGATGGGCCCCGCCTCGCGCAGGACGCGGGCGGGGGCGTACGGATCGGCGCGGCCGTCCGGCCCGAACAGCTGGACCAGTGCGGTCTGGACCGCCTGGGCGTCGATCGGGGAAGTCGTGGAGGTCATGGGTGGGTCTCCTGGTTCTCCGGTGGTGGTCAGGGAAGGAGGATGCGGCGCAGCGTGCCCGGCGCGGTGAGCGCGGCGGGCGGGTCGACCAGGTGGGCGACCCGCAGGAAGGTCCTGGCCACGCGCGGATCATGGTGCGCGACCCGCTGCACCCGGCTGACGAAGACAGTGGTGAGCCGGGTCCGGACCGTGCGCCTGCCCACGACGCCCGGATGCCGCAGATCCGAGCCGGCGGCCAGCTGCCAAGCCACCTCGACCGCGCCGGCGGCGGCCGCGTAATACCGGGCGGGCAGGTCGGTTTCGCCCGTACCGAGGCACTCGCGCAGCGCCGCGGCTTGCAGCGCGGCGACCGTCATGCCCTGGGCGTAGAGGGGATTGAAGGCGCACAGCGCGTCGCCGAGCACGAGCAGCCCGTCCGGCGGGGCGCTCTGGCGGTCGAAGCGGCGGCGCACGGCGGTCCGGAACCGGTAGGGCACCGCGTCGCCGAGCGGCTCGGAGCCGATCACCAGGGTGTGGATGTCGGGGGCCGACAGCGAGGCGGCGTACTCGCGAAATCCCGCGTCGTCGACGGGCGGATGATCGCCGAGCATTCCGGCCAGGGTGACGTGCCACCGATCGCCCTCCACCCGGACCGCGCCGCCGCCGCGCCCGTTCGCACCGGTCGAGACGATGACCGAGGCCTGTCCGCCGAGCTGACCGGGCCGATGCCGGAAGAACCGCGACGCGTAGCCGAGGTCGACGTCGAGCCGCTCCTCCTCGGGTACCTCGGCTCCGATCGCGGTGAGCCACTGCGTGATCCGTGATCCTCGACCGCCCGCGTCGACGACCAGGTCCGCGGACAGGGTCTGCGCGCCCGCCGGACCGATGACAGTCACCGCGCGCACCCGCCGGGCGTCGCCGACCAGGCCCTGCACGGTGGTGCGGGTCAGCAGTTCGATGCCGCGCAGCCGCAAGGTCCGCCTGCGCAGCACCGTCTCGAGCAGCGAGCGGGTGGCGATCACCGAGGTGAGTCCGGTCGAGCCCGCCGCGAGCCGGGAGCCGCCGACATACCACCGGGTGCCGACCAGCACCTCGGCGACGGTCGCGCCGTCCGAGACCGCCTGCTCGGTGAAGCCCGGGTAGAGCTCCTCCATGACGCGGCGGCCCCGGTCGAGCAGACCGTGCAGGTGCCAGGCCTGCGGAACACCCCGGCGCACAGTCTCTTTCGCGTCGAGCTCGTCGCGTTCGACCAGGGTGACCCGCTCGTAGGTATCGGCGAGCACGCGCGCGGCCAGCAGCCCGGCGACCCCGGCGCCGATGACGATCGCCTGCCCGCGGCGCGCGGTCACAGCGTCACCGGCAGGTGCAGGATGCCCCGGTGGATCAGGCTGGGACGGTAGACGATCGGCGCGTCGGCCAGGGCCAGCTCGGGTGCTCGCGCCAGCAGCGCGAGGATCGCGGCCTCGGCCTCGATCCGGGCCAGCGGCGCGCCCACGCAGTAGTGGATGCCCAGGCTGAACCCGAGATGCTTGCGCGGCGGCCGGTGTCCGGTGAACCGGGTGATGTCGAAGGTGTCGGCGTCGCGGTAGACCCGCTCGTCGCGGTTGGCCGAGCCGGTCAGCACCACGACACCGTCACCGCGCCGGAAGGTGTGCCCGCCCACGTCGGTGTCGTCGAGGGCGACCCGGATCGTGAACTGGGTCGGCGCGTCGTAGCGCAGCATCTCGTCGATCGCGGGCCCGATCAGCTCGGGATGCGCGCGCAGCAGCGCCAGCTGGTCGGGGTGGCGCAGCAGCGCGAGCAGGCCGTTGCCGATCAGGTTGATCGAGGTCTCCATGCCGGCCACGAGCAGCAGCAGCGACATCCCGATCACCTCGGGTTCGGTGGGAAGCTCACCCGAGCCGCTCGCCGCGACCAGGTCGCTGAGCAGGTCGGGGCCCGGCTGCCGCTTCTTCTCGGCGATCAACCGCGCGAAGTACCCCATGCAGGCGATCGCGGCGTCGGTGCGGGCGCTGATGTCGCCGGGACCGAGCAGCGAGTCGGGGTCGCTGCCCCGCGCGATCGCCAACTGCCAGGCGCGGAAGTCGGCTCCGTCGGCGGCGTCCGCGCCGAGCAGGCGCACCGCGACCATGGCGACGGCCAGCGGCACCGCCAGATCGTCGAGCACGTCGAACTCACCGCGATCGAGCGCGGCGTCGATCAGTCCGTCGACCACGGTGCCCGCCAGCGGCGCCAGTTCGCCGATCGTGGCGGGGGTGAACGCTTTCGCCACCAGCTTGCGGTAGCGGCCGTGCTCGGGCGGATCCATCCGGACGAAGGACCCCGGGATGGCGGCGGTGGTGTCGCGGAACGGGCTGATCCCCGCCGAGTAGCCGTGCCCCCAGTCGGTGCCGGTGAGGACCGCGGCGCATTCCTCGTAGCGGGTCACCAGCGTCACCGGGACCTCGCCGAGGGCGAACGGGAACAGCGGCGTCGCCTCGCGCACCCGGTGGTAGGCGGCGTACGGGTCGGCACGGTGCTCGGGCGCGAACGCGTCGAAGGTGAGGTCGGCGGGGACAGCGGTACTCATCGGCCCTCCAGGCTGATTCGCAGTTCGGACATGCCGCGCACGACCACGTTCGGGCGGTACGGCGGTTCGGCGAGCAGTGACATCCGCTCGACCCGGGTGGCCACGGCCCGCAGCACCGCCTGCATCTCCAGGCGGGCCAGCGGTGCGCCGAGGCAGTAGTGCAGGCCGAGACCGAACGACAGATGCCGCTCGGGTCGCCGGCCGGGCCCGTAGCGGCCGATGTCGAACCGGTCGGCGTCCGGGAAGGCCCTGGGATCCCGGGCCGCCGAACCGATCAGCACGATCACCGCGTCACCGGGCACGAAGGTCCGGCCGGCGAGCTCGATCTCGTGCCGCGCGGTCCGGGTGGTCAGGTGCACGGGCGGGTCGTAGCGCAGGACCTCGTCGACCGCGGGAACGCACAGCGCCGGATCCTCGCGCAACCGCTGGAACTGATCGGGGTGGCGGATCAGCGCCAGCAGCCCGTTGCCGATCAGGTTGACAGTGGTCTCGTGGCCCGCCACCACCAGGATCAGCAGGGTCCCGATCAGTTCGGTGCGGGTCAGCTGCACCCCGGCGTCCTCGGCCTGCACGAGCGCGGTGATCAGGTCGTCGCGGGGGTCGCGGCGGCGCCGGGCGATCAGGTCGCCGAAGAAGTCGGTGAACGCGTGCACGGCGGTGGTGCGCGCGGCCAGCTCGACCGGGCTGAGCAGGGTGTCGGGGTCGAGGCCACGGGCGATGTGCGCGGAGATCTCGCGGACGTGGGCATGGGCTTCGGCGGGGACACCGAGCAGTTCGCAGATCAGCGTCAGCGGCACCGGGTAGGCCAGCGCCTCGAGCGCGTCGGTCTCGCCTTCGGCCAGCATCGCCGTCAGCAGGCCGTCGACCAGGCGCTCGGCCCGTTCGTGCAGTCCCGCCACGGTGCGCGCGGTGAACGCCTTGCCGACCAGGCCGCGCAGCCGGGTGTGGTCCGGCGGTTCCATCCACAGGAAGGAACCGGGCAGTTCCACCTCGCTGTCGCCGTGCAGCAGCTGCGGCTCCTCGGCATGACTCCAGCGCGGGTCGCTCAGGATGGTCTGAGCCTCGGCGTGCCGGGGCACGAAGTGGATCCCGTGCGGGCCGGGGACGAACGGGCCCGCCTCCCGCAGCGTCGTGTAACTGCGGTACGGGTCGTGGCGGCAGTGCGGTGCGACGCTCTCCAGCACCGCGATCTGCACCGGGGTCGGGTCGTCGACCGCGACATGATCGGAAGTCACCGGCAGCTCCTACGGCGATAGCGGTGCGGGGATTTCGCCGCCCATCGTCGCCGCCGGGCCACCGCGAATTCGTGCAGTATTGTCTGCTCCGATCGGGCGATAGCCGAATATCTTTATCGGGCAGTGCAATTGAACGATCGGCGGTCATTATCGGCGCGCGTATTTCGGAATTCGTTCAGCGCGATTTCATATGGCACTGTTGTCGTTTCCGGCATGAATTCCTCGCGTTCGGGTGAAACGCTCACCACGCTGCTGGCCGGCGTCGCCGCCGCGCATCCGCAGGTGCCCGCGACGTTCTGGTCGGTGTCGGAGCGGGTCGGCTACGCCGAGCTGCGACTGCGCGCGCAGACCACGGCCACGGCGCTGGTCCGGCGCGGGATCGGGCGCGGCGAGCCGGTCGGCGTGCTCAGTCCCAACGCCCCCGAGTTCCTGGTCTCGCTGTTCGGCATCGCCGCGGCGGGCGGGGCGGCCACGCCGCTGCCACTGCCCGCGGGTGCCCGCGCCACGGCCGCCTACCCGGCCAAGCTGGCCGCGATCACCGCCGCCGCCGGCATGCGCACCGTGCTGGTCTCACCGCGCTTCGCCTCGATGATCCCGCTGATCGGCGACATCGGCGTCGAGTTCGTCGACACCACCGACCTGGTCACCGATGTCGTCGCCGACCCGGACACGCTGCCCGAGCACGGACCCGACGACCTGGCGATCGTGCAGTTCACCTCCGGCAGCACCGCGCTGCCCAAGGGCGTGCGGCTCACCCACGCCAATGTGGTGGGCGGGCTGGCCGCGATCCGCACCGGCATCGACCTGAGCCTCGACGACCAGGGTGGCTTCTGGCTGCCGCTGTTCCACGACATGGGCCTGTTCGGCACCTTGTCGGCGGTGCTGCGCGGGATCCCCGCCCACGTCTGGTCCCCGCTGGCCTTCGTCAAGGACCCGGCGCGCTGGCTGAGCGAGTTCGCCTCGACCGCGACCACGATCACCGCCATGCCCAACTTCGGCTACGAGGCACTGCTCGGCGCGATCGGTCCCGAGCAGGTCACCGACTACGACCTGAGCCACTGGCGCATCGCGTTCAACGGCGCCGAGCCGATCTCGGAATCGGTGGTCACCGCGTTCTGCGAACGGTTCGCGCCCGCCGGCTTCGCGCCGTCGACGATGTTCGGCGTGTACGGCATGGCCGAGGCCACCCTGGCCGTCGCCTTCCCGCCGCTGCTGCGCGAGCCGCGCTTCGAGTGGGTCGACCGCGCCCGGCTCTCGGATGCCGCTGTCGCCGAGCCGGTCTCGCGCGGCGAGGACGGCGCGCGGGCGGTCGCCTCCGTCGGTTCGGCGGTCGAGGGGATCGCGCTCCGGATCGTCGACCTCGACACCGGCGCCGACCTGCCCGACGGCCGGGTCGGCGAGATCCTGATCGAGGGCGCGCCCGTCACCGGTGGCTATCTCGCCGTCGACCCCGACGCGGTCGTCGATGGTTTCGTCGACGGCTGGTTGCGCACCGGCGATCTCGGCTACCGCCGCGACGGCGAACTGTTCGTCACCGGACGCTGCAAGGACATGATCACCGTGCGCGGGGTGAACTACTACGCCCAGGACGTCGAGGCCGCGGTCCGCGATCTCGACGGCATCCATCAGGGCCGCTGCACCGCGGCCGTCGAGCCCGACGGCGACGACGTGATCGCGCTGATCGCCGAGACCGAACGCACCGGCGCCGAGGCCGAGGCGCTGGCCGCGGCCATCGTCGCCGCCGTCGCCGCCGAGCTCGGACTCTCCGCCGTGCGGGTGCATCTCGTCGCGCCGCGCAGCATCCCCCGCACCAGTAGCGGCAAGCTCCAGCGGCTGGCCGCCCGCGACCTGATCGGCCGGCGATGACGCCGCGCCGCTCGCCCCTGCGATCGAATGGGAGTGCCTAGTGCACAGCTTCGACATCTTCCGCCACTACGAACGGCTGCACTGGAAACTGAGCGACCTCGACCTGGCCGCCGTCGACCCGACGCTGGTCCGCCCGGAGTACATCACCCTCGCCAAGAGCGCGGCGATGGGCGAGTCCAATGTCATCGCGGCCGTGCACGGTTTCCTCGACGAGTTCGTCGACGACTACGACTTCTCCACCTTCGCGGTGGTGTGGGGCTACCAGGAGGTGCAGCACCACTACGCCTTCCGCTCCTGGCTGGGCGCCATCGGCGAGGACGTCGACGACCGCGCGGTGGACGCGATGCGCGAGCCGTACGCGCCGGGCAGCACGCCCTCGGCGACGCTGGCCACCAACATCATCTCCGAGCTCACCGTCAACCACGTGTACCGCGCGGTGTCGAGCTGGGTGGCCGAGCCGGTGCTGAAGACGTTGCTGCTCAACGCCAGTCGCGACGAAGCCGGGCACGCCCGGGAGTTCATCCACTACACCACCGAACGGCTGAAGCGGCGGCCCGACGAGCTGCCGTCGGTGCTCGAGACGCTCTACGTCTACAGCTCCGAGGCCAAGATCAAGCACCCGGTGAGCACCTTCAAGGCCGGCATCGCCGAGCTCGGCGACCACGAGACCATCGACACCGGTTTCGAGCTGTTCCTCGAGCAGGTCGCCGCCGAGGGCGAGCTGGAGGTCCTGCACGACAAAGTGCGCCGCACCTTCGCCGGCATCACCGGCCTCGACCTGTCCAGCAACGCGAAGGTGCGCCGCGCCCTCGCCGACGCCATCGCGTGATGACCGCAGGCGAACGGCCCGACGCCGTCGAGGTGCCGTGGTCGGTGATCCCCGACTATCACTGCTTCGGCTGTTCCCCGCACAACGCCACCGGGCTGCGTCTGAGCTTCACCCCGCGCGCCGACGGCGCGCTGGAAGCCGCCTTCCGGCTCGGGCGCGCGTTCGAGTCCTATCCCGGCGTGGTGCACGGCGGCCTGATCGGCGTCGTGTGCGACGAGGTGATGGGCAACCTGATCGTGCTGGCCCGTCGGGTCCCCGCCTTCACCGTCTCCCAACGCACCCGCTTCCTCACTCCCCTGCTGATCGACCGCGAATACCGCTGTGTGGCAACGCTGCCGCCCGCGCGGGCCGACGGCCCGATCCCCGCGCACGCCGAGATCCTCGACGCGAACGGCGCGGTGTGCGCGACCTCGACGGCCAGCTATCAGCCGTTCGATCTGCATGCCGTCCGCGACCAGCTCACCCTCGACGACGACGAAGTCGCCCTGCTCGACCACGCCCTGTCCACGGCGAACACCCTCTCCCCGAACGGAGCCCGGCCATGACCACCACCTCTGCCGACACCATCCTGCGCACGGTCACCGAGATCGCGATCACCGAGACCGGCCTGACCGCCGCCGAGCTGACCCCCGACGCCGACCTGCGCGCCATGGCGGGCGTGGACTCGGTGCGGGTGCTGCGGATGATCGCCCGCATCGAGCGCACCTTCGACATCGAACTCGACGACGCCGACGTCTTCGGGATGTCCACCCTGGCCGAGGTGACCGCGGTGGTCGAACGGTCCGTGGCCGAGGCGGCCGCATGACCGTCGTCGCCGATACCAATCAGCACTACGATCTCGACCCGGACATCTTCGGGCAGTTCCTCGACCCGCTGCGCAAGTACAGCTCCGCGCTCTACACATCCGACAGCGACACCCTGGAGCTGGCGCAGCGCAACAAGCTGCGCTTCGTCGCCGAGCGGCTCGGTCTGCGCGGCGGCGAGCAGCTGCTCGATGTGGGATGCGGCTGGGGTTCGCTGATCCTGTACATGGCGAGCGAGCTGGGCTGCCGCACGCTCGGGGTCAGCCCGGCGCCGCGTCAGCACGACTACATCGCCGAGCAGGCGGCCGCGCGCGGCGTGGCCGATCTGGTGCGCACCCGGGTCGGGCACTTCGAGCAGCTCGACCTGCCCGCCCGCTCCTTCGACGCCGTCACACTGCTGGGGTCGATCGTGCACATGCCCGATCCCGACGAGGTGTTCCGCCGCGCGCGGGGCGTGCTGCGCCGCGGCGGCACGCTCTACGTCTCGGAGAGCTGCTTCCGTAATGCGGCCACCCGCAGCGCGTTCGACGATCGCGACGGCACCGGCTTCGTCCGCGAGGACATCTTCGGCTTCGGTGAACTGCGGCCGCTGTCGGAGCTGATCGCCGCCGCCGAGAACGCCGGCTTCTCGGTGATCTCGGTCGATGACCTGACCGACCACTACCGACGCACCATCGAGGATTGGATCGGCAATGTCGACGCCGCCGCCGCGCGCATCGACGCGCACGGCCCCGGCCTGGCCGCCAAGCTGCGCCACTATCTCGAGATCGCCAACGCGGGCTGGGGTTACACCACCAAGCACTACGCGCTGGTCTGCCGGAATGCCAGGTAGGACATGATCACCACACCGGGGCTGTTGCCCGTGCGGGACCTGGTCGCCGCGGTCGACGGCTTTCTGGCCGCGTCCCCGGCGACCCGTGCCTGGGATGTGGAGACCGCCGTCGACTGGGCCGCCGCCGACGCGGGCAGGCTCACCGAGGGTCAGCGCTCCGCGGTCCAGTTCGTCACCCTGATCGAAGACCACCTGCCCGGCTACTTCGACGTCTACCACCGGCATTTCCCCGTCGACGACAGCGTGGATCTGCCGACCTTCGAGCACAATCGGGAGCTCTACCACTTCACGGTGCGCTGGGCCCTCGAGGAGGACACCCATGCCAGGGCGCTGACCCGCTACCAGGAGGCGGCCGGCATCGCCGACCGCGACACCCTGCGGTCGGAACTGGCGATCGAGGGCCACAAGCCGTTCGACCTGCCCTACGACCACCCCGTTCAGTTCTTCGCCTACGCCTTGGTGCAGGAGAAGGCGACGCAGATGTACTACCAGCAGTTGCGCGACGTGGTCGCCGACCCGGTCCTGGCCGCGGTGCTCACCCGGTTGTCGCGCGACGAGGCACGGCATTTCAGCTTCATGGCCGAGGTGGTGACCCGGTATCTGCGCCACGACGGTGACGCGGTGGTCGAGCCGATCCGCGATGTCGTCGCCAACTTCCGGATGCCGCTGTCGGACACGCTGCGCGGCTATTGGCGGTGGGCGCTGCGGATCGCCGATGTCGCCGACTACGACCACACCGCCGCCTACGAACATCTGGTGAAGGTGATCGACCGCGCGGTCGATGCCCGCACCGAGCCGGTCGACGAGTTGATCGCCTTCGTCGAGGGTTGCCGCACCCTGGCCTGAACCGGCCCTGGCCCGGACCGAAGAGAACCGGCCTTGCGCGCGATGATCCGCGCAAGGCCGGTTCTCTTCGCCGATCGGCCCTGAGCCGTCAGTTGCCCTGCGCCAGCACGAGAATCGTGGTGGTGCCGTGCGCGATCAGCTTGCCCGCCGCGTCGGTGATGCGACCTTCGGCGGTCGCGGTCCGCCTGCCGACGTGCACGGCGGTGGCCTCGCAGGTGAGCCTGCTGCCGTCCAGGGTCACCGCGCGGATGAAGTTCACCTTCAGTTCGAGCGTGGTGTAGGCGACGCCGTCGCCGAGTTCGGTGAACACCGCGCTGCCCATGGCGGTGTCCATGAGCGTGGCCAGCACGCCGCCGTGCACCGTGAACATCGCGTTGATGGTCGCCGGATTCGGGTCGAGGTAGTAGCGGGTACGGCCCTTGGACGCGCTTTCCAGCCGAATTCCCAGCGAATCGCCGACGCCCAGCTTCTCCTGCAGCCCGCGCTCGAAGACCGCGGTCAATTCGGCGACCCGCCGGTCGGCGGTCGCGTCGATTTCGGTGGTGGTCATGGTTTTCCTCCCTGCGGACGATTCCTCCGCCATTCGATCAGCGCTCGGTGAATTCCGTCTTGCCACAGGACATTCCATTTCCAGCTCCGATCGGCTGATCGGGATCACCCGAGGCCGGTGAGTCGTCGACCCGGCGCGGGTACCGTCGGGCAGATGGCCGACACCACCGCTGCTGCCCGCGTCGAGTCCATCGAGGCCGACTTCTTCGACGATCCGCACGCGCACTACCGGCGCTGGCGCGCAGGTGGCCCGGTCCATCGGGTCCGCTTCCCCGACGACGTCGTGCGCTGGGTGGTCATCGGCTACGCCGAAGCACGGATGGCACTGGCCGATCCACGGCTGCGCAAGGACATCGTCCGGATCGACGAGATCGTGCACGACAAGCGCGGGTCGACCCCGAGCGATCCGAACGTCGTCGCGCTGCTGAGCCACATGCTCAGCACCGATCCGCCCGCGCACACGCGGCTGCGCAAACTGGTCAACAAGGCCTTCACCGCCAAGCGGGTCGCGGCGTTGCGCCCGCGGATCGAGCAGATCACCGAGTCGCTGCTGGACGCGATGGCCGAGCGCGAACAGGTCGACCTGATGGACGAATTCGCCAATCCGCTACCGGTGACGGTGATCTGCGAACTGCTCGGCGTGCCCTACGCCGATCGCGACGACTTCCAGACCTGGACCAGGGCCCTGGTCACCGTCGTCGGCGAAGGCGAGGACGACGAACGCCCCGCGGCCTCGGCCGCGATGGTCGCCTATCTGGCGAACCTGGTGCGCGCCAAGCAGTCCGAGCCCGCCGACGACCTGCTCTCCCAGCTGGTCCTGGCCGACGACGACGGCGACCGCCTCACCGATCGCGAGCTGGTGTCGATGGCGTTCCTGCTCCTGGTCGCCGGGCACGAGACCACCGTCAATCTCATCGGCAACGGCGTCAACGCGCTGCTGCGCCGCCCCGCGCAGTGGCGGGCCCTGGGCGCCGACCCCGCCGGCATCCCCGCCGCGATCGAGGAGTTCCTGCGCTTCGACGGCCCGGTCGACATGGCCACCGTCCGCTACACCGCCGAACCGGTCACCCTGGGCGATACCGAGATTCCCGCGGGCGAACTCGTCTACGTCGCGCTGGCCGCCGCCAACCGCGACCCGGCCCGTTTCACCGACCCCGACGCGCTCACCACCGACGGCCACCCCTCCGGCCATCTGGCCTTCGGCCACGGCATCCACTTCTGCGTCGGTGCTCCCCTGGCCCGCCTGGAGGCCGAGGTCGCCTTCACCGCCCTGCTCCGCCGCTTCCCCGACCTGCGCCTGGCCGAGGTCGCCGGCACCGGCCACTGGCAGACCAGCACCCTCATCCGCGGCCTGCTCGAACTGCCGGTGCACGTGCGCTGAGACCCCGGTCACCCAGACCGGCGTACCGTCGGGAGTCGATCGGATCGTCGAGCTGCTCGCCTGCCCGGCGCCGCCTCGGCGTCCGCCGACCCCGCCCAGGGTTGCGCCACCTGATCCGGACCAGGTCAGAACAGGCTGGTCTGGGCAGGCGCGGTCACCGCGGTGATCGTGGCGTCGAGTTCGATGCGGCGGCCGATGAGCCGGGAGTCGTTGACGAGCACGAGTTCACCGGACCCGGTGTCGTCGGCGCAAGCGATGGTGTGGCCGTGGGCGGTGACGGCGTCGAGGACGTATTCGCCGGCGTCCTCGGTGAATACGATGGCCTCCGGGTAGCGCCCACGCTCGAGGATGGTGGCGTAGAAGTCCCGCCCGCCGGACCACGCGGTGTCGGTGCGGGCGATGTCGTCGGGCAGGGTGCTCGCCGCGTGGTCGGCCGCGTCGGCGACGGCGGCCTCCAGCGCCGACCACGGCCGCAGCGGCTTGGTCAGGATGCGGGTCTTGGTGACACCGGCGACCGCCTGCCGCAGCCCCGCCCGTTCCGAGACGACCCGCTCTAGCTCACGCACATGCAGCCCATCCGGCGAATCGGTGATGAAGCGGGCCACCAGCGCACCCTGCTCGAAGAGCCGCCGCTGCCGCCGTACCGCCGACGCGGTCCCGACCTTGGTCATCCCGTCGCCGAAGTAGGCGATGTAGAGGTGATGGGGCTGCGCGACATACCCGCGCACCTGCTCGGGCAAGGCCGTGAGCGGACCACGATGGCTGTGCACCACCGACCACCCCTCGGTGACCCGGCATTGCGCGCACTGCTTTCCGCTGTCGACCCGGGCCCGGCTCGGGCACGCTTGACGCCCCCTGCGCCCGGCGCCGAACCCGTGGTACCCGAGACAGAACCGCCCGGCCCCGGCGAGCCGGAACGCCAACCGCGTCCCGATTCCCGGCAGCAGCTCGGTACTGCCGTCCTCGCGGATCACCTCGTAGAACCACCGGCCCTGCTCATCCCAGTGGGTCCCGCAATACAGGGCGGTGGAGGTCGCGGTCATCGGTCGAATCTACTGAACGCGCCCGGTGTTCGGTCGACGGGAGGACAGATCGCCCAGCAGGCGGGGATCGGCGAGGTTCGGTGCGATCGCACAGCCTCGGCGCGCGCTGTCGGCCCCGCACCACGTCGAATTCGATCCGGCAGACCGGGTCGACCCACCGGACGCGGTGATCGGCGACTGTTGCGCCGTAGCTGTCAGTGGTCGGCCCGTGCCTTGCCTGTGCCCGCGCGGACAGCGACCGGACTCGCTCGTTCGGGATCGATCCCCACGCACGAGGCCCACCCGGGCTCCCGAGCTCACAGGTCGAGGACAAGGACCTCCGAGCGGGCGCGGGAGACGCACAGCATCATCGTCTTGCCGCTGTCGCGCTCCTCGGCGGTGAGCAGGGAATCACGGTGGTCCACCTCGCCGTCGAGCACGGGGGTCTCGCAGCTGCCGCAGGTGCCTTCGCGGCAGGAGGTGATGACCGCGACGCCCGCCGATTCCAGGACGTCGACGATGGAGCGGTCGGCGGCGACCCGCAGCGTCCGCCCGGTCTGGGCCAGCTGGATCTCGAAGGCCTGGTCGGCGCCGGCCGGCTCGAGCTGTCGCGGGACGAAGCGTTCCGTGCGTACTGTGACGCGCTGCCGCTGTCCCTCCGCCTCGACCGCGGCCAGCAGCGGTTCCGGGCCACAGCAGTACACGGTCGCGCCGGGCCGCTCGGCCACGATCTCGGCCACCGGCAGCAGGCCGGACTCGTCCTGGGGCACCAGCCGCACCGCCGGATAGCGCGCGGTGAGCGCCTCGGCGAAGGCCATGTGGGTGCGTGAGCGCGCGCCGTAGTGCAGCGTCCAGCGCGCGCCTGCCCGCTGCGCGGCGGCGATCATCGGCAGGATCGGGGTGATCCCGATACCGCCAGCGACGAACGTGTACTCCGGGGCCTCGGACAGCTCGAAGTTGTTGCGCGGCAGAGAGACCGACAAAGTGGTGCCGGGCAGCGCGGTCCGGAACAGGTGCGCGGACCCGCCGCGGCCGTTCGGCTCGTGCAGAATCGCGATCCGCCACCGGTCGCGCTGCGCGGGGTCGCCGCACAGCGAGTACTGGCGCAGGCCGGCCGCGCCCGCCGCCACGTCGATATGCGCGCCCGGCGTCCAGGCGGGCAGTTCCCCACCGTCGGCCGCGGCGAGCACCAGGGCGAATACCGCGTCGGCTTCGTCGGTGCGCTCGATCACCCGCACGCTCACGTCGGTCATGGCCATCCCCTCGCCCGCATGGTTGTCGAGTTTCACCGTGCTCGACGTCCGGCGTGTCCGCCCCGTGGGCGCGGCGAGACGATTGGCGCGATCGACATTCACTATCGTCCCGCCGCCCGATGCGCACCCCGCCCGACACTGACGGCATGACTCCAGTGGCGGAACTGGTCGCCAAGACCAGGCAGTTCGTGCAAGACCACGTCATCCCGGTGGAACGCGAGGTCGTGGTCGGTGGCCGGGTCACCGACGACGCCCTCCGCCTCGACCTGCAGAAGAAGGCCAAGGAGGCCGGTGTCTTCGGCCCGCTCTCGGATCCCGCCTACGGCGGCCTCGGCCTCGACACCAGGGCGCAGGCCGAGGTGCTCGAAGCCGCGGGCGCCAGTCTGCTCGGCCCGCTCGCGGTCAACGCCTGGGCGCCCGACGACGGCAACATCCACCTGCTGGCCGAGGTCGCGAATCCCGAACAACGTGAACGGTATCTGGCCCCGCTGGCCTCCGGCGAGGTCCGCTCGGCGATCGCCATGACCGAACCGGCGCCCGGCGCGGGATCGGACCCGCGGATGCTGGCCACCGTCGCCGAGGAGACCGACACCGGCTGGGTCATCAACGGCCGCAAGCACTTCACCACCGGCGCGCAGGGCGCGGCGTTCACCATCTGCGTCGCCTCCACCACCGACGGCCCGACCATGTTCCTGGTCGACCAGGACAACCCCGGCCTGAAGGTCGGCCGCCGGATGCCGACACTGGACCACACCAGCGCGCCCGGCGGGCACTGCGAGGTCGAGTTCGCCGACTGCGAGGTCCCCGAGTCCGCGATCCTGGGCGCGGTGGGCCGCGGCCTGGATCTGGCGGCGGTCCGGCTCGCGCCCTCACGCCTGGTGTTCTGCATGAACTGGCTCGGCCTGGCCGTGCGCGCCCAGCAGCTCACCGCCGAGCACATCAACGGCCGTCACGCGTTCGGGGTACCGATCGCCGAACACGGTCTGGCCCAGGGCCTGATCGCCGACAACGAGATCGATATCGCGGCGTCGCGCAGCCTGATCCGATCCACCGCCGCCACCATCGACGAGCACGGCGCCGCCTCCTCCCAGGCGCGCCACGAGGCCTCGATCACCAAGACCTTCGTCTCCGAGGCGGTCTGGCGGGTGCTCGACCGCGCGGTGCAGCTGCACGGCGGCCTCGGCGTCTGTGAGGACCACCTGGTGGCCCGATTCCTGGTGGAAGCCAGGGCTTTCCGCATCTACGAGGGTCCGTCGGAGGTGCTGCGCGGGTCGATCGCGCGGCGCGTCCTGCGCGGATCGCGCTGAGAGGACATCCCATGACCACCCGCAGCATCGCCGGATTCGGCGCCGCCTACCCCGCCCTCGACGCCGAGGCCGTCGACTACGCCTACCTGCGCGACGCCTCGCAGGCCCTGGTGCCCTTCGGCGCGCACGTCGGCACCCGGATCACCGAGATCTCCCCCGCCCGTTCGGTCGTCGAGATCCCGGCCGAACCGGTGATGTGCAACCACATGGGCACCGTGCACGCGGGCGCGCTGTTCACCGCCGCCGACATCGCCGGCGCCGCGGCGTTCGTGGGCGCGGCGGCGCACCGGCTGTTCACGGTCGACCGGCTGGTCCTGCGCGGCGGCACCGCCGCCTACCGCAAGCCGGCCCGCGGCCGCATCCGCGCCGTCGCCACCGTGGACCCCGACGGCCTGGCCGCCGTCCTGGCCGCGACCGCGACCGCCCGATTCGAGCTGTCCGGCCGCGCCGAGCTGCTCGACGACAACGACGTGCTCACCGCCGAATTCACCTTCGACTACGTGTGCGATGTGCGCATCGCCGGAACGGACGAGTGATGACCACGACCACGCCCGACGCCACCACGGTCGACACCGCCGACGGCGTGCGCTTCACCGTGCGCTGGCTGGCCGCCGACGACCCCACCGCCCCGGTGGTGCTGATCCTGCCCGCCATGGCGATGAAGGCACGCAACTACCAGTCGCTGGCCAAGGCCCTGCACGCCACCGGTCTCTCGGTGGCGACCTGCGACCTGCGCGCCCACGGCGAGGCCGAGCCCGCGCTCGGCGAGCACACCGACTTCGGCTACCGCGAAATGCTCGAGATCGACCTGCCCGCCGTCGTTTCCGCGATCGAGGAGCGGTTCCCGCAGGCGCCGCTGCACCTGTTCGGGCACAGCCTGGGCGGCCAGCTCGCGCTGCTGTTCGCCGCCGCCGAACCCGAGCGCGTCGCCGGGGTCACCGTGATCGGTACCGGCACCGTGTTCTGGTGGGCCTTCGGCCCGCGCCGCTGGTTCGAGGCACTGAGCCAGATCCAGTGGATCGGCCTGGTGTCGCGGATCAAGGGGCACTGGCCCGGCGGCGTGCTGATCCCGGCGCCGATGCCGGGCGGGGTGATGGTCGACTGGTCGATCCACTCGCTGACCAGCTACTACCGCCCCAGCGGCAGCAAGCGCCGCTACAACACGCTGCTGGCGAACATGACCCTGCCGGTGCTGGCGATCTCGCTGTCCCAGGACGTGCTCGGCCCCAAGTCCAATGTCGACTTCCTGGTCTCGCGGATGCCCTCGGCCGCGGTGACCCAGTGGCACCTCGACGAGAACTCCGCGGTCGAGCACCTGGATCACTTCACCTGGCTCAAGGACTCGCCCGCGATCGCGGCGGGCGTGTCGCAGTGGATCACCGCCGGCACCGCGCCGGCCTGAAGGAGAGACGTGGCACGACTGCAGATCGAAGCGGTGTCGAAGAAGTTCGACACCGACTACGCCGTGCGCGAGGTCAGCCTCGACATCGCCGACGGCGAATTCATGGTGCTGCTCGGCCCCAGTGGCTGCGGCAAGTCCACCCTGCTGCGGATGATCGCGGGGCTGGAGGAGCCGAGCGAGGGCCGCATCCTGGTGGGCGGCAACGACGTCACCGACGCGGCGCCGCAGCGTCGTGACCTGGCGATGGTGTTCCAGAGCTACGCGCTCTACCCGCACCTGTCGGTGGCCAAGAACATCGGGTTCCCGCTGCGGGCCCGGCGCAAGCCGCGCGCCGAGATCGCCCAGCGGGTCGCCGAGGTCTCGGCCACCCTGGAGCTGTCCGCGCTGCTCGACCGCAAGCCGGTCGCGCTCTCGGGTGGCCAGCGCCAGCGCGTCGCCCTGGCCCGCGCCATGGTCCGCGATCCCGGCGCGTTCCTGATGGACGAGCCGCTGTCGAACCTGGACGCCAAGTTGCGCAGCGCGACCCGCGCCGAACTGATCGCCCTGCACCAGCGACTGGGCGCGACGTTCCTCTACGTCACCCACGACCAGGTCGAGGCGATGACGATGGCCTCGCGCATCGCGCTGCTCAACGAGGGCCGGGTCGAACAGTGCGGCACCCCCTCCGAGCTCTACGACCAGCCGCGCTCGACCTTCGTCGCCGGTTTCCTCGGCTCGCCGCCGATGAACCTGTTCCCCGCGGTCGTCCAGTCGCGCGCCGGTGCCCTGCGCGTGACGGCCGACGGTGTCGACGCCGCGCTCGACATCACCGACGAGCTCGACACCGCCACCGCGGTGATCGCGGGTATCCGGCCGGAGCGCCTGCGCATCGACCCCGCCGGCGGCGCCGTCCGCGGCCGGGTGCGGATGGTCGAGAACCTCGGCAGCGAGGAACTGGTGCACCTCGACGCGGGCACCACCAGCCTGTGCGTGCGCGCGCCGCGCCCGGCCGGGGTGCGCGTCGGCGAGGACATCGCCGTGCGGGTCGACCCCGCCGACATCCACCTGTTCGATCCCGACACCGGCCTGCGCCTGACCTGGCAGGCGCCGCAACCGGAGTCGATCCCCAGCCAGGACGCGGCTGCCGTGCCCGTCCCCTGACTACCGCACGAACCATTGATGAGGAGAACCACCATGAAACGCACCCTGCCCATCTTGGGCGTGGTGTTCACCACCGCCGTCGCCCTGAGCGGCTGCGGTCTGGGCGGCACCGTGTCCTCGGACACCACGACGACCGCGCAGATTCCGGAGCTGAAGCCCGACCAGCAGGTCTCGATCGTGTTCGAGTCCTACAACTACGGGCTCGCCGGCGCCTGGACCGACACGTTCAACGCGCTGATCGCCGACTTCGGCAAGAAGTACCCCAACATCAAGGTCACCGCGCAGAAGCCGCAGGGCAACAGCCCGAACCCGGCCACCGACACCATCTCCAGCATCCAGAACCAGATGGTCGCGGGCACCCCGCCCGACGTCGCCCAGCTCGGCTTCTCCGACCTGGACTTCACCGTGCACCAGCTGCAGGCCAAGCCGCTCGACACCCTCGTCGGCAAGCAGGAGGTGGCCGAGAACTTCGACGGCCGACACGCCTACGCCCCGCGCGCCCGCGTCCTCGACGACTGGGACGGCCACACCTACGGCGTGCCCTTCGTGTTCTCCACCCCCGTGCTGTACCTGAACGCCTCGCTGTTCACCGAGGCCGGTCTGGATCCGGCCACACCGCCTGCCACCTGGGCCGAGGTCGCGACCGCGTCCAAGCAGATCGCCGACCGCACCGGCAAGGGCGGTGTCTACATCGACTGCCTGACCAAGACCGCCAAGGACTGGTGCTTCCAGTCGCTGGTGCGCTCCAACGGCGGCCGGGTCATCGCCGAGGACCGCCGCACCCTCACCTACGCCTCCGCGCCCGTCGTCGAGGTGACCAAGATGGCGCAGGACCTGGTGAACACGGGCAGCATGCCCAAGCTGAACCAGAAGCAGGGCTACGAGGCGTTCGCGCGCGGCGAGATCGGCATGATCCTCGAGACCAGCGCCATCCAGGGCACCTTCGTCACCGGCGCCAAGGACAAGTGGGACCTGCGGTCGGCGCCGATGCCGTCGTTCGCGGGCAAGCCGGCCGTGCCCACGAATTCCGGTGCGGGCCTGCACATCCTGTCCAACGATCCGGCCAAACAGCGTGCCTCCTGGGAGCTGATCAAGTTCCTCACCAGCGAGGAGTCCTACATCAAGATCGCGCAGAACATCGGCTACCTGCCGCTGCGCACCGGACTGCTCGATCAGGCCGACGGACTCAAGGACTGGGCCGCCAAGAATCCGCTGCTGAAGCCGAACGTCGCCCAGCTGGCGAACATGGAGCCGTGGGTGTCCATGCCGGGCAACAACTATCTGCAGATGCGCGACGGCATGATGGACGCCGTCGAAGCCATCGTGTTCCAGGGCAAGGATCCGCAGTCCACGTTGACCGCTGCGCAGGCAGAGGGCACCAAACTCCTGCCGGTCGCATGAGCGATCTGACCATCGTCCAGCTCACCGATACCCACCTGCGCCCGGCCGGTGAGCTCGTCCACGGTGTCGTCGACACCGACGCGAACCTCACCCGGGTGCTCACCCACCTGCGCGAGGCCGGGCAGCACGTCGACGCCCTGGTGCTCTCGGGTGACCTGTCCGACAACGGGTCACCCGAGGCGTACCGGCGGCTGCGGGCGGCCGTCGAACCGGTCGCGGCCGAACTCGGCGCCGAGATCGTCTACGTCATGGGCAATCACGACGAACGTGGCGCCTTCGGTGAGGAGCTGCTCGACCTGGCTCCCGGCTCGGTGGACACCACGCTGCCCCACGACCGCATCGTCGAGGTCGCCGGTCTGCGCATCATCGCGTTGGACAGCACCACGCCGCTGCGGCACGAGGGCAGGCTCGAACTCGAGCAGCTGGCCTGGCTGAGCGTGCAGCTGCGCACCCCCGCGCCCCGGGGCACCGTGCTGGTGCTGCACCATCCGCCCCTGCCGTCGCCCATCGCCACCGTCGACTTCCTCAAGCTCGAGGACGCCGACCGGCTGGCGGAGGTCCTCGCGGGGTCCGATGTGCGGATGATCCTGTGCGGGCACAACCATCTGACGGCCGCCGCGGCGGTCGCGGGGATCCCGGTGTGGATCGGGCCCGCGCTGTCGTACCGGATCGATCCGATGCCCCCGGCGGGCAGGCACCGCGGGTTCGCCGGATTCGGGTACAGCCGGATCGATGTCGTCGGTTCGACGGTGCTGGCCACCGCGATCGAGGCGACCCCGGCCACCCCGGTCTACGACCGGCCCGAGGCCGAGGTGCTCGAACAGCTGGCGGCGATCGCCGCACGGACGCGGTGACATGTTCGTCATCGACGACAGGCAGGACCCGGCGCGGGCGGCGATCATCGCCCCCGCGGCGGGTCCGCGCCGGTTCACCCGGCGCGCGGCGCTGCGCCTGATCGCGCCCTATCTGTATCTGGCACCGGCGGTGGTGTTGCTGGTGGTGTTCACCTACCAACCGCTGGTGCAGGCGGTGCAGCTGTCCACCGTGTCGTGGAATCTGCTGCCGACCGCGCCGATGAAGGCGGTCGGTACCGCCAATTACTCCCGGCTGCTGGATCTTCCGGCGTTCTGGGGCTCGCTGGGCCGCACCGCGACGCTGATCCTGGGCCTGCTGCCGTTCACGGTGCTGCTGCCGGTGCTGATCGCGCTGGCCAGCAGGCGGGTGCAGGGCCGGGCCCGCACGTTCTATCAGGCGCTGGTGTTCGCCCCGTTCCTGGTCGCGCCGGTCGCGGCGGCGGCGGTGTGGCGCTGGCTGCTGCATCCCGGCTCCGGATTCGTCGACCAGGTGGTCGATTCCGGCCGCAATTGGGTCTACGACGCCTCGACGGCGCAGGCGGTGATCGTGCTGATCACCGGCTGGCAGCTGCTCGGTTTCGCGGTACTGGTGGTGTGGGCCGGACTGGCCGGGATCAGTGGCGACTACAGCGAGGCCGCGCAGGTCGACGGAGCGACGCCGGGGCAGATCCGGCGCTGGATCACCCTGCCACTGCTGTCGCCGACGCTGCTGTTCCTGGTGCTCACCACCGTGCTGCTCAGTCCCACACTGTCGTTCCCGCTCATCGACTCGATGACCCAGGGCGGACCGGCGCAGGCCACGACCAACATCTACTACCTGCTCTGGGACTACGCGTTCCACAGCTTCGACGCGGGTCTGAGCGCGGCGGCGGGCGTGCTGTTGTTCGTCGGGTTCGGCGCGCTGGCGGCCGTGCTGGTCTGGATCTCGGAAAAGGTTGCCGTTCATGATGATTGACCGTCTCCGCCTGGCGGGCAGCCATGTGCTGCTCGCCGGGACGGCGCTGGTGTGCGTGTTCCCCATCTATTGGCTGTTCGCCACCGCGCTGCGCAGGCCCCAGGACGTCACCTCGCTGTCGCCGCTGCCGTGGCCGTTGTCGATCGACAACTACCTCGACGCGGCGCAGAAGGTCGACGTCACCGGCTTGATCGTCAACACCTTCGTCGTGGCGATCCTGTCCGCGGCCGGTCAGCTGCTGATCGCGCTGCTGGCGTCCTATGCCTTCGCGATGTACACCTTCCCGCTGCAGCGGCTGATGTATCTGGCGTTCGTCGGCGTCTGGCTGGTGCCGTTCCAGGTCACCATGCTGCCCAACTACATCCTGCTCAACCGGATGGGGCTGATCAACACGTTGATCGGCTGCGTGCTGCCGACACTGTGCTCGGCGCTGGCGGTGCTGCTGTTGCGCCAGCACATGAACGCCTTCCCGAAGGAGCTCGTCGCCGCGGCCAAGATCGACGGCCGTTCCTCCTGGGCCATCCTGTGGACGGTGGTGGTGCCGAATCTGCGCCCCGCGCTGGCCGCGCTGGGCATCCTGCTGTTCATCAACGCCTGGAACGAATACTTCTGGCCCGCGGTCGTTCTGCGGCAATCCAACGATGTCCTCCAGCTCGGTCTGCGCAGTTTCATGGGCACCGAGGGCGACCAGTGGGGTCCGATGATGGCGCTGGCGAGTCTGGCCTGTCTGCCGGTGCTGCTGCTCTATCTGGTGTTGCAGCGCCACATCGTCAACGCCTTCGTCCGGTCGGGGCTCAAGTGAGGCGGCGGAAGGGCGCGATCAGCTGATCCAAGTAGCCGACCGGATAGTCGGGATGTGCCGCCATGCCGAGCTGGTCGGAGGTGAACCGGCGGCGCGGATCGTAGCTGTAGGTGCGCAGCAGGTGATCCCAGAGCAGGGTGAACAGGCCGAAGTTGACGTCGCCGACGCCGGCCCATTTGAGGTGATGGAAGCGGTGACCCTCGTTGAGGGCGAGCACGTACTTCAGCGGACCGACGCGATAGTCGGCGTTGGAATGTTGCAGCAGCAGCTGCACGGCCACGGCGAGGGCCAGCGCGGCGGCGACGTCGACCGGCAGCCCGATCACGATCAGCGGGGCCACGCCGGCGGCCATCTCGGCGGTCTGGTGCAGCGGATGCTTCATCAGGCCGTTGAGGCCGTAGAACCGGGTGACGCTGTGGTGCACGGCGTGGAAGCGCCACAGCACCCCGATCTTGTGACTGGCCCAGTGCACCAGCGTGATTCCGGCGTCCGCGATCAGGATGGCGAGGACCACCTGGACCACGAACGGCCAATCGCCCGGCCACAGCCCCGGGGCGGGCACGATCGCGGCAAGCAGCGGGATCACCGCCACGCTGACCAGGATCAGCGTCTCGTTCACGACAGCGTGCAGCCGGTCGCGGACGCTGTCGGCCTGGGGTCCGTTCCAGGCGGGTTCGTACGGGATGACCCGTTCGACCGCGAACGAGGTGGCGATCGCCACGGCGAGCACGAGCAGCAGCCAGGGTTTCGGGGCATGGGCGGCGGCGAGGGCGATGCCGATTCCGTTGAGCCCCACCAGCATCAATGGGACGTAGCCGTAGCGGGCGAGACGGCGCACAGCGAGGTTCATGCCCTCAGCCTGGCCGCCGGTCCCCCGTGGACGCTTGAACGATTCGGCTGGCCCGACCGTCCCAGACCACGGCGCTGGTCAGCGCCGACGGCGGCAGTCCGAAGATCTCCCGGCACGTGCGGGTGAGATGCGCGCTGTCGGCGAAACCCGTCGCGTGCGCGATCGAGGTCAGATCCTGTCCACCCCGCGCGAGCTCGACGGCGTTCATCAGCCGCAACCACAGGATGTAGCGGCGCAGCGGCAGCCCGACCTGGGCGGTGAACAGGTGGGTGAGCCGGCTGGCCGACAGGCCGACGACGGCGGCGACCTCCCCGGTGCGCACCGGCCCGCGCGCCACCATCGCCGGCAGCGCGGCCACCGCGGCCACGACCGCCGGATGCCGCGGGGAGACGGCACCGCCGCTCGCCGCCGCGAGCGTGCCCAGCAGTCCGTCGACGAAGTCCGCCGTCGAGGTGATCGGCCGGGCGCGATCGCGCAGGGCGGGACCACCGCACCACCCGGCGGTCGCCGCCCGGAGTTCGGCACCGCGACCGGCCGGAGAATCGGGGTCGAGGAACACCACGATCCCGGTCGCGCCGCCGGTGTCGACGCGGTGTTCGGTGTCGGGCGGGATGACGATCTCGGCCCCGGTGTGCGGTCGGCCGTCACCGTCGAGCACGGTTACCGGCGCGTCGGCCACGATGATCTGCGCGGCATGGTGGGCATGCGCGCGGGTGCCGCCGATCGTCCCGGTGAAGGCGAGCACGCCGGGCCGGATCAACGCCCCGGCACCGCGCCAGGCGACCTCGCTCACGCCACGGACCCGGCGCCGGAGCCGGCCGGTGTCACTGCCGGTAGGTCGCCAGGAAGCGGCCGATGCGCTCGATGATGGCCTCGAGCTCGTCGGCGTGCGGCAGGGTGACGATCCGGAAGTGGTCGGGGCGTGGCCAATTGAAGCCGGTGCCCTGGACGATGTGCAGCTTCTCCTGCAGCAGCAGGTCGAGCACGAACTTCTCGTCGTCGTGGATGCGGTACATGTCCAGGTCGATGCGCGGGAAGGCGTACAGCGCGCCCTTCGGTTTCACGCAGGACACACCGGGGATGGCGTTGAGGGCTTCCCAGGCGCGGTCGCGCTGCTCACGCAGCCGCCCGCCGGGCAGGGTGAGGTCGTAGATGCTCTGATGCCCACCCAGAGCAGCCTGGATCGCCTGCTGCGCGGGTACATTCGCGCACAGCCGCAGACCGGCCAGCATCGTCAGGCCCTCGAGGTAGCTCGCGGCGTGCTGGGTGGGGCCCGACACCACCAGCCAGCCCGAGCGCAGTCCGGCGGCCCGGTAGTTCTTCGACAGACCGGAGAAGGTCAGGCACAGCAGATCGGGCGCGAGCGAGGCGACGGCGGTGTGCTCGAGATCGTCGTAGTAGATCTTGTCGTAGATCTCGTCGGCGAAGACGACCAGATTGTGCCTGCGGGCGATCTCGAGGATCTCGCGCAGCACCTCCGGCGGGTACACCGCGCCGGTGGGGTTGTTCGGGTTGATCAGCACGATGGCGCGGGTGCGGTCGGTGATCTTGGCCGTGATGTCGGCCAGGTCGGGGTACCAGTCGGCACCCTCGTCACACAGGTAGTGCACCGGCGTGCCGCCGTTGAGGGCGGTCGCGGCGGTCCACAGCGGGAAGTCCGGGGCGGGGACGAGGACCTCGTCGCCGTTCTCGAGCAGCGCGGTCATCGCCATCATGATCAGCTCGGAGACACCGTTGCCGAGGAAGACCTCCTCGACGCTCACGTCGTCGACGCCGAGGGTCTGGTAGTACTGCACCACCGCGCGCCGGGCCGAGAGCAGGCCCTTCGACGAGCTGTACCCGGTGGAGGTGGGCAGCGTTCGGACCATGTCCTGCAACAGATCCGGGGGCGCGTCGAAGCCGAAGATCAACGGGTTGCCGGTGTTGAGCTTGACGACGTGATGGCCCTCGGCCTCGAGCCGGGCCGCCTCCTCCGCGACCGGGCCGCGGATCTCGTACGACACTCCCGACAGCTTGCTGGACTGCTTGACCTGCATGAACATCCCTCCGAAGTGTGGTTGCCGCACACACTACTTGGTATTTCCAAGATTTCACTTGGTTTTTCCAAGTCTATGGTTAGAGTAGGACACGTGCCACGCCGAAGCTACGACCACTACTGCGCGGTCAGTCGCGCGCTCGACCTCGTCGGGGACCGGTGGACCCTGCTCGTGGTCCGCGAACTGTGCGCGGGCCCGCGCCGCTACAGCGACCTGTTCGCCGACCTGCCCGGGATCAGCACCGACATGCTCGCCACCCGGCTCAAGGATCTCGAGCGCGAGGGCATGATCACCCACCACCGCAACGGCATGCGCTCCAGCTACGAGCTGACCGACGCGGGCCTGGCCCTGCGCCCGGTGCTCGACGCGCTGTCGGTGTGGGGCACACCCCGCCTCGGCGACCGCAAGCCGACCGACGCGGTGCGCGCGCACTGGCTGGCACTGCCGCTGGGCCACGCGGTCGCCCAGATCGTCCCGGCGGGCACCGTGACGGTCCACATCGGCGACACCGTGCTGCACTACGTGATCACCGCCGACGGCGTCACCCACCACGACGGACCAGCCCCGGCACCGGACCGGGAACTGCGGCTCGAGCTGGCCGAGGCCACCGAGATCGCCACCGGCGCCCGGTCACTGACCGCCTGACCGGATCAGCGGGAAATCCGTGACCGCACCACCGAACCGCCGGTGACGCCTCGGCCGGATCTCGGTGCTGATGACGGTGGCCGGATCGCGTGATCGTCGTACCGGCAGCTCGGTTCGCCGGCGCTCGCCCGGACCGGCCCGGGCAGGGAGCCGTTCCGGGCGGGTGTCAGCGGGCGGCGACGGCCGGGGCCGTGCAGGTGCCGATGAGGGCGGTGTCGTGGGTGGCGGCGCGGAAGCGGGGGTGGTCGAGGATGTCGTGCAGGAACTCGGTGGTGGTGGCGACGCCCGCGCCGGTGATGGTGGTCTCGGCCAGCGCGCGGCGCATGCGGGCGATGGCGGCCGGGCGGTCGGGCGCCCAGACGACGACCTTGGCGAGCAGCGAATCGTAGTGCGGGGGAATCGCGTAGCCCGTCCCCACATGGGTGTCGACGCGCACGAACGGACCACCGGGCAGCGCGCACTCGACGAGAGTGCCTGCGGCCGGGGCGAATTCGCGCTGGGGATCCTCGGCGTTGATCCGGCACTCGATCGACACCCCGCGCGGGCGGAGATCGGCGGGCAGGGACAGCGGTTCGCCCGCCGCGATCCGCAGCTGTGCGGCGACCAGGTCGACGCCGGTGACCATCTCGGTGACCGGGTGCTCGACCTGCAACCGGCAGTTGACCTCCATGAAGTAGAACTGCCCGTCGGGACCGAGCAGGAACTCCACGGTGCCCGCGCCGACGTACCCGGCCGCCGCGCAGCCGCGCACGGCCGCCGCGCCGATCCGGTCAGCGAGTTCGGCGGACAGGCCGGGAGCGGGCGATTCCTCGACGAGTTTCTGGTGTCTGCGCTGTAGCGAGCAGTCGCGCAGGCCCAGGTGCACCACCGTGCCGTGGGTGTCGGCGAGGATCTGGACCTCGACGTGCCTGGCCGATTCCAGGTAGCGCTCCAGGTAGAGCCTGCCGTCGCCGAAGACCGCGGCGGCCGAGGCCCGGGTGTGCTGCCAGGCGGCCCCGAAGTCGTCGCCGTCGCGGACCACCCGCATCCCGCGGCCACCGCCGCCGGCGACGGCCTTGATGATCACCGGGTAGCCGATCTGCTCGGCCAGCGCTCGGGCGGCCTCGGCGTCGTCGATCGGGTCGCGGCTGCCGGGCAGCAGCGGCAGCCCCGCGTCGGCCATCAGCGCCCTGGCCGTGGACTTGTCGCCCAGCCGCGCCATGACGGCGGCGGGCGCGCCGACGAAGACGAACCCCTCCGCCTCGCACACCTCGGCGAAATCCGGGTCCTCGGAGAGGAATCCGTAGCCGGGGTGGATGGCGTCGGCGCCGGTGGTGCGGGCGGCCTCGATGATCGCCGGGATCGACAGGTAGCTGCGCTTGGCCGGGGCGGGCCCGATCTGCACGCGTTCGTCGGCCAGCCGGACCGCCGCCGAGTCCCGGTCGGCGGCCGAGTGCACCGCGACGGTCGCGATGCCGAGTTCCCGGCAGGTGCGGATCACCCGCACCGCGATCTCGCCGCGGTTGGCGATCAGCACCTTACGGAGGGGGCGGGTCACCGCAGCGCCTCGAACACGATCAGCGGCTGGCCGTGCTCCACGGCGTCGCCGTTGTCGACGAGCAGTTCGGCGACGACGCCCTCCGTGGTCGCGGTGACCGGGATCATCAGCTTCATCGCCTCGATGATGCCGACCTGCTGACCCGCCCGGACGGGGTCACCGACCGAGACGAACGGCGCGGCACCGGGTTCCGGCGACCGATAGAACACCCCGACGGTCTCGGCGGTCAGGGCGAAGGTGTTCGCGCCGGTCGCGGCGGACTCGACCGGCGCGGGCGGGGTGACGAGCGCGAGATGCCCCGTGGTCTCGGGGACGACGGCGGGAGCCGAGACGGGCCGGTCGTCCCAGGTGACCCGCAACGAGACCGGGCCGTTGGCGACGGTCACCGAGCTCGGGTCGGCGGCGGTGGCGCGCACCTGCAGCGCGTGGCGGGTCAGGACGGCGAGGCTGTGGTCGGCGTCGGTGGCGCTCACCGCCCGCTGGACGGATTCGCTGAGGGCGGGCTCGGTCATCGGTTCTCCTGAATCTCGGTGCGGGCGAGTCGAATCGGTGGTCCGGTCCGGCAAGCGCAGGACCTGACCGAGGGCCGTCAAGGGAAGGCGGAGGCGGAACGGGCGGATCGTGGCCGTCATCGGGTCGCCGCGGCCTCGGGACGCGCCAGGCCGTAGGCCCGGAATCGGCGGTGGCGCTGGGCCAGCAGCTCGGCGGTCGGCCAGGCGCGCAGTTCGTGCACGGCCTGGCGCACCGCGCGCCGCAGCAGCGCGGCCGCGCCGACGGGATCGCGATCGGCCCCGCCCGCCGGCTCGGGAACGACCGCGTCGGCGATGCCCAATTCGAGCAGGGCGGCCGCTTCGACGCGCAGGGCGGCGGCCGCGCGCGGCGCGGCGGCCGGGTCCTTCCAGAGGATGGCGGCGCAGCCTTCCGGGCTGATCACCGAGTAGACCGCGTTCTCGCACACCAGCACCCGGTCGGCCAACGCGAGCGCGAGCGCTCCCCCGCTGCCGCCTTCGCCGGTGATCACGGTGACCACCGGAACGGGCAGTCCGGCCAGCAGTTTCAGCGACTCGGCGATGGCCACGGCCTGACCCTGCTCCTCGGCCTCGATGCCGGGGTAGGCGCCCGCGGTGTCGACCAGCGCGACGACCGGGCGACCGAGCTTGGCGGCCAGCCGCATCACCCGGGCGGCCTTGCGGTAGCCCGCCGGGGTCGGCATGCCGTAGTTGCGTTCGGTCAGTTCGGCGCCGGTGTGGCCCTTCTGGGTCCCGACCACCACGACCGGCAGGCCGTCGAGACGGGCCAGGCCCGCGATCATGGCCGGGCAGTCGGCCGACATCCGGTCGCCGTGCAGCTCGACGAAATCGTCGAAGGCGGCAGCCAGGTAGTCCAGGGTGGTCGGCCTGCCGAGCTGGCGGGCCGCGCGCACGCAGTCCCAGGATCCGCGGGCGGCGAGCACGGCCGGGTCGGTGATGACGGCGTCGGTGTCGGCGGGCTCGGTGCGGCGCGACGGGCGAGTGGTCATCGCGACCAACCGCGACAGCCGGGCGCGCAGTGCCGAACGATGGCAGATCATGTCGACGATGCCGTGGTCGAGCAGGAACTCGGCGGTCTGGAAGCCGGCGGGCAGGATCTGGCCGATGGTCTGCTGGATCACTCGTGGGCCCGCGAAGCCGAGGCGCGCGCCGGGTTCGGCGATGATGATGTCGGTGGCGGTGGCGAAGGAGGCGGCCACACCGCCGTAGGTCGGGTCGGTGACGATCGAGACGGTCAGCACGCCCGCATCGTCGAGACGGCGCAGCGCGCGGCTGGTCTTGGCCATCTGCATGAGCGCGAGAATGCCCTCCTGCATGCGCGCGCCACCGGAGGCGGTGACGATCACCAGGGGCGCGCGGTCGGCCAGCGCCGCCTCGGCGGCGGCGGTGACCGCCTCGCCCACCGCGCTGCCGAGACTGCCGCCGAGGAAGCGGAAGTCCATGACCGCCAGCACGATCGGCGTGCCGTCGAGGGTGCCGCGCACGCAGCGGATCGCCTCGGGCAGCCCGGTCGCCCGGCGCGCCTGCTCGGCCCGCTCGGGGTACGGGCGGGTGTCGACGAATCCCAGCGGATCGGTGACGGTGGCCGCGGTGACGATCGGCCGGGCCGAATCCTCGTCCAGCAGTTGGTCGATGCGCTGATCGGCGGTGAGCATGCCGTGGTCGTCGCATTCGGGGCAGACCCGGTCGGCCCGGTCGTAGCGTTTGACGTAGATCACCGTCCCGCAGGCCGGGCACAGCATCCAGGCGGTGCCGGTGGTGGCGGTTCCGGTCTCGACGATGGTCATCGGTCCTCCAGCGGGCGTGGGACGTAACGGGCACTGGCCGCGGGCAGCCGGACACCCGCTGTCCGCAGCTGGGCGACGCGGGTCAGGTAGGCGGCGCCGAACAGCAGCTGTCCCGCGATGTCGGCGACGGCGCGGTTCTCCGGCGCGGCCAGGTAGGTGCCCGCCGCCCAGGTGTTGAAGGCGCCCATCGCGGGCCCGCACCAGATCTGGTAGTCGGCGACCCGGTCGGCCTCGCCGCGGATGCTCCAGCCCGAGGACAGGCCGAGATACCAGCGGAACACCAGCGCCATCTTCGCCTTCGGGTCCTGTTCGGCGCCGGCGAGCTGGGCCGGGTCGCGTTCGGTGAAGTACCGCACGCACTCCTGCCACACCTCGTCGAGCGGCCTGCGGAACAGGCTGGACTCGAGCTCGGCGCGCAGCGTCGCGGGCAGAGCGTCGAGACCGTCGTAGGCGCGGTAGGTGTCGTAGAGCCGCTGGGCGCGGGCGGCGAACATGGTGCCGCGCCGCAGCACCTGGACCTGCACGCCGAGTTCGAACATGTCCGAGGACGGCGACATGGCGCAGTCGGCGAATTCGGCCCTGGCCAGCAAGGTCTTGGTGGCGCCGCATTGCGCCGCCTCGACGGCCGACTGGTTGACCGACCCCGTCACCACATAGGCCGCGCCGAGCCCGAAGGCGGCCGCGACGGCATCGGGGGTGCCGATACCGCCCGCGGCGCCGATGCGCACCCGGTCGGCCCCGGTCACGGTGGCGGCCAGGCGATCCCGGGCCGCGATCAGTTCGGGCAGCAGGACCGTGAGCGGTCGGCGGTCGGTGTGGCCGCCGGAATCGGCCTCGGCGGTGATGTCGTCGGCCATCGGCACCCGCTCGGCGAGGCGGGCCTGCTCGGCGGTGATCCGGCCCGCCGCGACGAGCTCGCTCAACAGCCGCGCGGGCGCGGGCCGCAGGAACAGCTCGGCCACCTCGACCCGGGACACCTTGGCGATCACCCGATGCCCGATCGCGATGCCGCCCTGCCGGTCCACCGTGAGGCCGGCGGCCCGGTACCGCACGACCTCGGCGGTGAGATCCATGAAGGCCGAGGCCTCCACGCAGCGCACGTCGTGGCGCAGGCAGGCCTCGACGATGGCGCGTTCCAGCGCGGGCTCGCTGGGACTGTGGATGAGGTTGCAGGCGAACGGCTGTCCGCCCAGCTCCCGGGCCAGCTCGCCCAGCGCCGCGTCGACCGCGGCGGGCGGGACTCCGGCCGCGCCGTAGGCGGCCAGATAGCCGTTGCGCGCCATGGCTTTCACCAGGGCGGGTGAGGCGATGCCATTGGCCATGGCGCCCGCGGCATACGCCGCCCTGACCCCGTGCGCGGCGCGGAACGCGCTGTCGCCGAGCCGTTGCGGCGGCAGCGGCGCGACGGCGGCGAGCACCTGGGCTCCGGCCGCCACGGCCTGGTCGGCGGTGGCGCCGACCCCGTCCGCGGTGCGGACGATCCAGACGGGGGCGTCCAGATCGAGCAGCAGCGCGGTGATCTCCTCGGCGGTGTTCGCCACCGCGGTGCGCATCGTGGTCATCACGCCCTCCGATCGACGAGTTCGACGGCCAGATCGGTGACTTCGTAGATCCGCAGGCCCGGCTTCCACAGCGAACCGTCCACGACCGCCGTCACCCCGTGCGGACCACGGCGCAGTTCCTTGATGTGCGCCTCGAGTTCGACGGTGCCGTCGGTGGGCAGGAACTGGCCGCGATAGCGCCAGCTGAACGGGATGCCGGCGGGGATACGGAACACCGGATCGGCCATGCCCGCGGCGTGGCCTGCGTCGACGAGCCATTCCTGCACGGCGTGGATCACCGATTCCACGCCGAGCGAACCGGGGATGACCGGGTCGAGGTGGAAGTGGCGGGCGAAGAACCAGTCGTCGGGGTCGATGGCGCGCAGCGAATGCAGGTATCCCGCACCGTGTTCGCCGCCGCCGTCGACCACGTCGATCCGGTCGATCAGGGCCAGCGTGCCGCGCGAGCACAGCGGTGCGGACGGATCGGCGCGGCGAGCGGCCACGTCGATCGTCCTGACCTGGGCCCGCGGGTGCTCGGCCAGCCAGGACGGGGCGGGACGGCCCGCGTCCAGGCCGGTCTGGTTCGCCAGCGCCTCGTCGCTGAAGTACCCGAACATGGTCTCGCCGGTGTAGAACGGCTCACCGTCGACGCTGAGCGTGTAGTCGAAGGTCTGCAGCGAGGACCCGGGCAGGATCGTCGTCGACAGCATCCGCGAGGACTGCTCGATCGTGCGGTCGCGCAGGTCGACCTGGCGCAGTACGGTGGCCGTGCCGCCGAGATTGCGCAGGCTCAGAGTGACGCCCGGCTGGGTCAGCGTCGGCCCGGCGTAGTAACCCATGAGCAGCGCGGCCTGCAGCGAGGTCTCCATGTACACGAAGTGCGGCATGGAGTCGTTGGCCGTGTCGGCGTAGTACCAGGAGTCGGCGGGCGAGTCGTACTCGGTGGTGTAGGACGCGGCGTCGAGCGTGCCTCGGGCACCGTCGAAGTCGCGGACCCGGTCGACCAGGAGCAGGCCGCCGGTGGGCAGGCGGGTCGCACGCACACCGGTGTACTCCGCGAACTCCGGGCCCATCGCGATCGCCTGATCACCGCGGGCCAGGTGCGTCATGTGGAACTCGTTGAGCAGCAGGCCCGGCACGGCCCGGCCCGGGCCGACGTCGGCGCCGGAGGGTTCGGCGACGGTGACCTGGACCGCCACGCTCGCCTCGCCACCGCTGACACTCGCGGTGGCCGCGACGTGCGGGCGGGGCACGAGATCCAGGCCGGTGACGACGAGTTCGAGCGTCCCGCGGGCCGCGCCGGACACCGCCGGGGTGGCACCGGTCAGTGTGCTGCCCGACAGACACAGGTGCATACCGGTGAACAGAGCGAACACCTCGGCGGCCTGACGCGCGGCCGCGCCGAACGCGCCGTCGTAGTGGGCGACCACGCGACCGTCGCCGGTTCCGCCGTAGAGCTCGATCGAGGCGATCTCGGTGAGCGCCAGCGGTTCCCCGGCAGCGAGCCGTGCGGCCACCGCGACACCGTCGCGCTGATGGCCGGGTCCGAACACCTCGGTGATCGCACCCTGGGCCAGTGATTCCAGGGCCGCGCGGTCGAGCTGGGTGCGCCCGGTACGCGCCAGCGGCTTGAACGCGCCTTCCCTGGCTACCGGAGAGGTTGCCGAACCGGCCTCGCCGGCCACGGCTCCCCCGGTGCCCGGCTGCGGCACCGGACCAGCCGCCGCGCCGCGGGGGCCGATCGACGCCGACTCGCCACCGTCGGTCCGGCCCGCCCCAGCGGCCTGGCCTGTGCCTGTGAGCTGGGCCGTACCTGCGGGCTGGGCTATGTCGGCTGAGCCGGCCGGTGCGCCGGACCCCGCTCGGTGGCCGAGGGACGTCGCGGCAGCCTGTGCGGTGACGGCCGACCCCGCCCCGCCGACGGCTCGGTCGGCGGCCGGCGCGGCGCCGGTCGCCCGCTGCCACAGGGCCCGCTGGAGCGCGACCTGCGCGCCGAGGGCTGCGCGGTGGGCGGCGACGAGGCCGGTGCGCAGCTCGCCGATCGGGCCGAGGGCCGAATCGGGCACCGGCGCACCGGAGTACCGCGCGCTTTCGGCGGTGGGCGCAGGCGACATTGCCCGCGCGGTGGACGTGGTGGTCGGCTGGGCCCGCGGCGCGGGCGGTGCGTCGACCGCACCGACCGGGTCGAAGGCGACGCCGTCGAAATCGAGGACTGTCATCGGGTCCACTCCCTCACCGAGGTCTGGAACTTCTCCGTCAGATCGGGCGTCGTGAGGACCGTGACGTCCGAGAACCGCTGCAGCACTGTGCCGTCGGTGGCCAGCGCGGTCGCGTCGATGCGGGCTTCGAGCCGCCCGGCGCGCGGGTTGTCGACCACCAGGACGAACGGTTCGGTGGTCGGCAGCGGGTGGTGGTAGCCGATCCGGCCGACACCCAGCGGCAGGCAGGCCGCGCCGAGCAGGCGGTGGCCGAGGACCGGCGGTCCCTGCAGGATCAGGTCGGCGGCGACGGGATCGTGCAGGCGGCCCGCGTAGGCGCCGTCGGCGACCGGGCCGGTGGGCAGGAAGCACTCCAGCACGATCGCGCTGTCGCTCTCGGAGCGGATGCCGCGCAGCCCCTGGAGCGCGGGGGCGTGGAACTGGACGGCATCGCTGTAGATCCGTCCGGCGTCGATGCCGGGACCGGCCACGATCGGCTGGGTGCCCGCCGTCTCCGGCCCCGCCGCCAGCAGCAGGGTCGCCCGGAAGTGGGCAGCCTTGTCACCGAAGACGGTGGCGCGCACCGCGGTGCGGCCGTCGACATCGGCCACCGGTTCGAGCTCGATCTCCAGCGCGGTGACCGGATGATCGAACACGAGCCCCTTGAGCACCTGGTAGTCGCGGACTCCGATCACGGTGCGGCCCGGCCGGGTTCGCTCCGCGAGGTTGATCATCGCGCCGAGCCCGAAGGTCGCGGGCAACACGATGTGCTCGCCGATCCGGTGCGCGGCGATCACGGGTTCGTCGACCAGATCGGTGACGTCGCGGCGGGCCCGCACCGGCGTCGCCGGGCGTTCGCCCGTCGACAGCGCGGTAGCCGCCCCGACCAGCAGGACCGGTTCGGGCCTGCGCGCCGTGGTGAACTGCGTGGTGAACGCGGCGGCACCGGCGGCGGGTGCGAGCAGCGGGATGCCGCGGCTGCGGAAGTGCTCGCGCAGGTCGTCGGTCACCATGCCGCCGTCCCAGGCGCCCCAGTCCAGCGCGGTGACGCGGTGGCCGGGATGCCTGCGCCGCCAGCTCACCGCGAAGCGGCACAGCGCCTCGTTCGCGGCGGCGTAGTCGGCCTGCCCGGTATTGCCGAACAGCCCGGCCACCGAGGTGAACAACACCAGATCCTTCGGCTCCCCCACCGCGGCCAGCACGGCGGCGAGACCACCGATCTTCGGACGCAGCACCCGCCCGATCGAGTCCACCGTCTTGTCCGGGATCAGCGAGTCGGCCAGCACACCGGCGCCGTGCACGACACCGGTGACGGTGTCGCGCCACGGCGCGATCGCCGCGGCGAGGGCGGCCGCGTCGGTGGCGTCGACGGCCAGGTAGTCGGCGCGGTCGCCGAGCGTGGCCAGGGTGGCGCGGATTTCGCGGATCGCGCGGATCTCCCCGCACGCCCGGTCGATGTCCTTGGGCTTGACCCCGGTGCCCGCCAGGGCCCGCACGGCGGCCGGCTTGAGGTCACCGTCGGCGACCCCCACCGCCCAGGTGGGCTCGTCGGTGAGCTGGGTCCGCCCGAGCAGGACGAAGCGCGCGGCGCTGTGCGCGGCGAGGGCGAGCACACAGGTGGCGGTGACGCCGCGCGCGCCACCGGTCACCAGCAGGACGTCGTCGGCGGTCAGCACCGGCGGATCGAGTTCTGCTGCGGCACTGACGATCTCGGTGGTGAGGGCGGGCTTGTGCCCGCTCGGCACCGGCGTGCGGCGGCGGCCGGAGCCGTCGACGCCGACCTCGACGGTGTCGATCGCCGCGTCGCACAGTTCCTCGAGCACGATCTGGGCCACCCGCCCCGGCGTCGCCGCGGGGGCGATGTCGAGGGCCCGGCAGAACAAGGCCGGTTCCTCCGCGGCCAGGGTCTTCACCAGACCGCCCAGCCCGCCGAGCAGCGCCGGCACCGGCTCGGCGTCACCGAGCAGACCCAGGTGCCCGTCGAGCCGGGTGACGGTGACAAAGCCCGCCCGGGCGCTCGCGCCGCGCAACGCGGGCAGCACCCGGCCGCCGACCAGGATCGCCTCGGTGAGGACGCGTTCGGCCTGCTCCCATTCCGACGCGACACCGGCCACGACCACGCAGACGTCCGCCGGTCCGGTCATGGCGTCGGCCGCGCCGACCCGCTGCACGCTCCAGCTGCGTTCGCGCAGTGCCTCTTCGATCGCCTCGCCGTCGGTCTCGGCGGATTCGTCCAGGCAGACCACCAGTGCGCGACCCGCCGGGCGATACGGATCGACCGCGAGATCGACCGGCGCCAGCTCGACGAGTTCGACGACGTGCCGCGGCGTTTCGGCCGCGGCCTCAGCTTTTGGGTGGACATCACCCCCGGCCAGCTCGGCCACGATCTGATCCAGCGACCGCAGGGTGCCGAGTTGCTCGGGTCCGAGGCTGGGCAGATTCGGAAACCGTTCCTGCAGAGCGCCGATCACCTGGACCCGCTTGATCGAGTCCACGCCCAGATCCGCTTCCAGATCCATGGTCGGGTCGACCATCTCGACCGGGTAGCCGGTTTTGTCGGCGACGACTTCCCGCAGCGCCTGCCGCAGGGTGTCGGCGCTGGTGGCGTCGTCGGCCGGGGCGGCCTCGCTGGTCACGGGGACGTCGGGCGCGGCGGAAGTGGCGTCCGCGCCGGCCAGCAGATCCGCGATCTGGTCCAGAGTGCGCAGGGTGCCCAGTTGCTCGGGGCCGAGGCTGGGTAGCGACGGGAAGCGTTCCTGGAGTGCGCCGATGACCTGGACGCGCTTGATCGAGTCGACGCCGAGGTCGGCTTCCAGATCCATGGTCGGGTCGACCATCTCGACCGGGTAGCCGGTCTTGTCGGCCACGACCTCGCGCAGTGCCGCGCGGACGGCGTCACCGGTGACCGCACCAGCCGAAGCCGCGGGCTGCGGGGCGACGGCGGCCGGAGCGGCCTGCGCGGCAACCGGCGGTGTGGCGACCGCAGGAGCGGCCTGCGGCGCGATGGCAGTCGGAACCGCCTGGGCGACCGACCCGTTCGTGGCGGGTACGGACTGGGCGGCGTGCCCGTTGGTCGGCGCGGGAGCCTGGGCGGCGATCGCGGGTACGGCGGGCGCGGCGGTGATCGCCCGCGGCGCGGGCCGGGCGGCGGCGACGGTGCGGGTCCCCGAGATCGGCGCACCGCCCTCGAGCTCGGCCAGCTGGGCGAGCACATCACTGGCCCGCGAGTGGCTTTCGCTGATCGCGATGCCGTGGTCCTTCACCGCTTCGATGGCGCGCAGGGTGTTCTCGTCGAGCGTGCCGTTGCTCAGCGCGCCCGCCAGGCCGCGGGCCAGGTCGAGCTGTCCGTCCAGGTACTGCCGGTGCGTGTCGAGGTGCTGCACCAGGGCGGTGTCGAGCGAGTCGGTCGTCCGGTACTCGGACGGGCCGGGGGCGGGGATGGTCACGAGCTGTTCCTCCACGATCGGTGGCACCACAGGCTGGTGCGGGGATGCGGGCACCTCGATGTGCACGCGGTAGCCGTCGGACAGGGCCGCGGCGTAGGCGTCCCGGCGGCTGTCGGGCACGTATTCCGGGGCCGACAGGGTCACGGTCATCCGGTTGCCCGCGGGGGCGGGCCGCGCGTCGTCGCCGGCGGCGTAGCGGTTGATGCCGGCGATCTCGACGCCGAGGACGGCCAGGCGCACCGCGGCGCGCTTGAGGGCGACGTCGCCGTTGCCGATGGGACCGGTGTCGGTGGCGAAGGCGATCACGTCGTCGCCGAGGGTGCGGCGCACCAGCGAGGTGAGGACCTGCTTGGGACCGCATTCGACGAAGACGGTGCATCCGTCGGCGTGCATGGCGCGCAGCGCGTCGACGAACTCGACCGGCTGGCTGAGCTGGGCGGTGAGCGTCGCCCGGTTGGCGGCCACGTCGGCACCGTAGGACGCGCCCGCGGTGTCGGCGTAGACCGGCGCGTCCGGCTCGGTGATGTCGACCTCGGCCACGGCGGCACCGAATTCGGTGACAGCGTGCGCGACGTAGGGCGTGTGGAAGGCCGCCGCCACCGGCAGATCCCGGGTGGCCCAGCCCTTCTCGGCACTGCGCGCGGTGAAGGCGGCGATGCCCGCTCCGCCGCCGCCGACCACGATCTGATCGGGGGCGTTGTGGTTGCAGATCCACACGTCGTCGAGCTCGGCCAGGACCGCGGCGACGTCCTCGCGCGGTGCGTTGACGGCCACCATCGTGCCCGCCTCGGCGTCGTCGGCGACGGTCATCGCCTCGCCGCGGGCCCGGGCCAGGGCGAAGAAGTCCGCGGTGCTCAGCGCGCCCGAGGCCCACAGCGCGGTCAGTTCGCCGAAGCTGTGGCCGAGGTACCCGTGGGCACGCAGACCGAACTCGGTCAGCACCCGGAACTGGCCCGCGGCGAGCGCGCCGATCGCCGGCTGCGCGAACGCGGTCCGGCGCAGGGCGGATTCCTGGTCCGCCCGGTCCTGTTCGGTGAACGCGGGCGGCGGGAAGACCACCGCGCCCATCCGCTGCGCGGCACCGGCGAACGCGGCGTTGGCAGCGTCGAAGGCCGCGCCGACGGGCGGGTTGTTGAGCGCGGTGTCCAGGCCCATGTCCACGTACTGGCTGCCCTGGCCTGCGAACAGCACGCCGACCTTCGGGGCGGGCAGCGCCGCGGCGCGGAAGTAGACGCCCTCGGGGTGGTCCCAGTGCGCCGCTTCGGGATTGCGCACCATCTCGTCGACGGCCAGCGCGCGCAGATCGGCGGCGGTGTCGGCGTCGACGGAGACGAAACCGATCCGGGCGTGGTCGGCGGGAATGTCGCCGCCGTCGGTGCCCGGAGTGCTGCGCACCACGTCGATCAGGCCGGCCACGTCCGGCGCGTGCCACAGGTGCGCGCGGGGGACGCGGTGCAGCACCGGGCCGCGCTCGCCGTCGGCCTCCTCGAGCACGAGGTGGAAGTTGGTGCCGCCGAAGCCCATCGCCGAGGCGGCGGCCCGGCGCACCGGGCGCTGCGGGTCGCGCACCCACGGCCGGGTCCTGGTGTTGACGTAGAACGGGGTCCGGGTGGCGTCGACCTCGTTGTTGGGCGCGTCGACGTTGATCGTCGAGGGCAGGATCTTCTGGTGCAGGGCGAGGGCCAGCTTCATCACGCCCGCGGTGCCCGCGGCGCCCTTGGTGTGCCCGATCTGCGACTTCACACTGCCCAGCGCGGCGAACCCGGTCTCCGAACTCGCTTCGGCGAGCAGGCCTTTCAGCGCGGTCAGCTCGGTCTTGTCGCCGACGGCGGTACCGGTGGCGTGCGCCTCGATCAGCTCCACGTCGGCGGGCGAGCATTCGGCGTCGGCGTAGGCGCGCTCCAGCGCCACCCGCTGGCCGGCGGCGACCGGGGCGTAGATGCTCTTGGCGCGACCGTCGCTGGAGGACCCGAGACCGCGGATCACCGCGTAGATCCGGTTGCCGTCGCGGCGGGCGTCGGCGAGCCTGCGCAGCGCCAGCATGGTGATGCCCTCGCCGAGCAGGGTGCCGTCGGCCTCGGCGGAGAACGGGCTGATCCGGCCGGTCGGCGACAACGCGCCGACCTTGCTGAAGCACAGATAGATGAAGATCGAGTTCTCGGTGTCGACGCCACCGGTGATCATCATGTCGGCGCGACCGTCCTGCAGTTCGGCGATCGCGGTGCGGATCGCGGCCAGCGAGGCCGCGCACGCCGCGTCGACGGTGCAGTTGATGCCGCCGAGGCCGAGCCGGTTGGCGACCCGGCCCGCCACCACATTGGCGAGCAGGCCCGGAAAGGAGTTCTCCTCCCACGGCGCGAACGCGGCCACGAACCGGCGCGAGATCTCCGCGACGTCGCTGTCGGACAGGCCGACCGAGCGGGCCGCCTCCTCGAGCACCGGGGTCGACAGGCGCGCGGCCAGCGGGTGCATCAGCGGCACCGGGCCGGTGGTGCCCAGCACCACGCCGGTGCGGGCCGGGTCGTACCACGACGAACCGGTCGCGCCCGCGTCGAGCAGCAGATCCCGCGCGACCCCCAGGCTCAGGGTCTGCATGGTGCTGGTGACCTCGAGCTGGTTCGGCGGCATGCCGAACTCCAGCGGGTCGAACTCGACGTCGGGCAGGAAAGCGCCACGACGCGAATAGGTCTTGTCCGGCGCCGAGCGGTCGGCGTCGTAGTAGTCGTCCAGGCTCCAGCGCGACGCGGGCACCTCGGAGGTGCAGTCGACGCCGTCGATGATGTTCTGCCAGTACTCGCGGTGGGTGTGTGCCTTGGGCAGCAGACCCGACATCCCGACGATGGCGATCGGGTCGCGGGCCAGACGTCGTTCGTCCGTCACGTAATTTCCTCTCGAAAACGGGCAGTCGCGAAACTCAAGCGGCGACAGTGGTGGCGGTGGTCGACGAGATCAGTTCGGCCGCGGTGGCGGCGAAGAGGCGGTGACCCGCCGGACTGGGGTGCAGACCGTCGGCGGTCCACACCTCCGGCCGGGCCCAGTCGGGGTGCGCCGCGATGTCGAGCAGCAGGGTGCCCGTGTCGGCGGTGACACGAGCCAGCACCTCGTTGGCGACGGCGAAACGCTCACGCAGCAGGGCGCGGAAGCCGTCGGGGACGGGCAGCCGGGCGGGGATGTCGGGGTAGGTCGCCGTGAACACGGTGGCCCTGCCCGCCCGCAGGGTGGTGAAGATGGTGTGCAGATTGTCGGCGAACCGGTCCTCGTCGTAGGCGCTGACCAGGTCGTTCACACCGACGACCACACCGTAGAGGCCGGCCCGGGCGCTCGTCGCCGCCGCGAGCTGACCCGCGACGACATCACCGGTGGTGGCGCCGTGGGTGCCGAAGTTGCGAATCGTGGCGGGGCGCAGGCCGAGCTGGCCGCCCAGCCGCGACACCCAGCCCCGGTAGCCGCCCGCCGCGGCCGGGTCGCCCCGGCCTTCCACGAAGCTGTCGCCGAGCGCCGTCAGGCCGGCCGCGATCACGCCGCCACCTCCCGCGGCAGCGACGGGTGCCCTGCCTGGTGCCGCCGCGCTATCACCGCCGGGCGCTGACCGTTCATGCCGAGACTCCGGTGTTGACCACGTGCCGGTCGGCGACGGGGAAGTTCACCTCTTCGTAGAGCGCGGCCAGCTCCTGCTCGCCGAAGAACTTGTCCGGCGGGTACAGCCCGGCGATCAGACCGAAGAACTTCTTCGAGTAGTGCGGGCTCAGGCTCGCGGCGCGGAACACCGAGTCGTAGTACGGCGTCAGGGTGAGGTCGGAGATCGACTGGGTCAGCTCGTAGGTGCTGGCGCTCTGGGCGTCGCGCTCGCGCTGGTACTCCGGCATGGTCTCTTCGAACGGCCGCGCGCCCGAGAGGCTTTCGTGCACCAGGTCGGCCAGCAGCTGGCTGTACTTGAAGGCATCCGTGATGCCCCAGCCGGTGAACGGATCCTTGTGGTAGCCGGCGTCGCCGACCAGGGCCCAGCCGGGGCCGAAGGACTGGCGACGGTAGTTGTCCGGGTAGAGCATCGGCCGGAACGGCTCGACGCGCTTGCCGGTATCACGCAGGCGCGCACCGATCTCCGGGTCGACCTGGTCGACGATCTCCTGCAGGCCCGCGTCGGGATCGGTGCGGAAGTCGCGGAAGCGGTCGCGCTTGCGCATCACCGCGACCAGGGCCAGGCCGTCGTTGGTCGGCCAGGAGGCGAACTGCTGCTCGCCGAAGCCGGTGCGGTGGTGCATGCCCCAGTCGACGCCCTCGTAGTAGGAGTAGTAGACGAAGCAGGCGGCGGGCGAGCCCTCGTAGGTGGCCGCGCCGACCTCCTTGGCGACGATCGAGTTCGCGCCGTCGGCACCGACGACCAGCCTGGCCCGGAACTCCTGCTCGGGGCCCTCGCCGACGCGGCCGCGGATACCGGCGACCCGGTCGCCGTCGCGCAGCAGGCCGGTGACGGTGAAGCCCTCGATCAGCTCGGCGCCGGACTCCCCCGCCGCGTCGACCAGGATCTTGTCGAGCACGGTGCGGCGCGGGCAGTACACGGCGTCGATGCCGTCGGCCGACGGATCGGCCATGCCCGGGATCTCGATGTCGGTGTAGGTGAAGTTGAGGTGGCGGATCGGCGGGCAGCCGGTGGCCACGACGGTGTCGAGCAGACCCCAGGACTTCAGAAAGCCGAGGCCGGCCTGGTGGATGTAGTGCGTGGACGGGGTGTCGCTGGGAAAGGTCGCGCGATCCACGGCGAGCACCCGGTAGCCCTGACGGGCCAGCAGCATGGCCAGGGGCGAGCCCGCGACCCGGGTTCCGACGACGATGACGTCATACATGATGTGATCACTTTCGGTGGTCGAATTCCGATTTCGAGTCTGTCGCCGATGAATTGCGGAAACCACTGCGGGCCACCGCTATTCATCGGCCGATCGGTCCCGGCTATCGTCGGCGGGACGGCTGGGGAATTTCGCGCCGCGTTACCCGCGCGACATGTACAGCTGATCTATTTCCGCGGAATAGGCGTCGGCGATCGCCGCCCTGCGCAATTTCAGCGACGAGGTGAGCAACCCGGCCTCGACGGTGAAATCGCCGTCGACGACACGGAACGCGCGAATGGATTCCGCGCGCGACACCAGGGAATTGGCGTCGTCGACGGCGGCCTGGATCTCGGTGGCCGGCTCCGCGTCGGGATGGTCGATCTGCCACTTGGCGGCGCGATCGGCGTCGAGGGTGATCAGCGCGGTCACGAACGGGCGCCCGTCACCGACGAGCATGCAGTTGCTCACCAGCGGGTGCAGCCGGACCCGGTCCTCGAGCAGGGTCGGGGCGACGTTCTTGCCCCCGGAGGTCACCAGGATCTCCTTCTTGCGCCCGGTGATTCGCAGGTGGCCGTCGTCGAGCTCGCCGATGTCGCCGGTGTGCAGCCAGCCCTGCTCGTCGACGGGCCGCTGATCGGCCGCCGCGCCCCAGTACCCGGGCGAGACGTGCGGACCGCGCACCAATACCTCGCCGTCGGCGCCGATGCCGACCTCGGTGCCGGGAATCGGACGCCCGACCGTGCCGACCCGGTTGGTCTCGGGCGCGCTGACGGTGACCGCGGTGGCCGCCTCGGTGAGGCCGTAGCAGTTCAGGATCACCACGCCGACACCGGCGTAGAAGCCCGCGGTGGTGTCGTCGAGCGATGCGCCGCCGGAGATCACGTAACGCAGCTGCCCGCCGAACGCGGCCGAGACGGCGTCGTTCGTCGCGGTCGGCGCCGCGCCCTCGGCCAGCAGGGCGAGTCCGCGCTCGACCGCCGCCGCCTCCTGCTCCTCGGTGAGCAGGGCCCGGGTGTGCTTGCGGATCTTCTCCAGCGCGTAGGGAACCAGCGCCAGGAAGGTGGGGCGCAGCCGGGCCAGCGCCGGCACCAGGTCCGGGACGCCCGGCAGCAGGTGGGTGCGGCTGCCGCCGTAGAGGCAGGCGAACAGGATGGTCTGGCCGAACACGTGCGACAGCGGCAGGGCCAGCGCGGTGGTGCCGTCGAACAGCGTGCCGGTCTGGCGGGCGGTGTTCGCGGCCGTCACGTACATGTTGCGGTGGCTGATCATGCAGCCCTTGGCCAAGCCGGTGGTGCCGCTGGTGTAGACGATCATCGCCAGATCGCCGGCGCCGACCGCGGCGATCCGCGCGTCCAGCTCCGGGTGCTCGCCGTCTCGGCCGGTGGACCACGCGCCGAGTTCGTCGAACGACCACACCTCGCCGTCGGCGCCCGCCGAGGTCAGGCGGACCGCGTCGGCGGCGGTCTCGGCCGCGAAGAAGCGGCTGCCGCTGTCACGCAGGATGTGCTCGATCTGGGCGGGTGAGGAGGTCGGGTACACCGGCACGATCACCGCGCCGATGGCGACGGCGGCACAGTCGAGCAGTGCCCATTCCAGGCTCGTGCGCCCGAGCACCGCCACGCGATCGCCCGCGGCCACCGCTCGGTCGAGCAGGGCCGAGGCGAGCGCGCGGACACGGGTGTCGAGGTCGCCGGTGGTCAGCTGGGTTCCGTCGACGGCACACAGGGAATGGCGCGCGGGGTCACGCCGTGCCGCTTCGGAAACAATCGCATACAGACTGGAGGTATCGGATGGAACGAATCCGTTCGCGGTGACAGACACTGTGTTCACGAATTGAATTCTTCACGGCGGCAACCATTCCCGTCGCCGCCGCCATCGCTGTTCCTACCGCGCGAAAGTCATGTCCTATCGACGGGTTCACGCCGACAATGCCCGGACATCATCTAGCTGTGTCGATTCGATGCATTCCAGGAACAGCGCGACGGCGGGATTGGGCTCGTCGGCACGCCACACCGCGTGCAAATCCAGGGTCGGCACCGGGTCGAACAATTTCACCGCCACCGAACTACTGCCCGCCACTCCCATTCCCATCGAAATCGCCCGCGGTAGCGAGGCGAATCCGACGAGCGGACGGACCGAGACCATGTGCGCGGTCGCGCCGGGGTCGTCGGCCGAATGCGTGACGTTGAGCGAGATCCTGGTCTCGGCGGCCGAGCGCAGGATCGTGTCGTACATCGCGGGACACTGCTCGCGCGCGAACAGCACACAGTCCTGATTCTGTAGTTCGGCGAACGGGACTCCTGGCCGGTCCGCCCACCGATGTCGTCGTCCGACGACAGCCACCAGTGGAACCCGGTGCAGCAGGCGGCGATACCGGAAGTCCGCGGTACTGGGATGACCGTAGACCAGGGCCAGATCGAGTGAGCCGTCGGCGAGACCGGCCAGCTGGGGCCCGGTCCGCTTCTCCCACAGCGACACCACGATGTCGGGGTGTCGTTCGGTCATCCTGGTCAGCGCCTCCGGCAGCACGTGTCTGCTGGCAGGCAGGTTGTAGCCGATGTTGAGACTGCCCGCGCGACCTTCGGCGGTCGCCTTGGCCGCCTGGGCGGCACGGTCGAGCTGGGCGACGATCTGGCGGGCCTGGAGTTCGAACTCCCGTCCCGCCGGGGTCAGCCGCACCTCATGGGAGTTGCGGGCGACCAGTTGGACGCCGAGCGACTTCTCCAGCTTCTGCAGCTGGGCACTGAGACTTGGTTGGGTCAGATGGAGGCGCTGCGCTGCGCGACCGAAATGCAACTCTTCGGCGATGGTGATGAACGAAACGAGGTGTCGGAATTCCATGACGCCGGGCTCCTTCCGAGTACCACCACGCTATCGAGAGCGGATAACCCGTGATGAATACCGATCGCCCAGAAGTCGCCATGCGCGTTGCCGGTGGGTGAACCCGCCCCGGATTCGGCGTGGCCGCCCCGGCGCGGCGCGCGTGCGGCCGAAACACACGGCGCGCCACCGGCGCACCGGGGAACCGCCCACTCTACCGCGCGGCCGCCCTGGATGGCGCTCAGGAGACCGGGCCGTTGACCACCGCGTAGGCGAAGCCGTCCCAGCCCTTCGCGCCGACCGTCTGCAGCACCGTCGCGTCCAGGCTCGGCTCCGCGGCGAGCAGGTCGACGAGCTCGCGGCTCGCGCGCACGTTCGGGTCCTCGGAGTGCTCGTCGGCCAATCCGCCCTGGCGCACCACGTTGTCGACGATGATCACCGAGCCGGGACGGGTCAGCCGTAGCGCCCACTGCACGTAGTTGGCGTTGTTGACCTTGTCGGCGTCGATGAACACCAGGTCGAACGGTTCGGTCGTGTCCTCGGCGACCTCGGGCAGCGTGTCCAGCGCGGCGCCGACCCGGATGTCCACCCTGGCCCCGACTCCGGCCCGGTCCAGGTTCTCCCGGGCGACCTTGGCGTGGCGCGGCTCGAATTCGAGGGTGACCACGGTGCCGCCGTCGCCGACCGCCCTGGCCAGCCATTCGGTGCTGTAGCCGCCGAGCGTGCCGATCTCGAGGATCCGCCGCGCGCCGGTCGACCGGGCGAGCAGGTGCAGGAACTTGCCCTGTGGGGGCGAGACATCGATCGCGGGCAGTCCGGCTTCGGCGTTGGCGGCCAATGCGGGCGCGCCGTCGCCGCCGACCAGCGCGTCCACGATATAGCGATCGACAGCGGCCCAATCGTTGTCCGTCATGGGGCCAGTGTGCCACCGTCGGCGGCCCTCGGCTTGTTCTCGACCGCGCGAGCAGCCGGATGTCCCACTCCCGCAGATGCGCTCGCCGCCCGGCACCGCCGGACGGAACACATCCCCGACCCGGGGTTCCCGGCGTGCAGTAACAGTGTTACCGTTCGGTCGGCCGCTGCGGCGTGACGTGCGTCATGAATCCGCTCCGACGCGGCCGGGGACACAGTCGCGACGGTGCGGCGGTGGCATCGATGGGAGTGGTATGCAGCAAGCACGATCGCTGGCGCGCCGGGCGGCGGTGACCGCACTGGCCTGTCTGGCCGCGGTGGCCGGGTCGGGGGTGGTCGGCACGCAGGTCGCCGCGGAGCCGGTCAGCGCGTTCTACGTGCCGCCCGCGCAGATCCCCCAGGCGCCGGGCGCGATCGTGAAGACCCAGCCGATGACGATCCTCGCGACGCCGCCGACCGCGGCGGGCTGGCCGACCCAGGCCCAGCACGTGATGTACACCAGCCGGTTGCAGGACGGCTCCCCCGTCGCCGTCACCGGCACCTATATCGAGCCGAAGAACCCGTGGCAGGGCGCCGGTCCACGGCCGACCGTGGTCATCGGTCCCGGCACCTCCGGCCAGGGCGACCGGTGCGCGATGTCGGTGGCGTTCTCGACCGGCGTCTCGGTGACCGCCGATCCGCTCGGGCTCTCGGCGAATCAGGAACTGCCGTCCTCGGCGGTGTGGAGCGCGCTCGGCGCGCGGGTGCTGATCACCGACTACATCGGTCTGGGCACCCCCGGCATCCACACCTACGCCAACCGGTTCGAGAGCGGCCACGCGATCCTCGACGGCGCTCGTGCCGCGAACGCGCTCGGCGGGGTCGGCCCCGAGACGCCCCTGGTGCTGTGGGGATACTCCCAGGGCGGCGGTGCCACCGCGGCGGCGGCGGAGATGGCGCCCAGCTACGCGCCGGAGCTGAACCTCAAGGGCACCTGGGCCGGTGGACCGGTCGCCGACCTGTCGGCCATCCTCGAGCGCATCGACGGCGCGCTGATCGGCGGCGCGATCGGGTTCGCCGTCAACGGCATGCTCGCCCGCTACCCCGAACTCGAGCAGGCCGTCGACCGGGTGACCAGCCCGCAGGGCCGCGCCATGCTCGCCACGCTGAGCGACTCGTGCGTCGCCGACCTGATCACCTATCACCCGTTCCTGCGGACGAATTCGCTGACCGTGGACGGGCGTTCGCTCACCGAGCACCTCGCCGAGATCCCCGAGGCCGCGCCCGTACTGGCGGAACTGCGCCTGGGCAGCACCACGCCGACCACCCCGGTGCTGATCACCAGCGGTCGCAACGACGACACCGTCCCTTACGGCCAGGCCCGGCGGCTCGCCGAGGACTGGTGCGGGCAGGGCGCCACGGTCACCTTCCGTACCAACGAACTGCCGCCGATCCTGCCCGGCACGACCATCCCGAACCACTTCGGTCCGGAACTGATCGACGGCTTCGGTCCCGACAACGCGGTGACCTACCTGCTCGACCGGCTTGCGGACAAGCCGGTCGGCGGCTGCTCGTTCGACTGAGCGCCGCACGGCAACGGGGCCCGCAACGGCGCGGGCCCCGTTGTCGTGTCCGGTCTCAGAACAGGAAGTAGCGCTGGGCCATCGGCAGTTCGGTGGCCGGGTCCTCGGCCCACACCTCGCCGTCGACCCGGACGGTGAAGGTGTCGGGGTCCACCTCGATGCGCGGCATGGCGTCGTTGCGCGGCATGTCGGCCTTGGTGACCCGGCGGACGTTCTTGACCGGCACCAGCTTCCGGCGCACGGCCAGCCGATTCGCGAGACCGTCGTCGATGGCCTGCTCGGAGACGAAGTGCAGCGAGGTGGCCGCGGCGGCGGGCGCCGCGGCGCCGAACATCGGCCGTGGCAGCACCGGCTGCGGGGTGGGGATGGAGGCGTTGGCGTCACCCATCGCGGCCCAGGCGATCATGCCGCCCTTGAGCACCGCGTGCGGGCGGACACCGAAGAAGGCGGGCTCCCACAGCACCAGATCGGCCAGTTTGCCGACCTCCACCGAGCCGATCTCGTCGTCGAGGCCGTGCGAGACCGCCGGGCAGATGGTGTATTTCGCGATGTAGCGCTGCACGCGGGCGTTGTCGGCCGCGCCGTCGCCGGGCAGGGCGCCACGGCGGCGCTTCATCACGTGCGCGGTCTGCCAGGTGCGCATCACCACCTCGCCGATGCGGCCCATGGCCTGCGAGTCCGAGCCGATCATCGAGATGGCGCCCAGGTCGTGCAGCAGGTCCTCGGCGGCGATGGTGGACGGGCGGATCCGCGATTCGGCGAAGGCCAGATCCTCGGGGATCGACGGGCTCAGGTGGTGACACACCATGAGCATGTCGAGGTGCTCGTCGAGGGTGTTGACCGTGTGCGGCCGGGTGGGGTTGGTGGAACTGGGCAGCACGTTCGGATGCGAGGCGACGGTGATGATGTCGGGCGCGTGCCCGCCGCCCGCGCCCTCGGTGTGATAGGCGTGGATGCCGCGGCCGGCGATGGCGGCCAGGGTGTCCTCGACGAAACCGGCCTCGTTCAACGTGTCCGAGTGCAGCGCCACCTGCACCCCCGCCGCGTCGGCGACGGTGAGGCAGGCATCGATCGCGGCGGGCGTGGAACCCCAGTCCTCGTGCAGCTTGAAACCCGAAGCGCCGCCGCGCAACTGCTCCCACATGGATTCCTGGCTGACCGTGTTGCCCTTGCCGAGCAGCACGATGTTCATCGGCCAGTGGTCCAGCGCTTCCAGCATCCGGGCCAGGTGCCAGGAGCCGGGGGTGACGGTGGTGGCCTTGGAGCCCTCGGCCGGGCCGGTGCCGCCGCCGATGAGCGTGGTGATGCCGCCGCCGAGCGCCTCGTCGAGCAGCTGCGGACAGATGAAGTGCACGTGACAGTCGATGGCGCCCGCGGTGAGGATGCGGCCGTTGCCCGCGATGATCTCCGTCGACGGGCCGACGACCAGGTCCGGGTGCACGCCCGACATGGTGTCGGGGTTGCCCGCCTTGCCGATGCCGCAGATGCGGCCCTCGCGGATGCCGACGTCGGCCTTGATGATGCCCCAGTGGTCGATGATCACCACGCCGGTGATGACGGTGTCGGGGGCGCCGTCGGCGCGGGTGGCCCGGGACTGGCCCATCGACTCGCGCAGCACCTTGCCGCCGCCGAAGACGGCTTCCTCACCGGCGAGTCCCGGTCCGCCGCTGCGGTCCTCGGTGATCTCGATGATCAGGTCGGTGTCGGCGAGCCGGATGCGGTCGCCGGTGGTCGGCCCGAACAGTTCGGCGTAGCGGGCGCGGCTCAGTTCGGTCATCGGTTCTCTCCCGAAGAGGTCGTGTTCTCACGCATCGAGGCGGCCCGGCGGGTTGGCGCTGATCCCGTACACCTCGCGGGTGCCGCCGATCGGCACCAGCGAGACTCGTTGTGGCAGACCGGGTTCGAAGCGGACAGCGGTGCCGGCGGGGATGTCGAGGCGGTGGCCGTGGGCGGCCGCGCGGTCGAAGTCCAAGGCGGCGTTGGCCTGCGGGAAATGGACGTGGCTGCCGACCTGGACGGGGCGGTCGCCGGTGTTGACGACGTCGAGCGCGAGGCGCACCGCGCCCGCGTTGAGTTCGATCGTGCCCTCGGCACAGAGGTATTCACCGGGAATCATGGACCTCGCCTATCCGATCGGGTGGTGCACGGTGACGAGTTTGGTGCCGTCGGGGAAGGTCGCCTCGACCTGCACGTCGTGGATCATCTCCGGCACCCCGTCCATGACGTCGTCGCGGGTGAGCACCGAGCGGCCCGAGGACATCAGCTCGGCCACGGTCCGCCCGTCCCGCGCCCCTTCGAGCACGTGATCGGTGATCAGGGCGACCGCCTCGGGGTGGTTGAGCTTGAGTCCCCGCGCCTGCCTGCGGCGGGCGAGTTCGGCCGCGTAGCTCAGCAGCAGCCGTTCCTGCTCGTGCGGCGACAGGCGCATCGGGTCTCCTCGCGGATCGTGGACGGGTGTCCGACATTCTGACACGCCCGACGCGCCCTCGCCCGTCCACCCGACACGATTACCGACCGCTCGGTCTCTCCCATCGGCCGGTCCCGAACCCGCACTCCGGCACCGAGGTCGAAATCGGTGGCACGCCGCGCGACCCGCGCCTGACGTCGCTCGGCATGGACGAAGGGACCGGGCTGCTCGATGTGGTCGACGTGGAGGCGACGTGCTGGGCGGGCGCGGTGCCGTCGGGGCAGTGCGGCGAGATCATCGAGATCGGACTCACCGTGGTCGATCTCGGGATGCGGAAGCGGGTGAGCAGGCATGGGATTCTCGTGCGGCCCGCGCGGTCGACGGTGAGCGCGTTCTGCACGGAGCTGGCCGGCCTCACGCAGGAGCAGGTCGACGGGGGTGTCACGTTCGCCGAGGCCTGCCGGTTGCCGGCAACCGAGTTCGACTCGGGGTCGCGGCAGTGGGCGAGCTGGGGTGACTACGACCGCAAGCAGTTCCTCGCGCAGTGCGCGGCCACGGGCGTGCGGTATCCCTTCCGTGGCCGGCACACCAACGCCGAGCAGGTCTTCGCCGAGAGCTACGGGTTGCGCAAGCAGCAGGACATGGCGGGGGCGCTCCACATCGCCGGATTGCCGCTCGAAGGCCGCCACCATCGCGGCGAGGACGACGCGTGGAACATCGGGGCGCTGGTCGTCGACGTGCCCGGCCGCGAGGGGTGGCGGGTCACCACGGAAGGAGTGGGGTCAGGCGGCGAGATTCTGTAGGCGGACCTGGCCGCGGGCGACGGTGCGGCCCTCGGCGTCGGTGATCACCACGACCCACAGCTGCTGGCTGCGGCCGCGGTGGAGGGGGGTGGCCTCGCCGGTGAGGACGCCCTCGCGGACCGCGCGCAGGAAGTCGGTGTTGTTGTTGACACCGACGACCGAGCCGCGCTCGCCGAACCAGACGCCGGCGCCCACGCTGGCCAGGGTCTCGATGACGGTGCAGTAGACGCCGCCGTTCTGGATGCCCGCGGGCTGGTGCAACTGCGGGCGCACCTCCCATTCGCCGCGCACCCGGTCGGGGCTCACCTCCGTGTAGCGCAAACCGATCAGATCGGTGAAGGTGCCTTCGCTGGCCTTGGTCATCAGCTCCGGGGTGATCTCGGCCAGAGACAGGGTGTTGTCGGTCATACGTTCCGGTCTACACCATCGAATTCGGCGGCCGACACCCCGGGAGACGAAGCGGCGGACCCCGTCACTGGGACGGAGCCCGCCGCGGCAGGAATGAGGGGGTCGACCGCAGCCCTCGGGACCACCGGCTCATCCATACGCCGAGATGAGCATAGGTCAGGCTTACCTAAGTGGTCAACCCTCACCCCGACTTGTCTCATCTGTCTCACAAAGAGTCTCATAATCATCTATTGGAGATACCGGTACACCGTCGCGCGAGAGACGCCGAGCGCGGCCGCGATCTCGGTGGCGCTGCGCTGTTCCACCCCGCTCATCCGGCGCGCGGTCGCGATGCGTTCCGCGTCCAGAGCCGCCGGGCGCCCGCGCGTGGCGACCACCCGACCGGCGTCCGCGGGATAGAGCAGTTCCACCCCGGCCAGCACCTCTGCCCGCAGGTCGCCGGGTGATTCCGCGGCGAACACCACCACCGGATCGCTGAGCGCGCCCAGCGCTTGCGCCGCGCGGACCCGGTCGGCCAGCGCCGGACTCGGCCCGGCGACGAGCCGGTGCGCGGCCAGCATCGTGGCACGGAACCGCTCGAAGATCGCGCCCGGCGCGGCGAGGGCCAGGTCGTTCACGGTGAGCCGCAACAGATACCGGTGTTCGAGGAAGACGTCGAGCAGTCCTTCGAGGACGCGCCGCCGGGCCGTGCGCGGATCGGGGTGGGCGGCCTCGGCGACCGCCGCCGCCATAGCGGCGAGCAGCGGCTCGGCGAGTCCGGCGAGGATGTCGTCTTTGCTCGGAAAGTGATAGAGCACACCGGCTTTGGAGATATCCAGCCGATCGGCGATCGCCCGGACCGTGGTGCGGTGGTATCCGTGCGCACCGAACAGTTCCAGGGCGACCATCAGGATGCGCTCGCGGGTACCCGGCATCCGCTCGTCGGTCATCGCGACATCCTAGCGCCCTTCACTGACCGGCGGTCAGAATCTACCGCGCGGGGACTGACCATGGGTCAGCCCCTTCGCGGAGAGTCACCACGCCGACCCGTCCACGCCCTCTCAGCTCCGGCGCCGGCATCGGCAGGCCCACCCTCACCTACCGGCTCGCCCGGCACGACGCCGAACCGACGGCCGTCGAACTCGCACCCGAGCCGCGTCCCGGCGGCAACGGCGTCGACCCGCGCGGTGCGCATCGCCGACGCCACGGGCGTGCTGCCCGCGACGAGCGGGGGGGTTGCACGCCACCGCGCGGTCGGTCAGCGCGAGCGGCGCCCTGCGGGTCCCGGCGTCGAAACCGCCCCCTGGCTGCGCAATCAGCTCACCCGCTGACGATGCGGCCGCCGTTGGTCGCCCGGGCGTTCCGGCCGGAGAGCGCGCGGGCCGCGTGACGGCACGCCGCAGCCGGCCGCGTGGGCTTGCTCAACACGATCGCAATACTCCATGATCACACCTACCTCTATGTTTCCGAGGCTTGTGTCGATGTTGAAAGCTCATGTTCTGGGCGCACGACGGCCAGGGGTGGGCGCGGCGAGAGAGGCAAGATTTCGTGAGTAGTAGTCGTATCCCCCGCTGGGCCGCGCAAGCGGCCATGTGCGCGGCCGTCGCCGGTGCCGCCGTCGCGGCACCGGTGCAGGCCGAGCCGCTGTGGCCCGGCGGTCCCGATGTGCCCGGCGTTCCGGCGATCATTCCCGCGCCGCCGCCGGAGCCGGTGGTCGCGCCGTGTAGTGAGAAGGCGCGCGCCTGCCTGCAGCTGTCCACCAACAATGCCTGGCTGATGGACAACGGCAAGGTGACCTACGGGCCGACCCCGATGTCGCACGGCCGTCCGGGTTACGAGACCCCGCCCGGCGTCTTCAAGGTGGCGTTCAAGAAGCCGTTCCACTGGAGCACCCTGCACAACGCGCCGATGGAGTACGCGGTGTTCTTCAACGGCGACATCGCCTATCACATCGGGCCCACCGAGGAGCAGTCCCACGGCTGCATCCGGCTGACGCCCGAAGGCGCCAAGGCGCACTACGAGTGGCTGGAACCGGGCGACGTCGTCGAAGTGGTGCCCTGAGTCGTCGCGAACCGAAGGGGAGGCCGGATCATCGGCCTCCCCTTTCTCATGCCACCGACACGGTCAGCGCGTCGAAGAGCCAGAGGTGGGCGGCACCGGAGGTCACCGTGGCGCCGGTGAGGGTCGCGGTGAGCCGCCAGTACCGGATTCCGGCACGTCTCCGGCGTGCTCCTCGCCAGGGGGATTGACGGCGTCGACGGCGAACGTGATTGTTCGCCGTCGACCTGACGGGACCGGTCGTCGGCACAGGTCACGCCGCGATCGGCTGTGACAGGACACCACTACCGGCCAGTAGTTCCACCAGGAAGTATCTGGATTCGAATTTCGCGAATCGGCCGATTTCCTTGCCGAGGGAAATGAGCGGGGCTACGTTACCCACATCACAGCAGAGGAGATCTGATTGTGATCCCCATCCCGGCCGACGGGTCCTCCATTTCCGGCGGGATGCTCATCGATCATGCAAGGAGATTTACCATGGGTTCGCTGACCGAGATAATGATGGCCGCCATTGCGGGATTGGGTTCGATGGTCGAGGGCGATGGACTCCTGGCGGTCTTCCTCGGCTCCGTCGAGGCATTCTTCCCGTAAAAACTGCCGGTGACACCCCCCCTGCCGGACTCGTCGACGAGTCCGGCAACCCTCCCGAGGCAAGGACAATAACCATGGGATCTCTCTACGAATTGATGCAGACCGGCGCGGGCAGTTTGAGCGATGCCGTGCTGCCTTTCATCCAGGCGCTGATCACCGTCAGCGGCGGCACGCCGACGCCGGGTAAATAGCACACAGCGAAACAGCGCGGGGGCGGGCCGGTCACGGTCCGCCTCCGCCCCGTTTCCGGCAACCCCTCTCACCCGAGCAGCACAGCATCAATAGCTGAACCGAATAACTGATCAACACCGCGCGGCGAGAAGAATGAGGCCGCCGAACACTGTTCGAATCCGCGGAAAGTGGGGACCGGCGAACAGGCCGGTGCGCGACTGTTGCCACACGTCCGCTCACTTCAGGCGCTGCGGCGGTGCCCCCGCAGCACACCGCCCCCATCGCGAGTGCCACCATCAGAACTCCCTCCGCCCCACCCGCGACGACGACTCATCGCAGATCAGGCCGACCACAGGTCGAAATCCACCCCACTTGACGCACTCGTCGTGAACAGCTCCGTTCGCAGCGTCCACCCGGAGTCGCCGTACCAGACAGTCGCCGTAACCACAGGTCACACGTAGCTCCGCCACGCCGGACGGCAATCGTCGAGCAGCTTCCAGAAGGAAAGAAAAGAATGAACGAATCACCATGAGTGAAACAGTGGGTTGCCACACTGTGGCGGCAGCGCTACGTTACCGGCATCACATCGAGTTACGACGTGATGACCGCCCCGGGAAGAGGGACCACCCCATTTTCGGGGGCATGACAACAGCGCAAGGAGATACTGCATGGGCTCGTTCGATGAGCTGCTACTCGGCGTACTGGGAGGAATGGCTTCCGCGAACCAAGGAGATCTTCTGCTCGAGACCTTCCTGGGCTCCGTCGAAGCGTTCTTCCCGTAATCCGAAAACACCCGCAGGAGTAATACATGGGTTCCCTCTACGAAATGTTCGCGACCGGCATGGCCAGTCTCGGCGATACCACCCTGCCCCTCGTCCAGGCGCTGATCTCCCTGAGCGGTGGCACGCCCATCGGCGGCTGATCCACCCGCTGACCTCAGGTTTCTCGACAATCAAGCAAGGAGTTCGACCATGGGTTCGTTGACAGAGCTGATGATGGCGGCGATCGCGGGCTTGGGTTCCGCGGCCGAAGGTGACGGCCTGCTCGCCGTCTTCCTGGGCTCGGTAGAAGCCTTCTTCCCGTAAACCGCCCACCCCACCGATCCTCAGGAGTACGACATGGGTTCCCTCTACGAACTGCTGGAGACCGGCGCCGGCAGCCTCAGCAATGCCGCGCTGCCCTTCATCCAGGCGCTGATCACCGTCAGCGGTGGCACGCCCACCCCGGGCAAATAATCACCAGCGCACGTAGTTTCAGCGCGGTGTGGGGGCAGGTCGCCCACCGGCCCGCCCCCGCATCCGCCCGAGAAGTCAGCAGGCTCGCATCACCATGAAGATCGACATGCTCCGCGCGCTCGTCGCGGCCGCCTGCGTCGTGGCTGTCGCCGCGACGCCCGTGTTCGTCGACACCGCGCAGGCCGGAGCCACCCCCGGCGCCCGGCTGGTCAGCCGGACCGAATCCGGCCAGGTCGCCGACATCAGCGTCTACTCCCCCGCCATGGATCGCACGATCGCGGTGCGCGTCCTGCGACCGGTCGATGCCTCGACCCCGGCGCCGACGTTGTACCTGCTCAACGGCGCGGGCGGCGGCGAGGACTCGGCCAACTGGCCGGGGCAGACCGATGCGGGCGGGTTCTTCGCCGACAAACACGTCAATGTCGTCATCCCGATGGAAGGCGCGTTCAGCTACTACACCGACTGGCTGCGCCCCGACGAGAAACTCGGCAAGAACCTCGAGAACAACGGCCGCAACATGTGGACGACCTTCCTGACCCAGGAACTGCCGCCGGTCGTCGACGCCGCCTTCGGGACGAACGGCGTCAACTCGCTGGCGGGCATCTCGATGGCGGGCACATCGGTCCTCGACCTCGCGATCCAGGCCCCCGACCTGTACCGCAGCGTGTCGGCCTACAGCGGCTGCGCGATGACCAGCGACCCGATCGGGCGAGCCTTCGTCTCGACGGTGGTGCGTATGGGCGGCGGCGACGTCGAGAACATGTGGGGTCCGGTCACCGACGCCGCCTGGCGCGAACACGACCCCTTCGTCCAGGCCCACCGCTTGCCGAATATCCCGATGTACATTTCCGCCGGCACGGGTTTGCCCGGAATTCACGATACTCTCGACAATCCGCGCGTCCATATCAATGGAAAGAATCCGACCTCCATTCTGACGAATCAGATGATCGTCGGTGGCGGTATCGAGGCGGCGACGATGTATTGCACGGCCAATCTGGCTCAGCGCACCCGCGAACTCGGCCGCACGAATATCACCTACAACCTCCGGCCGACCGGCACCCATTCGTGGGGCTATTGGGAAGACGATCTGCACGAGTCGTGGCCGATGATGGCGACGGCACTCGGCCTGTGAGCGCCGAACTGCGCGTCGGCACCGAGCAGCTGCGCCCGCGCGACGCGGTGTTCGTCTACGACGAGACCGACCGCCACCTGTCCAACGTCGTCGGGGTGTACTTCGCCGACGCGTCGGACCGGGAACCGTTGACCCTCGGCGAGGTGCTGGACTGGGCGCGGGCGGGTATCGGGCACGCGGCGCTGTTCCACCGACGGCTCCAGCGCGTGCCGATGGATCTGGATCTGCCGTACTGGGTGCCCGATCCGTCCCTGTCGGTGCGCGAGCACGTCACCCTGACGCGGCCGGGTGCCGGAACCTGGGACGACGCGCGCGCCCGGATCGCCGAGATCACCGCCACGAGAATGGATCTGACGCGGCCGCCCTGGCAGATCCACGTGCTCGATCGCATCGAGGGTGTCCCGGCGATGCCGGGCCCGACCACGATCGTGGTGCTCGCGTTCCATCACAGCGTCGGCGACGGCGTCGCCACCCGCGCGCTCGAGCAGCGGCTGTTCGGTACCGCCCCGGCGCCCGCGATCCGGCTCGACGAACCGCGTCCGCTGGTGCGGGCGCTCCGGACGACCGCCGCGCTCCCGCTGCGGCCCGCGCAGTTCGTCGGCGGACTGCGGCGGGCCCGCGCGGCGCGGGACGAACTGCGCGCGCTGGTCGAGGCGGGCGCCGTGCACGAGCCGGTGGCCGAGCGTCCGGCGACCCGGTTCAACCGGGACATCCACGCGGAGCTCACCTTTCACCTGTTCCCGATTCCGCTGCCGGAGGTGCTTGCCGCGAAGACCGCCGCGCCGCAGCGGGTGACGATCAACGACCTGATGCTGACGACGATCGCCGGCGCGCTGGCCGCCTATCTGGCCGAGCACGACGAGACGCCCGAGGGCTCGCTCGCCGCGATGGTGCCGATGTCGATGCGCGGTGTCGCCGACTGGGATTCGGCGAATCAGCTCTGTCAGATGATCGTCGACCTGCACACCGACCGCACCGACCCCCTCGCCCGGCTGACCGCGCTCAAGCGATCGGCGGACCTGGCCAAACAGCGCACCGCCGATCCGGTGGTGCGGCGTGGGGACCGCCGGGTGGAGACCGCGCCCGCCCTGCTGCTGCGCGCCGCCGGATGGGCCAGGGCGCAACGACGTTTCGACGACGCGGCGACGGTACCGCTGTGCAACACCACCATCAGCAACGTGCCGCCGGTGACCGACACCCTGGTCTTCTGCGACCGCCCGATCCGCCGGGTCGTCGGCTCGCTGCCGATCCTCGACGGTGACGGCCTGCGGCACCTGATCACCTCGCAGGGTGACGAGATCGTCATCGCGGTGACCACGAATCCCGCGATGATGCCGGACCCGGAGCACTACGGCGAGCTGCTGCTGCGGTCCTTCCGAGAACTCGCCGCCGCGCTGCGCGCGTCGACCGATCCCTAGCGTTGCAGGCAGCTGGTCCGGCGCACCGGCAGGCCCCGATCCTCGAGCGCGCCGAGCAGCAGCTGGCCGCGCCGGGCACCCGCGGTGGCGTCGGTGCGAGCCAGGTCGGGCACGTAGGTCGCCGCGCCGATGACGGATTCGCCGACCAGCGACCAGAACCGGCGCGCGGGCAGGCCCGAGCAGCGGGTGAGCACCGATTGCAGCGGGATCAGCGAGGACGCGCACCGCTGGGCCAGCCAGACCGCCATCGCCGCCTCACAGGGCAGGGCGACGGTGTCGCGCTCGTCGACCTCGGGGTCACCGTCGACGACGCGAATCGTGGTGTCGGACAAGCCCGCCCAGTCGATGCCGCCGTCGTTGTCGTGGTGGATCCAGAGGTTGTCGCGGCCGGGGTCCCAGGCACGGCCGGCCATCACGAACAGGGCCGTCACCCGGCCCGCGACGGCGTGGATGAGGGCGGTCGCCACCACCTCGGCGGCGATGTCGTCGTTGATCATCTCGGCGGCGTGCCTGCGGTACATGAGTTCGACGCGGCCCTCGGACAGGCCGTTCGGCACGTGCCACCAGCGGCGTTTACCCTGACCGGCCATCGCCGCCACGGCATAGACCCGCGGATGTTCGGGTTGCAGCGATTGCAACCGGGCGCACGCGCGATCGAACGCGGCGGTGCTGCGGGACGTGACGGTGGTGACGGGCTCGGGCATCGAACCTCCTCGAACAGTGGGTTCCCGTGACGATGATGTCTCGGAACATAGGTTAGGCTTACCAGACTTCACAAGTCGTGTCCGGATTCGAGTCAGGAGAAGTACGTCGCCGTGATCCACCCTGGCACCGTCAGACGTCGTCGTCTGACCGGCCTTCTTCTGCTCGTTGTACTGCTCACCGTCGCGGTGGTGGCGAGCATCGCCATCGGTACCCGCTCGCTCGCACCGGCCACGGTGTTCGACGCCGTCACACACGCTCTCTGCTGCGACGGCGGCCCGTTCCGATGCCCGGCCCGCTCCACCGCCGAGGAAATCGTGCGTGAGCTGCGTCTGCCGCGCACCGCGTTGGCCCTGGTCGCCGGGATGGCACTGGGCATCGCGGGCGCGCTCATCCAGGGGTATACCCGCAATCCGCTCGCTGATGCCGGTTTGTTGGGACTGAATGCGGGCGCGGGCTTCCTGGCCGCGCTCAGCATCTACCTGTTCGGCTTCACCGCGCCGAGCCAGTACATCTGGTTCGCCTTCGCCGGGTCGGCGATCGCGGGGGTGGTCGTGTTCGGGGTGTCCTCGATCGGCGGCGGCAAGGCGAGTCCGCTGAGCCTGGTGCTCGCCGGCGCGGCGGTCACCGCGTTCCTCCAGGCGATGACCAACGCCGTGGTCGTGCTCGACAACGCCGCGCTCGACACCTACCGGTTCTGGGTCGTCGGCACGGTGAACGGACGCGAGGGCGGGGTGTTCTGGCAGGTGCTGCCGTTCCTCGTGGTCGGCATGGCGATGGCGGTCGCCGCGGCGCCCAGCCTGAACCTGCTCAGCCTCGGCGACGACGTCGCCCGCGGGCTCGGCGTCGATGTCGGCCGGGCGCGCGCGTTCGGGCTGTTCGCGGTGGTGCTGCTCAGCGGCGCGGCCACCGCGGCCATCGGGCCGATCGCCTTCCTCGGCCTGGTGGTGCCGCATATCGCGCGCACGATCACCGGCCCCGACAATCGCTGGCTGATCCCCTACTCGGGACTCATCGGTGGACTGTTGCTGCTGGTCGCCGACATCGCGGGCCGGGTGGTCGCCCGGCCGGGCGAACTCCAGGTCGGCGTGATGCTGGCGGCGATCGGCGCGCCGTTCTTCATCGCGCTGGTGCGCCGCAAGAAGTTGGTGACGCTGTGAGCACACTCGAGACGGACAAGCTCACCGACGCGGGCGCCGCCCTGCGCAAGGTGCGCCCTGCGCTGCGGATCGGGCCGGTGTCGCTGGTGTGGCGACCGGTGCTGTTCGGGGCCGTGCTGGCGCTCGCGGCGCTGGTCTTCGCGCTGTTCTGCCTGGACATCGCCGTCGGCGAGACCCACATCCCGCTGCGCCGGGTCCTCGATGTGCTCGGCGGCGGTGGCACCCGGTCGCAGCGGTTCATCATCATCGAGTCGCGGCTGCCGCGGGCGCTGACGGCCGTGGTGGTCGGCGCGGCGCTCGGCCTGTCCGGCGCGCTGATGCAGTCGATCCTGCACAACCCCCTGGCCGGACCCGACGTCCTCGGGATCACCACCGGCGCCAGTGTCGGCGCCGTCGCGGTGCTGGTCGGCAGCGGCGGCGCGACCACGGGGCTGATCGCCACCCTCGGCGCGCCGCTGGCCGCGCTCACCGGCGGGCTGCTGACGGCGGTCGTGATCTATCTGCTCGCCTGGGGCCGCGGCCGGGCCGGGGAACGCGGGGTCACCGGATTCCGCCTGGTCCTCATCGGCATCGGCGTCAACGCGGTACTCCTGTCGGTGATCAGCTGGCTGCTCACCCGGGCCAGCCTCACCGATGCCGCCAGGGCCCAGCTCTGGCTCACCGGGTCGCTCAACGCCGCGGACATGGCCAGGGTCGCGCCCGCCGTGGTCGCATTGGCCCTGGTGACCGTCGTCGCGCTGGTCTCGGCGCGCACGCTGGCCGCGCTGCGCCTCGGCGAGGAGTCGACCCGGGTGCTCGGCGTGCGCATCCAGGCCCAGCAGGCGCTGCTCATCGGCGCCGCGGTGGTGGCGGCGTCGGTGGCCACGGCGGCCGTCGGGCCGGTCGGTTTCGTGGCGCTCGCGGCGCCGCAGATCGCCAGGATGGCGCTGCGCACGCCGGGGGAACCACTGCTGGCCTCCGCGCTGACCGGCGCCGGGCTGGTCGCGGCGGCCGATATCATCTCGCGCACACTGCTTCCCGTCGAGCTGCCCGTCGGCATCGTGACCGCCGCGCTCGGCGGGCCGTTCCTGCTCTACCTGCTCGTCCGCATGAATCGGAAGGCCACGCTCTCATGACCAGCCCCGCCCATCGCCTCGCCGCCGACAGCGTCTCCCTCGGCTACGGCGAGCGGGTGATCGTCGACGAGCTCAGCCTCGACATCGCCCCCGGCGTGGTCACCACCGTCATCGGCCCCAACGGCTGCGGCAAGTCGACGCTGCTCAAGTCGCTGGGCAGGCTGCTGCGCCCGCGCGAGGGACAGGTGGTGCTCGACGGCAAGGCCATCTCGTCGATGAAGACCAAGGACGTCGCCCGGGTGATCGGCATGCTGCCGCAGACCCCGGTGGCCCCGGAGGGACTCACGGTCGCGGATCTGGTCGCCCGTGGCAGGCACCCGCACCAGTCCTGGCTGCGGCAGTGGTCGGCCGACGACGAGACCGAGGTCGCCGCCGCGCTGGCCCAGACCGGCATCGCCGACCTCGCCGAGCGCACCCTCGACGAGCTCTCCGGCGGCCAGCGCCAGCGCGCCTGGATCTCGATGGCCCTGGCCCAGGGCACCGACATCCTGCTGCTCGACGAACCGACCACCTACCTCGACCTCGCGCACTCGCTCGAAGTGCTCGACCTCGTCGACCGGCTGCACGCCGAGTTCGGGCGCACGGTGGTGATGGTGCTGCACGATCTCAACCTCGCCATCCGCTACAGCGACGAGCTCGTGGTGATGTCGGCCGGGCGCATCGTGGCGCGGGGGAAGCCCGCCGACATCGTCACCGCCGAGCTGCTGGCCGAGGTGTTCGGACTCGACGCGACCGTGCTCACCGATCCGGTCTCGGGGCGGCCGATGATCGTCCCGATCGGCACCCGGCACGTGCACGGCGCGGACGGGTATGACGAATGACACACCAGCAAACCCCCCGTTACGACAATCTGTAGTACGCATCTTTGTCGTTGAGTCCGTAAAATTGTGGGATGGCAGGACTCGGCGAACTCGAAAAAGCGGTCATGGACCAGTTGTGGTCGGCCGACGAACCGCAGACGGTGCGGCAGGTCCACGAAGCACTGGCCGCACGGCGCGAGCTCGCGTACACGACAGTGATGACCGTGCTGCAGCGGCTGGCGAAGAAGGATCTGGTGGTGCAGCGGCGCGATGATCGTGCCCACAGATACGCACCGGTACACAGCCGCGACGAACTCGTCGCGAGCCTGATGGTCGACGCATTGCAGCAGGCCGACGCGGCGGGCAGCCGTGCCGCGGCACTGGTGCACTTCGTGGAACAGGTGGGCAAGGACGAGGCCGATGCCCTCCGGGAGGCACTCGCCAAGCTCGAATCCGACGAGAAGAGCAGCTAGACTCCCTGGCGGCTCTCACAACGACGTGAGCGCCCCTGGTCCCACAACGCAGTGAGCAGAGTCGATGAACGCAACCGCGGCAGTCTTCGCCGGTCTCGCCTTGCTTCTCGCAGGGCCGGTACCAGCGCTGCTCAGCCGCGCGACCTGGGTGCATCGGTCCCCGCGCGCGGCCCTGGTGTTGTGGCAGGCCATCGCGCTGGCCGCCGTGCTCAGCGCCTTCGGCTCCGGGCTGGCCATCGCCAGCCTGCTGCTCGTCCCCGGCCCCGACGGTAGGCCGACCACCTCCCCCACCCAGGAGATCGACGCCCTCGGTCTGCCGCTGTGGACGATCTACGTGCTGGTCTTCGCGCTGACCCTGATGATCGGCGCCCGGCTCATCTTCTCCATCGTGCGCGTCGGCGTGCACACCCGTCGCCGCAGGTCCCGGCATCGCATGCTGGTCGATCTGCTGGATCAGAGCGGGCCGGTCCGCCGCGCCGCCGATATCCGCGTGCTCGCCGCGACCGAACCCATCGCCTACTGCCTGCCCGGGCTGCGGCAGCGGGTGGTGCTCAGCGAAGGCACGCTGACCAGCCTCGACGATGCCGAGGTCACCGCGATCGTCAGCCACGAGCGCTCCCATCTGCGGGCCCGTCACGACCTCGTGCTCGAGGCGTTCACCGCCGTGCACGAGGCGTTCCCCCGGGTGGTCCGCAGCAAGGCCGCGCTCGGCTCGGTGAAACTGCTGATCGAACTGCTCGCCGACGACTCCGCCGTCAAGGTGACCGGCCCCAAGCCGCTGGCCCGCGCGCTGGTCGCCTGCGCGAAGTCGACCGCACCGCAGGGCGCGCTCGCCGCGGGCGGACCGAGCACGCTGATCCGCATCCAGCGGCTCGCCGGCCGCACCGGCGACGTGAGAGTCGCCACCGTCGCCTACCTCGGTTCGGCGGCCATCCTGGTCGTGCCGACCCTCGCGGTCGCGGTGCCGTGGCTACAGGAGCTCAACCGCCTGTTCCGGGGCTGACCTGGCTATTCGCCGCCGCGTGTCCGTCCTGGCGACGACCCGATCGACGCTTCGCGCCGCCGCCGGACCAACCCGCACAATCCTCGCTACAAACAGTCACCTGACCAGCGTGTTTACCCACGCGCCGCCGATCCCGCCTATCCTGGGAGATCGGTCCTTCCTGCTGGGCCGCACCCCGTGCACGCCGTCGGCGTATCCGGGTCATCGGCGCCGGTCATCTTCCAGCGCGATGCGCAGCCCAACGAAAGGCCATTTTGTCTTCCTCTCCGCGTCCCGACGCCTCCTTCGCCGACCTCGGTCTGCCCGTCGCACTGGTGCAGACCCTGCGCAACGCGGGCATCGAGAAGCCCTTCCCCATCCAGGCCGCCACCATCGGCGACGCGCTCGCCGGGCGTGACGTGCTCGGCCGCGGCCCGACCGGCTCGGGCAAGACCCTCGCCTTCGGCCTGCCGATGCTGACCCGGCTCACCGGCGCGTCCGCCAAGCCGGGCCGCCCGCGCGGCCTGGTCCTGGTGCCCACCCGGGAACTCGCGACCCAGATCGAACGCGCGCTCGACGAGGCCGCGCGCTCGCTCGGCCTGCGCGTGGCCTCCGTCGTCGGCGGTGCGCCGATCAAGCGCCAGGCCGACCGGCTCGCGCGCGGCGTCGACCTGCTCATCGCCACCCCCGGACGGCTCGACGACCTGATCAAGCAGCGCGCCGCCGATCTGTCCGACGTGATGATCACCGCGCTCGACGAGGCCGACCACATGGCCGACATGGGCTTCCTGCCCCAGGTGACCCGCTTGCTCGACCGCACGCCGAAAGACGGTCAGCGCCTGCTGTTCTCGGCCACCCTCGACGGTGACGTCGACAAGCTGGTCAAGCGCTACATGCACCAGCCGGTCACCCACTCCACCGCGCCGCCGGAGGCGTCGGTGACCACCATGTCGCACCACCTGCTCTACGTACGCGACAAGAACGTCAAGCGTTCGGTCGCCACCGAGATCGCCGCCCGCGAGGGCTTGACCATCATGTTCGTGCGCACCAAGCACGGCGCCGACCGGCTGGCCAAGCAGCTGCGCGGCGCCGGTGTCGCGGCGGGCTCGCTGCACGGCGGCAAGGCGCAGAACAACCGCACCCGTACGCTGGCGGCCTTCGCCGACGGCTCGGTGCCGGTGCTGGTGACCACCGATGTCGCCGCGCGCGGCATCCACATCGACGGCGTCTCGCTGGTCGTGCACTTCGACCCGCCCGCCGAGCACAAGGCCTACCTGCACCGCGCGGGGCGCACCGCGCGCGCCGGTGAGGACGGTGTCGTGGTCACCCTCGTCACCGATGAGGAGCGCAAGGACGTCGCCGCGATGACCCGCAAGGCAGGCGTGCAGACCGACGGCGTCGACGTCCGCCCCGGCGACCGCAAGCTGGTGGAGATCACCGGCGCGCGCAAGCCCAGCGGCATCGCGCTGGCCGCCCCGGCCGCGCCGGCGCAGGCCACCGCACCGAGGTCGGCGACCGGTGGACGCACGCGACGCCCCCGCTCCGGTGGCGCACCGGCGAGCGAGGCCGCGCAGGGCCACAGCCGCACCGGCGGCGCGCCGCACCGGGAACGTCCGACCGGCGAGTCCCGCAGCCGCAAGCCCGCGGGCACCGGCGGACACGCCCGCAGCGGCGACACGCCGACGAATTCGCGTCGTCGAGCCGCGCGTCCGGCCGCTCCGGCGGCCCGCCGCAACCGCTCGGCAAACTGAATCATCGCGTGGCCGAACCGATTACGGTTCGGCCACGCTGCTGTTCGGAGTGCGTCGGATCGGTGCCGTCGCCGACGTCGTGATCCGGCGCCGACGACGTGTTCGCATCGCGGGCGCCGCCCGCGTCCACACCCACGGTCGGCTCGGCCCCTCGAAGCGGCCGGGCGCCTCCCGCCGACGTCGTGATCCGGCTGCCACACTGACCTGGTGACGAACCGTTCGATCGCCACGATCGTGTGCGCCGTCGTCGCCGCGATGCTGTTCGCGGTGGCGTCGGTGGCGCAGCAGCGCGCGGCCGCCGCGGTCCCCGGCGACGCGTCGCTGGTGCGTTCGCTGCTGCGGAACAAGCGGTGGTGGGCCGCGATCGTCGGCGATGCCGGCGGGTACGGCATGCAGGTGCTCGCGCTGGCCTTCGGCGCGGTATTGGTCGTCCAGCCCATCCTGGTGAGCTCCCTGGTCTTCGCGTTGCCGCTGTCCGCGCGGTTGAACCATCAGCGGATCACCGGCCGGGCCGCCGCGACGGCGCTGGTGCTCGTCACCGCCCTCGTCCTGTTCCTCGTCATCGGCGATCCGACCGCGGGCGAGCAGACCGCGCCGCTGCGAGAGTGGCTGGTGCCCTTGGCGATTCTGCTGAGCGTCGTCGCGATCGCGACGCTGGCGGGGGTGCTGCTGCGCAATCCGTCCGAGCGGGCGCTGTGCCTCGGACTCGCCGGTGGCGCGCTGTTCGGCCTGGCCGCCGCCCTCACCGATCGCGTGGTCACCCTGTTCGGCGACGGGCCCGGCAGCGTGATCACCGGCTGGCAGACCTGGGCGCTGGTCGGGGCCGGTCTGCTCGGCTTCTACCTCCAGCAGCGGGCCTACCAAGCCGGACCACTGTCGGCCTCCCTGCCGGCCGCGGCGGTGGCCGAACCGCTGGCCGCCGCCTTCCTCGGCCTCACCGCCCTGAACGAGCAGCTGCGCACCGACGATCTCGGCCTGGTGGCGGTCGTGACCTGCGTCGTCGTGATGTGCGGGGCCACCGTCGTGCTGTGCCGGACGCAGGCGGCGCCGCTGCCGGAAGCGGCCGACACCGCGCACTGAGGTGCCGCCCACGGCAGACCTCACCCGGCTATCATCGAACAAGTGCGATTTCTTCCGGGACCCCAGCCGCCGTACGACCTGACCTACGACGACCTCTTCCTCGTCCCGAACCGGACCGATGTCGCGTCCCGGTTCGATGTGGACCTGGCCAGTGTCGACGGGTCCGGCACCACCATCCCCCTCGTGGTCGCGAACATGACGGCCGTCGCGGGCAAGCGGATGGCCGAGACCGTCGCCCGGCGCGGTGGCCTCGTCGTCCTGCCCCAGGATCTGCCGATCCCGGCGGCCGCCGACACCATCGCGTTCGTCAAGAGCCGCTCGCTCACCGCCGACACCCCCGTCACGCTCGACCCCGACCACTCGGTGTCCGACGCGGTGGCGCTGATGCACAAGCGCGCGCACGGCGCGGTCGTGATCGTCGAGGACGGCAAGCCGGTCGGCGTGGTCACCGAGGCCGCCTGCGCGGACGTCGACCGGTTCGCGCGACTGCGCGAGGTCGCCTTCACCGATTTCGTCCAGGCCCCCGTCGACGAATCCCCGCGCGAGATCTTCGACCGCCTCGCCGAGGCGCACGCCCAGCTCGCCGTACTCACCCACACCGACGGCACGCTGGCCGGGGTGATGACCCGCACCGGCGCGATCCGGGCCGGCATCTACACCCCCGCGATCGACGCGAACGGCAAGCTGCGGGTCGCCGCCGCGGTCGGCATCAACGGTGACGTGGCGGCCAAGGCGAAGGCGCTGGCCGAGGCGGGCGCGGACGTGCTCGTCATCGACACCGCGCACGGCCACCAGGCCAAGATGCTCGAATCGCTGCGCGCCGTGGCCGATCTCGGCCTCGGCGTGCCGCTGGCCGCGGGCAATGTGGTCTCCGCCGAGGGCACCCGCGATCTGGCCGCGGCGGGCGCCACGATCATCAAGGTCGGGGTCGGCCCCGGCGCCATGTGCACCACCCGCATGATGACCGGCGTGGGCCGCCCGCAGTTCTCCGCGGTGGCCGAATGCGCCGCGGCGGCCAAGGAACTCGGCGTGCACGTGTGGGCCGACGGCGGCGTACGGCACCCGCGCGATGTCGCGCTGGCGCTGGCGGCGGGCGCGTCGAACGTGATGATCGGCTCCTGGTTCGCCGGCACCTACGAATCCCCCGGCGACCTGCGTGTCGACCGCGACGGCAATGCCTACAAGGAGAGCTTCGGCATGGCCTCCAAGCGGGCCGTGGCCGCCCGCACCGCCGCCGACAGCGGCTTCGACCGGGCCCGCAAGGCGCTGTTCGAGGAGGGCATCTCCAGCTCGCGCATGCGCCTGGACCCCGAGCGCCCCGGTGTCGAGGACCTCATCGACCACATCTGCTCGGGCGTGCGCAGCTCCTGCACCTACGCCGGCGCCCGCTCGCTGCCGGAGTTCCACGAACGCGCCGTGCTCGGCGTGCAGTCCGCGGCCGGATTCGCGGAGGGCCGCCCGCTGCCCAGCGGCTGGTGACGACCGACCGACCACGGCCGATCGGCACGCCGGTGCCGATCGGCCGCTGTCGTTTCCGCCGGTCCACCGGTCTGCCCACCCGCGCCGCTGACACATCATCGGTGGGGACCGATTACTATGGAGTTGCCGATCTCGGCAGTGCTTTCTTCCCCACTCGAAAGGATCCAGTTGTCACCCGCGTCCAAGGGCGCCACACAGGAGGGTTCCTCTACGGAGCCGGGTGACCAACCCGGCGTCCTCCTTTCCGCAGCGTCCGTTCGATCCTCCGATCTCCCCACGGCATCACCCGGGTGGTGCTGAGGATGTCCATCGTTGTGACCGTGCTCAGCCTTCTCGGCTTCGTCGCACTCACCCTCGGCACGGCGCTCTTCGTCGCCGCCGAGTTCTCGCTCACCGCACTCGAACGCAGCACCGTCGAGGCCGCGGCCCGCGAAGGTGACGTCCGCTCCCGGCTGGTCAAGCAGGCCCACCACACCCTGTCGTTCCAGCTCTCCGGTGCGCAGCTCGGCATCACCATCACCACCCTGATCACCGGCTTCATCGCCGAGCCCGTGCTGGCCCGGCTGCTGGACCCGCTGCTGGACGCGGCCGGTCTGAGCCCGAGCGCCGCGCACGGCGTCGCCCTGGTGGTGGCGCTGGTCCTGGCGACCTCGCTGTCGATGATCTACGGCGAGCTCGTGCCGAAGAACATCGCCATCGCCAAGCCGATGGCCACGGCCCGGCTCACGGCGGGCCCGATGATCGGGTTCTCGGCCATGTTCAAATGGTTGATCCGGTTCCTCAACGGCGCCGCCAACTGGATCGTGCGCAGGCTGGGCATCGAGCCCGCCGAGGAACTGCGGTCGGCCCGCTCGCCGCAGGAGCTGGGTTCGCTGGTCCGCACCTCGGCGCTGCGCGGAGCGATGGACCAGCGCACCGCGCAGGTGATGGACCGCTCGCTGGAATTCGGTGAGCGCAGCGCCGAAGACCTGATGACACCGCGGGTGAAGGTCGAATCGCTCGATCGCGACGACACCATCGCCGACCTCATCGCCGCCTCCGCCCGCACCGGATACTCCCGGTTCCCGGTCATCGACGGCGACCTGGACAACACGCTGGGCGTCGTGCACGTCAAGCAGGCGTTCACCCATCCGGCGCATCTGCGCAAGCAGATCCCGCTGAGCAAGCTGGCCGTCGCGGTCCCGATCGTGCCGGCCAGTCTCGACGGCGACGCCGTGATGGAGCGCGTGCGCGCCGACGGCATGCAGGTCGCGCTGGTCGTCGACGAGTACGGCGGCACCGCCGGCATGGTGACCATGGAGGACCTGATCGAGGAGATCCTCGGCGACGTGCGCGACGAGCACGACGAGGAGGAGCGCGATGTCCGCCGGGTCTCCGACGGCTGGGACTGCTCGGGTCTGCTGCGCATCGACGAGGTGTCGCGCGCGACCGGATACGAAGCGCCGGAAGGCGAATACGAGACGCTGGGCGGCCTCGTGCTGACTCAGCTCGGCCGGATCCCGGCCACCGGCGACGAGGTGGTGCTGCCCGAATCCCGCGGTTCCGGCGGCGGCTGGATCGCCCGGGTGGAACGGATGGACGGCCGGCGCATCGATCGGGTGCGGTTGATCCCGGTCGACGCGGCGAACCTCGCGGCACGGGAGCACAACCATGGGTGATCTGTTCGGCATCGTGCTGACCGTCGTGCTGCTGGCGGGCAACGCCTTCTTCGTCGCCGCCGAGTTCGCGCTGATCTCGGCGCGGCGCGACCGGCTCGAGGCTCTTGTCGCGCAAGGCAAGAAGAACGCGAAGACGGTCATCGAGGCGGGTGAGAACCTGTCGATCATGCTGGCGGCGGCTCAGCTCGGCATCACCATCTGCTCGATCCTGCTGGGCCGGGTCGGTGAACCCGCGGTGGCGCATCTGCTCGAGCGCCCGTTCGAGCTGCTGGGCTTGCCCGATCAGCTGCTGCACCCGGTTTCGTTCACCCTCGCGCTGACGCTGGTGGTGATCCTGCACATCCTGCTGGGCGAGATGGTGCCGAAGAACATCGCGCTGGCCGGGCCGGAACGCTCGGCGCTGCTGCTGGTGCCGATCCACCTGATGTGGTTGCGGATCGCGCGCCCGCTCATCGCGCTGTACAACTACCTCGCCAACCTCTCGCTGCGGATGCTGCGGGTGGAACCGAAGGACGAGCTCGACGCGACGGTCTCCACGGTGGAGCTGGCCGAGATGATCGGCGAGTCCCGCTCGGAGGGGCTGCTCGACGAGGAGGAACACCGCAGGCTGACCCAGGCGCTGGGCACCTCGGAGCGGATCGTCGGCGATGTGATGGTGCCGCTGGCGCAGGCGCGCTCGGTGCCGTTGCGCGGCAACGGCACCACGCTCGGCGACATCGAGGCCGCGGTCGGCGAGACCGGGTTCTCGCGCTATCCGGTGCGCGCGGCCGACGGGTCGCTGGTCGGCTATCTGCACGTCAAGGATGTCCTCGACAAGGTCGCCGACGACACCGCGGGACCGGAGACGCAGATCCCGCGCACCGACATCCGCCCGCTGCCGACGGTCAGCTCCGGCACCACGCTCTACGAGGCGCTGGCGCGGCTGCGCCGGACCAACAGTCACCTGGGGCGGGTGGTGGACAGCCGGGGCAACACGGTCGGCGTGGTCGCGCTGGAGGATCTGATCGAGGAGTTCGTCGGCACCGTGCGCGACGGCACCCACCGACTCGCCGAATGAGTTCCGTGACACCGGATCTCGCGCTCGTCGACACGGGGTAACAGGCATCTCGGGAACGGCTCGACCACATCGGTCGGGCCGTTTCTCGTGCGCTGCGTGACTCGCGCCCTTGACTAATTGGTAACCGATGCGTTACCAATAGAGGATGGATGTGTTCGAGGCGCTCGCCGATCCGGTACGTCGCGACCTGCTCGTGCGGCTCGCCGGGGCACCGGCCCGGGTCGTCGATCTCGCCGCCGAATACCCCATCAGCAGGCCCGCGATCAGCAAGCACCTGCGCCTGCTCACCGAGGCGGGGCTCGTCGAGGCCGAACCACAGGGCCGCGAACGGCACTATCGCCTCGCCCCCGAGGGCCTGGCCCCGCTGCGGGCCTACCTGGAACAGCTGCCCCTGATCAGGCCACTGATTCCGGAGCACGCGCTCGACGGTCTCGACCTCGAGGTCCGCCGCACCACCCGGGAACGCCGGGCCACCACCGGCACCGCCACCGACAAGGAGCAGACAGCATGACCATCCCCACCGCGACCGGACATCGCCGCGATCTCGCCGACGGCACCTATTGCGAATGGACGCGCACCTTCCGCGCCCCGATCGAGGACGTCTGGGCCGCCGTCACCGAGCCACACCGGCTCGCGCGCTGGCTCGGCACCTGGACCGGCGACCCGGCCACCGGCGAGGTGAAGTTCCAGATGCTGTTCGAGGGCGAGATGCCCGCCGAACGCTTCCACATCGACGAGTGCGATGCCCCGCACCGGCTGCGGATCACCACCGCCATGCCCTACGACGGGGACAACCCCGAGCACTGGCAGCTCCGTCTCGATCTCTCCGAAGAAGCGGGCATCACCACCCTCGTCTTCGCCCAGAACGTGCCCGACCCCACCATGGCCGAGGGCGTCGGCCCCGGCTGGGACTACTACCTCGATCGCCTGGTCGCCGCCGAAACCGACCAGGACCCGGCCACCGTCCGTTTCGACGACTACTTCCCGGCCCTGTCCGAGCACTACCGCAAGGAATTCGGCGCGACCGACTGATCCCCTCTTGGTGCCCGCTCCCCTCCGGGCAAGCAGGCCGTCGCCGACGTCACCAGCGAACAGTCCCGTCACCGGCGTGAGTTCGGGGTGGCTCCGCCGCGTCGAACCGATGCGGGAGAATGTCCCGGTGAGCGCGCATGACGACCTGGACCATGCTCTCGGCCCGCGGGTGCTGCCCGCGGTCGAGTGGCAGGCCCGCGCGCGGGCGCATCGGGAGCGGCTCGACGAGCTGGTCGGGCCCTACCTCGAACGCCGGGCGGCGGGCACCACCCATCCGGTGATCGACTTCCTGTTCACCTACTACGGCCACAAGCCCGCGCAGTTGCGACGCTGGCATCCCGGGTTCGGCATCGCCCTGAGCGACGCGCGCGAGTACGCGGGCGCTCGCGGCTACCACCGGGTCGACGCCGACGTGTATACCGCCGACCCGGCCTACCTGGCGAAACGGCGCGACACGATCGCCTTCGTCGAACGGCTGCTGAGCGCGACCGCCCAGCGTCCCACCCACCTGTCCTGCTTCGGCCTGCACGAGTGGGCGATGGTCTACCGCACCGACGACGTCCGCCACCAGCAGGTCCCCCTGCGCCTGGGCCACGCCGGTACCGACGCGGTCGTCGAGTCGATGTCGCTGCGCTGCACCCACTTCGACGCCTTCCGCTTCTTCACCCCCGACGCCGTCGGCCGCAACGCCGAGCCCCTCACCCGCGCCGACCAGATCCTGCGGGAACAACCCGGCTGCCTGCACGCCAACATGGACCTCTACAAGTGGAGCTTCAAGCTCGCTCCCCTGATCCCGTCGGACCTGCTGCTGGACTGCTTCGAACTCGCCTGCACCGCACGCGAACTCGACATGCGCGCCAGCCCGTACGATCTGCGCGAATTCGGCTACGAGCCGGTCCGCATCGAAACACCCGGCGGCCGCGCCGACTACGTGCGGGCCCAGGCCGCGGTGGCCGAGAGCTCCGATATCCTGCGGGACCGCCTGCGCCGCGCCTGCGCCGAGCTCACCTCGGCGCAGGCGCGGATCGAGCGGACGGTCTAGCTCGGCTTCTCGTCGGCGTCCTCGGTGGGTTCGGTGACCAGGGCGAAGTCGCCCTCGTGTTGTTCGGTGCCCTTGTCGACGGCGACCTCGACGAGTTCGATGCCGCGGTCGGCGCGCAGGATCAGGGGGTCCTCGCGGAGGTCCTTGTAGAGGGAGACACACATCGCGGCCATCACCACCAGGAACGGCAGGGAGACCACGGTGGTGAGGGCTTGCAGGCCGGTGAGGGCGCCGCCCAGGTCGTCGGAGTCGGCGATGACCAGCATGATCGCGGCGACGGCGCCGGTGGCGGCGCCCCAGAAGATGACGATCGGGCGGGAGGGTTCGATGCTGCCGCGTTCGGACAGGGTGCCCATCACGATCGAGGCCGCGTCGGCGCCGGAGACGAAGAAGATGCCGACCAGGATCATCACGACCACCGTGGTGATCGAGGTGATCGGGTACTGGTCCAGCAGGTGGAACAGCGCGAAGTCCGAGTCGACCGTGCCGTCGGGCTCGGTGAGGTCGCCGTGCTCGGCCTGTTCGGCGATGCCCGCGCCACCGAAGATCGCGAACCACAGCAGGCTGACCACGCTGGGCACCAGCAGCACGCCGGTGACGAACTGGCGGATGGTGCGGCCGCGGCTGATCCGGGCGATGAACATGCCGACGAACGGGGTCCACGAGATCCACCAGGCCCAATAGAAGATCGTCCAGCTCGACAGCCACCCTTGCATCGCCTCGTCGCCGGCGCCGGTGCGGGAGGCCATCGTCGGCAGCATCTCCACGTAGTCGCCGATCGAGGTCGGCACCATGTTCAAGACGAACAGGGTCGGCCCGGCGACGAAGACGAACGCCGCGATCGCCAGCGCCAGCACCATATTGATATTCGACAGCCACTGGATGCCGCGCTCGACACCCGAGACCGCCGACAGCACGAACGCGACGGTCAGGCCCGAGATGATGGCGACCAGGCCGATCTTGCCGATGCCGTCGATCCACCCGTTGAACTCCATGCCCGCGCCGATCTGCAGGGCACCGAGACCGAGCGAGGCCGCCGAGCCGAACAGGGTCGCGAAGATCGCCATCATGTCGATGGCGCGCCCGCCGATCCCGTCGGCGTGCCTGCCCAGCAGTGGCCGGAACACCGCGGAGATCAACTGCGAGCGGCCCTTGCGGAAGGTGCCGTAGGCGATGGCCAGGCCCGCCACCGCGTAGATCGCCCACGGGTGCAGTGTCCAGTGGAACAGCGTGGTGGCCATGGCGACCTCGGCGGCCGCCGGGGTACCGGGTTCGGCGGTGTGCGGCGGCGGAGTCACGAAGTGCGACAACGGTTCCGCCACACCCCAGAACATCAGGCCGATGCCCATGCCCGCGCTGAACATCATCGCGATCCAGGAGACGGTGCGGAATTCGGGTTTCTCGTCGTCGGCGCCGAGCGGGATCCGGCCGTAGCGGCTGACGGCCAGCCAGATCACGAACACGACGAACGCCGTGGCGACCAGGACGAACAACCAGCCGGTGTTGGTGATGACCCATTTCTGCGCGGTGCCCGCCGCCGAGGCCAGGCTCTCGTCGTCGAGGACACCCCAGGCGACGAAGGCGAGTGCGCCGATCGCGGTGGCGCAGAAGACGAACAGATCGATCCGGGGCTTGCCCGGCGATCGACCGGCAACCCGGCCACCGTCCGCGTCCGCGGCTCCGGACCTGCCTACGACATCGTTCGACATGGAATCCGAGTCCTTTCCGGTCGCGGAAGACGGCCCTGACAGACGCGCAGTCGTAACGCAGGCAACCGTACAGCGTTCCCCCACCGGGGTGGGGGACCCCGACCCGCCGGTCGAGCGGCCGTTCGGCGAAATCGCCCGCGCCGAGGGGCCGCCCGACTTACCATCCAAAGCAGCGACTGCTGTCTGAGTCAGTTTGGTCGCAGGGCATGATCGGGAGGCAACGATGCGCGCACGGTCGGGACGGACGGTCCTGCGATTCACGGCTTCGGCCGCGGTCGCGGTGCTGGTGGCGATGGGGGTGCCGGCGGGATCGGCGGCGGATCCGTTCGCGGATCTCACCGGTGCCGTGCAGGAATTCCTGGATGTCGGACGAACATCGGTGCCGCGGGCCGACTGTGGACCGGGTTCGCTTCCCGAGACGGGAATGCAGGGCGACGTGCCCGCCGCTGACCGAGACAGTGGCCGCAGCACGCAGGGCTACCGCTGCAATATGTCGATGGTCGGCAACTACCAGGGGCGCGGGGCTGGCATCACCTCCACCAGCTTCGAGCACTGCGCCTATGTCGGCACGTTCTTCCCCGGCAACATGCTCAGCGAGCAGCAGGGCGTGCAGGTGCTCGACGTGTCCGATCCGGCGAACCCGCGTCGCACCGCGACGCTGGCCGAGCCCGCCATGCTGGCCGGGACCTGGGAGACGTTGAAGGTCAACACCACTCGCAAGCTGCTGGTCGGCACCGGGGTCCCGGTCGGGATCGGCGCGGGCTATCTGTCGGTCTACGACATCTCCGACTGCGCGCACCCGCGACTGCTCAATCCGGGCACCGGCTCGAATCTGCTGATGCCGCTGCCGATCACGACGCACGAGGGCGGCTTCTCCCCCGACGGCCGCACCTACTGGGCCTCCGGGATCGCGCCCGGCTTCCTGAGCGCGATCGATCTCACCGACCCCGCCCACCCCCGCGTGATCTGGCAGGGACTGACCGGAATCGAGGCGCACGGCCTCGGCGTGAGCCCGGACGGCAACCGGCTCTACATCTCCGCGCTCGGCGGTTTCACCGTGCTCGATGTGAGCGCGGTGCAGCGGCGCGACCCGAATCCGCAGGTGCCCCACCTGGGCCGGACGTTCTGGACCGACGGGTGGGCCACCCAGCACAGCGTGCCGGTGACCTACGACGGTGTGCCGCACGTCTTCACCGTCGACGAAGGCGGTTCCGGCGGGGTGAAGCTCATCGATGTCTCGGTCGACGGTGATCCGCGGATCACGGCGAAGATCAAGCTGGAGATCAATCTGCCGGCCAACATCGATGCCAATGTCGGGTCGTCGATGGGCGGTTCGGCGTTCTCCTACGAATCGCACTACTGCGCGGCGGATCGCCCCGACGATCCGACAGCGCTCGCGTGCGGATGGATCTCGTCGGGAATCAGGGTGTTCGACGTGCGCGATCCGGGGGCGATCCGCGAGATCGCGTACTTCAACCCGCCCGCGCGGACCGGCCGCAACCTGGAGGTGTGGAACTCACCGCACGCGCTGGCCTCGATCATCGGCGTTCCGGTGATGAGCGCGCCCGCGGCCCTGCGGGCGATGGCCGAGGGGCTGTTCGATCCCGCCCAGGTGCTGACTTCGCGGGCGGGCGACATCGCGTTCGGCGACATGTCGAGCGACTGGTGTTTCTCGCCGCCGGAGTGGCGAGGCGACCAGCTCTATGTCACCTGTTCCGACAACGGGTTCATGGTGCTGCACCTCGACAACGACGTGTATTCGCCGCCGGCGGATCAGCAGTCGACCGTGGGGTCGTGAGGGTGGGGCGCGCGATGCGGGTCGCGGCTCTGGGGGCGGCCGCGGTGTTCCTGATGGTGCTCGGCGCGGCGCTGCGGCCGTTGCTGATCACCGAGACCGCCACGCCCGCACCGGTACTCGACGCGGTCGAGCTGGGCTTCGTGCAGGACATGACCGCCCACCACCAGCAGGCGCTGATCCTCACCGAACGTCTCGATCCCGCCGCCGATCCGGCCGTGCGCAAGATGGCCGACCAGATCGCCGCCGTCCAGCGGGTGGAGATCGGCACCCTGCTCGGCTGGACCCAGCTCGCGGGCGCGGCTCCGACGTCGGCACAGCCGATGACGTGGATGGCGACCTCCCCAGGGCACCACCATGATTCGACGACGGCGATGCCGGGTATGGCCACCCCCGCCGACCTCGACGCGCTGTCGGCCGCGCGCGGCGCCGACGCCGAAACCCTGTTCCTGCAACTGATGTACCGCCACCACTCGGGCGGGGTCACCATGGCCAGGGCCGCCGACGCCCTGCTCACGTCCGGGCCGGTGAAACAGGCCGCCCGCGCCATGGCCCAGTCCCAGAGCCAGGAACTCGGCTACCTCGGCATGCTCCTGGACGCCCGGGGCGTGCGTCCCTGAACGACCCGGCGCTCCACCCGGCGGGTCGCTACGATGCGATCGGGGATCGGGCTCCGGGGGGGCACGGCTGCGCGCGAGGAGCGGCCGGGGATCGCGCCGAGGGTGATGTGTCCGAATCCGCACGAGCGGGGCTGCCGCCGGGTGAGCACAACGTCATCGTGGGGCAACTGGCCAGAAAATCGCAGGCAATGGCCGATGCGCACGATGAGTCGGATTGTCGGTGAATTGTGGGCGGAGGCTGGACGTGGTGGTGAGCGCGCGAGCGGGCGTGGTTGTTCCGGCCGTGGGATGTGGGCTGGCCGAGGTGCGCGCACTGATCGCCGCGCGTCTGCGACCGATCGGGGTCAGGGAGCTACCCGTGGCCGACGCGATCGGCGCCACGCTGGCCACCGCACTCACGACCGGCGGGCCACTGCCCCGCGTGGACAGTGCGGCGATGGACGGCTACGCCGTCGCGGGCCCCGGACCGTGGTGGAGCCTGCACCAGCAGGTCCGCTACGCAGGCCGCGGCTGCTCGGTGGTGCTCGCGCCCGGTGAGGCAGTGCGGATCGCGACCGGCGCCGCCACCCCGCTGGGTACCACCGCCACGCTGCGCGACGAGCACGTGGTGCAGACGACCGTCTCGGGCAAGCCGGTGGTGATGCGCGCGCCGGGCGCCCCGGTGCGCGACGACACCCGCCGCCAGGGTGAGCACTGGGACAGCGGGGTCGAGCTGGCGCGCGCGGGCACCCGGGTGTCGGCCGCACTGGCCTCGGCGGCCCTGAGCGCCGAAGCCGAGACCGTCACGGTGCGCGGCCCGCTGCGCGCCGACGTCGTGATGACCGGCGACGAGATCCGCGCGGTCGGCCCGCTCGGCGCGAACGAGACCAGGGACTCCCTCGGTCCGGTGCTGCCCCAGTTCCTGCGCTGCTGCGATATCGAGAGCACCGGCCTGTGGCATCTGGCCGACGGCGAAGACCTGCTGCGCTCCTGGCTGACCCTGAAATCCCACGCCGACCTGGTGGTGATGGTCGGGGCGACCGGGCGCGGCGCCGCCGACCACCTGCGCACCCTGCTGGCCGACCTGGGCGCCCGGATCGTGGTCGAACGCGCCGCCATCCGGCCGGGCGGCTCCACTCTGGTCGCCCAGCTGCCCGACGGACGCGTACTGCTCGGGCTGCCCGGCAATCCGTTCGCCGCGATCGCGGCGCTGCTCGCCATCGGCCCTGCGGTGGTCGATGCCCTGACCCAGCGGACACCGGGGCCCACCATGTGGGGGCGGCTCTCCGACGCCGGCGTGCTCGAAGGGGCCTCGACCCGCCTGGTTCCCGTTCAGCAGCAGACCGGTGGTGTGTGGCGCAGTACCGGACCCGCGCACACGCCGCACCTGGCCGGGCTGATCGGCTGCCAGGCCCTGGCCGTGCTGCCACCCGGCACCGGCCGGGGCACGCTGGTCGAGCTGCTCCCGCTCCCGCACTGACCCCGGGGGCTAGTGCCGGCGCCCGCAGCGCGGAAAGACCGCCCGCGCGGCCTCGTCGGCGACGTCGACGAGGATATGCGCCAACCGGCTCGTGCCGGGTGCGCGCGGCCCACCGAGCCTGCCCGACAGCGACAACGCGGCGACCGCCCCGGGCGCCCGGCCCCGGATCGGCACCGCCACGCACACGACACCGGCGACCGATTCCTCCCGATCGACAGCGATCCCCTGATGACTCCGGACGCGATCGAGCTCGCGGTGCAGTTCGGCCCGGCGACCGATCGTGCGGGGCGTCCGCTGCGGCAGCCGCTCCCGGAACGCCAGCTCGACGACGCTCGGCTCCAACGTGGCCAGCAACGCTTTGCCGACCGCTGTGCAGTGCGCGGGCATCCGGCCGCCGAGCCGGGTGGGGATGCTGTCGCGGGAACGGCCCGCCGCCTTGTCCAGGTAGAGCACTTCGGGACCGTCGAGCACACCGAGGTGCCCGACCATGCCGGTCCGCTGACACACCTCGTGCAGCAGCGGACTCACCGCCTCCCTGATCTCGTTGTGCTCGACCGCGAGCCCGCCGACCTCGAGCGCCCGTGTCCCGAGCCGGTAGCCGCCCGGCGCGTGGGCCAGCCAGCGCAACCGGACCATCTGATCGATGATGCGGTGCACGCTCGAGCGGGGCAGGCCGGTGCGGTCGGCCACCTCGAGCAGCGAGCGGACCGGGTCGGGCCCGTCGAACGCGTCCAGGATCGCCGTCATCCGCTCGATCATGGACGACGGCGGCGGACCGCTGTGCTGCGCGGACCGGGGCTGGACGAGTACGTCGACCGTCATGGGTCACCTCATTTGCCTAGCGATGGTGTCCCCCATCACAGTGCCGTCCCGGTGGTGCGCGGGAATCGCGGAAACTACGGAGATCGCTCGGCGACTACGGATGTTTCCCCCGTCACCCCCGTCCCCACTCTCGGCACGGGGTTGCACTGCGCGCGGATTCGGTCCCACTCAGTGGCAGGCCGGGCCCGCCCTGTGGGACCGCCTGCCCCGTGTCACCGCGACGGTGTCACCGTCAGAGGGAGTTCCGGCTGGCCCAGGCGGCGATCTGGGTGCGCGAGGTGAAGCCGAGTTTGGTGAGGATGTGGTCGACGTGGCTCTCGGCGGTGCGGATCGAGATCACCAGCTCCTGCCCGATCCGGCGATTGCCGTAACCCTTGGCGATCAGGCGCGCGACATCGCGTTCCCGCCGGGTCAGTATTTCCATCCCGCCGGGTTCGGCGGCCGGGGCCTGCGCCGACGAGGTGTCCATCGCGTAGTCGACGGCGTCGTCGAGGGGCAGCGCGGCACCCGCGGCGAAGCACGCCCCGAACTCCCGCTCGCCCAGTGCGGCGAGGACCTGATCGCGCACTCCCCGACCGATGAGCTGGGTCATCGCGTGCGCCAGCCGTTGCGAACTGCCCCGGCGGACCGTCGATGCCACGCCCATCAGGCGGGCCGCGCGCACCAGGTCGCCGTCGGCGGCGGCCGCCCAGGCCAGGCCGTCCACGCTGGTGGCGAGCCAGGCGCACCGATCGAAGAGCTGGAACAGTTCGATCGACCGGCGCAGCGCCGCGACCGCGCTCCGCTGATCACCGTCACGCCACTGCTGGGTGCCGACCGCCCAGTAGGCCAGCCCCCCGAGCAGGTGCGAGCCGTGCTCGGTGGTCACCGCCAGCAGCCGCTCGGCCATGGCACCGGCGATCGGGTCGTCCAGGGCCAGCGCGCAGACCGCGGCGAAGGCCAGGCTCTCCATCTCCACTTGGGGGTGCGCGCACTCGTGCGCGCTCATCGACGAGGCCACCGAGATGTCCAGCGCCCGATGCAGCTCGCCCGCCCCGAAGGCCAGCACCGCGCCCGCCATCGCGGTCTCGACCTGCACTTCGGCCGACCCGGTCTCGACCGCGATCTCGGTACCGGCCCGCACGAATTCCGCCGCCGTGTCGGTCTCGGAGAGCATGGCCGCCATCACCGAGCTCGCGGCCAGCGCCCTGGCCCGACAGACCGTGCGCTCGGTGTCCTTCGCCAGCGCCGCGGACAACCAGCGGTAGCCCTCCAGCAGGAAGTGACAGTGCTCCCAGAACGGCCACAGCTCCGTCGCGATCTCCAGCGCCCGCCGCGCACCGGCCGGATCGTCGAGTGAGAATTGCAGTGCGGCACGGAGATTGGCGTGCTCGCGGCTGACGTCGCGGAACCAGTCGACGTCGGTGGCGCTCCAATAGTCGGTGCGCCCGCGGCACGCGAGCCGGTAGTAGTACTCGCGATGACCGACGCGCACCGTGTACTCGGTGCCGCGTGCCCGCAGCCGGTCCCCGGCGAACTGACGCAAAGGCTCGAGCATCGAATACCGGCCTGCGCCGTCGCTGCCGGGCCCGTAGGCCAGCACCGACTTCTCCACCAACCCCGTCAGCGCGGCCAGCAGCGCGTCCGGCGCATCGACCAGGCAGACCGCTTCGGCGGCGTCGAGGTCGAAGCCACCCGCGAACACCGACAGCTGCTCCCACAGCGACTGCTCGTCGGGAGTGCACAGGTCATAGCTCCAGCGGATCGCCGAGGCCAAGGTCTGCTGCCGGTGCGGCGCGGTCCGCAGCCCGGTGGTGAGCAGACCCATCGCGTCGTCGAGGCGGGTGAGGACCTGTTCGGGGGTGAACATCCGCATCCGCAGCGCCGCCAGTTCCAGCGCGAGCGGAATACCGTCGAGCCGTCGGCAGATGGCGGCCAGGGTCGCCGCGTTGGCCGGGGTCCGCCGGAAGGCCGGGTTCGCCGCGCTCGCGCGATCGACGAGCAGCCGGGCCGCGGGACTGTCGAGCTCGCCGGAGTCCGGGTCGGGCACCGACAGCGGCGCCACCGGCAGGACCTGCTCGCCCGCGACGCCGAGCGGCTCACGGCTGGTCGCGAGGATCCGCAGGCCGGTCGTCGCGGGGATGATCCGGTCCGCGAGCGCCGCGCACGCGCCGATCACGTGCTCGCAGTTGTCCAGGATCAGCAGGAGATCGCGGTCGGCCAGGAAGTCGGTGAGCACGGCCAGCGGGGCGCTGGTGTCATCGCGCAGGCCGAGCTCACGCGCCACCGTCGGAGCGACCAGGTTCTGGTCGCTGACGTGCGCCAGCTCGACCAGCCACACACCGTCGGCGAACGCCCGCTGCACGGCCTCGCCGACCCGCCTGCTCAACCGGGTCTTGCCGACCCCGCCCACCCCGGTCAGGGTGAGCAGCCGGGTACCGGCGAGCAACTGCTTGGCCGTCGCGACATCGTCATCGCGGCCGACGAAGCTGGTCACTTCCGCCGGGAGGTTCCCGGACACACGCCTGCCCACGCCCGCTACTGTCGCACGCGCGCCGAGGCCGGTGGCGGCTTTCGGCACACTCGCGCGCAGGCGGGGGCGGCCGGGACCGCTCGGCTCAGCCGTGGTGCGGCGGCTGCCAGGGACGGCCGTACGGATCGTCCGGGCGCGACGCGGGCGGCTGCTGCTGCGGGGCGATCGGCGGCGGTGTCGGTAGCGGCGAGGGCTCCACCGGCGCAACGGTTTTCGGTCGTGGCGGCTCGAAACCCTCGACGGGGGTGCGAGCGGTGGCCTCGGCGGCGCGCACGGCCTGCTCGATCTTGGGGTCCGACGCGGTCTCGAACCAGTCGGCGACGTCGGAGTCGTCCTCGATCTTCACCGGCGGATGGTCCTCGGTCGACGGCTCGTAGCGGAACACCCCGTCCTCGCCCTTGGTGGCGAAGTTCTGGGCGAAGCCCTCGAGCGCCTTGCCGAAATCGCTGGGCACCAGCCACACCTTGTTGGCGTCGCCGCGCGCCACCATCGGCAGCGTCTGCATGTACTGGTAGGCCAGCAGCTCCGGCGTCGGCTTGCCGTTCTTGATGGCGGCGAACACCTTCTCGATGGCCTTGGCCTGGCCCTGGGCCTGCAGGTAGGAGGCGGCGCGTTCACCCTGCGCGCGCAGGATGCGGCTCTGCCGCTCACCCTCGGCCGACAGGATCGCCGACTGCTTGCCGCCCTCGGCGGCCAGGATCTGCGCCTGTTTGGCGCCCTCGGCCGTCTTGATCTGCGATTCGCGGGTGCCCTCGGCGGTGAGGATCATCGCCCGCTTCTCGCGGTCGGCCTTCATCTGCTTCTCCATCGATTCCTGGATCGACGGCGGCGGATCGATGGACTTGAGCTCGACCCGGGCCACGCGCAGGCCCCAGCGACCGGTCGCCTCGTCGAGGACGCCACGCAGCTGGTTGTTGATCTGGTCGCGGGAGGTCAGGGTCTCCTCCAGCGTCATCCCGCCGACCACGTTGCGCAGCGTGGTGACGGTGAGCTGCTCGACGGCGGCGATGTAGTTGCTGATCTCGTACACCGCGGCCTGCGGGCTGGTGACCTGGAAGTACACCACCGAGTCGATCTGCAGGGTGAGGTTGTCCTGGGTGATCACCGGCTGCGGCGGGAAGGACACGACCCGCTCACGCAGGTCCACCTTCGCGCGGACACGGTCGGCGAACGGGACGAGGAATGTGAGCTGACCGGACACGGTGCGCGAGTAGCGTCCGAGCCGTTCGATCACCGCCGCCTCGGCCTGCGGAACGAGGGCGATCGATTTGAAGACCACCACCACGACCAGCAGGACGAGGACAGCGGCCACGATCAAGGCAACCATTGCTAGGGACCCTTCCAGACGACGGCGGTCGCGCCGTCGATCTTCATCACATAGACGGTCACGCCGGCGTCGTAGACTTCGGTCGGGTCCAGCGGTCGTGCGGTCCAGACCTCACCGCCGAGCTTCACCTGACCCGAATGCGCCGCGACCTGTTCGAGGACGAGCGCCGACTTCCCCGGCAGCGCATCGACATTGGTCGGAATCGGGGGCGGGGAACCGAATTTGCGGCGCAGCACCGGCCGCACCCCGAGGAACAGCACGCCCGCGACCGCACCGAACACCAGCGCGTCGCCCCACAGCGGTAGGTCCGCGGCGGCGCTGATGCCCGCGGTGCCCAGCGCGGCGACACCGAGCATGAGCAGGGTGAGATCCCCGGTGAGCATTTCCGCCGCCGCGAGGACGATGCCCGCGATCAGCCAGACTATTGCGGCCACCATCCCAGACTAGCCGCGATAACGGCTTTCTGGGCGGCCTCGCCGACCCCGGCCGCGATCATGGGGTCCAACCGCTTTCGCGCGCCGCTACCGCCGCCGGCCTGCCCGCGCCTCTAAGCTCGGCCGGGTGAGTGGGCGTGACATGTACGGCGGCGACATCTATTCCGGACACCGGCGGACCAAGAAGACACCGGTGCCGAAGGTGAGCGCCGACCGGGATCTGGTCGTGGAGGACGCGGCGAGCGGATTCTGCGGCGCGGTAGTCGGTTTCGATCGCAGCTACGACGGCGACTTCGTCAAACTCGAGGACGGGCGCGGCGCGGTCCGGCTGTTCGCGCTGCGCGAGGCGGCCTTCCTCATCGACGGCAAACCGGTCACGCTGGTACGGCCGACGGCGACCGCGGCGGCCAAACAGCCGACCCGGTCGGCCTCCGGATCGACGCGGGTCGAGGGACTGCGCGCCCGCGTGGCCAGGACCAGTCGGATCTGGGTGGAGGGCGTGCACGACGCCGCCCTCGTCGAACGGGTCTGGGGTCACGACCTGCGAGTGGAGGGCGTCGTCGTCGAGCATCTGGAGGGGCTGGACAATCTCGGCGGCAAGCTGACCGAATTCGGGCCGGGCCCCGGCGCCCGGGTCGGCGTGCTGGTCGACCACCTGGTGACCGGTTCCAAGGAGACCCAGCTGACCACCGGCCTCGGCCCGCACGTCTTGGTGACCGGGCATCCGTTCATCGATGTGTGGCAGGCGGTGCGGCCCGCCGCGGTCGGTATCGAGGCCTGGCCGACTGTCCCGCGCGGCGAGGACTGGAAGACCGGGATCTGCGCGCGCCTGGGCTGGGGAACACCGCAAGAGGGGTGGCGGCGCGTCTACAACGCCGTCGACTCGTTCCGCGATCTGGAGGCGCCGCTGATCGGCGCGGTCGAACGGCTCATCGACTTCGTCACCGAGCCGGAATAAGTCCACCCGCAGGTCAGACAGGCCCTCAGTGCCCGCACACGATCCCGGGCAAACCTTTATGCTCGATGATTATGTGCTCTCCCAGTGCCACGCTGACGCTGTGGGCCGGCTCCTGGCTGGCCGGTACCAGCGCGCCCGACGACGTCCTGGAGGCACTGCACGCCTGGGCGGCACGACACACGCTGGCCGCGGGTGACCCGGTCACCGGCGGCCGCACCGACCTGCCGTGGACCTCGCGGGGCGAGTCCGTCGGCACCGGAGTCATGCCGCTGCTCAAGGTGATCCGCGAAGCGATGGCACCCGAGGGCGCGCACCTGCGCCTGGTCCTGCCCGCCCCCGGTGACGTGCGCGGGCTGCCGGTCGGCACCGCCTTCGCCGCCGACGCGATCGACGCCGAGGAGGGCCTGCTGCTCGGTGTCCCCGGCGAACAGGGCACCGGTTTGATCCCGCAGTGGGATGACGACGAGACGCTGCAATGGACCGTGTACAGCGTCGACATCCCGCACGTCACCGGGCCCGACATGTCGCTGGGCGAAGCCGAATACACGATGCGCGAGTCCGTCCGCGACGCCGCCGACGCGCTCATGCAACTGCACACCACCTCCGTCGGCACCGGCGACGCGGACCCGCGCGAGCAGATCGAAGCGCAGCTGGCAGCGTACTCCCGGCACGCCTATCCCGACTCGATCCCGTTGCGCGCCAAGCGCATTCTCGACACCGCCGACCATGTGGCCGCGATCCTCACCGTCGCCCAGCACGAGCCCGCGTCCGCGCCGACCTCGGCCAGCGCGATCGGCGCGCACGAGTCGCTGCTGCGGCCACTGTGGAACACCATCAGGGAAGCCCGGCTGGTGGCGGTACACGCCGCCGCCGGGCCCGCCCGCTAGCCGCGGTCAGCGCCGGTAGGGCTGCTGATACTGCGGCTGTCCCTGGTACGGCGCGTACTGCTGCGGATACGGCATCGGCTGCTGCGCCGGGTACGGCTGCGGATACTGCGCCTGCGGATACTGCGGCGGGTACGGCTGCTGTTGCGGGTACGGCTGCTGCTGCGGGTATCCGTGTGGCTGCTGGTACTGCTGCGGATACGGCTGCTGGTACTGCTGCGGCGGCATCTGCTGGGGCGCACCCGCATTCGAGCCGCTGCTGAGCTTGCGGATCACCACGACGGCGACGATCACCACGACGATGATCAGGATGGTGATCCACAGCCAATCGGGCAGGCCGATCCCGACGCTGGTTCCCCCGCCACCACCGCGGCGGGCCAGCACACCGTCCGGCATGTGGGCATGATTCATCGGGCCTCCCCCGTCTCGAACATCCACCTTCCCTCGAAGGTCTGCGCGCAGATGCTAGCGCAGCGGATATCCGAAGTGGCAAGCGCCGGTTCGGAATCCGTTCACCTCGCGCTCAGCGGCAATCGTGGGCGGGTGGGACGGCGCCCGGGGGAAAGAAGTCGATCCGGCTGGCCTCCGAGCGCGGCAGCAGGAAGGCGACCCCGCCCGCCCGATTCCAGGACTCCGGGAGCAGCAGGTACTGATTCCCCGACTGCAGAACGAGTTTGAGGCCGTCGTAGCGGAAGTGGTAGGCGGTATCGGGCGCGGGGCAGGTGAGTTCGGTGACGCCGGGAGCCGCCAGACCCAGGCGCTTGTCCGAATACACCGAGACACTGGGCTGGTCCGGGAACTGCGCGACCTGCTCGATCGCCCGTCCGGTGCCGACCGCCGCCGAATAGTCTGCGACCGCCCAGAACAAGCCGACCCCGACGAGCGCGAACACCGCACCCCACTCCCCCGCGGTGAGCACGTCCCCGACCGGTTCGGCACCACCGCGCGCGGCCCGCCGCAACCGCACCGCGGCGACGACCAGCACGACACCACCGACCAGACACAGCCCCGGCGCCCCGACCAGCGACCGCAGCGGGGTCGCGACAACGATGCTGACCAGTCCGGCGGCCACGAGCACACACCCGACCACCATGGTCACACCCACCAGCCGACGACGCTGCGCCTCACTCAGCCGCGGCACCACGAACTCCCGGAACACCCTGCGTCCCAGCAGATACAGCAGGAACAGACAGGCCCCAGCCGCGAGCGGAATGAACAGCGAATCCTGACTCCGCATCAGATAGTCCTGCGTCGTCAACCCGATCGTCGTCGAGTTCACGCCGAAGTAGTCGAAGAACCAGAAGGCGTGCGACCACCCGAAGAAGAACAGCAGCGCGGTCACCAACGTGGTCGGCGCGGCGAAATTGCGGACCATCGGACCGAGGCGGGACAGGCCGGTCTCGGCGGGCGGCGGGGCCGGGGCACCCGGGGCCGGGGTCGAGACCGGCGCGTCGGTCGTGGGGGCCGCCGCAGGCGCGTCCGAGGCGGGGACGGGGGTGGAGGTAGGGGCCTCCGTGGTGAGGGTGGGTCGCGGTACACCGTTTACCCGGTGTGTGCTGTTTCCGGGGTCGGCCGGGGTGGTGTCTGTGCTCATGTCGTCCTCCTTTGCCTCGCGGTTCAACCGCCGGACGGTGCCGGTGAGACTTCGGTGCCGCCGGTGTCCGCAGGGCCGTTCAGGGTGTCGTCTCCGAGGCGGGAGCTCGTGTTTCCAGCGGTTCCGCTGCTGTCGCCCGGCCCGCCGCCCGAAGTCCCGGCGCCCGTTCCACCGGTCGTCCCCGAGCCGGGACCGGTTGTCTCGCCGCCGCTCGTACCCCCGCCGTTGCCGGCACTGCCGCCCGTCGAACCGTCGCCGCCGCTAGTGCCGCCGGCGGCCCCGCCTCCACTGGTCGTCTCGCCGGGCGTCTCGTCTCCCCCAGTCGTTCCCTCTCCGCCGGGCGTTCCGCCACCCCCAGTCGTTCCCTCCCCGCCGGGTGCTCCGCCTCTGCCGCTGCCCGCTGTTCCGTCACCGCCGGTCCCGCTACCTGCGCCGCCACCACCGGTGGAACCACCGCTGCCGGCCGGGCCTGCGCCACCGGTTCCGGTGCCGCCGTTGTCGTCGGTGGTCGGGCACGGCTCGCTACCGGACAATTGCACCGTGACCGGGGTGCCGGGGTCGACGGTTCCGTTGGACGGCGAGAGCCCGCTGAAGGTACAGACGCGGGCGTCCGGGGTTCCCAGGACGAAGGAGAGTGCGAGGCAGGTCGGGTCGTGTCCGGCCTCCTGGCAGGCCGTGGCGACGGCGGCTTCGATCCGGCCCTTCAGCTCCGGGGTGAACGGGCTGCCGATTTCGGTGAAGGACGGGATCTTGACCGGGGAACCCTTCGCCTGGTTGCCACCGGGCTTCTTCGCGGGCGCCGGGCCGCCGCCGGGAGGCCGGGCGCCGGGACCGACCGGGCCGCCCGGTGCGCTCCCACCACCGGCCTCACCGACCGGACCGCCCGGGGCCCCGGCGCCGTCGGGAGCCGACTCACCGCCGGGTGACCGGCCACCCGGTGCGGTCGCCGACTGCTGATCGGCGGTCGCCGAGAGACCGGGGTCCGAGGGGCCGGGCGAGCGCGAATCGGCCGCGGGCCGCACACAACCCACCGACAGCGACACGACGGCGGCCACCGCGGCCAGTACCACGCCGCAGCGGATACGGCCGGTGGGCCGGCGGATGCCGGCCCGGGGGCGGGCTCGAGCCGGATCAGGTCGAACGGGGTCGCGTCGCATCGTCCTCTCCTGTCGTGCAGGTGGGACGAGAATGCGCCGGGCGGGCGAGGGAACGCGCGAGTACCCGACTACTCGACTATCCGGTCCGCGATCAGGTGCGGCGAAGCGGCAAGCGCTGGTTCAGAATCCGCCGAGCGCGGCCTTCAGGTCGGGGACGTCGAGCACCACCAGGGTGTCGTCACGGACGACCGGACAGGTCTGAGTGGTGACGGTGTCGACGATGTGGCGATTCCAGGAGAGCGCGGCGTTGGCGGTGGTGTCCTGCACGGTCCACAGCTTCATCGCGCCGGTGAACGCCACCCGGGCGACCCGGGGGCCCAACGCCTTCCAGGTGCCCTGCTGACCGTCGAGGATCCCGCAGAGTTCGTCCACCGAGGCCTGCGAGATGGTGGGTTCGGTGGGGACCGGGCCCGCGTCGCCGTACCCGGAGTCGTCGCCGCAACCGCTCAGGCCCAGTGCGGTCACGGTCAGCACGAACAGGGCAGCCACCCGGCCGCGGTGGAGCATCGTCGAACGCATCGGAATACCTCCGATCTGTCGAGCACAACTCCGCAAAGCCTACTCCCCGGACCCGGGCGACCCGGCGAATGTTTATCCGGTTGTGTTCAGGGCCGGGCCGGACGCGACGCCGGTGCGCAGCAGCCGGGTGCGCACAGGGCCCCGTCGACGGTGCAGCCGTAGCCCGGCACCTCGCCCAGTTCGCGCACCGGTCCCCCGGCGAGTCGCTCCTGGATCAGCTCGACGATCATGCGCGAGAAACGCGCATCGGTGCCCGGCGTCGCGGCCCGGGCGAAGGCCATGCCGAGCTCGGCCGCCTTCTGCGCGGCCTCGTTGTCGAGGTCCCAGATCACCTCGAGATGATCGGAGACGAAACCGACCGGGCAGACGACCACGGCGTCGATCCCCTTGCCGTGCAACGCATCCAGATGGTCGACGATGTCGGGTTCCAGCCACGGCACCTGCGGCGGGCCCGACCGTGACTGCCACACCAGGTCGTAGTCGGCGAAACCGGTCGCGGCGGCGCACAATCGGGCCGCCTCGGCGACCTGCCTGCTGTAGAGGCGGCCGCCGTCGGCGGGCGGGCCCGCGGCGATGTCGGCCGAGATCGGGATGGAGTGCGCGGTGAACACCAGGCGCACACCGTCGCGGCGATCGGCCGGGATCCGGGCGACCGCGGCGGTGATCGCGTCGGCGAACGACGCGATCAGCAGCGGATGGTCGAAGTACTGGCGCAGCTTCACCAGTTCCGGCGCATCGGCACCGACCGCGGCCCGCGCGCGGGCGATGTCCTCGTCGTACTGGCGGCAGCCCGAGTACCCGCCCCACGCCGAGGTCGGGAAGACCAGGGCCGAGCGCACACCGTCGGCGGTCATCCGCGCGACCGTGTCCTCCACCAGGGGATGCCAGTTGCGGTTGCCGAAGTACACCGGCAGGTCGAGCCCGGCGTCGGCCAGATCGGCCTCGACCGCGGCGATGATGTCGCGGTTGAGCGCGTTGATCGGCGAGACACCACCGAAATGCAGGTAGTGCTGGGCAACCTCGTCGAGCCGCGCCCGGGGTACCCCGCGGCCCCGAGTGACGTTCTCCAGGAACGGGATCACGTCCTCGGGACCCTCGGGACCGCCGAAGGACAGCAGCAGCAGGCCGTCGGTCATCAGTTGGCGGTGAAGCCCTCGGGGAACCACATGTTGTGGCTGGCGCCGCCGTCGACGTAGATGATCGAGCCGGTGGTGGCGGGCAGCCAGTCCGACAGCAGCGCGACGATCGACTTGCCGACCGCGCGCGCGTCGGCGCCGTCCCAGCCGATCGGCGACGCGCCGTCCCAGTACTCGTCGAGCTGACGCAGCTGCTTGGCGTCGTCGGTCGCGGTACCGGCGATGGCCTTGGCCGCGAGGGTCTTCACCGGACCCGCGGCGATCAGGTTGGAGCGGATCTTCTTGGCGTAGCCCACTTCCCGGGCCACGTACCGGTTCACCGACTCCAGCGCGGCCTTGGAGACACCCATCCAGTTGTAGTACGGCATCGCCACGCGCGGATCGAAGTCCATGCCGACGATGGAGCCGCCCTCGTTCATCACGGGCAGCACGGCGCGGGCCAGCGAGGCGTAGCTCCACGCGGAGATCTCGAACGACTTCGCCACATCGGGGCCGGGGCCCTCCAGGAACGGCACCGCGTCCGGGCCCATCAGGGTCTTGGGCGCGAAGGCGATCGAGTGCAGCACACCGTCGATGCCCTCGGGCGCCAGCTCGCGCAGGGCGTCGGCCAGCGCGCCCAGGTTCTCCTCGTTGGTGACGTCCAGCGGAATCGCCGGCGGCACCTCCTGCGGCAGGCGCTTGGCGATGCGGTCGATCAGCCGCAGCCGTTCCGGGATGCCGGTGATGATCACCTTCGCGCCCTGCTCCTGCGCGACCGCCGCCGCGCTGAACGCGATCGACGAATCGGTGATGATGCCGGTGACCAGAATGGTCTTGCCTTCGAGCAGTCCGCCCATGAGTTTTCGGTTCTCCTGAAATCAGTATGGTTGCCGCCACCTTGTCGGTGGCGCGGGGCAATCCGTTAGCGGATCAGTGACCCATGCCCATGCCGCCGTCGACCGGAATGACGGCACCGGTGACGTAGCGCGAGTCCTCCGACGCCAGGAAGCTGACCACCGCGGCGACGTCCTCGGCCTGGCCGAGGCGACCCAGCGGAATGAACTTCTTGGCGGTTTCCTTCAGATCCTCGGGCAGCTCGGCGGTCATGTCGGTCTCGATGAAACCGGGAGCGACCACGTTGGCGGTGATCGAACGCGAGCCCAGCTCACGAGTGATGGAGCGCGCCATACCGATCACGCCCGCCTTGGAGGAGGCGTAGTTGATCTGGCCGGGGCCACCGCCGAGACCGACGACGGAGCCGAGGAAGATCATCCGGCCCCACCGCGCGCGGAGCATGGCGCGGTTGGCACGCTTGGCACAGCGGAAAGCGCCGGTGAGGTTGGCGTCGATGACGCGCTCGAACTGGTCCTCGGTCATCCGCATCAGCAGGGTGTCGTCGGTGATACCCGCGTTGGCGACCAGCACCTCGACCGGACCCTGGTGCTCCTCGACCTCGGTGAACGCACGGTCGACCGACTCGCTGTCGGTGACATCGCACTTCACTCCGAACAGACCCTCCGGCACCCCCGATCCGCGGTGCGTGACGGCGACCTTGTGGCCGTCGGCGAGCAGGCGCTGGGCGACCGCGAGACCGATACCGCGGTTACCACCGGTCACCAGGACCGAGCGGGATGTGACGTTCGACATAGGGTCCAACCTATCTGTTCCGGTTCGTGTGCCCCGCGTCAGGGTCGCGGCACTGCGACGTCTCACAACGCGGGGCGAGGCGTGCTAGGGCAGGCGTTGACGATAGAGCAAACTGACCACGACGCCGGCGGCGACGAACAACATACCGAGCAGCAGCCACGGCCTGCTCGCGTCGCCGCGGGTGGTCTCGTAGCCGATCTGTTCCTCGAGGGTGTCGTAGACAGCACGCAGTTCGGCCAGTGAGGAGGCGGTGTAGAACTCACCGCCGGACAGCTTGGCGATCTCCTGGAGCGAGGCGTTGTCCACGGGCACCTTCACCCGCTGCGAACCCTTGCCGTCGGAATCCGGGATCTCGACGGTGCCCCATTCGGTGCCGAAGGAGATCGTGGAGACCGGGATGTTCTTGTTCTTGGCCAGCCGGGCCGCGGTGAAGCCGTGCCGCGGGTTGTCGACGTCCTTGTCGTCGGGCACGGTCTGCTTACCGTCCGACATCAGCACGATGCGGGCGGGCGGCGGGGTCTCCGCGCCGCCGAGCACGGCGGCCAGGGTGTCGATCGACTGCAGGGCGGTCAGGATGCCCTCGCCGGTGGCGGTGCGCTCGGCCAGCTTGATGTTGTCGATCGAGTGCTTGACGGCCTCGCGGTTGGTCGTCGGCGACACCATCACCGACGCGGTTCCGGCGAAGGTGACGAAACCGAGGTTGATGCCGGGGGTCAGGCCGTCGACGAATTCCTTGCCTGCCTTCTGCGCGACCTGCAGCCGGTTCGGCTCCACGTCGGTCGCCTCCATCGACAGCGACACGTCCATCACCAGCACGACGGTCGCGCGGTTGCGCGGCACCTTCTGCACGGCGGTCGGTCCGGCGGCGGCGACGGTCAGCAGCACCAGGCCGGCGAGGATGAGCGCGATCGGCACGTGCCGCATCGGGCTGGGTCGCGACGGGGCGACCCGCTCGAGCACGGACATGTTGCCGAACTGCAGCATCCGTTTGTGCCTGGCCCGCTGGACCAGCACATAGCCGAGGACCAGCAGGGCGACGACGACCAGGAAACCGAGCCAGACGACGGCCGTGAAATGCGAAATACTCACTGGCGAGGCACCCGCCCGCTCGGGGCGCCGAGGCTGTGGCGCCGGGTGGACACGAACCGGACCACGTCGGCGATCCAGTCCCGATCGGTCTGTAGCGACAACACCGGCGCACCGCAACTGCGCAGCGCCTGCTGCACCTGCGCGCGCTGGGCCTGGGCGGCGGCCGCGAAATCGGCACGCAGTGTGGGGGTGACGCTGAACTCGCGGGTGCGACCCGATTCCGGATCGTGCAGCACCACGTCGCCACCGTCGGGCAGCGCGACATCGAGGGGATCGAGCACCTCGACCGCGAGCAGGTCGTGGCGGGCCGAGATCGCGCGCAGCGAGCGCTGCCAGTCGACGTCACCGAGGAAGTCGCTGATCACCACGGCCAGACCACGTTTGCGCTGCGGGCGGCGCAACGACTCGATCCCGGCCTTGAGGTCACCGCGCACGCCGTCGCGGGCGTGCGGGGTGGTCGCGATGCCGCGCAGCATGGTCTGGGCGTGCAGGCGACCGCTGCGCGCGGGGATGCGCACCAGGTCCTGGCCCGTGGCGACGACGGCGCCGATGCGATTACCGCCGCCGGAGGTGAGGTGGGTGATCGCCGCGGCCGCCGCGATCGCGAGATCGCGCTTCTGCACCCGGCCGGTGCCGAAGTCCAGACTCGACGACAGGTCGACGACGAGCCAGGTCTCGAGCTCGCGGTCGGCGATCATCTGCCGCACGTGCGGATGGGTGGTGCGGGCGGTGACCGACCAATCCATCTGTCGCACATCGTCACCGGGCTGGTACAGCCGCGCCTCGCCCGGTTCCGAGCCAGGCCCGGGGATCAGGCCCTGGTGGTCGCCGTGCAGGACACCGTCGAGGCGGCGCCGCACCGTCAGTTCGAGTGTCTTGAGCGCGGCGGCCAGCTTCGGGTCGGTCAGTTCACCGGCACGGAACGACGGCGGCGCGTGGGACGAGGTGGGCACGCGGACAACGGGTTCCGGCGCACTCACTGGGGCGCGACGTGGCCGGCGGGCTGGGACTGCTGCCCGTTCACCGGCTGCGGCACGGGCTGTTGCTGGGCGGGCGGCTGGGGTACCGCGGGCTGCTGGGGCGCGGCCTGGCCACCGACGGCCTGGGGCGCGACCTGCGGCAGGCCGACGGTCTGCAGCACCCGCTTGATGACGTCCTCGGGGGTGACCTCGTCGGCCAGCGCGTCGTAGGACAGCACCAGACGATGGCGCAGCACGTCCGGGATCACCTCGACGACGTCCTGCGGCACCACGTAGTCGCGGCCGCGGATCAGGGCGACGGCGCGCGCGGCGGCGATGATGCCGAGGCTGGCACGCGGCGAGGCGCCGTAGGAGATCCAGCTGGCCACATCGGGCATGCCGAACTCGGCGGGGGTGCGGGTCGCGGTGATGACGCGGACGACGTAGTCGACCAGCGCGTGGTGCACGAAGACGTTGGCCGCCAGCTTCTGCAGCCGGATGATGTCCTCGGGCGCGAGGATCTGCTTGGGCTCCGGCGGGGTCACGCCCATCCGGTAGATGATCTCGCGCTCCTCCTCGACCGAGGGGTAGTCGACGACGACCTTGAACAGGAAGCGGTCACGCTGGGCCTCGGGCAGCGGGTACACGCCCTCGCTCTCGATCGGGTTCTGGGTCGCCATGACCAGGAACGGATCGGGCATCGGGTAGGTCTTGCCGCCGATCGACAGCTTGCGCTCGGCCATCACCTCGAGCAGTGCCGACTGCACCTTGGCGGGCGCGCGGTTGATCTCGTCGGCGAGAACGAAGTTCGCGACGACCGGGCCGAGTTCGGTGTCGAACTCCTCGCGGCCCTGCCGGTAGATGCGGGTACCGATGAGGTCGGTGGGCACCAGGTCGGGCGTGAACTGCACACGCGAGAACGACCCGCCGACGACCTTGGCGAAGGTTTCCACGGCGAGGGTCTTCGCGACGCCGGGCACACCTTCGAGCAGCACGTGGCCGCGCGACAGCACACCGACGAGCAGCCGCTCGACGAGACGATCCTGGCCGACGATGACCCGCTTGACCTCGTAGATCGCCTTCTCGAGAGTCTGGACGTCACGCTCCAGGGTGCTCGGCGTTGCCGTACCGGCGTCCTTCGCCAGCTTCGGCCCGCTCACACCTTCCGTCGAAGTCACCAACATCCCCGCTTTCGCTTTGGTCCTGTGCGTGCCGCCCCAACTATTCCAGGTAATCGCCCGGCGCGCCGCAACCGGCCGGGAGCGGACGCGGATTCGTCGTATTACCCAGCCCAGCTCGGTACGCCCGTCACCCTACGCATGTCGCGTGCCGGTCGCCCGCGCGACGCGGACACCCGGCCGCAGCGCCGATTCCGGCGGAGCACAGTGGCTAATCATCAGCAACATGATCTCGCTCGCAGGAGACCCCACCGGTAACGATCCGGAATCGGCGATGGTCACTCGCCCAGGTCGGCGCGGCCATCCGCCCGCGCGTGGTGTTGAACACACAGATCAACGGCATTTTGACTGACCTCGTTGCGGTTCCATGGACTACCTCCGCAAGCCGATCAACTTTTCGCATCCATACCGGCCTGTCGGATTGTTTCGATCCTTAGAAGGTGATGTTCATGCGGTTTCCACCCCTCTCGCGATTCTCTCGCCATTTGCTGCCGTCGGCCGCCGTCGCCACCGTGGCGGCGATCGGCCTCGCCGCCGCGCCCGCGGCCGTAGCGAACCCCCTCACCCCACCCGGCATCGGCGTGCTCGGCATCGACACCGGTTCCGCGGGCCTGGATCTCGGCGCTACCGGTTCCGGCGCGGCGGGCCCGGCGCTCGGGCTGGGGGCCGACGGCTCCGGTGCGGGAGTGCTCGACACGGGCAGCGGCGCCGGGACCGAGCTCGGCCTGGGCACCGGCTCGGGAGCCGGTGGCGCGCTCGGCACCGGCAGCTCCGACGCGGCCGCGGGCAGCAGCGCCGCGGGAACCGAACTCGGACTGGGTCCGGGGGCCGGCGGTGCGGCGGGATCCGGGAGTGGCGCGCTGGGTTCGGGTAGCGCCGACGTCGGCAGCGCAGCGGCATCCGGCAGCTCCGAAGCACTCGGCACCGGCAGCGCGCTCGGCGCGGGCGACGCCCTGGCCAGCGGCAGTGGGGAGGCGCTCGGGACCGGCAGCGCCCTCACGGGCAGCGCTGCGGGAGCACTCGGCACCGCACTGGGCGCGGGCGGTGCCCTCGGCAGCGGCAGCGCGGCGTCCGGAAGCGGGGCCGAGCTGCTCGGGACCGGCAGCGCCCTTGCCGGCGGCACGGCAGGAGCACTCGGCAGCGGCAGCGCGGCGTCCGGAAGCGGGGCGGGGTTGCTCGGGTCGGGCAGCGCCGCCACCGGTGGTGTTGCCGGACTCGGCTCCCTCGCAGCCCTGCTCGACACGGGCAGCGCGCTAGGCGGGTTCGGCGCAGCAGCCGGCTCGGCAGGGCTGCTCGGCACCGGCAGCGCGGGAGCGGGCGCCCTGGCGACGGGCAGCGCCGGGGTTCTCGGCACCGGCAGCGCGCTCGGCCTCGGCAGCAGCATCGCAACACTGGCCCTCCTGCTCGGCACCGGCAGCGCCGGGGTCGGCAGCGCCGCAGTCGGCAGCGCCGCAGTCGGCAGCGCGGCGGTCGGCAGCGCCGCACTCGGCAGCGCCGCACTCGGCAGCGCCGCAGTCGGTGGCGCGGTGCTCGGTGGCGCGGTGCTCGGTGGCGCGTTGGCAGGGTCGGGGTCGGCTCAGGGGCCCGGCGCCTCCGGCGACCAGGGCGCACCTTCGCCGGTCGAACAGGCTCCGGGCGCCGGCGCTCGGAACGGGTCCGACACGCCCGCAGGGAATTCCGGCGACACGACGAAGCCGGACAACGACCGTTCCGGTGGCGCGTCCGTCACCGGCGGCGCCACCACAACCGGCGGCACGGGAACAGCGACCGCCGCGAGCGGCTACGGCATGCCCTCGGGCGCACCCGAGACCGGTGCCGGCGGCCGGTTCCGCGACGACCGGCTCATGCTGGCCGGGTTCGGCGTGCTGGCACTGCTCGGCGCCGCCGTCGCCGTGACTCGCGACCAGCGCCGCGCAGGAAGGACCCGACCGTGACCACTCGATCGACAGCCGGTCCGCGGCCCGACCACACCCGGGTCCGATGGGCCACCGATGCCGACCCCACCCGGCTCGAACGAACTCGAGCGCTGCGCTCCGGCACTGCTCGGCGCCGCGGCCGCGCTGACACTCGACCGCTCGGTCCGGACGACACCGAGGCAGGCAAACGACGTGGTTCCAGGTCGGGCGGCGGTCGACGGCGCGATCGAGCATGGCGCAGAACGAGTTTTGGCGATGCGCGGTAGGCAGGGGTGGCGGACCGTCGTGGTAGCGGTGGTCCTGGTCGGTGTGGCGGCGGCGTTCTTCCGGGCCGCCGCCACACGGGTTCCGGGGCAGGCCGCACCGCCGCCCGCCCACGTCGCCACCGCGCTGCCGGGCGCGGTGGCGGCGGCCGCCCCGCTGGGCCGCTCGGCACCGGTCCGGCTGGAGATTCCGCGGATCGGGCTCGACACCGGCGTGGAGCGCAGCGGGACCACCGCGGCCGGGGCACTCGCCGCGCCCCCGGACTTCGAGCGCCCGTCGTGGTTCGAGCCGGGCGCCAGTCCCGGGGAGGCGGGGGCGGCGGTGATCCTCGGACACGTCGACTCGACCGGCGGGCCCGCCGTCTTCTTCCGGCTCGCCGAGCTCGCCGCGGGCGACGAGATCCGGCTGACCAGGGCCGACGGCAGCACCGTCCGGTTCGTCGTCGACCGCACCGAGTCGGTGGACAAGACGCAGTTCCCGACCGAGCGCGTGTTCGCCGACGACGGCACGGCCCGCCTGCGCCTCATCACCTGCGGCGGCGCGTTCGACCCGGCCCAGCGCCGCTACCTGTCCAATGTCATCGTCTCCGCGACCCTGGTCGCCACCACCTGACCCCGGTGACACCACCTGAGCGGAATAGCCATCAGGGTCCGGTCCTGGCTCGGCCTCGGTGCGCAGGTCGGCCCCAGACGCGCAACCCGATCCAAGGTCCGCAGCCCGAGCCCAGGTCGGCACAACACGACCCCAGGACCGCAGCCCAACCCCAGGTGCCCGACCCGGCCCAGGCGCACAACCCGGTGCAGCGCCTACTCGGTGACGATGCGGACCGCGTACGGCATGATCCCGTCCTCACGGACCGGCGAGATCTTCACGACGTCACCGGATTCGGGAGCCTCGATCATTTTCCCGTTGCCCAGGTAGAGCGCGACGTGCGCGCTGCCGCCCGGCCCCCAGAACAGCATGTCGCCGCGTTCGCGGTCCTCCACGTCGACGCGGGTGCCCGCGTTGTATTGGTAGCCGCTGTAGTGCGGCAGCGAGACGCCGATCCCGGCGAAGGCGTAGAGCATCAGGCCCGAGCAGTCGAAGCCGACCTTGTTGTAGTCGCCGTGCGCGTCGGCGGTGCCGCCGTCGCGGATGCCCAGGGTCGGCCCGTCCTCGTCCCCGCCGCCCCAGGCGTAGGTGACCCCGAGTTGCGACATCGCCCGGTCGATCACCGTCTCGATCGCGGCCGATCCGGTGACCTGTGGTTTCGTCGGTTTCGGCTGGGTCTTGCGCGGCGAGGCGGGCGTGGACTCCAGCTCTGTGTGGGGGCGCTGGCCCTCGCCGAGGCGGGCGGCGCGGTCGCGGGCGGCCTGATCGGCGGCCGCGCGCTGGGCGGCGGCGTTGGCGGCGGCGAGCAGCGCGGTGACCTCGGCCTGGCGCTGATCGTTCCAGGCCAGGAACACCTCGCGCTGGCTCTGCAGGCCCGCCACCGTCTGGCGGGCGACGTCGAGGGCGGACTGCGCCGCGGCGCGATCGCGCTGGAGGTTGTCGCGGGTCACGGTCTGGCTGTCGTATTCGGACTTGGCCACGGCCACCGCGTTCTGGGCGGCGTTCTTCTTCTGCTCGGCGGCGTCGGCGGCACTGTCGGCGTCGGCCTTGGCCTGACGGGCCGCGGCGTTCTGGTTGGCCTGCGCGATCTGGGTGCGGCGCAGGTCGTCGAGCACCTGGCGCTGGTTCTTCGACACCATGCTCAGCACCTGCGCGCGATCCATCGCGGCATCAGGGGTCGAGGAGGCCAGGTAGGTGACGACCGAACTGTTCACCGGCCGCACGTAGGCCTGGGTCGCGAGCTGATCGAATTCCTGGCGGGCCACACCCACTTTGGCGCCCGCGTCGGCCAGCAGCGCCTGGGAATCGGTGACCGCGGCCGCGGCCGCGTCGGCGGCGTCACGGGCGGTCTGCAGATCGACCAGCGCCTGGTTGACCGCCTCGCGTTTGGCGGCGAGCACGTCGTCGAGGGCTCGCAGCTGCTGATCGGCCGCGGCGACGCGGTTGATCAGCACACCGATCTCGCCGACCCGCGCGTCGACCTGCGCGCCCGCGCCCGCGATCTCGCCGTCGGAGGGATTGGGCGGCGGCGGTGGCACCGCCGCGACCGGTCCCGCACTCGCGAGAACGGCCAGCGCCATCAGCAATCCTGTCGCTACCCGTAATAGCCCTGGTTCGTCCTGCCTGCCCGCACCGCGCACGGCACCTCCGAGTGACTCGACTCGACATACGCCACCGGTGCATCAGCCCACCCATCGACCACACAAGTCGACCAATGCCCCCTGTACCACTGCTTTCACGATCGCGATCACCGCAACCGTACGACACATAGTTCACAAAGGAAACATCTGCCACAGGATGACAGGGGTGTAATTTGCCGATTGCCCGGAATTAGCCTTACGAGCGACAGGTTTGCACGCGAAAAACAGACCAGAGGTCTGGAAATGTGACGAAAGGGAGACTTGTTACTCGGGGGATCCCGCATCGCGGTGCGCCACAGCGACCCGCTCCCGCTCATCGCCCTCGGGTCCGCGACGGACCTTGACGAGGTACAGACCGGCGATCACGAGCGCGGTGAGCACCAGCAGCACAGCCGTGATCACCCCCCAGGACACACCTTCGGGCTCCTCGAGCCGGGTGACGAAGGCCTGCACGGCCTCCTCGGGATGGTTGCCCTTGTATTTGGCGCCGTCCTCGGCCCACTCCAGCCGGACGCGGCTGATGCCGTCGCTGTAGGTGCCGATCCAGTCGTCGCTGAAGACCGCGACGGTGCCCTGCGTACTTTTGCCCACCTCGGTGGCCAGGTCACGTAGGCTCGAGTCGTGGCCTGGGTTGCCGGGAACGACGACGACGCTCAGCGGGATCCCCTCGGATCGCGCCTCGGCGACGATCGCCGCCAGCTTCTCCTGGTTCACGCCTTTGGGAGCGGCGACATGATTGTCGGCGAGATCGGACCGGACACTGCTCAGCACGGTGTTCGGCGGCAGTTCGGCGGCCATCGGCGCAAAGGTGTGCAAGACGGTCATCTTCCATCCGGTCTGTCGAGCCTCGATCGCCTGCGTTGCGACGGGCATCCAACACTGCAGGGTGAGCGTCAACGCGTCATTCCCCGACTCGCTCGACTGGCACAGTAGCCGACGGTGCGCGCGGACACGCTCACACGGCTCGCCGAACCGCCCCCGCGTATTTCATAGGACAAGCGTACTGTTAGGCTCGTACGGCGAGGAATCCGGCGCTCACGGCGCCGAACCCCCTCCGAAGACGCGAGTCGCCGGCACAGCCCCGCCGGCGGCACACCCTCACAGATGAGTGGAGCTGACGTGACGAAGATTGATACCTTCGGCGCCAAGGGCACGCTCGAGGTCGGAAGCAACTCCTACGAGATCTTCCGTCTCTCGGCTGTTCCCGGCACCGAGAAGCTGCCCTACGCCCTGAAGGTGCTGGCGGAGAACCTGCTGCGCACCGAGGACGGCGCCAACATCACCGCCGATCACATCCGCGCGATCGCGAACTGGGACCCCTCGGCGCAGCCGAGCGTCGAGATCCAGTTCACCCCCGCGCGCGTGATCATGCAGGACTTCACCGGCGTGCCCTGCATCGTCGACCTCGCCACCATGCGTGAGGCCGTCACCACTCTCGGCGGCGACCCGAGCAAGGTGAACCCGCTCTCCCCCGCCGACATGGTCATCGACCACTCGGTGATCCTGGACGTCTTCGGTCGCGCCGACGCGCTGGAGCGCAACGTCGAGCTCGAGTACGAGCGCAACGGCGAGCGCTACCAGTTCCTGCGCTGGGGCCAGGGCGCCTTCGACGACTTCAAGGTCGTCCCCCCGGGCATGGGCATCGTCCACCAGGTCAACATCGAGTACCTGGCCCCCACCGTCATGGTCCGCAACGGCCAGGCCTACCCCGACACCTGTGTGGGCACCGACTCGCACACCACCATGGTCAACGGCCTGGGCGTGCTGGGCTGGGGCGTGGGTGGCATCGAGGCCGAGGCCGCGATGCTGGGCCAGCCGGTCTCCATGCTGATCCCGCGCGTCGTCGGCTTCAAGCTGACCGGTGAGATCAAGCCGGGCGTCACCGCCACCGACGTGGTGCTGACCGTCACCGACATGCTGCGCAAGCACGGCGTCGTCGGCAAGTTCGTCGAGTTCTACGGCGCCGGCGTGTCCGAGGTGCCGCTGGCCAACCGCGCCACCCTGGGCAACATGAGCCCCGAGTTCGGCTCCACCGCGGCGATCTTCCCGATCGACGAGGAGACCATCAACTACCTGCGCCTGACCGGCCGCACCGACGAGCAGCTCGCGCTCGTCGAGGCGTACGCCAAGGAACAGGGCATGTGGCACGACGCCGACAACGAGCCCGCGTACTCGGAGTACCTGGAGCTGGACCTGAGCACCGTGGTGCCGTCCATCGCCGGCCCGAAGCGCCCGCAGGACCGCATCCTGCTCAGCGAGTCCAAGGCGGCCTTCCGCTCCGACATCGTCAACTACGTCGGCCAGGGCGAGCTGTCCGCGCTGGACGAGGCGGGCGAGGAGTCCTTCCCCGCGTCGGATTCGGTCGCCGTGTCCGCCAACGCCGCCGACGACACCTACACCCCGGCCCACTCGGCCGCCAAGGGCGCCAACGGCCGTCCGTCCAAGCCGGTCGAGGTGCGCTCGGCCGAGCGCGGTGACTTCGTCCTCGATCACGGCGCCGTCGTGGTCGCGGGTATCACCTCCTGCACCAACACCTCCAACCCGTCGGTCATGCTGGGCGCCGCCCTGCTCGCCCGTAACGCGGTGGAGAAGGGCCTGTCGACCAAGCCGTGGGTGAAGACCAACATGGCGCCGGGCTCGCAGGTCGTCTCCGACTACTACGAGAAGGCCGGTCTGTGGCCCTACCTCGAGAAGCTCGGCTTCTACGTCGGTGGCTACGGCTGCACCACCTGCATCGGTAACACCGGCCCGCTGCCCGAGGAGATCTCGGCCGCGATCAACGACAACGACCTCTCGGTCACCGCCGTGCTGTCGGGTAACCGCAACTTCGAGGGTCGTATCTCCCCCGACGTGAAGATGAACTACCTGGCCTCCCCGCCGCTGGTCATCGCCTACGCGCTCGCGGGCACCATGGACTTCGACTTCGAGACCGACGCCCTCGGCCAGGACGCCGACGGCAACGACGTCTTCCTGAAGGACATCTGGCCCTCGGCCCAGGAGATCGACGACACCATCAAGGCGTCGATCAGCCAGGACATGTTCCGCAACTCCTACGCCACCGTCTTCGACGGCGACGCCCGCTGGCAGGGCCTGGCCACCCCGGAGGGCGACACCTTCGCGTGGGACGAGAAGTCGACCTACGTCCGCAAGGCGCCGTACTTCGACGGCATGTCGATGGACCCGAGCCCCGTCACCGACATCAAGGGCGCCCGCGTCCTGGCGCTGCTGGGCGACTCGGTCACCACCGACCACATCTCCCCGGCCGGCCCGATCAAGCCCGGCACCCCCGCCGCGCAGTACCTCGACGCCAACGGTGTGGCCCGCAAGGACTACAACTCCCTGGGCTCGCGTCGTGGTAACCACGAGGTGATGATCCGCGGCACCTTCGCCAACATCCGGCTGCGCAACCAGCTGCTCGACGACGTCTCGGGTGGCTACACCCGCGACTTCACCCAGGAGGGCGGCCCGCAGGCGTTCATCTACGACGCCTCGCAGAACTACCAGGCCGCGGGCATCCCGCTGGTCGTGCTCGGTGGCAAGGAATACGGTTCGGGCTCCTCGCGTGACTGGGCCGCCAAGGGCACCAGCCTGCTGGGCGTCAAGGCCGTCATCACCGAGTCGTTCGAGCGCATCCACCGCTCCAACCTGATCGGCATGGGCGTTGTGCCGCTGCAGTTCCCGGCCGGCCAGTCGGCCGCGTCGCTGGGCCTGACCGGCACCGAGACCTTCGACATCGAGGGCATCACCGCCCTCAACGAGGGTGTCACCCCGAAGACCGTCAAGGTCACCGCCACCGCGGAAGACGGCAAGGTCACCACGTTCGACGCGGTCGTGCGCATCGACACCCCCGGCGAGGCCGACTACTACCGCAACGGCGGCATCCTGCAGTACGTCCTGCGCAACATGATCCGCGGCTGAGATCATGCGCCGCTTCGCGGCGGGGTCCGGGGCCTCGTGACCCCGCCGCCGGACACTCGAGACTCGCGCCTGCGGCGCATGCGCTTCGAGTGCCCGGCGGCGGGGCGGCCCCGGACATCGCTCGTCGGGCTCGCTCCCGACGGGGTGGGTTCCTGCTCGGACCTCATCCACCATTGCTCGGCCACAAGCCAATTCATCATCGACCCCCGCTCCGCACTCCGGGGCGGGGGTCGGTGTATCGTCAGTCGGAGGACTCATGCCCAAGGTCAGCGACGACCACCTCGCCGCCCGCCGCAGCCAGATCCTCGACGGCGCACGGCGCTGCTTCGCCGAATACGGCTACGACGGCGCCACGGTGCGCCGTCTGGAGGAGGCCATCGGCCTCTCGCGCGGCGCCATCTTCCACCATTTCCGCGACAAGGACGCGCTGTTCTTCGCCCTGGCCAAGGACGACGCCGAGCGCATGGCCGAGGTCGCGGCCAACCAGGGCATCGTGCAGGTCATGCGGGACATGCTCGCCCGCCCCGAGGAATTCAACTGGCTGGGCACCCGCCTCGAGATCGCGCGCCGGGTGCGCACCGACCCGGAATTCCGCGCAAGCTGGACCCAGCGCTCCGCCGAACTCACCGCGGCCACCCTGGCCCGCCTGGAACGCCGCAAGGCCGCGGGCGCGCTGCGCGACGACGTCCCCACCGACGTCCTGCTCGGCTATCTGGACCTGGTGCTGGACGGCTTGATCGCCCGGATCGCCTCCGGCCACACCGACGACAACCTCTCCGCCGTCCTCGATCTCGTCGAAGCCTCCGTCCGCCGTCGCGACTGAGCTCCGGAACCCGAACCGCCGCAATGTTTTCCGGAACACCGCGGCGGTTCTTTCGTCGGTGCACCCACTGCCGACTCACCGATTGCGGTGAGCGGGATCTCCGATGACGATGGTTGCGCGTTGCGGGATCGGCTAGCCTTCGAGGCTGCGCAGCATGATGCGCGCGATCCGGTCCAGCGCCACGCGATCGGCGGGATCGAGCACCGACAGCATGCGCGTCTCGTTCTCGATGTGCGCGCCGACGACGACGTCGACGAGTTCGCGCCCCGCGCCGGTGAGCGCGACGCGCACCGCCCGGCGATCGCCCTGATCGGCGATCCGGCGGACCAGTCCGGCCGTCTCCAGCCGGTCGATCCGCCCGGTCATCCCGGCGCGCGAGAGCATCAGCGTGTCGGCGAGCACCGAGGGGTTGAGTTCGTACGGCGCCCCCGAACGGCGCAGTGCCGCAAGCACATCGAACTCACCACGCTGCAATCCGTGCGCGGTGAACACGGCCTCGATGCGGGCCGTGGCGACGGTCATCAGCCTGCCGAGCCTGCCGAAGACGGCCATCGCCGCCAGGTCGAGGTCGGGGCGTTCGCGCCGCCACTGGGCGGCGATGGCATCGACGGCATCCGGATCATCCATGGACGCAATTCTATTCGCTGCGATATAGTTTGGTAGCGAATTATCAACCAGCGAATGGAAAAGCCATGACGAACGCCCGCGATATCGCCCTCTGCCTGCCCGAGGACGCGGAGACCCTCGGCACCGAGTCCGTGCGGATGCGCCTGCTCACCGACGCCGACGCCAGCGACGGCACCGTCAGCACGCTGGAGGTCACCATGGCGCAGGGCGCCGACGGCGCGGCGCCGCACTTCCACACCCGCTCCGACGAGCTGTTCTACGTCGCCGACGGCGAACTCCAGGTCATGGCGGGCGACCACATCCACACCGTCGGCGCGGGCGGCTCCCTGGTGGTCCCCCGCCACATGCCGCACGCCTTCGGCGCCACCCCCGACAGCGGCGCGCGCATCCTCATCGCCCTGATGCCCGGCGTGCAGCGCTTCGAGTACTTCCGCCTGCTCGACCGCCTGATCCGCGGCGAGGCGACGCACGACGAATTCGTCGCCGCCCAAGAGGAATTCGACAACCACTTCGTCGACGCGCCCGCCTGGTGGGCCGAGCGCAACGCCCACCGCCGCTGACCCGCGATACCGAACCGAGCAGTCTGTGGCGCAGATTGCAGCCATCGCGGGAACAATAGCGGCGAAACCCCTGGTTATACGCCGTATGACGTTCTCCGTACCGGTCCTCGTCCGCGGCTACGAGCTCGACACCCAGGGCCACCTCAACCACGCCGTCTACCACCAGTACGGCGAGCACGCCCGCTGGGAGCTGATGCGGGCGGCGGGGATCCCGCAGGACAAGTTCCTCGCCGGCGGGATCGGCGCGGTCGTCCTCGAATCGACGATCAAGTACCGGCGCGAACTGCGCGGCGGCGACGAGGTGACCGTGACGGCCACCTGCGAATGGGACGGCGGCAAAGTCTTCCGTTTCCACCACCAGATCATCAAGCTCGACGGCACGGTGTCCGCGGAGATCACCGTGGTGGCCGGCGCGATGGACCTGACCGAGCGCAAGCTGGTCCCCAACCCCGGCGAGCACTTTCGCGCTCTGGCCGAACGCCCGGAGCTCCTCGGCCTCTGAACCCGAGCCGACACGGCCCGTATCGTTCAGCAATCTCGCGGCGATGCGGGCCGTCGGCGTACCCGACATCGTTAGCTGATCGATTGCCGGTGCGACGGCGCGATCCCTGGTCGAGTTGTCCGAAATTCTCTCCCCGCTAGGCGATCACGCGCCGCTCGGCGGTTTGCCCGAGGCCCCGCAAATCTTGCGAACCGACTCGGTGACGCCCGCTCGCGCGTTATGATCCGTAGCACCTTCGGGGGTTCTGGCAAATCGCGAGCAGACGAGAAGATCGGAGTGAGTGCCCATGACCGACGCCATCCACCTCCCCGCTACCGCGTCGTCCCGAGATCGGGGCCCCGCCTTGCGCGGATTGCTGGTGGCCGAGTCCGAGCGCGACATCTCGGTGCGGGTCGACGGTGGTACGTGGACCTTCGACCGGCGTGACGTCGTGCGGCTCACCGAAGACCGCGCCACCGCGGGGGAACGGCAGGTGCGCGTCGACATCCGGCCCGGCGCGACCGCCGATTTCACCCGCCGGATGCGGGTGGAACTGGTCGACCGGCCGATCACCCTGGCGCCCGAGCCCTCCGAGGCACTCGGTGACGACCTGCTGGCCCAGGCCACCCGCGCCTGGGCGGCCAAGCTGCGGATCGCGGAGCGCGGCGGAGTCACCGGCGCCACGTTCACCTTCCGCGACGGCATCAACTGCGACAGCCTCGACTGAACGGCCCACGGTCATGGAACGCGCGACCGACGCGGTGCTCATCGTCTCCGAAACCGACGACCTGCACGCCGATGCGCTGGCCGCTACGTTACGAGAACACCACGGGCTCGACCCGATTCGGCTGGATCTGCGCGACTTCCCCAGGGAGACAGGCAGTTTCCGGCTGGACAAGGCAGGCACCAATCGCGCGCTGGCCCACATCCACGGTCTCGACGACGTGCGCGCGGTCTGGTGGCGCAGGCCGCACCCGTGTCTGGTACCGCACGGCGTGCGCGCCGCCGACGACGAGTTCCGCCAGGCCGAATGCGACGGGTTCCTCCAGGGCATGCTGTGGTCGATCCCGGCGTACTGGATCAACGATCCGGCCGCCGAGCGCACCGCCAGCCGCAAGATCGTGCAGCTCGAGACGGCACAGCGGGCCGGGTTCGCCATCCCGGAGACACTGATCACCAACGATCCGGACGAAGCCCGCAGTTTCGTCGAATCCCGTTCCGGCCCAGTGGTATACAAGCGCACGGGCACCGGGCGCGGCGAATTCTCCGAGACCAGGATCATCACCCGGCCGGAGCTGAGCAGGCTCGGCTCGATCCGGTCGACCCCGACCACGTTCCAGGACTACGTCGAGGCCAGCTGCGATCTGCGGGTGGTCTGGGTCGACGGCATCGAGTGGTCGGTGCGCATCGATTCCCAGGCCGGCGTCGGCCGGGTCGATTCCCGGCTGGACACCTCGGTCGGCTTCGCCCGCGACCGGCTACCCGCCTCGGTCAGCAAGTCGCTGGCCACCCTGATGGGGGCCCTCGGGCTGAGCTTCGGCGTCGTCGACCTGCGACTGGGCAACGACGGCGAGTACTACTTCCTCGAGGTCAACCCACAGGGGCAGTTCGCCTATCTCGAGATCAAGACGGGCCTGCCGCTGTTCACCAGCCTGGCGAACCTGCTCGTGCACGGGGACGGTGCGGTCCCCGGCTGGTGAGCGCGCCTCAGTCGGCCGGATTCTTGCGCCGGTTGGCGCCGCCACGGCCGCGCAACTCGACGTGCGACTCGACCAGCACATTGTGGATGAAGCCGTACGAGCGGCCGGTGGCCCTGGCCAGCGAGCGGATGCTCGCGCCCGCCTCGTACTGCTTCTTGAGCTGGGACTGCAACCGGTCGCGGGACTTGCCCGTGACCCGGGTGCCCTTTCCCAGCGCGGCCTTGCCGATCGTCGTCTTACCCTTGGCCGACCTAGCGGCCTGTCTCGCACTGTCGCTCATGGCTTCCTCCGAGTCGCCGAGCAGCTGATTCCAGGCTAGACACTCCGGAGTCGGTGATCAACGAAAACAGTGATGAAACTCACGCGAGTGCCGCGAGTTCCCTCCCGACACAGCGTTTCACGCGCGACACACCGCCGTCACGGGCCCCTGACGGCTCAGGCGGTATAGAACAGCGCCCGAGCCGAGGACCTCCGTGGTGACGCTGCGCTACCGCCTCCGGCCCCTGACGGCTCAGGCGGTGTAGGACAGCGCCAGAGCCGGGGACCTCCGTGGTGACGCTGCGCTACCGCCTCCGGCCCCTGACGGCTCAGGCGAGGTCGATCAGCTCGGCGTATTCCTTCGACCAGTGGTCCTCGGTGCCGTCCGGCAGCAGGATGACGCGTTCCGGGTTCAGCGCCTCGGCGGCGCCCGGGTCGTGCGTCACCAGGACGACGGCGCCCGCGTAGGTGCGCAGCGCCTCGAGCACCTGCTCGCGCGAGATCGGGTCGAGGTTGTTGGTCGGCTCGTCCAGCAGCAGCACATTGGCCGCCGAGGACACCAGCCCGGCCAGCGCCAGCCGGGTCTTCTCACCACCGGACAGGGTGCCCGCGGGCTGCTCGAGCTGCGGACCGGTGAACATGAAGGCGCCGAGCAGGCTGCGCAGCTCCTGCTCGCCCGCGTCCGGGGAGGCGTGCCGGATGTTCTCCCACACCGTCGCCTGATCGTCGAGGGTGTCGTGCTCCTGGGCGAAGTAGCCGACCTTGAGGCCGCGGCCCTGTTCGATGCCGCCCGAGGTCGGCGTCTCGACACCGGCGAGCAACTTGAGCATGGTCGTCTTGCCCGCGCCGTTGAGGCCGAGCACCACGACGCGGCTGCCCTTGTCGACGGCGAAGTTGACGCCGGTGAAGATCTCCAGCGACCCGTAGAGCTTGGTCAGGTTGTTCACCATCAGCGGCGTCTTGCTGCACGGCGCGGGCTCGGGGAAGCGGATGCGGGCGACCTTGTCGGCCACGCGCACGTCGTCGAGCTCGGCCATCAAGCGCTCGGCCCGGCGCACCATCTGGTGTGCCGCAGCGGCTTTGGTGGCCTTGGCGCCGAGCTTGGCGGCCTGCTGACGCAGTGCGCTCGCCTTCTTCTCGGCGTTGGCGCGCTCGCGGACGCGGCGCTGTTCGTCGGTGGCGCGGGCGTCGAGGTACTTCTTCCAGCCCATGTTGTAGACATCGGGCTCGCCGCGCACCGCGTCGAGGAACCACACCTTGTTGACCACGGCCTCGAGCAGTTCGACATCGTGGCTGATCACGATGAGGCCGCCGTCGTGGTTCTGCAGGAACCCGCGCAGCCAGGTGATCGAGTCGGCGTCGAGGTGGTTGGTCGGCTCGTCGAGCAGCAGGATGCGGTCCGAGCGCCCGCCCGAGCCGTCGGAGGCGGAGAACAGGATGCGCGCGAGCTCGATGCGGCGGCGCTGACCGCCGGAGAGCGTGCGCAGCTGCTGGCCCAGGACCCGGTCGGGCAGGCCGAGGCTGTTGCAGATGCGGGCGGCTTCGCTTTCGGCGACGTAGCCGCCGAGCGAGGAGAACTGGTCCTCGAGGCGGCCGTACTTGCGGATCGCCTTCTCGCGTTCCTTCTCGTCGGCCACCTCGGCCATCAGCGCCTGCTGCTTCTCCATGTCCCGGATCAGGGTGTCCAGGCCGCGCGCGGACAGCACCCGGTCGCGGGCGATCACATCGAGATCGCCTTCCTTGGGGTCCTGCGGCAGGTAGCCGATCTCGGTGGAGCGCGTGATCTTTCCGGCGTAGGGCTCACCCTCACCCGCGAGGATGCGCAAGGTGGTGGTCTTGCCCGCGCCGTTGCGTCCGACCAGTCCGATCCGGTCGCCGGACTGCACCCGCAGCGCCGGCCCGGGGGCCGAGAGCAGGGTGCGGACTCCGGCCCGGACCTCCAGGTCGGTCGCCGTGATCACAGGGCTTCTCCTCGTGTCGAAAAAGAATGGTGAGCGCCGATTCGACCCATCGTGCACCGTCGATGTCGGCAAGAACCACTCATTTTACCGTCCGCGGACTCGGCGACCGAACCGGCGCCGCCCGGTGTGAGCGTGGTTACTCTCGTCGCATGACTACCGATCTACTGGGCAGGACCGCCCTCGTCACCGGAGCGAGCCGCGGCATCGGCCTGGCCACCGCCGCCGAACTCCTGCGTCGCGGGGCCAACGTGCTGATCACCGCGCGCAAACCCGAACCGCTCGAGGCCGCGGCCACCGAGCTGCGCGCTCTCGGCCACCCGGGGCAGGTGAGCGCGCTGGCGGGCAACGCGGGCGACGCCGAGGCGCGCGCCGAGGCGGTGGCCCGCGCGGTCGCGGAGTTCGGTTCGCTCGACATCCTGGTCAACAACACCGGCATCAACCCGGTGTACGGCGCGCTGATGGACGCCGACCTGGGCGCGGTCGGCAAGATCTTCGACGTGAACGTGGTGGCCTCGCTGGGCTACATCCAGCAGGCCTACCGGGCGTGGATGGCCGAGCACGGCGGCGCGATCGTCAACGTGGCCAGCGTGGCCGGCATCCGGTCCTCGGGCGTGATCTCCGCCTACGGCGCCTCCAAGGCGGCGCTGATCCGGCTCACCGAGGAACTGGCCTGGCAGCTGGGCCCGAACATCCGCGTCAACGCGGTGGCGCCGGGCGTGGTGAAGACCAAATTCGCCGACGCCCTGTACTCGGCCGACGAGGACCGCGCCGCGAGCGTCTACCCCTTGAAGCGCCTCGGCGTCCCCGAGGACGTCGCCAAGCTGATCGCGTTCCTGGTCTCCGACGAAGCCGCCTGGATCACCGGCGACTGCGTCCGGGTCGACGGCGGCCTGCTCGCCACCGGCGGCATCTGACCGACGCGAACGGCGGCATCGGTTTTCCCACGCGAAACCGATGCCGCCCAGCGGAACTACGACGTCGGGGTCAGTCCGCGGACTCCCGTCCGGCGGCGGCCAGGCCCTCCTCGGCGCGGGCCGCCTGCGCGCGCGCCAGCGGGTCGTTGACCAGGGTCTCGGTCTCGGCCACCGGCCTGCCGGTGGTGACACCCAGCGGATCGCGCACGGGGACATCGTGATTCAGCGACCGGCCGGCGCCGCCCTCGTCCAGGCCCCACCGATCGTGCAGGCGGCGCAGGAATTCCGGTGCGTACCAGTTGGCGTCGCCGAGCACCTTCATCGCGGCGGGCAGCAGGAAGCCGCGCACCAGGGTGGCGTCGACGATGACCGCCAGCGGCAGGCCGATGCCGAAGGCCTTCATGAAGGTGATGTCGGAGGCCAGGAAGCCCAGGAACACCACCGAGATCAGGATCGCGGCGGCGGTGACGATGCGGCCGATCCGCTCCAGGCCGAGCGCGACGGCGGTGTCGTTCTTGCCGGTGCGGTCGTACTCCTCGCGGATGCGCGAGAGCAGGAAGACCTGGTAGTCCATCGCGAGACCGAACGCGGCGGCGAACAGCATCACCGGCACGGTGGCGGACAGATCGCCGGTGACGGTGAAGCCGAGCAGCCCGGACAGGTGCCCGTCCTGGAAGATCCACACCAGCGCGCCGAAGGTCGCGGTCAGGCTCAGCGCGCTCAGCACCACCGCGAGCACGGGCAGCACCACGCTGCCGGTGAGCGCGAACAGCACGAGCAGCATCACGATCACCACGAAACCGAGCGCCCAGGGCAGGGCGTCCTCGATGGCGGTGATGGAGTCGACGTTGGCCGCGGGTACGCCGCCGACCAGCAGCTCGCTCGGCGTCTCGACCGCGCGCACCTGCCCGACCAGGTCCGACAGCGCGGAGCTGTCGGTGGTGGCGGGCACGATGGACAGGTAGACGGCCCGATCCGCCCGGAACCGGGCGTTGGCCGCGGTGGGACCGGTGAGCAGACCGCCCTGGGCGTAGCTGCCGGTCGCGGTGTCGACCCGGCGCACGTGCGTCAGATCCGACATCCGGCGGGCGATGGCGTCCACTCCCGCCGCGCTGTAGGCGCTCTCGGGCAGCACGGCGACCAGGGGGTTCTGGTCGCTCTCGCCGAAGTCGGCGTGCACGATCTCGGTGACCTGGCGCGAGGGCATCGACGCGGGCAGGCTGCGCTCGTCGGGGAAGCCCAGCTGCACGCCCAGGAACGGCGCGCCCAGGATCAGCAGCAGCGCGGTCACGGCCAGGCCGATCGGGATCGGCTTGCGCATCACCGCGGTGGCCAGCTTGTGCCAGGCGCCCTCGCCCGGAGCCGGCCGCGGCGCCCGCAGGAACCACCAGCCGAGCTGGCCCTTGTCGATGCGGGTCCCGAGCAGCAGCAGGGTCGCGGGCAGCACGGTCAGCGAGACCGTCGCGGCCAGCGCCGCGACGAGGATGCCCGCGTATCCCATCGACCGGATCGCCAGCAGCGGGAAGAACAGCAGACCGGCGAGCGCGACGGCGACCGTCAGCGCCGAGAACGCGACCGTGCGGCCCGCGGTGCGCAGGGTGGTCGCCACCGCGCCGGCCGGGGTGCGGCCCTCGGACAGTTCGTCGCGATAGCGGTTGACGATCAGCAGGCTGTAGTCGATGGCCAGACCGAGACCGAGCAGGGTGGCCACGTTGGTCGCGCTCACCGAGAGCGGCGTGAACAGGGTGAGCATCCACAGCGCGCCCATGGTCGTCAGCACGGTCACGAACGCGACCAGCAGCGGCAGACTCGCCGCGACCAGCCCGCCGAAGACGAACAGCAACGCGAGCAGTGTGAGCGGGAAGGCGATCGCCTCGCCCTTGGCGATGTCGCGCTTGCCCTGCTCGACGGTCTCGTGCATCAGCATGGCGAAGCCGCCCGCCCGCACCTGCAGCGTCCCGTGGGTGCCGCTGAGCTCGTCGGCGATCGCGGCGACGCGTTCGTCGATCTCGCGTTCGCTGCCGAGCACACTGGCCACGATGAGGCCCTGCTTGCCGTCGACACTGCGCAGCGCGGGCTGGTGGGTGGTCCAGTAGGAGGCGACGTCGGTGACGCCCTCGCGTTCCTGCAGGTTGGCGACCAGCGCCGTTGCCGCGGCAGTGGATTCGGGGTCCTCGACCGAGGACTCCGTCTGTACCAGCAGCAGCAGGTTCGGCGGTGACTGCCCGAACTCCTCGCGCAGCACCTCGAGCGCTCTGCTGGATTCGCTGCCCGGGTCGGTGTATCCGCCGCCCTCCACCCGCTCGAACAGCGTGGCGCCGAGTGCGCCGAGCACCACCGCGAGCACCGCGAACACGCCGAGCACCCAGCGGCTGCGCCGCTTGGTGAATTCGAACACCGATATTCCCCTAACTAGTCACGCAACTGGGCGGCACGCACGTCGACGCGCGGGGCTGGGGGACCTCCCGGCCATCCGCCTCGTCGGCCCGATCCTGTTGGCGGGTGGGCGCGTTCGCTCGGCGATGGTAGCAACTTCGTGGCGCCGCCGCCGGGCCTCGGGCCGACCCCGCGCACACCCACCGGATCCGGGTCAGCGACCGGTCCGCTACACCGCGCCGCGCGAGCACCGCTCGTCGTGCTCGGCGCACCAGCACCCGGCACGTCGGGCGGTCGCGATCGGGCCGGATCTCACCCGATTCCGGCCACCGAGATCACCAGGGTGCGGCGCAGGCGCGGAGGTAGCGCGGCGAACAACGCGCGCATCGCCGCCAGGGTGCCGCCCAGGTCGTCACCGGACAGGTACGACCGTTGCAGCGTGTCGGGCAGCGCGAAGAAGGCGGCGAAGAAGATCGCGACGTCACGCGGCGGGAGCGCCAGCAGCGCCCGCAGACCTGCGCGGCGCAGGGCAGCCACGGCGCGCGCCCGGCCGGTCCACGCAGTCCCGCCCGCGACGACCAGGTCGGCCGCGCGCAGCGAGGCGGCGACGCTGTACCCGGTGGCGGGATGGGTCAGGCCACCCGCGGCCCCGAACCGGCCACCGCCCGGCCTGCCACCTTCCACGGGGAAGCGCACCCGCTCGACCGGCTCCGCACCGGTGACCGCGATGCCGCGGGCGCGCAAGCGGTGTTCCAGCCTGCGCCGCAGCACCTCGAGCCCGAGAGCTGGCCTGCCCGCGAGGCACGTTTCCTCGAACAACATGGTGTCCGGGCCGAGCGGGACGACGTAGAGGAACGAGGCCGGATCATCGGTGCCGGCGCCGTTGTCCGACCGCCAGTCCATGAACAGCGTCGGCTGGTCGGCGTCGAGGGTGTCGCGGCGGACGACGATGCCGTACGCCGTCTGCTCGGCCCGGCGCGCCGATCTGGTCAGGCCGCGGGCGTCGATGACCCGGCCGGCTCGGGTGATCCCGCTCGCCGTGCGCACCGTGCCCGCCCGCGCGTCCAGGTCGACGACTCGATCGGCGATCACCTCGGCACCGTCGATCGTCAGCGATCGTTGCAGCGCCGCGGTATCGAGGACCTGATAGGCGCGCTCGAGCCGGTGCTCGCCGAGCGCCCAGGCCGTCGGCCGGTCGACGGTCGCGGCGACGACCGCCGGGTCGAGCCAGTCCGGCAGTTCGTCGGCCCAGGCGGCATAGGTGGGCGTCCAGACGCGGTCGGGGTGCGGATCGATCACCGTCACCGGCCGCCCACGGGTCAGGGCGCGATGGGCCACCGCCCGGCCCGCGGGGCCGAGTCCGCAGATGATCAGCTCGGCGTGCACCCGTCGATTGGATCAGACGCGACGATTTCAAGCACCGCCGCGTCACGGACGGGCACCGGTTCGGCGGCGGCCGCTCGCCCCCGGGCGATATCTCGGCCATCATGGGGAAATGAGATCGATCTGGAAGGGCTCGATCGCATTCGGGCTGGTCAATGTCCCGGTCAAGGTCTACACCGCGACCGAGGACCACGATATTCGGTTCCATCAGGTCCACGCCAAGGACGGCGGCCGGATCAAATACGACCGTGTCTGCCAGGTGTGCGGCAATTCCGTCCAGTATTCCGACATCGACAAGGCCTACGTCTCCCCCGACGGCGACCAGGTCGTGCTCACCGACGCCGATTTCGCGAAACTCCCCGCGGCGGAGAAGCACGAGATCCCGGTGCTGGAATTCGTGCCCTCCGAACAGATCGACCCGGTGCTGTTCGACAAGAGCTACTACCTCGAACCGGATTCGGCCACGCCCAAGGCCTACCAATTGCTGGCCGCCACCCTCGAGCGCATCGACAAGACCGCGCTGGTCCACTTCACGCTGCGACAGAAGACCAGGCTGGCGGCATTGCGGGTGCGCGACGGCGTGCTCGTGCTGCAAACCCTGCTGTGGCCCGACGAGGTGCGTGCCGTCGACTTCCCGGCCCTCGACGACGCGCCCGCGCCGCGCCCGCAGGAACTGAAGATGGCCGAGACGCTGGTCGAATCCATGTCGGGCGATTTCGATCCCAGCGAATACACCGACGAATACCAGATCGAATTGCAGAAACTGCTCGACGAGGCGATCGCCAGCGGCTCGGGCAAGGTGGAGTCCACCGCGGCGGCCGAGCCCGCCGAACAAACCGATGCCGAGGTCGTCGATCTGGTCGCCGCCCTGCAACGCAGTCTCGAGGCGAGCGGCCGCCGCGACGCCGACTCGGCGCAGGCACCAGCGAAGAAGGCGGCGAAGAAGGCGCCCGCCAAGAAAGCGGCGCCCCGGAAAGCCGCGCCGAAGAAATCCGCCGACAGCAAGACCGCGGCGCGCAAAGGCGCGTAGGGCAGACTGGCCCGCATGGACTCCTCGATCGCTGTCGTGCCGATGGGGCTGGGACATCTGCGTCAAGTCCTCGATCTCGGCCACCAGGTGTTCGACACGACCACCAAGCCCTACACCTCGTGGTCGCTCACGGCGGTCGCCGAGCATCTGGACAGCCCCGACAACGCCTGCTGGGTCGCCCTGGACTCCGACCGCGTCGTCGGCTTCGTGCTCGGCTCGATGGAATTCGAGCACCGCGACGACTGGGCCTACCTCGAATGGATCGCCGTCGCGCCCGACATGCAGGGCCACGGCATCGCCCGGCGGCTGGTGGACGTGTGCTCGGAGGCGTTGTTCGCGCGCGGCGCCCGCCATATCGTCACCGATGTCGAGGACCGCAACAGCGCCTCGGCGGCGCTGATGACCAGCACCGGCTTCGTGCCCGCCGCGACCGTCACCCTGCTCGTGCGCCCGAACCCCGACGAGGCGGGCGGCGAACAGCCGCTGCCGCCGATGTCGGCCACCACCCGCCACGATCTGATCCGGCGCGGCAGGCTGTCGGTGGAGCACCCGCGCCGCTGAACGGGCCTATCCTCGACGGGTGGCTCCCACCGCACCGGACGAGCACGACTCCGCCGCGCTGACCGTGGTCGGCGAGGTGTGGTCGCCCGCGTGCGCGGCCATTCGCACCTTCCTGAGCCGCAACGAGATCGCCTGCCGGTGGGTGCGCCCCACCGATCCGGCGGGCCGGGAGCTGCTCACCGCGCACGGCTTCGACGCCGCCGACACCCCCGTGTTGATCGGGCCGGACGGACGCGCCCTGCGCCCCGCCGACGAGGAACAACTCGCCCGCTGGGCCGGGCTGCACACCACGCCGAGTTCCGGCGGCTACGACCTGCTCATCGTCGGCGGCGGGCCCGCGGGGATGGCCGCCGCCGTCTACGGCGCGTCCGAAGGGCTGCACACCGTCCTGCTCGAACGCTGGGCGATCGGCGGGCAGGCCGGGCTGAGTTCCCGCATCGAGAACTATCTCGGCTTCCCCGACGGCATCTCCGGCGCCCAGCTCACCGATCGGGCGCGTCGCCAGGCGGGCAAGTTCGGCGCGGAACTGGTGATCAGCCTGGCCGCCGACGCGCTCACGGCCGACGCCGACGGCGTCACGGCGCACTGCGGCGCCACGACGGTCACGGCGCGCTCGGCGATCATCGCCACCGGCGCGACCTTCCGCACCCTCGACGCGCCCGGCATCGCGGACTTCGCCGGTCGCGGCGTCTACTACTTCTCGGCGCTCACCGAGGCGCCGCTGTGCTCGGGGGCCGACGTCTACATCGTCGGCGGCGCCAACTCGGCGGGCCAGGCGGCGGTCTACTTCGCCAGCTGCGCCCGGCGGGTGTTCCTGCTGGTCCGCGCCGAGTCGCTGGCGGCGCGGATGTCGACCTACCTGATCGAGCAGATCGAGTCGATTCCGGAGATCCACGTCCGCACCGGCACCGAGGTCGCCGCGGCGGCAGGCGGCACCCACCTCGAACGCCTCACCCTGCGTGACCGGCGTACCGGCGCCGCCGAGGAGGTGGCCGCGACCTGGCTGTTCGCCTTCATCGGCGCCGACCCCGCCACCGGCTGGCTCGCCCCCGGGTTCGCCCGCGACGACAACGGCTATCTGCTCACCGGACCCGACATCGCGGCCGCCCCGCTCGCCGCCGCGCGCTGGCCACTGCCCCGGCCGCCGCTGCATCTGGAGACCACCGTGCCCGGCGTCTTCGCCGCGGGCGACGTGCGCGCCTACAACGGTCGCCGGGTGGCGGCCGCCGTCGGCGAGGGCTCGATGGCCGTGATGCTGGTCCACCAGTATCTGGGCGACTGAGCGCCGAAAACGCGGCGGCGCCGAGGATTTCGGTGCGGTAGTTTGGCGATCGTGACCACTGCTATCGAGGCCGACAGACTCTAGCCACCGGTCCGCCGGTGGCCGTTCCCGACGCGACGACACCGTGCCGACAGGCACGGCGGTTCGTCGTGCTCCGAACACACCGGCCGGCCACTGTCTGCCCGTTGTCGCGCGTCCCCCTGTCGCCGGGACGCGCGCCGTCAGCTCGGTACCAGTGGGAGTCTGCTATGCCTCGATGGTTGGTGGCGCTGTTCGCCGCCTCGTTCGTCTTCTACACCGACGATTACGTGATCGCCGGTGTCCTGCCCGAGATCGCCCGTGATCTCGGTGTGCGTCAGGCCGCGGCCGGTCAGCTCGTGACGGTCTTCGCCGTGACCGTCGCGATCGTGGCGCCGGTCGCCGGTGTGCTGCTCGCGCGCGTCGCGCGTCGCGCACTGCTCGTGACCTGTCTGGGTGTCTTCGTCGCGGCCAATCTCGGCGCGCTGCTGACGCCGTCGTTCGGTGTCCTGATGGGGTGGCGGATCGTGGCGGCCGCCGCGGCCGCGGCCGCGACCCCGTCGTTGTTCGCCACCGCGTTCCAGCGGGCGCCCGACGGCAAGGCGGGCCGCTATCTCGCCGTGGTGACGCTGGGCGTGACCGGCTCGATCGCGGTCGGCGTGCCGATCGGGACCTGGATCGGCGGCGCGTACGGCTGGCGCGCGAGTTTCGCCGCGATGGCCGTCGGCGGCGCGCTCGCCCTCGGTGGACTGCTCGCGACCCTGCCCCGGCAGCGCCCCGACGGGGTGGTGCCGGACTGGCGAGCACAGCTGCGCAGTCTCGGTCGGCGACCCGTGGCGGTGGGCCTGCTGGCGAACGTCTCGCTGATCACCGGGTCGATGATGATGCTCACCTATCTCGCGCCGTTCCTCACCGAGGTCACCGGGTCGGGCGTCGATGCCCGTGCGGTGTCGTTCGGGCTGGCCGGAGTCGCCGGGATGGCCGGAATGTGGGGCGGTGGCGTGGCGACCGACCGGTGGGGTCCGCGGCGCGCGCTGGCGGCCGGGATCACCGCGATCGCGGTCTCGATGGGATACCTGGGGGTGACGTGGGTCGTACGTCCGGTGCCGATCGCGGCGCTGCTGCCGGTCCTCGCGGTGTGGGGCGCGGCCGCGTTCTGGAACGCGCCCGCGATCCAGGCCCGGCTGGCGTCGCTGACCGGCCCGCTGGCGCCACAGGCGTTGGCGCTCAACACCTCCGGCACCTACCTCGGCGTCTCGCTCGGTGGTCTGGCCGGCGGCGTCGCGCTCGGCACGTGGGGCGCCGCGGCGCTGCCGCCGATCGCGGCCGGGTTCGCCCTGGCCGCGCTCGCGGTGCTCGCCGCCGCTAGGTCGCAGCGGCGGGCACCACGCCCGCGGCGAGCGCGTCGGTGACCATCCGGGCGACGATGCGCGCGAGTTCCGGTGCGCGCGTGGGGTCCTCGTCGAGCACGACGATCCACGCGAACAGCGGACCGAGCAGCAACGCCTGCGTGATCGCCGGATCGGGGCGACGAGCCAGCTCACCCCGGGCGATCGCGCGGTCGAGCAGCATGCCGATGACGGAGTTGCTCGCCGATCCGCTCGATGAGCGCGGCCAGGTCGCCCTCGAGCGAGCCGGTGTCGGCGGACGGGGCCTCGTCCAGGCCGTGCACCACGACCGCGAACGTCATTTCCTGCTTGGTGGCGAAGCGGCGGTAGATCGTCGCCTTGCTCACCCCGGCCCGCGCCGCGACCGCGTCGACGGTGAGTGCCGCGTACCCGGACTTCTTCAGCACGTCGGTCTCGAAGATCCCGGCGTAGCCGGTCTCGGCCCGGATCGCCGCGACGACCTCTGGATCGTGGTACAGGGTGAGCGGGAAGATCTCCGTCGCCCCGATCGGCACCAGGGCGTCACGGGGCGGGCACACCCACCGCCGGCGTGACCAGGACCGGGAGCATCGGCAGACGGCGCAGGAATCGCATCGTCCGCAAACTAGACGCCCGTCCAAGAGTTAGCGAGGGTTTCGCTCGAGGCAACGCAAACCGTTGTTTCCGCGTACGAACCACGGCTTGGATGACCGGGTTCACCCTCAGCGAGCAATTCGGGAGTATCAAGTGAAATTCCGTCGGGTACTGGCGATCCCGGTCCTGGTAGCAACCGCGGCCCTCACCCTCACGGCGTGCGGTTCGGACGACACCGAGTCCGGCACGGTGGTGCGTATCGGCACCACCGACAAGGACAAGGCCTGGGACGTCTTCGAGCAGAAGGCCAAGGAGCAGGGCATCACGCTGAAGATCACCAACTTCTCCGACTACAAGCAGCCCAATGCCGCGCTGTCGCAGAAACAGATCGATGTCAACCTGTTCCAGCACCTGCAATTCCTCGGCCAGTACAACGTGGCGAGCTCGGACACGCTGACCCCGATCGGCTCGACCTACATCGTGCCGCTGGGCCTGTACTCCACCAAGCACAAGGCACTGGCCGACATCCCGGCCGGCGGTGAGATCGCGATCCCCAATGATCCGACCAACCAGGCCCGCGCGCTGTTCGTGCTCCAGGCCGCCGGACTGCTGAAGCTGACGGGCACCTCCGCCCAGCCCACCCCCGCCGACATCGACAAGGGCGCCTCCAAGGTGAAGGTGACCCCGGTCGACGCCGCGCAGACCGCGCTGTCGCTGGCCTCGGTCGACGGATCGGTGATCAACAACACCTTCCTCGACCGCTCCGGCATCGACCCGCAGTCGGCCCTGTACAAGGACGATCCGAAGAACCCGTCCGCCGAGCCGTACATCAATGTGATCGTCACGCGGGCCGAGGACAAGACCAACCCGACCTACCTGAAGCTGGTCGAGATCTGGAAGGACCCGGCCGTGGCCGCCGCGCACGCGGAGGTCACCAAGAACACCGCGGTCGCCGTGACCCGTCCGGGCGCCGAGCTCGAGCAGATCCTCGACCGGGTGCAGCAGGGCATCCGCGCGAACAAGTGAGCGCACCCGACGCCGCCGTCGAATTCCGTTCGGTCACCAAGGTCTTCGGCCGCGGCGCCGAGCGGCACGTCGCGCTCGACGACGTCGATCTGCGGATCGAGGCGGGCGAGATCTTCGGCGTGATCGGCTATTCCGGAGCGGGCAAATCGACCCTGGTCCGGCTGATCAACGCCCTGGAGAAGCCCACCTCGGGCACGATCACCGTCGCCGGCGCCCCGATCACCGGGGTACGGGAGTCGGCCGTGCGCACCCTGCGCCGCGATATCGGCATGGTGTTCCAGCAGTTCAACCTGTTCCGGTCGCGCACGGCCGCGGGCAATATCGAATATCCGCTCAGGGTCGCGGGCTGGAAGCGCGCCGAACGCAAGGCGCGCGTCGCCGAGCTGCTCGACTTCGTCGGCCTCACCGACAAGGCGCGCGCCTATCCCGATCAGCTCTCCGGCGGTCAGAAGCAGCGCGTCGGCATCGCTCGTGCCCTGGCGACCTCGCCGTCGCTGCTGCTCGCCGACGAGGCGACCTCGGCGCTGGACCCGGAGACCACCGCCGAGGTGCTGCGGCTGCTGAAGAAGATCAATGCCGAGCTCGGGGTGACCATCGTGGTGATCACCCACGAGATGGAGGTGATCCGCGCGGTCGCCGACCGGGTGGCGGTGCTGGCCGAAGGCCGGATCGTCGAATTGTCGCCCACCTTCGATGTCTTCGCGGCACCGCGGGCCGCGTCGACCCGCTCGTTCGTGGCCACCGTGCTGCACAACCGGCCCGACGCGGCCGAACTCGAGCGGCTGCGCGACCTGCACGGTGGCCGGCTGGTCACCGTCGACGTCGACGACGACAGCGGGATCGGCGCCGCGCTGGCCGCCGCGGCCACGGCCGACGTGCGCTTCGAGATCGTCTACGGCGGGGTGAGCACGTTGCAGGACAAGACCTTCGGCAGCATCACCCTGGCGCTGCACGGTCCCGACGACGCGGTGGACCGCGTGGTCGCCGACCTGGAGCGGAGGGCGCGCTGATGGAGACCAACTGGGAGAAGTTGCGGCCCACGCTGTTCGAGGCGATCGGGACCACCGTCTATCTGGTGGGCGTGACCTTCGTGGTGGCCGGGGTGATCGGCCTGGCGCTGGGCACCGCGCTCTACACCACCCGCAAAGGCGGGCTGCTGGCGAACGCGCCGCTCTATCTGGTGCTCAACGTGCTGGTCAACATCGTGCGCCCGATCCCGTTCATCATCCTGCTGGCCGCGCTGGGTCCGGTCACCCTCGAGGTCGTCGGCACCACGATCGGCACCGAGGCGGCGCTGTTCGTGATGATCGTCGCGGCCTCGTTCGGCATCGCCCGGATCGTCGAACAGAACTTGGTGACGGTCGATCCGGGAGTGATCGAGGCGGCGCGCGCGGTCGGCGCGGGTCCGCTGCGGATCATTCTCACGCTGCTGATTCCGGAAGCGCTCGGGCCGCTGATCCTCGGCTACACCTTCGTGGTGATCTCGATCGTGGACATCTCCGCCATGGCGGGCACGGTCGGCGGCGGCGGCCTCGGCGATTTCGCGCTGGTCTACGGCTATCAGCAATTCGATTGGGAAGTCACGATCGTGGCGACGCTGATCATCATCGCCGGCGTGCAGGGCGTGCAGTTCTTCGGCAATTGGCTGGCCCGGAAGGTATTGCGGCGCTGAGAATATCGGCGACGAAGGAAAAGCGGGGTGCGGACCGAATCGGTCCGCACCCCGTTTCCGCTCGTTCGTCAGACGTTCGCCGTGCAGGCGGACAGGATGACGCTCGCCGCGCGCGGCGAGGCCGAACCCGGGTCGGGGAACGGCGGTGCGCTGATCCCGAGCACATCGATCGCCGAGCGCTCGGCCGCGGCCAGGGAGTGATCCCAGGACCAGCCGAAGCGGTAGTCGGCACCCTGCGCGACGGCGCCGCAGGCATTGCGGAACTCGACGACGATCTGGCAGTCCCAGACGCCGCACTCGGCCAGCGCGGCCTGGCTCGCGGCCGCCCAGCTGCCGTAGTTGACCGCCGAGGCGACCACGGCTTCCTTCGACGACAACGCCAGCGCGCCGTAGAGATCACCGGCGGCGGCCTGGAAACCACCGTCGCGCGAGACGGCCGTGTAACCCGGCACCTCGGCGATCGCCACCCCGCTCTCGGCCGCCGCGGCCGAGCCCGCGTTCACGACGGTGAACGCGGCCACCGCGGACATGGCGGCCACACCCAGGGCATATTTGCCCACAACAGACATCAGTGAATCTCCCCATCGAAAAGTCGGCTTCGAGGTCGAAGCCGAACCAATCATGAACCGCCGCACGCGCCATCGAGAAATAGCTTTCCCGCCTAGCTCGCCGCGGCCAGCACGTCCCGCGCCCGCATGAGAGCGAAACCGAGCAGGTTGAGGCCCTGCCACCGGCCCGGATCGGTGGCGCGCGCATCGTCGGCGGCCAGCCCGATGCCCCAGATCCGGTCCACCGGACTGGCTTCGACGAGCACGCGCGCGCCGGTGCCGAGCAGATAGGCGCGCAGGGCGTCGTCCTGGCCGAATTTGGCCACGCTGCCCGCGACGACGATCTCGAAGCGGGCGCGCTCCCAGACGGTGTCGTCGAAGGCGCGGATCTGTCTGCCCAGCTTCTTGGCCACACCGGGATGGTTGACCTCGAGCACGCGGGCGGCGGTGCGCTCGTCGTCGAACAGCAGCGCCTTGCGCCACATCATGTAGTGCTCGGCGCTGCGGAACGCGGTGCCGTCGACGACGAAATCGGTGGGCCACCACTGGCTCAGGCAGCTCGCACCGATCGTGCCGTCGGGGCGTGGGGTGTGCCCCCAGAACGCCAGGTACTTCGGTGTCGCACCCTGCTCGATCGCCTGGCGCAGCTGGTCGACGGTGTCGACGGTCATGATCCCTCCCCGGTTTTGGTCTAGTGAACCATATATCGGGGAGTCGGCCTCCGCCACCGGTTTCCGGTCAGGCCAGGCGCGCTTCCACGGTGGGGCCGGTGTGGAAGCTGCGCGCGATCATCGCCGAGCGCAGTTGCCACAGGCCCGAGCCCTGGGCCGGGTCCAGGCCGGTCAGCTGGGCGATGCGGCGCAGGCGATAGTCGACGGTGTTGGTGTGGATGTGCAGCAGGCGGGCCGTGCGCCTGCGATTCATATTGTTGGCGATATGCACCCGCAGGGTCTCGAAGAGTTCGGGGTGGTCGTCCAGCGGCGCGAGCAGCTCGCCGAGGCGGGCCCGGCCGGGACCGGGACGGGTGAGCTGATACTCCAGGGCGAGGTCACCGAAGCGATAGAGGCCGGGTTCGCAATCGAGGCGTTCCACCATGTCGAGCAGCTCGTGCGCGCGCTCGGCGGCCGCCGGGATCTCCTCGGTGGTCGCTGGGACCAGCGCGCCGGTGACGTCGACATCGGCCGCGCGCGACAGCGTCGCGATCAGGGCGTCGATGGCGGTGGTGTCCATCAGCTCGGCCGGGACGAGCAGAGTTCCACCGTCCACCGACAGCAGCGACAACACCTGGTCGCCACCGTGGTGCGCCAGCGCCGCCTGCACCCGGCGCAGTGCGCGCCGGGCGACCACGGCCCGGTCGACCCGCGGGTCGGCGGCCTCGCCGCGGCGCCGGATCGACAGCGCCAGCACCGAATACGCGTCGGCGACGGCGATCCCGCACTCGCGCGCCATGGTGACCGTCGACTGGCCCGCCAGCAGCGCCGAGGTGAGCGTGTGCACGGCCGTGTGGTGCTCGCCCGCGACATCGCGGTGCTCACGGATGTAGGCACGGGTCACGGTGGTGCACAGCTGATCCGAGATCGCGACCGCCCGGCGGAAGCCGTCGAGCAGGCTCGCCCGGTCGTCGTCGGCGCCGGCGTCGAAGACCGCGTCGAAACTCAGCCGCACACCCTCGTGGAAGGCGTGCAAGATGGCGTCGATCGGCACACCCTCGCGCGCCCAGCCCGCCGCGGCGACCGAGAGCCGGTTCAGCCGCTCGGTCTCGTCGCGACCGTCGAGCATCCCGCCGACGATCTCCAGGCACAATCGGGTGACCGCGGTGACGTCACCGGAGATCGCGTCGCCGGGCAGCGTTCGACAGGTGGCCACGGTCTCGACGAAGTGGCTCACCAGCGTGCCCGACAGCGTCCGGACATCGCGCAGCGGCTGCCACATCGGGGCTCCGTCCACGGGGATCGTCATCATCGTCGACTCCTTCCACACCGCGTCGGCGGGGCCGGCGGTGGTTCAGCTGCCGTAGTGCCCGGCCCCTGTGATGGCCTACACTCCGGTTTCTCCGTGATCATGACTCTAGGATGAGCAACTGCTCACCTTCTACTCCTCTTTCGACCGAGGTCGCCGAATGCCACCGCACGCCGATAAGCAGCGCAAACGCCCCAAGCAGGATCGGGCGAAGGAAACCCGCACCCGCATTCTCACCGTGTCCGCTCATCTTTTCGGCACCCGCGGTATCGGCAACACCTCGACCAACCGGATCGCCGCCGAGGCGGGCATGAGCATCGGCACCCTGTACCGGTACTTCACCGACCGCGACGAGATCGTCAAGGAGCTCACCGACAGCCTGTTCCTGCAGGTCGAGGACCGCTACGCGCGGTTGCTCACGGTCTCCGCCGACAAGCCGCCGCGCGACGCCGTCGCCGAGGTCATCCGGATCGCCGTCGAGATCCTTGTCGCCAACGGCCCCCTGGTGCGGGCCCTGGTGGCCGATCTGCACTTCTACGGCAGCGGCATCCCGGAATTCGAGCCCCGGCTGCGGATGATCATGAAGCTCTACCTGATCCACCTGCTCGGCCCGACCAAGGACATCGATGTCGACACGATGGCCTTCGTCGTCCTCAACGCCGGTTTCGCCACCGCGCTGCGCTCGGTCGAGATGGAGGACGACGGCCTCGATCGCGAGGTCGTCATCGACCACACCGCCGACATGATCGGCGCCTGGATCGCCTCGCTCACCGAGCCGGAGCCGGAGCCGGTCTAAGCCCACCCACCGCGAAGGGCCCGGATCCCTGCGGATCCGGGCCCTTCGGTGATGCGGTGATCAGCGCGCGTTGGCCGTGCAGATCGTCTTGACGACGTGAGCACCGCTCAGCGCGGCCGAACCCGTGTTCGCCAGCAGCGCCCGCGGTTCCAGCTCGCCCAGGGTGGCGTAGGCCGCGGTCTCCGCCTCACGGCTGGTGGCACCCGTGCCGACCCCGATCGCGCCGCCGTCGCCCTCGACGATGACACCGCAACCGTTGGCCCAGGCGGCCCAGATGTGGCAGTCGGCGAAATCGCAAGCGGCGAGCGCTTCGTCGGCGGCGGCCTCGGCGCTCGGCTTGTTCACGCTGTAGGCGAAGGCCCACTCCGCGTCGCTGAACGAGATCGCCGCGTGCAGGGTCTCCGCGTTCGCCGCACCGGCGCCGAAGACCGAACCCGCCGCAAGGCCGAGCGCCGCCACGGCGAGACCGGCCTTACCCAAGAAACTCATCGAACAACTCTCCTCTGGAAACTGCCCCGGAAATCCGGAGCCCCCAGATCATCGCCGAACACCGGCGTACATCCAATACCATTGAGCAAAATCACAGCGCGACAAACGAAGACATCACCGCGCGAACTCACCAGGGCCCGACGACGAATTCCAGCAGCGCCAGTCCGAGCGCACCCAGAAACGCCGCGCACACGCCGGCCGCGCCCGCTCGCAGATATGTCCGCCGGGTCGGCGCCGGATTCGCCCATGTCATCAGCAGCGCACCCAGCGCGCCCGCCGCCGCGAGCACCACAGCGCCGCCGAGTACCAGGTAGAAGAGGCTGCCGACCGCCGCGGTCAGGGCGCCACCGATTCCACGGGTATAGCCGACGAGCGGCACGGGGAATCGATAGACAGCAGCGGTCGTCGCGGCCGCCACCGGCGCGAGAACTACCGCGGCGAGGCCGCCGACGAGCGCGTGTCGACCGCGTTCGGCGACAATGCTCCTGCTCGACTCGGCCATTCCTCCATAATGCTCGCCCCGCCCTCGACCGCAACCACATATCGGCCCACAGCGGCGATTTCGACGGTGGCGCAGAGACCGGAAAAGGTCCGGATTCCCAAGGAATCCGGACCTTTTCGCGATGTTCGCTAGACCGTGAAGCCGAGAGCGCGCAGCTGTTCGCGGCCGTCCTCGGTGATCTTGTCCGGGCCCCACGGGGGCATCCAGACCCAGTTGATCTTCAGGTCCTCGACCAGGCCGCTGCGCACCAGGGCGTTGCGGGACTGGTCCTCGATGACGTCGGTCAGCGGACAGGCCGCCGAGGTCAGCGTCATGTCGAGGGTGGCGACATTGTCGTCGTCGACGGACATGCCGTAGACCAGGCCGAGGTCGACGACATTGATGCCGAGCTCGGGGTCGACGACATCGCGCATGGCCTCCTCCAGATTCTCGAGGTGCTCGGCCTGTTCGGGCGTCGGCTCCACCTCGGGAGCGGCGGCCTCGGTGGCTTCGACAGCCGGTGTCTCACTCATCACGCTTCCCCATTTCCCATGGCAGGCTTCACTTCTTCGGCCGAGGCGATCCGCACGACGGCGTCCTTGAACGCCATCCACCCCAGCAGCGCGCACTTCACGCGCGCGGGGTACTTGGCGACGCCGGCCAGGGCGATACCGTCGCCGATCACGTCCTCGTCACCGTCGACGGTGCCGCGGCTGGAGATCATCTCGCTGTAGGAGTCGACCACCTTCAGCGCCTGCTGCACCGGCAGCCCGATCACCTGATCGGTGAGGATCGAGGTGGCGGCCTGGCTGATCGAGCAGCCCTGCCCGTCGTAGGAGACGTCGGCGACCTCGCCCGCGTCGTCGATGTGCACGCGCAGGGTCACCTCGTCACCGCAGGTCGGGTTCACGTGGTGCACTTCGGCACCGAACGGTTCCCGCAGCCCGCGGTGGTGGGGATGTTTGTAATGGTCCAGGATCACTTCCTGGTACATCTGCTCCATGCGCATGACTTATGCAACTCCACAGTGTCTGATCATCGGCCCTCGCTTGCGCTCACGCCGAAGAAGCTCTGGGCCTTCCGCACGGCCTGCACCAGCGCGTCCACCTCGTCGAGGGTGTTGTACACGGCGAACGACGCGCGCGCGGTCGCCGCGACGCCGAACTTGCGGTGCAGCGGCCAGGCACAGTGGTGCCCGACCCGGATCGCGACACCCTGGTCGTCGAGGATCTGACCCACGTCGTGGGCGTGGATACCGTCGACCACGAACGACACCGCGCCGCCGCGGTCCACGTTCTCGGTCGGCCCGATGATCCGCACGCCCTCGATCGCGCCGAGGCCGTCGAGCGCGGCGCCGGTCAGCGCGTGCTCGTGGGCGGCGATCGCGTCCATGCCGAGGTCTTCCAGGTAGCGGACCGCGGCGGCCAGCCCGACGACCTGCGAGGTCATCGGCGTGCCCGCCTCGAAGCGCTGCGGCGGCGGCGCGTAGGTGGTCCGCTCCATCGTGACGGTCTCGATCATCGACCCGCCGGTGATGTAGGGCGGAGTCTCCTCGAGCAGCGCCCGACGGCCGTACAGTCCGCCCACACCCATCGGGCCGAGCATCTTGTGGCCGGAGAACGCGGCGAAGTCCACGCCGAGCTCCCGGAAGTTCACCGCCATGTGCGGCACCGACTGGCAGGCGTCGAGCACGACCAGCGCGCCGACATCCTTGGCCCGGCGGACCAGCTCGGCCACCGGCGCGACCGCACCGGTCACGTTCGACTGGTGGGTGAACGCGAGCACCTTGGTCGCGGGCGACAGTTCGAGCGAATCCAGGTCGATGCGGCCGTCGTCGGTGATGCCGTACCACCGGAGCGTGGCGCCGGTGCGGCGCGCGAGTTCCTGCCACGGCACGAGATTCGCGTGATGCTCGAGCTCGGTGATGACGATCTCGTCGCCCGGGCCCACCTTGTAGGGGAATCGGTCGTCACCGAAAGCGTTGGCCACCAGGTTCAGCGACTCGGTCGCGTTCTTGGTGAACACGATCTCCCCGGCGTCGGCACCGACGAAGCGGGCGATGGCGACGCGGGCGTCCTCGTAGGAGTCGGTCGCCTCCTCCGCCAGCTGGTGCGCACCGCGGTGCACGGCCGAGTTACGGGTGAGCAGGAAGTCACGCTCGGCGTCCAGCACCTGCAGCGGACGCTGCGAGGTCGCCCCGGAATCCAGGTACACCAACGGTTTCCCGTCCCGGACCGTGCGGTTCAGGATCGGGAAGTCGGCCCGGATCCGGGCGACGTCGAGGGCGGGACCCGAGAGAGACACAGCGGTCATCGTCGTCAGGCTCCAGCGGTGGCGGAGGTGAAGCGCACGTAGCCGTTCGCGTCGAGTTCCTCGGCCAGCTCGGAGCCACCCTCGGCGACGATCTTGCCGTTGACGAACACGTGCACGAAGTCGGGCTTGATGTAGCGCAGGATGCGGGTGTAGTGCGTGATCAGCAGCACGCCGCCGTTCTCGCGCTCCTTGTAGCGGTTGACGCCCTCGGAGACGATGCGCAGCGCGTCGACGTCGAGGCCGGAGTCGGTCTCGTCGAGGATCGCGATCTTCGGCTTGAGCAGGCCCAGCTGCAGGACCTCGTGGCGCTTCTTCTCGCCACCGGAGAAGCCCTCGTTCACGCTGCGGTCGGCGAAGGCCGAGTCGATCTCGAGCTCCTTCATCGACTCCTTCACCTCCTTGACCCAGGTGCGCAGCTTGGGGGCCTCGCCGCGGACCGCGGTCGCGGCGGTGCGCAGGAAGTTCGACATCGAGACACCGGGGACCTCGACCGGGTACTGCATGGCCAGGAACAGGCCGGCGCGAGCGCGCTCGTCGACCGACATCTCCAGCACATCCTCACCGTCGAGGGTGATGGTGCCCTGGGTGACGGTGTACTTCGGGTGACCGGCGATCACATAGGACAGCGTCGACTTGCCCGAGCCGTTGGGGCCCATGATGGCGTGCGTCTCGCCGGACTTCACGGTCAGGTTCACGCCGTTGAGGATCTGCTTGGACTCACCCTCGGGGGTGGTGATCTCGGCGTGCAGGTCCTTGATTTCCAAGGTGGTCATCGAATTCGAATTCCTTCGTGGGGAGTATGAGGGGTGTCAGATGCCGACAGTGGCGAGCTCGGCCTCGATGGCCGCCTCCAGCCGCTCCCGGACCTCGGGGACCGTGATCTTCTGGATGATCTCGTGGAAGAAGCCACGCACCACCAGACGGCGGGCGACGTCTTCGGGAATGCCGCGCGAGCGCAGGTAGAACAGCTGCTCGTCGTCGAAACGGCCGGTGGCACTGGCGTGTCCGGCACCGGCGATCTCACCGGTCTCGATCTCCAGGTTCGGCACCGAGTCGGCGCGCGCGCCGTCGGTGAGCACCAGGTTGCGGTTGGCCTCGTAGGTGTCGGTGCCCTCGGCGGCCGCGCGGATGAGCACGTCGCCGACCCACACGGTGCGGGCATCGCCCTTGGGGGACTTCGGATCGCCCTGCAGCGCACCCTTGTACAGCACGTTGGACTTGCAGTTGGGCTCGGCGTGGTCGACCAGCAGGCGCTGCTCGAAATGCTGGCCCGCGTCGGCGAAGTACAGGCCGAACAGCTCGGCCTCGCCGCCGGGACCGGCGTAGCGCACGGTGCCGGTGAGACGCACCAGGTCGCCACCGAGGGTGGCGGCGAAGTGGCGCACGGTGGCGTCGCGGCCCAGCTTCAGGTGGTGAGCGGTGGCGTGCACGGCGTCCTCGGCCCACTCCTGGACGGCGACGACGGTCAGCTTGGCGCTGTCGCCCAGCACGAATTCGACGTTCTCGGCGTAGGTTCCGCTGCCGCGCTGGTCGAGGACCACCGTGGCGACGGCGAAGTTGTCCAGGCGCACCTGCAGGTGGCCGTAGGCGGTCTTGCCCTCGCCGGGACCGGTGACGGTCACGGTGATCGGGTCGGAGACCTCGGTCTCCTGGCCGACGGTGATCACGGTCGCCGACTCGAAGCCCGAGTAGGCCTGGGCGGCGACGCGATCGGCGGGGGTACCGGCCTGGCCGAGGCGGACGTCGGTGCGGTCCACCGTCTCCACGGTGAAACCGGCGACCTCGCTCACCTCGACGGTGGCCCGACCGTCGCGCACCGCGGTGCCGTCGTGCAGGCCGCGCAGCCGGCGCAGCGGGGTGAACCGCCACGCCTCGTCACGGCCCGACGGCACCTCGAACTGGTCGACGTCGAACGAGGTGAAGACCTCGCCCTTGTTGACCGCGGCACCGGCGCCCGGATTCTGAATCGGCGTCTCGAGCGACGACATCAGCCAACGGCCCCTTCCATCTGCAGCTCGATGAGCCGGTTCAGTTCCAACGCGTATTCCATCGGCAGTTCCTTGGCGATGGGCTCGACGAAGCCGCGCACCACCATCGCCATCGCCTCGTCCTCGGTCAGACCGCGGCTCATCAGGTAGAACAGCTGATCCTCGGAGACCTTGGAGACGGTCGCCTCGTGGCCCATGGTCACGTCGTCCTCGCGGATGTCGACGTAGGGGTAGGTGTCGGAGCGGCTGATCGTGTCGACCAGCAACGCGTCACACTTCACGGTCGACTTCGAGCCGTGGGCGCCCTTGTTGATCTGGACCAGACCGCGGTACGACGCGCGACCGCCGCCACGCGCCACCGACTTCGACACGATGGTCGAGGAGGTGTGCGGGGCCAGGTGCAGCATCTTGGCACCGGTGTCCTGGTGCTGGCCGACGCCGGCGAACGCGACCGAGAGCACCTCGCCGTGGGCGTGCTCGCCGGTCATCCAGACCGCCGGGTACTTCATGGTGACCTTGGAGCCGATGTTGCCGTCGACCCACTCCATGGTGGCGCCCGCCTCGGCCTTGGCCCGCTTGGTGACCAGGTTGTAGACGTTGTTCGACCAGTTCTGGATGGTCGTGTAGCGGCAGCGGCCGCCCTTCTTCACGATGATCTCGACGACCGCGGAATGCAGCGAGTCGGACTTGTAGATCGGGGCTGTACAACCCTCGACGTAGTGGACGTAGGCGTCCTCGTCGACGATGATCAGCGTCCGCTCGAACTGGCCCATGTTCTCGGTGTTGATCCGGAAGTAGGCCTGCAGCGGGATGTCGACGTGCACGCCCGGCGGCACGTAGATGAACGAGCCACCCGACCAGACGGCGGTGTTGAGCGCGGAGAACTTGTTGTCACCGGCGGGGATCACCGAGCCGAAGTACTCCTGGAAGATCTCCGGGTGCTCCTTGAGCGCGGTGTCGGTGTCGAGGAAGATGACGCCCTGCTTCTCCAGGTCCTCGCGGATGGAGTGGTAGACGACCTCGGACTCGTACTGCGCGGCGACACCGGAGACCAGCCGCTGCTTCTCTGCCTCGGGGATGCCCAGCTTGTCGTAGGTGTTCTTGATGTCCTCGGGCAGGTCTTCCCAGCTCTCGGCCTGCTTCTCCGACGAGCGCACGAAGTACTTGATGTTGTCGAAGTCGATGCCGTCGAGGTTGGAACCCCAGTTCGGCATGGGCTTGCGATCGAAGATGCGCAGGGCCTTGAGGCGGATGTCGAGCATCCACTCCGGCTCGCTCTTCTTGGCCGAGATGTCGCGAACGACAGCCTCCGACAGGCCGCGTTGCGCGCTGGCACCGGCCACATCCGAATCGGCCCAGCCGTAACCGTAGTTGCCCAGCGAGGCGATGGTCTCGTCCTGGGTCAGCGGTTGCACCTGGTCGGTGGTCGTCGTCATTCGGCACTCCTTCCGGAGTCGTTCGTTCGTCCCGCCGCGGGCTGTGCGGCGGATGGGGTGGAAGCTGTTTTCGGGAGCGCGACCAGCGGTACGTGGGTGGTGCAGGCGCAATCGCCGTTGGCGATGGTCGCAAGTCGCTGGACGTGGGTGCCGAGCAGGTCCCGGAAAGCGTCCAGTTCGGCGTCGCACAACTGCGGGAACTCCTCGGCCACGTGGGCCACGGGGCAGTGGTGCTGGCAGATCTGCACACCGGCGCCGACCTGGCGGGTGGTGGCGGCGAAGCCGGCCTCGGCGAACGCTTCCGCGATCTCCTCGACCTTGGCCTCGATGACGGGGGCCGTGTGCTCGGCGGCCGGCTCGATGCCGTCGACGATGGTGCGGACCCGCTTGCGCGCGAACTCGGCGATGGCCGCCTCGCCGCCGATCTCGCCGAGCTGGCGGATCGCCGCGCCGGCCAGATCGTCGTAGGCGTGGCCGAGATTGCCCCGGCCCGCCGCGGTCAGCTGGTACTGCTTGGCCGGGCGGCCGCGGCCCTTCTGCTGCCACGGCGCCGACCGGCTCGCCCGTGCCTGTCCGGCGTCGATGAGCGCGTCGAGATGCCTGCGCACGCCCGCGGGCGCGAGCCCGAGCGCGGCGCCGATCGCGGTCGCGGTGATCGGGCCGTCTTCGAGCAGCAACTGGACGATGGCCGCCCTGGTGTGCCCTTCCTGCGCGGTCGCCGCTGGACCGGCGGACGACCGGGCGCCGGTCGTCTTACGACCGGTCCCGTCCACGTCTGTCCGCAAACCCACGGTTTTCACAACACCAGTGTGGCGGAATTGCTTCCCTAAATCTAATAAGGGTCACCTGACAAAGGGTGCCCTGACCTGCGATGAAGATCGTCCGACACCGCAACCGCCGGGTAAAACCGCTGGTGCGGACCACGTGCACGCGCCGGACCGCGCCACCGGGGTGACCCATCGCACACCACCGACGACCGTTCCGATGCCCGCCGAATTACGCAATACCGGTGTTGCGCCCCGGCGCCCTGTCGCGCCGCGGTCGGCCCGACAGGGCGCCGGGGCCGTGGCACGATGACGAGGTGTCCAACCCGCCCGCACCGACGTGTGTCCGCCATCCCGACCGCCCCACCGGCCTCGCGTGCACCCGGTGCGGCAGGCCCGCCTGCCCCGAGTGCCTGCAGCCCGCCGCCGTCGGTCAGCACTGCGTGGACTGCGTGCGCCAGGGCCGACGCGACGTGCGCCAGGTGCGCACCGTCGGCGGCGCCGCGGCCGGGGCCGCCGCGGTCCCGTATATCACCTACGGGCTGATCGCGGTCAACGTGCTCGTCTATCTCGTGACCGCCGCCCAGGCGGGCAGCCCGATGGACAACTATCGCGGCTCGGCGCTGTTCCGGGAGTTCGTGCTGGTCCCGCTGCTGGTGGCCGACGGCGAATGGTGGCGTCTGCTCGGCTCGGGCTTCCTGCACTACGGCGCGATCCACCTGCTGGTCAACATGTTCGCGCTCTATGTCGTCGGCCGTGACCTCGAGCGGGTGCTCGGCCGGGTGCGGTTCGGCTGTGTCTACCTGATCTCCCTGCTCGGCGGTTCCGCCGCGGTGATGGCCCTGTCCGACACGGTCGTCGCGACCGCGGGCGCCTCGGGTGCGGTGTACGGCCTGTTCGGCGCGGTCACCGTGACGCTGATCCGGCTGCGCCAGAGCCCGACGCCGATGCTGGTCGTGATCGGCGTCAACGTGCTGATCAGCTTCTCGCTGCCCGGCATCTCGCTGTGGGGTCACCTCGGCGGACTGGCCGCGGGCACGCTGGCCGCGCTGGGCATCCTGTTCGTGCCCGAATGGCTGTCGGCGCGCTCGCCCGAGGCCGCGCGGCGGATCGGGTGGGCGTCGCTCGGTGCGGTGGCGGTGGCGTGTGTGGCCGTCATCGTGGCGGCCACGCTGACGGTGCGCAGCGACATCCCGGCCGTGCCCATCCAGGTGTCGGCCCCCGGCACCGAGGCGCCGGCGCCGCGCTAGCCGCCCCGATCCGCGCTGGTCGCCGACGCGGCCCCGACCGGAGCGCCACCGGTCGCGGCGCGTCACACTAGGCTCGCTCACCGTGGCGGTACTGGAGGGCGCGGCGCGCAAGACACTGGCGTTCGGGAGGCGAGCTCTCGGGCTCGATGTGTCGACGCCCGATCACACCGTCGCGGTGCTGCACCGCGACGAGAACGAGGTGCCCGGGCTCGATCGGCGCGAGCGCGCGCAGCTGGATCGCATCCGCCTGATGGGCGCCACCGGCGCGGTCCTCATGGCGATCGCGGCGCTGGGCATCGGCGCGCAGCCCGTCCACCAGAACCCCGTCTCCGGCATGCGGGTGCTCGGCATCTTCGCGCGAGCGCACACCGGTTCGCTGGCGATGTGCATGTTCGGCACCGTGCTGGTGATCGGGGCGTGGCTGTTGCTGGGCCGCTTCGCGGTCGGCGGCCTGGCCGGGTCGCCGGTGCACCGGCTGACCCGATCGCAGCTGGACCGCACGCTGCTGCTGTGGATCATCCCGCTCAGCGTGGCGCCGCCGATGTTCAGCAACGACGTCTATTCCTATCTGGCGCAGAGCGAGATCGCCGCGCGCGGCATCGACCCGTATCTGGAGGGTCCGGTCGCCGGTCTCGGCATCGACAACGTCCTGACCAACAATGTGCCGACCATCTGGCGCGACACCCCCGCGCCCTACGGCCCACTGTTCCTCTGGATCGGCCGCGGCATCGCGGAACTGACCGGGGACAACATCATCGCCGGGGTGTGGGTGCACCGGCTGCTCGCGCTCGCGGGCGTCGCCCTGATCGTGTGGGCGCTGCCGCGGCTGTCGGTGCGCTGCGGTGTCGCCCCGGTGAGCGCGTTGTGGCTGGGCGCGGCCAACCCGCTGGTGCTGTTCCACCTGGTCGGCGGCGTGCACAACGACGCGCTGATGCTCGGTCTGATGCTGGCGGGTGTGGAGCTGATGCTGCGCGCGATCTACGGGGAAGGCGGCACACCCGACCGGCTGACCGAGACCGGACTCGCGCCGTTCGACGCCCGCGCCTACGGACTGCTGATCGGTGGCGCGGTGGTGATCACGCTGTCGTCGTCGATCAAGTTCACCTCGATCATCGCGCTCGGCTTCGTCGGGATGGCACTCGCCCGCCGCTGGGGCGGCGATCTCAAAGCCGTCGTCAAGGCCGCGCTGCTGCTCGGCGTGATCGCCGGGGTGACAACACTGTTCGTGAGTTCGGTCAGCGGCCTGGGCTTCGGCTGGATCTTCACCCTCAACACCGCCAGCGCGGTGCGCAGCTGGATGTCGCTGCCGACCGTCATCGGCATCATCACCGGCTTCGGCGGCGTGCTGCTCGGCCTCGGTGACCACACCACCGCGCTGCTGTCGATCACCCGTCCGATCGCGGCGGCGGTCGCGGCCTACATCACGGTGCGCATGCTCGTCGCCACCGGCACCGGGCGCCTGCATCCGGTCGGCGCGCTCGGCGTCTCGCTCGGCGCGATCGTGCTGCTGTTCCCGGTGGTGCAGCCCTGGTACCTGCTGTGGGCGATCGTGCCGCTGGCCGCCTGGGCCACCCAGCCGGTGTTCCGCGTCCCCGCCGTCGCGTTCTCCGCGGTCGTCTCGATGCTGGTGATGCCGCGCGGCGCGGAGTTCCAGGTCTTCCAGATCATCGGCGCCGCACTGGCCGCCGCGGTCTGCTTCGCGTTGTTCTTCGCGCTCACCCGGCACTCCCTGCCGTGGCGGGCTCAGCCGGGGGTGTCGGCTCCGTCACAGGAGGGCACGGCTTACCGTGTGACATCGTGACAAGTCGCTCCGGACCCGCTGTTAGCGTCGACGGCGTGGTCAAGCGCTACGGCGAGACCACCGCGGTCGACGGCCTGCGGTTCGATGTCGAACAGGCCCAGGTGTTCGCGCTGCTCGGTCCCAACGGCGCGGGCAAGACCACCACCGTCGAGATGTGCGAGGGCTTCGTGCGTCCCGACGCGGGCACGGTCCGCGTCCTCGGCCTGGACCCCCTCGCCGATTCCGAGCAGCTGCGCCCGCGCATCGGCGTCATGCTCCAGGGCGGCGGCGCCTATCCGGGCGCGCGGGCGGGCGAGATGCTCGACCTGGTCGCCGCCTACTCCGCCGACCCGATCGACCCCGACTGGCTGCTGTCCACCCTCGGCCTGCAGGACAACCGGCGCACGCCCTACCGCCGCCTGTCCGGCGGCCAGCAGCAGCGGCTGGCGTTGGCCTGCGCGCTGGTCGGCAGGCCCGAGATCGTGTTCCTCGACGAGCCGACCGCCGGTCTGGACGCCCAGGCGCGCCTGATCGTGTGGGAGCTGATCGACGCCCTGCGCCGCGACGGCGTGAGCGTCGTGCTGACCACGCACATGATGGACGAGGCCGAGCAGCTCGCCGACCAGCTGGTGATCATCGACCACGGCGAGATCGTCGCCCAGGGCACGCCCGCCGAGGTCACCGCGCACGGCGCCGCCGGCCAGCTGCGCTTCTGCGCGCCACCGAAACTCGATATCGGCCTGCTGAAATCGGCTCTGCCGGAAGGCTTCTCGCCCCGGGAGACGACACCCGGCACCTACCTGGTCGAGGGCGAGATCAACCCGCAGGTGCTGGCGACCGTCACCGCCTGGTGCGCCAGGATGAACGTGCTCGCCACCGACATCCGCATCGATCAGCGCCGCCTCGAGGACGTCTTCCTCGAACTGACCGGACGGGACCTGCGCGGATGACCGAGACCACCGGCCGATTCCGGCCCGGCACCTTCGCCCCCGCCCCGCGCCCGGCCGCCCGGCGCGCGATGCTCCTCGCGCAGACCGGCCTCGAACTGAAGCTGCTGCTGCGCAACGGCGAACAGCTGCTGCTCACCATGTTCATCCCGATCACGCTGCTGATCGGCCTCACGCTGCTGCCGTTCGGCGAGCTCGGCGAGCACCGGGTCGACAAGGTGGTGCCGATGGTCATGATGACCGCGGTGATGTCGACCGCGTTCACCGGCCAGGCCATCGCCGTCGGCTTCGACCGGCGCTACGGCGCGCTCAAGCGGCTGGGCGCGACCCCGCTGCCCCGCTGGGGCGTGATCGCGGGCAAGTGCGCGGCGGTGCTGATCGTCGTGGTGTTGCAGGCGATCCTGCTCGGCGCGATCGGCGTCGCCCTGGGCTGGCGACCGGGCATCGGCGGCCTGGCGCTCGGCGCACTGGTGATCGCGCTCGGCACCGCGACCTTCGCCGCGATGGGCCTGCTGCTGGGCGGGACGCTCAAGGCCGAGGTCGTGCTGGCGCTGGCCAACATCCTCTGGTTCATCATGCTCGGCGTCGCCAGCCTGGTGCTCGTCGGCGACTCGCTGCCCGATGTGCTCACGGTGCTCGTGCGGTTGGTGCCCTCCGGCGCGCTGGCGTTCGCGCTGGAGTCGGCGCTGACGGGCGTGGTCGACTGGTTCGGAGTCGCGGTGCTCGCCGTGTGGGGCGTGGTGTGCGGCTGGCTCGCGACCCGCCTGTTCCGGTTCAGCTGAGTGATCAACGACGCACTGTAGTAGCCCTGGTATCGGTCGGGATTTCGCGGCCAGTACCATCGTGACGTGCTGTATCGCGCCTTCGTTGGCCTCGTCGACCGGCTGCCGCTCCCCTCGCTGCGGGTGCAGCGGCTCCTCGCGCTCGCGGTGATCCTCAGTCAGGCCGGAATCTCGGTGACCGGCGCCGTCGTGCGCGTCACCGCCTCGGGCCTGGGCTGCCCGACCTGGCCGCAGTGCTTCCCCGGCAGCTTCACCCCGGTGGGGGTGTCGGAGGTGCCGGTCCTGCACCAGACCGTCGAATTCGGCAACCGGATGCTCACCTTCGCGGTGACGCTGTGCGCCGCGCTGATCGTGCTCGCCGTGGTCAGGGCGCGGCGGCGGCGCGAGGTCCTCGTCTACGCGTGGCTGATGCCCGGTGGCACCGTCGTGCAGGCGATCATCGGCGGGATCACCGTGCGGACCGGCCTGCTGTGGTGGACCGTGGCCGTGCACCTGCTGGCCTCGATGGTGATGGTGTGGCTGGCGGTGGTGCTGTACGCCAAGATCGGCCAGCCCGACGACGGCATCGACACCGTCCAGGTCCCCACTCCCCTGCGCTGGCTCACCGCGCTGAGCGGCGTCGCCCTCGCCGGCGTGCTGATCGCGGGCACCCTGGTCACCGCGGCGGGCCCGCACGCGGGTGACAAGAGCATCGAGCGGCCGGTCGCCCGGCTCGAAGTCGAGATCGTCACGCTGGTGCACCTGCACTCGCAGCTGCTCGTCGGCTATCTGGCGCTGCTGATCGGCCTGGCCTTCGGCCTGTTCGCCGTCGGCATCACCCCGGCGATCCGCACCCGCCTGTACGTGCTGCTCGGCCTGGTGCTGTCGCAGTCCCTCGTCGGCATCGTCCAGTACTTCACCGACGTTCCCGCCGCGCTGGTCGCCCTCCACGTCGGTGGCGCGGCCGCGTGCACCGCGGCCACCGCCGCGCTGTGGGCCGCGCTGCGAATCCGCGAGACGGTGGACGCACCCGCCGCGGTGTCCCCGGCCGCCGCGCACTGACCTCCCACGACGACGACAGCCCGCGATCCGAGGATCGCGGGCTGTCGTGCGTTCGTGCCGGGCTCAGGCGCCGGCGAACAGCTTCCAGTTGCGCGCCTTGGGGAACTTGGTCTGATGGGCGACCCAGCCCGCCATCTTCTTCCAGTGCGACGCGGTCGGCGTCACCACGGAGACCAGCTCGCGGTTCCACTCGTCGGTCGCGGTGAGCCCGTCGACCCGCTCGACGAGGGCCTTCGCGGTCGCCAGGTCGGCCACCACCCGGTCACCGAGGATGCCGTCGGCGCCGACCAGCGTGATGCGCACGCCCTGCTCGCCGAGGTACTGCAGCACGGCCGTGCCCGAACCGCCGTGCTCGGCGACGAACTCGGCCACGGACTTCTCGACCTCGGCAGGCACCTTCACGGCGACCGGGGCGGCGGTGGTAGCACTCATGGCCGAGAGTTTACCGGCCGGTAGTCGCGAGTCCACCCCCGAGTGGCGTCGAACACGGGGTGTACAAAGGAGACTCATGCGCGCGATTCAGGTTTCCGAGCACGGTGGTCCCGAGGTTCTGCGGTACGTCGAGGTGGCTGATCCGCAGATCGGGCCCGGTCAGCTGCTGGTCGATACCCGGGGTGTCGGCGTCAACTACATCGACATCTACTTCCGCACCGGCCAGTACCCGCAGGCCACGCCCTATATCCCGGGCTCGGAGGGCACCGGTGTCGTGACGGCGGTCGGCGCGGAGGTCACCGAGTTCGCGGTGGGCGACCGGGTCGCCTGGGCCGCGGCGCCGGGCAGCTACGCGGACCGGGTCGCCGTCGACGCGGCGGTGGCGGTGCGGGTACCCGACGGCGTCGACACGACCGTGGCGGCCGCCGCGCTGCTGCAGGGCATGACCGCCCACTACCTGGTGGAATCGGTGTTCCGGCCCGAGCCGGGCGACCCGGTGCTGATCCACGCGGGCGCGGGCGGGGTGGGCCTGCTGCTCACCCAGATGGCCGCCGCCAAGGGCGCGCGGGTGATCACCACCGTCTCCACCGACGACAAGGAGAAGCTGTCCCGCGAGGCGGGTGCCGCCGAGGTCCTGCGCTACGGCGACGACCTGGCCGCGCGGGTCCGCGAACTCACCGACGGCGAGGGCGTCGCCGCGGTCTACGACGGCGTCGGCGCGAGCACGTTCGAAGCCGGCCTCGCATCGCTGCGGGTACGGGGCACGCTGGCCCTGTTCGGCGCGGCCAGCGGCGCGGTCCCGCCGTTCGACCCGCAGCGCCTCAATCCCGCCGGTTCCCTGTGGCTGACCCGTCCGTCCCTGGGCGCTTACACCCGTACCCGCACCGAATTGCTGTGGCGCGCAACGGATGTCTTCGACGCCATCGCGGCGGGCACGCTGACCTTCCGCATCGGCGCGACCTACCCCCTCGCGGACGCGGCCCAGGCCCATCGGGATCTCGCCGCCCGCAAGACCACGGGTTCGCTGGTCCTGCTGCCCTAGGCACACGGCCCAGGAGCTGGCCGACCGGAACGCGCCCGCGCTGAGCCTGACCCTGACCGATCTGTCCTGGGTCACGGTGTGGCGCACCGACATCCGCCTCGCCGCGCGGTTGCGCGACGGCCGGATCCTGCTCGCGGGCGACGCCGCCCACGTCCACCCGCCGACCGGCGGCCAAGGCCTCGATACCGGGGTCCAGGACGCCGACAACCTCGGCTGGAAACTGGCGGCGGCGCTGGCGGGCGACCCGGCCCCGCTCGACACCTACGAGCCGGAACGCCGCACCGTCGCGGCCCGGGTCCGCGGCCTGAGCACCGAGCTGCTGGACAAGCTGGTCGACGGCGACGAGGACGCGATGCGCCGCGGCCCCGAGACCCGCCAGCTCGGCATCTCCTACCGCTCCCCCACCGACCGGGGTCCGCTCGTCGCAGGCGATCGCGCGCCGGACGCACCGCTCGCGGACGCCACGGGCACGCTGCTGCGTTTCGCGCCGACGACCGAGGCCGCGGGCACACCGCCGCCGTCCGGGCTCGCGGCGAACAGCGCCTCCCTCCGCACGTGCCCCGTGCGCACGGTCGAGATCCGCCCCCGGCACGTCGGTGCTGATCCGCCCGGACGGACATCTCGCCCGCCGCTGGTGAGCCCGAGGTGGACCGACAACGACGGCGGCCGGGCAGTCACTGCCCGGCCGCCGTTGGTCCGAGAGAGCTACAGCCCGATGAACGAGCCCACCGTGTCCCAGCCGAGCACCGAGTCCACGGCCAGACCACAGAACACCACGGCCAGGTAGTTGTTCGACTGCAGGAACAGCCGCAGCGGCTTCACCGACTCGCCGCGGCGCACCCCGGCGTAGAGCTGGTGCGCCATCAGCAGGAACCAAGCGCCCGCGACCAGCGCGACGGCGGCGTAGATGACACCGGTCGCCGGGACCAGGGCGAGCGTGGCCAGCACGGTCAGCCAGGTGTAGATGACGATCTGCTTGGTGACGACCTGCTCGGTCGCGACCACCGGCAGCATCGGCACGCCCGCCGCGCGGTAGTCCTCCTTGTAGCGCATCGCCAGCGCCCAGGTGTGCGGCGGCGTCCAGAAGAAGATGACGGCGAACAGCACGATCGCGGGCCAGCCGATGGTGCCCGTGACCGCGGACCAGCCGACCAGCGCGGGCATGCAGCCCGCGGCGCCGCCCCAGACCACGTTCTGCGAGGTCCGGCGCTTGAGGCCCTTGGTGTAGACGAAGACGTAGAACAGGATCGTCGCGACGACCAGTACGCCGCTGAGCAGGTTGGCCTGCCACCACAGCCACGCGAACGAGATCGCGCCCAGGGCCACACCGAAGACGAGCGCGTGCCTGGTCGGCACCGCATCGCGGGCCAGCGGGCGCCGCGCGGTCCGCTTCATCACCTTGTCGATGTCGGCGTCGGCGACGCAGTTGAGGGTGTTGGCGCTGGCCGCGCCCATCCAGCCACCGAACAGGGTGACCAGGATCAGCCGGATGTCGACGGTGCCGCGATCGGCCAGCAGCATGGTCGGGATGGTGGCGACCAGCAACAGCTCGATGACGCGCGGCTTGGTGAGCGCGATGTAGGCCAGCGGCTTGCGCAGTACCTTGGAGACGAGACCGTCTCCGGTGAGGCGATCGGCCAGTGCCGTCGAGGAATTGTGCGCACCGCTACTACCCGGCTGGGGATCGATCCGCACTGTTTCTCCTCGCACGCTGTGCTTCGCATCCGGCATTGGAACGAGCAGCGCGCGGCTGCGGCGCGGCCACTACTACAGACGATGGTAGACCCACGCCGGTGCCGCTCCACGCCAGGGCCCCGCCACCGTGGGCGCGGTCACTGCGCCGTCGATGGCCTCGCGGCGGCCCCACCCGGTGGTGAACCGGCATCGACATGCAGGTGAACGGCACCGCGGACACGCCACCGTCCGGCGCGCCGATCGATGCCGCCCACACCGGGAGACGACGCCCGGGTCGGCACTAGACTCACAACCAGGGTTCGCGCCGGTCCCACCGAGCACCACCACTAGGGTATGGATGTACATCGGTACGCACCCCCGGCCGCGTGCGATCCGCATCAGACACCCATCGCCGCTGCCATGTATCGCCGTCGACGAAACCTAGGTCAGGAGAACCACGGTCGTGTCAGTCACAGACGACATTCGCGCCCTCACTCAGCGGAACTACCCCAGCGACTGGACGGACCTCGACACCAAGGCCGTCGACACCGCCCGCGTGCTCGCCGCCGACGCGGTGCAGAAGGCGGGCAACGGGCACCCCGGTACCGCGATGAGTCTCGCGCCGGTCGCCTACACGCTCTTCCAGCGCACCATGCGCCACGACCCGGCCGAGCCGCGCTGGGTGGGCCGCGACCGGTTCGTGCTCTCCTGTGGGCATTCCAGCCTCACCCTCTACGTGCAGCTGTACCTGGCCGGTTTCGGCCTGGAGCTGACCGACCTCGAGAACCTGCGCCAGTGGGGCTCGCTGACCCCGGGCCACCCCGAGTTCCGCCACACCGACGGCGTCGAGATCACCACCGGCCCGCTGGGGCAGGGTCTGGCCTCCGCGGTCGGCATGGCGATGGCCGCCCGCCGTGAGCGTGGCCTGTTCGATCCCGAGGCCGCGCCGGGCACCAGCCCGTTCGACCACTTCATCTACACCATCGCCTCCGACGGCGACCTGCAGGAGGGCGTCACCGCCGAGGCCTCCTCGATCGCGGGCACCCAGCAGCTGGGCAACCTCGTGGTGATCTACGACGACAACGAGATCTCCATCGAGGACGACACCGACATCGCCTTCACCGAGGACGTCGCCAAGCGCTACGAGGCCTACGGCTGGCACGTGCAGATCGTCGAGGGCGGCGAGGACGTCGTGGCGATCGAGGCGGCCATCGCGGCGGCCAAGGCCGAGACCGGCAAGCCGTCGATCATCATCCTGCGCACCATCATCGGCTTCCCCGCGCCGAACAAGATGAACACCGGTGGCGTGCACGGCGCGGCGCTGGGCCCCGACGAGGTCGCCGCCGTGAAGAAGGCGCTCGGCTTCGATCCCGAGAAGTCCTTCGACGTCGACCCGGCCGTCATCGAGCACACCCGTGCGGCCCTCGGCCGCGGCGCCGAGGCGAAGGCGAAGTGGCAGCAGAGCTTCGACGCGTGGGCCGAGGCCAACCCGTCGAACAAGTCGCTGTTCGACCGCCTGCAGGCCCGTGCGCTGCCCCAGGGCTGGGTCGAGGCGCTGCCGACCTTCGAGACCGACCCGAAGGGCATGGCCACCCGCAAGGCGTCGGGCAAGTTCCTCGCCGCCGTCGCCGACGAGCTGCCGGAGCTGTGGGGCGGTTCGGCCGACCTGGCCGAGTCCAACAACACCACCATGCCCAACCAGCCGAGCTTCGGTCCGGAGTCGATCTCGACCGGCATGTGGAAGGCGCAGCCCTACGGCCGCACCCTGCACTTCGGTATCCGTGAGCACGCGATGGGCTCGATCCTCAACGGCATCGCGCTGCACGGCCCGACCCGCCCCTACGGCGGCACCTTCCTGGTGTTCTCCGACTACATGCGCCCGGCCGTGCGCCTGGCCGCGCTGATGCGGGTGCCCGCCATCTACGTCTGGACCCACGACTCCATCGGTCTCGGCGAGGACGGCCCCACCCACCAGCCGATCGAGCACCTGGCCGCGCTGCGCGCGATTCCCGGCCTCAACGTGGTCCGGCCCGGCGACGCCAACGAGACCGTGCACGCCTGGCGCACCATCCTCGAGCGCGACTCCGACGAGCACACCTCGCACTTCGCGACCTACGACGCGCCGCACCAGGACGGCCCGTCCGCGCTGGCGCTGACCCGTCAGGACGTCCCGACCCTGGCCGGCACCAGCTACGAGGGTGTCAAGAAGGGCGGCTACATCCTGGCCGAGGCCTCCACCGGCACCCCGCAGGTCATCCTGATCGGCACCGGTTCCGAGCTCCAGCTCGCCGTCGCCGCGCGCACTACGCTGGAGGAGCAGGGCATCCCGACCCGTGTGGTCTCGATGCCGTGCGTGGAATGGTTCGACGCGCAGGAGCAGGGGTACCGCGACGAGGTGCTGCCGCCCTCGGTGCGCGCCCGGGTGGCCGTCGAGGCCGGTATCGCGATGCCGTGGCACCGGTTCGTCGGCGACGCGGGTGAGGTCGTCGGGATCGAGCACTTCGGCGCCTCCGCCAACTTCAAGAAGCTGTACTCCGAGTTCGGTATCACCGCCGATGCCGTCGTCGCCGCCGCGCTGCGTTCGACCGACAAGGTGAAGGGGTAAAACCAATGGCACAGAACGAGAATCTCGCCGCGCTCTCGGCCGCGGGGGTCTCGGTGTGGCTCGACGACCTGTCCCGTGATCGGATCAAGTCCGGCAATCTCGCCGACCTGATCGCGACCCGCAGCGTCGTCGGTGTCACCACGAACCCGAGCATCTTCCAGGCCGCGCTGAGCCAGGGCCACGACTACGACGGTCAGCTGAAAGAGCTGGCCGCTCAGGGCGCCGACGCCGACGCCGCGATCCGCACCATGACCACCGACGACGTGCGCGCCGCCTGCGACGTGCTCGCCCCGGTGTTCGAGGCCAGCAACGGTGTCGACGGTCGGGTGTCGATCGAGGTCGACCCGCGCTTCGCCTTCGACGCGGACAAGACCGTCGCCCAGGCCATCGAGCTGTGGAAGATCGTCGACCGCAAGAACCTGTTCATCAAGATCCCGGCCACCGAGGCGGGCCTGCCCGCCATCACCGCGGTGATCGGCGAGGGCATCAGCGTCAACGTGACGCTGATCTTCTCGGTGCCGCGCTACCGCGCGGTGATGGGCGCCTACCTCGACGGCCTGCGCAACGCCAAGATCGGCGGCCACGACCTGGCCAAGATCCATTCCGTCGCTTCGTTCTTCGTCTCGCGCGTGGACACCGAGATCGACAAGCGGCTGGAGGCCATCGGCACCCCCGAGGCCCTGGCGCTGCGCGGCAAGGCCGGCGTCGCGAACGCCCGGCTCGCCTACGCCGAGTACCAGGACGTGTTCGACGGTGGGGCGCACACCTCCACCTACAACCACCTGGCCGCGCAGGGCGCCAACCGGCAGCGGCCGCTGTGGGCTTCGACCGGCGTGAAGAACCCGGACTACTCGGACACCCTCTACGTCACCGAGCTGGTCGGCCCGAACACCGTGAACACGCTGCCGGAGAAGACGTTGCAGGCCTTCGCCGATCACGGCGAGGTGCGCGGCGACACCCTCAGCGGTCTGGCCGTGGAGGCCGCGCAGGTCTTCGCCGACCTGAGCGCGGTCGGCATCGACCTCGACGACGTGTTCGCCCTGCTCGAGCGCGAGGGCGTCGACAAGTTCGAGGCGGCCTGGAACGAACTGCTGGAAGCCACCACCGGCGAGCTGAACTCCGCGGCGGCGGGGGGCAACTGACCCGATGGCCGGCACAGCATCGACGGATCAGGCGGGGCTGTGGCATAACCCGCTGCGCGACGAACGAGACAAACGGGTTCCCTTCATCGCGGGCCCCTGCTGCATGGTGATCTTCGGTGTCACCGGAGATCTGTCCCGCAAGAAGCTGATGCCGGCCATCTACGACCTCGCGAACCAGGGCCTGTTGCCGCCCGGGTTCGCCCTGGTCGGCTTCGCCCGGCGCGACTACGCCGACGAAGACTTCGCCGCCGTCGTCCTCGACGCGGTGAAACAGCACGCGCGCACCCCCTTCCGCCAGGAGGTCTGGGACCACCTGGCGGAGGGGCTGCGGTTCGTCCAGGGCAGTTTCGACGACGACGCCGCCTTCGCGACGCTCGCCGACACCCTGCGCACCCTGGACGCCACCCGCGGCACCGGCGGCAACTACGCCTTCTACCTGTCGATCCCACCGAACATGTTCCCGGTGGTGCTCGACCAGCTCTCCGAGCACAAGCTCGCCCAGCCCGCCGGCACCGACGCCGACGGCTACCTGCCGTGGCGCCGGGTGGTGATCGAGAAGCCCTTCGGCCACGACCTGGCCAGCGCCAAGGAACTCAACGCGCTGGTCAACCGGGTGTTCCCGGAGGAGCAGGTCTTCCGCATCGACCACTATCTCGGCAAGGAGACGGTGCAGAACATCCTGGCGCTGCGCTTCGCCAACGAATTGTTCGAGCCGCTCTGGAACGCCAACTACGTCGACAGCGTGCAGATCACCATGGCCGAGGACATCGGCCTGGGTGGACGCGCCGGGTACTACGACGGCATCGGCGCCGCCCGTGACGTCATCCAGAACCATCTGCTGCAGCTGCTGGCGCTCACCGCGATGGAGGAACCCACCTCCTTCGAGCCCCAGCAGCTGACCACCGAGAAGATCAAGGCGCTCTCGGCCACCAAACTCGTCGAGCCGCTGGACGAGACGACCGCGCGCGGCCAGTACACCGAGGGGTGGCAGGGCAGCGAGCACGTGGTCGGCCTGCACGAGGAAGAGGGTTTCGATCCGCAGTCGCGGACCGAGACCTACGCCGCGATCACCCTGCACGTGGAGAACCGCCGCTGGGCCGGTGTCCCGTTCTATCTGCGCACCGGAAAACGCCTGGGCCGCAGGGTCACCGAGATCGCGGTGATCTTCAAGCGCGCCCCGCACCTGCCCTTCGACCAGACGATGACCGAGGAGCTCGGCCAGAACGCGCTGGTCATCCGGGTGCAGCCGGACGAGGGCATCACCCTGCGCTTCGGTTCCAAGGTGCCGGGCTCGGGCATGGAAGTGCGCGACGTGAACATGGACTTCAGCTACGGCGAGGCGTTCACCGAATCCTCCCCCGAGGCCTACGAGCGGCTGATCCTGGACGTGCTGCTCGGTGTGCCCTCGCTGTTCCCGGTCAACGCGGAGGTCGAATTGTCCTGGCGCATCCTCGATCCGGTGCTCGCGCACTGGGCCGCCGAGGGCAAGCCCGAACCCTACGAGGCCGGCACCTGGGGTCCGGTCTCGGCCGAGGAGATGCTCGCGCGCAGCGGGCGGGAGTGGCGGCGCCCGTGATCGTCGACATGCCCGACACCACCACGGTCGATGTGGCCAAGAAGATGGTGCAGCTGCGCGAGACCAACGGCGTCATCACCCAGGGCCGGGTGCTCACCCTGGTGGTCTGCACCCTGGACTCCTCCGAGGCCGAGGACGCGATCGACGCCGCCAACGACGCCAGCCGCGAGCACCCCTGCCGGGTGATCGTGCTGGCCCGCGGTGACCGCGACGCCGACACCCGCCTCGACGCCCAGATCCGGGTCGGCGGCGACGCCGGCGCGGCCGAGGTGATCGTGCTGCGGCTGCAGGGTCCGCTGGTGAACCACGAGAGCAGCGTCGTCACCCCGTTCCTGCTGCCCGACACCCCGGTGGTGGCGTGGTGGCCGCGCGGCGCGCCGGAGTTCCCGTCGATGGACTCGGTGGGCAAGCTGGCCAAGCGCCGGATCACCGACGCCACCTTCGCGCCCGATCCGCAGGCCGCGATCAAGAAACGCCGCTACTCCTACGCGGTGGGCGACACCGATCTGGCGTGGAGCCGGATCACCTACTGGCGGGCGCTGCTGGCCGCCGCGCTCGACGAGCCGCCGTTCGAACCGGTCACCTCGGTGACCGTGTCGGGCCTGGCCAGTGAGCCCGCGCTGGACACCCTGGCGGGCTGGCTGGCCGCGCGACTGAACTGTCCCGTCGTCCGCAAGACGGGTGAGCTGCGGGTGGAACTGCACCGCGGCACGGATTCGATCGCCATCAGCCGACCGCAACTAGGAAGGACCGCCACGCTGACCCGCACCGGTGAACCCGACCAGCGCATCGCGCTGGCGCGCCGGGAAACTCGCGACTGCCTCGCCGAGGAACTGCGCCGGCTCGACGCCGACGAGATCTACGCCGAGGCGCTCGCCGGAATCGAGAAGGTGACCTATGAGTGACCACATCGACGTGCACGACGAGCTCGGCGCCGAATTCCCCGCCAACACCATCGAAGTCCACGACGACCCCGACGGTTTGGCCGATGCCGCGGCCGAGCGCTTCGTCGACGTGATCGTCGCCGCCCAGGCCGAGCGCGGCACCGCCTCGGTGGCGCTCACCGGCGGCAGCGACGGCATCCGGCTGCTGGAGCGGGTCCGGCAGAACCCGGGCGACATCGACTGGTCGGCCCTCTACGTCTACTGGGGCGACGAGCGTTTCGTGCCCGACGGCGACCCGGACCGCAACGAGCTGCAGGCCAGGCAGGCGCTGCTCGACTTCGTCCCGCTGAACCCCGCGCACGTGTTCCCGATCGCCCCGTCCGACGGGACCTACGGCTCCCCGGAGGCCGCGGCGGCCGCATACGCGCAGATCGTGCACACCGAGCTCGACGAGCGCGGCGAGTTCGACCTGACCGTGCTCGGCATGGGTCCCGAGGGGCACATCAACTCGCTGTTCCCGCATTCCCCGGCGATCAGGGAGACCACGGATTACGTTGTGGCGGTTCACGACTGCCCGAAGCCGCCGCCCACCCGGGTCTCGCTGACGTTGCCGGCGATCCATCGCTCCCGCCACGTCATGCTGGTGGTCAGCGGGGTCGGTAAGGCCGCCGCGGTCGCCGCCGCCGTCAACGGGGCCTCCCCCGACGACGTCCCGTCGGCCGGCGCGGTCGGCATCGAATCGACCACCTGGGTCGTCGACGAGGCCGCCGCCGCCGACCTGCTCCTCGACGAGGAGTAATCGCGTCGCCGAAGGGCCGGGTCCCGCTGGGCCCGGCCCTTTCGCGTGCGCACCCTGCCTGCCGGCGCCGACGACACATCGATATCGTCGGGGGTGTTCCACGGCCGAAAGGGTGACCATCAGCATGATCCAGACCGAGACGGTGACGATTCCGGCCCATGTGCACGGCTATCCGCAGGTGGCGTTCGGCGGTTACGTCGCCGGACTGCTGGCCCGCCGCTCCGGCGCCGATACCGTGCGCGTCGATTTCCGCCGCGCGGTCCCGATCGAGACGCCGATCGCCCTGCCCACCGCCGAACCGGGACACGCGATCCTGACCGACGCCGCCGGTGCCGTCCTGGCTCAGGCCGCTCCCGCCACTCTCGACATCACCGCGCCGCCCGGCCCGTCCTGGTCGGCGGCCAAGCGCGCGGCCGACGCCGCGCTCGCGAGCCCGCACCGCCCGGTCACCGACTGCTTCGGCTGTGGTGTGGAGTGCTCCCCCGGCCACGGTCTGCGTCTGTTCCCCTGGCCGGTCCCGGACCGGCCGATGGTCGCCGCCGCGTGGACACCCGACCTGAGCCTCGCCGACGACTCCGGCGAACTGCCACCGGAGATCGTCTGGTCCGCTCTCGACTGCCCCGGCGGCATCGCCGCCTGGACGTTCCAGAAGATGGCCCGCGGCGCGGTCACCGCGGCCCTCACCGCCACCCGATTCCGGCCGGTCCCGGCAGGGGCGGAGTACATCACCCACGCCTGGGCGATCCGCAGCGAGGGCCGCAAACACACGGTGGGCGTTGCCCTTTCCACCCGCGACGGCGACCTCTGCGCCCTCGCGGAGGCCCTGTGGGTCGTCCCCCGCGAGCAGACACCGCCGCCTGCCGAGCAGTAGCGCCCGCTCAGGCGGCCCGATCGCCGAGCCGAGCCCGTTCGACGACACCGACGGCAGGTGCTGGTGCCGCGACCACGACATCCACCGGTCGACCTCGCGTGAACGCCCTGGTTCGACCACCGGAGCGCCTAGCATCGGAGTCCTGGGCAGGCCGGCGGAACGGACGTCGACTCGACTCGAGCGAGGAGTGCTGACGATGCGCGAGATTCGTGGAGTCGCCGCTTCGGGTCGGGTTCGACCATGAGCGGGCCGGTCGACCTCGACGCGGCATTCCGTACCGCCCTCACGGAGCTGACGGTCCCGCTGCGCACCGACGGGCCGCCGGCGATCGACGCGGCCGTCGGGATCGAGATCTTCGAATCCCAGGTCACCAGCAGGCATCTCGACCTGACCGCGCGCCGGCTCGGCGCCGCCCGGCAGGGGTATTACAGCATCGGATCCTCGGGACACGAGGGCAACGCGGCGGTGGCGGCGGCTCTGCGCGTCGACGACCCCGCCCTGCTGCACTACCGCTCCGGCGCCTTCTTCGTGCAGCGGTGCCGCCGGGTGATCGGCCTCGACCCGATCCGGGACGTGCTGCTCGGTGTCGTCGCCGCGGCCGCCGATCCCATCTCCGGTGGCCGGCACAAGGTCTTCGGCAGCAAGCAGGCCGCGATCATCCCGCAGACCTCGACGATCGCCTCGCACCTACCGCGCGCCGTCGGTCTGGCCTTCGCGCTGGATCGGGCCGCGCGCGGGGAGGTGGCGTGCCCGTGGCCGGCCGACGCGGTGGTGGTGTGCAGTTTCGGTGACGCCTCGGCCAACCATTCCACCGCGGCGGGGGCGATCAACGCCGCCGTGCACGCGTCGCACCAGGGCGTGCCGATGCCGATCGTGTTCGTCTGCGAGGACAACGGTCTGGGCATCAGCGTGCCGACACCGCCGGACTGGATCGAACGCGACTACGGTCCCCGGCCGGGCCTGACCTACCTCGCCGCCGACGGCTGCGAGCTGCCCGACGTCCTCGGTGCCGCCGACGACGCGGTGCATCTCGCGCGGACCTGGCGGGTGCCGGTCTTCCTGCACCTGCGCACGGTGCGGCTGGGCGGGCACGCGGGTTCCGATGTCGAGGCGGCCTATCGCGGCCCGGCCGAGATCGCCGCCGACCTGGCCCGCGATCCGCTGCTCGGCACCGCCCGCTACCTGGTGTCCGCCGGGATCGCCGACACCGCCGACCTGCTGGCCCGCTACGACCGCATCGGCGGGCTCGTGCGGGAGACGGCCGAGAAGGTGGTGCGCGAACCCCGCCTGAGCTCGGCGGGCGCGGTCACCGCGCCGCTGGCGCCCGCCACCCCCGACGCGGTCCGGGCCGATGTGCTGCGGGGCCACGCCGATTCACCGGTGCCACCGATGACGCTGGCCCAATCGATCAACCACACCCTGGGCGAACTGCTGGCCCGCGATCGCGACGTGCTGGTCTTCGGCGAGGACGTCGGTCGCAAGGGCGGGGTCTACGGCGTCACCAAGGGGCTGCGCAAACGGTTCGGCGCGCGCCGGGTCTTCGACACGCTGCTCGACGAACAGAGCATCCTCGGGACCGCGCTGGGCACCGCGCTGGCGGGCTTCGTGCCCATTCCGGAGATCCAGTACCTGGCCTATGTTCACAATGCCGCCGATCAGATCCGGGGTGAGGCGGCGACGCTGTCGTTCTTCTCGAAGGGGCAGTACCGCAATCCGATGGTGGTACGGATCGCGGGGCTCGCCTATCAGAAGGGCTTCGGCGGCCACTTCCACAACGACGATTCCCTGGCGGCGCTGCGGGACATCCCCGGCGTCGTGCTGGCCGTACCCGCCCGCGCCGACGACGCGGCGGCGATGCTGCGGACCTGTGTCGCCGCCGCCAGGGTCGACGGCCGCGTATGCCTGTTCGTCGAGCCGATCGCGCTGTACCACACCCGAGATCTGCATCCCGGCGACGAATCCTGGCTCGCCGCACCGACATCCGACCATGTCCCGATCGGCCGCGCCCGCGGCTACGGGGAAGGCACCGATCTCACCCTGGTCACCTTCGGCAACGGGGTGCCGATGAGCCTCCGTACCGCGGATCGGCTGGCCGCGCAGGGGATCCGGGTGCGGGTCCTGGATCTGCGCTGGCTCAATCCGCTCCCGGTCGCCGACCTACTCCACCACGCCGAGGCGAGCGGACGCGTGCTCGTCGCCGACGAGACCCGCCGCAGCGGCGGGGTGTCGGAATCGGTGTTCGCGGCCCTCGTCGACGCGGGATTCCAGGGCACGCTCGCCCGCGTCACCAGCGCGGACAGCTTCGTTCCACTCGGCCCGGCGGCGGACACGGTCCTGCTGAGCGAGGACGCCATCGAGGCCGCGGCACAGCGGGTCGTCTGGTCGGTGCGCTGACGACCTCGGCGCAGACGAAAACCTGCCGTCACGCGGTGCGTGGCGGCAGGGTCGAGCGCGGAGTTCGGGCGAACTCAGGCGAACTTGATCTCCAGGCCGATGCCGAGGATCGCGATCAGCCAGACCAGGCCGACGAAGATCGTGATGCGGTCGAGGTTCTTCTCGACCACGGTGGAGCCGGACAGGCTCGACTGGACGCCGCCACCGAACAGGCTGGACAAGCCGCCGCCCTTGGCGCGGTGCAGCAGCACCAGCAGCACCAACAGCACGCTGGTGATCACAAGGAGGATATCGAGGAACAGCGACATGGCGACCATCCTATGGGGTCGACGGGCGGTGGGTCTAACCAGGCTCGACCGCGACCAGGTGGGAGACCGTCTGCGCCCCGGCCGACCAGCCCGCGACCATCAGCTCGATCTCCTCGTCACGCGCGGTCAGGCGGACCCGATGCTGGTGCATGTGCTCGGCCCACGACCGCACGACGAACGCCTCGACGAATCGGTCGACGGTGCCGACATCACGGTAGAGCCGCCATTCCATCGCCCCGGTGCGCTGGCGGGACCGCCCGACCAGCGCCATCGACTCGGTGAACACCGCGACGTCCTCGGGCGGCACGTCGTAGCCGCGCATCACCAGGACCGGGCCGTCCTCCGGGTCGGGTTCGACGACGAGCTGCGGTTCCGGCCAGAAGGCCGCCGGGGAGAGGTCGATCTCCTCCACGTTGTGCCGGATCGGCCACCACACCGTGCTCACCGCGCAGCAGGCCAGCAGGACCGCCGCGATCAGCAGCGCCGCCACCGCACCGTACGCGCCGGCGACCAGGCCCCACAGCAGTGAGCCGATGGCCTGCCCACCCATGAACACCAGCATGTACACCGACAGCCCGCGGGCCCGCACCCAGGCGGGCAACAGCAGCTGCATCGTCGAGTTCAGCGTCGACATCGCCAGCAGCCAGGCCAGCCCCGCCCCGATCAGCAGGATCAGCACGACCGGCACGCTGGGCACCAGCGCGGTCGCCACCGCGCCGAGTCCGAACAGCACCGCCGCCAGCGCGAGCCGCTGGGTGGGCGTGAACAGCACCCGCAGCCGGGACAGCGCCAGCGCGCCGCAGACGGCGCCGAGTCCGAGCGCGCCGAGCAGCAAGCCGTAGCCGTCGGAGGCCAGGCCCAGCCGATCGTGCGCGATCACCGGCAGCAGCGACCACACCGCGCTCGCCGGCGCGATGAACAGGATGGCGCGAAAGAGCACCCGCCGGATCGCGGGCGCCGCGCGGATGAACCGGGTGCCCGCCTGTAGCGCCGCGAGCGGACGTTCGCTGGGCAGGATGCGCGGCCGCGTCGGCCACGTCGACATCAGCAGCACCACGACGATGCCGACGAACGAGACGGTGTTGAACCCGAAGACCACTGTCGGCCCGGCGATCGAGACGATCACACCGGCCACCGCGGGCCCCACCGCGCGGCCGATATTGACGCTCATGCTGCCCAGCGCCGCCGCGGAGGTGATCTGGTCGCGCGGCACCAGCTCGGGCTGGATCGCCTGCCAGGCGGGCGCGGTGAGCGCCTGTCCACAGCCGAGCAGGAACAGCAGGGTCAGCAGGACCGCGGGCGTCGTGTGCCCGGTCGCGGTGGACACGGTGAGGGTCAGCGAGGCCAGCGCCATGCCGGTCTGCGCACCGATCAGCAGTCTGCGCCGATCGACCAGATCGGCGAGCACCCCGGACGGGATGACAGCAGCATCACCGGCAGCGCGAGCGCGGTCTGCACGAACGACACCAGGGCCGCCGCGTTCGGCGCGTCGACCAGGATCCACTGCGCGCCGACCGTCTGCATCCAGGTGCCCAGATTCGACACCAGCTGCGCGATCCACAGCGCCCGGTACACCGGCGACCGCAACGGCGCCCACGTCGACACCGGTTCGGCCGCCACGCTGCTCACCCGCCGAGCATATCCCTGGCGAACGACCGGGAACGGGTGCGCAACGGTGCGCGACCCGGTGCGGTCGGACGACGGATTCGCCGCACCCCGAGACGTACGATGGGCGACATGTCGGCAACACTGATCCGTCTCGCCGCGCTCTGTGTGCTCGCCACCGCCGCGGCCACGGCCTGTTCGTCCGCCGAGGAGCCGAAGGCACCCGACGACACGGCCACCCCGATGGGACACACGTATATCTCCACCGAGGTGGACGGCGACACGATCCCCGGCGGCGGCCCGATGACGCTGACCTTCGCCGACGGCCGTATCTCGGCGAACTCCGGCTGCAACACCAGCAGCGGCACCGTCGACCTGAGCGACCACGTCCTGCGCACGTCCCCGCTGGCGGGCACCATGATGGCGTGCGCCGGCGAGCGCGGCCGCGCCGACGCCTGGCAGAACACTTTCCTGGAGTCCGCCCCCACCTGGCGCCTCGACGGCGACAAACTGACACTGACCGGCACGTCGGTCACCGTCCATCTCACCGACAAGAAGATCGTCACCCCGGACAAGCCGCTGACCGGCACCACCTGGGTGGTCACCACGCTGATCACGCCGCAGGGACAGGTCCGCTCCACCACCCTCGACGAAGTGAGCCCGAACCTGACGATCGGCGAGGGCGGCACCGTCAACGGCATGGCCGGCTGCAACCGGATGACCGGCACGGCCGGCGTCGGCCCCGGCGACGCGGTGAACTTCGCGATCGCCACCACCAAGATGATGTGCGCGCCGGAGGTCATGGAGGTGGAGAGCAGCGTGCTGCGCGCCCTCGACGGCCGCACGACCGCCACCATCGACGGCGACACCCTCACCCTGCGCAACGACAACGGCAACGGCCTGGTCCTGCACGCGCAGTAGCGGCGAACGACACAGGGCCGGAAACCTCGTCGGTTTCCGGCCCTGTGCGTGGCTCTACCCGATCAGGGCAGCGGCCCACCCGCGGCGATCGCCGACAGGGTGGCGAACTCGTCCGCCTTGAGCGAAGCGCCGCCGACCAGCGCGCCGTCGATGTCGGCCTGACCGACCAGCTCGCCGACGTTCTTGGCGTTGACCGAACCGCCGTAGAGCACGCGGACACCCGCGGCGACCTCCGGCGAGGCCAACTCGGCCAGTTCGGCCCGGATCGCGCCACAGACTTCCTGCGCGTCCGCCGCCGAGGCGACCTTGCCCGTACCGATCGCCCAGACCGGCTCGTAGGCGATGACGACCTGCGAGATCTGCTCGGCCGTCAGGCCTTTCAGCGAACCGCGCAGCTGCTCGAGGTTGTACTCGACGTGCGTGCCCGCCTCGCGGATGCCCAGACCCTCACCGATACAGACGATCGGGGTGATCTCGTTCTTCAGCGCCTGCTTGGCCTTGGCCAGCACGGTCGCGTCGTCCTCGTTGTGGTACTGACGACGCTCCGAGTGCCCGACCACCACGAAGGTGCAACCCAGCTTGGCCAGCATCGACCCGCTGATCTCACCGGTGTAGGCGCCCGAGTCGTGCACCGACACGTCCTGCGCGCCGTAGGTGAGCAGGAGCTTGTCGCCCTCGACCACCGACTGCACACTGCGCAGGTCGGTGAACGGCGGGATCACCGACACGTCGACCTTGGCGAAGTACTTCTCCGGCAGCGCGAAGGCCACCTTCTGCACCAGCGCGATGGCCTCGAGGTGGTTGAGGTTCATCTTCCAGTTGCCCGCGATGAGCGGCTTACGTGCCATCGCTCAGCCCTCCAGCACCGAAATACCGGGCAGCTCTTTGCCTTCCAGATATTCCAGGGACGCGCCACCACCGGTGGAGATGTGCGAGAAGCCGTCGTCGGGCAGGCCGAGCGTGCGCACGGCGGCCGCCGAGTCGCCGCCGCCCACCACGGTGAACGCGCCCTTGCCGGTCGCGGTCACGATGGCCTCGGCCACCCCGCGGGTGCCCGCGGCGAACTTCTCGAACTCGAACACGCCCATCGGGCCGTTCCAGAACACCGTCTTCGCCTCGGTCAGCAGCGCGGCGAACCGGGCCACCGACTCGGGGCCGATGTCCAGGCCCATCCAGCCGTCGGGGATCTCGGTCGAGGCGACGGTCTTCGCATCGGCGTCGGCGGCGAACTTGTCGGCCGCGACGATGTCGACCGGCAGGTGCAGCACGTCGCCGAAGCGCTCGAGCAGATCCTTGCAGGTGTCGATCATCTCTTCCTGCAGCAGCGAGGTGCCCACCGAAAGGCCCTGTGCGGCAAGGAAGGTGAAGCACATGCCGCCGCCGATCACCAGGGTGTCGACCTTGGGGGCCAGCGCCTCGATGACCGCGAGCTTGTCGGAGACCTTGGAGCCGCCGAGCACCACGGCGTAGGGACGAGCCGGGTCCTGGGTGAGCTTCTGCAGCACCTCGACCTCGGCCGCCACCAGCGTGCCCGCGTAGTGCGGCAGCTGCTGGGCGACGTCGTAGACCGAGGCCTGCTTGCGGTGCACCACACCGAAACCGTCGGAGACGAACGCGCCGTCGTCGCCGACCAGCTCGACATAGGCGGCCGCCAGCTTCGCCCGCTCGGCGTCGTCCTTGCTGGTCTCGCGCGCGTCGAAACGCACGTTCTCCAGCAGCAGCACGTCGCCGTCGGTGAGGCCTTCCGAACGCGAGAGCGCGTCGTAGCCCACCACGTCACCGGCCAGCTGGACGTTGCGGCCCAGCAGCTCCGCCAGCTTCACGGCCACGGGGGCCAGCGAGTACTTGGCGTCCGGCTCGCCCTTGGGGCGGCCCAGGTGGGCCATGACGACCACCTTGGCGCCGGCCTCCACCAGCGCCTGGATGGTCGGCACCGAGGCGATGATGCGGCCCGGGTCGGTGATCTGTCCGTTGTCGTCGAGGGGGACGTTCAGGTCGGAGCGCACGAGCACGCCCCGGCCCTCGACACCCTCGGCCAGGAGATCCTGCAGTGTCTGAACAGTCATCGCGGTCAGAGCGACTTGCCGACGAGACCGATGAGGTCGGCGAGGCGGTTGGAGTAGCCCCACTCGTTGTCGTACCAGGACACGACCTTGACCTCGTTGCCGATGACCTTGGTCAGCGGGGCGTCGTAGATCGAGGAGTGCGGGTCGGTGACGATGTCGCTGGACACGATCGGGTCCACGTTGTACTTCAGGATGCCCTGCAGCGGGCCCTCGGCGGCAGCCTTCATCGCGGCGTTGATCTCGTCGATGGTGGCCGGCTTCGCCAGGGTCGCGGTCAGGTCGGTGACCGAGCCCGTCGGGACCGGAACGCGAAGCGCGTAGCCGTCGAGCTTGCCCTGCAGCTCGGGAAGCACCAGGCCGATGGCCTTGGCCGCGCCGGTGCCGGTGGGCACGATGTTCAGGGCCGCGGCGCGGGCGCGACGCAGGTCCTTGTGCGGCGCGTCCTGCAGGTTCTGGTCCTGGGTGTACGCGTGGATGGTGGTCATCAGGCCCTGTACGATGCCGAACTCGTCGTTGAGGACCTTGGCGATGGGGCCGAGGCAGTTGGTGGTGCACGAGGCGTTGGAGATGATGTTCTGGCTGCCGTCGTACTTGTCGTCGTTGACGCCCATCACGATGGTGATGTCCTCGCCGGAGGCCGGCGCGGAAATGATGACCTTCTTGGCGCCCGCGGACAGGTGGCCCTTGGCCTTGGCGGCGTCGGTGAAGATGCCGGTCGACTCCACGACGATGTCGACACCCAGGTCACCCCACGGCAGCGCCGACGGGCCCTCCTTGATGGCCAGCGCCTTGATGCGCTGCTCGCCCACGACGATCACGTCACCGTCGACGGAGACGTCCTGCGGCAGCCGACCCAGGATGGAGTCGTACTTCAGCAGCGTGGCGAGGGTGTTGATGTCGGTGAGGTCGTTGACCGCGACGATCTCGATATCGGTCTTGCCGACAGCCTTCAGCGCCTCCACCGCACGGAAGAAGTTACGTCCGATACGACCGAAGCCGTTGATACCTACCCGGACAGTCACGTTATCGCTCCTCAGCTTTCAAGCGGATTCATTCCGACGGGAACCACAGTAGTAGCCGACACCGGCTTCACGACAGCCACCTGCGATTTGTGAGGTTCCCGGCCCCCTGCCTGCGGGAACCACAGAATAGAGGGCAGAGCGGTCATGTATGACCGCTCTGCCCTAAACGTCGGATTCGCCACAGCGCACGGCGAATGCCCGGGTTACGCGTCGTCGAGCAGCTCCGCCGTCACCGCCGACTCGGTGTCGGGAATACCCAGGTCCTTGGCCCGCCGATCGGCCATCGACAGCAGGCGCCGGATCCGGCCCGCCACCGCGTCTTTCGTCATCGGCGGCTCGGCCAGCTGCCCCAGCTCCTCGAGCGAGGCCTGCCGGTGCTGGACCCGCAGCCTGCCCGCGGCGGCCAGATGGTCGGGCACGTCGTCGGCGAGGATCTCCAGCGCCCGCTCCACCCGCGCGGCCGCGGCGACGGCCGCCCGCGCCGACCGACGCAGGTTGGCGTCGTCGAAGTTGGCGAGCCGGTTCGCGGTCGCCCTGACCTCGCGGCGCATCCGGCGCTCTTCCCAGGTGAGCCTGGTGTCCTGCGCGCCCATCCGGGTGAGCAGGGCGCCGATCGCCTCGCCGTCGCGCACCACGACTCGGTCGGTGCCGCGCACCTCACGAGCCTTGGCGGTGATGCCGAGCCGACGAGCCGCACCGACCAGGGCCAGCGCGGCCTCCGGGCCGGGGCAGCTCACCTCGAGCGCCGAGGACCGGCCCGGCTCGGTCAGCGAGCCGTGCGCGAGAAACGCTCCGCGCCAGGCCGCTTCGGCGTCGCCGATACTGCCGCCCACCACCTGGGCGGGCAGGCCGCGAACCGGGCGTCCGCGCACGTCGAGCAAACCGGTCTGACGGGCCAGCGCCTCACCCTCCTTCGACACCCGCACCACGTAGCGGGAGGTCTTGCGCAACCCTCCCGCGCCGAGCACGTGCACGTCGGAGCCGTACCCGTAGAGCTCGAAGATCTCCCGGCGCAGTCGCCGCGCGATGGAACCCATGTCCACCTCGGCCTCGACGATCACCCGGCCCCCGACGATGTGCAGACCGCCCGCAAATCGCAGCAGGGCAGACAATTCCGCCTTGCGCGAGCTGACCTGCGACACCACGAGCCTGCTCAGCTCGTCCTTCACCTCGGCTGTCATCGCCACGAGACGCGCTCCTTTCCCACCGACCCGGAACGCACATCCGATCCCGTGTGCCGTCCCTCGACTCGAAGCCCTGCCAGTTGCGGCCGCGGCGCCCGGATCAGCTGATCCAGTGCGGCGGCAAGTTTTCCGGGATGATGCCGATCCGTTCCCGGCTCGGCGACATCGCAGAACGTTACCCGTGCGCGCAACTGTTCGGCGGCTCTTGCCACATGTTCCCGTTGCCGCCCCTCGGGCACCGACGCCGAGTCGACGAGCACCTCGTCGACCGCGAAATCCGGTGCGTGCTGGGACAATACATGCAGGTGACGTTCGGCGGAAAAGCCGGCCGTCTCGCCCGGCTCGGCGGCCAGGTTCAACACGAGCACCTTGCGTGCCCTGGTGTGTACCAGCGCGTCGTGCAGTTGCGGCACCAGCACATGCGGGATGACGCTGGTGAACCATGAACCCGGGCCCAGCACAACGACATCCGCGTGCTCGATGGCCGAGGTGGCCTCGGGGCTGGCAGGCGGATCGGACGGAATCAGCCGCACCCGCCGGACCTTACCCGGCGTGGTCGCCACCGCAACCTGGCCCCGCACACTGCGCCCGATCCGCGGATCCGATTCCAGGCCCGAGACTTCGGCCTCGATGTCGAGCGGAACCGGCGACATCGGCAGCACCCGGCCGGTGATCCGCAGCAGTCTGCCCACCTCGTCGAGTGCGGCCACCGGATCACCGAGGACATCGGTGAGGCCGGCCAGGATCAGATTGCCCACCGAATGGCCTGCCAGCGCGCCGGTGCCGCCGAAGCGGTGCTGCACCGTCGTCGTCCACACGCCGTCGGCGTCCTCGGACAGCGCGGCCAGCGCCATCCGCAGGTCGCCCGGCGGCAGCATGCCCAGTTCGCCGCGCAGCCTGCCCGAAGACCCGCCGTCGTCGGCCACCGTGACGACCGCGGTGATCCGCCTGGTCAGCCTGCGGACCGCCGTCAGGGTCGCGTAGAGCCCGTGTCCGCCGCCCAGCGCGACGACGGCTGGGTCGGCTTCCCATCCGCTCATTCGCGCCCCAGATCCCGGTGCACGACGCGGACGACGTCCACGGCCGCGTGCCCGGTATCGGCGCCGATGCGCTCACCGAGTGCCTCGGCGATCGCGACGCTGCGATGCTTGCCGCCGGTGCACCCCACTGCCACCGTCATGTATCGCTTCCCCTCTTGGCGGTATCCGGTCGTGGTCAGGTCGACGAGATGGTGGCAGGTCTGCAGGTAGTCCTGCGCACCCGGCCTCGACAACACGTAGTCGCTGACCACCGATTCCTGACCCGTGTGTTCCCGCAGTTCGGGAATCCAATGCGGGTTGGGCAGGAATCGAACATCCAACACCATGTCGGCGTCGAGTGGAACACCGTACTTGAACCCGAACGACTGCACGGTCAGTTGCAGCGCGGCGGGCGCGCCCGCGCCGTAGACCTCCTCCAGCTTGCGGTGCAGCTGGTGGATCGACAGCTCGGTGGTGTCGATGACGACATCGGCCGCCGCCTTGACCGCCGCGAGCCGGACCCGCTCGGCGGTCAGACCGGCCGAAAGGGTGCCGTCGGGGCTGTCGCTCTGTAGTGGATGCCTGCGCCGGGCGAAACCGAATCGCCGGATCAGCACGTCGTCGGAGGCCTCGAGGAACAGCACTCGTGTCCGGATGCCCGCCGAGCGCAGTTGCTCGGTGACACCGGAGAGGTCACCGGTGAAGAAACGGCTGCGCACGTCCATGACCAGCGCCAGACGCCGGATCGGTGGTTCGGCGGCGGCGCCCAGCTCGATCATCCGCCCGATCAGTTCGGGCGGCAGGTTGTCGGTGACGTACCAGCCGAGATCCTCCAATACGCGCGCGGCGGTGCCGCGGCCCGCGCCGGACAAGCCGGTCACGATGACCACTTCTACTGGTTGCTGTGTATCGGAGACCGCCCCGGCCTGTCCGGGTACCGCCCCCGCATTATTGTTCGATTCGACGCGTGTCATGTCCTACCGGATCCGTTTCTGGGTGCCTTTCGATCATCCCGCACCGGTTCGGGTATCGGGCGCAGACACACAACGTACGGCACTCGCAATGTTGCGTCCTGCGATCCGCCCCTCCTCGGCTACGGGCTGTTCAGCGCTTCCAGCACTGCTTTCGCCGTGGAGACCCCGATGCCGGGCACCGATGTGATCTCGTCGACAGTCGCGTCCTTGATCCGGGCGACCGAACCGAAGTGGGTGACCAGCGCGGTCCGCCTCGCCTCACCGAGTCCCTTCACCGAGTCCAGCGCCGAGGCCGTCATCCGGCGCGAGCGCTTGCTGCGGTGGAAGGTGATCGCGAAGCGGTGCGCCTCGTCGCGCACGCGTTGCAGCAGGTAGAGCGCCTCGCTGTTGCGCGGCATGATCACCGGGTCGGGTTCGCCCGGCACCCACACCTCTTCGAGGCGCTTGGCCAGGCCGATCACCGCGACATCGGTGATGCCGAGTTCGTCGAGCACCTCGGCGGCCGCGGCGACCTGCGGCGCGCCACCGTCGACGACGTAGAGGTTCGGCGGATAGGCGAAGCGGCGCGGCTTGCCGGTGGTCGGATCGACCCCGGGGCGCGAGGTCGGCTCGTCGGCGTCGTCGACCTCGACGTCGACGGCCTGCTGCCGGTCCTTGGCGAGCCGGGCGAAGCGGCGCCGGGTCACCTCGGCGATGCTGCCGACGTCATCGGAGCGGCCGTCGCCCGCCGCCTCCTTGATCGCGTAGTGCCGGTAGTCGGACTTGCGGGCCAGCCCGTCCTCGAAGACCACCAGCGAGGCGACGACATCGGTGCCCTGCACGTGACTGATGTCGACGCACTCGATCCGCAGGGGCGCGCTGTCGAGATCGAGGAAATCCTGGATATCTTGCAGCGCTTGGGATCTGGAGGTCAGATCGCCCGCGCGCTTGAGTTTGTGCTGGGCCAGCGCCTCGCCCGCGTTGCGCTGCACGGTCTCGGCCAGCGCCTTCTTGTCACCGCGCTGCGGCACGCGCAGCGAGACGGCCGAGCCGCGCAGCCTGCTCAGCCAGTCCTGGATCTCCTCGGCGTCGGCGGGCAGTTCGGGGACCAGCACCTCGCGCGGCACCACCACCACGTCGCCGTCGGCGTTCTGGTCGGCCAGCGCGGCCTGCTCGCCGTAGAACTGGGTGAGGAACTGCTCGACCAGCGCCGCGAGTTCGGTGCCGGACTCGGCGACATCGAGCGCGTCACCGGACTTGTCGACCACCCAGCCGCGCTGGCCGCGCACCCGCCCGTCGCGGACGTGGAAGATCTGGACGGCGGCTTCGAGTTCGTCGGTGGCGAAGGCGATCACGTCGGCGTCGGTGCCGCTGCCGAGGACCACGGCCTGCTTCTCCAGCGCGCGCCGCAGCGCCTGCACGTCGTCGCGCAGCCGGGCCGCGGTCTCGAAGTCCAGGTCGTCGGCGGCCTCGTGCATACGCCGTTCCAGCGCGCGCACCATCTTGTCGGTCTTGCCGGAGAGGAAGTCACAGAAGTCGTCGACGATCTGGCGGTGCTCGCCGGCGGTGACCCGACCGACGCACGGCGCCGAGCACTTGTCGATGTAGCCGAGCAGGCAGGGTCGTCCGATCTGGTTGTGCCGCTTGAAGACTCCGTTGGAACAGGTGCGCGCGGGGAACACGCGCAGCAGCAGGTCGAGGGTCTCGCGGATCGCCCAGGCGTGCGCGTAGGGACCGAAGTAGCGCACGCCCTTCTTGCGCGCGCCGCGGTAGACGAACAGCCGCGGATACTCCTCGTCGAGCGTCACCGCGAGCACCGGATAGGTCTTGTCGTCGCGGTAGCGGACGTTGAACCGCGGATCGAATTCCTTGATCCAGTTGTATTCGAGCTGCAGAGCCTCCACCTCGGTGGACACCACGGTCCACTCGACGCTCGCGGCCGTGGTCACCATCTGCCTGGTCCGCGGGTGCAGCGAGTACACGTCGGCGAAATAGGAGTTCAACCGGCTGCGCAGGCTCTTGGCCTTGCCGACGTAGACGACGCGGCCGTGCACGTCCCGGAACTTGTAGACACCGGGTTCGACGGGAATGGTGCCCGGCGCCGGCCGGTACGTCGCGGGATCTGCCACCCATCCAGCCTAGCGAGCGCGTCCGACAGAACGGCACCGCCGACCGCGCACCGGCGGTGGGCCGGCCGGGCGCACGCGCTGTGTAGCGTGGAGGCCCGGACTCCGTGCCGGAAAGGACCTTCGATGACCAACGCGCCCACCCTCCCCGCCGACGACCTGTTCGACGACGAGGCGACCCCGGCCGGGGTGATGCCGGGCAGCGTGCGCGGTGCCCGGTTGATCGCCTGCGTCGCGACGCTGGTCGGCATCGTGCTGATCGCGGTCACCGTCGCGCTCGGCACCCACGGTTCACTCGGCGTCCTGATCGCGGGCTACCTGCCGACGTTCGCGCTGGTCCCGTTGGCGGTGCTGTTCGGACGCGGTGGCGACCTCGTCAGAAAGGCCGCGATCGGCGTCGCCGGGCTGGCCGGGCTGGTCTCGTGCACCGGGATCCTCACCGGGCTCCCACCGGGTGCGGTCGGCATCGTCGCCAACGGCGCGATCGTCGCCCTGCTGCTGCGTCCCACGGCCTCGGCCTGGTTCACCCGCGAGCGCTGAGCGGACGCGCGCTCCCGGTGACCGTCGTACCGCGGTGGTTCGCCGGCCCCGCCCCGATCAGGTGGTCGCGGCGCCGTCGAGACCGATGCCGTGGGCACTGAGCGCCGCGATCAGGGCGCGCGGACGGTCAGCGGTCGGCAGTGGCTCGACGAGGGCGAACCGCGCGCCCAGCGCGGCGGCGCCGCCGTCGGCCTCGGCGCTGTCGCCGATCATCAGCACCCGTTCCGGGTCGACGCCGAGCCGGTCGGTGGCGTCGCGGAAGATCGCGGCGTTCGGCTTGATCGCGCCGACCTCGTAGGACAGCGTCATCGCGCCGACCAGTGCGTCCCAGCCGTGTTTCGCGAAGGCGGGGCGGATGTCGAAGGCGATATTGCTGACGATGCCGATCGGAATGCCCTGGGCGGACAGGGCTTCCAGCACGAGGCCGGTGTCGGGGTACGGGGTCCACGCCAGCGGGTCGATGAGGCGGTCGTACAGGCGCGTGGCCTGGGTGTCGGGGACACCGGAGCCGCGCAGCACCTCGAGGTAGGCGTGCCGGTGCAGGGCCGGGTCGAGATCGCGGTGGTCCCAGGCATGCTGACCCGCCGCGTCGAAGGTCATGAACTGCTCGACGGGGGCCGTCATCCGGCGCAGCACTTCGGCTTTCGCGGCGACGTCGAACGGGGTGCCGTCGTCGCCGATCAGCTCGTCGGCCCAGGTCCGATCGTCCTCCAGGCGGAAGACCGTGCCGGAGAAGTCGAACAGCACCGCGTCGATGTCCATGTCGCCAGGGTAGCGAGCCCGCGACCGGTCGCCGGGCGGAAACTGGTTCGTCAACCGAACATTCGCGTGCCCGTCACCGGGAAATAATCGGCCGGGCCGGGCCGCGCGGGGTTACGCTGCCAGGATGACGCCAAGGCGACAGACGTGGATCGGGGCCGCGGCGGCCGGACTTCTCACGGTGGGTCTGCTGACGGGCTGCTCGTCCGAGGACTCCGCGGCAGCCGAGTGCACGAGTACGCCGAACGGTACGCCCGTCTCGGCCGCTCCGGCGACGAACGCCCCGACCACGCAGAACCTCAGCACGAACCCGGAGATCGCGTCGGGCTACCGCTCGGGCATGACCGCGGTGCGCACCCGCACCTACGCGGTCTCCACCGCGAACCCGCTGGCCACCGAGGCCGCGTGCCGGGTACTGCGGGACGGCGGCACCGCTGCCGACGCGCTGGTCACCGCACAGGCGGTGCTCGGGCTGGTCGAGCCGCAGGCCTCCGGCATCGGCGGTGGCGCGTTCCTGGTGCACTACGACGCGAAGTCACGCACCGTCGAGGCCTACGACGGCCGCGAGACCGCGCCCGCCGCGGCCACCGAGAACTACCTGCGCTGGGTCAGCGACACCGACCGCACCGAACCGGCCCCGAACACCCGGGCCAGCGGACGCTCGATCGGAGTGCCCGGGGTGCTGCGGATGCTCGAACTCGCCCATCGCGACCACGGGCTGACCGCGTGGAAGGAACTGTTCGACCCGGCGATCAGCCTGGCCGACAGCGGTTTCGAGATCAGTCCCCGGCTGGCGGGCCAGATCGCCGAGTCGGCCAAGGACCTGGCCGCCGACGAGGACGCCCGCGGGTACTTCCTCGAGGCGGACGGCTCGCCGAAGAAGTCCGGCACCGTCCTGACCAACCCGGCCCTGGCCAAGACGCTGTCCGCGATCGCGGGCGACGGCGCGCAGGCGTTCTACAGCGGCGCCATCGCCCAGGACATCGTCGAGGCGGCGGGCAGCACCGCGGGCGGGCGCACGCCCAGCCTGCTGACCGCCGGCGATCTGGCCGGGTACCAGGCCAAGAAGCGCACCGCGCTGTGCACCGGCTACCGCAAGTTCGAGCTGTGCGGCATGCCCGCGCCGTCCTCGGGCGGCAGCACCGTCGCCGCCACGCTGGGCATCCTGGCCAACTTCGACATCCCGTCGTTGCGCCCCCAGGACCTCGACGCCGACGGCGGTCGGCCCGACGCGCAGGCCGTGCACCTGATCTCCGAGGCCGAGCGGCTCGCCTACGCCGACCGCAACAAGTACGTCGCCGACCCGGATTTCGTTCCACTGCCGGGCAATTCGGTGCTCTCGCTGGTGCATCCGCAGTACCTCAAGCAGCGGTCCACCTTGATCGACCCGCAGCGCAGTATGGGCACCGCGAAGCCGGGCGACCTCGGGCCGGTCCCGCTGGGCAACGGCCCGCAGCCGCCCGAGCACGGCACCAGCCACATCTCCGTCGTCGACAAGTACGGCAACGCCGCCGCCATGACCACCACGGTCGAGTCGGCGTTCGGTTCGTTCCACTTCGTCGACGGTTTCGTGCTCAACAACCAGCTCACCGATTTCGCCGCCGACCCGCTCGACCCGGACGGCACCCCGGTGGCCAACCGCCTGCAGCCCGGCAAGCGCCCGCGCAGTTCGATGGCGCCCACCCTGGTCTTCGACCGCGACGACGCGGGCAACCGCGGCGACCTCACCTTGGTCACCGGCTCCCCCGGCGGCTCGGTGATCATCCAGTTCGTGGTGAAGACCCTGATCAACACCCTGGACTGGGGCCTGGACCCCCAGCAGGCGGTCTCGGGCGTCTCCTTCGGCGCGGGCAACACCCCGGTCACCGGCATCGGCGGCGAACACCCCGCCATCGACGCCACCGACAACGGCGACCACGACCCCCTCGTCCAGCGCCTGCGCGCGATGGGCCACCAGGTCTCGGTAGCACCGCAATCGAGCGGCCTGAGCGCCCTGCAACGGGACGGCAAGGACGGCTGGATCGGCGGCGCCGACCCCCGCCGCGAAGGCGCCGTCCTCGGCGACACCCGCTAAGGCCGCGCCCCCATCGGATACAGCTCGACCTCGGCCACCCGCACCGGGTCGGTCACCCGGAAGCCGAACCGCTCGTAGAACGGCACGTTCGACGCCCGGGTCGCCACCAGGAACGCAGGCCCGGCGGCGCTGTCCATGCGCCGCCGGATCAGCTCGGCCGCGTGCCCACGACCCTGCCGATCCGGGCGGGTGCCGATGGTCGCGAGATACAGGTGCGGCTCGTGCGGCCGGGTGCCGTCGATACTGCGCAGCGCGGGCAGCGCCTTGGGCAGGCTCCGGCCGAGGGCACGCAGCAGCGTGATCCGCTTGGCGAGGGTCGACTCCACCCCGGGCGGCTCCCACATCGCGACGGCGGCGACGGAGCCGTCGTCGGCGTAGGCGAGGTCGACCGCGCCGTGCCGGCGACGAGAGGCGAGACGCGATTCCCACAGCAGCGGCAACGCTTTTCGGCGGCGTGCCGGGTCCGGCCAGACGTAGCTCATCAGTGGGTCGTCGGCGAAGGCGGCGGCCAGGACCTACGCGGGCGTCATGCCCGCGAGACTACCGAGCCGGGTCGGTGCCGGGTGCGGTGTACTTGGCGCCGAGTTCGCGGAGGCGTTCGATGGCGTCGGCGGCGTGGGACTTGTCGTTGGAGCGGATCGCGAGCATGGGGACGTAGTCGTCGTCGGCCAGTTCGAGGCGGGCCCAGGACTTGCGGTCGGGGAAGGACGCGCCACGGATGTAGGACCAGGGGTACTCGTGGTCACCGAGGATGTTGCGGACCGAGACGCCCGCGGCGCCCGCGCGCACCCGGGGACGGGTGAGCAGCAGGACCGCGGCCGCGCCCAGCACGCCGATCAGGATCATCGCGATCTGGTCGGCGAAGCGGAAATTCACACCGGTCGAGCCGGTGCGCAGCAGCAGACCGCCGAAGGTGAAGAAGACCAGGATGACGATCGCGACGACCACCGAGGTCCGGATCGCCCGGCGCGGACGGACCTCGAACTCCCAGGCCGACTCCGGTTCGGGGGCACCCGAACCGCGCCGCCAGGTCCGCACCACCGGCACGGTCACGCCGATCGCAGCGCGCGCAGGGTGAGCGCGGCGTCGAGGGCGGCGGCACAGGCCTGCTCGCCCTTGTCCTCTGCCGAACCGGGCAGCCCGGCGCGGTCGCGCGCCTGCTCCTCGTCGTTGGTGGTCAGCACACCGTTGGTGACGGGAGTGGCCGCGTCCAGCGACACCCGGGTCAGGCCCGCGGTCACCGCGTCACACACGTACTCGAAATGCGGTGTGCCACCACGGATCACCACGCCCAGCGCGACGACGGCGTCGTGCGTGCGGGCCAGTTCCTGGGCGACCACCGGCAGTTCCATCGCACCGGCGCAGCGCACCACGGTCACCTGCTCGACGCCGGCTTCCTTCGCGACCCGCTGCGCGTTGGCGACGAGGGTGTCGCAGATCTCGGTGTGCCAGCGCGAGGCGACGATGCCGAGCTTGAGGTCTTTGGCCTGGGCCAGCGCGAAGGACGGGACACCCGTGCCGCTCATCGTTGTCGCCTTTCGGGAGTGTGCGTGGTGATCACTGCGCGGTTTCGCCCAGATCCAGGTCGTCCAGGCCGATCAGGTCGTGGCCCATCCGATCCCGTTTGGTGCGCAGGTAGTGCAGGTTCTCGGCGTTGGCGCGCAGCGGCATCGGCACCCGCTCGGTGATCCGCAGGCCGTACCCGTCGAGCCCGACACGCTTGGCCGGGTTGTTGGTGAGCAGACGCATCGACCGGATGCCGAGGTCGACCAGGATCTGCGCCCCGGTGCCGTAGTCGCGCGCGTCGGCGGGCAGGCCCAGATCGAGGTTGGCGTCGACGGTGTCGCGGCCGGTGTCCTGCAGCTGATAGGCCTGCAGCTTGTGCATCAGGCCGATGCCGCGGCCCTCGTGCCCGCGCATGTAGAGCACGACACCGCGGCCCTCGGCGTCGACCATCTCCAGCGCCGCGTCCAGCTGCGGACCGCAGTCGCAGCGCAGCGAACCGAAGACGTCGCCGGTCAGGCACTCGGAGTGCACGCGCACCAGCACGTCCTCGCCGTCGGCGATGTCGCCGCGCACCAGCGCGACGTGCTCGGCCTCGTCGAAGATGCTCTGGTAACCGACCGCCTTGAAATCGCCGTGCGCGGTCGGGATCCGCGCCTCGGCCACCCGCACGACGTGCTTCTCGTGCTTACGCCGCCAGGCGATCATGTCGGCGATCGAGATCATCGCCAGGTCGTGTTCGTCGGCGAAGACCCGCAGCTCGTCGGTGCGGGCCATGTGGCCGTCGTCCTTCTGGCTGACGATCTCGCAGATCACGCCCGCCGGGCGCAGTCCGGCCATCCGGGCCAGATCGACCGCGGCCTCGGTGTGGCCGGGGCGACGCAGCACGCCGCCGTCCTTGGCGCGCAGCGGCACCACGTGACCCGGCCGGGTGAACTCGTCGGCCTTGGCCTGGGCGCTGGCCAGCAGCCGCATGGTGACCGCGCGGTCCGCGCCGGAGATGCCGGTGGTGATGCCCTCGCGCGCGTCGACCGAGACGGTGTAGGCCGTGCCGTGCTTGTCCTGGTTCATCGCGTAGGCGGGCGGCAGGCCGAGGCGGTCACAGTCGTCGCCGGTCAGCGGCACGCAGATGTAACCGGAGGTGTAGCGGATCATGAACGCGACCAGCTCCGGGGTGGCCTTCTCGGCCGCGAAGATGAGATCGCCCTCGTTCTCACGATCCTCGTCGTCCACGACGACGACAGCCTTACCGGCCGCGATATCGGCGACCGCGCGCTCGATGCTGTCCAACCTGGTCACGTCTGCTTGCTCCGTAATCTTGGCGGCCGGGGCCGCGTGTTTCTCGGCCTGCCGGCCTCGATTCGCATCGGATACCACATTACGACGTGCGATCGGTGGTTCCGATGACCGCATGCCGCCTGGTGGTCATCCGCGCTGGGCGAGTCGCTCCACGTACTTGGCGATCACATCGACCTCGAGATTCACCATGGTGCCGACCGGGGCGGTGCCCAGCACGGTCAGCGCCAGCGTGGTCGGGATCAGCGACACCTCGAACCAGTCGCGATTGCCGTCCGCGGCGGGCTCGTCGGCGATGCCGAGGCCCGAGACGGTGAGGGAGACACCGTCGACGGTGATCGAGCCCTTCTCCACCACATACCGCGCGATCGCGTCGGGCAGCGAGATCCGCACGACCTCCCAGTTCTCCGACGGGGTCCGCGAGAGGACGGTGCCGGTGCCGTCGACGTGGCCCTGCACGAGGTGACCGCCGAGGCGGCTGTCGAGCGCCGCGGCCCGCTCGAGGTTGACCCGGGAGCCGGCGACCAGCGCGCCGATGCTCGACCGGTTCAGTGTCTCGGCCATGACGTCCACGGTGAAGCTGTCGCCGTCGACCACGTCGACCACGGTCAGACAGACACCGTTGACGGCGATCGAATCACCGTGTCCGGCATCGGAAGTCACCAGCTTGCCGCGGATCGTCAACCGGGCGGCGTCGGCCAGCTGTTCGGTGGCGACGATCTCGCCCAGCTCTTCGACGATCCCTGTGAACATGCCTGCACTCCCTTGTCGCGTCATCCGTACCCGTTGGGCCCAACAGCAGGTGCGTGGCCGCTATTCCCGGCGGTACCCGCTCGCGCACAGCCTAGTGGCGGGGTCCGTGAGCCCCGACGGGTCGGGGTCGAATCAGACCTCGAGCATGATCACGTCCGGGAAAACGAGCGGCGGCGCATCGAACGGTCGGCAAACAGACATCGACATGACGCAACCCCACCGTTAATCATTCCGGCGGTAATCGTTCAATCGAATTTTCGGCGAACCGGTCCCGGCCATTCACTCCACGGCTCTAACCTGGCTTTTACCCCGGAATTCCGAACTCGAAACACGGTGATTCGAATGCTTGCGCCGCGGATGCCATTGACGCAATATTGTTACGTCACCGATTCTTGCCGTTCAACTGATGATCATGGGCAGGTCGGTGGCGCATCCGACCTGCGGCCAGGCCGCGGGGAGTTCGACCCAGGGATAGTCCACCACTCCAGGAAGTCAGACAACACTGTGGGTCACAACAGGTTCGAAAGATGTGGGGGTGCCGCGTGAGCACATTGGTCGATTCCACGCTGGAAATTCGTTGCGTCCGTTATCGGCGGGAACTCCACCTGCCCGCGACGATCGATCCGGACTCCCGTCGCATTCTGCTCCAGATCGGCGCGCATTACGGCGCGGTCACCATGCCGGGTGATCTCGGCGAGCGGGTGCAGGCCCGGTTGCGCGGCGCCGCGATCGCGGGCCCGGTGGTCGACCACCCACGGGCCAGGCGCTGGACGTTCCTGACCGGCCCGTGCCGCCCCGAGACCCTGACCGCCACCGCCTCCGCCGAGTTGTTCCGGCTCTACGCCACGGTCGCGTGCAACGGCAGCCAGATCGTGCTGCCCTCGCCCGACGACGAGCGCACCGGCTACCGCACCTGGGTGCAGGCTCCGGAGGCCGCCGACAACCGGCCCCCGCTGCACGCCGTGATCGACGCGGCGCGGGCGCTGGGCACCCGCAAACTCCGCTCCCTCTGACCGGATTCGCGCGCTACAGCCAAGCCGACGTCGCCATGCTGCGCAGGGTCTGCACGGCGGCGCCGGGATCGGCGGTGTTGTAGACGGCCGAGCCGGCGACGAAACAATCGATGCCGGCCGCGGCGGCCTGTTCGATGGTGTCGGTATTGATGCCGCCGTCGATTTCCACGACGAGCCGCAATTCGCCCGCGTCGACGAGATTGCGCACGATCCGCGCCTTCTCCAGCACGCCCGGGATGAACGACTGCCCGCCGAAGCCGGGTTCCACGCTCATCACGAGCAGGGTGTCGAATTCCTTGAGGATTTCCAGGTACGGCTCGATCGGGGTGTTCGGCTTGACCGAGAGCCCGGCCTTGGCGCCCGCGGCGCGGATGTCGCGGGCCACCGCGATCGGGTCGTCGGTCGCCTCCGCGTGGAAGGTGACGTTGTAGGCGCCCGCCTCGGCGTAGCCCGGCGCCCAGCGGCCCGGGTCGTCGATCATCAGGTGGCAGTCGAAGGGGATGTCGGTCGCCTTGAGCAGACTCTGCACGACGGGCAGGCCGAGTGTGAGGTTCGGCACGAAATGGCCGTCCATCACGTCGACGTGGAGCCAGTCGGATCCTTCGACAGCGGCGGCCTCGGCGGCCAAATTCGCGAAGTCCGCAGACAGGATGGACGGGGCGATCATCGGCGCGGCCGGGCGGGTGAACGTCGGTGTGGACACAGCGCGCAAGTGTAGCGACCAAATGGTGATTGCCCTGCCGGGATGTGGGTAGCCTCCATAGGGTGACCAATTTTTCGGCGGAACAAGGGCTGTTCAGCGCCCCGGTGGAGATTCGCGTAGCAGCATCACTGAACCAGCTGCCGATCCTGCGCGGGCTGGCCGAAACCCTGGTCCTACTCAGCGATTTCACCCTCGACGAGGTCGCCGACGTGCGCCTGGCCGTGGACGAGGTCTGCTCGACGCTCATCGCGATCGCCGCGCCCGATTCGGCGCTCACCTGCGAATTCGTCGTCGGTGACACCGAACTGCTGGTGCGCGTCGACGGGGTGGCCGCGACCGAGGGCATGCCCGACCAGCGCAGCTTCGGCTGGCATGTGCTGCGCACGCTCAGCGACGAGGTGACCGCCGATCAGGCGGGCTTCGACGCGGCCGTGTCCGGCTATCCGACGACGGTCCGATTCCGTCGGGTCCGGGGGAAGGCGTAGTGCACGGCGAAGACACCACCGAAGACCACAAGCCCGACCAGGAGACCCGCGCCGACACCGTCACCGAACCGGAGAACCCCGCCGAGGACACCGTCGACGACACCGAGACCGAGGAACCGGTCTCTGGATACGACGACGTCAGCGTCCTGTTCGAGCGGCTGGCGGCGACCACGCCCGGCAGCGTCGAGCACGCGGTGGCGCGTGACGCGCTGATCAACCGCTGCATCCCCCTGGCCGACCACATCGCCAGGAAGTTCAGCGGTCGCGGCGAACCGTTCGACGATCTGTCGCAGGTGGCGCGTGTCGGCCTGGTGCACGCGGTGGACCGGTTCGACCTCAGCCGCGGCTCGAACTTCCTGTCCTTCGCGGTGCCCACGATCATGGGTGAGGTCCGGCGCTACTTCCGCGACAACACCTGGGCGATGCGGGTCCCGCGCCGGGTCAAGGAGACCCACCTCCGGATCGGGGCCGCGGTCGACCAGCTGTCGCAACGGCTGGGCCGCTCCCCCACCGCGAAGGAGATCGCGGCCGAGCTCGAGGTCGACCCCGACGAGGTCACCCAGGCGGTCATCGCGGGCAACGCGTATCAGCCGACCTCGATCGATGCCGCGTCGGTCGGTCGCGACAGCGACGCGTCGCTGCTCGACACCCTGGGCGAGGAGGAATCGCAGTTCGACCGGGTCGAGGAGTACATCGCGGTTCGTCCGCTGCTGGCCGGGCTGCCCGAACGCGAGCGCCGCATCCTGACGATGCGCTTCTTCGAATCGATGACCCAGACCCAGATCGCCGCCCAGCTGGGAATCTCCCAGATGCACGTCTCGCGCATCCTCGCGAAAACCCTTGCCCGCCTGCGCGAATTGTCCGAACGGGACTGAGCTACCCGTCGCGCCGGGACAACGACGTCCCCGCCGCGCCCTGCCGTTCGCGCCGCATCCGGGCCGGCGCCCGCAGCCACCAGGCACTGTCGACGAGTTCGGCGAGCTGGTCGGGATCGACCGCCGTGAGATCGATCAGGATGAACGGATGCCCGTCGTAGTGCGGTGTCGTATAGAACGCCGGGTCGCCGGCGGCCAGCAGCGCTTCCTTCTCGGCCGGTTCACACAGCAGGGCCAGGCCGCCCTCGGCCTCGACGCGTAACCGCGCGAAGCCCTTGCCACCGACTTTCAGTCCCGGAGTGCGCCACCAGGTGCCTTCCTCGACACCCGGTAGCGCCGTCGCCACCGCGACCACCTGTTCCCATGTCATCGCCATGCACCGATTCTGCGCCGCCGCGGGGCGCGACGATTGGACGAATGTCGCGTGTCTGCCCGTCGCCGGGTCCAACTCCGACGAGGGCAGCGCGGCCCGCGGCGACGCAGCGCAGCGGGTACCTGGCGTGATGTCGACACCGCCGCGTCGGCGGCGCCGGGTCAGCCGAGCGGTTTGCGCAGGGCCGCGAGGAACATCGCGTCGGTGCCGTGGCGATGCGGCCACAACTGTGCCGACGGGCCGTCGCCCAGATCGGTGACACCGGGCAGGTACTCGCGGGTGTCGAGTTGCTCGGCGCCCGAGCGGCGGACGAAATCGCCGACGACGCCGACGGTTTCGGCCAGATGCGGCGAGCAGGTCGAGTACACGACCACCCCGCCGGGGCGCAGCAGGTCCCAGGCGGCGGCGAGCAGTTCGCGCTGCAGGGTGACCAGTTCCGGCACATCGGCCGGGGTGCGCCGCCAGCGCGCTTCCGGACGGCGGCGCAGCGCGCCGAGACCCGTGCACGGCGCATCGACGAGGATACGGTCGTAGCCTGGGGTCAGCCCGCTGTCGCGGCCGTCGGTGACATGCACGGTGACCGGCAGCCCACGGGTGGACTTGCGGACCAGTTCGGCCCGGTGCTCGGCCGGTTCGACGGCGTCGACGGTGAACAGGTCGATCGCGGCCAGCGCGCCCAGCAGGGCCGCCTTGCCACCCGGGCCCGCGCAGAGATCGAGCCAGCGGCCCTGATCCGGGCCGTCCAGGGGCGCCCTGGTCAGCGCGAGGGCGACCAGCTGACTGCCCTCGTCCTGGACGGCCGCGATGCCCTCGCGGACCGGCTCCAGCTGACCGGGGTCGCCGCCGTCGAGGTACACCGCGTACGGCGACCAGCGCCCCTCCTCGCCGCCGGTGACCAGCGCGAGTTCCTCGGCGGTGATCTCACCGGGCCGCGCGACCAGGTGCACGACCGGGCGCTCGTCGTCGGCGGCCAGCAGCGCGCCCAGCTCGCCCGCCCGCGCGCCGAGCGCGTCGGCGAAGGACTGGGCGATCCAGGTGGGATGGGCGTATTCGAAGGCGAGACCGCCGACGGGATCGGCGGGCGCCAGTTCGGCCACCCACTGCTCGACCGTCTTCTCCCCCGCCCGGCGCAGCACCGCGTTGACGAAACCGGCACGGCCCTGGCCGAATTCGGCGCGGGCCAGGTCGACGGAGGTGTCGACCGCGGCGTGCGCGCTCGTGCGGGTGCGCAGCAGCTGGTAGACGCCCAGGCGCAGGATGTCGAGGATCGGCCCGTCGATCTCGGCGACCGGGCGGCCGGCGCACGCCGCGATCACCGCGTCGAGCTGCCCCTGCGACCGGCTCGCACCGTAGGTGAGTTCGGTCGCGAACGCGGCATCGCGTCCGCTGATCTTGCGCTCGCGCAACAGCTTCGGCAGCACCAGGTTGGCGTAGGCATCGCGATCACGTACCGCGCGCAGCACATCGAGGGCCACTTCGCGCGCCGGATCGACGGGCTCGCCGCGCCGCTTGCGCGGACTCGGCACACTCGGATCCGGCCGATCCTCACGCCTGCGCTCGGTACCTCGCCCGGCCTGGCTACCGCCACGCTCACTCGCCGGCCGTTTGCCACCACGCGCGGCATCGCCGCCCGTGCGAGCACCACCGTCGCGCCCCGCGCCCCCACGAGAATCCCCGGCGCCACCGCGCGAATCCGTCACGCGCGCACCGCGATCCCCGGCAGGCCGACCGCCGGTCGCACCACCACGACCCTGCGGACCACCCGATCGGTCGTCCCGACCACGCCGATCGTCGGCGCGACCGCTCGCCCGTGTGCCGTCGCCACCGCGATCATCCGCAGACGCGCGCCGGTCGTCCCCACGACTCCGATCGCCACCGCGACCCCGGAGATCGCTCGCACGACCCCTCTCGCCGCCACCGCGCGAATCGTCCGCGCCACGCCGCCGGTCGCCCGCGCCACGAGCGCCCTCGTCGCTGCCGCTCGAGCCCCGGCCCCGCTCGTCCCGACGCCAGTCGCTCGCGCCACGCCCACTGGCACTCTCGCGCCGGTCGTCCGTACCGCCGTACCGCCGGTCGGCGGCCTCACCGCGAGCGTCCGCCCAGCGCGCACCGCCGGTGCGCTGCGGAGCTGCGCCGCCCGCGCGGACCGTCCCGCCGCCCTTGGCGGCACGCGCCGCCCAGCCGCCGTCGACGTCCTTGCCGGCGACCTTCTTCTCGTCCCGGGGCGTCGTGCCGCCGCGGGCGTCGGCTTCCCGGCGGCGCCGGCGATCGGAGGCGCTCATCCGATCACCTGACCCGGTGCCAGGCGCGCGCCGCGGGCCCAGTCGAGGGCGTTCATCATCTTCTTACCGGGTGGCTGGACCTGCCCGAGCCGGATCGCTGTGGTCGACGTACCGACGAAGACGCCGGACTTGCGCACCTCGATCTCGCTTTCGGGCAAGGTTTCCTCCACCATCTCGACCGGGCCCAGTTTGAGCCGCAGTCCGTTCATCTCGGTCCACGCGCCGGGCGCCGGGGTGACGGCCCTGATGCGGCGGTGGATGGCCAGTGCGGGCTCGTCGAACCGGATCCGGCCCGCTTCCACGGTCACCTTGGGCGCGTAGGACACGCCGTCGGTGGATTGCGGAATCGCTTGCAGCGTCCCGTCTTCCACTCCGTCGAGGGTCCGCTCCAGCAGGACCGCGCCGCCCTCGGCCAGCCGACCGAGCAGCTCGCCCGCGGTGTCGGTGACGTTGATCTTCTCGGTCATCACGCCGTACACCGGGCCGGTGTCGAGCCCGGCCTCGATGCGGAAGGTCGACGCGCCGGTCATGTCGTCACCGGCGTCGATCGCCGCCTGCACCGGTGCCGCGCCGCGCCAGGCGGGCAGCAGCGAGAAGTGCAGGTTGATCCAGCCGTGGACGGGAATATCGAGCACCTGCTGGGGCAGCAGCGCACCGTAGGCGACCACGGGGCAGCAGTCCGGCGCGAGCTCGGTCAGCGCGGCGACGAACTCGGGGTCGGCCGGCTTGCGGGGGGTGAGTACCGGAATGCCGTGCTCGTCGGCGAGCTGACCGACCGGCGAGCGCAGCAGCTTGCGACCGCGACCGGCGACGGCGTCGGGCCGGGTGACCACGGCGATCACCTCGTGCCGATCGCTGTCGATGAGCCGCCGCAGCGACGGCACCGCGGGTTCGGGGGTGCCTGCGAAGACGACGCGCATCAGCGGCCACCGCCGACACCGCTGGACTCACGCACGGTGACGCCGTTGCGGAACCAGTCGGATTCGCGGATGGTCCGCATCGCGTCCTTCCGGTCGCCGGGCTCGAGCTTGCTGACGAACAGCACGCCGTCGAGGTGATCGGTCTCGTGCTGCACACACCGCGCGAGCAGCCCCTCGGCCTCGAATTCGACCGGCGCACCGGCGCTGTCGACGCCGGAGACCTCGACCCGCAACGCCCGGCGCACGTCGTAACGCACGCCGGGGATCGACAGGCAGCCTTCCGGCCCGACCTGCTCCTCGTCGCCGATCGCCGACCACTGCGGGTTCACCACGTGGCCCGCGGCGTCGCCGGTGTCGTAGACGAACACCCGCAGCCCGACCCCGATCTGCGGCGCCGCCATCCCGACCCCGCCGTCGTCGTGCATGGTCTCGGTGAGATCGGCGATGAGCTGACCGAGTTCGGCACCGAACTCGGTGACCGCATCCGCACGGGAACGCAGAATCGGATCGCCGAACAGGCGAACGGGCTGAATGGTCACGCGGCGGCTCCCGGCTGGACGAAGTGCGGTCGTCCCATTCTAGTGACCGCGGCCGATGCTCCCGCCCGGCGTGGTCGTCAGGAGTTCCCGGCGATGATCACCTGGGGAATGCCGGTGCCGAGCGCGACCGGTGTGCACACGGGCGCCGGCGCGTGGGCCGGATCCAGCACCCGCAGCAGCAGCTGCTGCACGAACGGGTCGTAGACCATGTGGAAGTGTCCGGTCAGGTCGTCGGCGCACAGATCCTGCAGGACCAGGTTCTCCGCGCCCGGGCCGTGCAGGGCGATGTTGTCGAAGGGCTGGATCATCTCGTCCACGCGGCTGCCGACGGTGACGTAGCGGACGCCGGGCACGGTGTCGCCGCCCGCGTTGAGCTCGACCATGAGCGGCTCGCCCTGCGCCTGCTGGACCGCCGCCGTCGAGGTGACCTCGGCGAAGACGTCCATCATCCCGGGCACCGCCTGCCCCACCGGGACCAGGCCGTACATGACGCCGCCGTAGCTGGGCGAGGCGAGGCCGACCCAGGTGCCGACCTTCGCCGCCCCGCCGAGCTTGTTGACGTAGTAGCGGCTGACCGTGGCGCCCTGGGAGAAGCCGACCAGGTCGACCTTCGTGGTCCCGGTGACCGCCAGCACGTCGTCGACGAACGCGGCGAGCTGGGCGAAGCTGACCCGCATGTCCTCGGTGCCGTAGGTGTCGGCGCCCGGCGCGCCGCCGTAGTTGAGCGCGAACACGCACATGCCCGCGTCCACGAGCTGCGGACCGATACCCGCCCAATCGGAGTACGCGCTCGAGTCGGTACCGTGCACGAGCACCACCGGACGCGGATGGTCGGCGGTCGGCTTACAGCCGAAGTTGTTGACCCCCAACGGAACCGCGGTGGGATGCGTGTCGAGGTAGCGGGCGGCGGCGAGATGGTCGGTTTGCCGGGGACCCGGCTCGTTCGGCACCAGGGCGGGCCGGTATCCGGCCGGTTCGGCGGCGGCGGGCGAGGTCAGCGTCGCCGCGAACACCGCGGCCACGGCTAAGGCGATCGCGCCCGTTCGTCGCCTTTGTGCCGTTCCCCAAACCCACCTGCGCCGCGGCTGTTCCATATCCCAAAGAATTACACCGTCCGCACAGGTTTCGCACCCCCGGGAAGAGGGTATGAGTGCCCTGAATTATCGGGGGTCGTCCCCGGGCGTGACATCGTCCTCGGCGAGGATCCGATACAGCGCCCGCCGGGTCTCGGTGAGCACCTCGGCGGCCTTGGCCGCCTGCTCCGCCGTCCCGACCTGGGCGACCTGACCGACCGCGCCCATGACCTGCCCGACCAGGCCGCGCAGATCCAGCGCCTGGGCGCCGACGTCCTGCTTGACCTCGGCCCACGGGTCACCGAGTTCCTCGCGATTGGCCTCGACATAGGCCTTGCCCTCGCCGGTGAGCTGGGCGGTCTTGCGACCGGCCACCTTCTCGATAAGCACCAGTCCCTCGTCCTCCAACTGGGCCAGGGCGGGGTAGATCGACCCCGGGCTCGGACGCCAGATGTCGTCGCTGCGCTCGCGGATCTGCTGGATCAGCTCGTAGCCGTGCATGGGCCGCTCGACGAGCAGCAGCAGCACCGCGGCGCGCACGTCACCGCGCCTGCCCCGGCCGCCGCGGCCGCGTCCACGACCGAAGCCGGGACCGAAACCCGGGCCGAACCCGGGGCCGAAGCCCGGCCCGAACTCGGGACCGTGCCCGTGTCGCCCGCCCCGGCGGAACTGCCGCCGATCGGGACCGAATTCCGCGGGGCCGGGTCCACGACCGCGACCGAAGTGTCCGAATTCTCGATTCTCTGCGTTGTGCATGACAGCCTCCTCAGGCTCTCTCGTTGTTCTTGACGTTATCGACGATATATCGACAATGCATCGAGCGCAAGGGGTCCTCTGAAATCACCATGACGGAGCCGCGCCTGGCGCACCGCGGGCAGCCACATCGAGCACATCTACACCAAGATCGGGGTGCACAGCCGTGGCTCGGCCGCGGTGTTCGCGATGCGCCACGGTCTGCTGCCGGACGAGGATCAGCGCGCGAAGATCGGGTGATCGCCCGATGTCCGGCCGCCCCGCGGAGCCGACACTTCCGATATGACCACGTCCACCCTCCCCCCGAAGTCGACCGAATCCCCGGTCGCCGACGCGTTTCTCGCCGCACTGATCCGGCGCGACTTCACCGCCATGACCGCCTGCCTCGCTCCCGAAGCGCGCCTGCGCGGCCTCATCCCGCCCGGCCCGTTCGACGCGCTGGGCCCGGACGCGACCATCGACCGGTTTCGCGGCTGGTTCGGCGGACCGGACGACTTCGCCGTCGTCGACGCCGGTCACGAACGCCGCGGCGACAAGCTCGCCCTGCACTGGCTGGTCCGGATGCGGCCGACCCACGATCCCGGCGCGGCCAGGATCGCCGAGCAGCGGGCGTTCCTGACGACCGCTCGGGACCGGATCACCACGATCGATCTGCTGTGCTCGGGTTGGCAGCCCGCCGGGTGAGCTCAGCCCCGCCCGGCCAGCTCGTCGATCCAGCGCGCCAACCGCGCACCCTCGGTCACCATCAGGCCGGGGTCGCGGAAGGTGTTGGCGAGCAAGGAGATTCCCTGATATGCCGCGACGAAGGCGACGGCGAGTTCGGCAGCGTCGGGCCTGCCGAGTTCGGCGAACTGCCCCCGAGCCCAGTCGATGAGCAGGCTCATCAGCCGTGCCGGTTCGCCGCCGAAGGCATCGGGACGCTTGTCGAGTTCGGCGGCCAGCGAGCCGGTCGGGCAGCCGTAGCGCGCGGCGAGATCGCGCTGCTCCACCCAGCTCGCGACCATCGCCTTCAAACGCTCGGCCGGGCCGGGCAGCGGCTCGATCCCGGCGACGATCTCCGCCAGCACCCCCGCGTGCGTGTCGATGACGGCCTGGACGAACTGATCCTTGGTCTTGAAGTAGTAGTAGACGTTGCCGACCGGCACGTCGGCCGCGGCGGCGATGTCGGCGATGGTCGTCTTCTCGACGCCCTGCTCGTAGAAGACCCGCGCGGCCGCCGCCACGAGCCGCTCCCGCTTCCCGATCTTCGGCCGCCCCTGCGCCACTGAGTCAGTCATGCAACTAACTATAGACAGCCCCGTCGATCGTTGCTACGGTGAGTTAGTCAGCCAACTAACTCAAGGAGTTCTCATGATCGTCGTCACCGGTGCCACCGGCAATATCGGCCGCACGCTCGTCGGCCTGCTCGCCGAGGCGGGTGAGCGGGTCAGGGCCGTGTCGCGTGGCGCCGCGCCCGTCGACCTGCCCGCGGGGGTGGAGCACGTCGTGGCCGACCTGGGCGACCTCGACAGCCTCTCCCCCGCGCTCCAGGGCGCGGACGCACTGTTCCTGCTGATCACCGGCGAGCAGCTGATGACCGGGCCCGAGCCCGCTCAGCTGCTGAAGGCCGCGTCCGCGGCCGGTATCGGCCGGGTGGTGTTCGTGTCCTCGCAAGGCGCGGTGACCCGGCCCGACTCCGCCGGCTACGCGCGCACCATCGCGTTCGAGCGGGCGCTGGCGGAGTCCGACCTCGCCTGGACCGTGCTGCGGCCGGGCGCGTTCTTCTCCAACACCTATGCCTGGATCGAGCCGGTGCGCACCGCGCGCACTGTCGCCGCGCCGTTCGGCGACGTCGGCCTGCCCGCGGTCGACCCGGGCGACATCGCCGCGGTCGCCGCCGTCGCCCTGCGCGCCGATGGGCATGCCGGACGCGCCTACACGCTGACCGGTCCGGCGCTCGTGACCCCGCGAGAGCAAGCGGCCGCGATCGCCGCGGCCGTCGACGAGCCGATCAGCTTCGTCGAACTCGACGCCGCGCAGGCGAAGGCGAACATGCTGCGCTTCATGCCGGAGGCGGTCGCCGACCACACGCTGACCATCCTGGGCACGCCGACCACGGCCGAGCAGGAGGTCAGCGGCGATATCGAGCGGGTGCTCGGTCGCCCGGCGACCTCGTACGCGCAGTGGGTGCTGCGGCAGCGCGCGCTGTATCTCTGAGCAGGGTCCAGGCCCGCTCAGGGCTTCTCGGCCAGGCGGGCTCGCAGCGTCGGCAGGCCGGGCCCGGTGAGGTCGTCGGCGTAGGTGCTGCGGCCCGCCATGACCATCACCAGCGCGATCGTCGGACCGGTGACCAGCGGACCGGCGCCCGTGGCGAAGGGCCCGTCGGTGGCGTCCAGGCGCAGGCCGGCGATGGTGGTCCGGCTGGGCACGGTGAAATCGCGGCTCGCGTAGAAGTCGGCGACCGCGGTGGCGGCGGCCGTCGTCGGGGTGGTGGGCAGCCCGAGCGGACGCCGGATGTCCTGACCGTGCACGACGACCTCGCCGAGCCAGGCCGCGGTGTGCCCGGACGCCGCGGTCGTGCTGGTGGCGATCGATCGGAACCGGGCGAGCGTCTCGGCGGGTGTGGCCCCGCGGTGCTCGGCCAGCCGCCGGGCATTGTGCAGATCGAAGTCGAAGCGGGCGCCGAGCACACTGGCCAGCCAGCGCAGTCGCCCGATGCTCGCCGCGGCGGTCAGGTGGGCGACGACCTCCTCGACCACCCAGGTCCCGCACAGCGACGGCCGGGCCCACTGCGCGTCGTCCAGACCGGCGAGATCGTCGGCGAGGGCCGCCCGTTCGGCGTGGGTCATCGCCCACAGCTCGTCGCGGGAGAGAGGTGTCGCCACGGGGCCTCCAGGCACGGTTCGGGGACGCGCGGGCGTGCGCCGTCGTCAGTGCAGACGACGCGGGCACCCCGAATTCATCGGTGCCGGTCTCAGCCCTCGGCGGTCGCGGGCACCGGTTCGCCACGGTGCGCGGGGGCCGACCGGCGCCGGTCGTTGGCCACGGCGGTGATCACGCAGGTGCCGAGCGGGCCTTCGCGGTCGTACATCGTCGCGGTACTCACCGCGACACCGGCGTTGCCGACGTGGTCGAGGGCCTGCATGCCGAGTTCCGGGCCCACCGGCAGGCGGGACAGGGTGAGCGTCATGTCGGCGTTGATGTAGCCGACACCGCGCGAACCCCAGTGGCAGACGAGGTTGGTGAGGTCGCCGGTGGCGGCGGCCCGCTGGAACGGGGTGAACGGTTCCCCGGCCACCAGCGGCGGCAGGTTCTGCCAGGTGACCTTGCGCTCGGCGTCACGCGCCGCGCCGAAGTCGGTGATCCAGTCGCCGTCACCGGACTTGAACAGTGGAAGGGCACCCCGCGGATCGTCGCGTCGTTCCGTCGGGACCGGCAGCGTCCGCAGCGGTTGCCAGACCGTTCCCGGCGGGTCGTCGGCGGCGGCCAGGAAGGTCACTGTCGCCCTGGCCCGCGTCTGGTCCTGCTGGACGAGCCAGGAATCGACGACCTTGATGCGATTGCCCGCCCGCACCACCGCGCTGTGCAGCGTGATCGGGTCCCGGGTGACCTGCTGGAACAGGTCGACCGAGAGCCGCGCCGGGACGAATCCCGTTCCCGGACTGTGCTTCTCGGCCTCCAGCGCGAGCAGGCCGCACACCGCGACGCCGTGCAGCTGATTCGGCGACCAGCGGCTCACCGCCAGATCGTTCGCCACGTACGTCCCGTCGCGTGTCGTGAAGAACTCCACCACGATCCTCTCTGCTCACCCGAGGTCATGGTAGGACAGGGTTCGGGACCACCACTGCGGCAGGCGCGCGACGACCAGGCCGACCGCTGTCGCCGGGCGCCTCCGACCCGACCGTCAGCCGATGTCGACCGGGTCGATCTGCACCCGCAACGGCGCGTCGGACCGATGCGAGCTGCGCACCGCCTGAGCCGCCGTGAGCGCCCGGGCGAGGGGACCGCCCTCGGTCCGGCCCACCCGCAGCAGCATGCGCTCGACCTCGGCCGGTTGGTCGGAGCCGGAGAAGGGTTTGCGGGCCGTCGGCGGCAGCGGCACCGGTCCGAGGATGTCGACCCGGTCCGGCAGCTGGGTGGCCTCGAGCAATTCGGCGATGGCGGCGGTGGTGCCGTCGATCGCCGCCAGCCGCACCGCGGGCGGGAAGCCGACCTCGGCGCGCGCCGCCAGCTCGGCGGCGGCGTGATGGACCGGGTCCCAGCGCACGAGCGCCTGCACGGTGGGCAGCGACGGCTCGGCCATCACGATCACCTGCCCGCGCGGGCGGACCAGCGCGGCGGCGCCCATCCACCGACGCAAGGTGTCCTCGGTCGCGCGCAGGTCGGCCCGTCCCAGCAGGGCCCAGCCGTCCAGCAGCAGCGCGACCCCGTAGCCGCCCCGCACCAGCGGTTCCGCGCCGACGGTCGCGACCACGACCTGCGCACCCGGTTCGACACTGTCGAGCACTTCCCCGCCACCCGAGCCACGGATCGGGACACCGGGGAAGGCGCGGCCGAGTTCTTCGGCGGTGCGGGCGGCGCCGATGACCATCGCGCGCAGTGCGCGCGCACCGCACGCCTGGCAGCGGAAGGCGGCCTCGGTGATGCCGCACCAGCGGCACTGCGGGCTCGCGGCTTCGCCCGTGCTCGACTGTGGCAACGCCAACGGCCCGTTGCAGTGTCTGCAGCGCGCGGGGGTCCGGCACTTCGCGCAGGCCAGCGAGGGGACATAGCCGCGCCGGGGCACCTGGACCAGGACCGCGGCGTTCTCCTTGATCGCCGCGCGGGCGGCGGCGAACGCGACACCGGGCATACGGACCGCCCGCGCCAGCGCGTCGCGTTCCAGCGCGAAGTCGGTGTCGCCGGGCGCGCTGATCCGGGGCATCACCTCGCGCAGCACCTGGCGTTCGGCGAGCAGGTCCCGCGCCCAGCCGGACTCGACGACGGCCTGGATCTCCGCGGTCCTGGCGAAACCGGCCGCGACGAAGGCGGCGCCGGTCTCGTGGGCACGCAGCATCGCCACTTCCCTGGCATGCGGATACGGTGCCCGCGGCTCGGCGTAGGTGTCGTCACCGTCGTCCCAGAGGGCGATCAGTCCGAGATCACGCGCGGGCGCGAAGACGGCCGCGCGGGTACCGACGACGACGCGCGCCTGTCCGCGCAGCACCGCCAGCCACCGCCGATACCGCGCGGCGGGCCCCAACCCGGCCGACAGCCCGACGGCCGAATCCCCCACCAGCCGAACGCATTCGGCGAGCAGCCGATCCAGGTCGCGCTGATCCGGCACCATCAGCACGGCACTGCGACCGCTCGCGACCACGGTCGCGGCGAGCTCGGCCAGCCGCGCCGCCCAGTCCTCCCCGGGCAGCGCCTGCCAGGCCGCCCGGGGTGCGCGTCCGGCGCTCAGCGCGGCCACGAAGGCGCCGCCGTGCTGGTACCTGTTCCACGCGGTGGTATCGACAGGATCGCTCGCCACCGCGTCCGGAACCGCTGCGGGCGAATCCTTTTCGACGCAATCGCCCGGACCCACCGCTGGTGACGACGGGCCGTCCGCCGGCGAATCGGCTTCAGCAGCAGCCGGTTCCGCTTCGTCGAGCGCGGATTCTGTTGCAGCAGTGGACTTCTTGGTTCCGCCGGTCTCGGTACGGGCGTGGCGGGGCGGGATGGCCAGGCGCAGGACATCGGCGCGGGTGCCCGCGTACCGGGCGGCGACGGCGGTGGCCAGCCGCAGGATCTCCGGGGTGAGGACGCGCTCCGGGGAGACGACGCGTTCGAGCTTCACCATCTTGCCGGTGTGCTCGCTGTGCGGGAGACGTTCGAGCAGGTACCCGTCGACGAGGCGGCCGGCGAACCGGACTCGGACCCGAACCCCCGGCTGCGCGATCTCGTCCAGTTCCGGGGGGACCAGATAGTCGAAGTCGCGGTCCAGGTGCGCAGGCGACAGCAGCGGGAGCACCCGAGCGATCGGGTGTCCCGCTGCTGTCGTCGTGTCGTCCGCTGCCACGCGGGCGGTGGGTCTTACAGGCCGACGGCCGCGCGCAGCTTGTCGGCGCGGTCCGTGTGCTCCCAGGGCAGATCGACGTCGGTGCGGCCGAAGTGACCGTAGGCCGCGGTCGGCGCGTAGATCGGGCGCAGCAGGTCCAGGTCGCGGATGATCGCGCCCGGACGCAGGTCGAAGACCTCCGAGATGGCGGCTGAGATGCGGGCCGGATCGACCTTCTCGGTGCCGAAGGTCTCGACGAACAGGCCGACCGGCGCCGACTTGCCGATCGCGTACGCGACCTGCACCTCGACGCGCTCCGCCAGCTCGGCGGCCACGACGTTCTTGGCGACCCAGCGCATGGCGTAGGCGGCCGAGCGGTCGACCTTCGACGGGTCCTTGCCGGAGAACGCGCCACCACCGTGGCGTGCCATGCCGCCGTAGGTGTCGACGATGATCTTGCGGCCGGTCAGGCCCGCGTCACCCATCGGGCCACCGAGCACGAACTTGCCGGTCGGGTTGACCAACAGGCGGATGTCGGAGGTGTCCAGGGTCGGCAGGTTCAGATCGCCGATGACGGCGTCGACGACCTTCGACCGGATGTCGGGGGCCAGCAGGTTGTCCAGGTCGATGTCGGCCGCGTGCTGGGTCGAGATGACCACGGTGTCCAGCCGGACCGGCTTGTCACCGTCGTATTCGATGGTGACCTGGGTCTTGCCGTCGGGACGCAGGTACGGCAGCACGCCGGACTTGCGGACCTCGGTGAGCTTGCGCGAGAGCCGGTGCGCGAGCGCGATCGGCAGCGGCATCAGCTCGGGGGTGTCGGTGGTGGCGTAGCCGAACATCAGGCCCTGGTCACCGGCGCCCTGCCGTTCGATCTCGTCGTCGGAACCGCCGACACGCGCCTCGTGCGAGGTGTCGACACCCTGCGCGATGTCGGGCGACTGGGCACCGATCGCGATGTTCACACCACAGGAGTTTCCGTCGAAACCCTTTGCGGAGGAGTCGTATCCGATCTCGAGGACCTTCTCGCGGACGATCCGCGGGATGTCGGCGTAGGCGGAGGTGGTGACCTCGCCCGCGACATGCACCTGACCCGTGGTCACCAGGGTCTCCACCGCGACCCGGCTGCGCGGGTCCGCCGCGAGCAGCGCGTCGAGGATGGAATCGCTGATCGCGTCACAGATCTTGTCCGGATGCCCCTCGGTCACGGACTCACTGGTGAATAGCCGACTACCTGTCGTACGCACAGTTATTCCCTCTCCCTCAACGGGTTACTCGTGTCGGCTTGTGACGGTAACTTCTCGGTGCTACCGCACAACCCTTCTTCTCAGACTATTCCAAACCACCGACGAGGTGGCGCAGTGCACACAGACTGTCCCGGACTGTTCACCGAACCGGCGAAGGCGCCCACGGACGGCGTCCACACGCCGTACACTGCGCGACGATCCTTGCAGCGCAACAGATCTCGCGAAGCTATCGGCGACCGTACCCGGTCAGCGCAGGAGCGGGACGAGCGCGTCGAGCACCCGGCTGGCCAGCAGCGCCTTGGACCCGTGATCGAGGGCCTGTTCGGTGCCGTCGGCGCCGAGCAACCAGCCGTCGTTGGTGTCCACCTCGAACGCCTTGCCCTCCCCGACCGCGTTGACCACGAGCAGATCGCAGCCTTTACGGGCCAGTTTGGCGCGCGCGTGGGTGAGCACGTCACCGTTGTCGTCCCCGGTCTCGGCGGCGAAGCCGACGATCGCGGTGCCGGCGAGCCTGCCGTCGGTGCGGGCGTCGACCAAGCCGGCGAGGATGTCCTCGTTCTTGGTCAGCGGGATCACGTCGGGCTCGTCTGCGCCCTTCTTGATCTTCGCAGCGGCCACATGGGTCGGACGGAAATCGGCGACCGCGGCCGCCATGATCACCGCGTCCGCGCCCAGCGCGTGCTTGTCGACCGCGGTCTTGAGCTGGTCGGCGGTGGTGATGTGGACCAGGTCCACGGCGGCGGGCGGCGCGAGCTCGATGGTGTTGCCCGCGATCAGCGTCACCTGGGCGCCACGCTGGGCGGCGACCCGGGCCAGGGCGTAGCCCTGCTTGCCCGAGCTGCGATTGCCGAGGAAACGCACGGGATCGAGCGGTTCCCTGGTGCCACCGGCGGTGATCACCACGCGGCGACCGGTCAGGTCGCGGGGCAGCGCGTCGGGGCGTTCGAGCAGCAGCGAGGCCAGGCCGAAGATCTCCTCCGGCTCGGGCAGCCTGCCCGGACCGGTGTCGGTGCCGGTGAGCCGGCCCGACGCGGGTTCCATGACATTGGCGCCGTGCGCTCGCAGCGTCGCGACATTGGCCACCGTCGCCGGATGCTCCCACATCTCGGTGTGCATCGCGGGCGCGAACAGCACCGGACATCGAGCCGTCAGCAAGGTGGCGGTGAGCAGATCGTCGGCGCGCCCCTGTGCGGCGCGCGCCATCAGATCCGCGGTGGCGGGGGCGATGACGACGAGATCGGCCTCCTGGCCGATCCGGACATGCGGCACCTCGGGCACATCGGCGAACACACCGGTGTGCACCGGTTGGCCGGACAGTGCCTCGAAGGTCGCCTTACCGACGAACTGCAGGGCCGACTCGGTGGGGATGACCCGCACCTGATGGCCGGTCTCGGTGAACCGGCGAACGAGGGCACACGCCTTGTAGGCGGCGATGCCCCCGCCGACCCCGACGACGATCCGCATGGTCTCTACGCCTCCGGAAAAGAGATTGTCACTCGCCCTCGGTGTGCTCGAGCAGGTCGGAGTGGATTTCACGCATGGCGACCGACAGCGGCTTCTCCTGCAGGCCGGGCTCGACGAGCGGGCCGACGTACTCGAGGATGCCGTCACCGAGCTGGTTGTAGTAGTCGTTGATCTGACGCGCGCGCTTGGCCGCGTAGATCACCAGGGCGTACTTGGACGACGTGCGCTCGAGCAGCTCGTCGATCGGCGGGTTGGTGAGGCCGATCGGGGTGTCGTACGCGGGCGCGGCTGCGGTGTCCGTACTCACTAGGGGAGGCTCCTGCGGGGTTAGTGGGTCAAGAACTCGAATTTGTGCTAACGAATAACGATACCAACTGCTCGCAGGCAGTCGTCACCTCGCTGTTCACGATGACCGTGTCGAACTCGTCACAGGCCGCCAATTCGACCCGGGCGGTCTCGAGTCTGCGCTCGATCACCTCGGGTGTCTCGGTGCCGCGGGACCGCAGGCGCGAGACCAGTTCTTCCCAGCTCGGCGGTGCGAGAAACACCAGCAGTGCTTCGGGCATCGCCTGCCGAACCGATCGCGCACCGGCCAGATCGACCTCGAGCAGGACGTGATGTCCGGCCTCCAGCGCTTCGCGCACCGGGGCCGCGGGGGTGCCCGAGCGCTGCAACCCCCCGTGGATGTCTGCCCATTCGAGCAGTTCGTCCGCCTCGATCATGGCGTCGAACTCGGCTCGGGAAACGAAACGGTAGTCCCGGCCGTCGACTTCCCCGGGCCGGGGGGCCCGGGTCGTCGCCGACACGCTGAAAACCAGTTCGGGCAGGCGTTCCCGCACGCACCGCACGACCGTGGACTTACCCACGGCCGAGGGGCCGACCAGTACAACCAGCCGACCCTTCCGCGTGTGTTCGACCACCTGAATCAGGCGTCGAAGTCGAAGCGAGCCAGCAGCGCCTTGCGCTGACGGTCGCCCAGGCCACGGAGCCGCCGGGTGGGGGCGATCTCCAGCTCGGTCATGATCTCGGCAGCCTTGACCTTGCCCACCTTCGGCAGAGCCTCGAGCAGCGCAGAGACCTTCATCTTGCCGAGAATCTCATCGGATTCGGCGTCGGTGAGGACCTGCTTCAGGTTGGTACCGCCACGCTTCAGGCGCTCCTTGAGCTCCGCCCGAGCACGGCGAGCGGCAGCCGCCTTCTCCAAAGCAGCGGCGCGCTGCTCGTCAGTCAGCTGGGGAAGGGCCACGGTTCCTCCGTCTCATCGTTCATTGCTAGATCTACCGCCGGTTACCCGGACGGTCTGTGCGACCGTACCCACGACGCCCGCCGATTGCGAACCCGACCCCCAGGTCAGGGCCGGATTACGCATGCCGTATGGGGCGCGCGGGCCCGATGCGGTGACCGGCGATTCTTCCGCCCCGATCGTACCGCCGAATTCACAAAATGCATCTCCACCTGCGGTTATGCCGATATGGGCGATGTTAGCCATTCGGTTGCGCCCGTGGCGGTCACAGGCCCCGCAAACCCGGTGGCGCGCGACCAGCGGGTTTCCGGAAAATCCCCGCGTGTCGCAGGATTTCGCACAGTGTGTCGTCAAGATCGGGAATGGAAACGATCCAGAACTGCGCCGGTGGCGGTCGCGGCGACCTCGTCGATCCACGCCGGAATCGGCGCCGCGCGGGCGATGTAGTCACGTACCAGGCCGTACGGAATCGCCTTCACCGCGGCCTCTGCGACGGCGGTGGTCTCGGCGTCGGCGGTGCCGAATTCGGTGACCACCGCGGCCAGCAGGGCGGCGTTCATGGCGTCGTTGACCGTGGCGATCTCGTGCCGCAATTCGTCGGGACCGACCGCGAGCAGTTCGTCGCGATGGAACATCTTCATCGCCCTGGCCTCGGTCGGGTGCTCGCGGCAGTACCGGGGCAGGTAGGTCGCCGCGGCCAGCAGCGGCGACGGCCCGGCGAGCGCGTCGAGCAGGCCCTCGTGGAAACGCCGGATCGAGCGCAGCCAGAGCCGGGCGAGCAGTTCGTCACGTGAGGCGAATCGCACATAGATCGACCCGGTGTGCACGCCGGCGGCCTTGCCGATCGCGGCGATGGCGGGCCGGATGATCGCCGGATCGACCAGCAGGTCACGGGCCGCGTCGAGCACCTGGTCGTCGGTGAAGAGACGGGGTCTTGCCACCGGCTCAGCCTAGTGGCACTGTTTATGAACATGAATTCAAGAACTAGATTTCCGCTGGCTGGGGCCGCCCTGGTGTTCATCGCGACCGTGCACACGATCATGGGGGTGGCGTTGCTCGCGGCCGGCGATCAGGGCACCGAACTGTCGTTCTGGTTCACCCTGTTCGGTGTGGTCGGCATCGGACTCGGCCTGGCCATGATCGAGCTGGAGCGCGCTCGCGGTTTCGTCCCGGTGCCGGTCCTCGCCGCCCTCGCCGTCACGACCGTCGCCGGGCTGGCGTACATGCCGCTGTCGGGGTTCCTCACCCTGCTGGTGCCGCTCGGTGTCGGCGCGCTGGGCTGGTGGCGCGGCCGGATTCCCGCCGCGGCGCACGCCTGACCGCGACGAGCACCGGCTAGGCGTCGACCGCACCCGCGCGCAGGTGCTGCAGGATCGCGAGAACGCGCCGGTTGTGCGCTTCGCCCGCGGGAAGGTCCAGCTTGGTGAAGATCGCGTTGATGTGCTTCTCGACGGCGCTACGAGTGACGAACAGCTGCTGACAGATCGCGGCATTGCTCAGGCCCTGCGCCATGAGCTCGAGCACCGCGCGCTCACGCTCGGTCAGCCGGTGCAGCGGCGCATCGGCGCGATTGCGCAGCAGCAGCTGACGCACCACCTCCGGATCGAAGGCGGTGCCGCCCGCGCCGACCCGCTCGACGGCGTCCAGGAACGCGCCGATCGCGGCGACCCGGTCCTTGAGCAGGTAGCCGATGCCGCCCGTGCCGGTCAGGAATTCCGCGGCGTGCCTGCGCTCGACGTACTGCGAGAGCACCAGGACCGCGATACCCGGCTGGTCCCGGCGGATCTCCAGTGCCGCTCTGATGCCCTCGTCGACGTGATCGGGCGGCATCCGGACATCGGCGATGACCAGATCGGGCGGCCGGACCCGCACGGCGGCGAGCAGCTCGGTCGCGGTGCCGACGGAGTCCACGATCTCGTGGCCCTCGGCGGTCAGCAGCTGGGCCAGGCTCTCGCGCAGCAGCGCGGAATCCTCGGCCAGGGTTATTCGCACGGAACCTCCACGGTGACGGTCGTCGGGCCGCCCGGCGGGCTGTCCACCCTCATCGTGCCGTCCATCGCGGTGACCCGGGTGGCCATCCCCGCGAGCCCGTGGCCGGTGGGGTCGGCGCCACCGATGCCGTCGTCGCGCACCCGCAGGCGCACGACCGGCCCGTCGCGCTCGACGCCGACCGCGACGGCCGCGGCCCCGGAGTGTTTGATCGCGTTGGTGATCGCCTCGCTGGCGGCGAAGTAGCAGGCCGATTCGACCCGGTGCGGGGCACGCTCGGTGAGCGCGTAGTCGAGCCGGGTCGGCAGCGGGGTCCGATCGACCAGGGCCTCGAGCGCGGCGTGGAGTCCGTCGCGGGCGAGCATCGCCGGGTAGATGCGCCACGACACCTCACGCAATTCGTCGAGGATGTGGCCGGTCTCGGTGATCGCGCGCCGCTGCAGCTCGGCCCTGGCGGCGCCGTCGGATTCGCGCTCCACCCGCCCGAGCAGGATGGACAGGGCGACCACGCGCTGCTGTACGCCGTCGTGCAGGTCGCGTTCGATGCGGCGGCGCTCGTCGTCGATGATGTCGACCACCTCGGCCCGGGTCGTGGTCAGCTGCGCCACTCGCTGGGCCAGCTCGCCCGAGCCCGGCCGCACGCTGCGCCGCAGCGCCCACGCCTCGGCCCGCACCACTCCGACCAGCCCCTGCACCCCGAGAAAACACAGCACCGCGCCGGGCAGCACGACCACCGCCACCGTCGTCCAGGTGATCTGCCCCGGTGCGGTGGCATCGACGATCGCCACCGCGGCGCCGGTGCTCGCCCCGTACACCAGGGCCGCCGCAACCACGACGCCCGCACCGCACAGCGCGAGCACCACCGCCCCGACCGACCCGATCACCGCGCGAACCGCCAGATATCCGGCCGCCCGCGCGCCCCCGGGGGCAGCGGTCGCGCGAACACCGAGCAGCCGCGTCACCCGCCACCGCTCGACCGCCACGATCCGATCGGTGACCGGCATCGCGACCGGCGCGGCCAGCACACCGAGCAGGTCGAGCGGCGCGGTGACGACGCCGAGCAGATACCCCGCGATCGCCGCGGCGCCGCGCGACGATCGCGCCGGAGAAGAACCCATCACCCGATCCTCCCGTGCCCCGGCCACATCGATGACCGCCGCACGGTCACAGCAACGTACGGGGCGAACGGCGGCGACACGACGGTCTCGGCCCGCCGCCCCGACATCGGCGGTGCGGTAACCGTCGTCATCGGACGTCGATCCGGCCGCGTCGGTCACGAAGACGGCCGACCAGCAACCACGTCGTGGCCACGAGCACCGCGGCGATGACCAGTTTCTGCAGCACACCGGCGTAGGTCTGCACGACGTGCCAGTTCTCCCCGAGAAAGTACCCCGCGAACACGAAGACCGCGTTCCACAGCAGACTGCCCGCGGTGGTCAGCACGGTGAAGCGCCCCACCGGCATCCGTTCGACACCGGCCGGGATCGAGATCAGGCTGCGGAAAATCGGGATCATGCGGCCGAAGAACACCGCCTTGTCGCCGTGGCGGGCGAACCAGTCCTCGGTGCGGTCCAGGTCGGACAGGCGCAGCAGGGGCAGCCGGTCGACGATGCGGCGCAGCCGGTCGCGGCCCAGGGCGGCACCGAGGCCGTAGAGGGCCAGCGCGCCGAGGACCGAACCGAGCGTCGTCCACAGCAGCACCTCGGCGAGGCCGAACCGGCCGCGGCCGGCCGTGAACCCCGCCAGCGGCAGGATCACCTCGCTGGGCAGCGGGGGGAAGAGGTTCTCGAGTGCGATGGCGACGCCGGCGCCGAGTCCGCCGAGCTGTTCCATCAACTGGACCGCCCATCCCGCGATGCCGGTCAGTTCGGTCGAAGTGCCTGTCGTTTCCATGCTTTCGACGCTAGGAACGCGGCGCTCGGCGATCAGTAGCGCCAACCATCCGGTCGGCGGGGTGCGACCGCAGTCGAGGGGTGGGGTTTTCCGCACCCCGGTCGCGGGGCCTGCACCCTCGTTGGCGGCACGGAGCGCCCCTAGCGTCGAACCCTATGCGACAGAAACTGTTTCGTGCCTCTGCGGTCGTTCTGGGCACCGTGCTGACGGCCGTGCTGGTGGCCGCCACCGTCCTCGTGACGGCGCGTTGGCGGGTGGTCGGGGACACGGTCGAGGCCGCGGCGCGGTGGACCGATACCGACATCGTGCTTCGGATCTCCGAGGGGGAACGGCAACGGGAGTGGCAGTACGGCGGCACCGGGCAGTCCACGCCCGACCCACACAGCAGGTTCCGGATCGGCAGCATCACCAAGACCTTCGTCGCCACCGTGGTGCTGCAACTGGTCGACGAAGGCAAGGTCGACCTGGATGGTTCGATCGCGGCACAGCTACCCGACCCGATTCCCGACGGAAACCGGATCACGGTGCGGCAGTTGATGAATCACACCAGCGGGCTCTACGACTACATGAAGGAACCCGGCCTGTCGACGAACCGGTGGCGCGGCGACGATCGATTTCGCAGTCACGCGCCCCGCGATCTGCTCGCCACCGCGGTGCGCCACGACCCGTATTTCGCGCCGGGCGCCCGCTTCCGGTACTCGAACACCAACTACATCGCGCTCGGCCTGCTCATCGAGCACGTGACAGGCCACCGCTACGGCGACGAGATCCGCAACCGCGTTCTCACTCCCCTGCGGTTGACCGCCACCACCGTGCCCGGCGACGACCCCCGCCTCCCCGCACCCGCCCTCACCGCACATCGCGACATCGACGGCGCGGGCCGCGTGGACGTGACCGAGATGAACCCGTCGCTGGACTGGGCCGCAGGCGAAATGCTCTCCACCACAGCCGATCTCGATGCGTTCTACGCCGCGTTGCTGGGCGGGCGGCTGATCAGCCCCGCCTCGCTGGACCGGATGCGCGAGACCGTCCCGATGGGCATGGGTTTCCACTACGGTCTGGGCCTGCAGCGTTTCGCCCCACCGTGCGGTGACGAGCTGTGGGGGCACGGCGGTGAGCTGCTCGGATACGTCTCGTATGCGTTCCGGTCGACCGATGGCCGCTCGCTGACGATGGTCCTCGGCTCGGCGGCGTCGTCGGACGCGTTGTCGCTGTTCGCGACGGTCACCGCGACCTACTGCCTCGCCTGACCGCGGAACGCGATGGAAACGACGAGGCCGGGGCAGCATTTCGCCACCCCGGCCCCTCGTTGTCGTCAGGCCTGAAGGAAGGCGAACTCCTCCTGCAGCTGAGTCATCTTGTCGCACAGCTCCGTCACCGACGGGCCCGCGTTGAGAACTTCGCGCGACACATTGGGCACCACGGCCGTCAGGTTCGCCGCGGGGACCAGGGCGCGGATGGAGTCCGCTCCCCCGCCCTGCGCGCCGACCCCGGGCATCAGGATGGGGCCGTTGAGTGCCGACAGGTCCGGCGCCTCGGTGAGCGTCGCGCCGACGACCACGCCGACCGAGCCGAAGCCGTGGCCCGCGTTGCGGGCCGCCGCCTCGTCGACCATGGTCTGGGCGATCGTGCGGCCGTCCGCGGCGGTGATCCGCTGCAGTTGCGCGCCTTCGGGATTCGACGTCGCCGCGAGGACGAACACGCCGCGATGGTTGGCCTGCGCCAGACTCAGCGCCGGGTCCAGGGACCCGAACCCGAGATACGGCGAGACCGTCACGGCGTCGGAGCCCAGCGGGCCGTCACCGAGCCAGGCGTGCGCGTAGGCGTCCATGGTGGAACCGATGTCGCCGCGTTTGGCGTCGGCCAGCACCAGGGTGCCCGAGGCCCGCAGCACCTCGATGGTCCGCTCGAGCACCGCGAGACCGCCCGAGCCGTAGGTCTCGAAGAACGCGACCTGCGGCTTGACCAGGGCGACGCGGCCGTCGAAGGCCTCGACGCAGATCTCGGCGAACGCCTCGAGCCCGTCGACGTCCTCGGTGAGCCCCCACGCCCGGAGCAGGCCGGGGTGGGGGTCGATGCCGACGCACAGCGGGCCGAATTCCCGCATGGCGTGCTGCAACCGGTGACCGAAGCTGTGCATGTCAGCCCCGCAGCACCGAGTGCAGCTGCTGCAGCGAGCGCACGCCGATGCCGCCGTTGATGCTCGCCTCGATGCCCTGCACCGCCGCGGCCGCGCCCTGCACGGTGGTGATGCACGGGATGTTCGCGCCCACCGCGGCGGTGCGGATCTCGTAGCCGTCCACGCGGGGGCCCGAGTTGCCGTAGGGGGTGTTGAACACGATGTCGATCTCGCCGTCGCGGATCTGCTCGACGATCGAGGCCTCCGGCATGCCGGTCGCCGGGTCGGTGGCTTCCGGGTCGGAGTGCTTGCGCACCTGCTCGCACGGAATGCCGTTGCGGCGCAGGGTTTCCGCGGTGCCCTCGGTGGCGAGGATGCGGAAGCCCAGATCGTGCAGGCGCTTGATCGGGAACACCATGGCGCGCTTGTCGCGGTTGGCGACGGAGACGAACACGGTGCCCTCGGTCGGCAGCGAGCCGTAGGCGGCGGCCTGGCTCTTGGCGAAGGCGGTGCCGAAGTCGGCGTCGATGCCCATGACCTCGCCGGTGGACTTCATCTCCGGCGACAGCAGCGAGTCGACGCCGGAGCCGTCGGCGCGACGGAACCGATGGAAGGGCAGCACGGCTTCCTTCACCGCGACCGGCGCGTCCAGCGGCACGTGGCCGCCGTCGCCCTCGGGCGGCAGCATGCCTTCCTTGCGCAGCTCGGCGATGGTGGCGCCGAGCATGACACGCGCGCAGGCCTTCGCCAGCGGCACCGCGGTCGCCTTGGAGACGAACGGCACCGTGCGGCTCGCGCGCGGGTTGGCCTCGAGCACGTAGAGGATGTCGTCCTTGAGGGCGTACTGCACGTTGAGCAGGCCCTTCACGCCGATGCCCTTGGCCAGCGCGATGGTCGAGCGGCGCACGGCCTCGATGTCGCTGCGGCCCAGGGTGATCGGGGGCAGCGCGCAGGCGGAGTCACCGGAGTGGATACCGGCTTCCTCGATGTGCTCCATGACGCCGCCGAGGTAGACCTCCTCGCCGTCGCACAGGGCGTCGACGTCGATCTCGATGGCGTCTTCCAGGAAGCGGTCGACCAGCACCGGGTGCTCGGGGTTGAGCTCGGTCGCGCGGGAGATGTAGCCCTCGAGGGAGGTCTCGTCGTAGACGATCTCCATACCGCGACCGCCCAGCACGTAGGAGGGGCGCACCAGCACCGGGTAGCCGATCTCGGCGGCGATCTTCTTGGCCTGCTCGACCGTGGTGGCGGTGCCGTACTTGGGCGCGGGCAGCCCGGCGGCGACGAGCACGTCACCGAACTCGCCGCGGTCCTCGGCCAGGTCGATCGCGGCCGCGGAGGTGCCGACGACCGGCACGCCCGCGTCGGTCAGCCGCTGCGCCAGGCCCAGCGGGGTCTGTCCGCCGAGCTGCACGATCACACCGGCGACGGTGCCCGACTCGGTTTCGGCGTGGTACACCTCGAGGACGTCCTCGAAGGTGAGCGGCTCGAAGTAGAGGCGATCGGCGGTGTCGTAGTCGGTGGAGACGGTCTCGGGGTTGCAGTTGACCATGACGGTCTCGTAGCCCGCGGCCGAGAGGGTCTGCGCCGCGTGGACACACGAGTAGTCGAACTCGATGCCCTGGCCGATGCGGTTGGGGCCCGAGCCCAGGATGATCACCTTGTCGCGCTCACGCTGCGGCGCGACCTCGGACTCCGCGCCGGGATCCAGCTCGTAGGAGCTGTAGTGGTACGGGGTCTTGGCCTCGAACTCGGCGGCGCAGGTGTCGACGGTCTTGTAGACCGGCCGCACACCCAGGCGGTGGCGCAGCGAGCGCACGCCCGACTCGCCCGCGAGCTCGGGCCGCAGGGCGGCGAGCTGACGGTCCGACAGGCCGTAGTGCTTGGCGCGGCGCAGCAGGTCCTCGTCCAGGACCGGCGCGTCGAGCACTTCCTGGCGCAGCGCGACCAGGCCGGCGACCTCGGCGACGAACCACGGGTCGACACCGGAGGCCAGCGCGACTTCCTCGATGCTCGCGCCGAAGCGCAACGCCCGCTCGACCTGGTAGATGCGACCTTCGGTGGGCACGCGCAGGTCGGCGAGGATAGCCTCGATGGCGTCGCGCACCGACGCCGGATCGCTGGGATCCTGCGGGGCCCACTGTCCGTCGTCGAGGGTCCAGAAGCTGGCGGCCTTGGTCTCGAGCGAACGCAACACCTTGCCCAGCGCTTCGGAGAAGTTGCGGCCCATCGACATCGCCTCGCCCACCGACTTCATGGTGGTGGTCAGGGTGGCGTCGGCGCCGGGGAACTTCTCGAACGCGAACCGCGGCGCCTTGACGACGACGTAGTCCAGGGTCGGCTCGAAACAGGCCGGGGTCTCACCGGTGATGTCGTTGACGATCTCGTCGAGGGTGTAGCCGATGGCCAGCTTGGCGGCGATCTTGGCGATCGGGAAGCCGGTGGCCTTCGACGCCAGCGCCGAGGAGCGCGAGACGCGGGGGTTCATCTCGATGACGATCAGGCGACCGTCCTTCGGGTCGACCGCGAACTGGATGTTGCAGCCGCCGGTGTCGACGCCGACCTCGCGCAGGATCGCGATGCCCAGATCGCGCATCTTCTGGTACTCGCGGTCGGTGAGCGTCATGGCCGGGGCGACGGTGACCGAGTCACCGGTGTGCACGCCCATCGGGTCGACGTTCTCGATCGAGCAGACGATGACCACGTTGTCGCGGCCGTCGCGCATGAGCTCGAGCTCGAATTCCTTCCAGCCGAGGATGGACTCCTCGATCAGGACGTTCGCGGTCGGCGAGGCGGCGAGGCCGCCACCGGCGATACGGTCGAGGTCCTCGTCGTTGTAGGCCATGCCCGACCCGAGGCCGCCCATGGTGAACGAGGGGCGCACGACGACCGGGAAACCCAGGTCGGCGACGGTCTCGCGGACCTCGTCCATGGTGTAACAGACCCGGCTGCGGGCACTCTCGCCGCCGACCTTGGCGACGATGTCCTTGAACTTCTGCCGGTCCTCACCGCGCTGGATGGCGTCGAAGTCGGCGCCGATCAGCTCGACGTTGTACTTCTCCAGCACCCCGCGCTCGTGCAGCGCGACCGCGGTGTTGAGGGCGGTCTGGCCGCCCAGGGTGGCGAGAATGGCGTCGGGACGCTCCTTCTCGATGACCTTCTCGACGAATTCGGGGGTGATCGGCTCCACGTAGGTGGAGTCGGCGAACTCGGGGTCGGTCATGATGGTCGCCGGGTTGGAGTTCACCAGCGATACGCGCAGTCCCTCGGACCGCAGCACCCGGCACGCCTGGGTACCGGAGTAGTCGAATTCGCACGCCTGGCCGATCACGATCGGGCCAGAGCCGATCACCAGGATGTGCTTCAGATCCTCGCGGCGAGGCATCAGGCTCCTTCCATGAGACCGGCGAAACGGTCGAACAGGTATGCGGCGTCGTGCGGGCCTGCGGCGGCCTCGGGGTGGTACTGCACCGAGAAGGCGCGACCGTCGATCAGTCGCACACCCTCGACGGTGCCGTCGTTGGCGCAGATGTGGGAGACCTCGGCTTTGCCGAAGGGGGTGTCGAACACCTCGCCCTTCTCACCCTCGAGGGCGAAGCCGTGGTTCTGCGCGGTGATGGAGATGCGGCCGGTGCCCGCTTCGACCACCGGGATGTTGATGCCGCGGTGGCCGAACTTCATCTTGTAGGTCTGGCGGCCCAGGGCCCGACCCAGGATCTGGTTGCCGAAGCAGATGCCGAACAGCGGGATTCCGCGCTCGAGCACACCCTGGGTCAGCGCGATCGCGCCGGTCTGGGTGGCCGGGTCGCCGGGGCCGTTCGAGAGGAACACGCCGTTGGGGTTCAGCGCCAGGATGTCGTCGAGGGAGGTGTTCGACGGCACCACGTGGGTGCGCACGCCGCGCTCGGCGAACATGCGCGGGGTGTTGGTCTTGATGCCCAGGTCGACCGCGACCACGGTGAAGCGGTGGTCGCCCACCGGCTCGATCGTGTACATGCCGTCGGTGCTGACCTCTTCGGCCAGGTCGGCGCCGAGCATCGAGGGCTGACCGTTCACGCGAGCCAGCAGTTCCGCGTCGTCGGCGAGGGCGGCGCCGGAGAAGATGCCCGCCTTCATCGAGCCGCGGGTGCGCAGGTGACGCACGACCGCGCGGGTGTCGATGCCGGCGATGCCGACCACGTTCTGCTTGTCGAGCTGGTCCTGCAGGGTGCCGGTGGCGCGCCAGTTCGAGGAGATCGTCGAGGGGTCGCGCACGGCGTAGCCGGCGACCCAGATCTTGCCCGACTCGTCGTCCTCGTCGTTCCAACCGGTGTTGCCGATCTGCGGGGCGGTGGCCACCACGATCTGGCGGTCGTAGCTGGGATCGGTCAGGGTCTCCTGGTACCCGGTCATCGCGGTGCAGAACACCGCCTCGCCCAGGGTCTGGCCCTCGGCGCCGAAGGCGGTACCGCGGAACACGCGGCCGTCCTCCAGCACGAGGGCTGCCTTTGTCTTCGTCATTCGTCGTCTCCCGTCGTCGCCCTGGTCGCATCCGCGGTCCATGCCGGGTACACCGTCTTGTCGTCGCCCCGGAATCCGGTATCGATCTCGGTTCCGGTCGGCAGTGTCCAGCGAATTACCAGCACACCATTCTCTGTCATCACTTTGCCCGCGTGTCCGCGTTCGGTCCGCACGGCGACCACGGATTCCTGCGGAATCCAGATCACCGTCGCCCCGTCGCGTTCGAGCAGGATTCCGCGTTCGAACCGCGTCAGTTCGGCGGTCGCCCGGAATCCCAGGTCACCGACCGCGATCCGGTCCTGCCAGCTGGGCGCGATGGTGCTGCCCAGGTAGAGGCCGGTGGTCGGTTCCAGTAGTTGCGCGCCCAGCTCGGCGGGCACCGTCGGCAGCTCGCCGATGCGTGCCTGCTGCCGCGCGGCCTTCTTCTGCCAGGCTCGGTACATCAGCCACAGGCACAGGAGGAACAGGGCCAGACACCCCAGTACCCACAGAGTTCTTTCCACGTTCCTGGCCTCCCTAGATCCCGACCGCCTTGCCCTCGCGGGCAGTTACCCGGCCGCGCAGCACGGTGGCTGACACCTGAGCCGGGAACGTCATGTCCTCGAACGGGGTGTTGTTCGAGATGCTCGCCAGCTCGGCGCCGTGCACCGTCCACTCGGCGTCGGGATCGATCAGCGTGAGGTTGGCCGGTTCACCGACGGCGATCGGGCGGCCGTGGTCGTCGAGGCCGACGATCGCGGCGGGCTTCTCGCTCATCACCCGGGCGACGCCGCGCCAGTCGAGCAGACCCGGTCGCACCATCGTCTGCACGATGATGGACAGCGCGGTTTCCAGCCCGAGCATGCCGGGGCGGGCCGCCGCGAACTCGCAGCACTTGTCCTGCTCGGCGTGCGGGGCGTGGTCGGTGGCGACGCAGTCGATGACGCCCTCGGCCAGCGCCTGGCGCAGGGCGGTCACGTCGGCGGACTCGCGCAGCGGCGGGTTGACCTTGTTGACCGCGTCGTAGGTCTCCAGGCGCGAGTCGTCGAGCAGCAGGTGGTGCGGGGTGACCTCGGCGGTGATCGAGATGCCCTGGGACTTGGCCCATTTCACCAGCTCGACGGTGCCCGCCGTGGAGGCGTGGCAGATGTGCACGCGGGCGCCGGCGTCGCGGGCCAGCAGCGCGTCGCGCGCGACGATCGACTCCTCGGCGGCGCGCGGCCAGCCGGCCAGACCCAGGCGGGCGGCGTTGGGGCCCTCGTGCGCGACGGCGCCCTTGGTCAGGCGCGGCTCCTCGGCGTGCTGGGCGATGAGCACGCCGAGGGAGTTCGCGTACTCCAGCGCGCGACGCATGATCAGCGGGTCGTAGACGCAGTGACCGTCGTCGGAGAACATCCGCACCTGGCCGACACCCGCGGCCATGGTGCCCATTTCGGCGAGCTGCTTGCCCTCGAGCCCGACGGTGACCGCGCCGACCGGGAACACGTCGACCAGGCCGACCTCCTGGCCGCGTCGCCACACGTGATCGGTGATGACGTGCGAATCGGCGACCGGATTGGTGTTGGCCATCGCGAACACCGCCGTGTAGCCGCCGAGTGCGGCCGCGGCCGAACCGGTTTCGATGGTCTCGGTGTCTTCGCGGCCGGGCTCGCGCAGGTGGGTGTGCAGGTCGACGAAGCCGGGCAGCAGGATCTGGCCGCCGCCGTCGATCACCTCGGCCTCGGCCGACGCCGCGATGCCGCCGCCGATCTCGGCGATGACGGTGCCGCGCACCAGCACGTCGACCGGCTCGCCCTCACCGTAGGGCCGGACATTCTTGATCAGCAGTTCACTCACGCCGCCACCTCCTGGGTGCCGACGAGCAGCCGGAACAACACGGCCATTCGCATGTGCACTCCGTTCGTCACCTGTTGCAGGACCGCCGCTTTCGGCGAGTCGGCGACCGCCGAGGCGATCTCCATGCCGCGCAGCATCGGACCGGGGTGCAGCACCACCGCGTCGTCGCCGAGCAGGCCGAGCCTGCGCTCGGACAGTCCGTAGTTGATCGAGTACTCGCGGGCCGACGGGAAGAAGCCGCCGTTCATCCGCTCGGCCTGCACCCGCAGCATCATGACCGCGTCGGCGCCGGGCAGTTCGGCGTCGAGCGAGGTCGCGACCCGGCACGGCCAGGCCTCGACCCCGACCGGCAGCAGGGTGCGCGGGGCGACCAGCACGACCTCGGCACCGAGGGTGTTCAGCAGGATCACGTTGGAGCGGGCCACCCGGCTGTGCAGGATGTCACCGACCAGCACGATCCGCTTGCCCTCGATGTCGCCGAGGCGCTGGCGCAGGGTCAGCGCGTCGAGCAGCGCCTGGGTGGGGTGCTGGTGGGTGCCGTCGCCGGCGTTGATGATCGAGGGCGCGGCGCGGTTCTCCTCGCGCGCCCACTGCTCCATCCAGCGCGCGATCTGGTGCGCGGCGCCGGAGGCCGGGTGGCGCACGATCAGCGCGTCGGCGCCGGCCGCGTGCAGGGTCAGCGCGGTGTCGCGCAGCGATTCGCCCTTGGAGACCGAGGAACTCGACGCGCTCACGTTGATCACATCGGCGCTCATCCACTTGCCCGCGACCTCGAACGACACCCGGGTGCGGGTCGAGTTCTCGTAGAACACCGTCATCACCGTGCGGCCGCGCAGCGTCGGGAGCTTCTTCACCTCGCGGCCGAGCAGGGCCTGTTCGAAGCGCTCGGCTTCGTCGAGGAGTTCGGTGGCGGTGCCCCGATCGAGATCGGCGACCGTCAGCAGGTGCTTCACGCTTGCGCCTCCTGGTGCAGATACACACCGTCGTGTCCGTCGTGTTCGGTCAGCAGGACCGAGATGTCCTCGGCGCGCGAGGTCGGCACGTTCTTGCCCACGTAGTCGGCGCGGATCGGCAGTTCGCGATGGCCGCGGTCGATGAGCACGGCGAGCTGGACGGCGCGGGGGCGGCCGAGGTCACGCAGGCCGTCGAGGGCCGAGCGGACGGTGCGACCGGAGAACAGCACGTCGTCGACGAGGACCACCAGGGCGTTCTCGATGCCACCGTCGGGCACGGAGGTGCGCTCGAGCGGGCGGTGCGGACGGCTGCGCAGGTCGTCGCGGTAGAGGGTGATGTCGAGCGAGCCCAGCGCGGGCCGCACGCCGGAGAATTCCTCGATCTTGGCGGCGAGCCGGTTGGCCAGGGTGGTGCCGCGCGTCGGGATACCCATGAGAACCACCCGCGGTGCGTCGGCGTCGCCGGAATCCAGGGCGGTCTTCTCGATGATCTGATGGGCGATGCGCGCGACGGTCCGATTCACGTCCGAGGGCGACAACAGCTCGCGCCCGGCTGCCACCCACTCCGGAGTGTGCCGTTGCGATGTTTCGCCCGCGCCGGTTTTGGCCGCCCGTTCGGGCACAGCCATGCCGACCTCCTTCCCCGCCTCACCGGACGGTCCGTTAAAGGATGTCTAACTCGCGCTCCACCCTATCAGCGTCCTGACCGGCCTTTGACCAGGTAGGCCCGCCTGTGAGCGCGGCCACGAAGCCCCACGCGGCCCGGGGCGGTGCGTCGCCGATCACACACCGACAGAAAGCCCAGTGAGCGCTGGGGTTTCACGTCTCGGCAGCGCCGACCGGCCGAGACAGCACGTGACGGTATTCACGAGCCGTCCGCGCCCTGGTCGGTGGCGGGCCCGAACCACACCGACAGTCGTGCGCACAAGGCCGCGAGTCCGGCGTCGTCGAGACGTTCACGGATCGGGCCACGAGTCCACGTCGTGCCAGTCGAAGTGCGCGGGCATCGCCCGGGGCCGCGCGAACACGTGTGGGTGCTTGTCGGCCCCCGGGGCGCCGACTACACTGTGACGCGCGCCACAGCCGTTCGCGCGGGGTGGTGCTGACGCTCAGCGCACAGCGTGGCCCGATCGGAGCGCCGGGTCGCGGCGATCCTCTCCGACCCCGTTCGTCGACGAGCCGGGCCCGACAGTCGCTCCACTCCAGCTCGGCCGCCGTGGCGGCGAGCGATCCCGTGCGCACTTCCGCACGACCCTTCGGCAAGGAGATGACGTCATGGCTGTAGTCGTCGAACTCGATTTCACCGGCGCGACGCTCGATCAGTACGACCAGGTGCTCGACAAGATGGGCTTCGTGCACGGCGGGGCGGGCGGGCCAGGGATGGTCTTCCACGTGGCGCGCAAGACCGACGACGGATTCCATGTCACCGATGTGTGGGAGTCGGCGGGCCAGTTCCAGGAGTTCGCCGAGACCACCCTCCGGCCGCTGAGTCGGGAGGTCGGGATGAGCGCGGAACCCACCATCACGATCCACGAGGTCTACAACTATCTGACGCAGGGCTGAGCCTGCTCGCCGACCGTGGCGCGGGGTCACAGTCGGCGAGCGGCAATCAGGCGGTGGCCGCCCGCAGAGCCTGGGCGAACCAGGTGAACACCGGCGTCAGGTCCGGCTGTTCCGGCCAGCCGTTGACCACGGCCAGCAACCGCCAATAGCGGTGCACACGTGGATCGTTCGCGACCGCGAGGCGTTCGAGGATCCATCGGCGCAGCGCCGGGTCGTCGGGGCGCTCGAACGTGCTCGCGTAGCGGGCGGTGAGCGCGTCGAGCACCGGTCGCGCGGCCGGACTGTCGGCAGCCACACCCGCGTCGACGGCTGCTGCGACCTCGGTACGGACCGCTTCGGTGAGTTCGTGGTGCAGGCCGGTCGTGTCGCCCGCGGCACGTTCCCTGGCCTGGTAGGCCGCCATGCGCCGCACCGCGTCACGGAAGTCGGTGTCGCGCACCAGTTCCGCCAGTTCCATCCAGGCCGCGAGCTGATCGGGCGACGGATCGTCGGGTAGTTCGGGCACCGCGGCGCGGACCAGCTCGACCATGGCGGGGTTGGCGGCGTAGCGGCCGAAGGTGTCGTCGACGAAGTCCTCGATGAGGCGGTGTCGTTCGGCGGCGGACAGGGTGGCGAGTCGGTGCATGAGATCCATCTCCGGTGGGGTCGGTTCCCGGGCGGCCACCGCGCGCAACACCGCTCGACGGACCCGCAACGCCCGGATCTCGACGTCGAGCGCGTCGACGTGGGTCGCGGCGACCTCGGTCATCGAGGCCTCGCGGGCGAGCACCCGGCGCACCGTGGCGAGGTCGATGCCGAGAGCGCGCAGCGTGCGCACCAGTTCCAGGCGGGCGAGGGCGGCGGTGTCGTAGCGGCGGTGGCCCGCCGGATTGAGGGTGGTCGGCGCCACGATGCCGCGGTCGGCGTAGAAACGGATCGCCTTGACCGTCAAGCCGGTTCGGGCGGCCACGTCGCCGATCGTGAACAGGGTGTCGTCGTCCATGACGCTCAGCGTGCCGTCTCCCCTCGGGGGAGAAGCAAGCCCGGATCCTCGACGACGATCCGGACCCCGGACCCCAGCAGGTCGGCGGCGGTGAGCCCGAACAGGGCGTGGAAGGTGTCGCTGAAATGCGACGGGCTGGCGAATCCGGCGTCGGCCGCGGCGGTGGTGAGGTCGGCGCCCTCGGCTACCGCCCGGCCGACGGCGAGCATGCGCGCCCACACCCGGTACCGCCGGAAGCTGGTACCCGCCTGGGCGGAGAACAGGTGCAGCAGCCGCGATTTCGACAGATGCACCGCGGCGGCGAGCTGATCGGCGGAGAGATCCGCAGCTGGGTGCGCGCACAGGAGGGCGGTCGCGGCGGCGATCCGGGGATCGAGGTCAGGGCCTGCCGTTCCGGACACCAGGTCCAGGAGATCGTCAGGGGCGGTGTCACCCTCGGCGAGCCGGATCAGTGTCGACTCGTCGACGTGGGCGATGCCGAAACCACCGGTGTCCGCGCGCATCCGGCTCCGGCAGCCCGCGGCGCGCGGTGAGCCGGGATCGAGGTAGCAGAACAGCATTCGCCCGTCGGCGACGATCCGGTGCGGTGTGCGTGGCGGCACCAGAACGCTGCGCAACGTTCGGGTGCCGATCGCGTCGGCGTCGATCGTGAACGGCCCGTCGAGCCCGACCGCCAGGCAGCCCACCGACCCGCAGTGGCGGTCCAGCCGCAGCGACGGCCCCCGGTAGATCGCGTGCCCGGCCCACAGCCACACCGTCGGCGCAGGACGGCACGTTTCCGGAAGTGGTGCTGCGCCCATAACGCCATGCTTGCACGAACGGTGTCGGAGGAGAGGGTGGATATATGGTCGCGGAGGTCGTCGGCGCGGTGTTGCTGGTGGTCGTGGGGCTGGTGCATGTGCTGCCGGGTGTGGTCGCGATCGCGCCGGGGCGAGCAGCGACGGCCTACGGCACAGACGTGCCGAACCGGGATCTCGAGTTGTTGCTGCGGCATCGGGCCGTGCTGCTCGCGCTGGTCGGGATCGGGCTGATCGTCGGCGCGTTCGTGCCGTCGGCGCGGCCGGTGACCATCGCGGCCGGAATCCTCAGCACCGGTTCGTTTCTCGTGCTCACGATGGCGATCGGTCCCCGTGCCCTCGATACGCGGACGCTGCGGGTGGCACGGATCGACGTGGGTGCGCTCGCCACGCTGGTGCTCGCGGTGCCGCTGTTCGGGTTCGCCGAATGAGGTGCGTCGAGCGGATCCTGCCCGCCGCATCGTTCGGCTCGCCGCCGGATCATCACTGTGACAGCTCGTTCGGCGACGAACTAGTCCCAGGTAGCCGTCTCCGGATCGACGCCGTGCGCCCTGGCGTTGGCATCGATGACCGCGCTCAGCCAGCTGGTCAGGCCGGGCTCGATGGCGTCGTAGAAGGCCGTGTACTCCGGGTCGCCGACGTAGCGGCGACCGAGACACACGTGCATCGGGTGCGTGCAGTCGAAGTACACGGCGATCGACGCGCGATGCCGTTCGGCCAGCGAGTCGGCGCGGGCACTGCCCGGCGCGACGCCCGCGCGGAGGGCATCGGCCAAGTCGGCGTGCAGGGCGGCGGTGTCTTCGGCGATGCGCTGCCAGTCCTGCGCCGATCGGTCGACCGCGCGTTCGGCGTACTGGGTCCACTGCGGGGTGTCGCCCCATTTCTCGCGGGCCTGCGCGACCCAGGAAGGTTGCCAGTCGCCGCCGAAGATCGCGACCTGATCCTGAGGGCTGAGCCGGATGCCCGACTCCCTGGCCTCGATCATCCGGTCCATCGCCTCGGTCGTGCGCCGCAGCCGCCGCATCCTGGCGTGCAGGGCGTCGCGCTGCCTGCGCAGAGTGGCCAGGGCGTCGGCGGCTGGCGCGTCCAGGAGCGCGCCGATCTCGTCCAGGGGCACCCCCAGCTCGCGATAGACGACCACGCGCTGGGCACGGACCAGGTCGGCCGCCGTGTACAGGCGACAACCGGCGGACGTGCGGTCGGACGGGTGCACCAGCCCGACCGCGTCCCAATGGTGCAGCGTGCGCGTGGTGACGCCGAGCAGTTCCGCCGCGACGCCGACGGTGAGCGGTTCGGACACGGCCTCCAGTGTGCCGTGCCCGGCGCTCGTCATCGCTCAGGCGCCTCGATGCCGATCGACCGCAGGTGCGCGGCGGCCGGGCTGTCCGGGTCCCACCGCTGGGCCGCCGTCATGATGACGCGGAGGTTCTCCGGGGTACGGACCTCCACTTCGACGGAATTCCACGGCATGACCCGGGGCCCGGCCGTGCAGCCGGGCGTCACCGCCTCGCAGGCGGCGACGATGCCGTCGATCTCGGCGAGCACACAGGAGAAACTCACGGTCGTGGTCGGCGCGTCGGCCGGACGGTCCCCCGGGACCAGCAGCACGTCCTGAAATGCCCAGCGGCGCAGGTGGGTCAGCTGACCCGGCACCGTGAACAGGTCGAAGAAGCCGAGCCCACGGACCCAGAAATCGACCGACGCGGTGAGGTCCCCGGTCGGGACGGTGACGAACATCGGCATGCCGTAGATCCCGCGGAACGGTTCGGGCGCCACAGCATCCGGGCCGGGAACGGGGACGGGGCTGATCTCGAAAGCGGGAAACGATGTGTTCATACCCGCATCGTCGACCCTGACGCCACGTCAGGGTCAACCACGATCAGTCGCGCACCGCGAGCACCACGCCGACCTGCGGATCACCGACCGCCACCGGGCGTCCGAGCGGTGCGACCAGGTCGTCCCAGGCGCGGAACTCGGTGCGCCAGCCGTGTTCGATCAGCCAGCGCTCCCCCGGCCGCGCGGTGTCGTCCCGTGAGCCGGGCGCCGCCGCGTCGCCGGAGACCAGGCGACGCAGCTCGGCATAGTGCGGTGCTTCGGGGTCGACTGCGAAGCGGCTCAGGCCGAAGCGACTGCCCGGCGCGGACAGACAGCTCAGCGTCTCCAGCACCCGGACGTGGTCTGCGACGGGGAGATACGGGAGCGCGCCCTCGTCGACCCAGTGCGTCGGCAGGTCGGGGCGGAAACCGCGCTCGCGCAGCAGAGTCGCCCAGTCCGCGCGCAGATCCAGCGGCAGCACCTCCCGTCGCGCCGTCGGCCGCGCGGCGACCGCGCGCAGCACGGGCTCCTTGAAGGCGAACAACTCCGGCAGATCGAGCTCGAAGACGACGACGTCGGCGGGCAGTTCCATTCGGTAGGCACGGGTGTCCAGCCCGGCGCCGAGCAGGACTAGCTGGGTCACGCCGTCGGCGACGACCTCGGCGACCCGGTCGTCGGCCAGCCGCACCCCGGCCGAACGGCCCTCGAAGAACGCCTCGGCCAGCGACTCGACCCGGGCCCACCGTGCCGCGCCTTCGTCGGTGCGGGTGAAGTCGCGGCGCGCGGCGTCCACGAAGGCCGCGGCGAGCGGGTCGCCGTAGAGCCGGTCGGGCCTGCGCGTTTCGCGGGCCCTGATCAGCGCGACGCCGAGGGCGGTCAGCGCGGCTCCGGCCGCGGGTGCGTGGGTCTTCGTCATGGTGCCCCTCCTCACAACTAACTTGACGACCGGCTAGTGATCTCGGTCACGAATCGACGGTAAGCTCCTCCTAGCCGGTCGTCAAGCAAAGGAAAGCCCCGTGGACGGACGTCGAAGCGATACCAGGGAACGCATTCGCGCGGTGGCGATGGCGTTGTTCTCCGAACGCGGGTACGAGAAGACGTCGCTGCGCGAGATCGCCGAACGCCTCGGCGTTACCAAAGCGGCGCTGTACTACCACTTCCGCACCAAGGAGGACATCGTCGTCAGTCTCTCCGACGACCTGCGGCGCGGCATCGACGACATCGTCACCTGGGCCGAGCAGGCTCCCCCCGGACCCGAACGTGCCGAACAGATCCTGCGCCGCTACAGCGACCTGCTGCACAGCCTGGGCCGCGACATGGTGCGGTTCTGGCACGAGAACCAGCCCGCCTTCCGCGATCTCGGATTCGGCGCGGGATTGCGGTACCAGTTCCGGGTGCTGGCCGATCTCATGACGGCCCCCGATCACGCGCCACTGGACGTCTATCACGCCCGCCAGGCGCTGCTGGCGATCAGCTGGAGCGTGTCGATGATGGGCGACCTCGACCTGTCCGACGACGACATGCGCACCGCCGCGACGGCTGTCGCGGTCGACATTCTCGCGAAGATCTCCTGACGGAGCGCTACAGCGGGGCGGGCGGTTCCGGGGCGGTCTGCCGGGTGGGCAGCGCGCTGACCGTCAGCGCCAGCATGACCAGGGCGATACCCGTCAGCTCGGGGACAGTCGGGCGCTGGGCCAGCGCGACCGCGCCGACCACGGCGGCGGTGGCCGGGAGCAGCGCGAGCAGCAGAGCGAAGCGGGCCCGGCCGACCGCGGTCAGGACCACCTGGTCCAGCGCGTACGGGACCGCGCTCGACAGCACGCCGACGCCGAGCCCGAACAGCCAGGTGCGGGGATCGGCGAAGACCGACGGGTCGATCGCCGATTGCGGGATCAGGACGAACGGCGCGAGCAGGGCCGCGGCGACCGCCATGCCGACGGCGAGGGAGTCCAGGCCGTCACCGGCGTCGGCCACCCGCTTGCCGACCAGGATGTAGCCGGCCCACAGCACCGCCGACGCGACCGCGAACCCCACCCCGACCGGCTCGACATCGAACTGCACCCCGGCCAGCAGCAGCACCCCGACGGTGACCAGCGCGACCGCGAGCACGTCCCTGGCCCGCCGCGAGCCGAGTGTGGCCACGGCCACCGGGCCGAGGAACTCGATGGCGACGGCGGTACCGAGCGGAATCCGCGCGATCGCCTCGTAGAACACGATGTTCATCGACACCGTCACGACGCCGAAGCCGGCCGCCACCGCGATCCCCCGCCGGGTCCACCGGCTGCGCCACGGTCGCCGCCAGGCCAGCAACGCCAGCCCGGCCGCGGCGGCGCGCAGCCACGCGACGGTCGCCGGTTCGGTGGTGTCGAACAGGAACACGCCCAGGGCGGCACCGAGATACTGCGAGGTCGCGCCGACGACGAACACCAGCGGCACCGACCAGCCGGGCAGGACGGTACGGGCGGGCCGCTCGGTCGTCGAGATCGCATCCATTCCCGGAGTAATCCACAGCCGGGGACGGATTTCAACGCGGAACCGGAGCGTGACCGACCCCACTGTCACATCACGGCGGGCGGCGGCGTCTCATGGGCATGACCGGCACCGACAGACAGGACCATCCATGAGCGACGGAACCGATGCCGCCACCGCGGCTTTCGTGACGCACCGCAACCTGCTCTTCACGGTCGCCTACGAGATCCTCGGCTCGGCCGCCGACGCCGAGGACGTGCTACAGGAGACCTGGTTGCGCTGGGCCGACGTCGAGCAGGCCGAGATCCGTGATCCGCGCGCCTATCTCGTCCGCATCGCCACCCGGCAGGCACTGACCCGGCTGCGCACCCTCGGCAGGCGCAAGGAGACCTACGTCGGGCCGTGGCTGCCCGAACCACTGCTCACCGCGCCGGATGTCGCCGAGGACGTCGAGCTGGCCGACAGCGTCTCGATGGCGATGATGCTGGTGCTGGAGACGCTCGCGCCGATCGAACGGGCCGTGTTCGTCCTGCGTGAGGTCTTCGACCTGGCCTACGACGAGATCGCCGCGGCCGTGGACAAGAGCCCGGCCGCGGTGCGCCAGATCGCGCACCGGGCCAGGGCCCACGTGGCCGCGCGCAGGCCACGCGGCCCGGTGTCCTCGACGCAGAGCCGCGACGCGCTCGCGGCGTTCGCGCGGGCGGTCGAGACCGGCGACCTGCAGGGACTGCTCGATCTGCTCGCGCCCGAGGTGGTGCTGCTCGCCGACGGCGGCGGCGTGGTCAAGGCGGTCGTGCGGCCGATCGTGGGGGCCGACAAGGTCGCGCGGCTGATGGCGGGCGGCCTGCCCCGGTTCCCCGGGGTGGTGTCGACCGAGCCGACCCAGATCAACGGCGCGCCCGCCCTGCTCCTGCGGCTCGACGGCAAGCTCGACAGCATCGTCACCCTCCGGCTCGACGAGGGTGCGATCACCGGCCTCTACGTGGTGCGCAATCCCGAGAAGCTGTCGCGGATCCAGCAGGCGACCACCGTCGTCCGCTGATCCGCGACGGCCAGGTCAGGGCAGACCGACCCAGGTGTCGAGCGCGGCGCGCAGCACGGGTGTCGCGACATCGGCGGATTCGTCGATGCCCGCGGCCCAGGCGACGTAGGCGTCGGGCCGCAGCAACAGCGCGTCGGCGGGCCGGTCCTCGGTCTCGGCCGTGACGATCACGATCCGCGGTTCCCGGTCGAGGGCCAGTTTGCGCAGATCCGCGCGGTCGGCGAGGTCGAGGAAGACCGGACGCGCGGTGTGCAGGAGTTCGGCCACGCTGGTCGTGCCCTGCTCGGTGCGCAGCGGGAGATCGGGCGCGAAAGCGCCGGCCAACGGGTGCGGATCGGTGCCGGGAACCGAGTAGCGGACATCGTCGGCCGAGATCATGCCGGCCAGCCTGCGCAGCGCGGGCTCGTCGGCGAACAGTTCCTGGAACACCGCGCGCAGGGCATCGGCGGCCTCGTCCTGACCGCGGCGCAGTGCGGCCTGAGCACGGGTCTGCTGCAGGGCCCGGCCCGCCGCGGCGTGGCGTTCGTCGTGGTAGGTGTCGAGCAGTCCGGCCGGGGCGGTGCCCCGCACCGTGGCGGCCAGCTTCCACGCCAAGTTGACCGAGTCGAGCATGCCGACGTTGAGCGCCGTGCCGGTGGCGGGCAGCAGGTGCGCGGCGTCACCGGCGAGCAGGACCCGGCCTGCCCGGTAGCGCTCGGCCCGCCGGGCCTGGAACTGGTAGCGCGACAACCGGACCGGTGCGCCCAGCGGCAGCTCGGCGCCCAGGACCCGCTGGGCGCTGGCACCGAGTTCGGCGAGCGTCAGCGGATCGTCGTTGTCGTATTCGGTGAGGTCGTCCTCGGTGGTCTGGAAGAACATCACCCGCTCGTCGGCCCGCACCGGACCGATCGCGAAGACCCCGCGCTCGGTCCTGGTGAAGCCGGGCCGAATCGGACCGAGGCCGGGCACGTCGATCCCGCCGTCGTCGAGGACGGCGACCGAGTCCGGCAGCGCCACCACACCGAGTCGGTTGACCTCGGGAAAGGTGTTGCCGGGGAACGGGATCGCGGCCAGTTCCCGGATCCGGCTGCGCCCGCCGTCGCACCCGACCACATACTGCGCACGGACCCGGTACGGCCCGTCCGGTCCGGTGACCTCGACGGTCACGGCGTCGTCGTCCTGATCGAGCGCGGTCACCTCGTGTCCGCGGCGGATCTCGGCACCGAGTTCGACGGCCCGCTCGGCGAGCAGTTGTTCGACCCGCGCCTGCGGAATGCCCATCGCGTCCATCGGCCCGTCCGCCAGCGGGGTGAAGTCGACGTGCATACCGCCGAACGGGAAGATCGGCGCCGGGATCGGGCTGCCGACGGCGGCGAAGCGGTCGAGCAGACCGCGGTAGCGCAGCAGGTCCAGGATCCGGCCGCCGAGGCCACTGGCCTTGTGGGCGGTGCCCGGCTCCGCGCGCCGCTCGAGCACCATGGGGCGCACCCCGGCCAGGGACAGCTCCCCGGCGAGCATCAGTCCGGCAGGTCCGGCGCCGACAACGATCACGTCGGTCTTCATTTCACGCACGTGCGTCACTCCCATTTTCGCCGGTCCGAACGTCGAGGAGCGATTCTGCAGGACGACCGGGGTCTTGCCGCAAGCCCCCCGGTCGGCTATACCTTGGAAGGGGCGAGGAACGTCTTCGGTTCGCCCACTCCGGCTTTCGCCGACCACCACGCGCTATTGTGGCTCGTCGAGCATGCGGAGGTAGCCGTCGAGCTGGGCCGCACCGGCGAGCAGGTGTCGACTACGCGCGGTCAGCCGGTCCTGCCAGTCCTGCAGAAAGGTGCTCAGCGCGGCGGCCCCACCCGCCGCGCGCAGCGACGCGACGAACTGCGCGACCTGGGTCAGCCGATAGCCGCCGCGCCGCAGCTGGCGCGCGATCTCGGCGTCGCGCACTCCCGCCGCCTCGTAGTGGCGATAGCCCGTTGCGGGGTCGCGGTCGGGGCGCAGGATGCCCGCGGTTTCCCAGGTGCGCAAGGTCGCCGGATGCACTCCGATCCGGCGCGCGAGCTCGCCCACGCTCAGCGCTCGACCGGCGATCGGGGCGGGCGCGGTGGTCGACAGACTCCCCAGCGCGGTGGCGACCTCGGTGCGGGTGGCGCGCTCGTCGAGCAACGCGACATGCGCGCCGTCGATGAGCCGGTACGCGGATTCACGATCGCCCCGGTGGACGGCCCGCAGGATCGCGGCCGCCTGCTGATGCCCGTGTCCCCCACGCAAAGCGAGAAAGGCTCGCAGCGCCTGTGCGTTCCGGGGCGTGTAGCGCCGGTAGCCGGACGCGCCGCGGTCGGCGGGTCCGAGGATTCCCGCCTCGTCGTAGTTGCGGATCGCCTGGGCGGACAAGCCGTGTTCCCTGGCCAGATCGATCGGCCGCAACACCCCTCCTTTGAGGCTTTTCTCGGCTTTCACCAGTAAAAATCCGCGAAAGCTTCACCCGAACCTTCAACGATACTGTCGAAGGCATGCCCGCCGATCAAGGAGTGTTCATGCCTACCGCCACCACGCCCCGCGAACTCGCACGCGAACTCGACGACGCGGCGAGCCTGGGTCGTGCCGTCGACGATCTGCTCGCGTGCCGTGCCGAACCGCCGGTCCTGCTCGCACTCGGCGAGCCCACCCACGGGATCGCGGCATTTCCGTTGCTGCGCAACGAACTCCTGGCGCAGCTGGCCGAGCGCGGATTCCGGTCGATCGCGCTGGAGTCCGATCTGTTCGCCGCCGCGATCGTCGACGACTACATCAGCGGGACCACCACCACCGACCTCGAGACGGTGCTCGCCACCGGATTCAGCCACCGCTTCGGCGCCGTGCCCGGCAATCGCGAACTCGTCGAATGGCTGCGCGGCTACAACGCGAGACGCTCCCCCGCGGACCGTCTGCGCTTCTACGGCTTCGACGCGCCGCTCGAGCAGACCGACGTCCCCAGCCCGCGCGCTACCCTGACCGCGGCCGGCGGGTATCTGCCCGAACCACTGCGACCGGCCGCCCTGCGCGACCTCGAGACCCTGCTGGGCGAGGACGCCGACTGGACGAACCCGGCGGCCGTGTACGACCCCGCCGCCTCGATCGGCGGTTCCGACCGCGCCCGCGCGCTGCGCGTGGTGGCCGACGACATCGTGAGCGCGCTGCGCCGCGCGGCACCGGCGCTGCGGCCCGCCGACCCGGCCGGCTACGACCTCGCCCTCGCCAACGCGCGCACGGCCCTCGGCCTGCTGCGCTACCACGCGGCCGTGGCCGCACCCGGCGCCGATCGCATCGCGACCCTGCTCAGCGTGCGCGCCGAGATGATGGCCGACAACCTGCTCGCGATCGTCGCCGCGGAGCAGCACCGGGGACCGGCCCTGGTCTTCGCGCACAACGTGCACCTGCAGCGCGCCGGATCCACGCTGACCATGGGCGGCGACGACGCGCACTGGTGTGGCGCGGGCGCGCTCGTCGCGATGAGCCTCGGCGAGAGCTACGCGTTCGTAGCCACCGACGCGAACCCGAAGAGCCTCCCGGGCACCCTCCAGGGCGAGCTGGCCGCGGCCACGTACCGCCGCGCGCTGTTCCCCGCGTCCGCGCTGCGCGCCGCGCTCCCGGCCTCGATCGGCGTGGGCGAGCCGATCGTGCCCGGTCACCTGCCGTTCGAGCCCGCCGGGCTCGCGGGCGCCGACGCGATCGTCTTCGTCGCCGACACCGATGGCACACGGCACGAATACTGGCACTGACCGAACATACGTTCGAACGCGCGCTAGACTGTCGACATGTCGCTGCCCCTGCAAGGTTCACTGTTCGACGGTGATGCGGTTGCGCTGGGTTCGATCGAGACGATCCGGCGCACCCGCCTCGACGCCACGGCCTGGGTGGATGTCCTCCCCGGCTGGCTGAGCGGCGCGAGTGTGGTGTTCGACCGGTTGGCGGAGCGGGTGCCGTGGCACGCCGAACGCAGACCCATGTACGACCGGGTCGTCGACGTGCCACGGCTCGTCTCGTTCTTCGGCGAGCACGATCCGCTCCCCGACCGAATTCTCGTCGCCGCGCGCGACGCGCTGAGCAGCCATTACGCGGCCGAACTCGGCGAACCCTTCCGCACCGCCGGATTGTGCTTCTACCGCGACGGCCGCGACAGCGTGGCCTGGCACGGCGACACGATCGGTCGCGGCGCCACCCACGACACCATGGTCGCGATCGTCTCCGTGGGCGCGCCTCGCGCCCTGCTGTTGCGCCCGCGCGGCGGCGGAGCCAGCGTGCGATTCACCGCCGGACACGGCGATCTGCTGGTGATGGGCGGCGCCTGCCAGCGCACCTGGGAGCACGCTGTCCCCAAGACCACGCGACCGGTCGGACCGCGCATCAGTATCCAGTTCCGCCCGCGCAACGTGCGCTGACGACGCCTCCTCGGCGGCATGGACCGCGCCGCCGCCGGGCTTAGGCTGCGATCAGCACCGAACGCACCAGTTCTCGCACCCCCGCGCGCAACCGGTCGACCTCGCCCGCCCTGGCCAGTTGCTGCGCGAGTTCCCCACCGAGGGTCGACAGCAGGAGCGCGCCGACCGTCTCGGCGTCGATCTCCGGGCGTACCTCGTGCAGCAGGGTGGTGATGTGCTCGGCCCAGAACGCGTGGAATTCCGCGCTGCGAGGGTGCGGGGGCATGGCCCGGTAGGCCGCGATCAGTTCGACGTCGTCGGTGACCATGCTCGTCATCGCGTCGAAGAAGGCCAGTAGCCGGTCGGTCGCCGGGGCGCCGGGACCCAGCGGCGGCGGCCCGCTCGTCACAGCCGCCATCAACGCGATCGCCCCCTCGGCCACCAGCTCGTACAGCAGGCCGGCACGGCTGCCGAAGCGGTGGAAGATGGTCCCCTTGCCGACGCCCGCAGCGGCGGCGACCCGATCCATGGTCACCCCCGCCGCGCCGTGTTCGGCCAGCAGCGCGGCGGTGGCGTCGAGGATCGCTCGACGGTTGCGCGCGGCGTCGGCGCGCTCGGTGGGGCGTGGGCCTGTCATGACATCGCTTCCTCGGCGGCCGCCGATCCGTTGACAAGTTGACCGCCGGTCCATATCGTTCGGATATCTGGACCGGCAGTCAACTTATGGAGTTCTGATGCAGGCAATCGTAATGACCGAGACCGGCGCACCCGAGGTGCTGGTGCCCCGCGCGGTCGACGCACCGCGACCGGGCGCCGGGCAGGTCCTCGTCCGCGCCGAGGCGATCCCGGTGCTCTACCCGGAGACCCTGGTGCGAGCAGGGACGTTCCCCTTCCCCGCCCCGCTGCCCGAGGTCTTCGGTTTCCAGGCGGCGGGCACGGTCACCGAAGTCGGCGTCGGCGTGGATGCGGCACTGCTCGGCGCCAGGGTCGTCGCCGCCACCAGCGGTTTCGGCGCGTACGCCGAACTCGTGGTGGCCGAGGCGGATGCGCTGACCGTCATCCCCGACGGCCTGAGCACCGATCGCGCCGCCGCCACCCAGATGCCGGGTTCGGTCGCCTTGGCCCTGGTCGCCACCGCGGCGCTCACCCCCGGCGACACCGTCCTGGTCGAGGCGGCCGCGACCGGCGTCGGCAGCGTCCTCACCCAGCTGTGCGCGGCGGCCGGGGTCCGTGTCGTCGCCACCGCGGGCGGCACCGAGAAGGCCCGCCTCGCCCGCACCCACGGCGCCGCCGAGGTGATCGATCACACCGCCCCCGACTGGGCCGATCAGCTCCGCGCCACCCTGGCCACCGACACCGTGGATGTCGTCTTCGACTCGATCGGCGGCGACTCCGTGACACCCCTGCTCGACCTGATCACCCCGCGCACCGGCCGCATCCTCAGCTACGGCTGGCTCGCCGGCCTGCCCACCCAGCTCACCGCCGTCGACCTCATCCTGCGCGGCCTCACCCTCACCGGCTGCGCGGGCGCGGCCTGGCTCGCCGAGGTGGCACGTCAGCGCGCGGCCGCACTCGACGCCGCCGCGCGAGGACAACTGACCGTCGCGATCGATTCCGTCGTGCCGCTCACCGAGGCCGCGACGGCTCACCGCATGCTCGAGCAGCGAAGCGCCCTCGGCACGATCCTGCTGCGGCCGTAGGAAGCACGCCGGCGTCGTCGACGGACAACCCCGCGCGAATCGGCCTCCGGGGTGGCCGATAGGCAGACGGCGGCGGTCGGTGAGCCGGTCGGGGTCGTAGGATTCCGGGCATGGGGAGTCGATTGGCGTTGCCTGTTCGTTCGTCGAATGCGCTGACCGCACGATGGACTACGACCTTCGCCGACGATGATGCCGTGGTGTCGGGGGCGGGTGCGTGGCCGTTGCTCGCGGTGCTGGCGGGGGCGGCACAAGGGGCAGCTCAAGGGGAACTGGCGGCGGCGGTAGGGGTTTCGGCCGAGTCGGCACACGCGGCCGGGCTGGCGCTGCTGCGGTCGCTCGATTCCTCGGCCGAGGTCGCGGTGGCGACCGGCGCGTGGGTACGACCCGGGATCACCCTGCGCGACGCATGGGTCCGCAGCATGCCCGCCGGTACCGCGGGCACGCTGCTGGATCAAGCCGCCCTCGACGCCTGGGCGAGCGAACGCACAGGCGGCCTGATCGAGAAGTTCCCGGTCACCGTGGACGCCTCGACGGCCTTCGCACTGGCCACGGCCCTGGTCGCCCGGACCCGCTGGGTGCGGCCGTTCCAGCTGATCCGGTGGTCCCCGGAATCCGGGCCGTGGCAGGGACATCAGGGGCCGGGGCTGTCCCGGCGCAGCCACGCCGACGGCAGCGTCACCGTCCTCGGCGGCGACGTCACCCGGGTGATCGTCACCGGCACCGGCGATCTCGACGTCCACCTGCTGATCGGCACACAGGGGCCGCGGCAGGCACTGGCCGTCGGCCTGGCCGCGCTCGACGACGAGAATTCCGCACCGGGCACGCCCACTCCCGACACGACGGCCCCGTGCCTGACGGTGACGCGGTGCAAGACCTTCGGCGGGGACAGTGTCGACCTCCAGCTCCCGCCGTTCGAGGTCCGCAGCGCACACGACCTCACCGACCACCCCCAGCTGTTCGGGTTGGCCGCAGCGAGCAGCGTGGAGTCCGCGCGCCTGCCCGGGATCTCCGACTACCCGCTGGCCGTGAGCACGGCCGGGCAGCACGTGATGGCCCGGTTCGACGCGGCCGGGTTCGAGGCCGCCGCGATCACCGCCGTCGCGATGCGCACCGGCAGCGCACCTGTCGAACGGTGGGCGACCGTCACCGCCGTGCACATCGATCGGCCGTTCGGCTTTCTCGCCGTGCACCGGCCGACGGGAACGGCCGTTGTCGCAGGTCAGGTGACCCGCCCACCGCGGGAATGGGATTCGCCGTCCCCCGCCGACGCCACCGCCCGGCCCGCCTCCGGCGGTGCTCGGTGAGAGCGGTAATCGATATTGCCGATCCTGTTGCTCGGCAACAAGATTCGGTTTCGATGTCGCCGACGGAGGTCGTATCCTGGTAGGGGTCCGCAATCGGTTGCTCAGGGGGTCGTGGTGATCGTCGTTGTCGCGGACGAAACCGAACTCGAAGGCGCAGAAGAGATCGTCGCGGCGGCGATCCGGGAATGGGCCGCGTCCGAGGTAGGGGGCGTGGCGATCTTCCGCTGCCATGTGCCGGAAAGCCGGGGCGGATCGGTCGAGGTCGACGCCCTGGTGTGCACGCCCCAGGGCGCCACCGTGGTGGAGGTGAAGGGGTTCACCGCACGCCAGGACGGCGTGCTCGCCACCCCGCCCAACGGTCCGTGGACGGTCGACGGCGAGGAAGCCGCGCTCTATCACGCGGTGCGGGTGCCCAATCCGTTCGTCCAGGTGCGCAGGCAGGTGTTCGCCGCCAAGAATCTGCTGCAGCAGTCCGGGATCTTCGGGTGGGTGAACGCGGTGGTCGCGCTGGTCCCCCAGCCCGGCGCCCAGATCACCCTTGAGGAGGCTCGCATCGCCGATGGGTACCGGGCGGTGCTGATCGAACGCGAGGATGCCTCGTCCCTGCGCGACTATTTCCACGCCGAGACAGGGCGCACGGTCCGGCTCAGCGTCAACGATGTGCGCCGGGTCTTCGCGGCGCTGAACCTCAGCCGCCTGCTGCCCTCCCGGGTAGCCCTGGCCGACCAGGGATTTCCGGCGCGGCTCGCCCCGTCGACCACGAGCAAGCCGGCGCCCACCTCGGTCGGGCTCGGGCAGGCCGACGACGGCGCCGCAGGCGCGGGGGCAGGCGGCACGTCGCGGGCGGGTACCCGGGTGGCGCAGGCGAGCACTCCCGGATTCCTCGCGGCGATCGATCGGCTCACGCATCGGCCGTGGCCGTCGAACGGGGCGCCGGACGCGGATGCGGTGGCATCCCAGCAGGAATCCGCCGAGCAGGCACCGAGCGCGGTCACCACGACCACCGAGGATGACCCGACGCCCGGCGAGAACTCGATCGGCGCCGCCGCGCCGTTGGCGGGGTTGGTGAGTATGACTGCCACAGCGGACGACTCGCGGGATGCGTCGTCGCCGAGCACAGCGGACTCGGCCGAGCTTTCCGAGGAAACAGCGGATGAGCAGGAGCGGGCGGTGGAGTTGCCCGCGGCGGACTCTTCCGACGAAACCGGAACTCCCGTTTCCGCGCCGGACAGTGCCCCCAGCGCGGAAACCGCCCCTGCGCCAGGGTCTGCGCTGGTCGCCCGCACCGGGCCCGACAGCGCGGACCCCGACGGACAGGATGTCGATCTGCCCGAGAGCACAGGCGACGGATCGGTCGGGGCGGTGAGCGAAGGATCGGCCACGGAGGAAGCGAGCGTCGCGGTTTCCGGCAGTGGCGGCGCAGCCGAGGATGATCCGTCACCCGACGAAACGGCTACCGGCGTGGTGGAGCGGAACGAATCCGTCCCCCGGACGGACTCCGTCGCAGCGATGCCGACCAGCGAAGGTGCGGGAGATGCTGTGTCGCTGGTCAAGTCGACCGACGATCGGTTCGCCGAACCGGAGGTAGCGCAGGTCATCGAATCTCCGAGCAGTTCCCCCTCGTCGAGCAGCGCCGCGAATACCGGGATCCCGCACGAAGCCGAGCCGTCATCGACCGACGACGAGGAGGCCTACGACGACGAACCCTGGTCCGAGGACGAGGATCCCGACGATCCGGAAGTCGCGGCACCCGGCTACGCCGTCGCGGCAGGCACCGTCGCGGCCGGTACCGCCGCGGCCGGTACCGCCGCGGCCGCGGCATGGTCGTCATCGGCACCGCACGAGCCCGATTCCCTCCGGCACCCCGACCGGTTCGACGATTCCGAACACTGGAGCGACTGGGTCGATCAGGGGCGGACACCGGCTCGTCCGGTCGCGTCGAATCGCACGCGGGCACGGGCATCGAACCGGTCCGGCGGGCCGTCCCTGCTCGAACGCTGGCGCAATACTCCGGTGCGCGAGCGCCGCCCCCGCGAGCGACGGCGACTGCGGATCGGTCCCGGAATCGGCTTGCTGCTGTTCATCGCCCTGTTCGGGGCGGGGTTCTTCGCCATCACCGCGGTGCAGGCGAGCCGGTTCGAGATGGCGGACTACGACCGGATGTGCGGTGACCGCAAGCCGTTCCCGAACGCCGCGGAGTACCAGCGCGACGGTGCGCGCCCGATCTATCTCTCGGGTGAGCTCGCCACCATCGTCGGGGCCAGCGATTCGCCGGCGTGGAATCCCAGCGACACGTCCTCGGTCCAGCTCATCGCCTGCATGCGGCAGACCAGCCTGGGCGATCTCGTCCAGACCTGCCAGCTCCCGGCCGCGCCGGGCGCTCCCATCGGACGCACCGTCAATCTGTTCCGGGCGACCTACGAGATCACCGTCTACGAGCTGCGCACCGGACGGGAGGCAGGGCGCGCGATCATGGTCGGCGAGCGCTACTCCGCCGATCCCGCCAACACCGACCCCGATCGATGCCGCGCCGTCGCCGACGCTCCCGATGTCCTCGGCCGCAGGCTGGGCCTGCCCTCGACAGCGCAGGTCACCGGGTTCCTCGCGCCGCTGGTCCACGCCGATCGTTGAACCGGCTTGACCTCGAGCGCACTCGAGGTTGCAAGATCATTCGCGTGCCCAGCGCACACCCGACACCACGCCACCCAGCGTCGGTCGTGCCTCCGCCGGTTTCCCGTACACCCACCGGCGGAGGCCGTCGGGATCGGGCTCAAGCCACCGGCGCCGCGGGCGTGGCGTGCTGGTCGCCCTCCGCCTCCTGCGCGCGAGTGAGTTTGGCCTGCGCGCGCCGCAGATCCTCGGCGATGATCTGCAGGGCGGGCGGTGTCGTGAGGCCACGCGCGCGAATCAGGTCGCCGACCGATTCCAGCCGGCTCAGCGACGCCGCGACATACCCCTGCAGGACGGCGATGCGGTCGGCGGGCACCGACTGGATCGTCTTGCTCACCAGCGATTCCAGATCGCGTTGCGCCTTGAGGGTGTCGGAGGTGAGCACCGCGAACAGGCCCCACAGATCATCGACCGGTTCACCGGCGACCTGCGCGCGCAATGCCTCGTAGGTCTCGTTGCGCCGGGCCGAGGCCTCCATGACATCGCGCAGCGCGTCGTTGAGGTGCGACCTGGTCGCCTCCGGAATCCGGTACACCCGCGTGGTTTCGGTGGTGCCGATCCGGTCGGCGACTCGGCTGACGATGGCCAGCGCGTCGTCGAGATCGGTGAGCGCCACTCGCAACAGCGGCGCCGTCGTGTGGAAGCGGGGCTCCATCGCCTGCAGGTCGTAGAACTCGTTGATCCGCTTGCTCGCCACCGCGATATCCCGGCTGAGCAGGGCGACATTCTCGTGCAATCCCATCGCGTGCAGCCGCTGGTCGACTGCGGAATCCAAGGCGGCCAGCACATTCGGATCGCGCGGTTCGTGGATGTGATGCACCGCGGAGGCGATGCCCGACCGGGAGAACGCCTTGGTGAAGAAGATCGTGCTGATCGACAGCGACAGGCCGAGCACGAAATCCGGCTGCACCTTGAAGATCTCGCGCACGCTGCCGCGCGCCATGATCAGGATGGCGAAAACGACCGCCAAACCGAGTGCGGCCCAGAGCAACTGCGCCCGGGTCAGGTGCCAGCTGCTCAGTGATGGTCGTTCACTCACGGTCTCCCCCAGCCCGCCGATCCGACGGCGTTCGATGCTGGTTGCATTCTCCGGCATGTCCCGATGATTCGCATCGGAAGTGGCCGGAACGGCGACAGCCGCGCATCCGGTGGGATACGCGGCTGTCGCCGGAAGGTCTCACGCCGAGACGGCGATCTCCCATTCGTAGATCGTCAGCTCCGACGCCCCGGTGGTGTGAACCGGATCGGCGTGCGCGATAGCCGTTGCGGCGTCCAGGCTTTCGGCCAGGACGACGTATGCGCCACCGGTGCCGTCGGTGAACCGGCCGCTCTCCTGCAGCCGTCCCTCGGCGAGCAACTCCTGCAGGAACGCGCGGTGCGGTTCGACCACGGACTGATCGAACGCCGGCGTGCGCATGACCATCACGAGGTACTTGTTCGTCACGACCGATCCTCCGGCGCGGGACGCGCGGCCCTGGTGGCCGCCGCGGCGGCACGCACCTGCGGCGCGACCTGCACGACCTGGCCCAGCACACCGTTCACGAACGACGGCGAGTCGTCGGTGGACAGTTCCTTGGCCAGCTCGACGGCCTCGTCGACCGCGACCACCGGGGGGACATCGGTGGCGTGGAACAGCTCCCACACCGCGATCCGCAGGATCGCCCGGTCGACGGCGGGCAGGCGCGACAGCGTCCAGTCCTGCAGGTAGCCCTCGATGGTGCCGTCGACCCGGTCCAGGTCGTCGGCGACGCCTTCGACCAGGACCGAGGTGTAGGCGTGCACGGGAGCCACGCTCTGGTCACGGGTCGCCAGCTCGGCGCGTTCCGTGAGCAGGTCGGAGACGTCGACGTCACGCGCCTCCGCCTCGAACAGCAGGTCCACGGCCCGGCGGCGCGCCTTGTGGCGTGCGCCGAGCTTCTTGAACGAGCCCTTTTTGTCTGCCGGGGAGTCCGTCACGATCAGGCGTTGACGCGGCCGAGGTAGTTGCCGTCGCGCGAGTCGATCTTCAGCTTGTCACCGGTGTTGATGAACAGCGGGACCTGAACCTCGGCGCCGGTCTCCAGGGTGGCGGGCTTGGTGCCGCCGGTGGAGCGGTCACCCTGCAGGCCGATGTCGGTGTGCTGCACGACCAGCTCGATGGTGACGGGGAGCTCCACGAACAGCGGCGCGTCCTCGTGCACGGCCACCTGCACGCCCATGTTCTCCAGCAGGAAGCGCGCACCGTCGCCGATGGTGGACTCCGGGATGGAGATCTGGTCGTAGGTGTCACCGTCCATGAAGATGTAGTCGGTGCCGTCGTGGTACAGGTAGGTCATGTCGCGCCGGTCGACGGTCGCGGTCTCGACCTTGACGCCGGCGTTGAAGGTCTTGTCGACGACCTTGCCGGACACGACGTTCTTCAGCTTGGTCCGCACGAACGCGGGGCCCTTACCCGGCTTGACGTGCTGGAATTCGACGATCTGCTGGAGCTGACCGTCGATTTTCAGCACAAGGCCGTTCTTGAAGTCGCTGGTGTCCGCCACTGTCCTCGGATCTCCTCGTTCGTTTACTGCGGTCTCTGGGGACCGGCGTCACTCGACGACGGTCAGGTCCTTGCTGGTGAGGGTGAGCAGGTCCGGGCCCGCCTCGCGTACCACGAGCGTGTCCTCGATCCGGACCCCGCCGCGGCCGGGAAGGTACACACCAGGTTCGACGGTCACCGCCACGCCAGCAAGTAGTGTACCGGTACTCGTTTTCGCCACTCCGGGCGCTTCGTGGATCTGCAGCCCGACCCCGTGTCCGAGGCCGTGCACGAACTGCGCGCCGTAGCCAGCCTCCTCGATGACGACCCGAGCGGCGGCGTCGACCTCGGCGGTCCCGGCGCCCGGTTTCAGCGCCTCACGCCCGGCCCGCTGGGAGCGGGCGACCAGCTCGTAGATCTCGCGCTGCCAGTCCTCGGGGGTGCCGAGCACGAGGGTGCGGGTCATGTCGGAGTGGTAGCCGTCGACGACCGCGCCGAAATCGAGTTTGACGAAGTCGCCGGTGGCCAGCACCGCACCGGTCGGGCGGTGATGCGGAACCGCCGAGTTCACCCCGGCGGCGACGATCGTCTCGAACGAGACGGCGTCGGCGCCGTGTTCGAACATCGCCCACTCGAGGTCGCGCGCGACCTGCCGTTCGGTGCGCCCCGGCCGGATCGATCCACGCTCGAGCAGGCTCGCGAGGCCAGCGTCGGCGGCCGCGCAGGCCGCGCGCAGCTGCGCGATCTCGTACTCGTCCTTGACCATGCGCAGCTGCTCGACCAGGCCGTTGGTCGGCACCAATTGCAGTCCGGTGCGCAGTTGCTGGAACGACGTGTGCTCGGCGACGGTCACCACATGGCTCTCGAAGCCGATCCGGCCCAGCTGCCATTCACCGGCCAGCTCGATGATCCGCCGCGCGGTGGCCCGGGAGATCTCGGCGCTCAGATCGGGGACCTGCGCGGCCACCTGCGCGGAGTAGCGGCCGTCGGTGCCGATGACGGTGCGGTCCTCGGCACCGCGCATGTCCCAGGAGTGCACCAGGAGCACGGCATTGGATCCGGTGAACCCGGTCAGGTAGCGGATATTGACCAGATCGGTGACCAGCAGCGCGTCGACGCCGTTCTCCACCAGCAGGCTCCGCAGAGCACCACGCCGTGCCGCGTGATCAGGACGCGGGGTATCAGCACACATGTGTCAACGCTACCGCTCGACGACCGACACGTCGGCACCGAACGCCGCACTTTCCCGCCATCGGCGCGTCCGCTCCCGGCGGGACTGGACACCGCGTTGTCCACATCGCGCCGAGTTGTCCACATTCGCCGATCGGACCTCGATCGGGCGGCCGCCGCCGCGCACGATCGAACGCATGACCACTGCCGCGTTCTGCCTGCTCATCGCCTGGTGCTTGCTGCTGGGTGTCATCGATATCCATGCCCGCCGACTGCCCAACGCCCTCACCGGCGTCGGCGCGGCGGCGGTATTCCTCTACGCCTGGCACACGGGCAATCTGGCGACCGCGGTCATCGGGGCCGCGTTGCTGACGATGCCGTACCTGGTGACCCACCTGCTCTCGCCCACCGCGCTCGGCGCCGGTGACGTGAAACTGGCGGTAGGTCTCGGGGCCGCCGCCGCGCTCGCGGGACCGCCGGCGTGGGTGTGGGCGGCCATCGCCGCGCCCGCGCTCACGGCGGCGATCGCGGTGGGCGTGCTCGGTGGGCAGCGGCTGCGGGCGGCTCTGGGTCGCGGGGGCGACAGCGTGCCGTCGATACCGTCGTGGCGACCGGTGCCGCACGTTCCGGCCATGTGCCTGGCCACCGTCACCGCGATGGCGCTGGCATGAGCGCCACCGCGACGCGCCGGGCCGATCACCGACCTGGCGTCGGCGCCCCGGTGCCGGTGGCCACCGCCTCGACGCTGCGCCATCCAGGCGGTGGCCGCCACCGCGCGGCCCGGCGCGGCGGCGACGTGCCGCTCGTCACGTCGGCCCACGTTCCCGACCACGCGTGTCGACATGGGAAGATGGTCGGCGTGTTGCGCTGGATAACTGCCGGAGAATCCCATGGTCCCGCTCTCGTCGCCCTCCTGGAAGGGATGGTCGCCGGAGTCGAGGTGACATCGGACGATGTCTCCGCACAGCTCGCGCGCCGTCGGCTCGGTTACGGGCGCGGCGCCCGGATGAAGTTCGAGGCCGACAAGGTCACCCTGGTCGGTGGCGTGCGCCACGGCCGGACCATGGGTGGTCCGGTCGCGATCGAGGTCGCCAACTCCGAGTGGCCCAAGTGGACCGAGGTGATGTCGGCCGACCCGGTCGACGCGGACGCGCTCGCCGGGATGGCGCGCAACGCGCCGCTGACCCGTCCGCGCCCCGGTCACGCCGACTACTCCGGCATGCTCAAGTACGATTTCGACGACGCTCGTCCGGTGCTCGAGCGGGCCAGCGCCCGCGAGACCGCGGCCCGCGTCGCGGCCGGCACGGTCGCCCGCAACTTCCTGCGTCAGGCCTTCGGCGTCGAGGTGATCTCGCACGTGGTGTCGATCGGCACCGCGGCCAACACCACCGGCGTCATCCCCGGCCCGCACGATCTCGACGCCATCGACGCCAGCCCGGTGCGCGCGTTCGATGCCGACGCCGAGGCGGCGATGATCGCCGAGATCGAGGCCGCCAAGAAGGACGGCGACACCCTCGGTGGTGTCGTCGAGGTGATCGTCTCCGGTCTGCCGATCGGGCTCGGCTCGTTCATCAGCGGCGAGCAGCGGCTCGATTCCCGGCTGGCCGCCGCTCTCATGGGCATCCAGGCGATCAAGGGTGTCGAGGTGGGCGACGGTTTCGAGACCGCGCGCAGGCGTGGCAGCCAGGCCCACGACGAGATGCGTCCCGGGCCTGACGGTGTGCTGCGCTCGACCAACCGCGCGGGCGGTCTGGAAGGCGGCATGACCAACGGTGAGGCACTGCGGGTGCGCGCCGCCATGAAGCCGATCTCGACCGTGCCGCGCGCGCTGTCGACCGTCGACATGTCCACCGGCGAGGAAGCCGTCGCGATCCACCAGCGCTCGGATGTGTGCGCGGTGCCCGCGGCCGGTGTGGTCGCGGAATCGATGGTCGCGCTGGTGGTGGCGCAGGCCGCGCTGGAGAAGTTCGGCGGCGACTCGCTGACCGAGACCCTCGCCAACATCACCGGCTACCTCGAGCGGATCGGCAACCGCCCGCACGTGCCCGCGGACAGCCGTACGCCGTGACCGGGCCGGGACAGGAGGGGGCCGCGGAGGACAACGACGCGGGTCCCCCATCGACTGTCGACACCGGCGGGCAGGCCGACCGAGCCGTCGGCTCCGCTGACGCGGTCGGCACCGTCGACGCGACCAGCACCCGCGCCGCCGACTCGACCGGTGACCGCAGTGCCACCGTTGCGATCGCTGAGGCCGCCGCGAGCAGTGCCACCGACGCGACCGGTGCCACCGACGCGAGCGCCGATACCGAGGCGGTGACCGTACCCCGTGCCTGGGTGGTGCTGGTCGGGCCGCCGGGGTCGGGGAAGTCGACCATCGGACGCAAGCTCGCCAGGGAGCTCGGGGTCGAGCTCTACGACACCGACGCCGGGATCGAGGCCGAAACCGGCCGCTCCATTCCGGAGATCTTCGCCAACGACGGTGAACCGGAGTTCCGGCGGATCGAGGAGCTGGTGGTGCGGCGTGCCGTGCTCGAACACGAGGGTGTCGTGTCGCTCGGCGGCGGGTCGGTGCTGTCGGCACGGACCCGCGCGGTGTTGCGCACCGCGACCGTGGTCTACCTGGAAATCAGTGTGGCCGAAGGACTTCGGCGCACCGGCTCGAGCAATGCCCGCCCGCTGCTCAACGGCACCGATCCCGGTGCCAAGTACCGGGAGCTGATGCGGATCCGGCGCCCGCTCTACCGCGAGGTCGCCACCGTGCGCGTGCGAACCGACGGGCGCAGCCCCGGCCGGGTCGTGCGGATGATCCTCACCAAGCTGGGCTTGGAATCGGTGCGTACCGATCTCGACGCCGAGCGCGCCGGCGGATCCGGTACCGCCGCTTCGGGTTCGGCCACCAGCAGGCCCGGAATCGGCAGCAACCGGTCGCGGGCGCGTCGCCGCGCCAGGGCACGCGCCGCGGCCGCGCGCCGGGCGAACGAGCAGGCCACGATCGACCGGACCGCGTCGGCGGCGACCCGATCCGCCGACGCCGGGTCGAGCGGTGACGCGGGCACAGCGCAGGGCGAAGCCCGCACGACCGGCACTCGACGCTCCCGGCGTACCAGGTCCCGTCGCGGCGGGGTCCGCATCCGCTCGGCCGCGGGCACGAATCGCGACGCCGACGGCAAGACGGCGACGCGCGCCACCGGCGGCGACCAGGCAACGCAATCCGCGGCGTCACCGGATCGCCCGGCAGGTCAGCGCGCGGGCACCCCCGTGCCGACCGGACAGCGTTCCGGATCGGGCCAGACCGGCGACGCGGACCGCTCGACCGCTCAGGGCGAGCGCACACGGCGCAACCGGCCGCGGCGACGCGGCGGCCGACGCAAGACCAACGACCAGAAAGAATCGGAGCAGCGCACGTGACAGAGCCGACCACCATCCAGGTCCGCACCGCCGACCCGTACCCGGTGATCATCGGACGCGGGCTGCTCGGCGATCTCGTCGAGGCGGTCACCGCGGGCAACGCCGTGCGGACCGTGGCGATCTTCCATCAGCCGCCGCTGGCCGAGACCGCCGAGGTGGTCCGGAAAGCGTTGGCCGACACCGGGATCGACGCGCACCGCATCGAGATCCCGGATGCCGAGGACGGCAAGGATCTGGCCGTGGCCGGGTTCTGCTGGGAGGTGCTCGGCCGGATCGGGCTGACCCGCAACGACGCCATCGTGAGCCTCGGCGGTGGCGCGGCCACCGACCTGGCCGGCTTCGTCGCCGCCACCTGGATGCGCGGCGTGCGCATCGTGCACGTGCCGACCACGCTGCTGGCGATGGTCGACGCCGCGGTGGGCGGCAAGACCGGCATCAACACCGAGGCGGGCAAGAACCTCGTCGGCAGCTTCCACGAGCCGAGCGCCGTGCTGGTCGACCTGGCCACGCTGGAGACGGTGCCGCGCAACGAGATCGTGGCGGGCATGGCCGAGATCATCAAGGCCGGTTTCATCGCCGACCCGGTGATCCTGGACCTCATCGAGGCCGACCCGGAGGCCGCGCTCGATCCCACCGGTGACGTGCTGCCGGAACTGATCCGGCGCGCGATCCAGGTCAAGGCCGACGTGGTGGCGGCCGACCTCAAGGAGTCGAGCCTGCGCGAGATCCTGAACTACGGCCACACCCTGGGGCACGCCGTGGAGCGTCGCGAGCGCTACCGCTGGCGGCACGGTGCCGCTGTCTCCGTCGGCCTGGTGTTCGCGGCCGAGCTCGGCAGGCTGGCGGGTCGCCTCGACGACGCCACCGCCGACCGGCACCGCACCATCCTGGAGAGCGTCGGCCTGCCGGTCAGCTACGACGGTGACGCGCTACCGCAGCTGATGGACGCGATGCAGACCGACAAGAAGACCCGTTCGGGTGTGCTGCGATTCGTGGTGCTCGACGGGCTGGCCAAGCCGGGCCGGCTCGAGGGTCCCGATCCGTCGCTGCTGGCCGCGGCCTACTCCGCGATCGCGCGCGAGGCGTCCACCGGCGGCCCGATCCTGCTCTGAACGGCACTGTGCCCGGCGAGCGCGCTCGCCGGGCACAGTACCAACGGACTCAGACTGCCGGAGCGAACTCCGGTTGCGTAGTGGGAGAAGGGGATTCGGGGGTGCGCCGCGCGCGGCGGCGACCGAAGGCGACCCCCGCGAGCCCGGGCAGGAAGATCAGCAGCATGATGAACGACGCCGCCGAGGTCAGTTCGAACAGCGCGCCGGAGTCGCCGAGTTCGACGCCGGGCACCTGATCGAGGATCAGGCACACGGCACCACTGGCGAGACCGGCCACGGCCCCGGCGGCCAGCCAGCGCACGGTGAGATCATCGGTGGTGCCCGACCGGCCGTCGCGCATCCCCCAGACGACCACGACACCGACGATCACGACGAGGCAGGCGACCCGCCAGATCATGCCGTAGGTCGGCCAGAACGCCATCGCGAAGCCGAGCAGCAGCCGTAAGCCGACGACCAGCGCGCCGAGGACGGTGGCTCGTAACACCCAAGCGGTCATGTGCAACACCTTAACCGGAAAAAACTAGAACAGGTATCAATTCCGGCGATAAGGCGATCAGACCGAGGGCAGGGCCTCGTCGAGCGCGGCCGCCATCGCCGCGCGCGGCGCGGGCTGCCCGGTGAACAACTCGACCTGACCGAAGGCCTGGTTCAGCAGCATCTGCAGGCCGCTGACGACCGTGTGCCCGGCGGCGGCCACCGCCTCGGCCAGCGGGGTCGGCCACGGGTTGTAGATCGCGTCCAGCACCACCGGCGCCGCCGCGACCTGGGCCGCGACCGGGGCGGCCGCCGTCGCGGGAATCGTGCTGACCACCGCGCTCGCCGTCGCGCAGACGGCGGCGAGGGCCTCGACCTCGAAGCCGATCGTCGACACGGCCAGGCCCAGCCGTTCGGCGAGTTCCAGCGCGTCACGCGCGCGGCCCGCGTCGCGTGCGACCACGGTCACCGATTCCGCGCCCAGTTCCGACAGCGCCAGCAGGGCGGGCCGGGCGGTGCCACCGGCGCCCAGCACCACGGCCTCGCGCACCCGGTCGACGCCGCCCCCGCGCAGCGCGCCGAGCACCCCGTCCACATCGGTGCAGTCGGCCAGCCAGCCCGCCTCGGTGCGCACCAGGGTGTTGGCCGAGCCGACCAGGACCGCCCGGTCGGTGCGCGTGTCCGCGCGGGCCAACGCGGCCTCCTTGCCCGGCATGGTCACCGAGAGCCCGACCCACTCCGGTCCGAGCCCGTCGACCAGTCCCGGCAGCTCTTCGGCCGTGCACTCGACGCGCTCGTAGGTCCAGTCCAGCCCGAGCGCGCGGTAGGCGGCCAGATGCAGCTGCGGCGACCGTGAGTGTGCGATCGGCTTGCCGAGCACCGCCGCCTTGCGCGACTCAGCCACCGTAGGGCTTGGAGCTGTCGAGGATGCCGCTGCGCTGAGCCTGGGCGACCAGGCGCAGGTGTTCGGAGTAGCTGTCGGTGAACAGGGTGGTGCCCTCCTTGTCGACGGTGACGAAGTACAGCCACGCGCCCGGCTCCGGATTCTCCATGGCCCGCAACGCGTCCAGTGACGGTGCCGAGATCGGCGTCACGGGCAGGCCGCGCATCGCGTAGGTGTTCCAGGCGGTTTCCCTGGCCCGGTCGGCGTTGGTGGTCGCCACCTCGGTGGTGTCGAGGGTGTAGTTGACCGTCGAGTCGAACTGCAGCATCTGATCGACCTTGAGCCGGTTCACGATCACCCTGGCCACTTTGCTCATGTCCTGTGGCTTCGCCTCCCGCTCCACCAGCGACGCGGACACCAGGGTCTGATACGGCGTCAGGCCCGTGGTGGCGCCCGACTGCAGCAGGCCGGTCGACTCGTAGCGCTGCACGCTCGAGGTCACCAGCTGGCGCAGGATCTGCTGCGGAGTCCCGCTGGGATCGAAATCCCAGGTGCCCGCGGCGATCAGGCCTTCCAGCTGCCGGGACCGGTCCGGGGATTCCCGCACGCCCTTCATCGCCCAGTCCGGCACACCGAGGGCGGCCAGGTCCGTGCTCGCGCCCGCGGCGTCGAGCTGTTCGTAGGTCACGCACTTCTGCTCGGCGCCGTAGCAGCTGGCCTGGGCGACCTTGCGGTAGATGCCGTCGTAGCGGCCGCCGGTGTTCGCGTCGTGCTTGTCGTGCAGCAGCCTGCCCTCGGAGACGGTCACGTTGCCGACCCGCGACTTCCCGCCGACCAGCGTGGCGACGGCGGTGGCGGCCGGGCTGTTCACACCGATCGCGTAGTACCCGGGCTGCACGTTGTTCATCCCCGAATTGCGCACGGCCGCTTCGTAGAAGGCCTCGGGGCTGGCGACCACGCCACGGTCGTGCATGGCACCGGCGATCTGCGAGGCGGTGTCGCCGGGATGCACCTGCACCACGACCAGCGCCCCGGGCGGACCGGCGAAGTCCTCGGCCGGGGCGAACCGGCTCATCAGCTTGTAGCCGGCGAAACCGGCCGCGGAGACGATCAGGACGGCCAGCAGCGCACCGACCACCCAGAGGTTGCGGCGACGCCGTTTGCGCTCGGCGGCCTTGCGCGAGGCGATCCGCGACCGCTTGCGGCCCGACGCCGCCTTGCCGCGGCCCGCGGGCTGCTTGTCGCGTCCGGACGACGGCGTGCCCCGGCCACGGTCGGCGGGGTTGCGTCCGCCCGCGCCGCGGCCCACCGGAGCGGCCCGTTGGCCGACCCGACGCGGCGGAGCCACGGGCTCGGGCTCGGGTTCGGGCTCGGCGTCGTAGAGCTCGTCCTCGTAGCGCGGAATGACGTTGGTGTCGTCATCGTCGTCCCAGCCGGGCGGACCGGCCGGCTGCGGCTCCTCGCGCGCCTCGCGGGCGTCCAGGCCCCAGTCGTCGCGGCGGGGATAGCGCCGATCAGCTTCCCGCGCCCGGTAGCGTTCCTCGGCCCTGGCCCATCGGTCGGTCATGCATCGTCTCCGACCACGCTCGCGTCTGCTGCGTCCTTCAACACCGAACTCCGCTCGTCCAACCATCCTTGCAGAATCGACACGGCTGCCGCCTGATCGATCACCTGCCGCTGGCCACGTGCGCGAACTCCGCTGTCGCGCAGCGCACGTGCAGCAGACACCGTAGTCAAACGTTCGTCGGAAAGGCGTATCGGAATCGGGTCGATCACCCGGCGCAACTCCCGGGCAAACCGACGTGCGATACCCGCCGCCGTGCCGTTTTCACCGCGCAAGGTGCGGGGCAGCCCGATGATCACCTCGACGGCTTCGTACTCCCGCACAATATCGGCAATTCTCGAGATGTCGGCGGGCGGACCCGCCGCGCGCCCGCCGGACTTCGACGGCTTGGCGCGCGGCACGGTCTCCACCGGGGTCGCGAGAATTCCGTCGGGGTCGCTCGAGGCGACCCCGATCCGGACGCTGCCGACATCGATCGCGATCCGGCGGCCCCTACCGGGGTCGGTCGCCGGATCCGGTCGGTCGGCCGGTTCCTGTTCGGCTGGACCTGCGGTGGGTGGCATCAGCCGGCGAGTTCGGCCACCCGGGCACGGACCGCGGCCAGACCGGCCGGGATACCCGACGGATCCGAACCGGAGCCCTGCGCCATCTCCGGCTTGCCGCCGCCGCGACCGGCGATGCTCGGGCCGAAGCTGGCCACCAGGTCGCCCGCCTTGAAGCCCAGATCCTGGGCGGCCTTGTTGACCGACACCACGAACGGCGCCTTGCCGTCGGTGTTGCCGAGCAGCACGACCACCGCGGCCTCGCTGCCGAACCGGCCGCGGATATCGGTGGCCAGGGTGCGCAGGTCGCCCGCGGCGACGCCCTCGGGCGCGGCAGCGGCGACCAGCAACACCGAGCCGACCCGCTCGGCCTGCTCGACGAAGGTGCCCGCCGAGGACAGCACCGCGGCGACCTTGGTGCGCTCGAGCTCCTTCTCCGCCACCTTGAGCCGCTCCACGAGCTGCTCGACCCGACCGGGCACCTCGTCCGACGGCACCTTCAGCGCGGACGCGACACCGGCCAGCAGCGCGCGCTCCTTGGCCAGGTACTTGTAGGAATCCAGGCCGACGAACGCCTCGACGCGACGCACGCCGGAACCGACCGAGGACTCGCCCAGCACCGTGATCGGGCCGATCTGCGAGGAGTGCTCGACGTGCGTACCACCGCACAGCTCCATCGAGAACGGGCCGCCGATCTCCACGACGCGCACCTCGTCGCCGTAGTTCTCGCCGAAGAGGGCCATCGCGCCCATCTCCTTGGCCTTGGGCAGGTCGGTGACGAAAGTGTTCACCGGGAAGTCGGCGCCGACGGCGTCGTTGGAGACGGCCTCGATGTCGGCCTTCTGCTGCTCCGACAGCGCACCCTGCCAGTTGAAGTCGAACCGCAGGTAGCCGGGCTTGTTCAGCGAACCGGCCTGCACGGCGTTGGGGCCGAGCACCTGCCGCAGCGCGGCGTGCACCATGTGTGTGCCGGAGTGGCCCTGGGTAGCGCCCCGGCGCCAGGCCGGATCGGCCTGCGCGAGCACGACATCGCCCTCGGTGATCTGCCCCTGCTCGACGGTGGCCTTGTGCACCCACAGCTTCTTGGCGATCTTCTGCACGTCGTTGATGCGCAGCTTCAGGCCCGAGGCGGTGATGGTGCCACGGTCGGCGATCTGACCACCCGACTCGGCGTACATCGGGCTGCGGTCGAGGATGACCTCGACGTCGGACCCGGCCTGGGCGACGGGCACCCGCACGCCGTCGGCGATCAGGGCCAGCACGTTGGCCTCGGAGGTGAGCTCGTCGAAGCCGGTGAACTCGGTGGCGCCGCGGTCGACCAGTTCCTTGTAGACGGTCAGGTCGGCGTGCGCGTGCTTGCGAGCCTGGGCGTCGTCCTTGGCGCGCTTGCGCTGCTCGGCCATGAGCGAGCGGAAGCCCTCCTCGTCCACCGACAGACCCGCCTCGGCGGCCATCTCGAGGGTGAGGTCGATCGGGAAGCCGTAGGTGTCGTGCAGCGCGAAGGCGTCCGAACCGGTGATCTGCTTGCCGCCCTTGGACTTCACCGCGGTGGCGGCGTTGTCGAAGAGGGTCTCGCCGGTGTTCAGGGTCTTCAGGAAGGCCGTCTCCTCGCCCACCGCGACGGTCTCGATGCGGGAGAAATCGGTGGCCAGCTCCGGGTAGGACGGCGACATCAGCTCGGAGACGATCTTCATCAGCTCGCCCATCACCGGCTTCTCGGCGCCGAGCAGGCGGGCCGAGCGCACGATGCGGCGCAGCAGCCGGCGCAGCACGTAGCCGCGGCCGTCGTTGCCGGGGTTCACGCCGTCGGCGATGAGCATCGCGGCGGTGCGGGCGTGGTCGGCGATGACGCGGAAGCGCACGTCGTCGGTGTGCTCGACACCGTAGGACCGGCCCGTGAGCTGCTCGGCCTTGTCGATGATGGGGCGCATCAGGTCGGTCTCGTAGACGTTGTCCACGCCCTGGAGCAGGAACGCCACGCGCTCCACGCCCATGCCGGTGTCGATGTTCTGCTTGGGCAGCGGGCCGAGGATCTCGAAGTTGTCCTTGCCGATGCCGGCACCGCGCTCGTTCTGCATGAACACGAGATTCCAGATCTCGATGTAGCGGTCCTCGTCGGCCTCGGGGCCGCCCTCGACGCCGTACTCGGGGCCGCGGTCGTAGTAGATCTCCGAGCACGGACCACACGGGCCCGGAATGCCCATCGACCAGTAGTTGTCGGCCATACCGCGGCGCTGGATGCGGTCGGCGGGTACGCCCATCTCGAGCCACATCCGCTCGGCCTCGTCGTCGTCGAGGTAGACCGTCACCCACAGGCGCTCGGGATCGAAGCCGTAGCCGCCGTCCTCGACGCTGCTGGTGAGCAGTGTCCAGGCCAGGGTGATGGCCTCGCGCTTGAAGTAGTCACCGAAGCTGAAGTTGCCCGCCATCTGGAAGAAGGTGTTGTGGCGGGTGGTGATGCCGACGTTCTCGATGTCGAGGGTGCGCACGCACTTCTGCACGCTGGTCGCGGTGGCGTACGGCGGGGTCTGCTGACCGAGGAAATACGGCACGAACTGGACCATGCCTGCGTTGACGAACAGCAGGTTGGGGTCGGCCAGGATCAGCGAGGCGCTGGGCACCTCGGTGTGTCCGGCACGGACGAAATGGTCCAGGAAACGCCGTCTAATCTCGTGGGTCTGCACAGCTGTCCAGCTTACCGCCTGCAATCCACCGGTTTTGCGCCGGAGTCGGTGGTCTCGGCGACAATCCGAACGTGACCAAGACCGAGCGGCTCTACGCCCTCGCCGAAGAGCTGCGCGCCTACAGTCCGCGGCCGCGCACCGCACGTCAGCTGGCCGCCCGCTTCGAGGTGTCGACCCGCACGATCGAGCGCGATCTCGCCGCGCTGCAACAGTCGGGGCTGCCGATCCGGACCGTGCCGGGCCGCGCCGGCGGCTACGCCCTCGACCGGCACCGCACGCTCGCGCCGGTCAGCCTGACCGCGGCGGAGGCGACCGCACTGGCCGTCGCGCTCCCCCGGCTGGCCGGGACACCGTTCGCGGCGGCCGCGCTGTCGGCGGTGCACAAGGTGGTGGCGGTGCTGCCCGAGCAGGACCGGCTGCGGGCGACGGCGCTGGTAGAGCGGGTGCGGTTCTTCCCGGTCGCGCCCGCACCCGTCCTGTCGCCCGCGATCCTGGACGCCCTCCTCGGCGGGCGGGTGCTGCGGATCGAGTACCTGGATCGGCTGGGCGCGCCCACCGAGCGCGAGGTCGAGCCGCTCGCGTTCGTGGCGGGCCGCGAGCACTGGTTCCTCTACGCCTGGTGCCGGATGCGGTCGGGACTGCGCGGATTCCGGCTCGATCGCGTGGTGCGCGCGCAGGTGCTCGACGACGTGGCGGTGGACCGGGGCATCGACCTGTCGACCATCCCGACCGGCGACGGGCGACTGATCGATGTGACCCCGATCACCGACACACCGTTGTCGCGGACGGACTGAACCCTGGACAGCGCCGGCCGTCACCGGGGCGGCCACCTCACCGGGGAGCAACCCATGACCACCACCGCACCGACCGTCGCCGACCAGCTCGCCGCCCGCTGGACCGCACTCTGGAACACCGACCCCGATCTCGCCAGGGAGCTGCTCACCGACGACTTCCAGCTCCGTTTCGCCGCCACCACCCGCGAGGCCACCGACGGGTTGCGCGGTCCCGCCGACGTGACCGCCTTCGTCACCGGATTCCGGGCACAGCGGCCGGACGTGCGCTTCGTCGTCGACTCGGCCGCGACCGGCACGCTCGATGCCGAAGGTTCCGGCACCTTCGCGGTCCGCTGGCATTCCGAGCGATCCGGGGAACCCGAGCACGGCGGCATCGACATGATGGAGGCCGTCGGGGGCAGGCTGCGCCGGATCTGGTCGGTCGGTGGGTCGGCGCCGTTCGCCGTCGACTGATCCGCCGGAGCCCGCCGCACGGGCACTTCGCCTGCCGGCGGACCGCGCCGTTCACCGTCGACACGATCCGGCCGGATACTCGTCCATCGGCGGATCGGCGCCGCTCGCTGTCGACGACGCGGCCGGGCTAGGTCCCCCGGACGATGCGGCGCAGTTTGGCGACGCGGGGGCCCACTTCGCGTTCGAAGCCGTGGTCGGTGGGCGCGTAGTAGTCGGTGCCGACCAGGTCGTCGGGTGGGTACTGCTGGGCGAGCACGCCGTCACGGGCGTCGTGCGGGAACTTGTAGCCCTGGGCGTTGCCCAGCGCGGCCGCGCCGGCGTAGTGGCCGTCGCGCAGATGCGGGGGCACCGCGCCCGCCTTGCCCGCGGCGATGTCGGCCATGGCCGCGCCCAGCGCCGAGGTCACCGCGCCGGACTTGGGCGCGGTGGCGAGGTGGATGGTGGCCTGGGCCAGGGCCAGCTTGGCCTCGGGCAGGCCGACCAGCTGCACCACCTGGGCGGCGGCGGTGGCGGTCTGCAGGGCCATCGGATCGGCCATGCCGATGTCCTCGCTGGCGTGGATCATCAGCCGGCGGGCGATGAAGCGGGGGTCCTCACCCGCGGTGAGCATGCGCGCCAGGTAGTGCAGGGCGGCGTCGACATCGGAACCGCGGATGGACTTGATGAACGCGCTGATCACGTCGTAGTGCTGATCGCCCGCCCGGTCGTAGCGGACGGCGGCCTTGTCGACGCTGGCCTCGACCAGTGCCACATCGACGACGCCGTCGAGCGAGGACTCGGCCGAGGCCTCCAGGGCGGTCAGCGCGCGGCGCGCGTCACCGCCGGCGATCCGGACGATGTGGTCGAGCGCGTCCTCGGCGACGGCGTACTGCCCGTCGAGCCCGCGCGGGTCGGTGATCGCGCGGTCGAGGACCTGGCGGATGTCGTCGGGCGTGAGCGACTGCAGTTGCAACACCAGCGAGCGCGACAGCAGCGGCGACACCACCGAGAACGACGGGTTCTCGGTCGTCGCGCCGACGAGCAGCACGATCCGGTTCTCCACCGCCGCCAGCAGCGCGTCCTGCTGGGTCTTGGAGAAGCGGTGCACCTCGTCGATGAACAGGACGGTCTGTTCACCCACGGTCAGCCTGCGCCGCGCGACGTCGATGACGGCGCGGACCTCCTTGACGCCCGCCGACAGGGCCGACAGCGCCTCGAAACGGCGCCCGGTGGCCTGCGACAGCAGTGAGGCCAGGGTGGTCTTGCCGGTGCCCGGCGGGCCGTAGAGCAGCACCGACGCCGCCCCGGAGCCCTCGACCAGGCGGCGCAGCGGCGATCCCGGCCCGAGCAGGTGCTGCTGACCGATCACCTCGTCGAGCGACCGCGGCCGCATCCGGACGGCCAGCGGCGCACCGGAATCGCGCCGGATCACCGCATCGAGACCGTGCTCGGGCGCGGCGGGTTCTCCGGGCACGTCGAACAGGCTCTCGCTCACGTCCAGCAGGGTACCGAGGCGGTCGGACAGGTCCGGGACGGCGCAGGTGACCCGCCACAAAGTTGAACGATTGACCAACTTTACGAACAGGACTTGCGCGTCACCCCGTCGGTGGGATGAGATCGCTCCTCGTGGTCGAAAACAACGGCGTCATCACCTCCGCGACAGGGCAGTTCGCCCGGCGCACCCTGTTCAAAGGCGGGACGGCGGCGGCCGCGGCGGTGTTCGCGAGCACCGCGACGGCGCACGCGGCGGGCGCGGTGTTCCGCCACGGTGTCGCCTCCGGTGACCCGCTGCCCGGCGCGGTGATCCTGTGGACCCGGGTCAGCGTGGCCGAGGACGCGGTCCCCGGCTCCGGCCTCGGCGCCCCCGCGACGGTGCGCTGGGAGATCTCCGCGAACGAGTCCTTCGCCGGGATCGCCGCCTCCGGCACCGTGACCGCGACCGCCGACGCCGATCACACCGTCAAGGTCGACGCGACCGGCCTGGCACCGGCCACCGACTACTACTACCGCTTCACCGCCCTCGGCGAGACCTCGCCGGTCGGGCGCACCCGCACCGCGCCCGCGACCGACAGCGCGGTCGACCGCCTGCGCCTCGGCCTGGTCTCCTGCTCGAACTGGGAAGCCGGCTGGTTCGGGTCCTACCGGCATCTGGCCGCCCGCACCGATCTGGACGCGGTGGTGCACCTGGGCGACTACATCTACGAATACGCCCGCGGCAAGTACACCGGCCGCAACGGCGCGGTGCGCGGACACGAGCCGGCGAACGAGATCGTCAGCCTGGCCGACTACCGGACCCGGCACGGCCAGTACAAGACCGACCCCGACCTGCTGGCCCTGCACGCGTCGGTGCCGTTCATCTGCACCTGGGACGACCACGAGTCGGCCGACAACTCCTGGCGCGAGGGCTCCGAGAACCACGACCCCGCCGTGCACGGACCGTGGAGCGCCCGCCGGGCCGCATCCGCGCAGGCCTACCTGGAGTGGATGCCGGTGCGCGCCGCTCGCACCGGCACCGACGTACAGATCTATCGCCGCCTGCGCTTCGGCACGCTGGCCGAACTGTCGATGCTGGACCTGCGCAGCTACCGCGACCACGAGGCAGGTCCCGGCGCGGGCTGGCGCCAGGCCGACGATCCGGCGCGCACCCTCACCGGCCGCGCCCAGATGGACTGGCTGACCGCGGGTCTGAGCTCCTCACCCGCCCGCTGGAAGCTGATCGGCAACTCGGTGATGATCGCGCCGCTGGTGTTCCCGCCGCTCGAGCCCGCCACCACCCAGGCGATCACCGAGGCGATCGGCGTGCCCCAGGGCGGCCTGACCGTCAACGGGGACCAGTGGGACGGCTACACCGCCGACCGGCGCACCCTGTTCCGGACCATCGTCGAGGACAACGTGGCCGATGTCGTCTTCCTGACCGGTGACATCCACACCTCCTGGGCCGCCGACCTGCCGCTGGATGCCGCGAACTACCCGGGCGGACCGACGGTGGGCGCGGAGTTCGTCATCCCCTCGGTCACCTCCTCCAGCGTCGGCGACCTGCTGAAGGTGCCCGCCCGCACCGCGTCGGTGGCGGCCGAGGAGGCCATCAAGGCGGCCAACCATCACCTGCGCTACACCGAACTCGACTCGCACGGCTTCGGCGTGCTCGAGGTGACGCCCACCCAGACCCAGATGGACTGGTTCTACGTTCTCGACGTCACCGACCCGGCGACCGGTGTGCGCCACGGCGCCTCGTTCGCCGTGCCCGCGGGCGGCCGGGTGGAACCGCGGCCGAACCCGGTGGCCTGAGGGCGGTCACGCCTGGAGGAAATCGGCGCAGAATCTTCGGTGAGGCTGTCGATCGCAGCCACTGCCGCTCGTCGGGTGAGTACGGCTACCCGACGAGCGGGCAGCCCTCATCCGAAGGAGCACCGTCATGAGCCAGTATCTGGTCCTGATCTACGGCGACGAAGCCGCCTACGCCGCCCTGTCCCCCACCGAACTCGACGACATGCTCGCCGCCCACCGCACCTTCCAGCAGCTCGCCGGTGACGCCAACCTCGGCGGCCAGGCCCTGCAGCCCACCGGCACCGCCACCTCGATCCGTCACACCGCCGACGGCGAGGTCGTCATCACCGACGGGCCGTTCGCGGAAGCCAAGGAAGCCCTCGGCGGCTACTACCTGCTGGAGGCCCCCGACCTGGACGCCGCGATCGCGATCGCCGCGCAGGTGCCCGCGCCGGAGGGCGGCGTCGAGGTCCGCCCGATCAAGGTCTTCCCGCAGCCGTGACCACGACGGCGGCCGCGGCCGTCGAGCAGGCGCACCGTCGCGAGTGGGCCTTCGTGCTCGCCGCGACGGTGCGGCTGGTCCGCGATTTCGACCTGGCCGAGGAGTGTGTGCAGGACGCCTACGCGACGGCGCTCACCGCGTGGGCCACCGATGGTGTCCCGGCCAAGCCCGGCGCCTGGCTGACGACGGTCGCCCGGCGCCGCGGTCTCGATCTGCTGCGCCGCGACAGCACGTTCCGGCGGGCGCTGCCCCGCCTCGTCGTCGACGAGCAGGTCGACGACACCGCCGACCTCGCCCTGGCCGAACTGGACGACCCCGCGATCCCCGACGATCGGCTGCGCCTGATCAGCACCTGCTGTCACCCGGCGCTGGCGCCCGAGGCCCAGATCGCGTTGACACTGCGGCTGGTCTGCGGTGTGACCACCGCCGAGGTGGCGCGGGCGTTCCTGGTCAGCGAGTCGACCATGGCCGCGCGGATCACCAGGGCCAAGCGCAAGATCGCGGTGGCGGCGATCCCGTACCGGGTGCCGTCGGTGCGCGAGCTGCCCCAGCGTCTCGATGCGATCTGCGCGGTCATCCATCTGCTGTTCACCACCGGCCACACCGCACCGGCGGGCGAGCAGCTGGTCCGCGCCGATCTCGTCGAGCGCGCACTCCAGCTCGCGCGGATGATGCGCGCGCTGGTCCCCGACGACCCGTCGGCCACCGGGCTGCTGGCGTTGATCCTGCTGACCGACGCGCGCCGGGCCGCGCGGGTGGACGCGGCGGGCGAGCTGCGCACCCTCGAGCACCAGGATCGCGCCCGCTGGGACCGCGTGGCGATCGCCGAGGGCATCGCCCTGGTGAAACAGGCGCTGCCGCACCTGGATCCGTACACGCTGCAAGCCGCGATCGCCGCCGTCCACGACGAGGCACCCAGCTGGGCCGAGACGGACTGGCCCGAGATCATCGGACTGTACCGGCTGCTCCTGCGGGTGTGGCCGTCACCGGTCGCCCAGCTCAACCACGCGATCGCGGTCGGCCTCGGCGGCGATCCGGAGCGGGCGCTCGCGCTGCTGCGGCCGCTCGGCGCGGAGCCCGCCCTGGCGACCTACGGCTATCTCGATGCGGCCCGGGCGGCGTTCCTGGCCGAGGTGGGCCGGGTCGACGAGGCGGTCGCCGCCTACGAGGCAGCGCTGCTGCTCACCGATAACACGGTCGAGCGGGCGCATCTTCGGAGCAAGCTGGCAGCACTGATCACCTGAGCGCGGGCCGACCCGCCGCGGAGCTGCGGCGCCCCGCTGTCTCGGCCGGGCGCCACGACACGGGCAACCCCACCGCCGCTTCCGCAGGTGCGGCGCGCCGATCAGGCGCCTTCGGCGGCCAGCGCGCGCTTCCACTCGCGGAAGCCTTCCTCGGTGCGACCACGCCGCCAATACCCGGAGACGGACAGCCATTTCGGCGCGACGCCGCGTTCCTTGCGCAGGTAGGGGCGCAGCTGCCGCATGACGGCCTCGGCCTCGCCGTGCACGAACGCCTGCACCTGGCCGGGCAGCCACTCGGCCGCACGGACCGCCGCCACCAGCGGAGCGTGCTCCCCGGCGAGATCGTCGGGAATCCGGTCCGAGGACACACCGCGATGCACCCAGTGCAGGCGCAGGTCGCCGGGAGAGCCGAGTTCGATCTCGTCCTCCGGGCCGCCCACCTCGACGAACACCTGCGCGGGCGCGCCGGCGGGCAGCGCCTCGACCGCGGCCGCGATGGCGGGCAAGGCCGACTCGTCACCGGCGAACAAGTACCAGTCGGCCGCCGGATCGGGCGCGAACGCGCCACCGGGTCCGGTCAATCGGAACCGCGCGCCCGGCTCGACCGAGCGCGCCCACGGACCCGCGATGCCCTCGTCGCCGTGCACCACGAAGTCGATGCTGATCTCGTGCCGCTCGGGAACGTAGGAGCGGACGGTGTAGGTGCGCAGCACCGGCTGACTCTCCGGGCCGAGTGTGGCGCGCACGGTGTCGAGATCGAACGGCTCGGGATACTCGACGCCGGGCGGGGCGAAGATCAGCTTCACATAGGCGTCGGTGAAGACATTCGGTGTGAATCCGTCGGCGGTGCCGACCACGCGCACCAGGTGCGGGGTCAACCACAGCTTGCGGACGACGGTGACGGTAACCGGTTTCGGCACTACTGCTCCCAACTCCTCGGACCCTCGCCGACGGTACTCCCGTCGGACCGGGAAGTGGGGAGCCTGCGCCGCGCGGCTACTCCGACCAGCGCTCTTCCAGCATCGCCGACACCTGCTCGGCGAAATCACCGACCGCGTCGTCGCCGGTGACGCGCGCGTCCTCGGCCAGCGCCGACCAGCGGTTGATCAGCGCCTCCGAACGCGGCACGGACAGACCGTGTTCGCGGGCGGTGGCGATGCGGGTGTGATCGGCGGGCAGGAACCAGTACGTCGACAGCCACACCCAGATCAGGCGGGCCTCGAGGATCCGCTCGGCGAGCACGGTGTCGTCGGCCAGCGACGGCCACACCCCGACCACGGCCGACCGCCAGGCCTCGACCATCTCCCTGGCGCGGCTGCGCGAGAGCTCGAAATCGCAGAGGCAGCCCGGGAAGGACACGAGCGCGTAGGCGATGTCGAGAGTGGCGTCGCGGAAACCGCCCCACTCGTAGTCGAGGAAGCGGGCGCCCTCGTCGTTCATGATGACGTTGTCGGGGCACAGATCCGACGGGCTGAACGCGCGGTACCGGCCGCCGGTGAACAGGCGATTGCCGTGCACGATCCGCTCGGCGATCTCGCCCGGCACCTCGATGCCGAGTTCGGCCTCGAGCAACCCCGGCACATCGGCGATCGCGGCCTGGGCCTGCTGGGCGATCCCGTCGACGCGATGCACCGAGTCGACCCGGCGCATCAGCGCCACGAAGTCGGGCTCGCGGCCCACGGTCGCCGCGTGCATCCGGCCCAGCGCCTGCGCGAAGGCCATCAGCGCGTTGCGGGTGCCCGGCTCGGCGCGGGTCTGCAGCACGGAGGTGAGCAGCGCGTTGTCGCCCAGATCGGAGAGCACCAGCAACCGGTCGGGCACGCTGTGCGCGATCAGGTAGGCGCCGGGGCGCTGTTCGCGGCTGAGCGCGGTGGTGAACTGATAGGACACCGCCTCACGGAGGAATGCCGCATCGATGCTGGCGACTCCGGGCGCCATGCCACCGGTGCGGCGGTCCTGTGCGGAACCGCGCACCTGCTTCACGATCAGCGTGCGCGGCAACGAAAAAGCGTTCTCCGCAACACGCACGCGTAGGACTGTCGTCCTACCACTGCCACTGAGCTCCATCGGATCACTCAGCTTCACCGGAGCACCCATTCGCTTTGTGAGCAACTGTTGTGCTGCGGACACGACGTCGGCGGCGCGTTCGGCCAATAGTGCGGTCATCGCCTCTCAAGCTACTCGTACCTGGTCACTTCTAGCGAGCGGTTACACAACCTTTCCGCGTCGCTCGGCGTGTTGGCACCGTGGTTGCGCGAGTGTCACTGTTCGCTTGACACACCCGACTGTCGTCGGGTTTTCTCATCGTCAACTGCAGTGCGCCACACCGCAAACCGGTTGAGTCGAAAGGTCTACCACAGTGACCGACACGCCGTACGCCGCATCGAGCGATTCACCCGGTGGGCCCCCGGTTCCCGGAGGTGGCGGACAGTTCGCCGAGGGCACGGGCAGACACGAGGCGCCGGGTCGGGCGGGTGCCGCCGGACCGGGGCCGAGCAGGCATGGAATGGCCGGTGGCGCAGGCTATCCGCAATTCGAGGGTCCCGGCGCCGCGCAGTACGGCGAGGAGCCGCTCGAGCCGGCGCCGCCGATTGCCGGACCACCGCGATCCGCACCGCAGTACGGTCCGGCGGGCACCGGGCCCGGATACCCCACACCCCAGGCGAAGCCGGACCACCCGGGATACGCCGCCGCACCCGCACCCGGCGTGTCGGCCACCGGCGGCGGGCAGACGCCGGGTTACTACCATTCGGGAGCACAAGCCCTCGATGTCGGCCGCTCGCTGAGCTATGGCTGGGAGCGTTTCCGCGCCAATCCGGGCCCGTGGCTCGGGGTCACCGCGGTCGGCGTGCTCATCTACCTGTCGTTCCTCGCGATCGTCCAGATCTTCGACCCCACCTCGCTGTTCACCGTGCTGTTCCTGTTCCTGGTGGTACTGGTGGCGCTGTGGCTGCTGCAGGCGGTGATGATCCGCGGCGCGCTGTACGAAACGGACGGCTATCCCCCGGCTTTCGGGTCGTTCTTCCGATTCGTGAACGCGGGCAATGTCTTGTTGACGGCGTTGCTGGCGTTCGCGGCGACCCTGCTCGCCGCCTCGCTGTGCCTGCTGCCCGGCCTGGTCGTCGGCTTCCTGTGCATGTTCTCGATGCACTTCGTGATCGATCAGGACTACGGTCCGGTCGAGGCGATCAAGGCGAGCGCGCAGCTGGTGCTGGCCAATCTCTGGGCCGCGCTGCTGGTGGCGCTCACGGTCACCCTGGTGACCGTCGTCGGCGCGGCGGCATGCGGGCTCGGTCTGTTCATCGCCGGTCCGGTGTGCGCGATCGCGGTGACCTACGCCTACCGGATGCTCACGGCGGGACCGGTCGCCCGGATCTGAGCCGCGCGGTCAGTGGCTCAGCGGGGTGCTCATCCCGATGGCCCGCTTGAAGCGCTCGAACGGCCCGAGGTCGTCGCCGGCACGGGGACGCAGCTCGAGCACCAGCACGCCGGCCACGACGATGCCCAGCAGGTTCACCGCCAGCTGACCGACCGACTCGAACGCGCGATGCCACTGCCCGATCGTCGCGGCCACCACCGCGTAACCGGCGGCCGGCACGGTGGTGACCGAGATGAACACCCCGATCAGCGCGGCCGACTTCGCGGTCACCAGCGACAGCATGCCCGCCGCGCCCGCGAGCACGGCCACGACCAGCGAGAACGGCCCGACCTCGTAGATGAAGTCCACGTCGTGGGCATCGATGACCCCCTCGGTCGTCACCCAGCCGAGCTTCTCCCACAGCAGGGTGGCGAACAACGTGATCACCATCGCCACCGGGAACGCCACGGCCAGCGCGAGCACCGAGCGCCGGGCCAGCCGCCAGTTGCGGCGCACCAGGGCCACCGACAGCGCGGCCAGCGGCCCGAACTCCGGACCCACCACCATCGCGCCGACGATGGTGACCGGCGAGTTCGTCGCCACCCCGATGGAGGCCAGCAGGCAGGCGATGGTCAGGAACGCGACGAAGGTCGCGTTGAGCGATGACTCCTCGTGGGTCTCTTTGAGCAGTTGCTCCCAGACCACGGCGTCGCTCGGATCACCGGGCGCGGCCCGCACCGCCCGGTCGGCCGCGGCGGACAGCACCGCCTCGACGGGCCCGAGCGTGATACCGCCGGTCTGCTCGATGCCGAGCGCCTTGACGTCGGCGAGGACCTTGTTGGCGGCCTCGCGCGCCACGTCGGCCTGCACGAGATCACCGTGGGGCGCCACGGCGATCCCGCGCGCGACCGTGAGATGAGCGACGCCCGGGTCGGCTTCCAGCGCGCGCACGAGCGCGTCGGTCTGCTCGGGCGGACTGATCACACGCAGATGCAGCACCGGGTGGCCCTTCTGGTCGATGCCGCCGTGACGGCGGGGAACTGACCAGAAGGTACCGGGCTACCGTCGGTGACCGCTATTTCTCGGCGGCAGCGGCTTTCGGCGCGTCGGTCTTGCCCTCGCCCTTGACCTCCGGCTTGGCGTCGATGCCCGCTTCCTTGCGCTGCTGCGCGGTGATCGGAGCGGGCGCGTCGGTGAGCGGGTCGACGCCGCCACCGGTCTTCGGGAACGCGATCACCTCGCGGATCGAGTCCTCCCCGGCCAGCAGCGCGGTGATGCGGTCCCAGCCGAAGGCGATGCCGCCGTGCGGCGGGGCGCCGTAGGCGAAGGCGTCGAGCAGGAAGCCGAACTTCTCCTGCGCTTCGTCGTGGCCGATGCCCATCACCTTGAACACGCGTTCCTGCACGTCGCGGCGGTGGATACGAATCGAACCGCCACCGATCTCGTTGCCGTTGCAGACGATGTCGTAGGCGTAGGCCAGCGCCGAGCCCGGGTCGGTGTCGAAGGTGTCGATCGACTCCGGCTTGGGCGAGGTGAAGGCGTGGTGCACGGCGGTCCAGGCCGAGTAGCCCAGCGCCACATCGCCGCTGGCGGTGGCGTCGGCGGTCGGCTCGAACATCGGCGCGTCGACGATCCAGACGAACGCCCAGGCGTTCGGGTCGATGAGGTCGCACTTGCGGGCGATCTCGCCGCGCGCGGCACCCAGCAGCGCCCGGCTCGACTTGGTCGTGCCGGCGGCGAAGAACACGCAGTCGCCCGGCTCGGCACCGACCTGCTTGGCCAGCCCGTCGCGCTCGGCGTCGGTCAGGTTCTTGGCGACCGGGCCGCCCAGGCTGCCGTCCTCGTTGATCAGGATGTAGGCCAGCCCCTTGGCGCCGCGCTGCTTGGCCCACTCCTGCCAGGCGTCGAGCTGACGCCGCGGCTGGCTCGCGCCACCCGGCATGACGACCGCGCCGACGTACTCGGACTGGAACACCCGGAACGGGGTGTCCTTGAAGTAGTCGGTGAGCTCGGTGATCTCGACGCCGAAGCGCAGGTCCGGCTTGTCCGAACCGAAGCGGCGCATCGCCTCGGCGTAGGTCATGTGCGGGATCGGGGTGGTGATGTCGTGGCCGACCAGCTTCCACAGCGCGACCAGGATGTCCTCGGCCAGCAGGATCACGTCCTCCTGGCGCACGAAGCTCATCTCGATGTCGAGCTGGGTGAACTCGGGCTGACGGTCGGCGCGGAAGTCCTCGTCGCGGTAGCAGCGCGCGATCTGGAAGTAGCGCTCGATGCCGCCGACCATGAGCAGCTGCTTGAACAGCTGCGGGCTCTGCGGCAGGGCGTAGAAGCTACCCGGCTGCAGGCGCGCGGGCACCAGGAAGTCGCGGGCGCCCTCGGGGGTCGAGCGGGTCAGCGTGGGGGTCTCCACCTCGATGAACTCGTGGCGGGCCAGCACCTCGCGCGCGGCGGCGTTGACCTTGGAGCGCAGCCGGATGGCGTGGCCCGGGCCCTCCCGGCGCAGGTCGAGGTAGCGGTACTTGAGGCGGGCCTCGTCGCCGGGGGTCTCGTCGAGCTGGAACGGCAGCGGCGCGCTCTCGTTGAGCACCACCAGCTCCTTGACGTCGACCTCGATCTGCCCGGTCGGCAGCTCCGGGTTCTCGTTGCCGTCGGGACGCTGCTCCACCACACCGGTGACCTGCACGCAGTACTCCGCGCGGAGCTTGTGGGCCTGCTCGGCCGCCTCGCCCTCGCGGAAGACCACCTGCGCGACGCCCGAGGCGTCGCGCAGATCGATGAAGGTCACACCACCGTGGTCACGACGCCGGGCCACCCAGCCGGTGAGGGTGACGGTCTGACCGGCGTGCTCGCTTCGCAGCGAACCAGCCAAGTGGGTGCGCAGCACGGTATTCCTTTCGACAGACTTCCTGGGGACTCCCCGCCATCGTAGTGAGACACGATCCCCGAGTGGAAACCGATATCTCGGTCGTCGTGTCAAGCTTGTGACGCATGCCCGCCGTGAGCCGCGTCCGGGGCGGTGAATCGTGCTGCAGGACAGCTGGACATCCGAGCGAAGGCGAGTACCGCGATGACCTTCAACGAAGGTATGCAGATCGATCCCGGCCGGGCATCCTCCGGCGGCGGCCCCGGCATGGGCGGCAAGCTCGCCGTGGGTGGCGGCGCGGGCGGTCTGATCCTGCTGGTGATCACGTTGCTCCTGGGCGGCGACCCGGGCTCGGTACTCGGCAGCTTCACTGGCGCGCAGGACACCCAGCAGAGCCAGCCGGGCACCGCGGGTACCCCGGCGCACTGCAAGACCGGCGCCGACGCCAACAAGTACGTCGACTGCCGGGTGGTCGCGACCGCGCAGAGCCTGGACGGGGTGTGGTCGCAGGAGCTGCCCCGGCAGACCGGTCAGCGCTACGTGGAGCCGAAGCTGGTGCTGTTCTCCGGCGCGGTGTCGACCGGCTGCGGCAACGCCACCAGTGACGTCGGCCCCTTCTACTGCCCCGCCGACCAGACCGCCTACTTCGACACCGCGTTCTTCCAGGAGCTCACCGACCGCTTCGGCGCCAGCGCCGGACCACTGGCCCAGGAGTACGTGGTGGCCCACGAGGTCGGCCACCACATCCAGAACCAGCTCGGCGACATCGGCCGCGCCCAGCGCGACCCGCAGGGCGCCCAGTCCGGCGCGGTCCGCACCGAGCTGCAGGCCGACTGCTACGCCGGCATCTGGGCCCATTACGCGGACAAGCAGCCCGCGCCGGGCAGCAGCCAGCCGTTCTTGAAGCCGCTGTCGGACAACGACATCCGCGACGCCCTCTCGGCGGCCAACGCCGTCGGCGACGACCGGATCCAGCGCTCGGCCGGGCGCGGGGTCAACCCGGAGTCGTGGACGCACGGCTCGTCCGAGCAGCGCCAGAAATGGTTCCTCACCGGCTACAAGACCGGCTCGGTCAAGTCGTGCGACACCTATTCCGCCGGTGACCTCAACAACCCGCCCGGGCTACGCTGACCCCCAACGAGATACCGCCACATCGTCTTTCGAGGGGAATCATGCGCCTGACCATGACCGGACTGCTCGTCTGCGCGCTCGCACTGCCCGGTGCGAGCGCGATCGCCCAGGCCGAGCCCGCGCCGCTACCCCTGGTCAGCGTGACCTCGATTCCCGACGGCTGGTCCCAGCGCACCGACCTGCGGCCGGTGCTGCAGGTCTTCGCCGACGGCAAGGCGGTGCACTCGCCCGACGCGGTGAGCAAGGACCGCAAGCCCGAGACCGCGGCCAAGCGGGTCGACGGCACCGTGCCCGAGGACGTGCTCGCGGCCGCGCGCGAGGAGATCACCGCGCTGCGGGAGATCGATTTCGGCATCCCGGCCGGTGAGGGCAAGGGCACCACGATCATCGATCTGATGCCCGACGATGTCGACGGCGAGACCCACCTCGTCGTCTACTCCCCCGATGCGTCCGACGGGCTCAACGACGACCAGAAGGCCGCGCGCAAGCGCTTCACCGACCTCTACAAGAAGCTGGTGGATTCCTTCAAGGAGAAGCGCTGAGCCACCGCGCGACGACCGTGCCCCCGACTCCGGGTCGGGGGCACGGTCGTCTTCGTCCGAGATCCGGTGTCTAGAACCGGTCTTCGTCGGCGTCGCGTTCGTCCTCGTGGACGGCGCCGATGACCTCGGGCGTGGATTCGCCGAGCGGGCCGGTGAGGTCGTCGTTGCCGGTGCGGCTCTGGTAGGGCTGCACGGTACGGCCGTGTTCCTCGTCGTTGTTGCCCTTGCCACCCGCGCCCGCGGCACCGCCGCCGCCCATGAAGCCGGAGCCGCTGGTGCCCGCGGTGGTGGTGGTGCCCAGGCCCGTATTGCCCAGGGCGGTGGACAGGACGCGCCCGGCAGGCATGGCCGACCCGGGAACGGCGGTGGTGGCCTTGGGCGTTCCCGCGCTCGGGGTGCCGCCGGTGCTGCCGCCGGAACCGCCCCGCGCGGTGCCGAGGGCGCCGAGCGCACCGCCGGTGCTGCCGCCGGAACCGCCGGTGCTCAGGCCCGCGGTGGTGGTCGAGCCGGGCGTGGTGGTCGTGCCGCCCTGCGTGGTGCTCGCGGCGGTGGTCGAGTCGTCGGTGGTGCCCGACAGCGCTTCTTCCGCCTGGGTCAGCAGCGGCTCGGCGATGTTCTCCGAGGCCGCCGACAGCACTTCCTCCGGGGAGGGCAGCCCGCTCTGGGCGACCAGGTTCTGCACGACGCCGCTGAGCTGTCCGGTGTAACCGGCCAGCTCACCGCGGGTGGTGTTGACGACCGTGACCGCCGAGCCGAGATGCTCGGTGGCCAGCCCGATGAGGGTGGCCTGCGTCGGCGGCAGCATGATCGTCGGCGCGAGCGCGGTGGCCTGGGCGGCGAAGGTGGTGGCGATCGCCGACAGCTGCGCGTTGCCCGACTGGACGACGGCGGCGGCCTGCTCGGTCAGCGCGGAGATGTCGAAGCCGCGCTGACTGGTCTCCTGCCCCTCGGTCTGCGCCTGCTGGCTGGCGGTGGTCGCCGCGTCGGAGGCCTCGCCCTCCCACAGCTGCTGCACCGTCTTCAGGCCGCCCTGGGCGACGCTCATCGCCGATTCGATCAGCGAGGAGGAGTTGCTCAGCAGGGTGGTCGGATCGAGCGAGCCGAACACCCCGGTGCCGAAACTGCTCAGCAGCTGCAGGATCGGCTCGAACAGCGAGTCGATGCCCGGCAGCGCCGGAATCGAGACGCCGTTGAGCAGCGCGGAGACCGGATCCTCGGTCAGCGTCGTCGCGGCGGCGGAGCTGGTGGAATTCGTGGTACTCGCGGCGGTGCCGCCGCCCGCCGCCCCGGTGAGCGCGCTCTTGGCCTGGTCGAACGCCGTCTGGGCGGTGGCCAGCGCGGGCCCGGCGACCTGGTTGACAGCAGTCTGCGCGCCGCTCAACGCGGCGGAGGCGTCGGACGAGATGCCGGACAGGATGTCCTGCGCGTCGACGGCGCCGCCGGTACCGAGGCCGGACAGGCCGGCGAGCCCGGCCGGGGAGACCGCGGCGTTCTGGGCGTCCTCGGTGATCTTCTGCGCGAGGGTGAAGACCGGTTCCGTGTCGGCCTCGAGATCCTCGGGCAGCTGCATCAGCGGGACGTCGAGGATCGCCTGGGCGGCGCTGTAGTCGACGGGGACGGCGCCCAGCGCGGACTGGGTCGCGGCGTCGGCGGTGGCCAGGGCGGTATCGGGGGTGATGACGCCCGCGTCACCGGTGCTCAGCGGCTTCATACCGCGCCTCCCATCCCGGCGGACTGGCGGGCCAGGTCGACGGCCAGCGACACGTCCTCGGTATCGAACGTCACCGAGGACTTGAACGCCGCGTCGGACAGCTTGGCGAACTTGGCCGACAGATCGTTGATGTCCTTGGCCTGCAGGGCCTGTGCGGCCGCGAACATCGCCAGGTAGTCGGCGCCGATGAGCCCGAACACCGGGGTCATCGCGGCGACGTTGCCCGCCGCGTCGGTGATGCCCGCCGCGGCGATATCCCCCGCCACGGTCGCGTTCGTCGCCGCGAAGGCGGCGACGGCATCGGTATTGACCGAGAGATCGGCCATGCGAAACCCCCCAACTCGTCGTGAAAATCCTGCTCTGCGAGCGCGATCGGCGGTCGCGGAACTCCCTACGCGCCCGCGCGAGGGCGCAGTGCGCCAAATATAACCGAACACCCCGACCACGATCGAGCCGTGTCGGCTCCGATCCGCGGGATCCGCTTTCAAAACTAGAACATGTTCTATATCCTCGGCGGAATGAAGGTCGCAGTGACCGGCGCAGCCGGCTACCTCGGTACCAACCTGATCCCGCAGCTCCTCGAGCGTGGCCACGAAGTGGTGGCCATCGATCGCGCCGCACCGACCACGTCCGATCCGGCCGTCACCTGGATTTCCGGTGACGTGCTCGATCCGGCGTCGATGCGCGGCGCCCTCGAGGGCGCCGAGGTGGTCTACCACCTGGTCGCACTGATCACCCTCGCCGAGAAGAACGACCTGGCGTGGCGGGTCAACACCGAGGGCGTGCGGGTCACCGCGGAGGCGGCGCTCGAGACCGGCGCGCGGCGCTTCGTACACACCAGCTCGATCCACGCCTTCGACCAGTACCGCGCGGGCGGGCACATCGACGAGACCACGCTGCGCTCCACCGATCCGGGCCTACCGGTCTACGACCGGTCCAAGTGGGCGGGCGAGCAGGCGCTGCGGCCGGTGATCGAGCGCGGTCTGGACGCGGTGATCGTCAACCCGACCGGCGTGTACGGCCCGGCCGACCACCCGAAGAACCTGTCCCGGCTCAACCGCACCGCCGCCGAGGCGATGCGCGGCCGCACGCCGGTGATGATCGGCGGCGGTTTCGACCTGGTCGACGTGCGCGACGTGGCGCACGGTCTGATCCTGGCGGGCGAGAAGGGCCGCACCGGCGAGAACTACCTGCTCGGCGGCTACATGACCACGCTGATCGACCTGTGCCGGATGGCCGCGGCGCGCACCGGCGCCAAGGGTCCGCGGTTCGCGATTCCGGCCAAGGCGCTGGGCGCCGTCCTGCCGGTGGTCGAGCCGATCAGCAAGCGCTTCGGCTCCGACATCCTGTCCAAGGCCGCGCTCGGCGCGATCCTGTCGGCGCCCATCGTCGACCACGGCAAGGCCGAACGCGAGCTGGGCTACCACCCGCGCCCGACCGCGGAAACCGTCGCCGACCTGGTCGACTTCCTGCGCGCGCCGCGCAGCGCGTAATCCGCACCGCTCACCCCGGCGCCGTCATGGCCGCGCGGAGCACTTCCGCCGTGGCCCGCTGCCCGGCGGCGTTGGGGTGCACCGGTGTCGCGTTGGCCTGGCCGGGCAGCAGCGGTTCGACCCAGCGGGTCGCGGGGTCCCGGCAGGCGTCGTGGCCGATGGCCGGGGTATAGATGTCGACGTAGATCGCGCCGTTGGCCTCGGCCCGGCGCCGCAGCGCGGCATTGAGTTCACGTTCGATGCCGCGCGCGTACTCGACGTCGCCGGTGCTCAGCGGCATCTGCGGATAGCAGTGCCCGGCTTCCGGCAGGACCGCCGGATAGCCCACCACATACACCCGCGCGTGCGGGGCCAGCTCCCGGATCCGCCCGATCGCCGCGCCCATCGCGGGTTCCGCGGCCGCGATGTCGTCGCTGAACCGCGACCCCTGACTGTCGCGACACGGCGCCCCGACATCGCCGGCATTGCCCGCGTTCAGCGCCGAGCAGGTGACGACCATGGTCTGGAACAGGTTCCCGTCGTTGCCACCGGCCTGATAGCTGACGATCCGCGTCCGCGCCGACAGCGCGTCGAATTGCGGTGGCTGATCGGCATATTGCGCCGTGGTCATATGCGCGGTGGCCGCCGAGGCACAGCTGACATCGGTGAGTTCCCACCCGGTCGCCGCCGCCAGCAGGTGCGGATAGTTCTGTGCCGACCGGGTACACAGCGGCGGACTGCCGGGCACGGGATCCAGCAAGCCGGGCGCGGCGGTATACGAGTCGCCGAGGGCGACATAGCTCACCTCGGGTGCCGGGACAGCGCCCGGAAACAGCAGCCCGAGAACGAGCTGGGCGACGACCGCACCGACCACCGGTCTATCCATCGAACACTTCTCACCGAGTCACCGCGGATCGCGGGGCCGACGGTCCGCCACCTGCGATTCTACCGCCGGGAACGGTCGCGTGACTCGGCGCGCGGGCCCGTCGGGCGCCCCTCACCGTCCGCGCCCAAGCCCGCGAGCAGGCGCAGCCCGTCCTCGGTCGGGCTCCCGGGCGCGGCCGACAACACGATCAGCTCCATGCCGGATTCGTCCGGCAGCGCGAAGTTCTCCTGGTGCAGTTCGAGCAGGCCGACCAGCGGGTGCCGGTAGGCCCGGCGGCCATGGGTGCGAGCGCGCACGTCCGCGCGGGCCCAGAGCCGGCGGAAGCGCTCGCTGCCCATGGCGAGTTCGCCGATCAGCTCCGCCAGGCGGCGGTCGTCGGGGTACTTGCCCGCCGCCAGGCGCAGATGCCCGACGACATCGAGGGTGCAGGTCTCCCACTCCGCGTAGAGGCCACGCTCGGACTCCTCGAGAAAGATGTGCCGGGCGGTGTTCAGGCCCGCAGCGGGCCTGCCGTAGAGAAGTCCGGCCAGCCGGTTTCCCGCGACGATGTCGAGGCGATGATCCATGATCAGCGCGGGCGCGCCGCTGACCAGCTCCAGCACCCGCAGCAGCTCGGGCCGAACCCGCCCGCCGGGTGTCCTGGCGCGGCGTCGACGCTGCCGCGCCAGCCGGTGCAGATGCGCGCACTCGGTCTCGTCGAGGCCGAGGACACGGGCCAGCGCGTCGAGGACCTGCTCGGAGGGCTGGGTCGCGCGGCCCTGCTCGAGCCGGACGTAGTAGTCGACGCTGACCCCCGACAGGTGCGCGACCTCCTCGCGGCGTAATCCGTCGACCCGGCGGTGCCGGTCGACGGGGATGCCGACAGCCACCGGGTCGACCCGGGAACGCCGGGTCCGCAGAAATCCAGCGAGGTCGTCCATGATCTCGAGTATGGCCCCGGCGGGGGCGGTGAAGGTGGCCCTGCCGGTACCAGGAAGTCCCGTCCGACGGACGCGGCGCCCCTGAACGCATGCCCGCGCGGCGCCCAGGATCGACGTCATCCGATCCGAAGGAGTTCCGATGAAAGCACTGATCGTCCACGCCCATCCGGAGCCGAAGTCGCTCAACGGCGCGCTCACCGAAGTCGCGGTCGCCACGCTGGCGGGCGAGGGACACGAAGTCCAGGTGAGCGACCTGTACGGGATGAACTGGAAGGCCGTCGTCGACGCCGACGACTATGGTCCCGACGCCTCCGATCCGCTGCGGGTCGTCCTGGATTCGGGCCGCGCCTTCGAGGCGGGCACGCTCGCCCCCGAGGTGCGCGCCGAGCAGGAGAAGCTGCTGTGGGCCGACGTGATCGTCTTCCAGTTCCCACTGTGGTGGTACTCGATGCCCGCGATCCTCAAAGGCTGGGTGGATCGGGTGTTCACCTACCGCTTCGCCTACGGCGTCGGTGAGCACAGCGACACCAGATACGGCGAGCGCTACGGCGAAGGCACCCTCGCGGGCAAGAGGGCCCTGCTGTCGGTGACCGTCGGTGGCCCCGAGGCGCACTACGCCGCGCGCGGTATCAACGGCCCGATCGAGGATCTGCTGTTCCCGATCCAGCACGGCATCCTCTTCTACCCCGGCATCGAATCGCTGCCACCGTTCGTGGTGTACGGCGCCGACAAGATCACCGAGGCGGACTATCCCGACCTCGCCGCGGCCTGGCAGCGGCGGCTGCGGGCGCTGGCCTCGACCGCGCCGATTCCGTTCCGGCGGCAGAACTTCGGCGACTACGAGATTCCCTCGCTGCAGCTCGAGCCGGGCCTGGAACCGGCGGGCCGCACCGGTTTCGGCCTGCATGTGCGCGGCTGACCGGACCGCGCCGTGCTTGACACTTCATCGAACACATGTTCGACTCACGGTATGCGGTGGCAAGCGCAGACTCTCGACGCCGAGGACGGCGCCCTGCCCGGACTGACCCGGGCGGGGCTGGTGCGCACCGTCCGAACGCCCGAGTTCGACGGCATCACCTTCCACGAGGTGCTGTGCAAGAGCGCGCTGAACAAGATGCCCGAGAGTTCGTCGCTGCCGTTCCGCTGGACAATCAATCCGATGCGGGGGTGCTCGCACGCCTGCCGCTACTGCTTCGCGCGGGGCAGTCACGAGTACCTGGGGCTGGACGCGGGCGAGGACTTCGATTCGCAGATCGTGGTGAAGACGAATGTGGCGGCGGTGCTGCGCAAGGAGCTGACCCGGCGGTCCTGGCAGCGTGAGCCGGTGGCGCTGGGCACCAATACCGACCCGTACCAGCGGGCCGAAGGACGCTACCGGCTGATGCCCGGCATCATCGGCGCCCTCGCCGATTCCGGGACGCCGTTCTCCATCCTCACCAAGGGGCCGCTGCTGCGCCGGGATCTGCCGCTGCTCACCGCGGCCGCGCGGCGGGTCGAGGTGAGCGTGGCGGTGTCGATCGCCATCCTCGACGAGCAACTGCACCGCAGCCTGGAGCCGGGCACGCCGACGCCTCGCGCGCGCCTGGACCTGGTCCGCGCGCTGGCCGACGCCGGCTTCGCCGTCCACGTCATGGTGGCGCCGATCATCCCCTGTCTGACCGACGGCAGCGCCCACCTCGACGCCCTGTTCGCCGCCATCGCCGACGCGGGCGCCGACAGCGCTACGGCCTTCGGCCTGCATCTGCGCGGCAGCACCCGCGGCTGGTTCCTCGGCTGGCTGGCCGCCGAACACCCGGCACTGGTGCGCCGCTACCGGCAGCTCTACGGGCGCGGCGGGAACGTCACGCCCGCCTACAGCTCCTGGCTGCGCGAACGGGTCGACCCACTGCTGACCGCCTACGACCTGCGCCGCCCGCAGGGCCGAACCGTCCCGGCGGCGCCGGTCCCGGTGCCGCCGAGCGAGCAGCTCGCCCTGTTCGGCTGAGCGGTCACGGCGCGGTGGCGAACCCGAGATCGATCACCGCGTCCCGCTCGGCGACCAGTTCGGCGACACTGGCGTCGATCTCGGCCCGCGCGTAGTCGTCGAGGTCCAAGTCGTCGACGATGCGGTACTGCCCACCGACGCAGGTGACCGGGAACGAGCTGACCAATCCCTTCGGCACGCCGTAGGAGCCGTCGGAGGGCACGGCCATCGAGGTCCAGTCGTCGGCGGGCGTGCCGAGGACCCAGTCGTGGAGGTGGTCGATGGCGGCGCTGGCCGCGCTGGCGGCCGAGGACGCGCCGCGGGCCTTGATGATCGCGGTACCGCGCTGCTGCACGGTCGGCACGAAGACCTCCCGCACCCACTGCGGCTCGACCAGTTCCGGCGCGGGCTTGCCCGCGACGGTGGCGTGCGTCAGATCGGGGAACTGGGTCGCGGAGTGGTTGCCCCACACCGCCATCCGGGCGATATCGGCCGCCGGGGCGCCGGTGCGCGCGGCCAGCTGGGCGATGGCGCGATTGTGGTCGAGGCGGGTGAGCGCGGTGAAGCGGTCGGCCGGTACGTCGGGCGCGTTGCGCATCGCGATGTAGGCGTTGGTGTTGGCGGGATTCCCGACGACGAGCACCCGCACGTCCGAAGCGGCGACGGCATTGATCGCGGCGCCCTGACCGGTGAAGATCGGCCCGTTCGCGGCGAGCAGGTCGCCGCGCTCCATGCCGGGGCCACGCGGGCGGGCACCGACGAGCAGCGCCACGCTCGCGCCGTCGAACCCGACCGACGGATCGTCGGTGATCTCGATCGAGGACAGCAGCGGGAACGCGCCGTCCTCGAGTTCCATCGCGACCCCCTCGAGGGCGCGCACCGCGGCAGGCACCTCGAGCAGCCGCAAGCGCACCGGGGTGTCGTGCCCGAGCATCGCGCCCGCGGCGATCCGGAACAGCAGTCCGTAGGCGATCTGTCCCGCACCACCGGTGACGCTGACGGTGACCGGAGTTCTGCTGGCTGGGTTGCTCACGACCGACTCCTCGCACTGGACGACTTGGCGCCTCCCACGCTAATCAGTCACCCCGCCCCGAACCGGGATCCGTGAGGCAGAACACCACGCGGGTCAGACGAGTTCGGCGACCTCGGCATCGGTCAGCACGACCGGCGACACCGCGTCCTTGGCCCGGACCAGCCGCACACCGCGATACAGCGGCCGCTCCCCCAGCCCCGCATCGCGCGCCTCGGCCCGCAACTGCTGCACCAGCACCTCCGACACGGCGACGGCGGCGGCGAGCTCACTGGCGGCCAGCGCGTCGGCGAGCTTGCGCAGCCCGAGTACATGCAGTTCGCGTCCGCTGCCGGAATCGGTGTACATCGCCAGCGGCACCACCTGGATGTCGGCGCCGACGGTCACCTTCAGCACGATCCGGCTGAGCCGGCCGGGGTAGACCAGCAGCTGCACGCCGGTCGCCCGCGCGAGGTCGACGCGCCGCTCCCCGAAGAGCCGGTGCGCGCGGATCTCGGTGCCGCTCAACCACATCCGCCTGCGCCGGAACGCGAATACGTAACCGAGGGTCGGCACGGCAACGACCAGTCCGAGGACGATCGCGAACGGCCAGCTCAACCACAGCGCGGACAGCAGCGTCACGCCCACGCCGACACCGATCGCGGCCAGCGCGAGCCTGCGCAACATCGGCGCGAACACCTCGGGCGCGACCAGGTCGATGCCGACCGGTTCCGTTCCCGCCCGCCCGGACTCCCCGTCCACCATGTCCCTCTCCACCCGGGCGGCCCGTCCGACCCGAGGCGCGGTCAGACTACCGCGCCCCGGATCGCCGGGCTCAGTGTCCGAGCGCGGAGCGCAGCACTCCCACGACCTCGCCCAGGGGCACCTGCCGCTGCTCGCCGGTCGCCATCTCCTTGACCCCGATCGAGTTCTCCTCCAGATCGCGATCACCCAGCACCAGGGTGAATTTCGCGCCGGAGCGGTCGGCGCCCTTCATCGCACCCTTCATCCCGCGCCCGCCGTAGGCCAGGTCGACGCTGATGCCCGCGCCGCGCAGCGCGCCGGCCAGGGCGACCAGTCGCGCCTTGGCGGCGTCACCGAGCGCGATGCCGTACACCTGGCAGCGCGCCGGATCGGCCGCGGCCTTGCCCTCGGCCGCCAGCGCCAGCACGGTCCGGTCGACACCGATGCCGAAACCGATGCCCGACAGCGGCTGCCCGCCGAGCTCGGCCATCAGTCCGTCGTAGCGGCCGCCACCACCGATGCCGGACTGCGCGCCCAACTGGTCGTGCACGAATTCGAAGGTGGTCTTGGTGTAGTAGTCCAGGCCGCGGACCATGCGCGGGTTCACCACGTAGGGCACGCCGAGGGCGTCGAGGTGGGCCAGCACCTGCTCGAAGTGCGTCTTCGCCGACTCGGAGAGGTGATCGATCATCAACGGCGCGTTCGCGGTCAGCTCGCGCACCTCCGGCCGCTTGTCGTCGAGGACGCGCAGCGGGTTGATCTGGGCGCGGCGACGGGTCTCCTCGTCGAGCGGGAGCCCGAGCAGGAACTCCTGCAGCAGCTCCCGGTACTGCGGGCGGCAGGTCTCATCGCCCAGCGAAGTGATCTCGAGACGGAAGCCGTCCAGGCCGAGGCCGCGGAACCCGGCGTCGGCGATCGCGATGACCTCCGCGTCCAGCGCGGGGTCGTCGACGCCGATCGCCTCGATGCCCACCTGCTGCAACTGCCGGTAGCGGCCGGCCTGCGGGCGCTCGTAGCGGAAGAACGGCCCGGCGTAGCACAGCTTGAGCGGCAGCTGGCCGCTCTTGTCCAGGCCGTGCTGGATCACCGCGCGCATGACGCCCGCGGTGCCTTCGGGACGCAGGGTGAAGCTCTCGCCGTTGCGGTCGGCGAAGGTCCACATCTCCTTGCTGACCACGTCGGTCGACTCACCGACACCACGCGCGAACAGGGCGGTCTGTTCGAATACCGGCAGCTCGATGTGCCCGTACCCGGCGAGTCGGGCGGCGTGGATCAAGCCGTCGCGCACGGCGACGAACTCGGCCGAGCCGGGCGGCACGTAATCCGGGACCCCCTTCGGGGCGGTGAAGCTGCTGGTCTTGGTCACGATCATCCAGTTTTCCCCACGGGCGCCCCTCGAGTCCAACCGGTTACCCTCTAGACGAACCTGACGACACGGGAGGAACGCGGTAGTGCCGAGTAACGAACAGCGACGGGCGGCGGCCAAGCGCAAGCTGGAGCGCCAGCTGGCACGACGGGCCGAGCAGGAGAAGAAGCGCAAGCGCCTGGTGATCGCGGGCTCGGTACTGGGTGTGATCGTGGTCGCCGCCGCCGTGACCGGCGTGTACTTCCTCACCAAGGGCGGCGACGAGGCGGATTCCTCGGCCACCGCGAGCACCTCGGCCACCAGCAAGCGTGAACTACCCCCGGCCGCCGACGCGCCCGCGGTCGCCGCCAAGCCGGCCACCGTCACCTGCGCCTACCCCGTCGGCGCGGAGCCCGCGAGCAAGCCGGTCGCGCCGCCGAGCACCACCACGGTCGCCTCCGGCCCCGACGCGCCGAAGACCAAGGTGTCCATCGATTCCACCCAGGGACCGATCGGCCTCGAGCTCGACAGTGCCGAATCGCCGTGCACCGTCAACAGTTTCGTGAGCCTGGCGCAGCAGGGCTACTTCGACAACACCAGCTGCCACCGCATCTCGGCCGAAGAGGGCTTCGAGATGCTGCAGTGCGGCGACCCCACCGCCAGCGGCATGGGCGGGCCGGGCTACAGCTTCGCCAACGAGTACCCGACCGATCAGTTCCCGACGACCGATCCGGACAACGATCCCGCGCTCAACAGCCCGATCAAGTACAAGCGTGGCGTGATCGCGATGGCCAACTCGGGCCTGACCCCCGAGGGCACCAACGGCAGCCAGTTCTTCCTGGTCTACGGCGACACCATCCTGCCGCCGAAGTACACGATCTTCGGCACCATCGACGAGGCGGGCCTGACGACGCTGGAGAAGGTCGGCGCCGCGGGCGACGACGGATCCATGTCGGCCGGCGGCGGCAAGCCGAAGATGCCGATCAGCTTCACCACCGTCAAGGTGGGCTGACACCGCCACACGCAGCGTGAAACGGGTCGGACGCCACCATGGTGTCCGGCCCGTTTCCGGTTTTCCGGCCCCGACACCGCCAGAAGATCATCAGAGGCAAGGCAATCCTACGTTTCATCCGGCCGACAGCCTCGAACACCGTACTTTCTCCCCCGCCACTCCATGTCGGCCGAAACTTCTCGACACCTCCCGTGCGTGGCTCCGCCAGACATACAGTCGTGTCCTTCGCGCGGTAGTCTCAGATGTCCACTTCCACAGCAGCATCGGGGAGCAGTCATGGCGGAACTCGACGACATCGGCAGCGAAACGGCGTCCATGATGCGCATCATGCTGCAGATGGCCACCCTGGTCGCCCTCAAGTCGCGTGAGCACGGTCAGAAAGAGGCCGAGGCCCGCGCCAAGGCGGTCGAGGCGAAGATGAAGGAAGCCCGCGAGTTGCAGATCCGCGAGGCGCGCGAGCTGAAGGCCAAGGACCCGCGCAATCTCGAACTGGTGCAGATGATGTCGGTCGGCGCCAAGTCGAGCCAGCCGCGGGGACTGACCCTGGAGAAGGACCCGTCCTCCCCCTTCGCGAGCGGCGCCGCCGCGAAGGCCGCGCAGGCGCCTCAGTTGGGCTACGACTCCGTCGAGCGGCGCGCGGCCATCGCCGCCCATCTCGAACGGGCGGGCGTCGCACCGGAATTGGCCGAGGTGCGCATGCTCGTCGAGATGGGACAGGGCATCTCGCCGGACGAGGCGATCCGCCGCACGAACGCGGGCGCCCGCCGCACCGGCATCGAACGCGGTATCGATCCGCGTGGCCTCGAACGCGGGCGCTGACCCCGGCGAACATGCGTCGCCGGGCGGCCGGAGCACCGGCCGCCCGCGACGATCACCGCGCGGCTACAGCGTCGGCTTGGTCTTGAGCCACGGCTCGGTGACCTCCGGATCGGAGAACATCTCCTGATCCGCGCCCTCCTGGTCGCGCAACGGCAGCGGATCCAGCATGCTCTTGTGCCCGTTGCGCACGCTGCAGTACTTGAACGGCCCACGGGGATCGAACAACTTGGCCATGTGCTGGTCGGCGTGGTCGAGGAACCACACGCTGATTCCCGGCCCGCCCTCGAGCCGATAGTGCTCCCAGGCCTGCCACAGCGCGTCGAGGCGGATGACCGCCTCGGTGTGGCGCCACCATTCGGGGCACCACACGGTGTCACTGATATCGGTGACCTGCCTGCGGTACACCTTGCTCAGGTAGCCGTTGACGAACTCCACGACATTGGGATAGCCGTTGGTGAGGTCGTTGGATCCGGGCATCGGCTGGTTCACAGCGGCTTGACCTCCTCGACATCGCCGTACTGCTCCGGCGGAGTGGAATTCGACAGCACCGGCGTTCCGATCAGATCGTCGATGCGGGTCTTGCGGGTCGGATCGTTGTACTCGATCGACTGTTTGACCGCCGCGGCGTACTCCCCTTCCCACCAGGGCACGGTCCGGACCAGCACGGCGGGCTGCCCCGAGGTGAACACCACCGCGCGACCGCGCGGCAGCGTCGCCAGGCCCTGCGCGGTGAAGGTCACCGAGGAGCTGAGCGAGCGCGAGTAGCTCTTGCTGCTGCCCGACTGCGACATCGACTGCGAGATCGAGTCGTACTCGCCGATCGCCTCGGACCGGTCGCGCAGGAACGCCATGTCGTCGACACCGCTGCCGAGCACCTTGATGTTGGCCGCCGACCACAGCGCGCTCATGCCCGCGTCGCCCCAGCAGCGCGCACCCTGCGCCCAGGACTGCAGCACCGTCATCACCACGATGCCGCGCGAGCCGAAGTGGCTGTACTGCTTGGGCAGATCCTTCCAGCGCACCACGTTCGCCGCCTCGTCGAGCACCGCGAGCAGCGGAATCGGCAGCCGCCCACCGGACGACAGCGAGGCCTTGCGCATGGCCACATCGATGACGGCCTCGGTCAGCGCGCTGACCAGCGGTGCCGCCGAGCCACGGCCCTCCAGCGACAAGCAGTAGAGCGTGCCGTTGCGCTCGATGAACTCGAGTTCGTCGAACTGCAGCCGGTCACCGCTGCCGCGGGTGATCCACGGGTGCACATTCGACATCTGCAGGCAGCGCACCATCTTCTTGGCGGTACCGAAGATGCCGCTCTTGGTGCGCTGTTCGGCGTTGTACTGCATGGCCAGACCGGAGGCGGTGAAGTCGTGCCCGGCGCCACGCAGGTGCTCGATCGGCTCACTGTTCTGCGGGTTGGTCACCCATTCCCACACCTGGGTGATCGGCTTGCCCGCGATCGCGGCGGCCAGGAACAGCCCGGCCAGCAGGTCCTCGGCCTCGGGATCGAAGAAGCTGTCGGTGTTGTCGGCGCCGCCGCTCTCGGCGTCGGCGAAGTGGCCCGCCAGGCGGGCCGCCCGCATCTCGCAGCCCTCCTTGCGGTGATCGACCCAGGCCAGCGGATCCCAGAACCACACCGGGCGTTCGCCCGCCACGCCCTGCGGGTCGAACACGAAGGTCGCGCTGCCCTTGGCCTCGCGCACATTTCGGGTCGCGTCGACCACGTCGCGCTTGTTCGAGGTGGTCAGCACGGGACCGATGGCCGACAGGATCGCCGGGATCACGCGCGAGGTGGACTTGCCCTGACGCGGGCCCCAGATGTCGAGGTGCAGATCCTCGTAGGAGCCGTAGAGCGGGGAACCGTCGGCGACGGCGACGCCGATCGGCACGCCCGGCGCGTCGTTGGTGCCAAGCCGCACCCCGAGATCGAGGGCCTTCTGGCGCACCCCGGCCTCGGTGATCGAGGCGATGGCGCTGCCAGTGCCCATGTGATCGGCCTTGTCGTCGATCGACAGCCTGCCCTTGACCGCGCGCTTCTTCAGCTGCTTGCGGACCACCACGTAGGCGATGACCGCCGCGATCACCAGCAGCACGATCACCGTCGACGCCCGGGGCCAGTGCAGTTTGCCGCGCGCCAGATCGGCGACCACCGCGATCGGGTTGGCCGGAATGTTCTGCGGCACCACCGACAGCGCGTTGCCCAGGTGCAGCGCGACGGCGAGGGTGATCAGCGTCGCAAAGCCGAACACGATCAGGATCAGCGTCGTGTCGGGTCCGACCGCGGCCGGATCCGTCACCTTCTTCTTCGCCACGTGTGCCTCCTTGTGGACCTTGTCGGATGGTGGTGGGTGCTCAGCGGAACGCGTCGAGGCGCCAGCCTTGCGGCGTCTGCACCACGGTCGCGATGACCGTGCCCGGCGGGAGGGCCTCGGACCGCCCGTTCGGGTAGACGACCGTCTGCTCGATGCCGATCTTGTACTGCGCCACCGCGGGATCCGCGCTCGCCGGCGCCTTCTCGCCGGACGCGAAGGCGAAGGCCTCGACGTGTGCCTTCGCCTTGGCCCAGTCCGCCCACTGCAGCGACGGTTTCGGCGTGTCGGTGGCCCCCGTCGAACCGTCCAGCATACGTACCATGCTGGGCCCCAGCCATTTTCGCGCGCGTTGCAGCGACTCGCCCGGTTGTTCGGTGGCCGGGTTCCAGGTGTAGATCTCGCGCAGGGCCACGACCGCGACGCCGTCGGCCGTCGTCGGGTCGACCGTGGCCGCGGCGTCGAGCAGCCGGGTGGTCGAGGTGGCCGAGTCCGGGCGCGCGGCATCGGGATCGCCGCCGCAAGCGGCGATCGGGAGCAGGACCGCCACGAGCATCACCGCCGGAATTGTGCGGATTCGTGTTCTCTCCCACCAGGTTATCCCCGGAATCGGGGAACGTGTGGTCACAACACCCTCCTCGCCCGCGCGTCGCCCGGCACGGCCACCTCGGTGACGCCACCGCCGCCACCGCTGCTCGACGGTGGCACCGCCTGGATCATCTGACCGTTGCCCGCGTAGATCCCCACCTTCGACGGGCCCTTCGGCCCGAACCCACTGAACACCAGATCGCCGACCGCCATCTTGGAGATCGGTACCTCCCGACCGGATTCCCACTGTTGCTCGGCGGTGCGCGGCAGGATGATCGCGCCCGAGGACGCCGCGAACACCGCGGCGGCGGTCAGGCCCGGCGCGTCGAAGCCGCCGCTGCTCGGGCCCTGGACGCCGCCCCCACCCCACACGTACGGGGTGCCGAGCCAGTCGTGAGCGGCCTCGACGATCTGCGCGCCACCGGCGCCCTGTTCCGGCGTGAACCGGCCCTGCGCGCCCGGCGCGCGATACTGCGGCTCCATCGACAAGATGTTGGTGACATACGGCTGGGTCTCGGAGTAGTGCGCCGCCACCTGATTGGGCATCCCGCCCGAGGCCAGCACCGCGCCCTCACCGGCGTTGTATCCGGCCAGGGTCAGCGCGGGCAGGTCGCCGGAGACCCTGCCCGCGGCCATCCAGCCCGCGATCTTGTGGGCGATCGCGCACATGTAGCGGGCCTGGCCGATGATCGCGTCACCGTCGTCCCACACGCTGGCCGTGCCGTTGCCGTCGGCGTCGATGACATAGGGTTTGCCGTCGTCGGGATTGATGCTCACCGCGGTGCCGGGCAGGAACTGGGCCAGACCCTGCGCGCCGGCGGGCGAGGTCAGCCCGCGCCGGAAGCCCGACTCCTGCTTGGCCTGCGCGGCCAGCAGCGACGACGAGATCTCCGGGCACACCGTGCCCGCCCTGCGGTACCAGATCTCCAGCTCCGCGGGCACCTTCCCGTCGGCGAGCGCGCCGCCCGCGCTGCCGAAGCCGCGCACACAGTCGGCGTCGGTCGAGAAGGCCCGCGCGCCACCGACATCCGGGGTCGGCGCGCCGTCGAGCCAGGGCATCGGGTCGATCTGGCGGCCACCGGTGAAGCGGCCGCCGGGCACGATCTCGAAATGCAGGTGTGGGCCGCTGGATTCGCCCGCCGAGCCGACCATCCCGATCGGCTGTCCCGCGGTCACGGTCTCGCCGGTGCGCACCTTCACGCCGCGGTCCCACATGTGGCCGTAGACGGCCGAGAAGGCGCGCCCGTTGGTGTCGACGGAATCGACGACGATCCAGTTGCCGAAACCCGACGCGGGACCGGCGGCCACGACCCGGCCGTCGGACACCGAGTAGATGGTGGTGCCGTCGGCGGCGGCCATGTCGATGCCCTTGTGACCGCCACCGCGCGAACCGAACACGTCGGAGATGGTGAAGGTGCCGGTCTCGAGCGGCAGCGTGCGGCGCAGCGGACCGACGCCCGCGGCCAGCGACGGCGTGCCGGTGACCGCCGGGTTCGCCGTCGTGCTGGGCGTGACGGACGCGGCGGCGCGCGAATCACCGACCGACTCGCCACCCAGCGGCGGCAGCGTCGGGGCCGCCGAACCGCTCAGCACGCCGGTGGTCTCGCAGGTCTCGTCTGAGGAGGGCAGCACGATGACCAGCACGAGCGCGATCAGCCCGATGACCGAGCCCAGCGCCGTCATCAGCATCGTGCGGGCGTTCACCGGCCGCCGCCTGGCGTTCCGCGCCGGGCGCCGGGATCCGGGTCCGCCGCGGCGGTGATCACGTGCGGCGCCGGGTTTCGTTGAGCGTGTCGGCGAGCGTGCGGTTCATCTCGGCCGCGGCGGCGAGTTGCTGCTGCAGCAGCGCCACCTTGCGGCGCAGCGCGGTGGCGTCCATCCGCTCCAGGCTCGGGCCCTCGGCCGCGCGCACCCAGTTGCGCACCGAATTGGCGTGCACGCCGATCTGTTCGGCGACGACCCGGCACGCCTCGGACTCGCTGCGCAGCTTGTCGGTCAGCGCGACGACCTGCGCGACCGCGGCATCGCGCACCTCGGGCGAGACCCGGCGGTAGGACCGGTGCGGCATCATTGCGCACCCCCGTCCGCCGACGGGTCAGGTGCGCCGCGTGGGTTGTCGCCGAACTCGCTGAACCGCTGGTTCGTGTCGTGGATACCGCTTTCCTTCTCCGACACCGTGAACTCCATGTGGAAGGGGATACCGGGACGGCGATCCTCACCGATCTTGAGCAGGAACTTGCCGGTACCGGGCGGCGACGGCCGTTGCTGGCCGGGTTTGAGCGCCTCGCCGGTGAGCGCCTGGGGCGCCGACCAACCGGTGACCATCTCCTGCTCGGCGGCGGTGAACGGCACCGTCGAATCGAGCCTGCTGATCTCCTCGGCGGGCAGGGCACCGAAGATCTTGGCGCGGGCGCGTTCCAGGAAGCCGATCGCCTTGGCGATGGCGGCGTCGGAACCGAGCGCCTGCAGGTCCTTGATGGTGTGGCTGATCATGATCAGCGCGGTGGCCAGGCCACGCTGCAGGCGGGTCAGTTCGTCGACCCGGTCGACCATGAAGTCGCCGAGGCCGAGCACCTGCCACAGCTCGTCCATCACGACCTGGAAGTAGCGCTGCGGACCGAGTTTCGCGTCGGCCAGCACGTGCGCGGCCTCGACCGAGGCGAAGCCGTCGGCCCAGCAGGCCAGCATGACCGCGGCCTTGAGCTTCTTGTCGCCGGTGGGGATGTGCGAGACGTCGATGCACACCGCGACGGCGCCGGTGTCGATCGGCACCGTGGTCTGGCCGTTGAAGATGGCGCCGAACGGACCCTGGGTGAGCGCGCGCAATGAGCGCCGCAGGTTCTTGATCGCGTTCTGGTACTCGTCCTCGTTGTCGGCGCCCGCGTCGAGCATGAGTTCGGCGCCGCCGCCGACGATCACCTCGAGCAGGTTCTCCATGATCGGCGGCTTGTCGGGGGCGTAGCCGCTGCCCGGCTGGTAGAGGACGCGCAGCGCGGTCGCGATCAGCGTCTCCTCGAAATCGGCCACCCGCGCGCCGCGGACGAGCTCCACCAGGCCCGCGATGAGCGTCACCTGGCGGGCCCGCAGGTCCTGCAGCACTTGGCGTTGCAGCGCGGGGAACTCCTCGAGGCGGGGCACCACCGAGCCGAGCACGCCCGCCGCCAGCGGGTTCAGCTTGCCGTGGCCGTAGCCGAGGTCGATCACCTGGCCGCCGACGAGTTCGACCATCTTGCGGTAGTCGGGCTTCACGTCGGCCAGGATCAGCGGGGTGATGCCCTGAGCGATGCCGCCCAGCACGATCCGGCGCACCAGCGAGGACTTGCCGAAACCGTTGAGGCCGAGCACGAACAGGCTCGGCGCGGTGATGAAGCTGCCGCGCATGAACCAGTTCATCGGGTCGAAGCAGACCGGGGCGCCGGTGTGCAGATGCGAGCCGAGCGGGGTGCCGATCAGCGGCGCGCCCGCGCCCACCGACCACGGCCACAGACCGGCGACCTGCGCGGTGGTGGCCCGGTACTCGACCGGGCGGCCGACCACGTTCATCTTGCCGCCGCCGGGACCGGAATAGCCGCGATCGGTCAATTCCGCGGTGGTGCGGTCGAATCCGTCGCTGACAACGGCCTCGTTGCGTGCCTGCGCGTTGTTGCGGCGCAGATCGTCGGTGTGGATGCGGAAGGTCGCCCAGGCCGCGCGCAGTCCCGACTGCTCGCGGGCGATCATCTCGTAGCGGGCGCGGGTGGCGTCGTCGAGCAGCGAGGGGCCGGACTGGCCGCGCCGGTCGGGCCGGTTGCGCGACTTCGCCGAACGGCCCGCGCCCATCGCCCGGTCGGCGGCGTCGTCGGGCCGATCGCCTCGCACCGGGCGCGGTGCCTTGGCGAAGGGGCCCGGCTCGGCCGGACGTGGCTTGCGGCGCGGATCCATCGCGCGCTCGTGGTCCAGGCGCGGGCCGTGGTCCTCGGCGCGCAGGCCGCGGTCGATCCGGGCCTTGGCGGCGCGATCGACCTCGGGGCGCTGACCCCGCGGCCTGCGCTCCCCCGCCGCGGACCGCTCACCACGGCCGGCGCGCGGCTCCTCGCGCCTGCCGCGCCCGTCGTCCTCACGCGGCCTGCGGTTCTCACCGGAGCGCGGTCTGCGGTGGTCCTCGTCGTGCGGCGCGCGCTCGGCCGCCGGACGACGCGGCTCGTCCGCGCGCGAGCGGCCGCCCGGTTCCCCGGAACGCGGCCTGCCCTCGCGCGGGCGGCGCTCGCGCTCGGTGTGCTCGTCGGGCACGGAGCTACCGCGCGCCGACTCTCGTTCGGCGCGTTCGGTGCGCTCCTCCAGGCCGAGCACCTCGTCGCTCACGCGCGACGCGCTCCCGGCCGGTCGTGGTTCGCGCTCCCCGCGGATCCGGGGCGGCCGGTGGACGGGCCGTAGCGCGATGTCGTCGAAGTCGCGTCCCATGATCGCCTCACCCCGCCAATGCCTTCGGAATGGTCGCGTGCTCGGGCAGGATGACGCCACAACCGAGGGAAGCCGCGAACGCCGCGGCCTGATAGCGGTAGCAACGCCGGATCTTGAGCCGGGCCTGCGTCGAGAGGTCGCGGGTGATGGCCTCGATGCGCGGCAGATCACCGCGCAGCGGCTCGGTGATCGTCACCAGCGCGCCGAAGCGGGTCACACCGTGCCCACGGGCCTGTTCCTCACGAGCCTGCTGGGTCGCACCGACCCGCAGTGTCGCGGCGGCCGAGACGACACCGCGTTCGCTCTGCTGCGCCACGAGCGCGTTCTTGAAGTCGTCGTCGACGATCTCGGCGGCGTCGGCGGCCGAGTGCGGCCGGTAGACGATCGCGATGCGCTTGCGCGGCACTTCGGGATTCGGCGCGAGCAGCCGCTGCAGCACCCGCTCGTCGACCGCGCCCTCGGGCGCCGCGTCCATCTCCCAGGTGACCGAGCGGCCACCGTCGTGGATCAGGTGATCCCACTTCTCGTCGTGCGAGACCGGACCGGCGTCGTCCCAGCCGAGGCCGTGTCCGCCCGGATCGGCGGCGGCGACCTCGAGATCGGCCTGGGCGGCCGGGTCGTAGCTGCGGCGGATGAAGGAGATGACCTCCTCGGCCGACATCGGCTGCGCCCGCACGCCGGCCTCGGCCAGCGCCGCGCAGATGCCGGGCAGCCTGCGCCCGATCTCCACCGCTTCCTCGGCCGGGTTCTTGCGCCGCTCGGCGGTGGTTGCCTTGAAGGTGATCGCCACGCGCGGCAGCAATTGCACCCGCTCCTGCGGCAATTCGGTGGCCAGCTCGTACATCACCTGCTGGGCCAGCTCCGGCGCCTCCGGGCGGGTGATCGTGGAGACCTCGTTGAGCAACCGGTTACCGGTCTCGGGCACGGTGTCGATCACCGGCACCACCGCGACGATGTCGCTGGTCTGGCCGACCGAGGCGAGGAAGGTGCCCCACGCCGCGACCCAGCGGTCGATCACCGGCTGGTCGACCGCCTCGTGACCCTGCGGCCAAGCCCGCAGCACCACGGTGTACTGCGCGAACGCGGGCAGGTGGATCATCCCGAAGTGGTAGCCGCCCGCGTCGATGCCCTCGTAGAGCTTCGACGGCGCGAGCAGCCCCGGCAGCTTGGTGACGCCGCCGGGGATCCGGGAGAACCGGCCGCCGCGATACACGTGCTCGCCGTTCTTGCGCGAGCGCATCCAGTTGAACATCATCAATCCCGTCTCGTAGCCCGAACGGCCCCCCGTCCGCCACACCAGGGGCACCATCACCAGCGCGCCGAGGCCGCCGACGACGAAACCCCATTTGAATCCACCGACCATGGCACTGATCAAGGCGGTGATCACCACGACGAAACCGATCACGGTCTCTTCCCAGCGCAAGCCGAAAAGGCCCGCGCTGCGCGGCTTCTGCCACAGCCCGTACGAGCGCCGCTCGTAGGTGTCGGTCGAGAGGGTGCTCATCGCGGAATCGTGCTCCTGCCGAGGTCGGGTGAACGATTCGCCCAGCGGTCACCGGCGAGGTCGCCGGCCGCCTGGTCGGCGCGCGAGGCGCTGCCCGCCGCCGCGCGTGCGGCGACGACGTTGCGGGCCGCGCCCGAGGGCACCGAGCCCGAACTGGGCGTCGCCGCGGCCGCGCCACCGCCGCCGCGTGGTGGCGGTGTCGGCGCGGGGCCGCGCGGGGCCCCGCC